>JARLGZ010000083.1 GCA_031292515.1 Puia sp. | reverse complement strand
GCGATATATCGCTCTACTTCCGGAAGACCCGGCAGTTTGTACTCTTTATGGAAGACATAGTCCGGCCAGCCCGTCAGGGTAACGAACAGTTTTTTGACATAGGCATTTCCATTCACCGCAAACAGGGCGTCGGAGGCTGGCTGTGCGGTATCGCCGATGATAACGGACCCACTTCCTAAAACGGTGATTCTTTTAACGCTGTTCGTCTTGAAGACCAGCGGCTCGTTGTCGGTGGTGCCGATGAAGCTGGTTGCCGGGTTCGACCCGGTATTCCCGTTTAACGACCAGCCCGAGCCGGTTCCGGAGCCGCTACCGATGGCTGTCCAACTGATGCCATTATAGAACTGGAACTGACTGGAGTCGGTGTTATAGAGAAGCAGCCCGTTTTGCAGGTCGCCGCTCACGATCCCGTTTCGCTGAGTGGTCGTCAGCTTGGGCAATAGCACCCCGCTGTTGGTGCTTACGACCTCAAGAGCGGCTTTTGGCGTGACAGCCGTTTGCGTGAGCGAGGTCGACAGACCGGTCGTATTGATCTGGGTGCGGCCGTTGTAAAGGACTGTCATGGCATTAGAGCGTATCACGCCGTTGATATCGCTCGAGTTTCCCAATGCAAATACAGGATATTGATCGAGGCTGGTCACATTGGAACCCGGAACTGTTACCTGGTAGGGCAACGTTGAAAAATCGACATTCGCATAGCCGAGTGTCGTTCCGAAAGGCGACCTGTTGATCAATTTGCCGCCTGATACCAACTGCCCCATTCCACCATAAGTATTATACCAGCCGCTAATCAACGAGTAGCCGGAGGTATCCACTTCGTTATTTATATAGCCACCGGCGATAAGACCATGAGTAAAGTAAGGAAATGAATTGCCAAAACCCCCAACAATACAGGAATTGAAATCTCCTACACCGGACGTCCTGTTCCCCCATCCCGAAATCACCGAGTTCGATATTGCCGTTCCCAAATGATGGGCTTCCCCTGCGACATAGCTGTCCGATACTATCGCCGCCGAGTCTATCCTATTCTGATCGCCTGCCAAAATAGAAGCATATATCCGCCCTTTTATGGTGTTGGAATCGTCAGAGTTGATGAGTATACCCGATCCTTCGTAGTTATTGTATACGATTTTGGATACCGTCGTATCCAACCTATCGGTGGCTCCAAGCTGCAGGATCCCCAGCTTGGAATAATAGCGCAGACCGGCCTGGTCGGTCGTCGTCACACTTCTGTCCATCGTCGTACCGGCGGCGAGATCACCGTTCGGATAAACCATAAAGGCAGGACGTTTCACCGGGTCGTTGACCGTCCCGGCTATGTGCAGCCTCGCCACAGGTGTATCTATCGCGATGCCGATATTGCCATTTGGCAGGATCGTCATTCGTTTCAGGCTATCGGTTCGAAATACCAGCTTCGTGCTATCGATCGTTCCCAGGAAGTTGCTGTCCCCGTTAGTCCCCTTGTTGCCCGTCATCGACCAAGCCGGGAGTGGAAAATCCACGTAGACGTTGATGGGGGTCGAAGCCGCCGAATAACCATAAATATCGGTGGCTTTCGCGGTCACCACATATTCCCCCTCCGGCACCTGCTTCCAGGCGAAGGTATAGGGCAGGGTGGTCGACGATCCCAGCAGGGTCGTCCCCTGGTAATATTGTACCTGGCTGATCGTGCCCCCGGAATCCGAGGCCGTCGCCTGCAAGACCACACTATCCCCTTCGGTGTAGTTTGCCCCATCGGCAGGAGCCGTCAGGCTCACCGAGGGGACGCTGAGCGGGAGCTTCGCGTATGCCTGCAGTTCCAGCATCTGTATGTTCCAACCCGATACATTGTAGAGGTAGATCCGCAGATAGCGCCCCGACATCGTACTGGCCGACAGGTCCACCGTCGTCATCTGGTAGTCTGCACCCGTGGGGCCCGCCACCGGCGAGGCCGTGTTATAGGCCAGATCGGTCCAGTTGGTCGTATCGGTCGAAAACTGCACCTTGAATGTATCCTGCCCCTTCCAGTCGTTCCATAAAAGAACGACCTTACAGAGCGTGTAGTTCTGGCCCAGATCCACATAGATCCACTCATCCCCATCTATGACAGGAGTCCAAGCCGTGGTGAGATTGCCGTCGACTGCATTGGTGGCGGGCCCATCGTTAGGACGGGAGGAGCCGACGGGCTGGCCGGCCGCTATATTGGACATCAGGCAACTCTGTGCGGATAAATGAGTAATTCCAAACGAAGCGATTAACATCAGGAACAGGATCCATTTTTTCATATTCTTTTGTTTTGCCATTTTTCAGATATTCAGCGTCCTGGGCTTTCAATACTCCGGTTCTTTGCACCCGGGATCACTTGTACTTCGGAATTACTTATCGGCTCTTCCTGTTTTTCCGGTTTTCCACATAACCTGACCCGACGACAAGTGGTCAGGACGTCACCAGGTAATAGGCGCAGGACGTCACAAAATTTCGCAGGAAGGGAATATCGCGGATCAGCGGCAGCTGTGTTCGCGGCTTCCAGCCGAATTTCCACTCGTAGATCGGGTTGAGCAGGTAGTGCTGCCGGCCGACGATGGTGTAGCCGTTGCTGCGGGTGATCCGTTCGAAATCTTCTATCGACAGGCGCGTCCCGCGGATGTCCAGCAGGTCTTCCACGGGTTCCCGGAACCGTCGAAGGATAGACCTGTAAAGACGGACGGGAAGCAGGTGATAGTAAGGCAACACGGAAAGCCACTTGTTCCGGCACATCTGCTGGTGACCGCCGAATGGCATCTGCCAGGGCGGGAAGCCGAAGAAGATGACGCCGCCACGGCACAGATAGGTTTTCAGCAGCGCGATCAGCTTCGACTGTTCGGGAATGTGTTCGATCGTATCTTTCAGAATGATAATGTCAAAAAGAGCGGTCCCGCTCTGCGCAGTCCCGCTGTAGGATAAGGAATTGGATAAGGCATCGGATAAGGTTCTTGTATAGTGCTTTGCAGGATAAGGCGTATAAGTATAGGGGGCGGATTTTACAGCCGGGTGCTCATAAATCTCCGCGGCCTTCTTATCATTCCCTGCGGACACTCCATAAGTTTCCGCGGACATTTCAACAACTCTTGCGGTCACCCCGGCCGTTTCTCCGGATCTGCCAGCACTGGCCAGGCTTGTCTCCCGGATCCCTGGAGGATGCATTTCTTCGACGGCTTCACGGATCTCGCCCGCCGCCTGGTAGATATCTTTTACGACGAACCGGAGTCTGTTCTCACGGACATCTTCATCCAGCCAGCGCCGGCCATTGTCTACCCGGTTCGGGTCGGTATCGATCCCGACACAGACACAGCCACGGTCGAGAAAGGATTTCAAGACCCCGCCCTCACCACAGCCCACTTCCAGCACGCGCATGCCGGGCCGGACCGGGATTCGTCTTTCGATAAAGGGGATGACATATTTTTCGGTACTCGATACCAGTATGTCGAAATATTTTCTGCGATCGGAGTGATAGTCAAACATAGCAATAAGGTTTATAGGTTTTTGAAAACGCTATCGAAATTTGAAAGGACTGTCGTATCGCTACTTCTTCGCCATGATATTTTCGCGGCCGGCATATTCCTGCGAGGCGATCCCGTATTCTACCGTGGGTCCAAGGAAACTGATCTTCAGCGTCGGGTCGATCACACAAGGCAGACACTCATCGAAACACCGCTCGTCGTTGGCAGGATAGATGACCTTTTTGCCGTTCAGCTCCGTCGAATCGAAGACGATGGGCTGGTTTTTCAAGGTGACCAGGGTTGCCGTGACTGGGAGCGGATCGACGAGAAAGTCTTTCAGCCGGTAATCGTTCAAGGCGACTTTGGAAGAGTTCGCCTTGTAAAAGCTGAACTTGTAGACACAGTGCAAAGCCGAGAAGACCAGGCAGAACGCCACCATCGAATGGAACAAAGCGGTAACCGTTTTCCGTTCCGGGGCCAGGCGCTGAGACCAGACCATCAGGGGCAACAGTGAACACACCAGCATATAGGACAACCCGAAGCGTACATCCGGAGCCGTGGTGAACCAGTAGATGCCCCCCGCCAATGCGATGCCCCACGGCAGGATGATCTTCGAAGTCAACAGTCTCCGCCGGTTTAGAAAATACAGCGCACCCAGCCAGAGAGGAGAGGCGAACGTACAAAGGATCAGGAGCTTATAAATCACGTCCGGCTGTTTGCTCAGCCAGCTCGCAAAAGGCCAGTGTGTGGGAACGTGCTTCAGCAGGGATGCGAGGTCTCCCCCGGGGTAGCTGGCCCATAACATGGTGGCGTCCCTCGTTTTGCTGACTTCCTGCAGCGGGATCTTCCACGCCGGGTTGAACAGGTCGAGCGAGGGAAAAGGATACAACGCATAGCCGGACAGGTAGTAGTTCCGGGCGAACCAGGGTCCGGCTATGACCGCGGTGATCAGCAGAAAGGGGACATATTTCAGTGCCGCAGGCGCCGGTTTCCTGTAAGCATATACCTGCAGTGGTCTGCCGGTTAGCCCGGCCGTCAGGGATGTCCGGGCGTTCGGAGCCGTCAGGGCGTTCGGAGCTGTCAGGGCTGTTGCGAATGTTACAGGCATGCCGAATCCTCCGGGTTTCCTGAGCGCCTCAAACTTCCCGGCTCTTCGGGGAGTTGCGGGTTTCCCAAAAATCCCAACCCTCCCGGCCTTTCCGTAAAACGCCTTCAACAGGATCACCAGCCCCACGAGCAGGACGGGGACCGTACTCAATTTCACGGTGACGAGCCAGCAGCAGAGAACGGGGAGGAAGAAGATCGAATCCGCGGCCGATTCCTTTCTGAGTATCTCGCAGAACCGGATGAACACGTACAGCGAGACGGTCACCGCCAGGATATCCGGCGTCGGCGAAGACAGCTGAAAGAAACAGAAGTGGATGAGGACGATTGCGATGGCCGCCCAAAAAACAGACAGCATCGTGTTGGAGAGCCTCGTGGCACGGACGAATTTATTCAGCAGCCAGAGGAAGAACACGGACAAGCTCACAAAGTTGACGGCGTAGACCGGTTGGCCAAACAGCGTCCGGAAGGATGTCCCTGCGGCCAGGGTGAAAAAATTCGGGTTGAAGGCGAAGCGGTCGTGCAGATTCCCCAGGCCAGGGATCACCTTGTAGGTTTCGATCCACCTGATCATCTGGATATGGTAGAGCCCGCTGTCATAGTTCCGCGGAGGCACGACCCCGTTCAGGATCAGCGCGATCGCGAGTGGAATGACCAGGATATGCAGACAGTTTTCGAGGAAAAGCCATAACGGTCCGGCCACATTCCGGAGGACATACCGGCTGTCGAAAACCAGGTAGACCACGCAAAAACCGCCGAGGACCAGGCTGGCCACAGTATCGGTAGGCCGGAAAAGCGACCATGCCGTGAAAAACGCATTGGCCAGACATAACCCGATGAAGTAAAGGTCCAGGGGCTGGTACCTGCCGGCATCCTCCCGGAAGAAAACTTTCGAATACAGGCCACCGAGACAGAACGAGATGAAGAGGATGTAGATCGAAACCAACAGTAAAGCGATCATGACAAAAAATTTTGTGAGTTTATTGCGGACGGGACATACGCTACCCTGTCCGGGCGAACGGCATTTTTTCGTACCAACGGGAAACACCAGGCAATAAGAGGTCAGGATGCATGGCTGAAATTTTTTTTCAGCCATGCGATCGATCGCAGTAGTCAATCAAGTCATGAGCGCGGATTTCAAAGCGTCATGGCCCGATTTTACCGGGTCCGGAGGGAACACCTCCAAACATCGGTCATCTCCTGATCATTCGTATCGATAAGTGGGAAGGGGGACCGGGCACTCTTGCTGCCCTGTGAAACTGTCCGTAGCGAAGTGTGGCGGAGACATATCGGGCATCGGCAAAGCCGCGCCCAGTCTCATGAATAGGATTCTCATGAAAATAAGTTAGAAGGTTTAGTGATTAATGGTACTCTAGTCTGCGGCGGCGCTTTATCAGTAGCGTTTAGCCTACGAGGTTAAAACTAGAAAGTAATTTTATATTTCCCATACCCTCCATTTTTTCCAAGTTCCGGAAAAATCAGATCGTACATGAATCGTTTTTTTTGAATATCAGTTGAAGATCAACGTCTTTCGGCGCCGGGAATTTTATGCAAAAGGAATTTCAGTCTATTGCAAAATCGCGTAGATCTACTCGATGATATTAGTATTTTTCCTAAGTAGATTTCGACTATTTCGTCCCGCGGGGATCATCTGCCGTCATCAGAAAAACGGTTTTCATCCCACTTTCGTAAGATTTTAACAAGCTCCGGGAGCATTTGGTCCTGCCACGGGGTGATTTTGTCCGGTTTCGGAAACATTTTGGCTCATCCTGGAAAGACTGCGACGCTTTTCGGGAAGGCGTCTTACTTTATCCGAAAGATTTTACGACATCAACAGTCATACCGACCGGTTCGTGAATCTCAGATAGGATTTCATTGCCCAATATTTCATCGCCGATGAAGGAATTTTAATCATCTATAAATATCAGGTATCCGTTAGCGATATACTTCCTGAATATATAAAAATAAGGCATCTACCAGATCTGTGTGAACACTACCGGATATCCGAAATCATGCTACCCGCCTATTCGATTACTCGCTCCGCAAAGCCTTTACAGGGTTGGATCTTGCGGCCGCGATGGCGCGTACGCTGACGGTGAGGAAAGCCACCGCTACGGCAATCACCCCGGCCAGCGCAAAGACCCAGGCCCCGACGGAAATGCGATAGGCAAAGTCCTCCAGCCACCGGGCCATCGCCCACCAGGCGATCGGCGAGATGATCAGCAAGGCGAGGATAACCGGCTTCAGAAAATCACGTGTAAGCATCCCCGTGATAGCCGTCACCGAGGCCCCGAGGACCTTCCGGACACCGATCTCGCGGGTCCGCCGCAGGGTGCTGAAGGAGGCCAGGCCAAACAGGCCGAGGCAGGAGATAAAGATCGCCAGCAAGGCAAAGTACAGGAACAGACGTCCGAATTGCTGCTCCCCGCGATATTGCCGGTCGAAATACTCGTCCGCGAAGTCGTATTTGAAGGGAATGTCGGTTTCGTATTTAGAATAGATCCTGCCGATGGCGGCGATGGTGGCCGGCAAATTCGCCGTGTTGACCTTTACGGACAGCTTATTGGAATGAGGGATATCCGCCCGGATGGCCAGCGGCAGGATGCGCTGCTGCAGGGATTGCTGGTGGAAGTCCTTCACGATGCCCACGATCCGGGACGTGTCGCCCCTCCAGACGAATCTCTTACCGACCGCATTTCCCGGTGAAGCATATCCGACTGACCTCGTGGCGGCCTCGTTGAGGATGATCGCCCGGGGGGTAGAATCGCCCAATTCCCTTGAAAACGGGCGCCCGGCGGCCATCTTCAAGTCATAGAGCTTTAAGAAATCGAAATCGATCGTATAGATATCGGCATCCTGTTCCTGCAGTTGCCCCGACGGGCTTTGAATTTCCGTGGGGTCCGGGTAGTACCCGGCGCCCGGAATATCTCCTGAATAGCAAGTCGCGATGACACCCGGCACATTTTCGACGTCCTGTTGAAACACGAATTTGCCCTTGTCCGGCCGCTCGATGACGAGGATCTGTTTGTTATTGAACCCCAGTTCCTGGTTTCGCATAAAACGGAGCTGGCTGCCGATGACGATCGTCGCCGAGATCAGGAAAATGGAGATGCCGAACTGGGTAATCACGAGGCCCTGTCGCAGACGGCTGCCGGACCTTCCCGTGCTGAACCTCCCTTTCAATACCGTCGCGGGTTTGAAGGCAGACAGCACCCATGCCGGGATGATACCGGCCAGGAGCCCTATACCCATGGCGATGAGGAATAAGAGAAGCAGCAGGTGCGGGTCTCGGAGTAATCCATGTGACATCATCCGGCCTGTCAATTGATTGAATCCCGGAGTAAGCCAGTCGGTAAGCAAGACCGCCAGGATGAAGGCGAGCAGGCAGAGCAGGATCGACTCTCCCATAAACTGCGTGATGAGTTGCAGACGCCCCGCCCCGGACATCTTGCGGATGCCGACCTCTTTGGCCCTGACGACCGCGGAGGCCGTCGTCAGGTTGACAAAATTGATACCGGCGATCAGGATGATAAAAACGGCGATGGCAGCGAAGAAATAGACGTTTCGGATGTTTCCGCTGACCTTAAGCCCACTGCGTTGGGAGTGCAAATAGACGGATGTCAAGGGCTCCAGGGCGAGGACATATCTCTCGCCCCGTTCCTTCATGATGGAAGAAAAATAGCGCTCGACAAAAGCTGGAAATTTGGAAGCGAGCCGGGCCGGATCGGCGCCGGGCTTCAGCAATAAATAGGTGGATGGACCAAAGCCTCCCCAATTCGATTCGCGGGAGGTATCCCTCGCCATGGCTGTCGAAGACAGGAAGAAGTCCGTTACGATCTGCGAATTTTCGGGAAGGTCTTTCATGATGCCGGTCACCGTCGCCGTGAAATAACCATGATTGATATCCAGGTGCTTGCCCATCGGATCTTCGTCGCCGAAATATCTCTTTGCCGCCGTCTCCGTGAGTACGAGGCTGTTTGCCTCTCTCAGCGCAGTGCGCGGATCGCCCTTTACCATCGGGAAGTCGAAGACCGAAAAGATCGAGGAATCCACCATGGCGCTGTTCTCATTCTCCATATAGATCGTTCCTCTCCTGACAGTGGAGCTGGTGTTGACGATCCGGACATAGTTCTCGATCTCCGGAAACTCGCGTTTAAGCGCGGGCCCCATCGGGAAGCTGGTATTGCGTGCCGGTGTCACACCCGAAGGGGTGACGAAATCCTTGCCCAGCAGATAGATCCGGTCGGCCTTCGTATGAAACTTATCATAGCTCGTCTCGAAATGGACGTAGATAAATAGAAGAAAACAAGCCGTCATGCCGACGGCCAGCCCGACGATATTTACCAGGGAGAAAGTCTTTTTCTGCCATAGCACCCGGAAAGCGATCCGGATATAGTTTTTTAGCATGCGGTTGGTTTTTTAGCGATTTCCGGTTAGACTACAAAACCGGTGCCGCTTCTGTAAAAATATGTCAATCAACCGTTTAATAACGGTACGAGGACGGGCAGCTGTCTGTTCCCGATACAGCGGGTGTCCGTTATAATCCGGTGGTCATCCGCCCATAAATCAGGGAGCCTGGTTCACCCGGAAGACCTATTCACCCGGAAGACCTATTCACCCGGGAGACCCGTTCATCCGGAAGACCCGTTCATTCGGGAGTCTGGATCCTTCATTCGGGCTTACCATAATACCGGGAACCAATTTCCCGTCGGGCGCCTTGAAATCCAGCCCCAGTAGTTCAGCCAGCAGCGGGGCGATGTCTACGACGCATAATTCCGGGATCACCGTTCCTTGTCGGATGCCGGCGCCTGCAACGATAAAACCCGTGTACATATCCGGCAGGTTCGGATCATAGCCGTGGTGACCGCCGAAAGCGGCAAACGAATCCGGCTCCTTTGTCCTGCCCCCGAAGATAGTCCCCGGCAGGGCGGCGAGCGCCATGACGGCCTTCGAATCCGCACCCATGCTCATCAATTCCGGTTTTTCGATTATACGGAACCGGGACCGAATAGAATCCGGGACCTGTCGGATCGCCGCCCGCACTTTCGGGAGAAGAACGGCCGTGTCGGACGCATGCTGCGGGTACAAAAAAGCCGAGCCGCCGGCAGGGTTGAATTTCACATTCCAGTCCGGGCCGGCCCGCAGCAGACCGGCCTTCGACAACCAGACATTGGGTTCGATCACCTGGTGAAAGTCCGAGAAACCATGGTCGCCGACTACTACGATAGCCATGCTGTCTTTCAGCCCCGCGCGTTCGACGGCTTCTAACAGATCGCCGACTTCGTGATCGACGTTGGCAACGGCCAGGCGCACGCTATCTCCTTCCCGGCCATAGTCATGCTCTTCTTCGTCTACACAGGCGAGATGAATCGCCAGTATGCCGGGCTTGTACTTCTCCATGATATAAACCGCCATGCGAGCCGCGGTCTCGTCGAAGCTGAAATAAGACACGTTCATGCTGAATGGCGTCAGCTTGCCGGTGGCGTTCGTCTCGATCTCGTCAATCAGTCCCGGTGTCGCGTAAGGCCTCGCCGCGGTGATCCTGTCATCGCCGTCTTTTACGGGCCAGATCTCCGGGATATTCCAGGTGACCGGCGCTCCTACCGATACGGGCCATTCCACGGTTGCCGCCGTCAGGCCGGCTGCTTTCGCCGCATCCCAGATTGTCGGCGCCCGGATCAGGCTCGTCGCCCAGTTCCAGCTTCCGTCGCCGCTCCCGGTCGGGTCAAAGGGGGCATTATAGCAGACCTGGTGGATGGCCGGGAAAGCGCCTGAGACCATGCTCGAATGTGCCGGGTAGGTGAAGCTGGGGAAGACGCTCTTCATATGCAGGGCATAGCTCCCGCGCTTCACCAGCTGCCGCAGGTTGGGTGTATTCCAGCCGGAGTCGAGGTAGAATTCGGGGCGGAACCCGTCGATACTGATGAGGAGTACGTGACGGGGCGGAGGGAATGGTCTCGTGAACGAGGTTGCGGCCGTAGTTGCAGGCCGGTTCGCGGTTGTGAATCGGCCCGTGGATTGAATGCCGGTGAATGACCGGGTTGTGGCCTTTGCAGGCGGGGCGACCGGGAGGAGCAATGTGATCAGGGCTATCGACCCGGCGAATCTTACCGGGAAAGATCTGGTAGTGAAAGATTTTGTCGGGAAGGATCCTGTCGGGATGGATCTCGCCGGGAAGAATCTGGTCCGGAAGAATCTGCTCTGGCTGGATCTTGTGCGAAGGAATTTGGCCCGGAGGGATTTTATCATGTTTGTAGAGATTTCGGAGCGGGAACGAATCGCCCTGTCATTTAACTAGTGGGCAGACATTTTTTCTTTATTAAATATTGAGATTGAAAAATCATGGTGCTAAAAAAATGTAGTAAAAGGAGGTGTGCCCGCATAA
Organism: Puia sp.; assembly: GCA_031292515.1. Lineage (GTDB taxonomy): Bacteria > Bacteroidota > Bacteroidia > Chitinophagales > Chitinophagaceae > Puia. The sequence goes on along the minus strand of JARLGZ010000083.1, from coordinate 82,193 downwards.
GAAATGCACATCAATGTGCTTAACTGCAATGTTTTTCCAAAAATAACATGCAGGCCGTTGGTTTTTTTCCCTCAAATATCTACCTTGACGCCCATAAATAAAGACGATTGCCCCAAATGAACGTTCTCCTTATCGATTTGTCGCCACAAGATATTCCCAGTTCCGGTGCATAAACCTAACCTTATTTTATTAAAGGGTCGTTTGATCAAACAGACCTTTTTATTCTACTCATTCATAAATAGTAAATAGTACGGTATTTTAAAAGATCGTATAATTCGTATTGTATGCCTAAGTTTATGCTGACGCAGGACACTTTTGACGCCTTGAAAAACGGGGACCAGCGGGCCTTCCTGACGATCTATGAAGGTTACCGGGATGCCGTGTATATCGCGTCTTATAATATGCTGAAAGTGGAAGAAGAGGCGGAAGACGTGACGATGAAGGCATTTTTCACCCTGTGGAAGGAGCGCGATGAATTGAGCGAGCCTTCTCACCTGCGCAACTATCTCTTCCTCGTAGCCCGCAATGCCTGCCTGGATATCCTGAAGATGAACCAGCGCAGGAATAACCTGTATAAGGAATACCAGCAATCCTCCATCGGCCTCACCGGCAGCCTGGAGCAACTGCATGAGAAAGAACGGATACATGCCGATCTGCTTGCCCAACTCTTCCACGCGATCAAACACCTCCCCGAAAAAACCAGGGAAGTATTCATCCTGAGATATTATGTGGGCAAATCGGCCGACGAAGTCGCCAATCTGATGGGCATCAGCATAAAGGCTGTCTACAACCAAAGTCAGGACGCGACGAAATCCCTTCGTCGACAATTGACGCCGCATCTTCCAGAACTGGCTTTCCTGGTTCTGCTGGGGCTGCTCATCCATCGCTGACAAACCGCCCTGTTCTTACCAGGCACAAAAAAATTCACTCCCGGGCAGTAAAGACAGAAACCCTGTCGTAATTAATGAATAGAACAGGGTTTTGGGAAATCCTGAAAAAACGCGAAAAATCTGTCCAAAAAAAACCCACCTCAAATGGTGTCCTCACCACTCCCCGTGGTGTCTTTATTCAGTGAGCGTCCCCCATTGGAACAAAGCTTCAGCTGAATAATTCCTTTGCGATGACGTCTGCTCCCAAAATAATCCGGGAGCAGGTGTCAAAGTCATGGCCAGCCATTGAACCTTCTTTCCTATTGTTCCCAGACGAACTATGTCAAAAAAAGTCCCGCGGTCAGGCAGGACGGTAAATAGCCTGGATCATCCCGGGAGCGAATCGCCTATGATGGATTTGATAGCGCTCATTACAGATGACGGAGCGGAATCGCTATTGTATGCCCCAAAGTAAAACGACCCATAGTATGAAAAAAAAGTGTTGGAATAGCTCCGGGCCCATCTATCAGAGACTAAGAAAAATTTTAGAAATTATTTTGATATTCTGGTAGTAAAAAGAATCGATCGTCGTAATTAGTTATACAAATATGGTTGAAAAGGGCCGCCAATTAATATAGACCATCGTGTAAATCATACGTATAACACAATATAACATATGTCGGAATCCAGGATCACTGAGTTATTAGAAAAATATCTGTCAGAAGAGGGGCTCTCCACGGAAGAATGGGAAGAATTAAATAGCTGGATAGAAAGCTCAGAACCAGCGCGCAGGTTCTTCGGGAAGATTCAGAACCGGGAGGACCTGGCAGATTCCTTACTGGCTCTCTCCCGGATGAACAGGGAAAAAATGGATGCCCGTATGCATGCATTTCTTGCCGCTGAAAAAAACGACAGGGAAAAAGAAGAAGACAAGGTTGTCCCGCTGGGCCGTCGCTCCTACAAATCCTACCTGGTGGCTGCCTCGCTTGCCAGTCTCCTGGGTCTCGGCGCCTGGCTGTGGAATAACTATAAACAAAAGCCTTTGCAGGGGGCGGAGATCCGATTGGCCGCTCGTCCCAACGATGCCCTGCCCGGCTCTGACAAAGCCGTTCTGACTCTGGCGGATGGCACTGCTATCCTGCTTGACAGTAGTACTACCGACGCCTTGCCCGACCAGGGTAATACCAAACTGGCGAAGACCGGGCCCGGGCAACTGGCCTATACTCCGTCGTCGGAAGACAAAACATTATCTGAAAAACCATCCTCGGTCTTATTTAATACGATCACCACCCCCCGGGGCGGACAGTTTCGGCTGACCCTCCCGGATGGAACAAAGGTCTGGCTGAACAATGCTTCTTCGCTCAGGTACCCCACCGTTTTTACAAACGGGGAAAGAAGGGTGGCGCTGACCGGAGAAGCCTATTTTGAAGTCTCTCACCTCATTTCCGCACCAGCCGCCGCTGTGCCGTTTTTCGTAGACATCCTGCCAGCTCCGGGCAGCCCCGCCGCAAGCAGCGTGGAAGTACTCGGTACGCATTTCGATGTGAATGCCTACACCGATGAAAACGCCACGAAGACCACGCTGCTCCAGGGGTCGGTAAGAGTGATTAAGGGTGCGGATCAGGTCATCATAAAGCCCGGTGAACAGGCGCAGGTCTCGGATTCTCCGATAAAAATAGCCCGGAAAGTAGACACCGAAAAAGCAGTAGCCTGGAAGAATGGCTACTTCAATTTCGACGGAGCGGATCTAAAAAGCGTGATGCGGCAGTTGGCCAGGTGGTATGATGTGGAAGTCGTCTACGAGGGAAAGATCACCGACCATCATTTCGATGGGCGTATCCAGCGGAACCTGCTGCTTTCACAGTTGCTCGAAAACATCCAGACAGAAAAGATTCATTTTAAAATAGAGGGTCGGAAAGTCACGGTGATGCCATAAAGACAATACGGCATTGTTGTAACCTGACCAATGCTGCAGAAAATCTCTTAGGTCCTAAACCGGTCGCTCCTTACAGCAGGTCGCCCATTATCCATTAAACCTTCCTTTTTCATTTTTCTCATGTGAAACTGTGCCCCGCAACAGGCCGGGAGTATAAAAGCTTCCGGCTCATTTAAAAGGCGGGAGTGTCTGCTGAAGAACAGCGGGTCGCCTTACCGAAGAACAACGGGCGCATCAGCGACATATGAGAAAAAACTGCATGAGATCCTGACAACTCTGATTTCGAAGATTGGGAGTTCCAAAAAAAAGCCACCCCGCGGCCAGGCAGGATGGCGAATAATTTGGATCATCTCAACAGCAAATTGCCTGTGATGGATTTGATAGCGCTCATCACATGCGATTGAAGGTAGCCGCTATTGTATAACCCAAACTAAAACAAACAAAAGTATGAAAAAAAAGGCTGCCAGCCTTGTCGATCTCATGCATCGAAAGTTCAGGCTATCCACCAAAACCTTACTGGTTATGAAATTGAGTACCATTCTGTTACTAGCCGCCGGCCTTCAGGTAAGCGCCCGGGGATTCTCCCAGAAAATCAGCCTTTCCGGAAAGGATGTCCCCCTGGAGAAGATCATCTCGTCGATCGAAAAACAGTCGGATTTTGCGTTTTTTGTGGATCGGGAATTGATACAAAGTGTAAAAGTGACTGTGGAGATAAAGGACGCGAATATCGAACAGGCGCTAAATGAATGTCTCAAAAATCAGCCGTTAGATTTTAAAATAGTGGAAAAGACTATTTTTATAAAAGAGAAAATTAATCAATCGATTACGCGAACGTCTCCCAGTACCGCGCCTCCACCTCCTGACGTCCTAATAAATATAAAAGGCCAAGTCTTGGATGAAAATCAAAAACCCTTACAGGATGCATCGATCGAGGTAATCGGTTCCAAACAGGGAATTTCCACCGATGCGAATGGAATGTTTGAATTGAAACAGGTAAATACAAATGCTGTTATTAAGATATCTTATACCGGATTCACACCCATAGAAATGAGTCTAAAAGGGAAGACTTTTTTAACGATTGCTCTTTCGCGTGGTAGTAATCCTTTGGATCAGGTACAAGTAATTGCGTACGGCACTACTACTAAGCGACTCAGTACAGGGGATGTTACTACGGTAACTTCCAAAGAAATTGAAGAGCAACCTGTATCTAATGTATTGGGTGCTCTGGAAGGGCGTGTTCCAGGGCTTTTAATTACACAGACGACTGGCGCTCCGGGAGGAGGTTTTACTGTACAATTACGTGGTCAAAATAGCATTGCAAATGGCAATAATCCATTTTATGTAATCGATGGGGTGCCTTACAATTCTCAAATACCTGCACTTCCAGGCAATAGTAGTGGTCTTATTAATCCCACTTTACAGGGGGGAAATCCTTTGAATTATATTAACCCATATGATGTCGAAAGTATCGAAGTACTAAAGGATGCCGATGCAACATCCATTTATGGCAGCCGAGCTGCGAATGGAGCGATTTTGATAACCACTAAGAAAGGTAAGGCGGGAAGGATGCAGGTTGATTTGAATGTCAATTCAGGCTTCCAGCAGCCATCACGGGATATACAAATGTTAGATACAAAGCAGTATCTTGCTGCACGTCACGAGGCATTTAACAATGATGGAGAGACCCCTCAGTCCTACGACTATGATGTTAACGGTACCTGGGATACAACCCGCTACACCAATTGGTCGAAGGTACTAACTGAGAATAAAGCTCATTATACCGATGCTCAAGCTTCCCTTTCTGGTGGCACTACAAATACACAGTATCTGTTTGGCGCAGGATATAATACACAAAGCACCCCTTTCCCTACTCTGCACCCCAGTGGGGCAGATCAAAAAGCCTCCGTCCATGTAGGTTTAAATTCTCAATCCAATGACAATAAATTCAAATTGGCTTTCACTGGTAGTTATGTATCTGACAATAATACCGTCCAATCGGAAGATTACAGTTTTGATCGGATCTTTCTAGCGCCAGATGCGCCGGCACTTTTCAATTCGGACGGAAGCTTGAATTGGGCACCTCTTACACCTGGACAAGCAGGTACTTGGACAAATCCATACGGACCATTAAATTCAATATACAAACAAAATACATCTAATTTGATTGGGAATACGGTACTTAGCTATACCATCTTGCCTAATTGGGAACTAAGATCCAGTTTTGGCTACACAATGACACGTACGGATGAGGTACAAGCGTCCCCGACAACCGTATATGATCCAGGCGACAAAGTCACATCAGGATCTTCTCATTTTAATTCCATTAAAAACAATAGTTGGATTATCGAGCCGCAAACCAATTACAAATTACAACTTTCAAGGGGCCTTCTGACCGTTTTATTCGGCAGCACATTTGAACAAAATAACTCAGCCATACAAAAGCTGGCGGCCAGTGGATTCGTAAGTGATGCTCTTATCGAAAACATTCAGGCAGCCAGCCACGTTTCTACTGCCAGCAATAGTGCTCAATACAAATATAATGCATTCTTTGGCCGTGTTAATTATAACTGGGAAGATAAATATCTCTTGAACTTGACGGGTCGCAGGGACGGCAGCAGTCGATTTGGACCGGGGCGGCAGTTCGGCAATTTTGGTTCTGTGGGCGCTGCCTGGATTTTTTCCAGGGAAAATTTGATTCAAAAAAATATTTCCTTTTTGAGCTTTGGAAAGTTAAGGGCAAGTTACGGCACTACTGGTAATGATGCCATTGGGGACTACCAGTATTTTGATCTTTATACTACCACACGAAATCCTTATGGAGGCGTTCAGGGGCTCTATCCAATAAATCTATCCAACCAAAATCTTGCTTGGGAAATCAACAAAAAAATGGAAGGAGGATTAGAACTTGGCTTCTTCAAGGACAGAATTGTTATTCTGGCAAGCTATTATCGCAATCGTTCGAGTAACCAATTAGTATCCATGCCTGTGTCATTAGTTACAGGTTTTATCAGCATCCCATCTAATTTACCTGCATTGGTGCAGAATGCAGGCAAGGAATTGGTCGTAAATACTGTAAATATCAAATCGAAAGACTTCACATGGTCGAGTTCATTTAATTTGACAATTTCGAAGAATAAACTGGTTGCGTTCCCAAATTTCACCAATTCAGCCTATAGTAACTATTTGATAATTGGTCAGCCTCTTAATGTCTTACGACTCTATCATTTATTGGGAATAAATGACACCACCGGGGTCTATCAATTCGCCGACAGCAAAGGTGCTCCAACTTATAACCCTGATTATTTGGTTGACAGACCCGCTATAGTAAATACGGCGCCGAAATTTTTTGGTGGCTTTCAAAACAGTTTCCAGTATAAGAACATTAGCTTGAGCTTCCTTTTCCAATTCGTAAAACAAAAAGGCGAAACTCTATTTGGCGCCTATTCCAATTTAGCTGGGTCAATGGGGAATATGCCTGTAATATTTTTAAATCGTTGGCAGAAGTCAGGTGATAAAGCTACATATCAAAAATTCAGCCAGGATTATTCCTCAGCTGCTTCAAACGCCTTTAACTATGCACAGGCAAGCGATTTTGCTTATGGTGATGCTTCCTTCATTCGTCTAAAAAATGTAGCTATTTCTTGGCAAATGTCAAATAACATCAGACAAAAGTTACACCTAAAGGGTTGTAGAATCTATTTACAGGGTCAGAATTTGTTGACGAAGACTCATTATGATGGAATTGACCCTGAAACGCAAGGAACTGCATTGCCACCCATGCGGGTATTTACGACGGGATTTCAAATGACATTATAATACTGAATTTAAATTTACATCCAACAATATTTTTAATATGTATTTACAGATAGACAAAATAAAAGTACTCATAAGCTCTATATGCTTTTCTTCGGTGATGAGTAGCTGTACTAAATTCGTACAGATTGAACCGCCGACTACGTCAATTACAGGATCAACCGTATACAGTAATAATACGAGTGCTGCTGCTGCCGTCACCAGCATCTATAATAATATGATGGCAACACAAGGACTATCAGGCGGGATTAATAGTATTAGTTATCTGGATGGATTGGAGGCAGACGAACTAAAAAATTACACAAATGACAATCTGACACTGATCCAATTTTATACGAACTCTTTAACCAGTTCATCCAATGGTGGCTCAAATAATTATTTCTGGCAGGAGCTTTATCAAGAGATTTACGTTACTAACGCGGTAATGGAAGGTCTAAACAATTCAACAACCCTATCAGATTCTATCAAGCAACAATTATATGGAGAGGCAGAATTTATGCGCGCTTTTTTTAACTTTTACGCAGTGAATTTATATGGGGATGTGCCGTTAGTTACTACGACTAATTATCAAGTAAACAATACGATTAAGCGAACACCATCGACACAAATCTATCAACAAATCATATCCGACCTTAAAGATGCACAAAATAAATTGAATAGCAGTTTCGTTGATTACCAGGGTTTATCCACCCCGGAACGAATAAGGCCAAATAAAGGTGCTGCAACTGCCCTGCTGGCAAGGGCGTATTTGTATCAGCAAAAATGGGATAGTGCAATGGCACAGGCTACTCTCCTTATCAATAATCCCCAATATAGCATAGTCAACTTGACAAATGTTTTTTTGGCTAATAGTAACGAAACAATATGGCAGTTACAACCCGTTGCACCAGGATATAATACCTATGATGCTCAATATTTTGTCTTAACTTCTGCACCAGGTACTGGCACAAATTACGTTGCTCTGGGGGCTAATCTTTTAAATAGTTTTGAACCTAATGACCAGAGATTTATTAATTGGGTTGGCACCTTTATAGACCCATCATCAAACGATACCTTTTATTTTCCATATAAGTATAAAGTTTATTTAAACCCCAAGCCTGTTACAGAATATCTTATGGTCCTTAGATTGGGGGAACAATACCTAATTAGGGCAGAAGCGGAAGCAAATGGGGCAGGTAATGGAATTGCAGACGCAATTAGTGACTTAAACGTAATTCGTACTCGGTCTTCGCTTCCACCCTATTCAGGAGCCACCGATCAGGCTTCCGTTCAAACCGCTATCATGCATGAAAGACAAATAGAACTATTTACGGAATGGGGTCATCGTTGGTTCGATTTAAAAAGAACCAGAAGTATTGACTCAGTAATGGGTCCCCCTGGATATGTATGCCGGGATAAAGGAGGTACTTGGAGCCCTAATTGGGAACTTATGCCACTACCGCTAAATGAACTGGAAGTTAACCCCAATCTCAAACAAAATCTAGGCTATTGATGCAATCAGCTAACCGCATAAATAGGTCAAGGTCGCCTAAGAGGGCACAACTATCTTGAATTTTAGAGTTTAATGTATTTAACTATGATATGCAATAGATATTTTAAACATTTATTGGAAATTGTGTTATTCTCCGTATTTATTTCAGCAAGAGGCCAGGAAAGCGGGATCAGGTTTGATTCAGGATTATCCTGGAATGAAGTCAGAGCAAAAGCCATGTCTGAAGGAAAGTATATTTTTTTGGACTGCAATGCAACTTGGTGCGGGCCTTGCAAATGGATGAGCAACAATATTTTTCCTCAAAAGGAAGTAGGATATTTTGTGAATGCACATTTTATAAGTGTGGCTGTTCAGATGGACAGAACGTCTAAGGATAATCACGGTGTAAGGGAGTGGTATGTCGAAGCGGATAGTTTGCGCCAAGAATTCAAAATAGCCGAATATCCTACATATTTATTTTTTTCGCCCGAAGGACAAATTGTTCATAAGATAATTGGAGCCACGCAAAATGGAGAAGAATTTATTGCCAAAGCCAAAAATGTACTTAATCCGCGGAAGCAATACTATACGGTACTCAAAAACTGGAAGATCCACCAGGAAGATTCACTCTATCTCTTTGACGCGTTAACTGCCGCAATTTATACAGGAAGTGATGAGGGCCCTCAGATTTTAGACACCTATTTTAAGTTGTTGAAAAATCCTTGTACGAAAGAAAACATTAAGATATTTGACAGGTTAATGCGTACAAGCAGAGATAAAGTATTTAAGCTATACCTGGACAGCCTGTCCAAAATAGATCAATTAATGGGCGCTGATTACGCAGAAGAAACGTTATGTCCAATCATCTTTAAAGATGAAACGGCGGATGTTTTTGCTCGGAAGAATGGCCCAATATATTGGAAGCAAATTATAAGTCATCTTAAACAGAAGTACCCTGGTTTAGGAGATCAACTGACGGCAAAAAGTGAACCATTGTTCCAAAATAAAATCAGAGATGAAATAGTCGCTTATAAAGATAAAAATTCCTTCCCTCCTACAGACTGGGTAAAAATTCATAAGATCATATCGAGAAAATATCCGGGATACGATTTTGATCTTATCTTTTTTAGGGTCAAGCTCGATTATTGCACCCGGAAGAAAATGCAAGTCGAAAGAGCTAAAGTTGCATTCATGATGATGACCAAGTATAGTAGTATCTTAGGAGATCGAAATACGAACGACCTAATTTGGAATGATATTTTTAATGTGACTGGAAATACAAAGATCTTATCTAAGTCATTATTGTGGATGAAATCTTCAGTTACAAGAATTTCAGATAATAATAACTATGATACCTATGCGAATTTGCTATATAAAACCGGCAACTTAATAGAAGCCATTAGTTGGGAGAATAAAGCAATTGAGCTTGCTATTAAAACAAAAGTAAAGCCAGACCAATTGCAGGAATTCGAGGACAACTTGGATAAAATGAACAAAAGACAAAGAACATGGTCCGATGACACCCCTGTGCCACAATTTTCTGATCATCAATAATATATGCATTTGGTATCATTTTTTTGCAGGATATTAGTACCTTAATGAAAACTTTATTCTCCTATGCGAATATTTTTCTGTGCTCTATTCTTCGGAATTTGGTCATGTTCTCTGTGTGCACAAAACAAATTATTAGATCATTCTACACCATTTAACTGGCCTATCTTAAATTCGGTAGAAATTAGTAATGACGGTCATTTCCTCAACTATAAAATAATCAAAGCAAATCAAGCCTCCGTTTTAATTATTCAGTCTACCAGCAGTTCATGGAAAAAGGAAATCCCTGGCGCTATCACGGAAATTCAATTTACTGAAAATAGCCGATGGCTTCTATTTAGAAATGCGGATGATAGCATAGGTATTTTTGATCTTTCGAAAGATAGCCTGTATTATATTACCAACGCAGGTAGTTTTGAAATATCCAACGGAAGGCATGGGCAATGGATGGCCTATAAAAATAATAGGTTAAAAAATTCGTTGTCGATTATTGACTTGTTTACTGGAAACGAAAAAAGGTATTTCAATGTACACAATTATCTTTTTTCAAATAGCGGAAATGTTTTAGTAATTCAAACGGAAGTCACGAAGGATAGTTTTTCCAGGAACGTTGTATTATGGCATAATCTTCTGTATGGAAAAGATACAGTTATCAGTGATCAAAATGGCACAAATAATTTCTTATTTGATAATTCGGGAGCAAGCTTGGTTTTTCTATCAACGGAAGAAAATGGAAATCAATCAATGAAAGTTTTGCGGTACTACCACTCAGGCATGGATAGCTCGAAAATATTGGTCAGTTCGAATATTCCTGGTATGGAATGTATGGTTATAGCAGACAGAAAAAGCATTTACTTTAGCCCTGGGGATGATAAAGTTTTTTTCTATGCAGAGGATAAAAATCAAAAACATCAAAGTCAGCCATCGGATAATATGCCACAGGTCAATGTTCTAAGTTATTTTGATGATAGACTTCAATTTGAACGAATGAACGGACCTTCCTTATTCATGATTGACTTACACGATGGCAAATGCGTGAAAAGATTGGGACAAGCTAAGGACCGAGGTAGTTATTACTCTTCCAAAGGAGATGATGATAATTACATAGTGTTTGAAAGCAATGTTGTTGGCACGCATGAAAATTACAAGTGGCGTCAATCCGCCAATCCGGACATTTACTTGGTCTCAACAAAAGATGGCACCAGAAAGCTGTTAAAAAAACGCCTGATCACGAACGATCTCCACTTTTCATGGATGGGCAAATACGTGATCTGGTACGACCGGGTGCAAAGGAATTGGTTCGCCTACAATATTGCACGAAAAAGCTTGGTAAATATAACTCACAAGATTTATGCTCCTACTTATGTTGATGATGACCATCCGGATCTTCCCAACCCGGTAGGAATAGCAGGATGGATGACCAATGACGAAGCCGTGCTAATTTACGATCGGTGGGATATTTGGCGAGTGGATCCCAATGGAATAAAACCTCCTATTAATCTTACACATGGCTATGGTTTTAAAAACAACATCTCTTTGAGGTGCTTGGACATCAATAGAGGAAACCCTATTCCGTTTCACGAAAAGGACACCTTATTATTGGCCGCTCTTAATTTGAACAGCAAAGATAATGGCTTCTTTAAAATGCCACTAAATAGAGGAAGAGATCCCGAGCGCCTTTCAATGGAATCATCTGTTTATTACTTCCCGGGTATAAGGGCAGATATTTCAGGAGCAACAGATTTATTTTTTCCATTAAAAGCAAAAAGCAGGGATACATATATTGTTAGGCGTATGAGCGCTAAGGAATACCCCAATCTATATATTACAAATGACTTCAAAGAATTTAGAAGTTTAACCGAATTGGCGCCGCAAAATAAATTCAATTGGTATACTTCAGAGCTGATTCATTGGAAATTATCGAATGGAATGACTGCTGAAGGAATTCTATATAAACCGGAGAACTTTGACCCTAGAAAGAAGTATCCAGTAATCTTTTACTATTATGAAAAAAACTCAAATGCTTTGAATGTATTCATCCACCCTCAATGGAGCAACGGTCTTATGAATATACCATGGTTCGTTAGTAACGGGTATGTGGTATTTGTTCCCAATATTTATTTTAAGGTTGGTGACGTAGGGGAAAGTGTTTATAATTCCATAATCTCTGGCGCCAAATATTTGTCAACGAAACCTTGGGTGGATGTCCATCATATGGGCTTACAGGGCCATAGTTTTGGCGGATGGGAGACTGATTATATTATTACGAGAACGTCCATATTTGCCGCTGCAGCATCTGCATCCGGTGTTACTGATCTTATAAGATCTTATGAAGATGGGTTACCCGAGGGTGTTTATTACGAAAGGGGACAAGGACGTATTGGCGTAACAATTTGGAAAAATCTTAAATTATACATCAAAGATTCGCCTTTTTTTAATGCCGGTCAAGTTCATACCCCATTATTAATCATGCACACTAAAGAAGATGGTACTGTTGCCTATCAGCAGGGAAAACAATGGTATAATGCCCTTGCACGTTTAGGCAAAAAAGTATGGATATTGTCTTATGGCGGTGAAGATCACACTATTGATAAAGAAGCAAACGAAATAGATTATTCTATCCGATTAGGCCAGTTCTTCAATTATTTTTTAAAGGGAGACCTTCCACCCAAATGGATTACTCAGGGAATAATTCCAGATAGTGAAAGCCTCGGTTATGAATTAGACAATAAGTATGAGAATCACTAATTTAACCTGGTTGGATCAAATTACCAAGCATCATAAAGCTCTCTTCAAGAGTAACCTGGGGAGTATAAAATAAACTATGTCAATTTTCAAACCGTGAACTATCATAGGTTGGCTTTTATCCCTTACACAAATATAATCTTTAGCTACGAGGTAGAAGCTGCCTGGCCCTGTAAGGACATGGTCGGTCCTACCTTACTTTTCCTCTTGCCGCTCAAGATTCATTTAGGAAGCTAAAGCCAATTTAGCTAAAACAGTTCTATTGGAGCAAAGTAACCATAGTGGTTGGAGATAGACAAAAGCCTCCGACAGTTTTAGTTTTGTAGAAGGTATGTCCACCAACTCCTGTTCCGCTTATTTTACTCCCAACATGAGCCGAATTTGTCCAACAACTGCTGGCTCCGGTTGGATGACCTGCAAAATTTGAACGAAGACTACTACAAGTACGGCAAATTAATAAATTATCTTTAACATGAACTCTGGGGCGGCCGTTAAATCTATTAACTGCCTTAAATGACAATGTACTTGCGGCTGTCATGACAAATGCGATTGTACCTAAAATAATCTTCCCTTTTTTCATAAAATTTAGCGCTTTAAAAATTAAAAAGATAAACTTCAGAGATAATTATGCGTACTCTCGTTTACTAGACTATCCGAGGTTATGTTGATATACAACACTAATGATTGAAGATAAAATCAAATTCCTAGCATCTAGTTGTCTTTTTAAACTAAACTGTATTAAAGCGTATTTTTTACCTTACTACAGTTTAGTTAAAATTCCTAAGATAAAGTTACTTTATCTAAAATTATTGAGCAGTAGTAACTTTAGTAATCGTGAGATTTTGACAAACTCCTCCGCTAGTTTTAGTTAAGTAAAAGGTGTGACCCGTGCCTGCTGCACTTATCTTAGAGCCAGTGTGACCTGAATTTGTCCAGCAACTAGTGGCTTGGGCTGTACCACTTGCCGTGTTTGAGCGAAGACTTGCACATGTACGGCAGACATTGCCAGTACCCCCTATCACATGGACTTTGGGATGGCCGTTAAATTTATTAGCTACTTTAAATGCTAAGGTACTTGCAGCAGTAACAACAAATGCAACTGTACCTAAAATGATTTGTCCTTTTTTCATAAAATGTGTTGCTTTTTAATTCAAAAAGCTAAACTTTAAAGATAGTTATGCCTACTCTTTTCTACAGGTTTTCGGCTTCTCCTGGTTTAGCAGACCCGATTGGTAGGTCGCTTGTAGCACTTCTGCTTGATCAGGGCAGGAGGGCAGATCTTGCGCAAGATTTTTATATGTAAAGTTGTTAACGATTTTGTCCATTTTGTCATTACATTTTTTTTCCAATTGAATTCCAACCAAGGCTAAAGCGGCAAATGAAATATTGAAAATAATATGAATGCCCGTTGGTATTCGCTCTAAGAATCCCCCACAACTACAAGGCACATCATGCGAAAGAAAAGTCAAGAGAATAATGTAAATAGTAAATAATATCATCGTTACAAATCCAAGCTGAAAAGCCTTCATCCGGAATGGCTTAATTATTAAAAAAGCTGCCACTAATAGTTCAACGCTGGGCACCAAGTAGATAACACATTCCATTAGAAAGCCTGAATTAAATATTTCCCCCATCTGTCTTCTGAATTCTGTAAAATTTAGAAGTTTTGTAATCCCGGAATACGCAAACAGGAAGAAAAATACGCACCTTATAATATTGTATAATAATGTTTTCCCTTTCATTGTAACACCCAAATATTAAGTAACCTAAGTTTAAAAAGTCGATAAGGGGTGATCCAAATCCCCTGGCTTAGCATAGCGTATCAGAAAGTGGATTACTCCTCCGCCTCCCGTCATAAATGATGCTGTGGGAAGTTGATTTCCTATAGTTAACCAGTAACAAGACCCATCTTTTTGGTGATAAAAATAATGCATAAAAAATTGAGCAATCCAGTGTGCTCTGTCCTGCCATTCATCATTTTTAAAGACCCTTGCAGCTTCCAGATACACTTCACCGAGTCCGGCCAATCCAGTTGCCAATGTTAAATTACAGTTCACGATACTGCGTGGATAATTACTCAAACAGTCTTCCGCGAGTTTCTTGTAACGGGGATCACCAAAAAGTTCGTATGCCTTGATCAGGCAAAGTACAACTCCTGCAGAACCCTCTTGAAAATCACCTGTTGATAACTTTGTCCGATTATTCAGAGGCCATCTCGTTATTTCGTCTCTGATAATGGCTTGCTTCGTCAACCAATCTAATGCTTTAAGGATCGTCTGCCTGATAATGTATTCAGCCGGTTTGTCTTTATAATAATCCAGCAAAAAGCAAAGAATACCCGAGATTCCATGTCCCCAACCCGTCACCTTTAATTGATGTTTGCTTCTATCGGTTAATGTTACCCAAGACCCATCTTCTTGTTGTTTCTGCAATATCTGATCTACTTTATTTCCTACTTGAGTATTCAAAGTATCACCGCCCAAAAGACGTATAACTTTGTGCATAGCTAAAGCTTGCCCTGCCAACCCCTTTATTACCCCGCAACCTGATATTTTCTCATTTTTCAGCCAACCATTTATCATTCCCCTAAATTCAAGAGTATCCGGAATTAAACCGGCACTGATCCCTTCAGCAAACGAAATAGCCATACCTGCTGTCCCAGAGTATAATCCAGCCGGCAAATCTTCTAACCGTTGACTATAATTATCCCTAATAAAAGCTACGCTTTTCTCAAACCCTTCTTGGCAAGGTTCAATTGAAAAACCCATTTTACGAACACGGGCAAGCAAATAAAGAACTCCACTCAAACCCTGATAAAAGTCCTGGTAGACTGACAAAGACTGCATATGGCAATAAGCCAATTCTTCTTCCTGATTCGTCCTTGAATACCATAAGCCATTCTTAGTAATCAGTTCCTCATTTATCATTCCACGTATAGCGTTTTTTATAATAATCTCTATACTATCGCCATTGAGAGGAGTACTGATGAAACCAGATTTGGACGAGATATTTGTCAGTTTTTGCTCTTCTTTGAATTTGATAACAGCACTGGTTATAGCCGATAGGGAAGGCCTGGCTTTCGGGTTTATGTGAAAACAACTACTTATTAATTGTATTAAATTCAAGGACGGAATAAAAAAACTCAATTGTTCTTGCAAGACATGGGGTGTCTCTAATGAAAAGTTTTCAGGCAATAACCCGGTGAGTATGAAAATCATTAACGATCCGATTGCATAAATATCCTGTTCAACCCTGGGAGTCATTGTGTTCAATTGTTCCGGAGACATAAATCCAGGTGTTCCAACACGAAAGGCAGGGGCAGGTCGTTGCAAATATTCATTGTACGATAACTCGAGGTCAATTACCCATAGTTTTTCGGTTTTGTTGATTAAAAAATTGACAGGTGTGATATCTCTATGTATGTAGCCTTTCTTGTGCATTTGCTGAATGATATCAAAAATCTGGGCAATATAATCCAACATTAATAAACGGTCTGACAAGGGCAATTCTATCCAGATTCTCTGATTAAAAATATTATAAACCCTTTTTTCCAATGATATCCCCTTGACATATTCCATAACAAGATAACTATCTCCATTTTCCTGAAATAAATCGTATACTTCAGGTATTGGAATTATTCCATGCAAATCTTTATGGAGCTCAAATTGCCAACGCAACCTGTCGGAAATATCACGACCCCATATATCGGAGGTCATATATTGTCGCCCTTCCTTTATAACGCACCATTTTACCTGCCATATTTTTTTAAGCCAAAGCCCTTTTTTTACGTATCCCCTTGCATCCTCTTTGAGAAGTTCCATCGGTTTATATTTGTCCTGCAATACCGTTTCCTTTTTTGGAGGTTTGTTGGGAGCAATGCTCGAAAAAGGCCAAGTAATGCCTTCCAATAGCTGAAAAGGCATATGATAAGGGTCTCGTATCAAGTTACCTTTAAAATCATAGATATATTTGTCCTGTATACCACTTTCATTTGATTTAAGCACGGGATTTCCGGCTCCATAGCGTGTATACAAAATACCGTGAAGGCGTCGATCGGTTAAAATCTGAGGTCCCTTAAAGGAAGCAGTGCAAGAAATCAATTTGGCGCCTAACTTAATTGCATGATCTTCATTTGAAGGATAGATAGATATTAATTTTCCAAGCTGAATATATCCTTCTTCACCAGTCAGTATACTAGTCGCTTTTTTGGAGTTTTGGATAATTTTAAATGCAACATTTTCATTCAGAAGTATTGGAACAATATTGTGCAACAAATCAGATAGCTGCCAAATCACTGAGGATAAATCCAATATCCACCCTTGAATCCATTCGATAAGGCCTACCTGAAAATACGAACCGATCTTCTTGTAACTCAAACCATATTTTCTCAATATGATTGAGTAATCCTCAAATGGAGGTGCAGACGATTCCCGAGAATCAGCTAACTCTTCTCCATCCTTACCAAAATAAATGTCGGGGATGTTCGATGTAATCTTATAATCTAGCTCGTGCTTCATAAAACTTGGATTAACAAAAATGAATTCAAGCGTGAACAGATGAAATGAGTATGTCAATATCGACTTCCCCATAATATATTCTTTTCAGTTTTTTATCTGTGTCATATATGGCCATGTAAGGAATAGATGTTGGCTTGAAAATACGGGTAAAGGAATGTTCGTAATCCTTTCCAACCGTAATATTCTGGTACTTATCCAGATGATAGGATTTATAATACTTTTTTACATCTTCAAAAGATGCCCCGGTTAGTAAATAGATCTGAACATTTCTCAAAGCCTCGATATGGCTAAGGAGCATGTTTGTCTCTTTTTGGCAGTGAATACAATCCGGTCGGAAATAGAGTACCACGATTGATTTTCCATCAGGGATCTGCTTGGCATGAAAAACCGTACTGCTATCCATAAGTAGCATGTCAAAAGCAGGCAGGCTGGAAATACTGGCCAGATATTCTTTGCCCTGATCAAGATGGCATGAAAATAGACAAGAAAGGCTTAGGACGCAGAATATGCTTTTCATATAATATAATTTAATAAATGATTTAAGCTTGAGATAATTCAAGGTTTACGGAATCAGTCCCAGGACTGACCACCTTTTTGTTCTCTGTTTCCTTTTTATCCAGGTATTCGATCAGCAGCAAAGGAAACGCAAGAGTGATGATTAAGGGAAAGAACTGATAACGCAACACGATGATTGTTGTAAATACACAAAAACAAAAATTGGCGATTAGAAATCCTGACACCAAGAACAGACCAGTCCTCAATTCCCTAGCCATCAGATGATATTGTCCTTTGGCGAACAGCCATATCAGGCTGCCAATAAAAAGGACATTTGCGAAAAAAAATAGATAGGGAAAGGGGGAAAGTATGCTTGCCTGCATATCTTTTGATATTGCACTGACATTAGGGGTCTTAAAGTCAAACCAATCTTGTACATTCGCAGGCACATCGTCTTCTCCTAAGTTGTAGACTTCAAGCTTTTCGAGAGGAGGAAAGAAATAATTTTTCGTATTGAGGAGTATAAAATACCTGGTAAAAGCAATGGGATAATTTTTGATCAGGTATTTGCCATATTCTGAGAATACTACCGATGCCTGTCCCCAGGCTTTTACATTTTCATGATTGTCTTTCGGCCTATAGTGCTGGGAAAAATATTGCTTCAGCGGCGCGCTTGGCTCCCGAATAAAGAAATTTGCTACATAAGCTGCTAGATATTCGTGGAAATCGGAAGGTTGATCGCTATAAAATTTCCGGCTGAGCCGATCCAATTCCTTTGTTTCGGCACTGGGCAATTGGGAGGAGTCCACATGGATTTGCCCCCGTATATATAGCGCATTATTCGCCAGCAGCCATCCACTCATAGGAGAGAATTGCTTGAGACCATACATTTGATAAGCTGCATCTTGCTCATGTATAACAAACAATCCTGCCAGCACAAATCCGGACGCGGCACCTGCCAATTTCACCCATAGTCTTTCGCGAGATATAGCAAAAGCGATAGCCGCGACAAAAGGATAATATAGCGCATTATGCCGAACTGTGAAAGCCAGAAATAACAAGATCGCTTGTGAAAGAATATGGTAGGGCCGAGGCCTGTTAACAATCCACAATAATTCCCCTATCCAGCATAAGCTTAGGCCTGCAAACAAGGGATCACTGTTGATATAATTACTGAGATAGAGGAATAAGGGGTTAAAAAACAAGAATATAAATAAAATATTTTTGGTCGTCCTACTGGGAGTATAAAAATAAAGTAGGGTAAAGAATAAATACAGCGTGGAAAATTCTAAGAAAAAATATTGAAATGCCACTACAGCGATATCGGAATGGGTTAGCGAGTGGAAAGCCATTAGAAACTTTGAATAACCAATGGGCCATATATTGATATCTAAGTTAGCAGAGGCGGCAGAAATATAGCTCCAAGAGTCTGAGAAAAAATCAGGATAAGGGTATAGCAATTTAAACACGATGAACTGCACCACGGTAGCGGCTCCTGCAACTAAGAGATAGGAACGATTCTTTTTTTCGAATAATATAAAATGGATAAAAGACTGTCCGGGATCCGGTCCCGAAATGATTTTCTGGTTCATGCAATAATGATTTATATTATGCTTAATTTCTCTTTCCGACTGCGATCACAGACAGCCCTACCTGCTTAAAGGTGATAGCATCTGATATCTGGAACATGGGTACCAGTTTATTGTAGAAACTTAACGGCTCTTCCGGCAACTCTTTCTTGCCTAGCGCCGACCCCGATAGCCACCATCCTAGTATCCCTACCATGTTAAAATATTGGACTTTTAGAATTTCGAAGTCTTTGCTCAATAACTTTCGGATCGATTGTCGATTGTATCTCCTCCAATGCTCAAGTCCCAAGTCAAGACCATTGTAAAGCGCCATATAGGCCGGTACCAGGACGATCAGGTGACCTCGTTTGCGTAGTAATAGTTTTGCATTGGCAATAGCCAACTTGTCGTTGGGAATATGCTCCACTACATTCAACGCGAAGACTGTACTAAACCTCCCCAGCAATTCAGCATATTTGTGCCCAAAATCCGGATGCCTCAGGTCGATCCGAAAAATACTCCGCACCATAGGTTCCCCCAGGAACCTTTTGCTTAATATCCTGCAATATTTATCCTCCAGGTCGCTTAAATAGAGAGGCATTCCCTGTTGGATAAACATATCGGAGATATTCCCGATACCGCTCCCTATCTCCAGAGTGCTACCCTTTATATAAGGCCTTGTAGTGTCAAACATCCATTGATTCAGGCGCCGTGCTTCGCTCAGATGTTGTAAGGTTATAAGTCCCGTCTCCTGTGGGGCGCTTAGCTGGTCGGTATTCATTTTTGATAAATTTATATTTGATGATGCGATAAAGGGCTCTCAGCCTATCCTTCCACCCGATCTTTTTCCCTTCCTGGAAGGTTCGTCCGTAATACGAGATCCCTACCTCGTAAATGCGTACGCCCGGTATGCGAGCTGTCTTTGCCGTGATTTCCGGTTCGAACCCGAAACGCTTCTCTGTCAGGCGAAGGCCCTTTAGAATATCTGCCCTAAAGAGTTTATAGCAGGTCTCCATATCCGTAAGGTTTAGACCTGTGAAAATATTAGAGAAGAAAGTCAGCAGCCTGTTGCCGATAGGATGCCAGAAGAAAAGGATCCGGTGTGGTTTACCACCAAAAAACCTTGTTCCGAATACGACATCGGCATGACCTTCTACAATGGGTTTCAATAGCGTGTTGTATTCGCGGGGATCGTATTCCAGGTCCGCATCCTGTATAATGAGATAGTCTCCGGTAACATGCGCAATGCCGGTATGGATGGCAGCTCCTTTTCCTTGGTTGACCGTATGGAGAATATACTGTATATACATTTCAGGGGTGTCGGCCATATACTCCTTGATAAGCCGATCGGTTTTGTCGCGGGAACAATCATTTACCACGATTACTTCCTTAACAATCTCATTGATCAGCCGGACCTGGTTGATCCGGTCCAGGATAGATAAGATGGTGTTCTCTTCATTATAAGCCGGAATGACAATTGACAGTTTGCCGGCCTTGTTTTCCAGTGACTGATGCGTACCCGGAATAAACAGGAAATAATCCCGCCGGTCAGGCCGGATAAGAATCTCACACATGCGATAGAATTTATTATTGCTTTGAACTGACGTGTAAATTAGTTTAGCGGACTATCAGGATCAAGGGATTTTCTATCATAATCGGGGGTAAATTATTCTTGCCTGAATTTTTCGAATTTCCAGATAATGGCTAACAGAAAATATCTGCCGATCAAGGTGGTCCGGGTTTGGGTAATACTGGTAGGAGTAACGATCTGGCTGGTATTGGAACTGCTGTTTAACAGATCGTTTATAGAAAACCGACAGGACAGCCGGTTATTGGGGAAGAATTGGCGTTGGATCGAAGTATTCAGTAATATTGGATTACTTTGCAAACCTTGGGTGGCTCCACTCGTGAACAGTTGCGTAGCAGCATACTCGAAGATCCATTTTTTGAACAAGAAATGGCGGCTCTGCAACTCCCAACTTGCCGACGAAAAAGAAGCGGGAAGAATGCCTCCTTCTGTATATAAGGTTATTGAATGTGTATAATTGCCGTACACTCGGTATTCAATGACATCCGGTATATCTACTATAACATTTAGCACTTGGCTCCAGTTCAAGCTATTTGTGCGATAAAAAACCCCATCCGTTAAACTGACGGCCTGAACGGTACCGAAACTTCCTGATGCCGCTATCCTCAGACGCTTATGTAGTAGGTATGGAAAGTCCAAGTGATAATTTGCCATAAAGGAATGGAATCCATTCGTATTAATCCAGGTGCTACGCTGAACCACGGCGCTCGTGTCATGTGGATGGGTAATATCCGGGATGACCGTATTTTGGGTAGTATTGTACTTGAAGTCGATTCCAAAAGCCGGCAACCCTGCCGGAAGAACGGCAGACTGTTCATAATGCAATCCTACCGCATGGGTATAAGATGGTTTTAAGGATGGATTGCCTGTCACCGGATATTGCGGGTTACTAAGATCCATTACTGGCTGTAACTGTTGGACCTGCGGCGGCAGGGAGTTGCCAGTGTATTCCACGTTGAGCTTCCGGGCAGCAGAGAAAGACCAGGACAATTGCGCCAGGGGTAGCATATTAAAATAGTGATAAGACAAGACGTCGCCTTTATTAGCCGTTTGGCCGTTCTGGGAAGCAGGTTGTGCATCCAGGCTCAGGGTCAGGTTGAGCTTTTTGGAATGAGCCAGGTATCCGGCATGAAGCCGGTGGGTAATCAGATGAAAAGTGTAATCATTGCTCAGGGAATCGATCGTGGCAGGCAACATAGTAATGCTATCCGGGGCCTTTGTCAGCCTGTCATTTTGAATCAGTGAATAATGCCAGGCATAAGCCAATTCCAGAAAGGCCGTCTTCCCAAGCGGAAGATAATAATTTAGTCCTGCTGTAAGATCCTGGTTAAGGCTTGTGTTCTGCAGCAAATAATGATCAAAAGAGACATTGCCCATGCTATCCGTTTGAATAGTCGTATTTATTCGTTGATCGCCATTCTGCCGCTGATTGGAATAATGTGCTCCTCCGGTAAAGCTAAACCGTCTTCCGGAAGCGGGGTCAGTATTTTCAAAGTATATATCAGCCCCTACCGAAACGTTTTGAGAGTGCATAAGATTCGTGGAATTTCCGCTGGTGTTTTTCTGAAAATTACTGTCCGACTCCCTGGATGAAAGATCACTTGAGATCGCCGTTGACGACTTCGAAAGCTGCAGGGAAGGGCTTACTCGCAGGAGAGTATTGGGATCTGGTCGATACTCCAGGCTATACCCGCCGCCCCCATTAACATCGTCACCGGTCGTCAGGTTGGTTTGTTGAAGATGAGTTATGCTGCCAGGTAGGAAATTGTCCTGGGCCATTCCGTTTCCGGAAGAATAATCGTCTCTCCATAAGCTCAGCCCGGTGCTACCCGACCATTTTTTATTCCAGCGATCGGAATAACCGAAATGAACACCTTTTTCATCGTTACTTCCCGTGGCAGAAACATCCCGCGACCAAGCATTTAAAGTCAGTTGCTTGTCTTTGTTGAATACGTCAGAGAATAAGGTCACATTATATTTCCCTTTATTCCCGGTGTTGGTTTCGAGACTCCCGAATTTTCCATTTCGTTTGTCTTGTTTCAAAACGACATTGAGGGTCTTCTCTGACTCGGCGCTCCTAACACCTGTAAGCCGACCCTTGTCCCCGTAGTCGTCGATCAATTGAATACTCTCCACAATATCCGCAGGGAGGTTTCGGATCGCAGTCGCCACATCACCCCCCACGAAATCCCGCCCGTTCACCATGATCTTTGCGATCTTCTTGCCCTGGAAGGCGACCGACCCGTCGCTATTGACATGTAGACCCGGAAATTTCTTCAGCAGATATTCCAGTTCGTCCCCGGCCCGCACATGAAATGCCGCCGTATAGAATTCTACTGTATCTTTCCGGATCCAGATGGGCCTGACCCCAACGATGGTGGCAGGTGCCAAGTCCGTATAAGCAGCTTTCAACAAGATAGGCGACAAGACCAGTGAATGAATGGCGGCAGCTGGCGAAAAGCTCCTTTGGAAATTTCCGCATCCTTTCATGGTGACCAGGAGAGTAAACGGCTTGGCTTCCCGCAATCGGAAATGAAAAGATCCATCCGGCCGGGTTAGTCCTGCAAAAGTATCCACGACACGGAGATTGCTCCCCGCGACAATCAGGCGAACCGTAGCAGCATTCAAAGGCAAGCCGCTACTATCCGTCACGGTTCCCCTGACATTGAGACCCTCCTGTGCATGCAGATCGTCGACAACTGCCAGGGATAAAATGAATATGAAGAGGACTGTCCGCATGCAGCGTCAATGGGCATACAAGCTACTCGTATAATCTATCAAGATCAAGGGAAATAGTATCAGGATTGGAGAAAGTGATAGCCCCGGCAGCCTGGGACTACAGCCAGGATGCTGGAACAATCACGCTCTTGTTATCGGCGGAATCGGGATCCTGATTCAGGACAAATCTTTACCCGGTCCGGATGGATCATAGCCGTTACACATATTCAAGGCGAACAGGTAACGGTACTGCCTGGGTGTTTGGCCTGTCTGCTTTTTAAATTCCGCCCCGAAATGAGAAGAGGAGCTGAACCCATGCTTGGCTGCGATAAATTTGATGGGACGACCGAAATCTTCCAAATCCTTGGTAGCCCGCTCGACGCGAACTTTTAGAATATAGTTGTGGATGGTGAGACCTTTTCGGGAATAGACTCCTGCTTGCAATTGCTTGATGTCCATACCGACTTCCATCGCCAACTGGTCGGCGGAGACGGCATCACTGTAATGTTTTTCGATGTAGGCGATAGCCCTGTTGATACGATCATAATCGTATGGAGTGAACAATCCATTAATAGGCATAAGGAAGGTTTTACTGTAGAGTTGAATAGTTTCAGAATCCCCGGCCGCTGAAGCACTGCTTGTATCTGAACGCCCCTCACGGGCCGGGCAACACAGATCAAACAGGGCTATCAGCCTGCAGGGTTTGGTATATATGGGAGTGCTACAAAGCGGAGCCTGTACTGGGCTGGAGTATTATTTATAATATGGATACGATAATATAAATCCTGATAATACAGATTCTATGGGATTCTTTCCTGGCTGAGATACTACCGTTCTGCGTGATTAAGGATCGTGGAACAACAAGCCAAAGATAGCGCAGCCCGATTCCCCGAAAAAAATCAGTTCCTACTGGAAATGCGGCTTTCGTACTGAAAACGCCGCTCGTTTCCAGGGTGGTTTCTAATTAATTATCGCTAAATGGTTTCTTGTATCCGAAATGTTCAACCCTATAATCCGTAGGAGTGTAGCCGGTCAGTTCCTTGAAGATCTCGCCGAAACGGCTTTGGGTGGAGAATCCGGCTTTATGAGCGACCTGCTTGACGGACAGATTCTCGTCACGGAGGAACTCTTTCGACATTTCGATCCGTACAAAGAGTTGAAATTTATAAACGGTGAACCCGGTAACCTTCCTGAAACCGGTCTGCATCTTTTTTGGCGTCATCCCGAATTCTTCGGCGAGGTCCTGTTCGGTGAATTTTTGTTGGTAGTGGTCCCTTACGTGGTGAATGGCTTTTTCAACAATGGCGAGTTCTTCCCGGCTAAGCCGGATCGATCCATGGTAGTGCATAGAATATTGTATAATATGATAGAATAGAATGAGGTCTGATGCAGACTATAAAAACATAAAAAATTGTGGTTTATCGAGTTAGGAGTCAAACAATATCGGAAACCGGTAACACATCTAACGGTTATCCATATTACATAAAATCGGCCGTTTTGTAAAAAAATCCTGTGTTAACTTATTGTTTCCATAAATATTTACATGTAGTATATTTTAAGGGTTCAAGGGTTTCGGGATATTGGATGGTTTCGGTAAATTGTAGGACTGCTTATTCATCTGCTAAGGCTCCCAAAAGTTAGTGCGCCATTATGGCCTCCCCCAACCCCCGCGACAACACCCTCTCCTGGAAAATAACCAGGATGAAAAAGCATGATATCCCGGACATTGCTCGCTGGATAGCTGCCCTTAGACCTGCCCGAAAGCTGGAGGCCCCGTTGATCGCGGCGCAATTGCGGGAAGAATACCGGCAGTCCCGGAAAGACCTGTTCCCCGATTTTTTCATCGTCTGTAAAGGAAGCTGGAAGATCGCCTTCCTGACCGGTCATTTGCCGGCGCCAGCGCTAAGAGAAACGGAAGATGCCGGTAATCAGGTGGCTGATGAAGAGCCAGCTGGTGAAGGACTAGTCGGTGAATGGGTAGCCGGTAGACAGTTGGTTGGTGGACGAGCCGCCGCCTACCGAAAAAGCCGGGATTATAAGGCCCGGCTCTTGCTCAACCCGTTGACAGCCCGATGGGAGGAAAACTATCAACCCGTCTGGGAGCAGGTGCTTCGCTTTATTTTTTTGGACCCCTCCATCGACAGGGTGCTCACAGACCTGGACGAAGCCGATAAACTGCAGAAGGCGGCGCTGGAGCAATTGGGGTTCCAATCGATCGGGCCCACGGCTTGGCCAGGGGGGAACACCAATTGGTATGCATGTTTGCGTCTGGTTCACCGGAAGCGGTCCGACAGCGTATAGCACACCGTGTCGCTGATACGATTGTAGATCTCCGCATTGATCTTGCGGATGCGGCGGACGCGGCGGCCCGTCATCAGCTCACCGCGGGTGTCAAAGAATTGCGGCTCGGAAAAATAGGCGATGATATAATACTGTTTGTTGCGGAAAGGCCGGTTGATCACCCGCGGCCAGAGCGAGATATAGGTCAGCAGGTGTTTCTCGCCGGAGAGCGAATAATAATCCAGCTTGTTCACCCAGGCGCAATGCATGGAACGCATCTGTGTGATCAAACGGTCGATGGCCGGCACATCGAGCTGGTATTTCCGCAGGCTGTCCTGCAAGGCCGCCTCTTCTCCGGGCCCGAATTCATAGATATATTTCAGGCTGTCCGTCAGGATCTCGACCGATACCCGCCGGAAACTATGGTCCGTAAATTCCAGCGAAAAGGGTCGGATTCGGTATGCCGTCTTGTAGGTATGCTGAATGCTGTCCAATGCGGACTGGTGCCGATGGTAGTAGCGGGTGATATTCACCGACGTGCAGGAACCTGTTAGCAGAGCGGATAGCATTGTGACGGCCAGGTATGAGATTGTATTTTTTATGACAAAGTTTTTATTTATTGTAAAATTGTACCCTCCTCTCATAATATCTTCTTAGTTTATCCAATTCCATATCCATTAAAACGCCGCACTTTATTTCCCAGTCTTCCGTATATTTTCACCTTCTTCAGTTAGCGTCAACAAAATATTCTGCAAGACAAGCTGTTCCATTCAATCGGTTTTTGTACAATGAACGACCCCATACGTGATCTTTTTCAGAAACTCCTCGCTGATCTTTCGCAGGGATTTGCCGCCATAGTCCCAGTAGGTGATCGTGAGCAGCCCATCCGGACCATCGTCGTGGCGGATATCCGTCAGCACGAGATAATGCGTGGGGATATGCAGTTTCAGGGTGCCATGGTTTTTCTTATAGAGATAGGTGTTGTCGACATATAAGAAGGTGATCCCCGTCTTCATCGACGAGCTGATATAGTCGTACAGTTCGTGGATCGAAGGACGGATCAGGTCGGACCCGCGGGTGTGGGTCTTGTAGCCGCCCAGCCGCCGCACCATCCGGCAGAACTTCCCCAGGTTTACCGCGGCCCAGAACGTGTCTTCCGAGCCATCGCGGAAACGGGGCGTAAAGATATTCAGATAACCGCGGAAATGATCCGCCAGCATGAGGAACCAAAGCTGGTCGGCGGGGCGGATGTCGAGCACGCCTTTAAAGACCAGGGTCCCGGCGGCCACATGGATCCGGGCCGAAGGCGTAAAGGCGATGCCGTTGAAAGAGGCCTGCCCATCACGGTAGATCGCCAGCATGAACCGCAGCCAACCCGCGGGGTCGTCATGCAGGGGAAGATAGGTCAGGGCGGCGTAGCCACAGAAATTGGTATTGCTGCCCTGGTAGATAGACAGCGGGTGATAAATATTATTACGCAGGTTCTCCAGGAAGAGAGCCGGCCGGATATGGGGCCACCAGTTGCTGCTGTCCAGGTGAGTGATCGTCGAGAGGATGCGGATGGCCTCCTTTCGCGAGGCGGCACTGTCGACATCATTTGCCGGAAGGGACAGGGATCTTTCCGCATCAGGAGAGCCGTCGTTGCCCATATTCGCGAGCGCGAACCGTTCTCCCCGGAGAAAGCCGATACAGTCACCTGACGAAGAGAGTCTGTTCAGGGATGCAAGGGATGGCAGAGGCTCCACAATTTGTAACAACAGCAGTACACAGCCGGTCAGCAGTCTTGCGGTAAATTTCTGAAGAGGTCCTGCGGTATTCCACTCGGCCGGGATGATGGTATCCATTTGCGGGTCAAAAATTAAGGCTTTTTTCCCAGACCCCTCCCAGGAAGCCGAAATTGTTTCCCCGCCGCACAAGTTTCCCGGCAACGCGACTGGAGGCACGATCCCGAGCCGCCTACCCTGTCCCCAATCGGAGGCCAGCCTGAATTCCGACAATGATAAGGCGGCCGTACAGGCCCAGGGACCGGATCTGTTTACGACGAGGCTTCGTGGGGCAGGCCCTGATTAATACTTGCCAATTATCATATTTCTTTGGGCGCTCTTTTAAATAATTTATACCTTCCAGATCAAATATTAAACAAAAATAAACTGCATGAAAAGAAGAGATATTATCAGAAGATTGTCCTTTTTACCGCTGGTCGGCACGCTGCCGAGCCTGCTGCCCCTTGTGTCGAAAGCCGCCCCTTCGAAGTCTTCGGGCTCGTCTACAGGCAAAAGCGCTGCCGGCGATCCTTCCGGATCTGCCAACGGTCTTTCAGAGGCAGGTCTTTCGGGAGCGGGAGCTCCCCCCTCCAGTGGTCGTGATTTCTTTGCCGAGCTGGGCGTGACCCGGGTGATCAACTCCGGGGTGACGATGACCTTCCTCTCGGGTTCGTTGATGAATCCCGAAGTGCTGGACGCGATCAATTCGACCTCGAAGGATTTTGCCAACATGTTCGATCTCCAGGATAAGGTAGGCGCCAAAATCGCCGAGATGCTGCACGTCGAAGGGGCCATGGTGACTTCGGGCGCCGCCTGCGGAATCCTGCTGGGCACCGCCGCCTGTATCACCGGCACCGACAAGGACAAGATCAGAATGATCCCCAACCTGCCCACCCGTCCCGAGGTGATCATGCAGAAAAGCCACCGCTACCTGTTCGACCAGGCCGTGACGACAACCGGCGCGAAGATCATCGAAATCGAAGGACCCGCCGCCATGGAAGCCGCCTTTAACAGCAACACGGTGATGGCGCTGTTCTTCAACGCCGCCGGCGAACACAGCGTGACCCATGAAGATTTTGTCGCCATCTCCAGGAAGCATAATATCCCCACCTTCCTCGACGCCGCCGCCGACGTGCCGCCGGTGGAAAACCTTTTCAAATACCAGAAGATCGGTTTCGACCTCGTCACCTTCTCGGGTGGCAAGATGATCCACGGGCCCCAGAGCGCCGGTCTGCTATTTGGCCGCAAGGACCTGATCGAAGCCGCCAAGTTGAACCATAGCCCGCATGAGGCGCCGATCGGCCGCCCGATGAAGGTCAACAAGGAAGAGATGTTCGGCATGTATGCCGCGCTGAAGTCCTACCTGGAACGCGACCATGCCAAGGAATGGCAGGACTGGCTGGACCGCACAAAACGCATCGGCTCGCAGCTGGAGAAAGTCGCGACCGTCAAGACGAAAGTCACCGTCAGCCCCGGCCCCGCCAACGCCTTCCCCAGCCTGGAAGTCAGCTGGGATCCAATGAGAGTGAAGACCACGCCGCAGGAAGTGCTCAAAGCCATGAAAGAGGGTACGCCCAGCATCGTCGCCAATGGACACAAAGACGCGCTGATACTCGGAGTGGTATTGCTCCGCGCCGACCAGGTCGATGTAGTGGCGAAGAGAGTAAAAGAGATCCTGGTGCAGGCTACGGTATAGACCATCAGGACAAAATAACTATCAGAACAAAGTACGGATACCGCCGAACGCCCGCTGCCTCACCCGCAACGGGCGTTTGTGTTTCTATCAATTTTTGTTGATCATATTATACAGGGCGTCCTCCGGGAAGGTGGGGGCGTCCTTTCCGAATCCCAATACCAGCAGGAACAGAGAAGAAATAGGATCTTTCCGGGGATCAAGATAGTATGCATAAACGTTATCTCCAGGCATTCCAAAACTATCCGGCCGGGCAATCTTTTCAGGAGCGCGAACCGCCTTTCCAACTAAAATATTTAGTTATTCCGGATATTGGACCTATTTTTACGGCAGAATGGGGCGGTCAAAAGGGATCGGGTCGGGGCGCTCCCGGTGGAAAAAGGGTAGAAATATTTATACGGGAGAGTGCCCTGCATATGATAACTTGGGGGCTCATTCAATAACCTGGGATACCATTCCACGCAAACATGATTGGGTCTGCCACAATGGAGGCGGCAATAAAGAAGCAATGAGTAATTCAAAGAAGTAATGAGTAATTCGACAACGATAAAGTTTGAAAAAGGGACGACGCAAAAAGCCCGGGAAAAAACAGATTCCTGGATAAAGGAGCATCTGCCCGACCACTATAGTCTCATCACCACCGGTCTCCCCGAATATGACGACCGGCTGGATTCCTGGCGGGTCTCGCTGAATGCAAAGAACTCGAAACTGAACCTGGTAGGGGAAGTGAGACTGGACAGGCATGTCAAAAAGATCACGGACAGCACAAATCTGCAATTGATCATCGACCGGGTCAACAAACACAAAAAGACAAAAAGCAGGAATCAGAAGGTTTCGGATAAATCAAAACTGATCTACCCCGCCCCGGTGGGCAACAAGATCATTTTAGGCAATAGCATCAACGTCCTGGCCGATTTCCCGCCAGATACGGCGCAGCTGGTGTTTACTTCCCCGCCTTATTACAATGCCAAGCCCGCCTATTCGGAATATGTGGACTATAAGGAGTACCTGAAATTTCTGGAAAGGATTTTTGCCAGATGCCATGCGGTGCTATCCGAAGGAAGGTTCCTGGTGGTGAATATCTCGCCCGTGCTGATCAAGCGGACTTCCAGGAATACGGCGTCTACCCGGGTCCCCATCCCCTTCGACCTGCACGGTATCCTGGATAAAATTGGGTTTGACTTTATCGACGATATCCATTGGGTAAAACCGGAAGGCGCGGGCTGGAATATCGGCAGGGGGAGGCGGTTTGCGGCAGACAGGCAGCCGCTTCAATATAAGCCCGTTGTCGTTACCGAGTATATCCTGGTCTATAGAAAGAAGACCAGCCGGCTCATCGACTGGAATATACGGAATCACTATGACCAGTCCCTGGTAAAAGCGTCAAAGATCGGCGACGACTATGACAAGACGAATCTGTGGAAGATACATCCCTCCTTTAACAAGGAACATCCCGCCACCTTCCCCGAAGAACTCGCGGAGAAGGTAATCCGGTATTATTCCTTTAAAGGCGACCTGGTGCTGGATCCCTTTGGCGGCAGCGGGACGGTGGGTAAGGCCGCTATCGGGATGAACAGGCGGTTTTTGCTGATCGACTCGGAGAAAAAATATTTCGAGCTGATGAAGAAGTCGTTGACACCCCTTATCCCGGAGAATACGACGGTCGATTTTAGCGTTTATTGATCATTTGCCGGCGGCCATTGATCATTTGTTATTTATCCGATCATTTGTCAATGATGGACTATCATATACCCACCTTCAGAAAGTGGCTTACGGAAAATCTGACGCTCTCGAATGCCTATTCCGGCAAATCGCTCCGGATACTGGCTTCCCATGTGCTGAAGGGCGGTAATTACAGGTCCATCACGGAAAGAAATACAAAAGACAAGCTGTTCCTGACCTATCTGTGGCTCCTCGAAATCTGCAACCATGCAAGGGCGATCTATGGAGATGACTGGAAACAGGGGTTGGTGACCGATCTGAACGGTATAAAGAGGAAGTCGAAGGAGCAGCAGGACTTGCACACCTGGCTGATAGGCCTGCCGCACAAGACCGCCGACAACCTGGATGTAAAAGGCGATCTCTCCGTCGTTCTGCAGGAGACCTATGATTATTTTTCCGGGATCTTTACAAAATTGGGGAAGACAAAGGACCTGGAGACGGCCTGGCTCTTCCTGATGGCGGGCGCCGCCACCCTTACCATCCGGGGCTCCGACAAGAGTAAGGTCGGCAAAGAACTCGAACGTGTGCTGATAAAAACCGCCCTGACGATTTTGGGATTTACCTTCAACGAGAACTTCTGGATAAATATCGAAAGGGACCGCGAGGTCGGCCGGGAGACGGATGCCGAGGTGCAGACCCGGAGAGGCCGGATCCGTTTGGAAGTGGGTCTGATCGCGGCGGGGAACCAGGAAGTCATCGAAGACAAAATAGGCAGGATGGGCCAGAATGGCATCATCCTCTACGACAAGATCGGCGAGCGGAGCAATATCCATGACACGGCAAAAAACAAACAGGTTCACCTGATTCAAATCAGGGGTGGCCGGCCGATGGCCGAATTGTATGAGATCCTGCGCCCCCTGGTAAACATCCCCTTGCACAAACCACCGGAGACGCCGGAGGGTATCGATAAAGCCGTTGCCGAATTACCGGATGAGCTGTTTGAAAGCGGCCATCCGAAGAAGACATCCGTAAGGAAATCAAAAAAGAACCTATCCTTGTAAAGTCCCAATACAATAAACAAAAGTCCCAATACCGTAAACATTTGTCAAGACTCACATTACTCAATATCAGCACCCGGAACCAACGACCTAACCGCCCGGCGAAGATCCTGATCACCGGTCTCGTAATAGCGTGGCTCTTCTGCCTGTTTATGCCCGGCTCCTATGGCGCCGACTCCTGGAGCCAGTTTCACCAAGTGACGACCGGGGCCTACGACGACTGGTTCGGAGGCGCCTTCTCCTGGACCTGGCGGATGCTCTGGCTGCTGACAGGCAACTATCAATCGATGTTCGTGTTGCAGATGGTTCTCTACTGGGTCTTTCTTCTTTTGCTGGTCCGACGCGTTCCCATCCGCTCGATCGGTTTCTGGGCGCTCCTGTTGCTCGTCGCCTTTTTCTCTTTTATCCCTCAATATGTGATGCGCGACAGCCTGACCTCGCTGCTTTGGGGTATTGCGGCGCTGATGCTGGCGGAGGTCGGGGAAGGGGCGGGCGGGAACAGGGAGGCGAGCACAGGAAAAGGAGCACACGAGGGCAAAGTCATCGCAACTTTTCTACTTGTTTTCGGGTTGTGGATCCGCACCAATACCGTGGTGGCGCTGCTGCCGCTGACCTGGTTGTTTGTCTCTCCGTTTGAGTTGTTCAAGGGCCGGTCCTCCGGGACAGCGGTGAGATCGACGCCAGCAGTGCCGGTCCCCGGAACAGGGTCGTCTGCGACTCATGGCAGCCGGTCCGGGAGCCCCTGGTTGGGGGCGTTTGGATGGACGCGCCGGATCCGCTGGAAATCCCTGCTTCTCTCGCTGGCGGTCTGCGGTGTCTTTCTCTTCACTGCGCAGACCCTGACCTATCGTGTGATCCACGCGACGAAGGCCTACCCTGCTTTCAAGCTGAAGCTGCTCGATCTCACCGGCATCTCGAAGCTCAGCGGCGAGAACCTGTTCCCGCCCATCCTCACACGCTATTCTTATTTCCACTATGATACCCTGCTGCGGCAATACACCCCCGCGTCCTTCGACGACATCGTCTGGCCACCCGACGGCAGACCCTCTATGATCCCCTACCCCGACGCGGCCATGGACAGCATCGTCACGCGGAGCTGGCTATCGGCGATCGGGCGGCATCCACTCCTCTACCTCCGCAACCGGTGGGAAGGCTTTCTCTACTACCTGCGCATCCGGCAACGCTTCAAAAGCGGGGGCTACTGGAACGTGTCGGTCTGGATCGAGCCCAACAACGCCCTCCATGTGCAACAGGCCCCTAACGACCTGCGCGATTGGTTCACCGGGATGTATACCTCCTTGAGCCCGACCTGCCTCTATTCGCCCTGGTTCTGGCTGTTCCTGAATACGGCGGCCTTTGCGGGGTTCCTGTACCGGAGCCGGAGGGCGGCAAAGAAAGCTGCGGGTAGTGATTCGGGGGTCAATGATTCTGTGGATACCCATTCTTCCGCGACGCACACCGATGGGCATCGCTTCTCCGCTGTTCGCTACTGGCAACTGCATGCCTGGATCCAGCTATCGGGCGTCTTGTATACGCTGAGCCAATTCCCGGTCTACCAGCACGACCGCGACTTCCGGTACAGCTACTGGAATGTATTCGTGACGCTGATCGCCGTAGCCGCGGTGGCGGGGAGACGGGTTTATACAGCGAGGCCAAAGTTACCCCTATAGTCTCTTTTCAAGCACAGCATCCGGCGAATCGATTCTTCTTTTGTCCTGTGTCGACATCCTGAAAAAGTCCAAACCTTTTATCTGGAAATAAAATGTATCTGAGTTATTTTCCATGGTCAGTTTGTCCATATACTTTAATAGGACATAACCATATGAAATGCTTTCTCCTGTTGTTTGAATTGCGCGACTGCAATCTCCGATTTTTCGCATTGTCATTGCAGGTTATTATCATCACAGAAATACTGACAACGAACGCCGCTAAATTGATAAGGTTCCTATGACGTCTTTGTGTTTGTCTGCAAAGTTCGAAACACTACCATATGAAGAGAGTTTGGTCAATTTTGTTTGGTGGCGGCGCTTTTGGCCAGGCTCCCGACTTAGGATCATATTTGAGTTCCAGAGGTATCCAAATATCGTTATAGACTCGGACGCGAATGGTTCCATTTACAGTGACGCTGTCCCTCCTTTCATTATGATAGAGGGTCGTAAAATTATGGCTATAGGCGCCGCTGACCTGAAACTCCAGCCAGGATTGGTCGTTGGCTTTATTTCGGATGACCCAGTTTAAACCCGGTTCGAGATTCAGGATCGCCCGTTTCAGGTTTCTTCCCTTATAAAGGCTGTCATCGAGTAAATTCAAGGCTCCCTTAATATCATATTCGAAGTTGGAGCCGGTTTTGTAGGCCCCTATTCCTTTTACGAGTTCCGAGTTCATCACGATGTTCGATAAAAAGAACTGGTCGTTATACGTGGTGTCACTCACGCCCACCGTCAAAAGCAGTCCTTTCTTAATCTGATTCTTGAGGCTATCGAAAATGACGTGATCGATCTCCGAAATAAAATTAGAGGAGGGTTTTTTGTCCACTATAATGGTCAGGAGATTTAGCTCTTTATTGCTGCGCACCAACTCTTTCACCTTGTTTTGAACGGCAG
The DNA here is from genome assembly GCA_031292515.1 of Puia sp. Lineage (GTDB taxonomy): Bacteria > Bacteroidota > Bacteroidia > Chitinophagales > Chitinophagaceae > Puia. The sequence goes on along the minus strand of JARLGZ010000083.1, from coordinate 47,863 downwards.
TATCCAGCTTATTAAAGGGCGTATCTACCGCAAACAGAAGGTGGATCCCATCTTGAAAAATCTCCTTGCGCGGAGATTTTAGGGTTTTTGTATAGTCGGTTACCATATGCAGTAATAAATGTTGCTGATTCAGAAATTTAGAGTTATGCAGATTCTTCGATAATAATGCTGAGGTCGCGGTATCTCTTTTATTGACCAAGGCGTATTTGACCCCGGATGAGAATCCATTGAAATGGTAAGCGGAATCCAGGTTCAGCCCAAAGCCGAAGTTCGTCTTCCTTAAGGCCCTGTATTTTCGGTAATTGGTGTCGATATTCAGCGGGCATGCTGGTGACTTAATTGTTTATGATCAGGTTGAACTCATCTTTCGTGATCGCTTTTGAATTGTCGCAATATCCCTTTACCAATACCTGGTATTTTCCCTTTGTCGGTTTTTTGCGGACACCCATATATAGGTTTGCCTCGAAGGAGGCAAGGGCCGGCAGCCTGTCGGGATGCAGATTGTCATGATGGAATGCCTCGTATGCGTATTTCTCTTCATCCGTACTGATGTCATAGAGTTGTAGAGAGCTATCCGTGTATACTTTTATGGTGATGGGACCCGTTGAAGATTCCCCGGTGTTTTTTAGGATGATCGAAAATTCCAATAAATATTTCCCCGGGCTGGCTTCTTCGATTCTTCCCGTAACTTCCTGTCCGGACAGCTTGTGTTTGTTGAACGATTGGAATTCCAGGCTCGCGTTATACGATTTGCCATTTAGCTCATCACGCATTTCTTTGCTTAGCTGTCGTAAACCTTCTTTCTCAGCATTGAAATTGTTATTGAAGATCAGGGCGGAAACCCCGAAAATGATCCCAAAGAAGGTCATCCACCCGGTCAGGCTCCATTTTAAGTCGTCGATCCTTTTATCGGTACTGGCGAACCGGTTATTGATGTCATTGAATTTCGAATCATAATCTGTGTTTTCTTTTTTTTCGGGTGACGAGGATTCCGGCTTGTTGGCTTTTCCAGTCATAGGTTAAAATATTTTGAGTAGGGAATGAGAGGCTGTCTGAAATTTACGATGACTTGCATTGATCCGGCACGGTGAAAACACCCAATTTTACACTAAACGAAACGACATTAGTGAAAACACCCAATTTAAACTTTAGGGATTAAAGCTTTTGTCCCCTTACATTGAGGAAGGCGCCGTAAATTTTTAAGGTATAAAAGAAGGGAACAATCTTTGATCACCTGGCCCCTTCCAGGCAGGTCTGACCAAAAAATCCGTACATTCAGGCATGAAACCTCATTGCCTGCTAGTTCTTGTCCTTTTATTTTCCGGTTGCCGCGTCAATAGCCAGAAACGCTATGACGTTTGCTATAGCTACGGACTGAACATCTTCGTGTTCTCCCAGGGCGACAAGAAAGAAGATACGCTGGATATCATCGGCGCCGACCCCAACCTTTCACCAGATGGCACCCGGGTCGCTTATACAAAATATGAGCGTGGCGGGGACATCAGAAAGATCGGGATCGCCGACCTGACGAGCGGAGCTACCACCTTGCCGGATTTGGCTTGCAAACATTGTTATGGCCCCGTCTGGTCTCCCGATGGAAAATACATCGTCTATAACGCTCTTATCGATTACGGATCGTATAACCAGTGGTATATCCTGCTATGGCGGATCGACGGCGCGGCCGCTCCTATCAATCTCACCAAAGGATTGAATGAGAAGGGCGATGTCTTTTCTCCCGCCTGGAGCGCCGACGGCAAAAAGATCCTTGTCCATGACCTGGCTAACGTATTTATTCTCGACCTGGCCGGCAGGATCATTGACAGTATTCCCATTACCCGGCTCCGCAAGGATCCCTCAAGGTCCAGCGCATCGCGATACGTCCTGAGCGGGGATGAGACCAGCATCATCTTCGATATGGAACTCGATCCCAACTCTTCGGAAGATGACCCGCCCGCTGCCATCTTTGTCTATGACCGCGGGACAAAAAAGACGAGGAAGGTTTCACCCGAGGGCTATGATTGTTTTCAGCCCGTTCTGAAGGGCAACCGTATTTTCTTTTGCGGCTGGAAGGTGGGCGACCCAACTGTAGACAAGAAAACCTTTGTGGGCAATATTTACAGTTCGGCAATCGACGGCAGCGATTTCCGGCTGGAATTTAAAAACCGAAGAGATTTCAGCTATAAACGGTAAGCATCCTCACGACTTCGGCGGGTATTCGACCCCCGCTTCGCGGATTAGGTCGTAGCCGTATTTCATGATAGATCCGATCACGGGTATTGCCTTCAACCCCTTTTCGGTAATACGGTATTCCACCTTCGGCGGTACCACCGGGTAGGCTATCCGCTCGACCATTCCCTTGCTCTCCAGCTCCCGCAACTGCGAGGCCAGCATCTTGTGCGTGATATGCGGGATATCAGCCTTCAATTCCCCGTAACGCAGGACACCATACTGCAGCCGCCAGAGAATGGGCATCTTCCAGGTGCCGCCGATATGCTTCAAGGCAAACTCTATTGGTGTGTAATACAACTTATGGTCGTGAAAAAACTCGGGCATCGGTTATTGGTTTGTCGTTCGATCTTCAAATCGTTTCTCTTTTGCAAACATCGTCATTTTTTATATCGGAACCGGCTCATCGGCAATCAGCATCGTCTCTCTTTCCATTGAAAATCAGCTCTCTTTCAAAAAGGGAAGTATCCTACCAAAAGGTGCATCTGCTCTTGCAAAGCCATTTGCCGCACAAATTTGCACAAAAAAAATCTAAACCGGGATTCTCATGAAGCGAATACTGTATGTCCTTTCCCTGGGCATTTTTGGCATTGCCACCACCGAGTTCGGCATCATCGGCATTCTGCCACAGATCGCCATGCATTTCGTATCCTGCCGGCATTTTTGCATCCCGTCTACTGGTCGATATCCCTGTCCACCGCGGCCGGTTCGGTGCCCGCCGCACAGTCTCCGAAAGCTGTCGGTCTCGTCTTCGCCGGCTTTACGATCGCCAGCGTGCTGGGAGTCCCCCCTCATCACCTGGATGGCCGGTCTCTTCGGCTGGCAGGCTTCGTTCGGATTATGCGCTCTTTTCAACGGGGCGGCCTTGCTGGGTCTTTGGGCGTGGCTGCCTTCCCTGCCGGTCGATGGGAGGGTCTCTTACGGAGACACTGCCCGGATCCTGCGAAAACCGAGGTTGTGGTGGCGCTTAGCCCTGGCTTGCCTGATGATTTCGGCGATGTATGCCAGCTATAGTTACGTGGCGGCTTATCTGGGTGAGGTGACCCGCGCAAAGGGCGCGCAGATCAGCGGGCTGTTTCTCCTCTTTGGCATAGCCGGCGTCGGAGGCAACTGGCTGGCGGGAAGGATGCTTAGCCGAAGTATTCCCGGGACGACCCTGGCGTTTATCGGGTTGCTGCTCTTATGCCATCTCTTTGTCTTTTTTGCGGGAGGGCATCTTGCTGTCATGACTGTCATGATCTTCGTCCGGGGTTTTATCCATACCGGAGGCTTCCTGATCAGCAATATCAACGTGAGTTCCGCGGCACCGGAATCGCCGGAGTTTGTCAACAGCCTCTTCACCTCCTGCGGCAACCTGGCCGTCACGATCGGCTCAACCCACGGGGGGCTTACCATCGCGCATGCGGGTATCCATCAGTTGGTGTTGACGAGTGTGGGTCTGCTGTTTCTGTCAGCGGTCGTGTGGGGGGCTTCGGAGAAAGCTTCGATGAAGCTCTTAAAACCATCTCACTAAATCAATGAATGAGCAGGATTATTCCACTATTCGATCCTTTCCGCAATATCGTCAGGCTAAAACCGGCATCCCGAGGGCACACCTACCTCTCTATACAAAAAGTGAAAACGCCCGGTTTTAGGGCGTTTGGCAAGAAATAGTGACAACTTCGTTCGTGCTCATCAAATTTTTACAGAAGATCTTTTGCTGGCACTTTCTCCAACTCTTCATTTTCGTACGTAAATGACAAGTAACCGGCCTAAGCCGTCGATTGGTTGTTCGGAATTCGAAACGACCCTATCTACTTAAGATGGGATGTCAACTTACTGGCTATATCATAAAACTTTTTAATATCCTGTTGATGTTTATGATCCGCCAGGGATACAATCCTCGAGTTTTGCAGCTCATTACCCGGAGCGGCCTGGGAAGCCTTTTCTCCGTTAAATAGTTCCAGTTGAGGAGTTTCTTTGGTTTGATTTTTCTCGCTGCTCTGTTTCATACGTGACAAAAATAAGGCTGACTAAGTAATTTTCAATCCTTTTTTTTCAAGCTGGGTGGAAACCGTTAATTCCAACACAGGAATGGCTTCCAACGATAGGGTCGTTTTCGGTTTAGCTTTCTTAAGGTCCGGTTCGATCGCCTCACCACTTCCGGTGGCCTCCTCAGGGCCGCTCCCACCTGCCGGGATAAGCATGCGGAATTCCCTGCTGCAGATGACGCCTGGTACATGGCAGTTTCTTCCACGGTCGGAGTGACCACCTTTGTCGAGAAGACCAAGTGCAAAAAACGTTCCAGCCGGTTATCCAGTTCTTCCATGGAATAGGAATCCAACCGTAAAAAAAAGTCCGATTGGGTGAAGGTTTCTCTGACCTTTTGCCCATGCGTGATCTCCTCCCCTGAATCCCGATCAATCAACGTATCGATCTGGGCTTCTTTCAGCTGTTTGCCCTTCAGATTGGCTCTGCGAATCTCCATCGAGGAAAAGACACCAATGGCATAATGGATGTCCCGGTATACGATTCGGAGTAATTCGAGCTCTTCGGTGTTTTTGATAGAATCAATAATGTAACACCGTCGGCGAGTCCGATATCCCTTCCCTTTGTCTTCCTCTTTGTCCCTTAGTCGGTCAAAAGCCATTTTCTGGACCGCTAGTTCGGACAAGATGCTATTGCCATACTCCATTCTTAGGTCATTACCGCCCTCAATGAGCCTTCGTATATAGTCATAGCAAGGAGTAGTATCTTTATTCATTCCTTTCGCTTTCTCTGCCCGTTCTTTGATATAATCGCTCAGGGAGATGATTTTCGTATTATACGCAAACGTATTTTCCAGGATATGCTTCAGTCTCCTGCTTACTTTATGAATGTCCGTGCCGATGAATCCGCACAAGGATAAGATCAATTCTTCTGAATGAGTATCTTTAATAATTTCAGCTATTTTCCGCATGATGTCGGACTGCTCGGAAGGCGATTCGGACGCGAACTCTGCCGGTTGTAGTAGCGGTTTAGCGGATTCTGTCATAAGTTGAGGTTATTGTAAAATTTATAAATTGACAAAATATAATTTATAGTCACCTTAAAAAAAGGTGAAAACACCTGAAATTATGTCGATATGTATCCTTATAGCTCGCTCAGGTGGCAGACGACTCAATTCATGCCGAATAATTACGGCCGCAGCGGCCAGGTTTGCGAATAAGACAATCTCACCACCAATGTTTCCATATAAAGATTGAGCAGCTCTTATGTTACTGTAAAATCGGCAAACTCATTTTAGTAAACAAAGCCTCTTATTTACTTCCCGTATGCTGCAAAAACCAGGATTCCAACCTTCTCCTTCAACGAGACCAAACGGAATACTACTCTGCTTATAAATGAGGATGTCCATAAGCTCAATTGTGCCTGTTAACGACTGCCGGTCTAACAGCGTTTCTGATACTATTAATACTAGTACGGCTTAAGACAGGTTTAACCAGATCTGAGACCCGGTTTCTCCGCGAAAAAATAATGTCAGCTTGGATTTCAGGGGAATGATACGAGATACGGATTACAACATACCTGTCAGTATTTTCTTTCGGGATACCGGTTCGATCCGACGATCCCCTGGAGCTCCTCCAAAAAAGCTACCTGCATGGGGTTGATCTTTTCGCGGGCGATGGGAAGCGGGAACCAGTCGCCGCTGTCGACTTCGGGAATATGGATCTTCTTGCCGGAGCGGGGTGGCCATTCTATCGTCACAAGGTTGCTTTTTACGAGCGCGGGAACGATATCACCGGCGGCGGCCCAGGCAAAGACCTGTTTTCCCGCCTTCTGCCGGATGGGTGTAAGGGGAATAAAAGGGCCATTGGGCGTGAAACTGGTCTCTTCGCGGAACTCACGGATGGCGGCCTCGAGGGCTTCTTCGTCATCGCCGAATTCCCCTTTTGGAATCGTCCAGCTGGCGGCGTCCTTTTTCTTCCAGAAGGGACCGCCCGGGTGTACCAGGAAGAATTCGAGGGTATTCTTCAGCCGGTACAGAAGGATGCCTGCGCTTTGTCTTTTTGCCATAAGATGCTTTTTGTAACAATGATGAGATTGCAAATAACCGGCCAGAGAGACTGTCTTTCCATTTCTTGATTTTCACGTTGGAACGGGAAAAAGGGTGTTTTCACTGTTGACAGGTCCAACATCATTCGGTATTTTTTTGGCATGAAAAAACTACTGCTCTTATTACTTTGCCTGTATTCCCTGGTCAGTCAATCGCAGACCATTTTGAAAGTGAAGCTTCCCGGCCAGAAAAAATCTGCGTTACCGATCAGCCCCGAGGCAAAAAAGACTATCGACAGTCTTAATACAGCCATCAAGACCTTCAGAGACACGACGGACAGCGTGCATTTCATGACAATGTACAGACATCTTATGACCCCGTCGCTTCTTTTGGTGGAAGCAGTGACAAGGGAAAAAAAAGCAATCGGCACACCCCTGGATACAACGAAATACAACCTTTCACCGGATAGCCTTACAGCGATTGCCAAAAAAATCGACACCATACCTCTATCCGGGGATACACCCGCAAGCGCCTGTCCAGGCATTAAGGATGTGACCATCAAATTTATCCTCGATGCGAACGACAATTATTTGGGGGTAGTCGAAGATACCACCGGCAATGCCCTGGAATCCTTCTCTATCCTCCAATCCAACAAAGAATTGTTCTATGATAAACTCAACAAAGCATTCACCAGCTTATGCAATGACACCACAGCAGATACGATCGTGGCGCAATTCAAAAGACAAGACCCGGATCTATATACCCAGTTCCTCGAGAAAAAAGAAGATCTCGCAAACACCAACGGCCTGGCAGGAACTTTGAAGATCTATAAGAATACCTATGTGCGGTATCTCTCCAGTGACGGCGGCCGGGACCATTCCGTCACGAAGAAGGCATCGGGGATAGAAAATATCGTCCAGGCCAAAAAAAGTGCCGAAGAAAGCCTGACCAAAGCCCAGGAACTTCAGGCCGAAATCGATGCTACTGCAAAGCGCGCAGGAGCGGACTCCTCTATGGAAGACAGGATCCTGGTTGGTCTGATCACCAAAACGGCCAGCGACATAGACAAGGAGGTACAAACGGCTACCCATTATTACGATTCTGTCGTCAAACAGATTCCGGGGGACAGGATTCTTTATGAGTACGACACCGTCATCCAACTGTCCGAAAAAGCGCAAATCGAGGCCAGAAAGGCGATAAAGACCATTCGTTATGCTTTAAAACAAACCAGGAAGATAGCCGGACCTTATAAGGAGACTGAAACGGAGGACCTCTTACCCATCCTGCCCACTATCGCTTTTTCTCCGGATACTTATGACAGCCTTCCGACAAACACTCCTGCCGGCACGGCAGGCATTCACCCTCCCGATTCCAATTTCACGATTCAATCCATACAGATCCAGTTCGAGGACGGATTTATTGAAAATATAAAGATCTTCGGAAAGCTGAAAAATAACGCGCACCTGCTCCGCTTCGAGAACATCTATCCGATTGGGTTTTCGACGAAACGGGATTTCAGAAACCTGATCAGTACCCAGCTCTTCGAAAAAAGCGATTACAAAACAAACAGCACCATGTTTCTAAAGCTAGGCGAGGTATTGTCATACGATCAAAACCTGGCCAATTATAACAAGGACTATTCGCCCGCCAACCAGGTAGTCACGATCAAAGCGCTGACCGACAGTATCAAGGAGGTTGTCCTCTATAAGGATCAGACCTCGAAGATCCTTGAACTGCAGGTATTTTCCGATCTGAAAGGAGCAGACGACAACAATCCGAACGGCCTTATACAAATTGACCTCGCCAAAAAGCTCAACTTCTTTTCTATGCGCTCTCAAATCAGCGGACGAATCTGGCCCTGGCATTGGGGAATTTGGCCCACGCATTGGCATGTTTGGAATCCCGGATGGCACAAAAGCTCCTACGAGAACCTGGGCAATATTGGACTCTTCAATTATGTTACCCCGTACTTCACACTGGATAAGATCGAGAACAACGACAAAAGATTGATCCTGGATCATATCGACACCCTGTCCTATGCCGCCGACACCTCAAAACCGATTACTTACGCTTCCACGATCCATCTCTTGCAGCACCAGGTCTTTAGCATAGGGTTCGACCTTTCAATGGTACTTATCGATATTCCCAATATCAAGTCCACATTCAATTTCGGGGCGGGGTTTCGTTTTGGGCGAACGGCGATCCAGGACACGCTGCGCACCCGTTCACCAGGCGTCCGGCCGCTCGACTTTCATGCCGCGGATACAAACAATATCCTTCAGTACGGCGTCAACACCTTCCAGTGGGGGCCGTTCCTTACCTGGCAGTTGTTTCCCGATAGCCGGTTCGGTGTCAGCGTGACACAAAGGTTCACCTGGTTCAAAGCGCCTACCAGCAATTTTGTGCAGGTCAGGGACAGCGCCCACTTCCTGAAATATATTTCCGAAGGACCCTATGGTTCCATCCGAACGAGACCCTATACTTACTATGACTATACCAGCAGCAACTGGTTCGAAAAGAACCTGGCCAAGCCTTTCAGCCTGCTGACAAAATGCATCGCTTCCACGGAGATATTCGCCTATTTCAGCCCTAATAGCGATGGCGGCAACAAACTGTTTTTCCGGTATCGGTTCAATTGGGATGTCGCCAATGCCAAAGAGAATTTCTACCAGCTGCAGATAGGATTTTCGACCTACCTTTCTGCGACGAAAGAATACAGTAAGCTGAAGAAAAGCGTCAACATCGATTGATGGCGAAGAATAGCGGGAGTTTTCTTGTTTGCCCCACTCGTTTTATCCAGGAAAACACGTTGACATCTGAAGTCAAATGATCCGCATCAAACTCATTCCGGTCTGTTTTCCGGTTGCTGCAATCCGCACCGGCTGGGCCCGTGAGCGGATTTGACTGCGATTGTAATCCCCCTTGCTGCAGCTGCGATCTGTCCTGCCCGCACTCGCGATCGCCTTCAACCGCAGATTGCTCTGCGCTGCCACACTCCGCGATGGCAGATTCGCACCGTCTAGTCATATTCTTTATTTAGCACATACACACAACTATTTATACCGTGTGAATTTTTTCACTACAATACGATATAAAAATTATTTTTATAGTCCCATGAGTTTTAAAATCTACGTATAAGTATCCGCTGCAATTTGTAACCCTGCCCCCATGACCCGTTTCCGTTGATGCGCGACGATCAGTAGCATAGTCTTTAAAAATCTTATCACTTTTAAACCTCCTCCTATGCAATTGGAAGCAATCCTTCGTCTCACAAAGTATGACATCCGATGTACCCATGAGGCCATGGACTATATCGACAAACATTACGCGGACTACATCTCCGCCGAAAGCCTCTCCATGGAAGTCTCCCTCAGCGTAAAGAAGTTACAGGCGGGGATCCAGCGCGAAACCGGGCTCGCGCTGCACGATTACATCCTCAGGGTCCGGGTCGAGAAAGCCAAACCCCTGCTGTCGGACACTAATAAACCGATCAAGGCCATCGCCGATGCGGTGGGGTTCAAAACGACCAGCCATTTTGGGGAAGTCTTCCGGAAATTCACCAACATTACGCCTTCTGCGTTTCGGAACTGCATGATCGAAGCGTAGGGAATCGTTCCGAATCGTTCTGTCCCGGATTATCTGGAAAATCCGGCTGCCAGGTCTATGAGCGTCTTAGGGTCGCAGCCAATCAGCATGGCCATGGCTTTTAACTCCCGGATCGTGTACAGCTCGGGATCGAAGAAGAGTTTTTGAAAACGATTGTAGTTCATTCCCATATCGGTATAAACCACTGTTTTGGGGATAAAGTCAAAGATCCGACCGAAGGTTTTTATATGACCACTCTGAATTAATTCTTTTACATCGGTATAGCGTCTATCCTTTACCATGCATCAAAGGAAAGAGCTATCTATTGAAATATTACTAACGACATATGTTTCGTTGCTTAAATACTATCAATTCGTAGTTCTTAAGACAACGAATAATGAGTTTGTGTTGTAGTATTATATAACTACATTAGCGTTTTCGAAGTGATTTTTGACAGGAAAAATGTCATTTTAGGCAAAAGCCTTCCCTTCTTTGTCGAAAGACCCTTCTTTGTTAACCCTATCTTTATCTCCGCAGGTCAGATTCAAAGATCAGATTCACAAGTCAGATTCACAGGTTCGGACCATTGTCCGGATCCGCTCGTCAGGAGAAGACGAATTCCATCCATTACATACTTACTAATGGGACACAGTCCCTCTTAAGGCATTAAAATTGGCCCGATTGGGTCCTAAGTGAATCCATTTAGGTGAACTCATCGTATGTTCAATTTTATTGCTCTGTTTGTAGCTGATTATAAATAAATTATAGCAAAACAAAAGAGCCCAACATTGGTAATTGTATGTCTTTCCAAGCCAGCCTTGCTCGTTTTCTTTTTATCAGGCGGAATCCTGGTCGCCCGGGGACAGCAGATCCCTCATCCATCCAATACGTCCCCCCATTCCGACACCCTCGCTCCCGTCACCATCACTCCCGGCTACCCGCCCATGCGCATCAAAGGCGATACCATCGAATATAATACCGCCGGCGTAAAGATGAAGGTGAATGCCACGGTGGAAGAGCTGCTGAAGCGGCTGCCCGGTCTGGAAATAGACGCGCAGGGAGGCATCACGTTCAACGGCCAGCGGATACAGAAGCTGCTGGTGGATGGGGAAGACATCTTCGGCTCGGACCCCAGGCTGATCACCCGCAATCTCAACGCCGATATGATCGCCAAAATCCAGGTGCTGGACAAGAAGAGCGCCCGCGCGGAATTTACGGGTGTCGACGACGGAGAGCGGATAAAGACCCTGAACCTCACGCTGAAGGATGATCGTAAGAGAGGGTCTTTCGGGAACCTCCAGGCCGGAGCCGATGCCTCCGGGTATTATAATGACAATGCCCTGCTGGGAGCCTTTAGGGACAAACGGCAGCTCGCAGCCATCGCCAAGAGCGCCAACAACGGCGAGACGATTTTTAACGGCGCCGTGGGAGACCTGGGATCGGGTATCTCGCTGAGCGGCGGCGTGAGCGACCCCCTGGGCGCCTCCGCGGGGGCGGGTATCCCCCGGGTGATGGGCGCGGCGCTCCACTATTCCAACGACTGGAACAACGGGCAGGAACACGCGATCGGAAACTTCCAGGCCAGCCAGCTGTATACCCGGCCTGTCTCCTCCAGCCTCACCGAACAAATTCTGCCGGATTCCGTCTATCAGCAGAACCAGCAGAGCAGTTCGACAAACAGCCTGTACCAGCAGTCGATGGCCGTTGCCTGGTTCCTCGCCCCGGACACCCTTTCGGCGCTGCACCTGTATTTCAGCGGAATGGACGGGAAGGGGCATAATCAATACTCTTCTTCGGGAGACGGCCTGTTTAACGATACCCTGGTCAACAGTAGCCTGAAACAGACCCGGTCGGATGTGGACAGCCGGATTTCGCAAGGGGCCGTGATGTGGCGCAGGGCCGGCCGGAAAAAGAAAGACCGGGTATTTTCCCTGCTCGGCAGCCTCGCCAAACAGGACAACACTGCCGGCGGCTACCTGTATTCGCTCAACAGTTTCTTCCGCCCCGACGGCAGCCTCAGCAGCGCCGACACCACCGACCAGCGAAAACAATACAATACCCATAACCTCTCCGCCGACGCCCGTCTTAACTACACCGAGCCGCTGTGGTTCAAGACACAACTGGCGATCGGTTACGGCCTCAGCTTTAACAGGAATCAATCCCTGCAAAACACCTATAACAAAGGCGACGGCAAATATGATCTCCCCGTAGACAGCCTGAGCAGCCAATACCAGTCGAACCTGGTGACACAAAAGATCCGGGTGAACCTTCAGTCCGCGGGTAAGGCCCTGCATTATGTCGTGGGCGGCGAGTTCATTCAGAACTCCTACCTGCAGAGGGACCTCGTCGCGGGCGCCAGGCAGCGGTACCGGTATTTTTATTTTACCCCGACGGCTTTTGCCCGCTATAACCTCAGCAATACCCGTTCCGTCTATGGCTATTATACCGCCAGCGTGCAGCTGCCGACTATCAGCCAACTGCAACCCGTTCAGAACAATAACGACCCACTGCATATCCTGACAGGCAACCCCGGTCTGCAACCCTCTTCCACGCATGTGCTGCAGGTCAACTATCAATCCCTTGGCGCCACCCCGTTACAGGCAGGCTTCTATGGCAGCTTCACGACCAACAGCATCACGACGAAGACCTATACCGACAGCCTGGGCAGACAGGTCAGCGGGTGGGTGAATACAAGCGGCGCGGAAAACGCGGGTCTGAATTTTTCGGTAGGCAGAAAAGTACGGGCGCTGGACCTGCGTGTCAACACCAGTCTCACCTATCACAACGCCGTGAATTTTGTCGACCTCCTGCTGAGCCGTAATAATACCTATACCGGCAACCTGGGATTTTCCATGGCGCTGAACGATCCCGATAAATATCATTTCGGGGTTCATTCGAACCTCGGCTACTCGTATCTCAGCAGCTCCATCAATACCGCGGCGCCGACCCGGTACTGGTCCCAGAACTATTCCGGGGACCTGGGCGTCTTCCCCTTCCCGGGGCTCGAACTCAATACCAGCGGAAACTACAGCTGGCGGCAGAAGACGGCCTATTTCGACAAGAACAACGCCGTGTTTTTGTGGAATGCCTTTGTCGGCAAAAACTTCCTCCGGAATCGCCTGGTCGTGAAATGGCAGATCGACAATATCCTCGGCCAGAACACCGGCATCGGGCGCACGATCACCGCCAACCAGATCTCCGAAAACTACTCCAACATCATCGGCCGCTACTGGATGCTGTCGGCCGCTTTTCATTTTGTGCGTGTCGGCAAGAACAGATCATTGCCGGACTGAAAACAACGATGCAGGATGCCCCACAAAGAGCACCGACGACCACTACCCAGTTACTTAACAACGCCGGGATCAGTGTTCAAAGCAGCGCCTATATCGGCTTGAAAGCAGGCTTCACGACGAAGGCCGCCAGGAAAAGCGGGGCATTTCCCGATAGTCATAGCTCGTTTCCCGATAGTCTTTGACTAGGTTTCGATAGAGGTTCGGGAGTATCTTTAGGTCGGGGTCTTCGTCTCTTCGTCCCGGAGAGCCGGGGCCGGCGCCCCCCGATTTCCGGCCATCCCATCACGCTAAAAACACTGATTATGCCAGAGATCATTCATCCGATCGAAAGGTCGGACCATGTCGTTGCCGTTGCTGAAAACGGGAAAACCTCCCTGAAGATCATCAAAACCCTTTCTATCATCATACCGGTGTATAACGAGGAGAAGACCATCGCGGTGATCCTGGACAAGATCCAGCAGGTCCATCTGATCAACAGCATCGAAAAAGAAGTCATCATCGTCAACGATTGCTCCAAAGATGCTACGGATAGCGCGATCAAACATTATATCCTCGACAACCCGGAACTCAAAATCCTGTATTACGAGCATGACGTCAACCAGGGAAAAGGCGCGGCCATCCATACCGGCATCGCCAGGGCAACGGGGGAATACCTGCTGGTGCAGGACGCGGATCTCGAATATGACCCTCTCGAATACAATAGTCTCCTGAAGCCGGTTGTCAACGGTTTCGCCGATATCGTGTACGGTTCCCGTTTCATGGGGGGGAACCCGCACCGCATCCTGTTCTTCTGGCATTCCATCGGCAACCGGCTCCTGACTTTTATCTCCAACCTGTTCTGCAACCTGAACCTGACGGACATGGAGACCTGCTACAAGCTGTTCCGCTCCGATATCATCAAGCGGGTACCCTTGAAAGAGAAGCGCTTCGGCTTCGAACCGGAGGTCACGGCGAAGATCGCCCGTATCCCCAAGATCCGGATCTATGAGGTGGGCATCTCCTACTACGGACGCACCTTCGAGGAAGGGAAGAAGATCTCGATGAAGGACGCCTTCCGTGCCATCTATTGCATCTTCAAATATAAATTCGCGAAAAATGAGTACGACGCAAATGCTTACACCGGCGCAGGTGGGGTTAACCACTTTGCAAAACCTGAGTATAGTAGACAAGCTGAACGAGTGGATGTTTGAAACGATCCGGCCCTATACAAAAGGCCGGACCCTGGAGGTCGGCAGCGGCATCGGCAATATCTCGGCGCTCTTCCTCAGGAACCGTCTCCCGATATTCCTCACCGACCTGAATCCCGACTATTGCAAAATGCTAAAAAGACGTTTCTCGGGAGACCCATCCCTCGACGGTATCCTCCCCATGGACCTCGCCGACCCGCATTTCGAACAAGACTATCCCGGGATCATCGGGGGCTTCGATACGGTATTCGCGCTCAATGTCGTCGAACATATCGCGGACGACCACCAGGCCCTCGAAAACTGTTATAAGCTCCTGGCGCCCGGCGGCCATGTGATCATCCTCGTGCCTGCCTATCCCTCGCTGTACAATGTCCTCGACAAGGAACTGGAACACTACCGGCGCTATACCCGCCAGTCGATCGAGAAGCTCTTCTCGGAACACTTCCAGGTGCTGAAGAGCTGGTATTTCAATATGGCGGGTATCCTGGGCTGGTATCTCTCGGGAAGTATCCTGAAGCGGCAGACCCTTCCATCCGGGCAGCTGAACCTTTATAATAAACTGGTACCCATGTTCAAAATGGTCGACAGGCTGGCCTTCAACCAGGTCGGGTTGTCGGTGGTGGCGGTGGGGAGAAAGGTGGGGTGAAGTATAGTCAGCGCAGGGATGAGGGGTGAATCGGGGCTACCCATACCTCTTCCTCAATATCCCCATCATATACCTATTCACCTCCCACTGATCCGCAATGGGTTCTCCCGTCACCGGCAGTCTTACCATATAAGGATAGGGTCCGAACTCCGGCGTAATCGTCAGCACTTTGCCTTCGGTTTGAATCCGGGCCGCCACGCGATCCCACCATTCCAGGTGCCGCTCGAAGACCATCAACCATTCGGGTTCGCGCGGGTCGGTGACTTGCGGGGCCTCGGGGTGGCCGAGACGGGCGTGGAGGTGGTCGGCCCGTTCGATCGCCAGGTTTACGGCTTCGGGCTGGTCGTCAAGCAAGGATTCCGCCACACACACCCAGTGCGAAATATCGAGCGTGAGACGCAGCTCGGGGATCTCTTCGAGATAGGTTTTCGTGGTGTGGGCTGCATAGGAGAACTTGCCTCTGTGGGTCTCATGGACCGCGCCATATTTGTTTCCGATCTGTATCAATTGCCAGTTCTGGCCGAAGTGGAAGAAGTCCTTGCCGGTCTGCGAGTTGAGTTTGACCGCCGGATAGATGCTCATGCGCTGCAGCCAGGCCTCATAGGCGTCCTTGTGCCGCTGGAAATGGGCGTCGTTGGTGTCGTAGTGCTGCGGGATCATGCCGAGACCGTGTTTTGCCGCGCAGTTCCAGGCCTCTTCGAGTTCACGGTCGGTCGTCGTGTGGGCAAGCCCCCATTCGATGCCGTCATAGCCGGCGTCTTTGACACGTTTGGTGAAATCGCTCCAGGAGATCCCCTCGCTTCCCCAGCGGGGACAGAAAAACTGTACGTTCATCGTTGGCTCATTTACTGAATTGATTTATTTCCACGACTGGCTCAAATTCACACCTGACTTCTTATCCCAATTGACCCGCTTATCACAACTGACCTGCTTATTCCAATTGACCCGCTTATCACAACTGACCCGTTTTGATCTTTAATACTTCGGGTCGAAGATAAGGCTTATTCAAATCCACCGTCTGCTTCCAGCCATAGGGATCTTCACCGGCGATGAGCACGATGTCGCGGAGGTCTTCGGTCGGCGGCAGCTTGCCGTCCTGGTCCCAGGGCAGCATGGACTCCGCGCTCATATAGTGGTTGACCAGGGCCGTCCGGAAACAGTCGTTGGTCTTGTTCCTCCGGGAGCTGTGGAGCGTGTAGCCGTTGAAGAAGACGACGGCGCCGCTGCCGACTTCTACGGGCAGGATCCGGCCGGGCTCGATATCGGAGACGTCGATCGTGTCTACGTCGGCGTATTCGTTGCTGCTATTGGGCACGCGCCGCATCATATAGCCCGGTTTACCCGGGATGATCCAGAGACATCCGTTGTCGATGGTCGCATCGTCGATCGCGACCCAGGCGCCCACCAAGGACTGGTCCCGTGTCGGGATATAGTATTCATCCTGGTGCCAGGACTGGCCGGCCTTGCCGGGCGCCTTGACGAAGAGCATGGACTGCATGCATTTCAGGTTGGGGCTGACCACCTGCGTGAGGATCTCCACGATCCGCGGGTGGAAGAGGAAGTCATGGATCGACTTCGAGATCTTGTGCGGGAAGTGGATCGCCACATATTTCTTCAGCACCTCGCTGTCGGGTTCGCCTTCGTGAACGGGCAGCATCCCCTCGACAAAACCCCGTTCCCCCCGGAAGATGGCGGCCGTCTCTTTCTTCAGGGCCTGTATCTCGTGGGGTGTGATCAGGTCCGGCGCCACGAGATAGCCCCATTCCAGGTAGAAAGCCAGGTTCTCGGGCGACAGGCGCCCGTCGTTGATATAAGCAGATTCTTTATTCATGGTAGTGGTCTTTTTTCATTTCACAAACAATCCCTCTATCTCCTCGAGGGTCCGGCCCTTCGTCTCCCTGACGTTGAACAGCACGAAGAAGAAAGCCATCGCACAGAGCCCGGTATAACAGGATAGGGTCACCGCCGTCCCAAGGTGATGGGTCATGATCGGGAAGGTATAGGTCACGAGGAAGTCCGCCAGCCAGAGCGAGAGGGTAGCCACCGAGAGGGCCAGGCCCCGGATGCTGTTCGGGAAGATCTCGGAAAGATAGACCCAGGTGACGGCTCCGAGCGTACAGCCAAAAGAGCCGACATATAGCAGCATAAAGATCAGGACCAGGTAGTGGTCGAAATAACGGAAATGGAAGCAGAGTGCCACGGCTCCCAGCGAGATCCCCATCAGGAGGCTGCCCGCCAGCAGGAATTTGCGCCGTCCCAGTTTGTCTACGAGCCCGATGGCGATAAAGGTGGAGACTACGTTCACCAGGCCGATGCCGATGGTCTGCAGCAGCGAAGAGGCGTTGTCCAGCCCGGTCTCTTTGAAGATGACCGGCGCATAGTATAGTATGGAGTTGATCCCCGTCACCTGCTGAAAGACCGCCACCAGGATGCCGATAAGCAGCACCGGGCCATAGGTCTTTCCAAAGAGCCGGCCCAGGGAGCCACCGCCCGGCAAGTTGCCGTTCGCATTCGAAGCAGCGCTGGCGGATATCGCCAGGCCCCGGGCCTGCGATCTCCCGGAACCGGCATCGGTCCTGCGAGCCTCCTGGCGAAAACTGCTTTCGATGTCCGCCAACTCCTTCCGTGCATGATCCAGGCCGGCGGTCTTTAGCAGGATGCGCGCCGCCTGCTGGGTCCTGCCCTTGCTCATCAGCCAGCGGGGCGTCTCCGGCACCAGCAGCAGCATGAACAGGAACAGGAAGGACGGTGCGGCCTGTGAGGCAAACATCCAGCGCCAGCCCTCGGGCCCGATGCCGTTGAAGAGATAATTCGAAAAATAGGCCAGCAGGATCCCCACGACGATCGCCAGCTGGTAGAAAGCCACCAGCCTGCCGCGCCAGGCAGCGGGCGCAATCTCCGCGATATACATCGGCGAGACCATCGCGGCGGCGCCGACTCCCAACCCGCCGATCAGCCGGAACCCGATGAAAAGCGACAGCTGATGAGATAAGCCCGCGCCGATGCCGGAAACAGCAAACAGGACGGCACATACGATGAGCACGGACCGCCGGCCATACTGGTCCGCCAGCCGCCCCGCCACCAAAGCCCCCATTGCGCAACCGATGAGGATGGAGCTGACGGCCCAGCCCAGCATGTACTCGTCGAGGGAGAAGTAGGCGGTGATGCTCGGGATCGTCCCCGAGATGATGGCCGTGTCGAAGCCAAACAACAATCCCCCCAGGGCCGCTACGACGCTGACGAGTATGACAAACTTTCGGTTCATGCCTGGCTTTTGATTCATAGTTGTCTTTTGACTCGTCATTGGTTTTGATTTATAACCGGTTTTTCATTGATAGCTGCCTTTTGTCTCATCATTGGTTTTGATGGATAGTGGGTGAGGAAATCAATGATACGGGATCGTCACCACCGCAGACGCCGGGCTCTCATAACCCTCTTTGTCGACAGCAGTCACCCGGTAATACCAATCGCCTTCCAGCGGGCCGCCTTGTAAGTCTGTCCCGTTGTCCGAAAAATTCAGGCCCGCACCCGCGGCGAGATAGGTCAGCAGGGTCGCCGGGCCGGTTCTGAAGTCTGCCGGGCCGGTGGTAAAATCTTTTGCCGCCGACCGGTAGATCCGGTAATAGGAGGCGCCTTCGACAGGCTCCCATTTCAGCACGCCGCCGGCTTCTACCAGTTTGGGCGCGGCAGGCGGTGTCGGGATCGCCCGGTCATCCGGCCGCTTCATCACGGAGCGCGTCGACCCGGCGGAGCGATTCGGGCCGGCGGAATTTTGCAATTCATGTGATTCGGCGGAAGCAAGGGTGCGGGCCGGGGCAACCGGCGCTGACGCGGGCACCGGCGGGACCTCCTGTATCAAGGACAGGGGTTTTCCCGGAGCATCGGCAGGGAATACGCCTTCATTGTCTCCATCGCTGGCGGAGATATAATATTCGATGCCGTCGGCGGTGATCTTGTTCGCGGGTATGACCCCCGTGAAAGTCGACTTTATCCTCCGCGCCATCGGCAGTTCCGTCCAGCTTGTTTCGCCGGGGCGACGATAGTACAGGGTCGCACTCAGCAGTTCGTTGCTGCGGTTGTCGAGTAGCCGCGCCTTTATCCAGGCCGGCTGACCCGCCAGCACGGAAGTGGGCGGGGAGATCACGACGATCTGCGGGGGCATCTTATCGGCATCGCCGCCGACGGCGGTCACCGCTACCGACCCATTCGAAGAATCGTTGCCCCAAAAAAGACAATAGACTTCATACCGATGCAGACCATTAGCGGTATCCTCATATTGCCGGGCGCCGGCGGCGAGGGGACTCGCCGTAATCTTCTTCCCATCCCGGTAGATGTCGAAACCGCGGTAGAGCGAGTCGCCGGCTTTCCAGTTGATCACCGTCCCCTGTCTGGTGCCGCGGGCTTCCACGTTTTCGGGGGCCAGCGTATTATAGGTGTTCAGCTGTTTCCAGGCGAGGTCTATATAGTCCTTTTGGATAAACCGGTCCTGGACGCTGACCACATTGCCGAGCGATGAGATATCGGTGACGCGGCTGTTGAAATTGCCGACCCAGGATCTCGTTAACTCGTTGATATCTTTTCGGCCCCGGCCGGCGTATAGATTCAGGACGATATGATCCCGCTCCGCGGCTATCCGGCTGCGTAAAAGTTTCAGCCGGTATTGCTCCCCGGGATCCTCCGTCTTCGAAATCGCCTCGTCGATCGTCGAGAGCTGTTCGATGGCCTTGTCCAGCTGCGCCTGTGCCAGGGGGGCGGGGTCGCGCTCGCTGAAGAGCAGGTAGAGCCGATGGCGGCCGCTGACGGGCTGGATGTCGACAGAAATCTCCTTCCAGTTCTGCCAGCCACCCGTGGAGGGAACCAGCCCCTCCCCGATCTTCTGGCCCTGCGGCTCATCGAGGCGGAGTTCGACGCGGCCGGCATTGGAGACGGAGGCGATGGTAAAATGATAAAGTTTGCAAGACGGATCGAAGGAGACATTGTCATAAGCGAGCCAGCTTCCCGGTGAGATATAACCGACACATTCCTTGCCCTCGGCACCCGCCGCGTTCTGCGTCGAATTCTGCACGGCGTACTGCACGGCGGGAATGGCCATGTTGGCATTCTGCGGCCGGAAGGATTGGAGGTTGAAGAGATAGCCACCCCGCTCCACGCGGGCCAGCGAGAAAGGCGGCGTCCAGCGGCATTCGGAAAAATCGCTGGCGAAGGGTTCGTTTTCGTTGATGATGGGTGTGACCAGGGCTGCCGCGGCCGGTCCATATTGCTGTTGGGCAAATTTTCGATAGAGGACTTCGCTGCCGTTCAGCTCGTTTTTTGTGTCCCAGGGCGCGCGGGACAGGAAGCCGATCCTGGCCTTCACGGCGTCGGTGATCCGCCAGGTGAGGGCATAGAAGCCTTTCATATTGGGAGCCCGTTCCTGCCAGGCTTTGATGGTGTTGGAGAGGTTCATGTTGTAAGGGTAATAATAGACGGAGCTGTTGAAGTCCCGCTCCAGCCAGGGGCAGCCCCAATACTCCCGGTTGCCGTATACGCTGCCGCTCTCGCAGCCATCCGAATAATACGAGATGGGGGCGCAGATGACATCGGGCGGCAGGGAGGCTACGTCTTCGGCACGGATCCCCCACCCCGCCACGGCGAGGCGCAGTCCCGGCATCGTCTTCTTCAGACCGCTGTAGAAGCCGTCGAAGATTTTCCGCCAGATGGCCCGCTCTTTGACGGCGGCGGGATCGCCCAGCCCTTCGCTCTGGAAGCAGAGCAGGTAGTCCAGCGCGGGGTAGTCGGTCTCTATCTGTTTGACACGGGCTTCGACGACTTTGGGGTCTTCGGGGCTCATCTGGTAGGAATCGGGGATGAGGTTGATATCCAGGCCGAGGCCGATGCGGATCCCCCGGCTATGGGCATACGCGATGACGCGCTGGAATTCGTTGACACCCTTTCGGAAGACCTGGCGGTTGTCGAGACGCTCGTTGTGCAGGGCGCAGTCGGCGCCGAAGTCATAGTCGTCGAAAAGTTCGGCGGAGCCGAAGCAATATTTGTTCACATCCCAGCCGGGATAGCTGCCCCAGGCATGGCCGCTGCGGGCCGTCGCCATCCACACGCGAGAGAGCCTGCCGTCTACTTCGAAGTTGTGGAACATCTCGTTGTGCCCTTCTTCGCCGCTGTAGTTATGGATATGCAGGAAGTTGAGCCGCATCTTAGCCATCTGGTCGAGTATGTATTTCCAGTCTTCCCAGGAATACGAGGTGGCTGACTGGGGGAAGTTGGTCCAGGGCAGCAGACCGCGGATCTCCACTGCCGGCGTCCTGGTCTCATCCAGGTCGGGGAGGAGGGCAGATAAACGCGCCGGGGGGGTTTCGGCGAATGCCTTCTTCTCCGGCAGCACATCGCCTTCGAAGCTGAACTGTACGCCGAGATGTTCTTCGAGGAGGCCGTATACGCCATATAGCACCCCCGTCTCATCATTGGCGGCGATCACGACCGTCTCGCGGCCGTCGATCGTAAGTTTTTTGAGGGTATAGCCTTGCGGACCCGGGTTCCCGGGTTTACAGCTAAGCCGCCCTTCGCGGATCAGCCGGTCGATCAGTGCGTTATGGCCGGGCCGCCCGAGGAGAAAACCGGCACCATTCGCTCCATCTGCCCTGCTTCCATCGCCCGGGACATTTACAACATGAGGCACACGCCCGGAAAGCTGGTAAATATAACGGCCGAGTTCTTTTCCCGCATAGTCCTCCATTGAGGTCGGGTTGGCCGGCAGATAAATGGCCAGCTGCTGAGCTTGCAATATCCCGTTACTAAGCACACAAATCCCGACAAGGAGCCCCCATTTTGTCATCCTATTCATAGTCGTCATGTTCAAAGGATTCAAGTTTTATGGTATTATGATTGGATTGGTATTCTGTTGATAAAAGGATATCGACGCGATAAAAGTAGGATTTCGGGATACCGGATCATTCCACTTTATGATCAAAAAACTAAACTATTTTAACGCTCCGGATCCATAAAAAACCATAATTTCGATAAGATTATGAAGCCGCTCCTTCAAAAGCTCCCGCTGACGGAAGACCGCTCCTTCGTGGCCAGCACCTTCCGGACTCCTCATTTCGAAGTGGGCTGGCACCGGCATATCGAATACGAGCTCATCCTGTTCACCGAGGGTTCGGGGCTGGGCTTCGTCGGCAACTATGTCGGGGAGTTCGAGACCGGAGATATCTATTTCCTGGGCTCCAACCTCCCTCATACCTTTCAGAAACGGGAAAAAGGATTAATAACCAGTGCCGTGGTCATACAGTTCAGGGAAAATTTCTGGGGGGAGGGCTTCCTGCAGATCCCCGAATGCCGGCCGTTGCGACAGTTGCTGGCCGCCTCGCAGTATGGGTTGAAGGTCACGGGCCCCGCCCGGCAAAAATTGCAGCCACTGATCATCGCGTTGGAGACGGCAGACAGCTTCCGCCGGGTGCTGTTGCTGGGAGAATGCCTGGATCTGCTCGCGAGAACCAAAGAATACCTGCCGGTCTCTACCCAGGAAGCCGGCCCGCAAAACAGCAAAGACACCGGGGCGATCAACGCCGTCATCCAGTTTACGATCGATTGCTTCCGCGAGCCGATCACGCTTTCGAAAGTCGCCGAACTGGCGCACATGAGTGTCCCGGCCTTTTGCCATTATTTTAAACGGACTACACGGAAGACCTATATCGACTTCCTCAACGAGGTGCGCGTCGGCTATGCCTGTCACCTGCTCGTCGAGACGGAGAAGCCCGTGCTCGATATCTGCTATGAGAGCGGGTATAATACAATGGCCAATTTCCACAAACAGTTCCTCAAGATCAGGAAGCTCACGCCGCTAAAGTACCGGAAGTTTTTTGACGAGGAGGTGATACGTAGAGGGAGTAATATTGGGATTGATGGGTGATGCTGTTACAGTATCCCCAATCGCATTTTTCAAACCAGATTTTCCTCCGGACCTGACCACCTTCAGGTCACTTTGTCTCATGTTCTCTTGTTCCTGAGTAGTCCAAATACCTTTGTCGCCTTTAGAAACATTGTCATTGTTCTTTTTAGCGCTGGCGCCTTTAACTACTGGCTTTGGTTGCTCGGTCCATGTAGCTAGTGTTATCTATGATTTTACGAATATCTTTCCGGAGGCTTTGATTTACGTAAAGGGTACGAGCGCCGCCAGAACGCGGTTATATCAAATGAACATCAACAAACATTGGGAACGTATCGAACCTGTTTTCGAAGTGTTTGGGTTACGCAGGGACAGGTGGGGACCATTCAAGAAAGACTCAAATTACGAAGCATTTTTAGGGCGCCGAAAAGGCGCTTTTTTTTAGTTAAAATCAATGACTTAGGAACTGTTTTTACATAAATTGCGGGATAATTAGCAAATTTGATACCTTTGTGATAATGCCAAAAGGACAAAAAAACAAGTAACAAGCGGGGTGGGCACTAAACCCCTGATCACGGTGGATCCGTCTTTGTCTTCATTTGACAATCATCCCTTTTTCGAAAAGAAAGCAACTGATGCCAAAGCAATACTAAAAAAAGTAGGTCTCCCTAAGCAATTGGGAAAAAAATCTCGCTCTTAGTCGTAAATTTTGACAGCTATTACAAACTAATATAATCGGGTCCGTTTTATGAAAAAGGCAAAAATGACACTTCATCAAGCTGCGCGAACGGTGAGACCTGTCAGAATCAACAAGTCCATGACAGACCATAGCCAGGACCCCTTTTTTGTAAAAAAGACGGAGGCAGCCAAAAAGAGATTGAAAAAGTTGAAGTTTCCGCCAGAGCTTGAAGAAATGAGCAGGATCAAATCGTGACCATCATCCCTGGTTCAAAGCCATTGTCGCGGATCAGCTCTTCAATTGCCGGGTTGATGCCGGTATCGTCGGTAGCATAAAAGAGAACCGCTGGCTCCGGCTTTTGAAACGCCGCACCGGTCAGGGAGGCCACACCCAAGGTGCCGAGCGCTTTGGCCAGCTTTGCACCGGCAGGTAAGTATTTTTTATTCAACACCCCCGCCGATTCTTTCTCGCCGATCGTCTTTTTAAACCCGCCCTTTTCATCCGGTGCGATCGGGTTGGAAGGGTCCACAAGAATCTTACCCTTGAGACTGCTGTTGTATTGGGTCATGAATTCCCCGATGGCATTGAACCAGATGGCGAGTACGATGATATCCGCTTCCCCGATGGCGTCTGCGATACCCAGAGGACGGGCCAGGGAGCCCAATTTTTTGGAAAGGGCTTGCGCCTTTTGAAGATCCCTGTCTGCGACGATGACCGGACGATGTCCTTTTACAAGATTGGCGGCAACCGCGTTGCCGATATTACCGAGACCAATGACTGCGATTTTTGATTTTGCCTGTGACATAACGATTTGTTTTTAGTGTATAATTGATTTTAGGATGCAACTGCTCAAAGAGTACCAATTGTCTCAAGAGCAGCAATTGTCTTACACTTGCAAAACTATGCCACCGGCCAGGGTGCTTCCAATGACCTAATACAGGAAATAATATTGATCTGGTTTAAGATTTCAGGGCTTCCGGGTCTGGGTGCGCCGGTTTCGCAGCCGGCTCAGGAATTCGGGGGTGATGCCCAGATAGGCGGCGATTTGCACCTGTGAAAGGCGGCTGACCAGGTAGGGATAGACTTCGAGGAAAGACCGGTAACGCTCTTCGGCAGTGGAACTGATGTTTTGCAGCAATCGCTCCTGCAGGCGGACAAAACTATTTTCGACCAGGACCCGAAAGATGCGGTCAAATTTGGGGGCCTGGAGATACAGCGTGATCAGGTCGTCGCGGCTGATTTGCAGGACCACGGTATCTTCCAGCGCGTCGATATTCAGCTCGGAAGCCCGGAGACCATGAAAGCTGCCCAGGTCGTTGATCCAATAATTCTCGGCCGCAAATTGCAGGATATGCGTACTGCCCTTGTCATCGATCTTATACATCCGCAAACAGCCCCGGAGAACGAAATAGAACTGGTTGCACAGGTCTCCTTCCTGCAGCGCATATTGGCGTTTTCGGAAAAGGCGGGGATGAAAATGTGCGGCCACCAATTCCTTTTCTGCCGTATCCAACGGGATGAGGCGATCAAAATAGGCCAGCAGCGGGTCGATGGAATCGGTGGGCAAATTCTTCCTCATATACAAATGTAAGCGCCTATTTTATTCCGTGAACAAACTTGAACGGATTTGAACGCCTTTGAGCCTTGCGATTCGGTCCGCCTGCTGCATATTCGCCATGAACCCGACAAATATTCTCAGATGCGCTCAATAACATATAAACCAATCAGCAGCACCATGAAAAAATCAGCCCTCTATTTAGTTGTTTGCCTGGCATTCCTCTCGGCCAACGGCTTTTCTCAGACAGTGAAAAAACAGAAAGTCAGGCAGGCTTCCGGAAATGGAACCACCGGACCCAATGAACCTGCCGAAATCCGGGTTCCCATGACAGCCGACCATTGGATCTTCCCCTCCGACAAAGTCTCGTTCGTAGAATATAAAGGCGTCCCTGCCATGAAGATTTCGGACAATACCGATCCGATCGTTTTGAAAGACCTGGACTTCACCGATGGCACCATCGAATACGACGTAGAACCGAAAAAGCCCTCCTTTACGAGCGTCTACTTCCGGGTAAAAGACATCAATGAATCGGAATGCTTTTACCTGAGAGTCCATGCCACCGGAAATTCACTGGCTTTTGATGCGCTGCAGTATGCGCCGATCGTCAGGGGAATCATCTGGTGGGACCTCTACCCTTACTACCAGGGCGGAGCCGACGTAAAATTGAACGAATGGAACCATATCAAATTGGTCATCTCCGGAAAACAGATGCTGGTCTATGTGAATGACCGGTCACGGGCGGCCTTGGAGGTCCCGAGACTGGAGGGCGAGACGACGACCGGAAAGCTGGCAGTCGACGGAGACAGTGTCTATATCGCCAACCTGGTAGTGAAACCCAACGCCGTCGAAGATCTGTCTCCGCGGGAAGGATTCGATCCCGAACAGGCAGACCCGAGATACCTGAGAACATGGGAGGTGAATACGCCGGCGCCGCTGCCGGCCGGGCAGGAGCTCTATACAGGCGGTATCAGTAAGATCGATTCCAATTGGCAGTCTATCACGGCAGAACGCCGTGGGCTTATCAATCTCAGCCGGAGATTTTCGGTGCTGAGCGACAGAAAGCCCTGGGACCTCGAAAGACAGGTGGTCTGGCTACGGCTAAAACTGCACTCGGAAACCGCGCAGAAAAAGCTGTTGCGCCTCGGGTTCGCCCATGAGGTCTGGGTATTCATAAACCGAAGAATGGTATTCGTAGACAAGAATCTCTATGCCCAAAATATGCGGAAAACACCCGATGGCCGCATCTCGATCGAAAATTCGGCGTTTGAACTCCCGTTCAGGGAAGGGGACAACGAATTGCTGGTCGGCGTGGCCAATAATTTCTACGGCTGGGGAATCATCGCCCGGCTGGAAGATATGGAGGGGATCCGGGTAGACAGCCGGTAGAGTGAAAAAGGGGTGATTGTCATTCAGATCGCAAGCTCTTTACAGGATTAGTCAGCGCCGCCTTGACCGCCTGGTAGCTGACGGTCAGCAAGGTGATCAGGATCACCCCTCCGGCTGTCGCTGCAAAGATCCACCAGGACAGGCCGGCATGATAGTGATAGTTGTTCAGCCATTCGTTCATGATCCAGGAGGCCAGCGGTCCGCCGATGAGCAGGGACAGACCCGCGAGGGCGATGAACTCGCGTGACAACAGGCGCCAGAGTCCAAAAACGGATGCCCCCAGCACCTTGCGGATGCCCACTTCCCGGGTGCGTTGCTCTGCTACAAAGGCAGAGAGCCCAAGCAGGCCGAGGCAGGAGATGAGGATGGCCAAGGTGGTAAAGACCCCGGCCAGCCGGCCGACACGTTCTTCATCACCGAATTTTTTCGCATATTCCTGGTCGGCGAACTGATATTCGAAAATATCCCGGGGATCGTATTTGCTGAAAGCAGCCTTGATGGCGACAAGGGCGTTGGTCATACTGGCCCGGGGCTGGACCCGGATGTCGACGGTATTAATGAAGTGTTTATTGAGGAAAAAGATCATCTGCCGTACAGGCTCGAAAGGTGATTCACTGATCATATCCTTTGCCACACCGACAATGGTATAACGCTCGTTTCCATGGTCCCGGGACAAAACCTCGCCGACGGGGTTTTTCAGGTTCAAATACCGCACGGCGGTCTCATTGATGATGATAGGATGGTTGCCGGTGGGCATGTCGCGTGAAAAGTCACGGCCCTGGATAATCTGCCAGCCCGTGACCTTCCCGAATTCCGGGGTGACGAAGTCGGAGACAAACTCATCCTGCAACGAAGGGTCTTTTCCAGCCCAGCTAAAGCCACCATTGGTAGCAAAAATATTGGTCAGCGCACTTGCAGAACCGGCCATTTCTTCTACAAGGCCGGTCTGTTGTAACTCCGTGCGGATGACATCATAGTGCTTATCCACATCGTCGGATTGGACCGGGATCATAACCAGCCCATCCCGGCTATAGCCTACGGGGCGGTCCTTGATATATTGTATCTGGCGGAAGACGGCGATCGTGCCGATGATGAGAATAACGGAGACGGTGAACTGCAGGACTACGAGGGCCCTGCGCGGAATCAATGCCAGCTTGCCGACGCGAAATTTTCCCTTGAGTACCTTCACCGGCCGGAAGGAGGAGAGATAAAGGGCGGGATAACTGCCGGCGAGGATACCGGTGATAAAGACAAAACACAGACCTGCCAGCCAGAACCAGGTATTATCAAAGGGAATGGTCATCTTCTTTCCCGCCACTTCGCTGAAGAACGGCAGCAATAACACGACAATGCCAATGGCAAGGATATAGGACAGCAGCGCGATGAATAAGGATTCGCTGAAGAACTGACGGATCAGTTGTCCGCGCAAAGAGCCGATGGCCTTTCGGATGCCGACTTCTTTCGCCCGTTTTTCAGAGCGGGCAGTACTAAGGTTCATGAAGTTAATACAGGCCAGCAGGAGCACGAAAGCGCCGATGATAGTGAAGAGACGGACATACCGGATAGCGCCACCCACGCTGGCGCCGTTGCTGAAATCGGAATACAGATGCCAGTCATTGAGAGGATGGAGGAAGAGCGCGGGCCGGGCGCGTCTTTCGCCCTCGGCATAACGGAATTTGACGTCTTTTATCGCCAGCGAGGCGGCGGCCATGTCTTCCTTATCGTTGAGCTGGACATAAGTCTGGAACCAGCTATTGCCCCAGTTCAGCCGGGCGACGTTAGAGTCCGTATGTTCCTTATAAGCGAAAGGAATGATGAAACCATAATCGGCAAAGGAAGAGTTGCCGGGGAGATCGGTGTAGACCCCTGCCACGGTATGTAGCTCGTTGCTGCTTGCTTTCACGGTCTTGCCGATCGGGTCGCTGGTCCCGAAGAGGCTCTTCGCGACGGATGCTGACAGGATGATGGAGGACTGGTCCCGGAGGGGGGCCTTGCGGTCGCCCCGGACCATGTCAAGTTTTAGCATGTCAGTGATCTCCGGGTCGACGTAGGCCCCGGAGGCTTTTAGCCGCGTATCGCCCACGGTGAGGGCTTCCGGGGCGGGGCCGAATACGGTGGCAACATGTTTGAAGCGACCGCCAAAATCCTTGCGCAGTACAGGCGCCAGTTGCCTGGCTTCTCCCCACCAGGTTTGCACGGCTCCGCTGATCTCCTGGTTTTGCATCACGGCAGCGATATGATCGTGGTCAGGAATGGACCTGTTATAGGAGAGTTCATCGAACACCCACAGGCCGATGAGGATGGCTACGGACATCCCGATAGCAAGGCCACCGATGTTGATGGCGGAGGAGAACTTGTTGCGGGCCAGGTTGCGGAGGGCGATGCGGAGATAATTTCGGAGCATGGGTGTGGTTTTGGAATACAGGCGAATGCAGCCAGAAAAATGCCGGGTTGGTTAGGAGTTGACTATCAACCGCTTAAGGTTTTTATGTTTATGGTCACCTGTTCGAATTCGTACACTCTATGTTCAGTATCGAAAATTAACCGGCCCGCATTTTTACGAGTAGTGGAAATACTATTTGCCTACGTATTTTTACGCAATTTTCAATTTTTCCATAGAACCTGTTGTGCTCAAAAACAATTCCGGAATTGCATTGATATTCAGCTTGTATGTAAATAATTTCGTTCGCATATCTTCTTTGCGGAAATCCTTACCGCGAAAATCGCACCCTTCCAATTTCGGGAATCGATGTCTAGCTTTATCGTGTTAACGTCAATGCTCATTGCATTTGCCGAAACGATCGGCTTGATTAACCATTATACCTTTAACCTAAACCTTAACCAATCTTATGAGAGTTGCATCCATGAGGAATGGCGCTATCCCGGCGCAGCTTTCTTCCTCCGAATTCTTCGATGAGGGTGTCCGCGGAGGATGACTCCCTTCTCCATTTAATAGGATCAGAATGACTGGTGGGCAGGCCGTCAGCCGTATGCAATAAATATTACAACACATTCAACATGCACTATTATAACATAGCCAACGTGCTCACGAGGCCATCCGGGATCGAAAAGAAAAAAGTCGTCTCGGTTGGGGTTTTTGTAACAGCCATCGTTGTCATCTTTCCGCGTGTCTTTATCAATGGCTTGTCGGGAACATCCCTGGTAGACAACGGATGGTCATGGGCTCTTCAATTCTTCTTCACCCACCTGCGGCATTACCAATGGGGGAAAGACCTGGTATATACCTATGGCCCCTTAAGTTTCCTTTCGACAAGAAGCGTACCGGCGGGATACTATGCGGCGCTGTTCCTTTTTGATTTTTATATCGTATCCATCTTCTCCGTCATTTTTGTGCTGCTCTATAGAACGACCCAATCCTATAAGGGCATCCTGCTGTTTGGCGTGGCTTTGCTTTTTGGGATGTGGGAAGTGAATTTCCTGATGCAGGTTTTTAATTTATTAGCCCTCAGCATCATGCTCGAAAAGAAAAAATATTACTGGTTGTCGTTCTTTATCCTGTTGAATGTCGTTTTGTCTTTATACATCAAGTTAAATTCCCTCCTTTTTTCGTTTATTTCACTCTCCCTATTATTCCTATTGCTGGCAGCAAGAAAGAAATACATTACGCTGGTTCTCGTCATAGCGATATTTTTTGCCCTCAACGGCTTCCTGCTCAATTTATTGAATGTCTCGTTAAAAGACTATCTGATTACGTCATTCCAATCCGTAAAATATTACAGTTATTCGCAGTATAATTTCAATCCTGCTTACAAGCCCATTTTAGGGTATGGTATAGCCATCACCCTTCTTTCATTGGGATTGTCCCTGTATTTAACGGTTTTCAAGCTCGGGTTCAGGAAGGATTTTATAAAGATATTGCTGATCGGCAATATCGCCCTGCTCATGTTCCTGCTGTTCAAGCAAGGTTTTACCCGTCTTGACCGGGGACATTACAATGAATTTCTTTGCTTTTTCCCATTGGTATTGTATGTCCTGTATCTCAATTGCTCCTCCCATAGAAAGATGATCGAACCATTCATCGGCCTGTCGATACTCGCAAATTTCTTCTTCAGCAGTTTTGTCTTTCTAAAGCATTACGACGAGAATATCCCGTTATTCAGCGGGCAGCCGCCGCTATTCACCTATTGCTCCCAGCTATTGGGCCCGCATCCTGCAAAGTCCGGGTATGACGGAGCCGGAAAGGGCTCTTATGACTATTATAGCAACCAGTGCATTTACCAAAGAGACAATCCCAATCCCAATTGGCATAACAGGCCGGCCTTTCAATCCATCGTTGCGGTATCTCCCTACCTGGATTCCATTAATTCGGCTTATTATCAGGGAGCCAACGCTCCGGATACAATTTTTTATGACAATCTGTCTACGGACGATAGAAATCCATTATGGGACGACCCACAGTGCAAATGGGCGATTTTCTCCCATTACCAATACAGGTATACCGATCGCTTGCACCAACTGGTGCTCACGCGCCGGCCTGCACCCCTAAGGGTAAAAGATGTCTTATTGCTGGACACGACGATCGCACCCGGCCAGGTAGTTCAGATCCCCGGGCATGAGAAGGGAATCATTACGATGTCTTCACACGTGAATTATACGTCGCTTGGAAATATCCGGACATTCCTGTTTCAATCTCCGCATATCAGCCTTTCTCTCAGACATCCCAATACGGCTCCCGGGTCAGGCCCGGACAGTGTACGGTTTATCCCGGCTCTTTTCAACGACCAAAGACTGATACTGAATTATTCGCTGTCCGCCAACAATTCAGGCATTCCGGGATACAATAATGAGCTGACCCGCGATCTCCTGCAGGGCTTTAATTCCATCAAACCGAATGTCCGGGCTTTTTGCTTCCAAACAGACATGCCGGCCGGAATCGGGAAAAGGATCAGGGTAAAACTATACGCCACCAGCCTTATCGATTGAGTAAAAAACATAGTACCTGTATGCAGGACCAACCTATCCCGGCACGACCTATTACGGCAGGACCACTCCCCGATCGCTCAAAGAGTAATATTATTCCAAGAGCCATTTATGTACTTACAGCCGCCCTGGCCTGCCTGCTGATCATATATACCGTTGGCAAAGCATATACGACCTCCTTCACGATCGACGAGAGTTTCTCGTACCTCAATATCAAGACTTTTTTCGTGCGGATCATACACATGCAGCACAAAGAAAACCTGACGACTATCAGCCTGGAACTAAACCGGATCACAGGACTTTTTTCAGCCAACACACATATACTCAACAGCTTGATGATGGCGGTATCTTCGGCCATTTTCGGGGATAGCGAACTTTCCTTAAGATTGCCCAACCTGGCAGCGCATGTCCTGTTTTTATATTACTCCTTTAAATTTCTCCGTCATGCCCTTCCCGCAAAAGCTTTCCTGTTAGCTTTTATCATTGTCAATACCAATCCATTCGTCCTTGATTTTTTCTCGGTAGCAAGGGGTTATGGGCTGGCGATATCGCTTATGATGATGAGCCTCTATCACCTGTATATATACGAAAAAGACAGCACCCATAAAAAGGCACACCGAAAGTCGTATATTTTTGCAATGCTGGCGGTCTATGCAAACTTTACATTATTCAATTACTATATATCGCTTTTGATTTTGGATGGCATATTGTCTTTTCAACTGTCCGGGAAGTCTCTCTCCGGTCTATTTAAAAGATTCCGGGAAAAGGACAAGGCGTTATTGGCAGTGAATATTATTTTTATGCTGGTGACACTTGGCCTATTGACTCTGCTGCAGAAGGGTAAACAATTTTATGTGGGAAGCGGCGGCTTTTTCTCGGGCAGCATCCCCTCTTTGATAACAGACAGTCTTTACAGAAAGTCATATCCCGTGTACATCTTCCGGACAATCTATCTCTGTGTCCTATCTGCGGCATCGATCCTCTCGATAGGGTTATGCACGACTATCTATCGGCATCACAGAATAAATGGGAAATTCATTCCTTTCATACTGATGCTATTCTCGGTGCTGTCTTGCTGGATACAGCACCTGCTATGCAAAACCCCGTTCCCCGAATCGAGAACCGGAATATACCTGGTAGTGCTGTTTACGGTGGGTGTCGTCCTGATTTTTCCTTCAGAAAACAAGTACTGGCAAAAGACATATATATTGTCGATTGCCTTTGCAGCCGTATTTTCTGTCGCCAATTTATACCGGGCCGTAAATTTCAAATACGTATTGGGATGGGAATTGGTTATTCGAACCTTCCCTGAACTATTATCGTGTTTCGAGGAAGGCAGAACAGATATCACTCGTTTTGAAGAATGGAAAGCTCGATGGAAATGCAGACTTTGCATACACACAGGATACGAATTCTGTCAATCGACAACTGATAGCCAGCCCTCATTTCGTGCTCACACAATTCCCGGATATCAATACCACCTTATATTCCCTGTATAAATAAGAGAACATACCCCTGCACGGAGCGTCAACCGGATCCCGAAGACGCTCTTTGTCCTATTCATCTTTTTTAATTATCTTTTTTTGCGCTTCCGCATTCCCCATGCACCTATACGCGCTTTCTGCGGAGTGGCATTTGGATCCGGCAAAAGGCTGGTGTAAATTTGTCCTCACAAAGCGCGATTCGTACTTCTCCCGTTTCCCGAAGGATCCTTCACAAAATAGCATTTTTTCATTCCTGCCGGAACCAGCCTGGGGCGCCGGACGGGCATCTATTGACAAAAATCAATCGAATCATGATACACTCCTATCGCTGGACACTCTTCCTGATTTTTATAGGGGTCGCAACAGCCTGCTACTATCTCTGCGTCTGGTTCCTGCTGAAAGCCGAAAAATTGCTGGAGCGAATGGACGGGGTCGCTTTTAGCCCGGGGGAAATGCTTCGCCGGGACAGGATCACCGAACAGGCAGAGGCCGCAAGATCAGGAGAAGTAAAATCCGGGGAAACTCAAAACACAAACCCCGAAAAAGACAAAAAGACGGAGGCTCCTTCACAGCCCGCCAACGAAGCTGTTGAACAGCCCACGCCGACACCAGGCGAAAAAGCCAAAGCCGCACCCGAAAAAAGCCCGTCTGAAAAAACGGTCCCCGGAAAAGAAACACACTAACGAAAAAAATCTAAAGCCATGCAAAAGAAATTTCATCTATCCGCTCTAAAGATTCGCGCCCTGAGACTCCATACCCTCCTGGCCACGGCCGCAATGTTCACGGTCTTTCGCGCACTGGCCCAGACGGCCGACGGAAATGCCGGCATCAACCAGGCCAACACCACGATCCGCGGCTATTTCGACGCAGCCACAAACCTGATGTACGCCATCGGCGCCATCATGGGGATCATCGGAGCACTCAAAGTATTCGACCGGGTACTCCATGGACATAGCGAGTCCACGAAGTATGCCGCAGCCTGGCTCGGCGGTTGTCTATTCCTCGTGATCGTGTCTTCGGTACTCCGGTCTTTCTTCGGGTTGTAGGCGGATCCCGGGATCGAAACCATCTCAAAACCGGAATAAGCGGCCGACCATCACCGGCAAAAAAAGAAAATTAAATCATCCAATGGAAACGAAGATCTATCACCTCAACAAGGGTCTTAACCGCCCGCTGGAATTTAAAGGGATCAAGGCCCAGTACATCCTCTACCTGGGTCTCGGCTTTGTCGTCCTGCTGATCCTGTTTACGCTCCTGCATATCGGCGGCGTATCCTCGACGACCTGTGTCGTCATCATACTGCCTGCCGGCGGATCGCTCTATCTGCTCATCCAGCGCCACAGCAAAAAATATGGAGAACACGGTTGGGCGAAGAGGATGGCCAGCCGCCGGCTGCCGCGGGTGATAAAGGTCTATGATCGGAGGGCCTACTATTTCGGAAGCGGAAGCTGACAGACGGATTGGCCAAAGATCGGTTCTATTAGATCGACTCAGACTTTTGGGAATGGCAAGTTCTCCCGCGAGCAGGAAGCCGATCGATCAATGGCGGATGGAAGAGATCTTTCACCCCTTTAAACTTTTAATCTAAATCTTTAATAATAACGGTATGCAAAAAAATATGCTTGACCTGCTGCGATGCCTCCGGCTCGAACACGACTGCCTGCTCTCCGGGCAGGGCGATATGACCCTCGGCTATGCGCTGACGCTCCCGGAGATCTTTACCCTCTCTGCCGCGGAATACCAAGCCCTGCACGAAGCATGGGTGAAGGCGCTGCGCGTGCTGCCTCCCCACACCATCGTCCACAAACAGGACTGGTTCCTGGAGAAGAGCTGGAAGGCGGATTTTACAGGAGACACAAAGAGCTTTCTTTCCGTCAGCAGCGAACGCTTCTTCCATGAGCGCCCCTGGCTGGACCACCACGCCTTTCTCTACCTGACGAAGCGGTCTGCCGGACAGCAATCTTCCGGCGGCCTGTTTCCCGACTTGTTCCGCAAGACCCTGGCTCCGGCGGAGACACTCGGTGACCGTGTCTTCAAAGATTTTGTCGCCAGCGCCGGCCAGTTTGTCCGGATCCTGGAAGACAGCGGCTTTATCAGCCTTCGCCGGCTCGGCGCGGATGAGATCGCCAGCAGCCCCGACCGGATCGGCGTGGTGGAGCAATATTGCTCGCTGAGAGAGACGGCTCCCGTGGCAGGAGACATTTATTTTGGGGAAGAAGTCCCGGGAAGGAAGAGTTTGGAAGCAAACAATATTCATTTTGGAGAGGGCATTCGCGTGGGCCCCGCTCACGCGATCCTCTACACGCTGGCGGATGCGCTGAACCTGCCGGCAACCTGCGGAGCGAGTTCCGCCTATGCCCCCTATTCCACAGAACGGACGGCTTTCTCGCTGGGCTTTGCTGCTAATATCGGTTCGCTGCTGCCCTGCAACCACCTGTATAACCAATATATCCTGGTCGAAGACCCCGCCGAGACACTGAAGGGTTTCGAACGCAAGCGGCTCCGCTTTCGCTCGCTCTCGAGGCATTCGCGGGAGAATGCCGTGTCGATGGAGGCGGCGGAGGCCTTTCTCCAGGAGGCGGTCAGCCAACAACGGCTGCCGGTGAAGGCGCATTTCAATATCCTTGCCTGGACGGAGGATCGCGAACGACTAAAAGACCTGCGGAACGGGCTGTCCGCCGGGATCTCGCGGCTCGACGCCACCCCCCGGGAGGAGACGATGGGCGCGGCGCCGATCTGGTGGGGCGGCATCCCGGGGATGGAGGGAGGGTTCCCGCTGGTAGAATGTTTCGACTGCTTCGCGGAACAGGCCTGCTGCTTTCTCAACTACGAGAGCCATACCCGCGATTCCGTGAGCCCGGGTGGCGTCCGGCTGAACGCAGTCCCGATGAGTGGCGCCCAATCGAATAGCATCCAGTTGAACGGCGTCCGCTTGAATGGCGTGCGACTGGGTGACCGGCAAATGGGGCGTCCCCTGCATGTCAATTTAGAGATCGACCCCGGGACGGGGCAGCCGCTGCAGAATGGCAATCTCTTCATCCTCTCGGGATCAGGGGGCGGCAAGTCTTTCTTTATGAACCACCTGGCACGCTCCTACTATGAACAGGGGACGCATGTGCTGATCGTAGACGTAGGCCATTCCTACCAGGTCCAGTGTATGCTGCACAAAGGATATTACTTCACCTACGAAGAAAGCCATCCTATCACGTTTAATCCCTTCTTCCTCCCGGAGGGCGAAATACTCGACACCGAAAAGAAGGAAAACCTCAAGACCCTCCTGCTCGCGCTCTGGAAGAAAAGCGACGAGACCTATAACCGCTCCGAATACGTCGCACTGTCGATCGCCCTGCAGCTATATTATGAACACCTGGCGGCCTACCCCGAACTTTTCCCCTGTTTCGACAGCTTCTACGAATTCCTGCGGAGGGATTTTACCGTGAGACTGCGCTCCGACCAGGTGAAGGACAAGGATTTCGACCACGCCAACTTCCTCTATGTGTTGCGCCCCTACTATAAAGGCGGGGAGTTCGACTACCTGCTCAATGCGCGAGAGAACCTCGACCTGCTGCACGAACGTTTTATCGTCTTCGAGCTGGACAATATCAAAGACCACCCGATCCTGTTTCCCGTCGTCACGCTGGTGATCATGGCCGCCTTCCTCGCCAAGATGCGCAAGCTGCCCGGCGTCCGCAAGTTTATCATCATCGAAGAAGCGTGGAAGGCCATCGCCCGCGAAGGCATGGCGGAATATATCCAATACCTGTTTAAGACGGTGCGGAAGTTCCATGCAAAGGCGGCCGTGGTGACGCAGGAGATCGAAGACATCGTCAGCTCGACGATCATCAAACAGGCCATCCTCAACAACTCCGACTGCAAAGTCCTGCTGGACCAAAGCAAATTCCAGAACAAATTCGACACCGTCCAGGAACTGCTCGGCCTCACCGAAAAACAAAAGGCCGAAGTGCTGAGCCTCAACAAGGCGCCGGAACCCGGCCGGCAGTATAAGGACTGCTGGATCAGCCTGGGCTCTGCCTATTCGAGGGTATACCGGTTGGAGGTGTCCCGGGAAGAATACCTCGTTTATACAACGAATCAAGCCGAGAAGATGCGGGTACTCGAGTCGATCCGAAATCACGGGGGAGATGTCCGGAAAGGGATCCGGGCGCTGCTGGATTCCCCGATGCCAGCCGCGACGAAAGAGGTGGTAGCTGCGGTGAAGCTGATGGCGCCGGCGATACTGGTGCCGGTGGTGCTGATGATCCTTACTGTGTTTGCGCCCCTGCAACCTGTCCGCGCGCAGATCCCGGTCGTAGGCATCGTCACGACCATCGTCAAGAAGGCCATCCAGGCAGCCGACCTCGAAGTCCAGCGGCTGCAGACCCAGACGATCGTCTTACAGGATGCGCAACAGCAACTGGAGAATACTTTATCTGAAATGAGGCTGACGGACATCTCGAACTGGCTGGGGAATTTGCGGGATCTCTATGCGGAATATTATAACGAGCTGTGGACGGTGAAGAATGTGATCGCGGGCTATGACCGGCTCACGCAGCTGGTACAATTGCAGGCGAAGATCGTATCGGGATCGCAGACCGCCTATTCGCTGGCGAAGCAGGACCGGAATTTCAGCGTCGCCGAGTTGGAGACACAATACAAGATCTATAGCGGCATCGTGGCGCAGAGCCTGAAGAATAGCCAGGATGCGATGGCGGTGGTCAGCTCCTTCGTCACGCAGATGAGCGATGAGCAGCGGATGGCGTTGATCGGCCAGGCGGAGCAGCATATGCAGCAGAACTATGACGACCTGCAACAGTATAGCCGGCAGAATATCCAGCTCAGCCTCCAGCGCGGGATGGAACAGAACGACGCCGCGTCGGTGAAACAATTGTATGGACTATGAAAAAGATATTGCTTTTCTCCACCCTGCTGCTCTCCGCGGGATCCTGCGGCGCCCAGACATTCGCCGAATGGTTCGAACAGAAGAAGACGGAGCTGCGCTATTATGCCGAGCAGATCGCCGCCTTCCAGGCCTTTGCTTCGGACCTGGCGAAGGGTAATTCACTGGTCAGCCAGGGGCTGGAGCTGATCGGGACCATCACCGGCAACGAACAAGACTTGCACCGGGCTTTTTTCGCAAGCCAGCAGACGGTCAACCCCGCCGTCACCCGGTCCACGCCGGTAGACGAGATCCTGGCCTACCAGGCCGCGATCGCAGATGCCTTCCGCCAGGCACGGCAGCGTTTTGAGGAGAGCGGGATGCTGACGACAGCGGAGCAGGGCTATTTTGACGATGTCTATACGAATCTGTCAAAGGAGATCGGCAAAGACCTCGACGAACTCACGGCGATCCTCACCGACTACGAGCTGACGATGAGCGACGACCAGCGGATCCGGCGGATCGACCGGATCTACAAAGACATGCAGGGTAAATACGTCTTTACACAGTCCTGGATCGCGCAGGTTCAATGGCTGTGCTGGCAGCGGGCCGCGGAACAGAACGAAATAGAGACGATGAGGAACCTGAGGGGGTATTAGCGATTACAGATGCGTAGCCGTGAAACCAACTACTATCTCCTCCGGTGAATTCGCTGACCCGGAATGGAGCGGTCAACAATGGACTCAAATCATTCAAAATGTCTTTCAGCAAATATCTGTTCACTCAAAAAAAACTTTTATGCAAAAAACAGCACACCTGTCGGTAAAATACCAGCCGCTGATGAATGTCGAGAGTCGAAAAGGATATGGGCTGCGTAAGAAATATCATCTTCAAAAGAAGTATTCGTTGCGAAGAAGCTATTATCTCGCTTCGAATTGTCCGATGCGGATGTCGAAGGGCCTCTTTGGGTTGCTGCTCGGGGGCTCGCTCTCACTGGGGATGACACTGGCGCCCTGTCAAAGCCGGGCGCAGTCCTTCGAAATGCAGCAGCTGCTCCTGGATATCCAGAAGCTGGCGCAGCTGAAGAATATCCTCGGAGATCTCTACAAGAGCTATGCGATCCTCGACGCCGGTTATACGAGCATCCGGGATATCGCGCATGGCAACTTCTCGCTGCACCAGGCCTTCCTTGACGCGATGCTGGCCATCAACCCGACGATCCGGAACGATCACCGTGTCACGGATATCCTCAACAACGAGGCGCAGATCCTGTCGGCTTATCGGATAACGCTGGCCCGGTTCAAACAGGACCCGCATTTCAGCGCCGGCGAACTCGGCTATTTCGGGAATGTGTATAGCACGCTGCTCACGCGCAATGCTGCCAACCTCGGCGACCTGCTGGATCTGCTGACGCCGGATACCTTCCGGATGAGCGACGACGAGCGGCTCTCGGCCATCGACCGGCTTTATGGCGAATCACGGGAGCAGGTCACTTTTATCCAGGCCTTCAACGACCGGGCGCAGTTGCTATCGGTCCAGCGGGCGGCGGAACAAAACGATGTGCAGACGCTGAGACAGCTTTACCAGATGAACCCTTGAGGAAAATCAGAGAGGGGAGGGAATTTCGGGAAACAGCATGGAGACCGAGGATCAACCGGTCGGCCCGAAAATTTTCAAAAAGTTTCAACCCTTCGTTATGACCCAATCTCACCTAAAAGCCACCACGGCGGTGGTGGCGGCCCTGGCCTTGCCCGGGCTGGCGCATGCACAGACGACGGCCTCGGATATCCGGGGGCTGCATGCCGTCCTCGACGGGATCTATCAGCAGATGCTCCCTCTCTGCGGCAGCCTCATCAGCGTGGGTCAGGGAATCGCGGGTTTCGCGGCCATCTGGTTTATCGCGGCGCGGGTGTGGAAGCACCAGGCGCGGGCGGAGCCTATCGACCTCTACCCGCTGCTCCGGCCCTTTGCCATCGGGCTGGCGATCCTGCTGTTTCCCTCCTTTATCTCGCTGATCAACGGGGTGCTGCAACCGACGGTCGACGGCACCAACGGCCTGGTACAGGATTCCGACCAGGCGATCACCGTCTTGCTGGCGCAGAAAGATGCGGCGGTGAAGAACTCGGATTTCTACAAGATGTATGTCGGCCCCGATGGCAACGGCGACCGGGATAAATGGTACCAGTATACGCATCCCGACGACCCCAATGATACACAGGAGGGGATCTTCGGCACGATCGGCAACGATATCCAGTTTGCCATGGCGCGGATGAACTACAATTTCCGGAACTCGGTAAAACAGTGGATGAGCGAGGTGCTGCAGATCCTCTATGAAGCCGCCGCCCTCTGTATCGACACGATCCGGGTCTTCTACCTGCTGGTACTGGCCATCATCGGGCCGCTGGTCTTCGGGCTCTCCGTATTCGACGGCATGCACAACGTGCTGGTGGAGTGGCTCCGAAGGTATGTGAACATCTTTCTCTGGCTGCCCATCGCCAATATCTTCGGCAGCATCCTGGGCAAGATCCAGCAGAATATGATCAGCCTGGACATCAACCAGGTGCAGAGCGGCGGGGATACCTTCTTCAGCCAGACGGATACGGCTTATTTGATTTTTTTGGTGATCGGCATCATCGGGTATCTGACGGTGCCAAAGGTCGCCAACGCGATCATCCGGTGAGTGCCGGCGACCATCCGGCGAGAGTGGTGAGAGTCAGCGATCATCCGGCAGGGTTCAAGAATCAACCAGAATAGGATTTTTCGATCGGCGGCAAACCGGCCGGTCGATAACCGATAAAGCGATGCGAAAAGTGTCGGCCGGGCGGTACACCTCAGCCATAAAATAACAGACATGTTCCAACAGATGAAAAATATCGACACCGCCTTCCAGCATATCCGGCTCTTCTGCATCGTTGTGATCGTGGCCAGCATCGTCCTCGACGGGTGGGTGGTGACACAGAGTTCACTTCTCGCCGGGCGGGCCCAACAGCGGATCTATATCCTCGCCAACGACAAGGTGCTGCAGGCCTATGCTTCCGACCACCGGGATAATATCGCCGTGGAAGCCCGGGATCATGTGAAGATGTTCCACTATTATTTCTTCACGCTGGACCCCGATGAGAAGGTCATCGCCGGGCATATCGGCCAGGCGCTCTATCTCGCCGACGAGAGCGCGAAGAGACAATACGACAACCTGAAGGAGAGCGGCTACTTCAACGGCCTGATCGCCGGCAATATCAGCCAGCACCTGGAAGCCGACAGCATCGTCGTCGACACCCGGGTCTATCCCTATCATTTCCGGTTTGTGGGGCGGGAGCAGATCATCCGGGCCAGCTCGATCCTTACGCGCAAACTGGTGACGGAAGGCGAGTTGCGCGAAGTCAGTCGATCGGATAACAACCCGCACGGCTTCCTGCTCGAACGCTGGCGGATCGTGGAGAACCGGAATCTGAGTGTCGAGCCCCGTTGACGGGAA
The DNA here is from genome assembly GCA_031292515.1 of Puia sp. GTDB lineage: Bacteria > Bacteroidota > Bacteroidia > Chitinophagales > Chitinophagaceae > Puia. The sequence goes on along the minus strand of JARLGZ010000083.1, from coordinate 6,630 downwards.
GCCGGTTGACGAAACACCTGTTACCAGGAAGCCCGTCGACGAAAAACCTGTTGAGAGAAAAACCGCTTACGAAAAGCCTGTTGACGAAACGTATCTCATTAATCAAAAAAAACAAAAAATACAATTATGTCAAAACTCATCTATTCAGAAAAATACAACAAGCGCAGGCGCCGCCTGCTGTGGTTCCCGGTGTGGGTCGTACCCTCGCTGATTGCAATCTTCTATTATCGCTGCTGCCGCGACGGCGCCCCGCCGCCGGCCGACACCGCCGCTCCCGCGAAGGGTCTCGATACCACCCTGCCCGATGCGCGTGAAAAGCCCGCGAAACCCACGGACAAGCTGGCGATATATAAACAGGTACAGACGGATAGCACACGCGCCCGGGAACAGGCGAAGCACGACCCCTATTATGAGGCCCGCTATGCAGGAGCCCGTCCGGATTCTGTGCAGTCTCCGGGGTTATCTCCGGGGTTGTCACCGACGCGGGCTCCAGCGGCATTGGCGGAGCAGGCGATGGCCGAGCGGTTGAGCAAGTTGAATAAGATTGTGCATGGAGGATCGGGGCGGGATGAAACAGCGGGTCGTGAAGAAAGGACCGGCGGCGGAGTGGGCGGTGTCGGAGCGGGCGGTATTAGATACGGTGGCATTGAAGCAGTTGGTGACGAGACGGGCGCCGGCTCGGAACGACTGGAGAAATTGATGAAAGCGCTGCACTCGCGCAGTACGCCCGACCCGGAGATGGCGGATCTCGACAAGATGCTCGACAAGATCCTGCTGATCCAGCATCCGTCGACGAAGACGGACAGCGGGGGGAGCGGCTCACTGCTCCTGCCTCCGCCGTCCTATGTAGAGCCGGCGAAAAACGAAGTCCTCCAGCAGCCGCATGCCTTTTACGGGTTGACCGACGATGCCGATACCGCTATGAAATCCACGCTCACAATTCCCGCGCAGGCCGGGGAAGACCAGACCCTGGTAGCAGGGTCTCTTGTACAATTGCGGTTGCTCAGCGAGGTGGTGGTCCGGGGCACGCGGATTCCGGCGGGCTCCCTCGTCTATGGCATCGCGCAATTGGGGAACGAGCGACTGCGGATCGGCGTCCATTCGATCCGGGCCGGCAACACGATCCTCCCGGTCTCGCTCGAAGCCTATGACCTGGATGGGGTGGCGGGGATCTCCATGCCCGGGAGCCTCGACCGTGAGGCCGGTAAACAGTCGGCGGACCAGGCGCTGGGCAGTGTCGGCATGAGTTCGCTGGATCCTACCGTCGCCGGGCAGGCTACCAATGCGGGGATACAGGCCGCAAGGACCCTGTTGGGTAAGCGGATCCGCCGTGTGCAGGTACACCTGCCTGCCGGGTACCGGTTGTTCCTGGTGAATACGGGTCAGCGGGGAAGTTTTTAAGCCGGAGCCGGTTATAAGAGACGGGGAGTTAAAAAGACGGGTAGGTTTTAAAATGATTTTTCAAAAACAGCAATTTCAAAAAACCAGATTTTATGCGAGTGACTAAATATTGTTCTATCCAGAATCATTCCATCCGGCATCGTTCTATCCTGCCGGCATTTTTCCGGTGTTGCCGCCTTCTGCTTCGTAGCCTGCTATTATTCATCGTTTCCTGTTTTTCCATATGCGGATTTTCTGTGGTTTCATTTTACCGGGCCGTAGTCTTGCGACCCCGGTCTTCCAAAACCGGCTGCCCGGGGGCCGGTTCCTTTCGGGGATTTTTCTGGCGGGCGCGGATGGTATTTTTGGCCGCTATACTGCTGGCAGGGTTTGTAGTTGTTTCCCAGGCGCAGACGCGCATCGTTCCCTATCCGCTGGCGGTCGGCTGCCGGCAGACCAGCAACCTCCTCTTCCCCTATCCTATCCGCAGTGTGGACAGGGGCAGCCTCGACATCGCGGTGCAGAAGGCCTGGGGTGTGGAGAATATCCTGCAGGTCAAGGCCCTCAAACCCAATTTCCCACCAACCAGCCTCAGCGTCGTCACCGCCGACGGGAAGCTATATTCCTTCCGGGTATTTTATGAAGAACGGCCGGACAGCCTGAACATCCAATTCAGCGATAAAGGCCTGGAGGGGCTCCGGAGCAACCTGCGTCACATACGGAGCAGCAAGGCGGGGCTGGTCCTGGAAGTCACGGGGTTGTATACACGGGAGCGGCAGCTATTAATAAAAATCCGGCTGCTGAACCGGTCCGCGATCCCTTTCGAACTCGCCGTCCTCCGCGTCATTATCCATGACAGACGGCGGGCACGGCGCACTGCCATCCAGGAGATTCCGCTGGAGCCGGTATTCACGTCTGACGAGACACCCTTTCTTGCGGCGGGGCAGTCGCAGGAGCGGGTAATGAGCTTCCCGGCCTTTGGCCTGACCGATGCTCAGTCTTGTGTCGTGGAACTGGCGGACCGCGATGGAGGACTCACCCTGCGTTGCCGGTTTGGGAGGAAGACGCTGCGGAAGGCGATGCAACTAACCGGATCTCTTTGAAATGGTAACCGTTAAAGATCATAAAATGAAAAAAAAAGTAGAAGACAAAATGGTGAAAATCGTTTTTGGCGTCGCCCCCGCAGAAAAGCAAAAACTGGTAACTGCCTACAAGAACAGCAATTGCGATTCCTTCAGCCAATTCATTTACCGCTGGGTATTTCGCAAGCCTATCACCACACTACACAGAAACCTGTCTATGGATCTTTTCACGGAAGAAATCATCCAGTACAAGGAAGCAATATTGGCAATTGCCGAACAAAAAAGCCCGGACGATCAGGCACAGATCCTGGAAAATCTCCGGGGTATTCAAAACACAATCAATAAAATATTATCGTTATGGTCCCCTACATCAACTTCTCCAACGGGCTCCGCCGCCTCCTGACCTATCATGAGAAAAAGGTAGCACAGGGAAAAGCCGTCTGTATCCAGGCAGGTAACTTCTGGCAGGATCGAACGGACCTGGATTTTCAGACGAAACTGGAACGCTTCGAGCATCGAAATGCCTTGCGGGCCGGAGCTACTATTACAGCGGGGCATCTCATCCTCGAGTTCTCCAGGGAAGATCATCTGTCGACGGAGAGGATGGCAGCCATTTCCAAATCGCTGATGCGAAAAATCGGCTTTGAGAAACAGCCATGGCTGGTGTACCAGCATACGGACGCCTATCAACCGCATATTCATATCCTGACAACCCCCGTCAAAACGGATGGAGGAGTACTCCACCCCTACCTGAATCCTTACTATTTCCTGGGTCCTGTCAGAAAATCGATAGAACAGGAGTTCGGGTTATTATCCTGGTCTACCCGAAAAATACCGGAGGAACTGAAAGGTCCGGAACCGCCCATCCCGAAGAAGTTCGTATATGGAGAATCCGAAATGAACACCAGCGTGTCCATCATCGTGAACTGGGTGATACAGAAGTATAACTACACAAATTTGAATGAATTGAATGCCGTACTGGGTCTCTATAACGTCATGGCAAACCCAGGTACGGAAAATTCCCGGTTGCGGAAGTTCGGCGGTCTTTATTATCACGCCCTGGATGGCAAGGGGAAAACGATCGGCACGCCGATCAAAGCCAGTCATCTCTATAGAAAGCCCATTCTGAAAAAGCTCGAAGAGAAATTTCAGGCCAATGCCCTCAACCGTCAAAAATCGCTGGATCGGGTGAAGACCTGGGCGGCATGGGCGCTCAGGGCTCAACCTGCAGGCATCCTTCAATTCGTTGCAACCCTGAGGAACGAACAGATCCGGCTGGTAGTACCCGAAAACAGCAAATATATGGGTCCTGAAGTATACTATATAGATCATAAAAGCCTAAGCGTTTTTGCAGACGGGCAGCTAGGCGCGGCTTATAGCTTACAGGCCCTCACCGACAAATATTCCCTCGAACCGGGTCTTTCGCTCGTGAAACAGCTTGAATTGGCTGAAGCGAAGACACAGACACAGCGACAAAACCGGTCTTTAAGAATTTAAGACCCGAACAACACGGGCGCGAATGAGTAAAGCGTCAATGCACCCGGATGGACCGCTAACTAATCGCCGATAACAGAAATGTGAATAGAGTCAAATAAATAGTAAGGGATATAAAAAAGAAAAAAACGAATAATAATGAGTAGTGGAGAAAATCAGCAAGCACTTCGTAAGATCCCGGACCTTGCCCGGGCGATCAGCCTGGGCCTGCTGATCCTGCATCTGTATTATTATTGTTTCGATGCCTTCCCATTCCCCCAGTCGCCGCCTCTGCTGCAGCGGATACTCGGCAATATCGCCCATGTGGGGATGGCGGATCGCTTCACCCGGTCACGGCTGCTGATCGTGGCCTTTCTGTTCATATCGCTCATCGGGGCGAGGGGGCGCAAGAACGAACGATCGACCCTCCGGGGATGTATACGCCTGTTGCTGGCGGGGACGATCTCTTATCTACTCGCCCCGTTGTCCTGGTGGCTGTCTTTGCCGGCAGCTGCTGCCTCGGGAACCTACATCCTGCTTACGGTAGCTGGATGGCTGCTGATCCATACAGGCGGCACGCGGCTCTCCGGGATCCTTTGGAAACGGCTCGATATCGATATCTTCAACCGGGATCAGGAGACTTTTCCACAGGAAGAAAGACTCCTCTCAAACGACTATTCGCTGAATTTCCGGGCCATCTACGCGTCAAGGGGAGATTTCCATTACAGCTGGGTCAATATCGTCAACCCCTTCCGCGGGGTGTTGGTCCTCGGCAACCCAGGTTGTGGGAAGTCGCGTTATATCATCCGGCCGACCATCCTGCAACATATCCAAAAAGGGTTCTCGCTGGTCGTCTATGATTTCAAATATGATGAGCTGAGCTTGCTGACCTACAACCTCTGGCGACGGTACGGGGATTCCTATCCGGTGCCTCCCAAATTCTATATGATCCAATTCGACGATCTCAGCCGTACACACCGTTGCAACCCCCTTGACAAGGCCGGTCTCAGGGACATCTCCGATGCGGCGGAGTGCGCACGGACCATCCTGCTGGGTCTCAATCGTGACTGGATCCAGAAGCAAGGTAGCTTCTGGGTAGAATCGCCTATCAACTTCCTGACCGCGCTGATCTGGTTTCTGCACAATTACGGGAACGGGCGCTATTGTACCCTGCCGCATGTCATCGAGCTGGCACAGACAGACTACAATAAGCTCTTCACCATTCTGCGGGCAGATCCCTATATCAGCGCCATCGTAAACCCCTTCATAAAGGCCTATCTCCGGGCGCCGGAGCAGTTGGAAGGGCAGGTCGCAAGTGCAACCATCGGCCTGGCCAGGCTCTCATCGCCCAAACTCTACTGGGTACTCACCGGGGACGGTCTGACCCTGGACATCAACAACCCGCAGGCGCCCAAGATACTCTGCCTGGGGAACAACCCCGCCAAATCGCAGGTCTATGGGGCCATACTATCTTTATATATGAGTTCCGTATCACGGATGCTCAACCGCCAGGGGCAAGCTCCCTGTGGGCTGGTGTTGGACGAGTTTCCGACACTCTACTTCAACGGTATCGACAAATTCATGGCGACAGCGCGGTCTAACCAGGTCGCGACCACCCTCGCCGTTCAGGACGCCAGCCAGCTTCGGGTCTATTACGGCCGCGACCAGGCCGACACCGTCCTCAATATCGCGGGCAATCTCATCGCCGGGCAGTTGCGCGGCGATGCAGCCAAACAAGTCTCAGACTCAATCGGCCGCATCCAGCAGGAGCGGGAAAGTATTTCGGTCAACAGCGAGGACACCTCCTTCACGCGATCGAAACACCTGGACGCGGCCGTGCCGGTATCCCGAATCGCCTCTCTGTCTGCGGGCGAGTTTGTCGGTGTGGTCGCCGACAACCCCGACGAGCCGATCTCGCTAAAGGCTTTCAACAGCATATTGATGGAGCCCGACCTGGAAACGGATCCCGCGGATGACTGGGAACCGTTGCCGATAGTGGAGCGGGTCACCGATGAGTGCGTACAGGAAAACTATAAGAGAATCAAGGCAGAGACAGCCGACATCGTGCAGGCAGAGATCAGTAGGATCATGGACGATATGGATTTATCGCTATTGATGATTGCCGAATCGCCAATAAAGAGATAGTACGCCGACGAGCGAAGGCCTACGGATATACCCTTATTGGGAGCTTTACGACGTTACTATATATTTATGATCCTTAAACCTTAATCCCATATGATCCTTAAACCTCAATCCCATTTGTTATGATTGACAAAAGTAGTCTACTCGCCTACCTGATCAGGATATTCCCGCTTTCCCCCGGGCTCAAAAATCACCTGGAGAAGATCCTGAAATTCAAAAAGCTGAAAAGAGGAGACTTCCTGCTAAGAGCAGGATCGGTGTGCAAGGAAGTCTGTTTTATCGTCAAAGGAATCGTGAGAGCCTTCTATAGGGACGAAGAAAAGGAAATCTCGAACTGGTTCATGAAAGAGGGCGATACCGTCTACTCCCCCGCGAGCTTCCTGCAACAGATTCCGAGCTATGAAAGCATACAATGCCTGGAAAACACCGAGCTATTCTACATCAGCTACGACGAGCTATACGCCATTTATCAGGATCACCTGGAATTCAATTTCCACCGGGCAAAGCTGACGGAAGACTATTACCTGAGATGTTACGAGCGTACCCGGTGTCT
>JARLGZ010000082.1 GCA_031292515.1 Puia sp. | reverse complement strand
CCAAAACCCCAAAACCCCAAAACCCCAAAACCCCGAGATGTGCTTTGAAACACTCAATCACTACAGATCGTAGTACGAACAATATAGCCCGAAAGCAGGCATTATTCGTTATAATGCACCTTCCGCATCGTCCACACCTTCTTCTTTATCGAGTACGTATGAAGCCTTCCGGAAACGCTCGACATCACGTTTATGTTCCCTCCTCTGGTCACGGTCACATTCTCACTGTACGAGAAATCCTCTTCGCACTTCATGTTCTCCGCCGGCGTAACATTCATCGGTCCCCCTTCCACTGTCACCCCAAACGTGTACGATCGCTCACCCATACAGCCGAACACAAGCACTTCGCTATCACTCCGCTGGCATGCCCTGCAACTTTCCGTTAAGATCCACTCCAGTCCGGCTACCGTCAAAATCATCCACCCGTTCTCCTCATCCTGCAGGTCGAGACGTTCTACCGAAGAAGGTCTGCGGCATCCATAGTTAAGCAGTCTTATGCCAGATGAGGGGTCCACTCCAATCGTGTACAGCACCCTGTCGTTCACGATGCAGGCCTCGTTGTTACTCTGCGGCGAGTTCAGTCTCGGAACCCATGTCCAGTCGTTCTGCGCGACTGAGTACCTCTCACATATGCTGGTGGGGCGCCCTGCATAGATCCCGCCAACGGCGTATATGTACTGAAGTCGCCATCTGGCCAGTCCTAAATTCAGCCGTGTAACCAGCATGTTGGATAGTCTCAGAGTTGCAGCCACCTTCACGGGTCGGGGCGGAATCTTCACTGCGATACTTTGAGGAAAGAAGTAGATTGTGTCCCCCATTATGATGCTGTAGGCGTCGGAAATGGAGAGTTCCCCTGCAATCCGGATGAGGACGCCCTTTCGTCCGCTCAGCAGGTCGAGGACGCGGAAACGGGTTCCGCACCCGCGCTCGTGGATGTAGGTATAGGAGCTCATACTGGCGAAGGAGTGTAATTATGCTGTTAGTCTATATATAAAACTCAATCCTGCGTAAAGAGTTTATCCGAACCGGGCTCGTACAGGTCATCTGCATAGCATCTGGGGTTTTGGGGTTTTGGGGTTTTGGGGTTTTGG
>JARLGZ010000081.1 GCA_031292515.1 Puia sp. | reverse complement strand
TACACCTATACTTCCAGCGGAGGTTCCGTGGCTCCTCCGTTGAGCAGCTGGAATACTTCGGGGCCGAATGGTACTCCCTGGATGCCGGATATGGTCAAGGCGGAATCGAGGATCGTGCTGGCCCTGCTGGTGAGATTCTAGGGTCTGATAAGTGCTAAAACACATCGTTATTATGTCTTCAGGGAATATTCTTGTTGTGGATGATGAAGTGAAGCTTTTGGGCCTTCTCAAAAGAATCCTTTCTCTGGAAGGATACCTGGTATTCGAGGCCGCCGATTTGAAATCTGCCATACGGGTGCTCAATAAGGAGGATATCGACGTTATTGTATGCGATGTAAGGTTACCGGACGGGAGTGGCCTCGATTTTACCAGGCATATCAAGCAGAAATTTTCCAATGTTGAGATCATCCTGCTGACCGCTTATGGAAATATCCCCGATGTGGTGCAGGCAATGCGCTTCGGAGCTTTCGATTATATCAGTAAAGGCGATGATAATGATAAGCTTCTCCCGCTGGTAGCCCATGCTGTTGAGAAAGCGCATCTTCAGAAAAAACTGGGTCGCCTGGAGCAGCGTGTCGCGCACACATTCAGTTTTGACAATATAATCGGTGAATCGCCGGCTATCCGGGAAACGATCGCCATGGCTCAAAAAGTCACCCCATCCGATACTACGGTGCTGTTGCTTGGGGAGACCGGGACGGGGAAAGAGCTCTTCGCCAAAGCGATCCATGCGAACAGCCGGCGGGCGGGCTATCCATTTCTTGCTCTTAATTGCAGCGCTTTCTCAAAGGATCTGCTGGAGAGTGAAATATTCGGTCATAAGGCAGGCGCCTTTACGGGTGCGCAGAAAGACAAGAAGGGGTTGATCGAGGAGGCCAGCCTGGGAACCCTGTTCCTCGACGAGATCGGGGAAATGCATTTCGATCTGCAAGCAAAATTATTACGTGTCCTGGAGACCAATCAATTTTATAAGGTAGGGGCTGTCTCACCGACAAACGCGAATGTCCGCGTGATTTCGGCGACCAACAGGAACCTGAAGAACGAAGTTGGGGAGGGCCGGTTCCGGGAGGATCTTTTCTACCGGCTCAATGTGTTCGCGCTGGAGATCCCGCCGCTTCGTGAGCGAAAAAAGGATATTTCCTTGCTTGCAAAGTATTTTATAAAGCTTTTTTCAGAGAAGATGAATAAGACGGTGACGGACATGAGTGCTGATTTTCTGTATATATTGGAGCGCCAGCCTTGGAAAGGGAATATCAGGGAATTGAAGAATGTGATAGAAAGGGCCGTCATTCTCTCGGGCAGTCCGCAACTGACAGCGGACAGCCTGCCCATGGAATTCCACACACAGCAGAATTTCATGTTGCAGACCTTATCCGCCTTTGACCTGGCAAGCATCGAAAAGCTGCATATCCAGCGCGTCTTGCACTACACGAAAGGTAATAAATTGGAAGCTGCGCGGTTGCTGAATATCGGACTTACCACGGTTTATCGTAAAATTGAAGAATATGGCTTAAATTATTGTATATAGTTTAATTATATATAATTACTGAATAGACATTCCATGCCCAAATAACTAATTACTCAAAAATAAAATCTGCTTATGGCCCAAAAGACTACCACTGGCGCGTATATCCCATTCATTGTATTGGGAATCTTCTCTATTGCCGCGATATTTGTGCCTTTGTATACCGATTTCGACGGGTCGAAGGTTTATAATTTTGCCGACATCTCCTGGATGTTGATAGCTTCTGCCCTGGTGTTGCTCATGACGCCGGGGCTTGCTTTTTTTTATGGGGGGATGGTCGGACGGAAGAATGTGATCTCGACGATGTTGCAGAGTTTTATTGCGACCGGGCTGATCAGTGTGCTATGGGTGGTCATTGGATTCGGGCTGGCGTTCGGGAAGTCGATACATGGGGTGATCGGGGACCCGAGGGAGTTCCTGTTTATGCGGGGGATCAATGCCCATGAGCCGTGGAGCCTGGGGCCTTCCATCCCGCTGCTTCTGTTCGCCCTGTTCCAGATGAAATTTGCGATCATTACGCCCGCCCTGGTCGTAGGGGCCACTGCGGAGCGCATTCGTTTCTCGTCCTATGTGTTGTTCATGATGTTTTTCAGTCTTTTTATTTATGCTCCCCTGGCGCATTGGACCTGGCATCCTGACGGCATCCTGTACAAACTGGGGGTGTTGGATTTTGCGGGGGGAACGGTGGTGCATATTTCCGCGGGTTGTGCCGCCCTGGCCGGAGCGGTGATCTTACAGCGGCGAAAAGTGCATATCACGAAGGAGGAGATAAAGCCTGCGCGGATCCCTTATGTTTTGCTGGGGACGGGTCTTTTATGGTTTGGCTGGTTCGGTTTCAATGCGGGCTCCGCACTTGCCGCCAATAGTCTCGCCGTGAGCGCCTTTGCCACCACCAATACGGCTTCGGCCGCCGCGGGTCTCTCGTGGATCTTCTTCGATGCCGTAAGGGGCCGCAAGCCTTCGGCGCTGGGCTTTTGTATCGGGGCGGTTGTGGGGTTGGTAGCGATTACGCCGGCGGCCGGTTATGTAGGGGTTCCACAGAGTCTTTTTATCGGGTTCATTGCCGCGGTCTGTTCGAATACGGCGGTCTACTGGAAGGGGAAGACGACAATCGACGATACGCTGGATGTGTTCCCCTGTCATGGGATCGGCGGTATTGTCGGGATGATCATGACGGGTGTTTTTGCGAGCAAAAAAATCAACCCGGGAGGCAACGATGGTTTGTTTTACGGGGGCACTTCTTTTTTTATACGGCAGACGGCCGGCTGCCTGATCGTCGTGGTCTTTGCCACGCTGATGGGCTTTATCATTTTTAAGCTGGTGGATTGGATCTCTCCTTTGCGTGTTACTCCGCAGGAAGAGGAGTTGGGGCTGGATCTGACCCAACACGACGAACGGCTTTAAAAACGAAACCCGCCGGGTCGGGGCGGGTCAGTCAGGTCACTGTATGAGTTAGCAGGATGGTACAGTGGTCTTTGCGTTACACAGGATAGTGGATACAGGATGTGCGTGGGTGGTTCTCAAGGGGACGGGATTTCCATTGGTTTTGATTCATAGGATCGGTTTTCATCGGTTCTGGCTTTCACAGGTGTTGGTTTTCATGGGTGTTGGTTTTCACAGGTTTTGGTTTTTTAGGATCGGCGCTCTTTTCAGGGTATTGGGTTGATCAGGGAGCCGTGGTTGTCATAGGATAGCGGTCTTGTGCAAACAGATGTTTCTTAGGGTCAGGGATCGATCGGGGTGTCGGGCTTCTTGTTGGGCTTCTCATAGGATGATGCGTTTAGGGCGGCGGTTTGTCATCAGGGTACGGATCATTTTTTGGATTTTTTGCGTCGGGTTCTTCATCGGGTATCGGTCTAAGGTATGGCGGCTTTTGTGATACAAAGATGCGGCGGGGAAGTAGATCCTCCTGAGATTTGGAGGGCTTATCCGGCACTTTTATTGATAAATTTATTACCTGTTAGGTACAGACCCCTAGTGCAGCGTATTCTCCGAAATGAAAGTTCGTAGATCTACGATATAAAAGAGGCGCCAGAATGAATAAAAAAAGAAGGATCGGTATTAATCGATCCTTCTTTTGTGCCATTTTGCGTCATTTTGCAGCACTGCACCGGATTAGGGTTGCTATACGGCGATCAGGCTCTGGTCTTTGCTTTCGAGGAGGGACTGTCCGACGAGGTATTCGTCGACTTTGCGTGCGCACTCGCGTCCTTCGCTGATAGCCCACACTACGAGTGACTGGCCCCGGCGCATATCTCCCGCTGTAAATACTTTGGCTATGTTTGTCTGGTAGTCTTTCTCGGTAGCCCGGACGTTCCCGCGGTCATCGAGTTCTACGCCCAGTTCGTTGAGCAGGCCTTCGTGCTGGGGCGATACGAAGCCCATTGCCAGGAAGGCTAGTTCGCAGGGGAGTTCTCTTTCGGTCCCGGGGACTTCCACGAATTTGGCGGGTCGGCCTTCTTCGGTGAATTTCCATTCCAGGTTGACCACTCTAAGTCCTTTGAGGTTGCCTTTCCCGTCGCCGATGAATTCTTTGGTGGCCAGTGACCACTGGCGGTCGGCTCCTTCTTCGTGGGAAGAGGAGGTCTTCAGGGTCATCGGGTAGGTTGGCCAGGGCATATAGTTGGTCCTGGCTGAAGGTGGTTTTGGCAATAGCTCGAATTGGGTGATGGATTTCGCGCCATGGCGGTTGGAGGTTCCCACGCAGTCGCTGCCGGTGTCTCCGCCTCCGATCACGATCACATTTTTCTTGCCGGCGAGGATATCTTTTCCTTCGATGGGGAGTTCGCTGACCCTCTTGTTTTGCTGTTTCAGGAATTCCATGGCGAAGTGGACGCCGTTCAGCTCTCTTCCGGGGATGGGCAGGTCACGCGGGATGGTAGAGCCTCCTGCCAGTACGATGGCATGGAATTCTCTCAGCAGGTCGTTGATGCTTATATTGACGCCGACGTTCGCATTGCATTTAAAGGTGATCCCTTCTTCTTCGAGGAGCTTGACCCTTCTGGCCACGACCCATTTCTCGAGTTTGAAGTCGGGAATGCCATAGCGCAGCAGTCCGCCCGGCTGGTCGTCGCGTTCATAGACGGTGACGGTATGTCCGGCGCTGTTCAGTTGGGCGGCGGCGGCGAGGCCTGCGGGGCCTGATCCTACGACGGCAACTTTCTTCCCTGTCCGGATCGTGGGCTTCCGGGCTTTTACGAAGCCTCTTTCAAAGGCGATCTCGATGATGTTTTTTTCTATTTCTTCGATGGCTACCGCTGGTTGGTTGATGCCGAGAACACAGCTGCTTTCGCAGGGTGCGGGACAGATACGGCCGGTGAATTCGGGGAAGTTGTTGGTAGCGGAAAGGATCTCATAGGCTTCCTGCCATTGCTGACGATATACGGCGTCGTTGAACTCCGGTATTACGTTACCGAGCGGGCAACCATGATGACAGAATGGGATGCCGCAGTTCATGCAGCGGGCGGCCTGCTGGTTCAATTTTTCGCCGGTGTATAGCGGAACGAATTCTTTGTAGTCATTTTTCCGTTCCTGTACGGGGCGTTTGGATGGCAGTTCTCTGGTGAATTCTATGAAACCTGTGGGTTTGCCCATTTTTATTCAATTATTCTGTTAACTATTCAATTCTGTCTGGCTCTTCTGTGTTAGGATTTTTGGTTTTATCCGGTCTGGATCTTCTTCGATCCGGATCTTGTTCTGATCCCGATGCCATTTTCGATTTCAGTTCCGGATTTAGTCGGGATCTGTTTAATCCGGAATCGGGATCCGGTTTTTGGTTTTTGTTTGATTCGGTTTTAACCTGGATCCGAATTTCAATTGGGATCCAGGTTTCGATTCGGATCCGGGCCACAGAGAACAACGGAGTGGCTGAGTCACACATGAGAGCCGACTCCGCGTTCTCAAATTCTTGAAAGGTTCCCTGTGGTCCGGTCCATCACGACTTCACTTTCTGTTTCAGGCTCTTCTCCTGCAATACTTTTTTATAGTCTTTCGGGAAAACCTTGACGAAATTCTTTTGTTGGTTTTCGAAGTCATCCAACACGAATTTTGCTACGGTGCTGCCTGTGTAAGCATAATGTTTTTGGATCATGTCCTTCAGCTCACGTGTGTCTTCCTCCGATACGGGATCGAGGTCTACCATCTCTTTATTGCACAACCCGGGGAACTGGCCTTTGACGTCATAGACATAGGCTATCCCGCCGCTCATACCTGCCGCGAAGTTCCGGCCTGTATTCCCGAGTATGACGACTCTGCCACCGGTCATGTATTCGCAACCGTGATCTCCCACTCCTTCTACCACGGCGCTGACGCCGGAGTTGCGCACGCTGAATCTTTCTCCGGCTTTTCCGCGGATAAATGCTTCGCCGGAGGTGGCGCCGTAAAACGCCGTGTTACCGATGATGATATTCTCTTCGGGAACGAAGCTGGCGTTTTGTGACGGATAGACGATGAGTCTTGCCCCGGAGAGGCCTTTACCGAAGTAGTCGTTGGCGTCTCCTTCCAGTTCAAGCGTGACACCGGCTGTGTTAAAGGCGGCGAAGCTTTGTCCTGCGGTGCCGGTGAATTTGAAATGGATCGTGTCTTCCGGGAGGCCTGTGCCTTTGTACTTTTTGGAGATCTCATTGGAGAGGATGGTGCCGGCTGTCCGATCGGTATTTTTTATGTCGAAGGTAGCGAACACTTTCTGCTGGCTTTCGAGTGCCGGGCCAGCTGCCTTCAGCAGTTGCCAGTCCAGGACATTTTCCAATCCATGATCCTGTTCTTCCATTTTGTGCAGGCCTGTGTACAGGGAGGCCGGCTCTTTATAGAGGATCGGGGACAGGTCGAGTTTAGCATATTTCCAGTGGTCGATCTTTTCGCGGGTGTCGAGGCAATCCACCTGGCCAACCATTTCTTCGATGGTCCTGAATCCTAGTTCAGCCATGATCTCCCTGAGTTCCTGGGTGAGGAACTTGAAGAGGTTAACGACGTGGTCGGCATCCCCGGTAAAGCGCTTGCGCAGTTCGGGGTCTTGCGTCGCTACGCCGACGGGGCAGGTATTCAGGTGACATTTGCGCATCATGATACAGCCTTCCGTGACGAGGGCGGCGGTGGCCACGCCCCATTCTTCGGCCCCGAGCAGGGTCGCGATGGCGATGTCGCGGCCTGTCTTCAGCTGGCCGTCTGTCTGGAGGACGACGCGGCTGCGGAGTTTGTTCTTCACCAGGGTCTGGTGGGATTCAGCCAGACCGAGTTCCCAGGGCAGGCCGGCATGTTTGATGGAACTGATCGGGGAGGCGCCTGTACCGCCATCGTGGCCGGAGATCAGGATCACATCCGATTTCGCTTTTGCTACGCCGGCTGCGATGGTTCCGACGCCGGCTTTGGATACCAGCTTGACGCTGATACGCGCGGCGCGGTTCGAATTCTTCAGGTCGAAGATCAGCTGGGCCAGGTCTTCGATCGAATAGATATCGTGGTGGGGCGGGGGCGAGATGAGGCCTACGCCGGGTGTGGAGTGGCGTACTTTTCCGATCCACTCATCCACTTTGTGTCCGGGCAGCTGGCCGCCTTCGCCGGGCTTGGCGCCTTGTGCCATTTTTATCTGCAGTTCGTCCGCCATCGAGAGGTAATAGCTGGTCACCCCGAAGCGGGCCGACGCTACCTGTTTGATAGCCGAGCGCATGGAGTCGCCATTGGGCAGTGTTTCGTAACGCAGTTCGTCTTCGCCTCCCTCTCCGGTATTGCTTTTCCCGCCAAGGCGGTTCATCGCGATGGCCAGGGTGGAATGGGCCTCATGCGAGATGGAGCCGAAGGACATGGCGCCGGTAGCAAAGCGTTTATAGATATTCTCTGCCGGCTCGACTTCGTCGATGGGGATGGAGGCCCGATTCGGCTTAAAGGTCAGCAGGCTTCTCAGCGTGGCTGCCTTTTCGCTTTGGTCGTTGACCAGTTTTGAGTATTTTTTAAAGGTCTGGTAGTCGTTGGTTCTCGTGGAATATTGCAGCAGGTGGATCGTCTGCGGGTTGAAGAGGTGGAATTCCCCCTTGCGTTTCCACTGGTAGACTCCTCCTACCACCAATCTTTCCACGGGGATGTCTTTCCGTGAGAAGGCGAAGTAGTGTTTGGCGAGGGTCTCCCTGGCGATCTCGTCCAGGCCCATCCCTTCTATGCGGGAGGTGGCTCCGGTGAAATAGCGGTCCACGACGGCCCTGTTCAGACCGATGATCTCGAATATCTGTGCTCCCTGATAAGATTGCAGGGTGGAGATTCCCATTTTTGAGAACACTTTCAGGAGGCCATCGTTGACGGCTTTTATATAATTCTTTTTCAGCTGTTCGGCGTCCTGGTCGGTGATCAGTTTGTCCATCAGTTTCATGTCGCGGATGGTGGACAGCGCGAGATAGGGGTTGATGGCCGTTGCGCCGAAGCCGATCAGGCAGGCGAAATGGTGTACTTCCCATACGTCCCCGGCTTCTATGATGATGCCGACCTGTCCGCGGAAACCTTTGCGGATCAGGTGATGGTGAACGGCGGATGTCGCCAGCAGGGAGGGGATGGGGGCGTGGTCGGAGTCGATGGCTCTATCCGATAGGATCAGCACTTCGAAGCCGTCGTTTACGGCGTCTACTGCATAGCGGCAGAGCCTGTCCAATCCTGCCTGCAGGGATCCCGGCTTCCCGTCGGCCCGGAAATAGGTCTGGAGGGTCTTGGCCTGGAAGACGCCGGTGTCGATGCTCCGGATCTTTTCCAGTTCATGATTATTCAGTACGGGATGTTTCAGGGCTACGCTATGGCAGGCCAGCGGATCTTCTTCGAGGAGGTTGCTGTTGCCTCCGACGAAAGAGGCCAGTGACATCACCAGGCGTTCACGAATGGGGTCTATCGGCGGGTTGGTGACCTGTGCAAAGAGTTGTTTAAAGTAGCTGCTGAGGTGCTGGGGCTGGTCGCTCAGGACGGCCAGGGGCACATCGGTTCCCATAGAGCCCAGCGGTTCTTTTCCGTCGATGGACATGGGGGCGATGATCATTTCCAGGTCTTCGGTGGAATATCCGAATGCTTTCTGGTATTTGAAGATCTGGTCGTGTTCCAGGTGGGTAAAGAGTACCCGGGGTTCGGGCAGTTCTTCGAGCCGGATCTTGTATTTGTTAAGCCACTCCGCATAGGGTTTCTGGGAGCAGATGTTCTTTTTCAGTTCTTCGTCGCTGATGATGCGTTCCTGTTCGAGGTCTACCACGAACATCTTGCCTGGCTGCAGTCTTCCTTTCTCTTTGATGAGGGCGGGGTCGACGGGCAGCGCGCCGGTCTCGGAGGCCATGATGACACGGTCGTCGGTGGTAACGCAGTAGCGTGACGGGCGCAGACCGTTGCGGTCCAGGGTGGCGCCGATGATGCGGCCGTCGGTAAAGCTGATAGAGGCCGGGCCGTCCCAGGGTTCCATGATCGAAGCATGGAATTCGTAGAAAGATTTTTTTACGGGGTCCATGTGGTCGTTGCCGTCCCAGGCTTCGGGTATCAGCATCATCATCACATGGGGGAGGGAGCGGCCGCAGAGGGTTAGCAGTTCTATGACGTTATCCAGGCAGGCCGAGTCCGACTGACCTTCGGTGATGATCGGCAGCAGCATGTCCATTTCTTCTTTGGAGAAATAGGGTGTCGTCAGGCTTTTTTCGCTGGTCTTCAGCCAGTTCAGGTTGCCCTGCAGTGTATTGATCTCCCCGTTATGGGCGATATAGCGGAAGGGCTGGGCGAGTTTCCAGGAAGGGAAGGTGTTGGTGGCAAAGCGGGAATGCACCAGGCCGAAGGCCGATACGATCCGCTTGTTACTGAGATCGGGGAAATAATGCCGGACCTGGGTGCTTGTCAGCTGACCTTTGTATACGACCGTTTTATAGGAGAGGGAGGCGACGTAAAAGCCGATTGCATCCTTTTTTATGGTGTTGTTGATGGTGTGGCTGGCGTAGTTACGGAGCAGGAAGAGCTTTCTTTCGAAGTCGTCGGCTTCCTTGATGTGGTCGGGGCAGGCCACGAAAACCTGTTCCATGTCGGGTTCAACAGAAAGGGCTGTGGGGCCGATCTGGTCCGGGTTGACGGGAACTTTGCGGTAGCCGAGTATTTCCAGGCCCAGTTTTTCGGCCGAGCGGTTGAAAATTTCGCGGCATTCTTCCTTCAGCCTGATATCATGCGGGAAAAACAGCATTCCCACGCCATACTTCCCGTAGGAGGGAAGGTGGATGCCCAGCTTGACGCATTCGTCAAAGAAGAACTCGTGGGGCGTCTGAATCATGATACCGGCGCCGTCCCCGGTATTGCTTTCACAACCGCATGCTCCGCGGTGTTCCATATTTTCCAGGATCGTTAGTGCGTCGGAGACGATCTGGTGTGATTTGTTGCTCTTGATATTGGCGACAAAGCCGATACCGCAGGCATCACGTTCGAACTCCGGGGCGTATAAACCTTTCATTGCCATATTCAAAAAATGGTTGATTAGAATTTTTTCAATGTTTAAGTGTAATCCTTAGAAATTATTCTAGGAATAATAGCAGGCAATCAAATAAAATTACGAAAAAAATGACTATTAATGAATTTTTAACACCCATTTTTTTCTCCCCAACGCAGCCCTGAAGCGACTATGGGCGGTTTTCAAAGGAATCTGGCGGGGCGCCGGTTCGGGCTTTCGCAGCCAGCGAAGATACGACGATTTACGGGTCTTTCCATGTTCCGGTCCCCGGATATACTCTACGGAGTCTCGCGGGGCGGCCGGTCTGCCGGCAGCTACCGTGTTAGAGCCGGGCGTTAGACCAGGTAGCTGAACAGGTCGTCGTTTTTATTCAGTTCGGTATAGTGAATATTATACCGGTCCATATTTCCGATCAGTGTTTCATAGTCTTTCCGGGCGCTTAATTCTATGCCTACCAGGGCGGGTCCGGTCTCTTTATTGTGTTTTTGCATGTATTCGAAACGGGTAATATCGTCTCCGGGGCTGAGGACATGGTTTACAAATTCCTTGAGGGCGCCGGGGCGTTGGGCGAAGCGGATCAGGAAATAGTGTTTCAGGCCTTCATATTGCAGGGAGCGTTCTTTGATCTCCTGCATCCTGTCGATATCGTTATTGCCGCCGCTGACGATACAGACGACGGTTTTTCCTTTTATGACGTCGGCAAAATCGTCCAGGGCCGCTATGGAGAGGGCCCCTGCCGGTTCTACCACGATCGCGTCTTCGTTATATAGCCGGAGTATGGTGGAGCAGACCTTGCCTTCGGGTACGAGGTGCATGGTGTCCAGTACTTCGCGGCAGATCTGGAAGGTGAGGTCGCCCACTCTTTTTACGGAGGCGCCGTCGACAAATCTTTCGATGTTTTCGAGGGTGACGGGGTGGCCGGCTTTAAAGGCTTCGAACATGGAGGGGGCTCCTTCGGGTTCGACGCCGATCAGTTTTGTTTTTGGGGAATAGGTTTTGAAATAGGAGCCGATGCCGGAGGCGCATCCGCCGCCGCCAACGGGTACGAAGAGGTAGTCGACGGGATCGCCGGCTTCGAGGACAGGGTCTTCGAGGATTTCGACGGCGACGGTCCCTTGTCCTTCGATGATACGGGGATGATCGAAGGGGGGGATAAAGGTCATGTGGTTCTCTTCGGTAAACTGTCTGGCTGCGATGGCGCAGTCATCGAAGGTATCTCCTATCAGCCGGATCTCGATATTGTCTTCCCCGAACATCTTGGTCTGGTTCACTTTTTGTTTGGGGGTGATGATGGGCATGAATACGACTCCTTTGACGCCCAGCTTTTTGCACGAGTACGCAAATCCCTGCGCATGGTTTCCAGCACTGGCGCAGACCACGCCTTTTTGCAATTGTTCAGCGGGCAGGCTGACCATCATGTTATAGGCTCCTCTGAGTTTGTAGGAGCGGACTACCTGCAGGTCTTCTCTTTTCAGAAAGACGCGGCAGTCATATTTGCGGGAAAGGTTGTGATTCAGGATCAGGGGGGTCCTGGTCACGACTTTTTTCAGCCGTTCTGCAGCTTTATGGAACTCCAGCAAGGGTGTGGTATGTGTTTTTGCGCTCATGATGCTCGTTCAGATTACTGGTTCCCTTTTGGACTGCGGAGCAAGACCGGTTGGGCTTGCCCCGCAATCTTCGAGGAAATCATGGGTCTCTTTATTACAATTGACCGTGTATTATGTTCAATTTGGTTCGTTCGCTGCTTTTTTCGGGTCACCGGTTTTTCCGTTTGCCGGCTCCGTTTGTTCACCGGAGTCGGGTTCTGTCTATTTACAGTCCGGAGTTTACCGGTTCGCCGGGTCGGCTTCGCTGGCTGCTATGCTAAGACTTCTTTTTTGCCGTTTACGGTGTCGGCCGGTTTCTGGTTTTCCGGTCGGAGACTTCTGACGGTCTTACCGGCCTGCCACAGTTCGCTTTCGCGCAGTTCTTTCAGTTCGGCGTCGAGTTTTTCGCGGTAGTCTGTCTGGCCGTTGGAATCGATGGAGCGCTGGGATTCTTTGCCGGCGGCTACGCTCTCATAGAGTTCGGTGAAGACGGGCAGGGTGGCGTCGCGGAATTTCTTCCACCAGTCGAGGGCGCCTCTCTGGGCTGTCGTGGAGCAGTTCGCATACATCCAATCCATTCCGTTCTCGGCTACGAGGGGCATGAGTGACTGGGTCAGTTCTTCCACGGTCTCGTTGAAGGCTTCGGAAGGGGTATGTCCTTTCTTGCGGAGCACTTCATACTGGGCTGCGAAGATGCCCTGGATGGCTCCCATGAGGGTTCCTCTTTCGCCGGTGAGGTCGCTGTATACTTCTTTCCTGAAGTCGGTTTCGAAGAGGTATCCGCTGCCTACGGCGATGCCCAGTGCGACGACTCTCTCTTTGGCTTTACCGGTAGCGTCCTGGAAGATGGCGTAGCTGCTGTTCAGACCGCGGCCCTGCAGGAACATCCTGCGCAGGGAGGTTCCGGATCCTTTGGGAGCTACCAGGAATACGTCAACGTCTGCGGGCGGGATGATGCCGGTCTGTTCGTTGAAGGTGATGCCGAAACCGTGAGAGAAATACAGGGCTTTGCCTTTTGTCAGGTGTTTTTTAACGGTAGGCCACAGCTGTATCTGGGCGGCGTCGCTGAGCAGGTAGCAGATGATGGTGCCTTTTTCGAGGGCTTCTTCTATATCGAATAATGTTTTCCCGGGGACGAATCCGTCGCGGACGGCTTTGTCCCAGCTTTTGGAGTTTTTGCGTTGTCCTACGATCACGTTGATGCCGTTGTCTTTCTGGTTCAGCGCCTGGCCGGGACCCTGCACGCCGTAGCCGATGACGGCTACCACTTCATTTTTCAATACCTGCTGTGCTTTGGCCAGTGGAAATTCTTCGCGGGTTACTACATTTTCTTCTACGCCGCCGAAATTTAATTTTGCCATGATTATCTGTTTATTGGTTTGTTGAAATTTTTGATGCCTGCTGTTTTATTTGTGATTGATATTTGTGATTGATGATTTGTGCGATACTTTGTAATGAATTACGACTTCTATAAGGCACTCACTATTCACTACTCACTGCTGACTACTCACTATCTCACATGCTGAATACCTCGTCCTGTTTATCGAGGAATTCATTTTCTATGACTTCTTCGCTGGGTTCGGTCTCTTCGAATTCTTTCAGTTTCTCGTGGAAGCTGTTGCTGCCTTTGATGATGGCTACCCTGGCGCTACGGACGAATTCTATGAGGCCAAAGGGTTCCAGCACTTGGACGAGGCGGTCGGTTTCTTCTCGCTGGCCGGTCGTTTCGAAGACCGTATAATCCTTCCGGATGACGACGGCACGGGCGCCGTATTCGCGGAGGAGTCTTTCCACTTTGACTTTTTCGGCGATTTCATCGGTCGGCACTTTGTACAGGGCCAGTTCCTGCCAGATGATCTCTTCGTTGGTATTGTAGTAGACCTTGAGGATCTCGACCTGTTTTTCGATCTGGCGAGACAGTTTCCTCACCACGTCTTCCGTCTCGTTGATCACAATGGTAAAGCGGTGGATGCCTTCCACTTCCGAGGGAGAGGTGTTGAGGCTCTCGATGTTGATCTTACGGCGGGAAAACATGATGGCGATCCGGTTGAGGAGGCCGATCTGGTTCTCGGTGTATACCGTGATGGTGAATTCCTGTTTATTCGCGCTCATACGCTTTGATTTTACTGATTTATTATCAATGGTGTTCCCGTGTTCTCTTCTGTTTCCTGAGTTTCCGTGTTTCCGTATTCCCGTTTGTTTCTTGTGTTCTCTTCCGCTTCCCGTGCTCTCTTCTTTTTTCCTGTTTTTTCATCTTCCCATGCTCTCTTCTTTTTCCTCTTTCCGGTTGTATCTGTTTCGGACGGTCTTTTACATGTTTTCGGTTGTGTTCTTTTTCCGGTGTTCTTTTACATGTTTTCGGTTCTCTTCGGTTTGCCGGGTTTTCCTGTTTTCTCCGGCTGCCGGTGTCTTATTTGGTGGCCAGTATTCTCAGCCGTTTGTAATCGCCGTACCATTTGCGGTTACGGTAATTGGTGGGTCTCACGGATTCCTGTATCTCTTCGAGGAGTGCGGGAATGGCTGTCTCGGGGATGTTCCTGAAGAAAGCGTTTCCGAACATCCTGATCCAGTCGCAGATGCCGTTCTCGTTGTCATTTAGTTCCGTCTCCCTGTCGTAGTGGGTGGCAAAGCGGACCCGGAAACCTCTTTTCTCCAGCAGGGTGGCATATTCTCCGAGAGAGGGGAAATACCAGACCTGGGTAGCTGCGTTCAGGTAGTGTCCGTGGCGGGTGAGCACTTTGCGGGTGTTCAGCACGATCTCTTCCACGTTGCCCCTGCCTCCCATTTCCAGGACCAGCCGTCCGCCTGGGCGGAGGTTCTTGTAGATGGAGTCGATGGCGCTCTCACGGTCCAGCACCCAATGCAGCACCGCGTTTGAAAAGACAGCGTCGAAGGGCTTGTCGAAATGGAGGTCGGTGGCAGACATGACTCTGAACGTGATCTCCGGGTAGGCGGTCCTGGCTTTGCCGATCATGTCGGCGGAGCTGTCTACGCCGGTGACTTCTGCGCCCGATTCCGCGATGAGGTGCGCCAGGTAGCCCGTGCCGCATCCCAGATCAAGTATGCGTTCTCCCGCCGAGGGCGAAAGAAGGGTTACCAGGTCCTCGCCAAATTTAGAGACGAACGAATGCTTGTCATCGTATAGTCCGGCGTTCCATTTCGTGTCGATCGTTGTCATTGTTATTGTCAGTGGTCAGTAGCTAATAGTCAGTAGTGAATAGTGAGTACCGAGCGTTAATGAACGATTGTTTTATTTGTCAACGTTTATTTATCAGTGTTCAAATTGTCAGTTGTGAACTTGTCTGTTATGAACTTGTCAGCTATGAGTGGTGAGTGGGCTGTCTGCGACGATAAGTCGTTCAACGACACTCACTGCATACTGCGGACTACTCACTACTTCAGTCTTATTTCGCTTACGCTGCAGCCTTGCGGTACCATCGGGAAGACATTGTTCTCTTTGCCTACGATGACTTCCAGCAGGTAGGAGCCATTATGCTCAAGCATTTTTTTCAGGGTACTCTTCAGGTCTTTCCTGTCTTCGATGCTGCTGCCGGCGATGCCATAGCTTTTGGCGAGCATGACGAAGTCGGGGCTTGCGATGTCCACGAAAGAGTAGCGTTTGTCGTGAAAAAGCTGTTGCCATTGGCGGACCATTCCGAGAAAACGGTTGTTCAGGATGATGATCTTCACATTGACTTCGGCTTGCATGATGGTGCCGAGTTCCTGGAGGGTCATTTGGAAACCTCCATCCCCGATGATGGCGACGACGGTTCTTTCCGGAGCTCCGAATTTGGCGCCGATGGCGGCGGGCAGTCCGAACCCCATGGTGCCGAGGCCACCGGATGTGATATTGCTTCTGGTATTGTTAAAGCGTGCGTATCTGCAGGCCACCATCTGGTGCTGTCCGACGTCCGTGACGATGATGGCATTGCCGCCGGTCAACTCATTCAGGGAGTCTATTACTTCGCCCATGGTCATCTGGTCGGTGGTAGGGTGCAGTTCGTCATGGATGACGGTCTTGTCTTCTTCTGCCTGATAGTCTTTGAATTTCTGCAGCCATTCGGAGTGGGTTTTTTGTTCTACATATTCGGTCAGCAGGGGGAGGGTCTCTTTGCAATCTCCCCAGACGCCTACCGTGGCTTTGACGTTTTTGTCGATTTCCGCGGGGTCGATATCCAGGTGTATGATGGTGGCCTGTTTCGCATATTTATCGAGGCGTCCTGTTACGCGGTCATCGAATCGCATGCCTACGGCGATCAGTACGTCACATTCGTTTGTCAACACGTTGGGGCCATAGTTACCATGCATGCCGAGCATCCCTACGTTCAGGGGATGATCTGTAGGCAAGGCGCTCAGCCCGAGGATGGTCCATGCTGCGGGGATGCCGCTCTTCTCTATAAATGCCTGGAATTCTTTCTCTGCTTTGCCGAGGATGACACCCTGTCCGAAGAGCACGAAGGGTTTTTTCGCCTGGTTGATCAACGCCGCGGCTTCTTTGATATATTCCTTGCGGACGATCGGTTTGGGGCGATAGCTGCGGATATGTTCGCAGGGGGTATACCCTTCGTAGTCGAATTTCTGCAGCTGTGCATTCTTTGTGATGTCTATCAGGACGGGACCGGGTCTGCCGCTTTTCGCGATGTAAAAGGCTTTCGCGAGTACGGAGGGGATCTCCGTGGCGTCGGTGACCTGGTAGTTCCACTTGGTGACGGGCGTCGTGATATTGATCACGTCCGTCTCCTGGAAAGCATCTGTGCCCAGCAGGTGTGCGAAGACCTGGCCGGTGATACACACCAGGGGCGTGCTGTCGATCATAGCATCGGCCAGACCTGTCACCAGGTTGGTGGCGCCGGGTCCGCTGGTGGCGAATACCACGCCCGTGGTCCCCGAGGAGCGCGCATAACCTTGTGCGGCGTGTATACCGCCCTGTTCGTGACGGACCAGGATGTGTTTCAGGCGTTCCTGGTAGTCGTAAAGGGCGTCATAGATTGGCATGATGGCGCCTCCCGGATAGCCGAAGATGGTGTCCACACCTTCCGCCAAAAAAGCTTCCAGCACAGCGGCAGAACCACTGATAGAGGTGATGGCCTTCTTCCTGGGTGCGGGTTTTTCAGTCAATGCTTCGATGCTACTCATAACTTTTATTTTTATTCGGATAGATATTTATAAAAAACAAACTGTTTATCATTGCTTACAATTCATCCGTCACACATCCTTCTGCCGCGTTCTTCACCTGTCTGGCATATTTGAATAGCAGGCCCCGGGTGACTTTAAGGGCCGGTTGTTTCCAGGCTGCTTTTCTTTTTTCGAGTTCTTCGGCGGCCACCTTGAGGGTGATGGTGTTTTTGACGGCGTCGAGTTCGATGATGTCGTCATCATGTACCAGTGCGATCGTGCCGCCTTCGAAGGCTTCGGGGGTGATATGGCCGACTACGAAGCCGTGGGTGCCACCGCTGAAGCGGCCGTCGGTGATCAGGGCGATGCTCTTCCCCAGGCCGGCGCCGATGAGGGCCGAAGTAGGTTTCAGCATCTCGGGCATGCCGGGGGCGCCTTTGGGTCCCACGTGGCGGATCACTACGACGTCGCCTGCTTTGATTTTGCCGCTGTTGATGCCGGCGATCAGTTCATGTTCGCCGTCGAAGACGCGGGCGGGGCCTTCGAAGCGTTCCCCTTCTTTTCCGCTGATCTTGGCGACGCTGCCGCCCGAGGCGAGATTGCCATAGAGGATCTGCAGGTGACCGGTGGCTTTGAGCGGTTTTTCGAGGGGGTGTATGATATCCTGTTTTTTGAAATCGAGGTCGGGGACGGCGGCGAGGTTCTCTGCCAGGGTCTTGCCGGTTACCGTCAGGCAGTCGCCATGAAGCAGACCTTTTTGAAGCAGGTATTTCATCACGGAGGGGATGCCGCCGTGTTCATGGAGGTCCTGCATCAGGTATTTTCCGCTGGGTTTGAAATCCGCGAGTACCGGGATCTTGTCGCTGACGGCCTGGAAGTCGTCCTGTGTCAGGGGGACGTTCACGCTTTTCGCCATGGCGATCAGGTGGAGAACGGCGTTGGTGCTTCCGCCGAGGATCATGATCACGGTGATAGCGTTTTCGAAGGCCTTGCGTGTCATGATATGCGAAGGTCTGATATCTTTTTCGAGCAGCAGGCGGATGGCCGCTCCCGCTGCCAGGCATTCCTTCTTTTTCTCTTCGCTGAGCGCGGGGCTGGAAGAGGAATAGGGGAGGCTCATGCCCAGGGCTTCGATGGCGGCGGCCATAGTGTTCGCGGTATACATGCCTCCGCAGGCGCCGGCGCCGGGGCAGGAGTTCATGACGATGCCTTTGAAGTCGGCGTCGTCCAGTTTTCCGGCGATCTTTTGTCCCAGGGCTTCAAAAGAAGAGATGATATTGAGATCCTGGCCTTTGTAGTGGCCGGGTGCGATCGTGCCGCCGTAGACCATGATCGAAGGGCGGTCGAGGCGCCCCATGGCGATGATGGAGCCGGGCATGTTTTTGTCGCATCCGGGCAGGGTGATCAGGCCGTCATAGTATTGTGCGCCGCAGACGGCTTCGATGGAGTCGGCGATCAGGTCGCGGCTTACCAGAGAGTAGCGCATCCCGTCCGTACCGTTGCTCATGCCATCGCTCACGCCGATGGTGTTAAAGATGAGGCCCACAAGGTCTTGTTTCCAGGTGCCTTCCTTGACCAGTTTGGCCAGGTCATTCAGATGCATATTGCAGGTGTTGCCGTCATATCCCATGCTGGCCACGCCCACCTGTGCTTTCTTCAGGTCTTCGTCTGTCAGTCCAATGCCATACAACATCGCCTGTGCGGCGGGTTGCGTCGGGTCTTGCGTGAGTGTCTTACTGTACTTATTCAATTCCATGGCTTAGTCTTGTGTTTTTTTATTTCTGATAGATTGTGATCTGCTATTAATATGATCTGCTGTTAATACGATTTGTTATGATCTGCTGCTCTTATCGATCTGCGGATTTTACAAATCTGTCGTCTTTATTGATTTAATGCTTTTATTGGTCTATTCGATTTGCTTGTCTTTATAGAATCTGTTGTCTTTATTGATTTGGCGTTTTTTTGATCTACTTGATTTTTTGATCTGTTACTATTCTGGTTTGTTGCTATTGTGATCTGTCGTTACTATAATTAATCTGTTGATTTTGCTGATCCGTTGATCTTATCGGTCTGTGTTTTATAGATTTATATTTTTCCGGTTATACTTTTTCCAGTTCCGCGAATCTTTCTTCCGGCTGTTTTTCTATGACCCGGTCCTGGTAGGCCTGTTGGATCCGGTGAGACAGGGAGCCGATCCATCTCTTTTTAAAGGGCTGTCCGTCCAGGGATTCCCAGCCGATCACTTCTGCCGCCGTGCCGCAGAAGAAGGCCGTGTCGGCTTCTTTGAGCGCTTCGACGGTGAAGAACTGCTCTTTCACGGGGATGCCCGACTGGTGGCAGATTTCAATGACGGTGGCCCTTGTGATGCCGGGCAGGATATTACCGGCGGCGGGGGTATACAGCACGCCGTCTTTCTCGAAAAAGACGTTGGCGCCGGGTCCTTCGGCCACATACCCGTTCATATCAGTCAGGAGCGCCTCGTCATACCCTGCGGCTTTTGCTTCCTGGCTTGCCAATATGGAGTTCACATAATGGCCGGATGCTTTTGCTTCTATTTTGAAGCCTTTCGGGTTGGGTCGCTGAAAGCCGGAGACCATTACCCGTAAAAGCTTGTCGCCGAGGAAGGGTTCCATCTCCCATGTCTCGATGGCGATATGAGATTCTGTATTTTTTGCGAAGCTCATATTGGCCGGCGCATAGACCAGGGGGCGTATATACGCGTTCTGCTGGTTGTTTTTTGTCAGCACGGCATAGGTGTTTTCGATCAATTCTTCCGTTGACCAGGGATAGGGCAGGTTGAGTGCGCGGGCCGAATTCCTCAGGCGTTCGAAATGTTCGCGTGCTTTGAAGATCTTCGTCAATCCCTTCACATTCCTGTAGGATCTTATGCCTTCAAATACCGCATAACCGTAATGCAGGGACTGACCATAGAGGTCTGTCTTTGCTTCCGAGGCTTTTACAAAAGCCCCGTCGAGCCAAAGGATGGTATGTCCATTATAATAAGATGCCATATACAAGTTTTTTGATGGAGGGATAAAAAAAGCGACCCGCCTCCTGGGAGGCGGGTCGCGTAGTATCTTCGTTTTGTTCGTTTTCTACTTTAGCCCCCTCCCGGAATTGCAGGAATAATAATCACCACCACCACGAGAATCGTGGAGAGAGTTGTAATTACTAGATTCATACTGCGCTTCGACATGGAGAACGTTATTGTACTATGAATATACGCCCGCCTTTTGAATATACAAAGAACTTTTTTAGTCAGTATTGAGTGGTGAGTTGTGAGTAGCGTTATTTAAAGCTAAAAGACTTGTACACGGCACTCACAACTCACCTCTCACCATTATTTGACGATCCACTCACTACTGACCACTCACCACTCACTATATAATCGTCGACTTCCTCAATTCAATATTCTCCTTATGGATATCGCCCGGAATTTTGCCACCGACATAGTCGCTGATGAGTTCGCCGATGGTGGTGGTAAAGTAAAAATTAATGGGGTCGATATCTTTTGTTACAAAACCATTCTGAAGGGTCCAGTTTACGGCCTCCCTGATTTTGGTAGCTTCTGCGCCCAGCCCGAAATGGTCGAGGAGCATCGCTGCGGACAGGATGGATCCCAGCGGGTTGGCGATGTCTTTGCCGGCCGCCTGGGGATAAGAGCCGTGTATGGGTTCGAAAAGAGCCGCTCCTTTTCCGATAGAGGCGGAGGGGAGCAGGCCCAGTGATCCGCTGATGACGCTGGCTTCGTCGCTGATGATGTCTCCGAACATATTTTCGGTGAGGACTACGTCGAACTGTTTCGGGTTGAGGATGATCTGCATGGCGGCGTTGTCCACAAACAGGAAGTCAACGGCTACGTCGCTATACTGGGGGGCGATCTCCTGGACCACTCTTCTCCAGAGTCTGGAAGTCTCGAGTACGTTGGCTTTGTCTACGAGGGTGAGTTTCTTTCTCCTTTGCTGTGCCTGTTTGAAGGCCAGGTGGGCGATGCGTTCGATCTCTTCGTAAGAATAGACGCAGTCGTCCGATGCCTGTCTGCCGTCTGCACTGAGCTCTTTCTTTCCGAAATAGATGCCGCCGGTCAGTTCACGGAATATGACGAAGTCGACATCTTCCAGGTTTTTGGCCTTGAGCGGAGAAAGGTGCTGCAGGGCGGGATAGGTAGACACGGGTCGTATGTTGGCAAAGAGCTGCAGGGACTTCCGCAGTTTTAGCAGACCTTGTTCGGGCCTGATCTTCGCGGTAGGGTCGTTATCGTATTTGGGATGGCCGATGGCGCCAAAGAGGATCGCGTCGCTATTCAGCGCGGCTTCGATGGTCTCGTCGGGGAGCGGGTTGCCGGTCTTGTCGATGGCGTCGGCTCCCATCAGGCAATATTTATAGTTGAATTCGTGGCCGCCTTGTTCCGCGATGGCGTTCAATACTTTGATGGCCTGGCGGGTCACTTCCGGGCCGATGCCGTCTCCTTCTATGACTACGATGTTCTTTTGCATATGTTGGCTTGACTGATTGGGTTTATATAAGTTTTGCTTCTTGCTATGTTGTCGATTCTAGATATTGTCGTTTCTGTCATTTTTCCAGGTATACCATCCCGTGTCGCTTCAGGTCATGGGGGCTCTTCGGATCAGGTTGGTCTTCAACCAGCTTCTTTTATATCATTTTTATATTATGCCAGTTTTATATCACGCCAGGGTCGTTTCAAATTTTTCGATGTCGCCGCGGATACTGAGCAGGAAGTCGATGTCGTCGTATCCGTTTAGCAGGCAGGTCTTTTTATAATCGTTGATCTCGAATTGCTCCCGGTCGCCGGTGGCGTCCAGGGTGATGGTCTGATCCTGCAGGCTCACCGTTATTTGCGTCGAAGGGTCTTTTTCGATGGCGGTGAAGACCTTTTCGAGGAAGGCTTCGCTGACGGTGACTGGCAGCAGGAAGTTGTTCAGGGAATTGTTCTTAAAGATGTCGGCGAAGAAGCTGCTCACGACTACATCGAAGCCGGCGTCTTTGATGGCCCAGGCGGCGTGTTCGCGACTGGACCCGCATCCGAAATTTTTGGCCGCGACCAATATCTTTCCCTTGTAGGTAGGGTCGTTGAGGACGAAGTCCTTTTTCGGCTGGTTATTGCTATCATACCTCCAATCACGGAACAGGTTCTCCCCGAATCCGTCGCGGCTGGTCGCCTTGAGGAAGCGGGCGGGGATAATCTGGTCGGTGTCCACGTTCTCGATGTTCAGCGGAACCGTGGTGGAAGAGATCTTATTGATTGCTTTTGCGTTCATTTTATTTCTATTAACTTCTTTTTTAGCGTCGATGTTTTTATCGCCGTTGTTTTTGCTATCGATGTTTTTGTCGTCGTCGTGTTATTATCCTTGTTTTATCGTCCTGGTGTCCGATCTTTTTTTTTGGCGGTGATTTTCGTTTATATCGGCATTCCGGCTCTGTCTTCTCTGCGATCGCTCATTGCATTTTGTGCGCCGGGTTCTCAAGGTTTACGGATCTTTTACCACTCACTATAGGTATTCCCTTACGTCCGCAACTTCGCCGGTGATGGCTGCGACGGCGGCCGTCAGCGGGCTGGCGAGCAGGGTCCTGGCGTTGGGCCCCTGGCGGCCTTCGAAATTCCGGTTCGAGGTCGAGATGCAATATTTGCCGGCGGGTATCTTGTCTTCGTTCATACCCAGGCAGGCAGAGCAACCGGGCTGACGCAGGTGGAAGCCGGCTTCTTCGAAGACCTTGTCGATGCCTTCTTCGATGGCTTGTTTTTCGACCTGCTTGCTGCCGGGCACGATCCAGACCTGTACGTTGTCGGCTTTTTTACGGCCTTTTACAAAGGAGGCAACCATACGCAGGTCTTCGATCCTGGAGTTGGTGCAGCTTCCGATGAATACATAGTCCACCGGATGGCCTTTGATGGCGGATCCTGCCTCCAGGCCCATATAGGCCAGGGATTTCAGATAAGAGGGTTTCTCTTTCTCGTCGATCTCGTTTTCGGCGGGGATATGACCGCTGACGCTCATGCCCATGCCCGGGTTGGTGCCGTAGGTGATCATGGGTTCGATGGTCGCCGCGTCGATATGGATCTCCTTGTCGAAATGGGCGTCTTTGTCGGAGTAGAGTTGTTTCCATTTGGCTAATGCCTGGTCCCATGCTATCCCGGCAGGCGCGAACTGCCTTCCCTTTATATAGGCGAACGTCGTCTCGTCGGGGGCGATCATGCCGCCGCGGGCGCCCATTTCGATGCTCATGTTACAGATCGTCATGCGGGCTTCCATGGAAAGGTCGCGGATCGCGGAGCCGGCATATTCGACGAAGTAGCCGGTGGCGCCGCTGGCGGAGATCTGTGCGATGATGTATAGGATAATGTCTTTTGACACGACCCCTTTGTTCAGCTTCCCGTCGACGTTGATGCGCATGAGTTTGGGCTTGCTCTGCAGGAGGCACTGGGTAGCCATGACCATTTCCACTTCGCTGGTGCCGATACCGAAGGCGATGGCGCCGAAGGCTCCGTGCGTGGAGGTGTGGCTGTCGCCGCATACCATGGTCATGCCTGGCTGGGTGATGCCCAACTCCGGTCCGATCACGTGGACGATGCCCTGGTAGGGGTGGCCGAGGCCGTATAGTTCGATGCCGTTCTTTTTGCAGTTATCGAGGAGCTGCTGCACCTGGATGCGTGACAGCTCTTCCTTGATGGGAAGGTGCTGGTCGACGGTGGGTACGTTGTGGTCGGCGGTCGCTACGATCTGTCGGGGGCGGAATACGGGCAGACCCCTTTTTTCGAGGCCCTTGAAGGCCTGGGGGCTGGTGACTTCGTGGATGAAATGCTTGTCGATATACAGCACAGAGGGGCCGCCGTCGATGGTTTTGACGACGTGCCGGTCCCAGATCTTCTCAAATAATGTTTTTGCCATGGCTTGTTTAATCTTTTATTGTTTCTAAGGGACTAGTGGTTGTTTTTTTAAGGGCAAAGGGTCGTTGTTTCTCGATTCGGATATTTTGGATAGGGGTGCCTGTCGGTGCTGGTCGGGGTGTTCCCGCGTTCCTGTGACAAGACGCTGATGACCAACTAGGCGTTGACGGTCGATCCGGTGTAGGCTTTGGCCATGCTGTGAAGATCGTCTTCCATCACTTCTTTTTTTGTGTCGGCTATCTGCAGGAAGCGTTCGTACAGTGTGTCGATGTCGTTGCGGTTAAAATCGTAACCGAGTTTTTGCAGGCGGAAGGCCAGTGCGCTACGGCCACTTCTGGCCGTGAGGACGATCTTGGAGCCTTCTGCGCCCACTTCTTCGGGGTTGATGATTTCATAGGTGGTGGCGTCTTTCAGGAACCCATCCTGGTGGATGCCGGAGGAGTGGGAGAATGCGTTTGCTCCTACGATGGCCTTGTTCGGCTGGACGGGCATGCGCATGGTATCGGAAACAAGACGGCTCAGGGGGTTGAGTTCCTGAGCCTTGATATCGGTGTAGAAGCCAAGTTGCCTATGCTGGCGGATCACCATCACCACTTCTTCGAGGGAGGTGTTCCCGGCCCTTTCGCCCAAGCCGTTGATGGTGCATTCGATCTGGCGGGCTCCATTCATGATCCCGGCGATGGAATTGGCGGTCGCCAGGCCGAGGTCGTTGTGGCAATGGCAGGAGATCACGGCCTTGTCGATATTTTTTACGTTATTTACCAGGAAGGCGATTTTTTCGCCATATTGATAGGGGAGGCAATAGCCGGTGGTATCGGGGATATTGACGACCGTTGCGCCGGCGGCGATCACTGCTTCGATGACGCGGGCGAGGTATTCGTTTTCGGTGCGGCCGGCATCTTCGGCATAGAATTCGACATCGTCGACGAAGTTCTTCGCCCATTTCACGGCCTGGACGGCGCGGGCAAGGATCTCTTCGCGGGTCGCGTTGAATTTTCCCTTAATATGAAAATCGGAGGTGCCGATGCCGGTGTGTATACGGGGGCGTTTGGCGTGTTTCAGGGCCTGGGCCGCCGTTTCGATATCTTTCTGTACGGCACGGCTCAGTCCGCATACCGTGGCGTTCTTTATGATTTTTGAGATCTCATCCACGGAGTGGAAGTCGCCGGGGCTGGAGATGGGGAAGCCTGCTTCCAGCACATCGACACCCAACGCCTCCAGTTGTAAGGCCAGCTCGATCTTTTCTTTCGTATTGAGCTTGCAGCCCGGGACTTGTTCTCCGTCGCGGAGCGTGGTATCAAAAATGAAGATTTTTTTGTCTGACATACATTTTTTTAAAAGCGTTGAGAAAAAACTGGCAACCTTGGTTTTCGAAAGTAATTTTGTTTTCTGGCTAAAAGAAACCATAATCCCGACCGTTTTACATTGCTTAAGGGGGGATAATCGGCCTGAAAGCCGCTCCTGTACCGGATTTTAAAGTTTTAAATTACGATGCCCAACCGCTCATCAGACGCACTGTTTCAACTTGTTAAATCTCTCGAAAAGTCGGAGAAACGCAATTTTAAGCTCTATGTCGGTCGAAATTCGGCCAGCGAGGACCTGAAGATCATACAGTTGTTCGACGCCATGGACAAGATGGAGACGTATGACGAGGCCCTGTTACTGAAGAAGAACAAGGGTATCCGGAAACAGCAGCTTTCGAACACGAAGGCGCACCTGTACCGACAGATCCTGTCCAGCCTCCGGCTCATAAAAAACGATGAAAACATTGATATTCAATTACATGAACAGTTAGATCACGCGCGGATCCTGTATAACAAAGGGCTGTACCTGCAGAGTCTGAAGATCCTGGACCGGATCAAGGAGAATGCGAAGGCGCATAACCAGACGACCTTTCTGCTGCAGGTCCTGTTCTTTGAGAAAAAAATTGAGACCCTGCATATCACCCGGAGTATGCAGGACCGGGCAGACCGGCTGACGGCCGAGGTGGACGATGTAAACTGCCATCTGCAGCTGGTCAGCCGCCTGTCGAACTTATCCCTGCAGCTGTACAGCTGGTATATACGCAACGGGCCGGCGCGTAACAAGGCCGATGAGGAGTCTGTGCAGCGGTTCTTTGAAAAACACCTCCCTTCCGATCTCTCCCTCTGTAAGGGGTTTTATGAGCGGCTGTATCTCTACCAGAGTTATACCTGGTATGCCTTTATACGGGCTGATTTCCTGCAATATTACCGGTACACCCAGAAATGGGTGGATCTTTTTGAGAAGGAGCCTTTCATGATCACGATTGAAACGGCGCACTATATAAAGGGAATGCATAATCTTCTGGGGGCACACTTTGACCTGTTGAACTACCAGAAATTTATCGAGACTCTGGGGGTGTTCGAGCGGTTTTCGGTCTCGGATATCGTCCTGCATAATCACAATAACCGGATACAGACCTTTGTCTACCTGAATATCTCGAAGATCAACCGGCATTTCCTGGACGGTACTTTTACGGAGGGGCTGGCCCTGGTGCCGCAGATCGAGCAGAAACTGAAGGAGTATGAGATCTATCTGGACCGGCACCGGATCCTGGTGTTCTATTATAAGATCGCCTGTCTGTATTTCGGGAGCGGGGATTATGAGAAGACGATCGATTACCTGAATAAGATCATCAACTGGAAAGTGGATCTGCGGACGGATCTGCAGTGCTATTCCCGGTTGCTGCACCTGATCGCACACTATGAGCTGGGCAACTACGATATCCTGGAGCACCTGATCCGTTCCGTCTATCGCTTTATGGCCAAAATGGAGAATCTGAGCCGGGTGGAGGAGGAGATCTTCACCTTTTTGAGGAGTTCTTTCAAACTGACGGCGGCACAGATCCGGCCCGAACTGGGGAAGCTGCTGGAGAAGCTGAAGATGTATGAGAGGGACAGGTTCGAGACGAGGGCATATATGTATCTGGATATCATTTCCTGGCTGGAGAGCAAGATCCGGAATGTTCCGGTGCAGGATGTGATCCGGGAGAAATATTTAAGAGGGGACAGGGGATAGGAGAGAGTGGTGAGTGGTCAGTGGTGAGTACTGAGTGGGGTGAAGATGTTATTAGCCCCAGATGAGGGGTGAACTTTAACGAGCCGTCGTTGTTATTATGTTTCGGCAAGCTTCAGGAGGAGCCTATTTGCGGCCGGGCCGGAAAAATTTCGCAGGAACGACCGCGCCGGTGCTATTTTGTCAATAAATCCGTACCTTTGCCCTCCTTAATTTCGGTATATTGGCTGTTGGGCCGATGTTTCTGTATTTTAAGATGTTTATAATCAATTGGTTGTGTTTAGGCGAATAAGAACGGGTCCGGTCGGGTCCGGGGAATAAGATAAAAAAACCTCATATTGCAATATGGCTATTAAAAAAGAAAATCGTCCCAGAGCCACTTTTTCAAAAATCACTATCGGTCTTGCTTCTCCCGATTCCATCCTCGAAAGATCTTATGGAGAGGTGCTGAAGCCGGAAACCATCAACTACCGCACTTACAAGCCCGAAAGAGACGGCTTGTTCTGCGAGCGTATTTTTGGGCCGGTAAAGGATTATGAATGTGCCTGCGGAAAATACAAGCGTATCCGTTACAAGGGTATCGTTTGCGATCGTTGCGGGGTGGAAGTAACGGAGAAAAAAGTTCGCCGCGAGCGCATGGGTCATATCAAGCTGGTCGTACCGGTCGTTCACATCTGGTACTTCAAGTCCCTGCCGAATAAAATCGGCTATTTGCTGGGGATGAGCTCCAAGAAGCTGGAGAGCATCGTCTATTATGAAAGATATGTTGTTGTCCAGTCCGGGATACGGGCGGACAAGGGTCAGAACTATGGAGACCTGCTGACGGAAGAAGAATACCTGGAGATACTGGATACCCTCCCGAAGGACAATCAATATCTGCCGGATGAGGATCCCACAAAATTCATCGCCAAGATGGGTGCGGAAGCCGTGCATGCGCTGCTGGAAAGGATCGACCTGGACCAGTTGAGCTTCGATCTGCGTGCCGCAGCTGCTAACGAGACTTCTCAGCAACGTAAGGCCGATGCGCTGAAAAGGCTGAGCGTCGTGGAAAGCTTCCGGGATGCCAATACAAGGATCACCAACCGTCCCGAGTGGATGGTCATGCAATACATCCCCGTCATTCCCCCGGAACTGCGTCCGCTGGTTCCCCTGGATGGCGGTCGTTTCGCTTCTTCCGATCTTAACGATCTGTATCGCCGGGTCATCATCCGCAACAACCGTCTGAAGCGTCTGCTGGAGATCAAGGCTCCGGAAGTGATCCTGCGTAACGAAAAGCGTATGTTGCAGGAAGCGATCGACTCGCTGTTCGATAACAGCCGCAAGTCGAATGCGGTGAAGGCAGAAGGCGGAAGGGCGCTGAAATCCCTGAGCGACGTGCTGAAAGGGAAGCAGGGTCGTTTCCGTCAGAACCTGCTGGGTAAACGTGTCGATTACTCCGGCCGTTCGGTCATCGTGGTAGGGCCCGAGCTGAAGCTGCATGAGTGCGGTCTTCCCAAGGACATGGCCGCGGAGCTGTTCAAACCCTTCATCAT
Source organism: Puia sp. (assembly GCA_031292515.1). Taxonomy (GTDB): domain Bacteria; phylum Bacteroidota; class Bacteroidia; order Chitinophagales; family Chitinophagaceae; genus Puia. Next base: position 239,517 of record JARLGZ010000081.1, on the reverse strand, counting down.
CCGCAAACTGATCGAAAGGGGTATCGTAAAAACCGTAAAGAGCGCCCGTAAGCTGGTGGATAAAAAGGAAGCCATTGTATGGGATATCCTCGAAAATATTCTCAAGGGGCACCCGGTCATGCTGAACCGAGCCCCGACGCTGCACCGTCTTTCGATCCAGGCCTTCCAGCCTAAGCTGATCGAAGGAAAGGCTATCCAGTTGCACCCGCTCGTTTGTACGGCTTTCAACGCCGACTTTGACGGTGACCAGATGGCCGTGCACGTACCCCTCAGCAGCGCAGCCGTACTGGAAGCGCAATTGCTGATGCTGTCTTCACACAATATCCTGAACCCGCAGAACGGTACGCCGATCACCCTGCCTTCACAGGACATGGTACTCGGGCTGTATTATATCACGAAGGGTAAGAAATCGACTCCCGCCGAAAAGGTGAAGGGTGAAGGCAAGATCTTCTACAGTGCCGAGGAAGTAATTATCGCCTATAACGAAGGAAGGGCGGATCTGCATGCCTTTATCAAGGTAAAGACAAACGTAAGAAAGGACAATGATGAGATCGAGCATAAGCTCCTCGAAACCACGGTAGGCCGCGTATTATTCAACCAGCACGTGCCGGTCGAAGTGGGTTTTGTAAACGCGTTGCTGACGAAGAAATCGCTTCGCGAAATCATCGGGAACATCATCAAGTGGACCAATATCCCGAAGACGGTCAAATTCCTGGATGATATCAAGCAGCTGGGTTTCCGTATGGCATTCCGCGGCGGTCTGTCCTTTAATATCAATGACCTGATCATTCCCGATACCAAGGAGCAGCTGCTGGACAATGCGAAAGGCGAAGTAGACGAGGTATGGGATAACTATAATATGGGTCTGATCACCAATAACGAAAGATATAACCAGATCGTAGATATCTGGTCCCGCGTCGATACGCGTATCACGGAAACGTTGATCCATGAGCTGGCCACTGACAAGCAAGGGTTCAATTCCGTGTATATGATGCTTGACTCCGGAGCCCGCGGTTCCAAACAGCAGATTAAACAGCTGGCTGGTATCAGAGGGTTGATGGCCAAGCCGAGGAAGTCCGGTTCTACCGGCAGCGAGATCATCGAGAATCCCATCCTGTCCAATTTCAAGGGTGGTCTGAATGTATTGGATTACTTTATCTCCACGCATGGTGCCCGTAAGGGTCTGGCGGATACGGCACTGAAAACGGCAGATGCCGGTTACCTCACCCGCCGTCTGGTGGATGTGGCCCAGGACGTGGTGATCACGGAAGAAGATTGCGGCACCCTCCGCGGTATCGCCACTTCGGCCCTCAAGGACAACGAGGACGTCGTAGAACCACTGTATGACAGGATCCTGGGACGTACTTCCCTGCATGATGTATATGACCTCACGACAGATGACCTGATCGTCAGCGCCGGGGAGCAGATCACCGAAGAGATCGGCAAGCGCATCGAAGACGCCGGTATCGAGTCGGTTGAAATCCGTTCGGTACTGACTTGTGAGAGCAAGCGCGGTGTGTGCGTGAAATGTTACGGCAAGAATCTCGCTACCGGGTATACGACCCAGAAGGGTGATGCGGTCGGTATCATCGCCGCGCAGTCGATCGGAGAACCCGGAACCCAGCTGACCCTGCGTACATTCCACGTGGGTGGTGTGGCCGGTTCTGCCTCGGTAGAATCGACGATGCTCGCGAAGTTCGATGGGACGGTCCAGTTCGACGGTCTGAGAACGGTCGTCACAGAAAATAATGAAGGCACAAAAGTACATATCGTTATCGGCCGTACCGGTGAGGTGAGGATCATGGATGTGAAGAACGACCGGCTGATGATCACCAATAACGTGCCTTATGGCGCTACCCTGAATGTAAAGGATGGACAGAAAGTCGTCAAAGGCGATATCCTCTGCACATGGGATCCTTATAATAATGTCGTGATCTCCGAAATTGCGGGTCATGTCAAGTTCGACGCCGTCATCGAAGGGATCACCTTCCGGGAAGAGGCCGACGAACAGACCGGTCACCGCGAGAAAGTGGTCATCGAAACGAAGGATAAGACGAAGATCCCTTCTATCAATATCGAAGGAAACAAGGAGATAAAATCGTATAACCTGCCTGTCGGCTCTCATATCGTGATGGAAGAAGGCGATGAGGTCAGGGCCGGCCAGGTAATCGTGAAGATCCCCCGTGTACTCGGTAAGTTGCGGGATATCACGGGAGGTCTGCCCCGCGTAACGGAATTGTTCGAAGCGCGTAACCCGGGCAACCCGGCGATCGTTTCGGAAATCGACGGCGTGGTAGCTTTCGGGAATATCAAACGTGGTAACCGCGAGATCATCGTAGAAGCAAAAGACGGAGTGGTGAAGAAATACCTGGTTCCGCTGACCCGCCAGATCCTGGCGCAGGATGGCGACTTTATCAAGGCCGGCGCCCAGCTTTCGGACGGCCAGGTGGCTCCGGCGGATATATTGTCTATCAAAGGGCCTTTCGCCGTACAGGAATATGTGGTCAATGAGATCCAGGAGGTTTATCGCCTGCAGGGTGTGAAGATCAATGATAAGCATGTCGAGGTGATCGTTCGCCAGATGATGCGTAAGCTGACCATCGTAGATCCGGGCGATACCCGTTTTCTCGAAGAAGATACCGTCGACAAATTCGAGTTCCTCGATGAGAACGACTGGATCTTCGATAAGAAGATTGTCACCGATCCGGGTGAATCCGGCAAGTTGAAGGCGGGCCAGATCGTGAGCCTGCGTGAGGTCAGGGAGGAGAATTCCATCCTGCGACGCAACGACAAGAAGCTGGCTGAATTCCGTGACGCAAAGGCTGCCACTTCCGCTCCGTTGCTGCTCGGTATCACCAAGGCTTCGCTGGGTACCCAGAGCTGGATCTCCGCCGCTTCGTTCCAGGAGACGACGAAGGTACTGTCTTCCGCCGCTATCCAGGGCAAGAGCGATGACATGCTCGGTCTGAAGGAGAATGTCATCACGGGTCATCCGATCCCGGCCGGTACGGGTCTGCGGGACTTCGAAAACATGATCGTAGGTAGCAAGGAAGAGTATGAATTGCTGCAGACGACACGTGAAGCGATGCAGTTCGACGAAGAAGAGTAAGGACGCGAATAAGCGTTAAGTCCGACAATTATAAGATTGTTAAAATGAAAAAAGTAGGGGGTGAAAAGCCTCCTACTTTTTTTATATGAGAATACTTGACACTATATTCGCGTAATTTCGCGGCTGATCCGCGTCCGGGGCGATTGGCTGTGTTCAATTATATTCAACTCGCGTTCGTTCGTGTTCATTTATTCGTGTTCCAATTAGTATAAATATGAAAAATATCTCTACCATATTGAGCATCCTTTCGCTGGTGCTGATCGGTTTCCTGTTTTTCCTGTTCTATAATCACACCGAACAGATCAAGAAGATCACGGTCGCTACCGAGCATACATCTACTACGAACTTTAAGATCGCCTATTTTGATATCGATTCCGTACAGGCGCATTACGATTATTTCAAGGATGCCCAGAACCAGGCCAATGCCAAAGAGCAGGCTATGAATATGGAGCTCAGCTCCATCGAAAAGAACGATCAGCGTAAGATTGCGGAATGGCAGAAAAAAGGCAATACGATGACGCAGACCGAGAACGAGCAGGCCCAACAGGAGTATGCCGCGATGCAGCGCAATTACCAGAGCCGTAAAGAGACCCTGCAGCAGGAACTGATCCAGCATAATGAGAACCTGAAAATGGATATCAAGCACCAGATAGAGGTTTTCCTGAAAGACTTCAACAAGCAAAGAAACTACTCTTTCATTTTTGCCTACGACCCAAATTCCTTCATGTACTACAAAGACACCCTCTATAATATTACCCAGGAGGTGCTGGCGGGGCTGAATGCGGCCTACAAAAAGAAGAATTGACCTTTTAAGAAGAAGGATCTTTTTCCCTTGATTTTCTTATCTTCCATTTTATTTCATTCACGGTCATTTCTTTATTCCCGTTCGAATTTAGTATTATGGCAGAAACCACCACTCAATTCAAACCCACGCTGAGGCTGCTCGATGGGACCATGATCGTAGCGGGATCGATGATCGGTTCCGGGATCTTTATCGTCAGCGCGGATATAGCCCGGAATGTCGGCAGCGCCGGCTGGCTGATCCTTGTATGGCTGATCACGGGCTTTATGACCATCACAGCCGCCGTCAGCTATGGGGAGCTTAGCGGGATGTATCCAAAGGCGGGTGGCCAGTATGTATACCTGAAAGAGGCTTATAACCCGCTCACGGGATTCTTATACGGCTGGAGCTTTTTTGCCGTGATCCAGACGGGCACCATTGCGGCGGTCGGGGTCGCTTTTTCCAAGTTTGCCGGTTATTTCTTCCATCCGCTGGAGCTCACCGATGACAATATCATTTTCCGCCTGGGCGGAAAACTCGTTGCGGGAGATTCGGCGTCTGTTGCGCATATAGAGGGTGGTTTTAAGATTTATATTGCCCAGCTCGTGTCGATCGGGCTGATTATCTTCCTGAGTTATGTGAATACGCTGGGCGTGAGGACGGGCAAGGCCATCCAGACCAGTTTTACGGTTGTCAAACTGGTGTCTTTGTTCGGTCTCATCGCCTTCGGCTTCCTGGTCGCTACCGGCAAAGGCGTCTGGCATGACAACTGGGCCGATGCTTGGCATATGCAGTCGCTGGCTCCGGCGCCGGGAGGGGGTGGTCATGACCTGCTGGGTACTCCGATTCTTGGCGTCGCCATGCTCGGCGCGATCGCCGCGGCGATGGTGGGTTCTATTTTCTCCAGCGATGCCTGGAATAATGTCACGTTTATCGCCGGCGAGATCCGGAACCCGAAACGGAACATCGGTCTGAGCCTTTTCCTGGGGACCCTGATCGTGACGTTTATCTACGTATTGGCGAACCTGATGTATCTGAAGGTATTGCCGATGGGCAATATCGCCTTCGCACCGCAGGACCGGGTGGCCGTCGCGGCAGCCAACGGTATCTTCGGGCATATCGGAACCTATGTCATCGCGGTGATGATCATGATCTCCACTTTTGGCTGCAACAACGGATTGATACTGGCGGGGGCGAGGGTCTATTATACCATGGCGCAGGACGGGCTGTTCTTTCGCAAGGCGGGCAGTTTGAATGCAAATGCCGTTCCTTCCCGGGCTCTGTGGGCGCAGTGTATCGTGGCTTCCATATTGTGTCTGAGTGGAAAGTATGGGGATCTGCTGGACATGATCTCCTTTGTGGCGGTTTTGTTCTATGCCTTAACGGTGTTGGGTATCTTTATACTGCGAAAGAAGGTTCCGGGGCTGGAGAGGCCCTATAAGGCCTTTGGCTACCCGGTGTTGCCGGCTATTTATATACTGCTGGCGGTGATATTTTGCATTGCCCTGATCATCCAGAAGCCTGGTTATGCCGGCTGGGGATTGGCGATTGTCCTGGCAGGGATACCTTTGTATTATATCGCAGTGGGAAGGAAGTAGTGAATAGTCAATAGTGAATAGTCAGTAGTGAGTGGGGTGAGGACTTGGAGAGGGAGAGACTGGTAAAGGTGAAAAGGGGTGAAGAAGAGGACGAATGAGAAGGGGATATAGGGAGGGAAGAAGACATTTGATCTATAAAAAAGTTTTTTATCGGGTATGATCGATTTTAATAAGCTGTTCGAAGACTTTAGAGCCATTAAGGCGGGTGTGATTGGGGATGTGATGCTCGATACTTATTGGTGGGGGCATGTGGAAAGGATCTCGCCGGAGGCGCCGGTGCCGGTTGTCACGCTGGATAAACGCGAGCACCGGATCGGGGGAGCGGGGAATGTCGCGCTCAACCTGGCATCGCTCGGTGCGGAGACGACTGTTTTTTCCGTGATCGGGGAGGATGAAGACGGATCGAAGCTGGAAGGGCTGCTGCGGGAGAAAGACATCCGGACCTCTTATCTGCTCAGGAGCGGAGATCGCATCACGACCAACAAAGCGCGTGTCATCAGCCGCAACCAGCAGATGATGCGGTTGGATTCAGAGACGACCCGCGACCTGTCTCCGGCGGAAGAGGAGGGGCTGCTTGAGCAGGTGACAAAATACCTGGAGCATGAAAAGCCGCATGTACTCATCTTCGAGGATTATAATAAGGGTGTTCTGACCGGCCGGATTATCCAGGAGGTGATCCGATTGTGCAAGCGACATGGCGTGGTCACGGCCGTAGATCCCAAGAGAAAGAATTTCTTCAGCTATCAGGGGGTGGACATCTTCAAACCCAACCTGAAGGAAGTCAAAGAGGGGCTGAACCTGCTGCTGGAAGAGGTCAACGTGTCTACTCTCCGGGATATTCACCGGCTATTGGGGGAGAAGCTGCATCACGGTATCTCATTTATCACCTTGTCTGAAAAAGGGGTTTTCTTTGAAGCAGGAGAAGTCGCAGGCATCCTTCCTTCGCATATCCGGAGCATCGCCGATGTTTCGGGTGCGGGGGATACTGTGATCGCCGTGGCGTCCCTTGTCTATGCGGCGACCCGGGATGTGCGATTGATGGCCGAGGTCGCCAATCTTGCGGGGGGACTGGTCTGCGAAGAAGTCGGGACGGTTGCGATCAATAAGGAAAGGCTGCTGACGGAATGCAGGGTACTGCCGGTGAACTGATGATGATGGACCGGCGACAAGAGACAGTATCGGGGACAGGAGATCCGGCCGGCGGTGAATGGAAACAATCAAATGAAAAAATACGCAGTCATAGTGGCCGGGGGATCGGGTTCGCGGATGGGTACACAGGTGCCCAAGCAGTTCCTGATGCTATACAACAGGCCGGTCCTTTGGTATTCGCTTCGGGCTTTCCTGGACGCCTATGAAGACCTCGAGATCGTGCTGGTGTTGCCGGAGGAGCATATGGAGACGGGTAAAAAACTACTGGCTTCCACGCAGGCTCCGCACCGCATACGGGCTGTCGCCGGCGGTGCGACACGTTTCCACTCCGTGAAGAAAGGGCTGGACAGCATTTCGGACCGTTCCATCATCTTTGTGCATGACGGGGTCCGGTGCCTGGTCACGCCGACGCTTATACGTCGTTGCTTCGAGAAAGCCCTCGAAACGGGCAATGCGATCCCTGCCATCCGCTGCGTGGATTCGGTCCGGGTGGAAATGAGCGATGGTAACCGGCCGCTCGACCGGGATACGATCCGGATCATTCAAACTCCCCAGACTTTTTCCAGCGAGCTCATCCAGCTGGCTTTCGGACAGCCGTATGATGAGTCGTTTACGGACGAGGCCGTCGTCGTGGAGAAGACGGGTGCTTCGATCCATCTTGTAGAGGGGGAGCCCACCAATATAAAGATCACGCGTCCCATCGACCTGGTCATAGCGGAGAAGATATTGGGTGAGCGAAGTGTGCTTTAGGGAGGATGCGGCAATCATGCCTTCATGAGAAGAAGAATACAGGAGTGAACGGTCAACCCGGGAGAGAGCGGATTAGATAGTTGCCTGGCCTGGGACAGGTCAGGGAATACTATGATTCAAAAAATTCTTCCTAAATCCGGGCCTTCCCAATGTGGGGACGGGATATTTGGGTCTTCGAAGTATTTGTCGACATGAGTAATTAACTTCCTTGCAAATTCCCGGTAGTTTGTCTGAACTTCGCCCTTTTCAAACCTATCATAATAGTGTAAATCAGCGTGCATCGGCAGACCGGGAAAGGTTTCGAGTATCGGTCTTGTTTTGACTTCCTTTTTATTTTCATCAAGTGGAGTCACTTTTAAGCTCACTTTATCTTTAATACCACATTTTTCAGATATCTCTGCAATGTGCTGTGCCAGAAACGCAAAAAGACCTCTATAATTCATCTTTGAGGGCATGGTTGCAAAAAAGGATTTACAAAAATCGTCGGTTGTATAATTCCGCCTTAAAATAGAAACATCATTATCTCCTGATTTAGGAAGAAAAGCCATTTCTGTTATTTTCCCTTTTTTAAAATGAATAGGATGAAATATACCTCTAATCAATATCTCATTTTCATTGATTGTGTCAGGTATAGTTTTAGGAACGTCTTTCTTAAATATAAAAGCTATTGTATTATGCCATAAGTCCTTTAAATGCAGGAACAATCTCTCTGGGAATCTCATCAATACCGATTTTTATGCCTTCAGATCTATAGTTAGGTCCTGAAATAAATTCCGTGAAAAAACCTATTTTCTCTTTTCCTATTTCGACAGAAATAAAGTCTTTTTTCAGGTTCTGAAAATCCAATACGACGGTTCCGTAAGGGGTCAAATTAATATCCTCTTCTTTGATATTTTTAAATACGTCGATTGGTAAGCCACTTATAAATCTTTCGGCGTTAAAAAATGTTTGTTTACCGGGTATGTCAGCTCCATCACCATTCCAATCCTCTTTTAAATTCGCCAATAAGGTCAACTTCTGTTTGATTTGCAAATATTGGTTGGATAAAACTGGTAATGCATATTTCAAATACTCCTGGGCTTTTAACTTTTTATAAAGCCCCAATGGATAGATAGAGTGATACGATGAAGGCGTTCGATCTACAGGGCGCTGAGGTAGTCACACGTTGTTTGCCGACAAGTAGGCTGTAGTTAACCTGGCTGATTAGTTTTGGCAGCTATTCGGATGGACAACGTACTGACTACAGTATATTCATTGGGTTGCCAGTACAAGGCGTTAATTGCGTTTTTTAAATAAGTGCAGGGGCCAAAGCAAGCGGTTAAACCGGTAAAAGAAAAAGGGCTGCTCGGTGGGGCCGAATTTTTTGTAGAAGCGTGCGATACCGGGAATGTCGGAGCCTTCGAAATCGAGGAGCAGCGGCTGGCCGGCGAATTCGCGGATTAATTGATCCAGTAAAAAATGATTGGCCTGCCTGCTTCGGCCTTCCGGCAGGGTGGCGGGCAGCATCAGATACAGGCGGTCCTTCTTTTTCAGCAGGAGGGTGACGGCCAGCAAACGGGCGTGAGGGCCCGGCGAGATATCCGGCGGACCTCCGGGATCTTCGTAGACGGCTCTGACCAGGAGTCCTCCCTCTTTTTGGAGATGGAGGCAAACTTTCAGGAAGCGGTCATAATCTTCTTTCTTCACATGGGATAGTCTTTTGTGGTAGCGGTCTTGATAGATCGATATGGCTTTGGCCGGGTCGAAGTCGTTTGTGTAGCGCAGGGGAAAGCCGGCGGCAGCGGCAAGGTTCTTACCTAGAGCCGGCGAATAGCGCTCCCGCAGGCGTGGGTAGGGGGTATCCAGGGGGAGGATGTAGTTCATCCTGGGTTCGATCCTGGTATTTTTAATGGGGTGTGCCCGGGCGTTCGGCGCATTGTCATAGTTCAGAAAGATCTCAGCAAACCGGAAATGGCGGGCGGCTTCTTCGAGAAAGGCGTGGACCGTTTCAGCCCGGAATTCGTCGCGGTTTTTAGAGTCGTCATGGCCGGGCGTTTTATCAGGCCATCGGTCTGTTCCCGGATCCCGGAAGAAGATACCGAGCTGCTGGGTCAGGGGCGGCTGATACAAATATTTAATTCCCCATTTTTTATTCCAGGTCAGGGGCATCACGGCCCGATAGTCATCGAGAACCAGCGCGTCCCAGCGGGGGGCCATATTGTCGAGGTAGAACGAATAGGCATAGACTCCTCCGTTGGACGACCGGTCGATGCAGTCGTCCCATTTTCCCGGATCGATGTCCTGTCTTTTCAGATACCGTATGTGGTGAGGACCGGTCATTCCGCTGGCTCCTTTTTTGCGATTTTCTGTTTTTACGATTCTGTTTTTTGCGATTCTCTTTTCCTGTGGTATTCTTTATCAGTTAAGGACTTTGGCGGCCATCGCCCGGGCTGCCATTTTTCTATAATCGATATTTTGGAGGTCTATGCTGAAGGAGATCTTTTTCCAGAAAGTGTTTGACTGGGGGATCGTCTTGAGCTGGTCGCCAAAATCGCTGCTGTAAAAAATGGGCGCGTAGAAGTTGATGCTGTTATGCAATAACGATAATTGCAATCCAGCGACATACAGGAATTTGCTCGTAGGGGGATTGTTCTGCCATCCACCGGCATAGGTACCGATGTCGAGAAAGACCTTGATCGGGACCGGGAATGGAAACAGCCGGGGGGGCAGGGTGCTGTTGAAATTTGTCGCCGCCACCCAGTTGTCGGAGCGGCCTTCGAGATAGGGGAACTGGGGCACCTGGATTTTGAGGCCGCCGTCCCGGATCATGAGCTGCTGGCTGGCGAAGCCGGTGAATTCACTCCTCCCCAGGAAATAGTTGCTGTAGGTATAGTCCTCGTTCCCTCTTACGCCTGTGAGTTTTGGTTCATATCCGGAGAGGTCCAGGGCAGGGCTCCGGCCTCCGAGGTATCCAAATTTGGCGGCGAAGACCCGGACGGCCATGCCTCCCCCCGAAGCATAGTTGAAGAAATAATTCCCGGTGAAGTTGACCCGGTAGAAGCGGCTGGCCTGCTGGAATTGCAATTGTGCGTTATAGGGATAGAGGACCCTGTCGTCCGAGAAGTTCAGGCTAAGCTGGTTCAGGTATCGGAAAGCGTAAGCCCCGGCGAGCGGATAATACATCGAATCGGTGCTTTTCATCACATAGTTGTTGAATTGCTTTTCGCCGATGAGAAAGGTCTTGAAGCCGACCCATGTTTCGACGGTGCTTCGATCGTCCTTCTTTTTCAGGGTTAGGCGGACGGAAGGGACGATCTTATAAAATCCGCCAAAAATTTTGTTTCCGTTACTATCTGTTGCGGAGAGCGTGGAAAAACGCGCGCCATCCAGCGCAAATTCGATGTCGTGAAAACCTCCGCCCGGGTAGATCGAATAGCTCATCCTCCCGAGGCCGGTCAGCTGCCTGCTGTTGGTGGCATACAAAGGCGCCAGGAGAAATTGGAAAGGTGTTGGGGGCAGGTTGAAGTTGTGTATGAGTGCACCGATCATGAATTTGTCATATTCGTTATAGCCGATGGCCGGCCCCATATTAATATATTCGATCTTGCCGGTGTTCTGCGTGGAGAACAAAAAGGCCGGTTTTATTTTTTTGGGAGAGACGGCGGGAGCGAGGGGGCCGCGTTCATCCAGGAGTCTAAAGGGTTGGTCGAGGTTATGGCCGCTTGCACTTTCGAGGAGGCTATGGAAGTCCTGCGGATAGGGATGCCGGAACTGCCATTGTCCATAATAGGCGTGCATGCAGCTATCGAACAGGGATGCGCCCAGGGAGTCCTCCAGGTGTTTCATCCAGGCTGCCGTCTTGGTAGCCGCCATGAGGCGGTAGTTGATGGCTGTAAAGTCGGTCGAGGAGCTGCTGATCGGTTGATCGAGTCTCACTTCGATCAGGGTGGCGGTGAAAAGGTCATTCCACTGGCCGGGCGAGGGTTCCGCATGAGCGGGGGGGGGGCTCGCCGGGGGCTGCAAACGCGGAGTCGCTTGCGATGGGTGGGATATCCGGGAGTGAGGCATTCGGGGTTGTGTCATTTGGGAAGAGGCCGGTTGATATCCCGGGTATTTCGCGGCTTCGTAGCGGCGGTCATAATAGGTAGCCATGCCTTCATCCATCCAGGGATAGCGGCGTCTGTCCGAACCCAGGGCTGCGCCGAACCAATTGAGACCTATTTCGTGGGCTATCCGGAGGTCCAGGTTTTTTTGAAGGGAAGGGCTTCCGGGTCGTCTATCGCGGGGAAGATGCCGGTTATTGACCCCATTTTCTCCTGAAAGGACGATGAGGGAAGGATAAGCCCTATCCCGGTGGCTTTTATCGTTCCACGCGACCGCTGTGAGGTTGTTAAAGGGATATTCTCCGATCAGCGTGGAGCGAAAGCGGATGGCGTCTTTGATAAAGCGGATGCTGTTTTCCCAGCCATCGGGATTCTTCGGCCGGTAGAAGGTGGTGATGGTAAGGACCCGTCCCGAATTCAGCTGCAGGGTGTCCTGGTTCCTGCGGAGGCTTTTATCCGCGAACCATGCGAAATCCTGCACGTGCTGCTGTCTGAATCTTAGGGTTTTACTGGCTGTATCGGAAGGAATGTGAAGGACGACGTCCTTGTTCTTTTTTGAAAAGGCGGTGGTCAGCAGGGGTGGTTTTGCCGGTTGCGGTTTCCTGGTGACGGATGTCGGCCCGGACGGATCGGTGCGTTTTACGGGGGAGGTCCGGGCGGAGGGTACCCGGGAGGGGACAGGGGGTGGTGCGGAGGACGCTGACCGGGGAGTTGGGGTGAAAGGAGGGGCGGCATCGCCTTCCAGGAGTTCGCCGGTGGCGGCCACCGCATAGTTGGCCGGAAGGGTGATGTGCACGTCATAGTCCCCGTATTCGCCATAGACGTCTCCCTGGTCGAGCCAGGGCATGGGATGCCAGCCCTGGCAGTCGTAAACGGCGGGTTGCGGGTACCATTGGGTAAGCTGGTAAGATTGTCCGGTATGGCCATACCCGGAAAAATCGAAGGGCAGCTGTTCATGAAAAGAGACGGCAATCTCTGCCTGGCTGCCGGGGGCGAGGGGCGTGGGCAGCAGCAGTTTTATAATATCGATGTATTGGGGATGATCTTCCATATGGGCGGTCGTTCCGTCAACCCTGAAATCGAGGCGGTTGATATAGCCGCGTTCCTGCTTATCCGAGAAGTAGAAATCTGTCCTGCCATTGCCGAGCAATTGTTCGCTGTATGCCGTCTGGTCATTTTTGAAGGCGTTTGGCCAGCAATGGAACCAGATGAAGAAGAGCGTATCGGGAGAGTGATTTGTATATTTTATTTTTGCGAGGCCGTCGAGGGTGTGTTCAATATCGTTTAGGGAGACATCGATCCGGTAATCTACTTCCTGCTGCCAGTACGATGGGGCGGCTGCGGAGCGTTGCGCCGGGATGACTGGCTTGGGATTGGTTTCCCGATGTGCTGCGGGCTGAGCATGCGCGGGGATCCGGTGGGTGGCGAAAATAAGCAGTAGCAGGAATAATTTCTTCAAATTCAATAGTTTATCACTTATTAAATTTTAACACGGGTCAAAAATAGTGAAATCGGGCCCCGCTTGGTGAAAGAACGGATCGAAAGGGACATTATTATCCCGGTTTTTATCCGGGTCAGAAAAAGCCGGGCACATAGAAGGGGCCGTTTTTGTTCAGCAGTTCGAAGGCTTTGTCCAGGTTTGTGCCGCTGGCCTTCTCCAGGCTGTTTTTGAGGTCTTCGGGGTAAGGATGTTTAAACACCCAGTCCGAGAAATAGGTGTGCATGCCTTTTTCAAATTCTTCCGCGCCGAGGGTTTTTTTCAGGATATACATCCAGACTGCCGCTTTTGCGTATTCGACGACGCCATAGTCAAATTCGGTGTCGAATCCGGTGGCGGGGGTCTCTATGGGTTCGATGGTTTTCAATTGGTTAAAGACACCGTATATGGCATTGAGGAAATCATCGGTGTTTTTCTTCCGGATTTCCGGTGGGATCATGGAGCCCAGCATTGTGTTGGCGCGGTATTTTTCGGCTTCGTAAAGGAACTCATAGTAGGTGTTCATGCCTTCGTCCATCCATGGATGTTCGCGCTCGTTGCTGCCGAGCATACCGTAGAACCAATTGTGTCCTACCTCGTGAGCGATGACGCCATCGAGTTCTTCCCGGCCGGCACGCGGGCTGGTGATCAACGTGATCGTCGGGTATTCCATTCCTCCCGAGGAATTGTTGCCCGGGCCTTCGACGGCGCTTACGACGGGGTAGCGATATTCGCCCACCCATTTCGAATAATGAAGAACGGCGTCTTTTATATAGGATATGCTATGTGCCCATTGTTTATCGCCGTTTATACGATGATAGGAGAATACGTCGATGATTTTTCCGGATGGCAGCCGGAGGGTATCGTATTGGATGATGAGGTTTTTATCGGCAAACCAGGCGAAGTCGTGGATATTTTCTCCATGGTAGTCGAGGGTTTTTGCCGCGTTGGGATCGGAGGCTTCATAGAGAAAGGCTCCGCTGGAATCGCCGGCGAGATTTTTACGGCCGAGTGCTTCGTAGCTGTCTTTTTCGGATCCGGTCTTCAGGGTGCCGGTGGCTGCAACGGTATAGGCGGATGGCAGGGTGATATGGACGTCGAAAGATCCGTATTCGCTAAAGAACTCCCCCTGATCGAGATAGGGCATTTCATGCCAGCCTTTCCGGTCGTATACGGCCGGTTTGGGATACCACTGGGTGATCATATAGCTTTGATCCTCGTGGCCGAGGCGTGAGAAATAGGAAGGTATCTTCACAAAGAAGGGGGTTGTAATGGTCATTCTTTTGCCTGGCGCCAGGGGCGATGGGAGCAGCACTTTCAGGATGTCGGAATATTGGGGATGGGGCTGTGTGAGCGCAGTTATTCCATCGATTTTAAAATCGAGGTGATCGACATACCCGTTGTCTTTTATTTTTTTCAGTTTGTCCTTTCTTTTGCCCAGACGGGTAAGCTGTCTGTACAGGGCAGTGGTTTGGTCTTTATAAGCATTAGGCCAGCAGTGGAACCAGATAAAGTTCAGGCTGTCCGGGGAGTTGTTCTTGTATTCGATTGTTTCGAAGGCATTCAGCGAATGTTGCCGATCGTCGAGTGTCACGCTGATATTATAGTGAAGCTCCTGTTGAAAGTAGGGCAGCGCGGCGGAGTCCTGTGAAGGGGTATGGGCAGGAGGCCGGGGTTTGGGCGGGTTGGCGGACAAGGAGCAGGGAAGCAGGAGGGCAAGCAGACCTGCCAGAAGGAGGGGTATTCGAATTGTTTTTTTTGTCATCCTGTCGGTGTTAACGTTATAAGTGTTTTTCATGTATGGCGAAGAACTCATTTCCCCTTGGCCATAAAAAGGATACGAAGGGTATGCAGCATGATCTTAAGGTCCAGGCCCAGGGAGAAGTTTTCGATATAGATCAGGTCGTATTGCATACGTTCGATCATTTCCCCGATGTTCTCCGCATAGCCGAACTGGACCATCCCCCAGGAGGTAAGTCCCGGCTTCACTTTCAGCAGGTAGCGAAAATAGGGTGTATGCTGCATGATCTGATCGATATAATATTGCCGTTCCGGGCGCGGGCCCACCAGGCTCATTTCTCCTTTCAGGATATTCCACAGCTGCGGGAGTTCGTCGATCCGCCATTTGCGCATGATCTTGCCCCAGGGCGTGATACGTGCGTCGCTGGAAGAGGAGAGTGCCGGGCCATCTTTTTCGGCATCCAGGTACATGGAACGCAGTTTGAAGATGAAAAACTTCTTTCCCTTATAGCCGATCCTCTCCTGTGAATAAAGGATGGGGCCGGGAGAGGACAGTCTGACCCGTATGGCGAACCATGCGATCAGCGGGGAGAGGACAATGAGACCCAGCAGGGAAAAGACCACATCGATCAGCCGTTTGATATTTTCCTGCCAGTCCGGTATGAGATTCGTTTGAATGTCCGATAGTACGGCTCCGAATACGTTGCTGGTCCTTACAGATCCGGAGAGGATGTCGAGGGTGCTGGGTATTATCTTTATTTCTACGTCTTTGTCGCTTAGTTTCTCGATGACTTTTTCCACTTCTGTCCTATCGGATTTTTCCAGGGCTACCACCACCATTTGGATCCCATAGTCGTCTATCGTTTTTTCTATCTCCTGTATAGTGCCGATCCGGGGGAGGTTTTTTCCGATGCCGTTCCTGGTATCTCCGTTAGCGACATAGCCAATATAATGATATCCGATCGAGCGAAGGGGATTGCGGGTCTCTTTGTAGATTCTGACCGCCGAAGAGCTGTTGCCTACCAACAAGGTTTTAAAGGCCACAAATCCCCCTTCCACCTGTCTTCTTACAAAATGCAGGATGATCATCCTGCCGGACAGGGTCAGTAGGAACTGGCAGAAAAAGAAAACAGCGTAGGCTTTATAATAGTAGTGATAGTCTGTAATCGGGTCGTTGATCACGATGGAGAAAAAGACGATGGTACAACCGATCAGGGTGCAGATAAAGGTAACGGTCAGTTCGTTGAGTCTTCCTTTTTTATAGAGACCGGTATAGGTTCCCACGATGCCGTAGAACAGCAGCCATCCGATCGGTATGGTGGTGATGCCGAGCCAGAAGCGGTTATTCAGCAGCAGATGTCCGTCGCCATAGGTGATGGGTTCCGAAAGCAGCAAACGGCGGCTGAAGTAGAGGATGACGGACGTCAGGATGGCAGCGAGATAGTCGCTGAAAATATACCAGGCTATATGGAGTTTTTTGGAAACTGCCATTTGTTTCCTCAGGAGTTGATGGTATTGTGTCTGATCTTTTGCAATATCTGGTGTGCGATATCCATGGCCCGGAAGCCATCTACTTCCGAGACCGGGGAGGGTCTGTTGAGGCGGATGGCCTCGCAGAATTTTTCGAGTTCCAGTTTGATAGCATTGATTTCCGGCACGACCGGGTTGATCATGGCGATACTTTTTTTGCCATTTTGGGTGTCGATGTCAAAGGTAAAAGCATCCAGGTCCTGGGGGGTCTTCAGCTTGATGATCTCCGTTTTCTTGTTGAGGAAGTCGATGCCAATGTAGGCGTCTTTCTGGAAGAGCCGCATCTTTCGCATTTTTTTCATCGATATGCGGCTGGAGGTCAGGTTGGCCACGCAACCGTTGTTGAATTCGATGCGGACGCTTGCGATGTCCGGGGTTTCTGTCATGACGGCCACGCCGCTGGCGGAAATATTCTTCACTTCGCTTTTTACGATGCTCAG
The DNA here is from genome assembly GCA_031292515.1 of Puia sp. Classification (GTDB taxonomy): domain Bacteria; phylum Bacteroidota; class Bacteroidia; order Chitinophagales; family Chitinophagaceae; genus Puia. The sequence goes on along the minus strand of JARLGZ010000081.1, from coordinate 222,861 downwards.
GATAATATCGATATCGTGGATCATGAGATCGAGGATCACGCTGACTTCTGTTCCGCGGGGATTGAACTGGGCGAGGCGGTGCACTTCGATGAACATGGGGTTGAGCGGGATGGACTGAATGGCGATGTAGGCGGGGTTGAACCGTTCTACGTGTCCGACCTGCAGTTTCACATTCGATTCTTTGACCAGTTTTACGAGGGTGCGGGCTTCTTCCATCGTATTGGCGAGGGGTTTTTCGACAAAGACATGTTTGCCTTTGCGGATGGCTTTTTCGCACAATCCAAAATGGTAGGGGGTAGGGGTGATGATGTCCACCAGGTCGCAGGCGTCCATGAGGCTTACCGGGTCCAGGAAGCGGGGCAGTTGATATTTTTCGGCTACTTCCCGGGCGGTTTTGTCGTCCGGATCGTAGAAGCCGATCAGTTCGACGTCTTTTATCTCTTTCCAGTTATTCAGATGAAATTTCCCCAGGTGGCCGACGCCAAATACCCCTATTTTCAGCATTTACTCATTGTTTAAAAGCCAAATATAGGTATTTGGTGACTTATCATTTTATTAAGCCGGGCTTATGCTCGACTTTGAGGGTTTAATGAGCAGTCGCGAAGTGAGGTTTTGAGTATTTTATGAGATTTGCGAATGTGATGGGGATATCGGGTCGCGGGAATATCTTCGTTTTTACAAATCTTTTAAACGTGAGCAGGAAGATGGGTATATACAACAGCAGGGTGACTACGAAATATATATTGTACATCCTCAGGAAATAAGTACGTATCGAGATCTTATCGACTTTTTGCGAGCCTATGAAGAGCCCCAGCAATTTCTTTGCGGCGGGCAGAACCACCGGAATCTTTTCCCAGTTTGTATAGCGTACATCTTCATATTTATAACTGGTATCATATCCCGCCGGCAATTGGCTGATATAATATTTCCAGTTGGATTCCACATCGGCGAAACTGGCCATGCCCGAGTGCCCCGGTTTTTTGAAGTAGACATTGAAGGTGGGGTCCAATACGGCCCAGCCGGTATTTGTATAGACTTCGATCACATTATGTGCTGCGAAGATGCCGTGAGCCTTCATCTGGGCGATCCGGATCGGGTAGTTGGATAGTTGCAGGAGCCTGGCCAACACCATCGAATAGCTTCCACAGGCCCCCCTTGTCGTCATCAGGTCGACGGAGGTGGGATGGAAATAATCCGATTTCACTCCTTCGTCGATTGGGTCCTCCGAGAAAATGCGAGCCCTGTTATGGAGCAGTTCGTTGCAGACATGCATCGTTTTTACAACGATGGAATCCTGGGTATCATCGGCGTCTATCTGTCTGTCTACGCTTCTTTTGATGGAGGCGAACAGGCTGTCTTCATAGTTTCCCTCCATCCTAAAATAAAACAGGGACGCTATCAGGAAGCCATTCAAAAACGTAAGAAAGTATAAGTTTTTGAGTATCTTTTTTAACAATCTGAAGGGTTGCCGTAATGCCATGGTTGCCTTTGCCTATTTAAAACGGATATGGAAAAAAATCAAGGGTCCGATAAATTTACACCTCAATTGGTTAATACAGAAAAAATGATGCCCCTCAACTCTCAACAATATTGCCACAGAAATCAAAACAATGCTACCAGCAAAAACGGTACCGGACAAGCCGGTCTAAACCAATCTGCCTATGCAAACGGGATAGTTCGGCAAAATCTGTCGCCGGTTTTCTGTCAAAGACACGATCTGGTGTTTTTAAAGCTCAGTAATGCTCTTTAACAGAGCTAAAATAGACAGCAAAAATAAAAGTTATTCCTTTGTTCCGATCAATAACCCGGGAAAAGGTTTTAAACGGGCTGTTCCCGGAGCCTCCGACTTTTCAAATCCTGCAGGGTTGCAGCGATGCTTCCAACCCCGAAAATACCAATAAGCTACTGAAAATATATCGGTTAGCGATGTGTTTTAATGTCATTTTAATTCAGTGCTCTCAAACGCGCCCTGCTTTGCCCTTTTAGGGTGATTATCCTGGACTTCTGCGTCCCGGTATTATAATAAATTCATTTTTATTCGTGTTTATTTACTTAATTCGTGGTCGTACGTCATATTATTTTCAGGCAATGAAAAAATGGGGGCTTCTACTCCTGGTTATTTTGGTTTTGGCATGGGTGGGTATTTGTCTATGGATACCCGGCAAGCTGCATTTGTCAGTTGCGATGGATGCGGGTTGTTCCGAGACGGGGGCGTTCCGGCGATTGACGGAGGAGACTTGCTGGGAGAAATGGTGGCCGCAGGGTAAGTTGATGAATCAGCCTTATTGCGGGCCGGACAGACACCCTTTCGTTTATGAAAGCTATTCCTACCGGCTTACCGGAATCGACCCGAGGGGAATTGAAGTGGCCATTCAACAGGGCGATTTCAGTTTCGATACGCGAATTGCCATTGTTTCCCGACGGAGCCCGGATACGATCTCCCTGGAATGGGGGGGGAACCTGACCGGGTCCTCGCTTAATCCTTTTGAAAGGATCCGGCAATACCGGCGGGTGGAGGCGATCCGCAGGGGGATGACCGGTATTTTGTCCAATCTTTGTTCTTATCTGGGGAAAAGGGAGAATATCTATGGATTCGAGATCCGGGAGCTGAGGCCTTCGGATAGTTCATGGTTTCCAAAAAATCTGTTTTATGAAAATTTATTGATGGGCAGTGTGCGGGGCGGTTCCTGGACGGTGTCGCGGGCCATCGACCAGTTGCATCTGTTTATAAGCGACTATCACCGGGAAGCCGCGGCGGCTCCTTTTGAATACCTGGTTACGGACAGGACCAAAGAACCCGACACGGCGAAATGGGTGACACGGGTATATTGCGCGGTGACGAAGTGAGTGGTGAGTGGTGAATAGTGAGTGGTGAGTAGGGATGAGAATCAACGATTAGAGACTGGAGAATAAAGATCAGCGATCAGGGGTGAAACTGGAGTACGCGTGTACTATCGTTATTTCTTACTACGATATAGGATTCACGGCCGGCGATTTTTATGGGGCCGATATGGCGGGATTGTCCTTTTAGTACGACGCCGTTGAGCGGGCCGGCGATGAAGGTTCCGCCTCCCTTGTTTAGCAGGATGGTTCCGAAATCTGCATCGTATCTGCCCATCTGGATATTGTTCTCGTAATAGTTTCCCACCAAAAGAATATCAGGAAGATTGTCTCCGTTGGCGTCCACGACGGCGGCGTCGCGATAGGGTGATAGTTGGGCCTCCCAGGGCATCGGCTGGACTGTAAAATGAAGGTTGCCTTGATTGATCAGGATGGCGTTTGAAAAATAGTCGGCGCTCAGGGTGTCTGCCTGTAGCAGTTTGTCTTCAGGGAAGATGTCTTTCAGCGTGGCTTTTGCGAAGTCTTCTGCATAGAGAAAGCTTTTTTTGAGGCCCGGCATCTGCTGTTCCAACTCTTCTTTACCGGCGAACGGGAGTTCGCGTCCATCGAGATAGTAGGTGAGCAATTGTTCACGTTTGCCATTTCCGTCGAAGTCATAATAGTAGATCCGTACGGGTTCTTTGGAGGATGCTTTCAGGCGGCTGTTAAGGCCAAGATTGCCCGCGACGAGATCGATGTTGCCGTCATTGTTGAGATCAACCGGCAGGATGAAGTTCCACCAGCCTTTTTTATCGGTCAGGATTATTTTTGAAAATACGGCTGTGTTGGAAAGGCCCGGGTGGTTCATGAAGGCAAGGATGCCCCCCCATTCGAGACAGAGCAGCAGGTCCTGGCGGCCGTCTTTGTCGAGGTCGAACCATAGGGCCCTGGTGACGAAACCGATTTTTGAGAGGCCGGGAGCGAACTGGTCCGTGACATCTTTAAATTTTCCGGTACCGTCGTTTTGCAGCAGGTAAGAGCGGGGGATCTGTCCGTAGTCGCCGGGTACCGATCGTCCTCCTATGAAGAGATCGGTATAGCCATCGCCGTTGAAATCGCAGGGGGTGACGCAGGAGGCGTTGACAAAGAGATTTTCGAAGGGGTGGCGGGACTTCTTTAAATGTCCTTTCCCGTCATTCAGGTAGATCCTGGGCGACAGGAGGGTGTCGTTTCCATAGGCTTCGTTTCCTCCGCTGGCGATGATGAGGTCGGGGTTGCCGTCATGGTCGATGTCTGCCCAGCAGGCGTCGACGTCTTCAAAACTGCTGTCGGCATCCAGGTCCGGCTGGTGGCTGAGTATAAATTTCCCGCCGCTCTGCTGGAGAAAAAGATAGCTTTTTTTGTCCTTCGACGAACCGAGGAATACGTCCTGCAGGCCGTCTCTGTTGATATCGGCGATGGCGAGGGCGGGTCCTTCAGTGGAGAGCATGTGGGGAATCAGGGGTTCGCGGTTGAATTCATGAAAATCATTTTCTTCGTGCCGGTGCAGGATGCCTGTCTGGCGGCTGATATCCTGCATGGGCCGGGCAGGATTTTTCCAATGCCCTGTGATCCGCGAATAATCGAAGGAGGGCAGTCCTTTACGGTATTCCAGGCTGATGTTTGAAACTCCTTGCTGCCAGTCGATCCGCTGGAAGGTATTGTCGGGCCATACCAGGAGCAGGGTGTCGACCCGTGTGTTGGCCAGACCGATGTGGAGGGGCGTTTCCATGCTGGAGAGGAATCCCCTGACGGGGGATTTGTCATAGGTGCGGATCTCGTTTCCGGTAAAGAGGATGGCTTTGGCGCCGATGGCGTTCCTGTTTTTTTCCGGGCCTTTCAGGCGTATTTCAAGGTAGGCCTTATTCCCGGTTTTGTTATGGTTGTCGTTGGTTTTGTTCTCGTAGAGCAGGGCAGGGTCGTCGATATTATTGACGACGAGGTCGAGGTCGCCGTCGTTGTCGAGATCGGCATAGATGGCCCCGTTGGAATAGCTGGGTCTGGCTCCTGCTATCGAATGGGCGAGGTCTGTGAATTCCAGCTGAGGGCTGTTTTTAAAGAATTTCGAAGGTATTTTTATCTGCGGGAATTTTTCTATGAGGTCGAGGTCTTTTTTCTCCAGGTTGTCGGAGCTCATTTTTTGCTGCATCTCTTCATTCGAGACGTAGTTGATATAATCGATGTCATTGAGTCGTTTGGGTATTCCGTTGGCGATAAAGAGGTCTTTGACTCCATCGTTGTCGAAGTCCAGCCAGAGGGGAGACCAGGACCAGTCGGTGGCATAGACGCCCGCATAGAGGCCGATCTCGCTGAACATGCCGTTCCGCCGGTTTAGCTGGAGGTTATTGCGGGTATACTGGTAGTTGTAGCCATAACCGATTTTCAGGTTAAAGATGTCCCAGGTGTCTTCTCCCTCGGATCTTTTCAGGATGTTGGGGTCGTAGGGCAGCATGTCGGCGGTCATGATATCGGGATAGCCGTCGTTATTGATGTCGGCGACGTCCACGCCCATGGAGAACTGGCTGGTGTGCATGAGATGGTCGTCCAGTTCGTCTTTGAAAGTCCCGTTGTGCTGGTTGATATACAAATAATCGTTCTCGTGGAAGTCGTTTCCTACATAGATATCGGGATATCCGTCCAGGTTGATATCCGTCATGGTGATGCCAAGGCCAAAGCCGATCACCGAGCTGTGGATGCCGGCCTGTTGAGTCACATCCGTGAAGTGGTTGTTGCCGTCATTCCGGTACAGGCGATCTCCTGAAAGCGGGTTGAAGGTTTTCAGTTTATCGCTTCTGGAGCCAAAGGCTCCGTTCTGGTGGATGGAGTGGTTGAGCAGGTACATATCCAGGTCGCCGTCCATGTCGTAGTCAAAGAAGACCGCCTGGGTGCTGAATCCCGAGAAGTCGAGTCCATATTCTTTCGCTTTGTCTTCATAGTGGGGGATGCCGTTGCTGTCGATGCCCTGGCAGACCAGGAGGAGGTTATGGCTGTGCAGGGTCTCATGGTTGCCAACGCGGCAAACGTAGATATCCAGCAATCCATCATTGTTGATGTCAACGACCGACACGCCGGTAGACCAGCCGCCGTCCCGGGGTATGGCGGCTTCCGCAGTGACATCTTTGAAGCGCAGGTCGCCCTGGTTCAGATAGATCTTGTTGCCCGACTGGTTGGCCGCGAAAAACAGGTCGATGCGGCCGTCGTTGTTGAAGTCTCCGGCCCCTACCCCTCCGCCATTATAGAAATACATGTATTTGAAGACGTTGAAATCCTGGGTGGGGGTCAGCCGGTTTGTGAAGTCCAGGCCGGTTCGTGCGGGGGGCAGGGCCTCAAAAAGAGCGGGTCCCTGTTCGTGCGCGACGGGATGGCAGGCTGTAATCAAGCTGGTAAGCCAGGCCAGGCCAGCCAGCAGGATCATCGGCCGTGTTTGGGGAATGTTATGCTTCATCGTCGTTCTTTCGGGAGCAAATGTTGTGCGTGGGGAGTACCTTGCACAAGTTTGGTCCGGATCGGGGATAAATATACATGCTTCCGGCTTTATTCGTTCATACGGGGATGGAAATAGTGAGTGGTCAGCAGTCAGTAGTGAGTGGGGGAGATAGCGAGTGGTCGGTGCGGGGTTGTGATGATGAGAGACGGGGGTAGGAGGAGCCTTATCCGGGGGGGGAATCTGGGAGGAGTGGTCATGGAGTAGCCTTATTCATTCAGGATTGGGGGGCGCTTCGGTCAGGGTGGGGAGGGGCGTGGAAAAGAGTCCGTCCGGATCCAGCTAGTGAGTGTTGGCAGGGAATAAACGGATGGGTAGACTTCTTCTTCTTCGGCCAGCAGCCAGCCGGATTGACCGGGGTCCAGGCGATAGTTCCTGCCCTGCAGGTTGTGGAACAAATTAAAGGAGGAGTCGTAGTCGGCTTTGGCCAGCGATAGGGCGATGAGGGGGGATGGGGACAGCGAGGGGTGGTCAGTCACCAGTGAGTGGTCAGTGGTGAGTAGTGAGGCTGCTTTCCGGTATTCGCGGAGGATGGCGTCGAAGATGGCGTTCAGGGTGGATCCTGTCGTGACGATATCGTCCAGGACGAGGTAAGGGGAGAATAGTGAGTAGTCGGTAGTGAGTAGTGAGTGGCGTGAAGATTGTGAGTGGGGGAGCGATGGGGTCAATGGTGAGTGGTGATTAGTGAGTAGTGAGTTTGGGGAAGATTGGATAGGAGATGGAGGAGAAAACCGGTAGACGTCTTGCAGGGCGGTCACTCTTTGGTCCCGGGTAAGTTTTTTTATCTCTTCTACGGGTCGTATCTTATAAAGAAGGCCGGGGAGGTAGCGGCATTTGAAGCGGGCGGCCAGGGCTTTTCCCAGGAGATCCAGTGCGACGGGTTTTCGGGGGTTGATGGCGGCCTCGTCGTGATGGAGGGCTCTGAGGATGATCGTGTCCTGCCCGATGGGCAGGTCTGCGGATTGTTCCAGGGTGCAGTCGATCCAACCTTCCTGGTCGGGGTGTTCTCCTTTTTTAAATTTTAGCAGGCTATTGGAAAAGGTGTCCCTGCCCACGGATCCGGGGAGATAGTTACATAAATAAAAATGCGGATAACTATTTCCGTTAGTGCCACAAAGGGATGACTGTTGCAACCCCATTTTTTTACAGGATTAGGTGGACAAAGGTAGTGAGTAGTCGGTAGTGAGTAGTGAGTTTTGGGTAAGGAATTTAAAAAAGGGAATAGAGATTAGAGAATGATGGGTTATTCGAGTTTCAGCGAAAGGTTTGGCAGGCGCAATTCCTCGTGAGGGGTTGCGGGGTGGTCCGGCTGCAGGGTAATGCGGTAGAGTTCGCCTGCCGACAACTGCAGGAGACCTAGTGGTCTGCGATAGAACACCTGCTCAACGCCCTCGTGGTCGAGAGAAAAGGGAATCCTCTTCTTGAAATTATTAAAGAGTTTTACGACCAGCTGGTTTTTTCCTGCTTTCAGGGGGAGCCATATGATATCGTCCATCTGCGGGACTTTGAGCGGATTATTGTGTATGAGCAGTTGTTTGCCGTTTAAAAGGACGAGGATGCCATCGCCGCTGGTAATATGTACCAGGACGGGCTGTTCTTTTGGAGAGCTTATCTCCTGGAACAGGTAGTAGGCGGTGCTCATCCCGGCGCGGACTTCGAAGATACGAGAGGGTGTTGCGGTCGTTTCGTCAAGCGGATGCCAGGAGGAGCCATTCCCGGAAGGCCAGGGTTGACGGATGTCGATGCTGTCGATATTGCCGTTGAGGCCTTCTATTCCGGCGGAGTAAGGGCCGGCGAGATAGACGGGGCTCCAGGTCAGGGAGGCGGTATCGTTATGCAGGGGGAGGGGGGCGTCTCCATCCAGGGTAGCCTTTCTTTCGGTGGCAACGGATTTCACTCCCGGAACGATTTGCAGTTCTCCATTTTTCAGGATGAGGGATCTTCCTTTTTCTTCGGCGGTATAGTATAAGAAGCAGTTATATTTCCTGTTGCCCCTCGATTCGAGTGTCCAGGATTCTTCGATGGTGCTGGTGTAGCGGCTGTTGTAATCGACGGTGGAGTTGCTATAATATTTGAAGGAGTTGTCATGATCGAGTGTCAGGTTTTTTTTTCCGGCAGCGATCCGGAGGGCCGGCATGACGGCAAAGTCGCCGTCGAATTCCAGCACCACGACTTTATAGGGGTCGTCGAAGCGGCTGGTTTTAGCAGAGGGGCCATCGGATTGAGCACCATCGGATTGAACACCTTCCGAAGGAGTTCCGGCGGAATGAGTTCCTTCCAATCCCGCGATCTCGTTGTAGTCCTGCGGGAGGGTGACTACGATGTCTCCCTTTGTTGAGTGGGCTTGTCCGAGGGCTTTAGGGCCCTCTTCCCCGAGGGTATAGACCCGGGCGGGTTTTCCGCTGAGGCCGGGCAGGGTGAGGGTGCCGGCTTTGGGGGGACTTAGCAGGTGCAGGTATAGCTTTCCCGGCCGGCTGGTGATGCTGCCCCAGTCGAAGGCTATTTCGAAGGGGTCGGGTTGGGTGGCGTAGATCGCTTCGCTGTTTTTATGTAACCAGTTACCGATCGTCAGGAGAACATCTTTTTCGAAGCCGACGACGGACCCATCCCCGCGGGGGCCGATGTTGAGCAGGTAGTTGCCACCCCTGCTGACCACGCGGATGAGGCTGGCGAGTTTCTCGCGGACTTTTGCGGATTCGCTGCCCCTGAACTGCCAGGACCGGTAGCCCCAGGTCTCGTCGAAAAAGGAGGCCGGCGACTGCCAGGGCACGCCGATGCGGTAATTGGGTTCCTGGTTGTCTCCCATGACGGTAAAATCGCCCTGGTCGTTCCCGATGCGGCTGCTGATCATACAATCCGGCTGCAGGCTGTGGACGAGGTCCGCCAGTTCCTTGCTTTGGGCGGCGCTTTGCGAGCCCATGTCGAACCAGATCTCGGAGACGGTACCATAGCGCGTCATGAGTTCGGTCACTTGTTTCTTGTTATACTCGTGGTGCTCCGGGGTGATATAGTCCGAATTGTGGCTGGAGATAGGAGAGGCTTCGGGATAGTGCCAGTCTATCAGGGAAAAATACACGCCGAATCTCAATCCGTGGCGCTTGCAGGCGTCGGAGAGTTCTTTTACGACATCCCTTCCGAAGGGGGTGGCGTCCACGATATTAAAATCCGTATAGGCGGAATGGAACATGCAGAATCCGTCATGATGTTTGGAGGTGATGACGATGGAACGCATGCCGGAGGCTTTGGCGAGGAGGGCGATCGAGTCGGCGTTCCAGTTGACGGGGTTAAAATGGTCTGCTGTGTGGGCATATGTGTCGCTATAGATGCCCGCATGCGCCTGGATCTGTTCGCTGAGGCCCCGGGTGATCTTTTGGCCATCCCAGACGCCGCCGAGCGCGGAATAGATGCCGAAGTGGATGAACATGGAAAACTTGTTTTCCTTCCAGGCTTCGACGGCTTCCGGGGAAGGGGTCGTGGGCGGGGTTGCCAGGGATGCTTCTGCCGGATATCCCGTTCGTTTCGATACAACCGGTTCTGAAGACCGCGAAGATTGTCCGGGTCCGGAAAGGGATGGCTGGGCGACCAGCGATCGGCGGGACAACAGAAAGAGGGTTGTAAGAAAAATTGCAATCGATTGCTTCATCCTGTGAATAATTTTGATATCGGGCGTAAAAATAGGGTTAAATCCGTAACATGATTTACTTTGTAAAGATTACAAAGAATACCTCAAAAGGGAGTCTATGGAAAGATTGGAGTTGGCTTTCGCGCTCTTTGACGAATACAACCGGCAGGATCCGAATACGGTGGTCCGGGAGGGCATCAACTATCCGGCGGAACATTTCTATGCGCTGCAATTATACAAGTGGGTGAAGACATTGGCGCCCGATGCGGGAGAAGTCCTGTTGCTGGCTTCGAGGTGTCAGCATATTGGCAGGTGGCAGTCTCCGAGATCCGGATATCCCGCGGGCAAGGCGGGGTATCTTCGCTGGAGGACGGAGCTGGCGAAATTTCATGCCGATGTGGCGGAGAAGCTGATGAAAGAGGCAGGGTACGATGCGGAGACGATCGGTTCTCTCCGGTCGATCCTGTTGAAGGAGGGCCTGCGCACCAACCCCGATATGCAAACGATGGAAAACGCTCTCTGCCTGGTTTTTCTTGAGTTCCAGTATGAGGATTTCCTGGCTTTGCATGATGAGGAGAAGATGGTCAGGATTTTAAAGAAATCCTGGGGAAAAATGACCGAGCCCGGCCGTCAGGCCGCGCTGGGATTGTCTTTCAGCGAAAAAGGAACCGCATTGATCGGAAAGGCGCTAAGCGGGTGAGCGGGTTAAAAAGATTGCAGGTACCAAAGAATTATATAATCTGTCAGGGAATTCGGGAGGATGAAGCGGGGTGATGAAACTGGGGGGAATGCCGGATGGATAATGCGGGAGGAACGTGGAACGACGGACGTGGAACGCGAAGAAATCGGATTTTTAAAAATAAAATCATCACAAAATAATAAGACACACAATTAACTGATCTCTTGCTGCGTTAATGATACGGTTTTTCATAGGATATTGGATTTAAAACGGGGCTGGATGTCTATTCGGGCCCTTTTTTTATTTTTAGAAGATGCTGTAACGTTGATGTCCCCTGCTTCTTCTTTTCTCTCTGTCCTTCTTCCCTGTTCCTCCTTTCTTCATTTTTTCTTTCTTTAACATTTTGCTAAGCGACCGTGAATATTCCCTGTTTGGGAAAGTCGGTAATAACTAAAAAGTCCCGGCGACTTGATTGTTCCCCGGGACTTTCTGTTTTGTGTACCTGTTTTGTATGCTTGTTTCGAATGCCTGTTTTGCAGGCGGATCTAGTTTCCCTTTCCGCCGGGTGGTCTGCCGCCGCCCGGAGAAGGTCTTGCCGAGGGGCTTGGGCCTGGTCTGGGCGAGGGAGTCGGCCGGGCAGCAGGAGCGGGTCTGGGCGCCGGACGTGCTGCAGGGGCCGGTCGTTGTTGTTGTTGGAAATTGCCTGCCCTGTTTTCTCCCCGTTCACGCTGTTGATTGTCTCTTTGTATCTGTGGCAGGGAGGGTGTGGTAGCCGGGTTGACGGGTTTCCATCCTGACCTGTCGCGTTGTTCGAAATTGCCGGCTTTGTCTTTTTCGAAGACATTCCCCTGTCGGTCCGTGAATACGTTGTCCGGTTGGCGGCTGGGTCTTGCCTCGCGGGTCGGCGCCGTTCCCCCCGGTTGACTGTTTCCGGGAGCCGGCCGGAAGCCGGGACGGCCGGGTTGGCCTGGCTGGCCGCCCGGATTGGGACTTCCGTTGCCAGGGCCGTTGCCGCCGGGCGGGAGCCTGTTGCCGGCTTGTCTTCCGGGGCGGCCGTTGCCGCCGCTGCCCGGGCTTCCTGGTCTGATGCCGGGTCTGTTGATCACCGATTGTCCCGGTCCCCGGTTTACATCACGCGTGGTGACCCCGCGGTGGTTGTTATATAGGTTATTATGGGGCCTGCCACCGCCGGGTCTGCCGCCACCGCCTGCATTACCGGGTCCTCCGGGTCTGTTTGGGATACCCGGTCTGCCGGGGCGGTTTGGTCCATAATAGCCGCCGCCGGGTCTTCCACCTGCCCAATGTGGCGGACGATAGGGTGGGCGCCAGGCGGGGGGACCGAACCATCCACCGTGATAGTGTGGCCATGCGGGCCGGCCGGCGAGGAAGAAGTTGAAGAAGCCGATGCTGAAGCCCAGGCTCATGCTGTAGCCTCTCCAGGGGTTGTAGTGCATGCAAAAGCCCCAGGTCAGCGGCCGGGGGTAATAATATCTCCTGTACCAGGGCCGGTAGCGCCAGCCGGTCCCGTAGACGACGGTAGGGCCGTAGATATAGCTGTTGAGATAGCCGGGGGTATAGCCGACGTATACATAGTCGGGGGTCTGATCATAGATATAGACATATTTGACATTATAGACCGGGCAGGAAGGGGGGATATTGTCTACGCCGCCGGGTCTTTCGGTTGCCACCTGCCAGGGTCCGCCGGGTTGGCTGGATTCGAACCAGACGCCGTTATCCACGGCGTAATATTTTGCGTTCTCCATCAGGACGGTATTGGAGCTGTTGGTGGCGTAGGCCAGGTCTGTTCCGTCTACCGATTCGAAGGCCGGGTCCCCGTCATAATCTATTTTGGTGGTAGCGGTCTTACGGTCTACTTTGGCGGTTTGGGGAATCGAGGCATCCAGCACTGCCTCTCTGGATTCATCGGTGCCCGCGACGTTGGCGAGGACTCCGTCTTTATCGGATCCTTCGGGGATCTTTGCAAAATCCGGCGGCAACTTGTCCGCTTCGACATAGGTCCAGGGACCGTTCAGGGTGGGAGCGCGGTACCAGCGGCCGGAGATCACCACATAGTTATCCTGGCTGTTGATGTCTTTGAAGATATCGTTGTCCGAATTGCTGATATAGAGGAGGCTGGTACCCTGTACCGTCTTGAACTGGGCTTCTCCCTGCGACTGGATCAGTTCCGCGGGGGTCGTGCGTACGATGATGGCGGGCGGGGAGGCCGGTTGGTCTTTGGTATCATTCTGTCCGCCGTTTTTGGCGGCTTCTTCTTTTTCCTGCTGTTTCATCTGTTTGTCCAGGGCGCTGATGCGCTTTGGCAGCGAAGAGATGCTCTTCCAGCCGGAAGTGACGGAGGGAGAGGTATACCAGAACTTACCGCCGTAGAGATAGTATTTATTGTCATCGGGATTTTTCACGATGAGATTTGGCGAGTTCTGCACCTTATCCATTTTCAGATCGGGATCGGCCGATACGATCGGGTCTCCGTCGAGCAGCACGAGGGCGGATGGCTGGGTGGCATAGATGATCTCGGGGGGATCGTTCTTCAGTTCTGCCGAAGGTGTTACACCCTGTTGATCCAGGGTGGCCAGCAGCCTGTCGAGGGAGATGACCAGTTTCCATTTGGGGATTTCGGTCTCCATCGTTTGTCTGAGCCGTTCGACCTGATCGCTGTCTTCGACACCGGGGAACTTCGCGTCGGTGATCGCGAGGCTTTCAAGCGTGGCCGTACGGTTATCCTTATCCGTTTGCAGGAGGGCTTCCGCCCAGATGGCCCCGAAAATGGGTTCCGTACCGGATCTGGTCTTTACGGATACAGCAGCCCGCGAGGAGAGGCGGTTGCCTGAATAAGACTCCGGTTCGGGCTGATAGATGGTGATGCTGCCGCCATTTTGCAGGGGTATTTCCCTGGGCCAGGTATTTTGAGCGGTTACGGCGGTAGCGGACAGGATAGCAAACAGGAAGAGGGTGTGTTTGAGAATGGCGGCGATAGCTTGCATCCGTATGATTTTAATATTGAGGGATCGGTTGGTCAATGAATCCTTCCATTAAGGTAGCGGATGGGACGGGCGGCGGACGATTATGCCGGTTTGGAAAATGTTTTCCGAAAGAGAACATAATTTACAAAATTAGCGTGGTTTGGACTAAAAATTTCAGATATATGTAAATCTGAGTATATTTGGCCGCTCCTTCCTATTAGACCGTTTGATAACAGAAACAAAATACCTCTTTCGCAGGTTGGAAAGGGTGAACCCTATAGCTTTGCAAACCAAAACTTAACAGGCCAATCTTTTGATTAGTAGATTTTGTCATATGCGTGTAGCCTTAGTTCGATCTTGGGTAGCCATACTGCTTATGCTTTTTGTTTCCTGCAAACACGACAGCAATAGTGCGTCCGGCGGAGATGTCCTGTTTACAGAGGTGCCTTCTTCCCAATCCCATATCGATTTCAGCAATACGATCCAGGAAGACAGGGACTATAACATCCTGACTTACGAGTACCTGTATAACGGGGGTGGCGTGGCGGCGGGAGACCTGAATAACGACGGGTTGCCCGACCTGGTCTTTTCGGGGAATATGGTGCCTTTGCGTATATATATCAACAAAGGCAATTTCCAGTTCGAGGATGCCACTGATAAGGCGGGCTTCAGTGCGCGCACCAAATGGAGAACGGGTGTCGTAATGGCTGATGTGAATGGCGACGGGCTGCTGGACATCTATGTCTGTTATTCCGGCCCCGGCAGCGATTCCGATCGTACCAAGGAATTGTATATCAATGACGGGTTGAGAAACGGCTATCCTCATTTTACCGAGAGCGCGAAAAAGTACGGGTTGGATGCTCCCGGTACGTTCACGACGACGGTGGCCTTCTTCGACATGGACAATGACGGTGACCTGGATATGTTTATGGTGAATCACGGGGATATGTTCTTCAATCCCGATTTCAATACCGACCGGCTGAGGGCCGACCGGAACCCTAAATTTGGCAATCGTCTTTATCGCAACGACGGCGGCGTGTTTACGGATATCAGCGTCCCGGCCCATATCGACGGCAGCGGGCTCAATTTCGGGTTGAGCGTTTCCATCAGCGATGTGAACAATGATGGATGGCCCGATATTTATGTCACCAATGACTACGATGAAAGGGATTTCCTCTACCTGAATGATCATAACGGCCAGTTTCATGAGGTGCTGGGCAAGGCGGCGGGTCATATCTCGGAATTTGCGATGGGTTCAGATATCGCCGACTATAATAATGACGGCAAGACGGATATCGTGGCATTGGATATGCTCCCGGAAGACAATCACCGGCAGAAGCTTCTCCGTGGAGGGAATAACTATGACAAGTATACGTTGCGTGTGCAGCAGGGCTTTCATCACCAGCAGATGCGCAATACGCTCCAGCTGAACAACGGCAATGATTCTTCGGGCACCCCCGTCTTTAGCGAGATCGGTCAGCTGGCCGGCATTTCGGCAACGGACTGGAGCTGGGCGCCGCTCTTCGCCGATTTCGACAACGACGGATGGAAGGACCTGTTCATCTCCGATGGTATCCTGAGAGATATGACCAACCTCGACTTTGTAAAATATACGTCGGGGTATTCCAATAACTACAACGGAAAAGATGCGTCTAAGGAAGAGATGTGGGAGCTGGTCAAAAAAATGCCTTCCACCAGGCTGACCAACTATGTCTACCGGAACAATCATGACCTGGGTTTTACCAACGAGTCCTTGCAATGGGGCCTCACCCATCGGTCCGTCAGTAACGGAGCGGTCTATGTGGATCTCGACAACGACGGCGATCTAGACCTGGTCATGAACAACCTGAACGATGTCGCCACGGTTTACCGGAATAACACATCTGAAAAGACGCACGCGCATTATCTGCGTCTCAGGCTGGCTGGTGAAAACAAAAATACTTATGGTATCGGGGCGAAGGTGACGCTGGAGGCTGCACATAGTCGCCAGTTGCAGGAACAGTATCCCAACCGCGGCTTCCAGTCTTCGGTGGATCCTGTGATGCATTTCGGGCTGGGTTCCGACAGCGTCGTAAGCTTGCTGGAGGTAAGGTGGCCCGGGGGGAAGCTGTCGAGACTGGAAAACCTGCGTGCCGATACGACGCTGGTCATCCGGGAAAAGGATGCCATGCCGGGGAATACGGTTGTGGAAAAGGGGTTGGCCGCAGCCGGGACAAATAGGATAAAAGGGGCGAAAGGGACAAAAGGAATGAGTGGGGCGCCATCGGCGGGAACCGACGGCAGCGTGGGAATAAACGGAACGAATGGGGTAGACGGAGCAAATGCGATAAATGGAAAGAACGGGGTGGGACAGGTATCGTTTAGAGATATTACGGCGGCTTCGGGCGTCGACTACGTGCACCAGCAGGCGGCTACGGTGGATTTTAAGATCATGCCTTTTCTGCCCTACCAGATTTCTCGGGTTGGGCCCTCGCTGGCAAAGGGGGATGTGAACGGGGACGGGAGGGAGGACTTCTTTATAGGCGGTTCGGCGGGTTTCGACAGCCGCCTGTATCTGCAGGTATCGGATGGGAAATTTGCGGCCGCCCCCGATCAGCCCTGGAACACAGACAAAAGCTATACGACTACGGATGCGCTCTTTTTTGACGCGGACGGAGACGGAGACCTCGACTTGTATCTTGTCAGCGGGGGTGCGGATTATCCGCTGCATGACAAGCATTACCAGGACCGGTTTTTTGAAAACGAAGGACATGGACATTTCAGGGAGTTGAAGGATGCCTTGCCGGCCGAGACGGTGAGCGGGGGATGTGTCCGGTCTGCGGATATCAACAAGGATGGGCTGCCCGATCTCTTCGTGGGGGGAAGGCTGGAGCCCGGGTTGTTCCCGACGCCTCCCGAAAGCTTCGTGCTGAAGAATGTGAGTACGCCGGGACATATCCGTTTTGAGAAGGATGCGTCGCAGGGCGATTCGGTTCTCGCGCATCCCGGTATGGTGACAGATGCCGCGTGGATAGATCTTAACAAGGATGGCTGGCCGGACCTGGTTGTCGTCGGACAGTTCATGCCCATTACGATTTTTGAAAACGACAAGGGGAGACTTGCCGATAAGACCGCGGCCTACGGCCTTTCCGGCACCGAGGGCTGGTGGAGTCGTATTTTCGCGGGGGATATCGATGGCGATGGGGATACCGACCTGGTGGTTGGCAATCTTGGGATGAATACTTTCTTCAGGGCCTCCGCGTCTGAGCCGCTTAGTATCTGCTATGGCGATTTCAATGGAGATGGGCTGCTGGATCCCGTGCTCTGTCAATATTACGGGGGTAAGGAATATCCCTATTTTTCACGCGATGAGATCCTGGAACAGATTCCCGGGCTGCAGAAGAAAATTTCGAGGTATGCGGATTACGCGGACGCTACGATGCAGGATCTGTTCAGCCCCGAGCAGCTGGCTGCCGCCCATACTGCCGTGATCCATCAGTTGCGGTCTGTCTGCCTGCTAAATGAAGGCGGCCGAAAGTGGAGTGTGCATCCGCTTCCGGAATACGCTCAGATGAGTGTCCTGAACGGTATTTTACCGGCCGATCCTGACGCTGAGGGGAAAGACCTGGTCGTCGCGGGGAATTTTTTTCCTTTCAGGGCCCAGCTGGGGCCTTTGGATGCCGGGATCGGGCTGCTGCTAAAGGGAGATGGGAAGGGTGGTTTCGAGGCGGAGCCCTATTCCCGGACGGGTCTGCTGATAAAGGGAGATACCCGCGATATGATCTGGGTAAAGAGTGCGGGCGGACCGGTGCTGATCGTGGCGAAGAACGGCGGAGCCATCCAGGTGATCAGGAAGGGAAAGGAATGACCGGGCGGATGCCGGTGTAACGATACGAAAAGACCGTAATATTATAACGGACAGTACTATAACGGACAGATTGAAAATAATAGACAGATTGTAAGAGCCTATGCCATCTCTACTTCACCGCATACAATTCGATCATGATGAAACTGCCTTCCAGGAGTTTTACAAGGAGAACGTTTTCAGGCTCTTTCAGTTTGCCTTTAGCTTTGTACAGAACAAGGAGGTGGCCGAAGAGATCGTGAACGATGTCTTTCTCCGGCTTTGGCAGAACCGGGAAAACCTGGACAGGATCGACAATATGAATGTCTATCTGTACGTGGCCATCAAGAATACCGCGGCCAATTATCACCGGAAGATGGCCAGCCGCAACCGGGTCGACCTTGACAATGTCATGGTCAGTCATTTTTATCTAAGTCCCGATCCGGAACAGGTGCTGGTAACCGGAGAACTCCGTAAGGCGATCGAGGAATCGGTCAACCAGTTGCCTCCTAAATGCAAACTCATCTTCAAGCTCGTCAAGGAAGACGGGCTGTCGTGCCAGGAGGTAGCCAGCATCCTGGGGCTTCATTATAAGACGATTACCACTCAGCTGACCATCGCCCTGAAGAAGTTGGAGCAGACCCTGCAGCCATCCCTGGCCGGGCGTCGGGTGAGGGGAGTAGGGAGTGAGTAACGGGAGATTCACTGAGACCATTGAAGAGACATTGAGATCGAAGTAAATCGGAGAAGGAGATTTACCGGGCAATTGAAGCCAGATGCTGGCCGGTATCATCGGGAGAAATGAAAAGACATCGAAATCGGGATAAAAGGCATTGTGGACGGGAAATAGTTGAATGTGGGGCGGAAATGGGGGAGGATTGGGGGGAAGGGAAGGCTTGTGAAAGCGGGGAGCCTTGGTTAAAACGGATGATTTGACGTGCAGGAGACGGTTTGCGGCAGTATTTAAAAAAAAGTTAAAAAAAAGGGGACCGGCTTTAAGCCAAACCGTCATTTTCCGTGTCCTTACACCCGAATGAGAAAATAGTACCGGCAAAGCATGGAAAATTCGAGAATTATCGAGCTGATCGCAAAGAAGGCAGGCAGGGATGCGAATCCCGAAGAGTTGGAGGAGCTGTCCGCTTTGCTGGGTACTAATCCCGGATATGCTTTTTTCAATGAGATCGTTCATTCTCTCAAAGGGAATGCGGATCATATAGAGTTGACGACACCCAGAGAGGAGGTCGTCAATCATGGTTGGCAGGATCTTTCCGGGAAACTGAACCGCGATTCTTATGATGGAAGTCCTTTCGGTTCTTTTTCAGCAGAGGATGCTTTTTCGGCGGAGGGTGTGATGGCAGGGAAGCCGGAGCGGGGGAGGGGACTATTTTCGGCCGGGCGGCGATGGATGTCGGTTGCTGCCGGATTGCTGCTCCTGATTTCCGGGGCCGCGTTCTATTTTGTGCGGGCTTCCGGCCGTTTGTCAAGGGGCGGAGAGGCGGGGTCGAAGATACTGGTCACCAGCGCGGGATTCGGCATGACCAAGCTGCTGGTCCTGTCAGACGGCACGAAGGTGAAGCTGAATGCCGGCAGCAGGTTGACCTACCCCGAATTTTTCCCGGATTTGAAAAGAGAAGTTTCCCTTGAGGGAGAGGCTTATTTCGAGGTGGCTAAAGATACAAAAGCACCTTTTAGTGTTCATGCTGGCAAGCTTACCGTGGACGTGCTGGGCACCTGCTTCAACCTGAAGGCGTATGAAGACGATGCAAATTTTGAGACGACACTCATATCCGGCAAGATACAGGTCCTGCTGGACGACTATCCTGAAAAAAATATCGTGCTTTCACCCCATGAGAAGCTGACGGTCACCAACTCATTGGTTTCCGGTAAACAGGCAGAAACGGCTGTCATGGGAGTCAAAGCCGCGGTAGTTGCGAAAAGGGGCGTTCCGAAACAGGTATACAATGCATTCCGTTACCAGGTGCAGTTCCTGCCGCGCGACAGCGGGAACAGCTTTGCGGAGACGGCGTGGCTGACTGACCGGTTAGAGGTCAGCAATGAGTCTTTCGAGGCCGTGGGCCGCATACTGGAACGCAAGTACAATGTACACGTGCGTTTTGAGAGTGAACTTCTCCGCAAGGAGCATATCAGCGGGGTCTTTGGAAAAGAAGATATCGGCAAGATACTGAGTATCTTAAAGATGACGACGAGATTTAATTACAGGATGTCCGGGGATACCGTGTATTTGTCTGCCGGTCAGAAGCCGGCAACGGGGAATGCGTTAACGGTAACTTTTATAAACCCAAAACAACAACCAGGAAAACAAGAAAAGTAACAAAATGACTATCGTTCCAGATTCTTGAACCATAAAAAAGAGAAGAGGGTAAACTCTTCTCTCGTTGAAAAACACGGAGTAAATAGCCGTCAAACTGTGTTACTCCAGTTATTAAATCAACCAAAACAAATATAATGAAGAAATCTAAGAAGGCAAGGGCCAGCAGCCCCGCGATGCCCTATTTAAAATTTCTCCTGCTTATGAAGGTAACTTTTGCTTTAATGCTTATTACTTGTCTGCAGGTGTCCGCCCGTGGCTATTCACAAGGAGAGTTCAATCTCCATTTCAAACAGGTGGAAGTGAGCAAGATCCTGAACACCATCCAGAAGCAGAGCAATTACCGCTTCTTCTACAACAATGGGTATATGGATCAGCTCGGCAAGGTGGATCTCCAGGTAAACAAGGCCAGCCTGATGGAAGTACTCAGTATTATCCTGGGCAACAAATTCAATTTCACCATTACCGATCACAATCTGGTGATTATCTCGCCGGTCGGCAGCGACAATAAGCCTCCTGTCGAGGCGGTCGACGGCGATGTAAAGGGGAAGATCACGGATGAGAACGGGAAAGGGCTCGCCGGCGTCACCGTAAAACTTCAAAATTCCGCGAAGGCGGTAGTCACCAATGAGAAGGGTGAGTTTACGATCAACGCTCCCGACGATGCGGTCCTGGAGATTAGTTATGTAGGGTATAAGACCCAAACGCTGTCTGCAAAAGGCCAGCAGTTTCTGCAGGTGATCCTGCAGCCCAATGCTACCGGCTTGAACGAGGTGGTCGTGGTCGGTTACGGCACCCAGAAGAAAAGGGATGTCACCGGTTCGATCAGCAGCATCAAAGGGGATGATATCAAGAATCTTCCGGTAAGCAATGCGGCTGAAGCCCTTCAGGGCAGGGCCGCAGGAGTGGATATTATCCGGGATGACGGTAGCCCGGGAAGCGTTCCTTCCATCCGTATCCGCGGTACAGGAACCATCAACAATTCCGATCCGCTGATCGTGATCGACGGGGTGCCCTCCGGTGGTCTGAACGATGTCAATCCAAATGATATCGCTTCCATGGAAATCCTGAAAGACGCGTCAGCCTCTGCTATCTACGGTTCACGCGCGGCAAACGGTGTCGTGCTGATCACCACGAGAAAGGGTGTCTATGGCGAAGGTTTGAAGACGAGCGTCAATTTATATGAGGGTACCGATAAGCCGGTGAAATTCATCGATATGCTGTCGGCGCCCGACCTGGTCACGTTGAAGAAAGAAGCTTATACGAATGACGGGTTAACCGTTCCTACGATCTGGAGCGATCCTTACTACTCCGTACAGCGTACCAACTGGCAGAAGGCGCTGATGACGAAAGGTACCACGCAGAATGCCGACGTGGCGCTTCGCGGAGGCAATGCAAATTCCATTTACAGTCTTTCCGGCAACTATTTCAATAACACCGGGATGATCCTGAATTCTTATTTTACGCGGTACAGCTTCCGGATCAATTCCGAACACAAGATCGGAAGCCGTCTGCGGGTAGGCGAGAACATCCTGTATTCCAACACGAATACCAACGCTCCAAACACCAAGTCTTCCCAGACGGGGCTGGTCTGGAGTGCTATTCGTTTCAACCCTGCGCTCCCGGTAAAGAATCCCGATGGCAGCTGGGGTACTTCCCAGGCTGACAACCAATTGGGGGATATCAATAACCCGGTGGCCACCGCGAGTGAGACCGATGCTTACAACAAGACGGACAGGATCCTGGCAAACGGCTATGCCGAACTGGATATCGTGAAGGGGTTAAAGTTGCGCGCCAACTACGGATATGACCATAGCAGCGGCGATTCTTATAGCTTTAACGTCGCGATGCCCAACCAGACCCGTGGTCCTTCGATCTCGTCTTTAAACCGCGGTTTTTCAAAATCGGACAGCAAGCTGGAAGAATATTTCCTGACCTATAATAATACCTTCAACAAGGTACATAGCCTGACGCTCACCGGTGGCTATTCCGCGCAGGTATGGAGCGGAAATTATTTCTCTGCCGGCAGGAGCGGGTATTCGGATACGAGCAACGACCAGCGCGTACTCAACCTGGGTAACAACTCGTCTGCATCGAACGGGGGAGGCAATAATGCGGGACAAGGGCTACAGTCTTATTTTGTCCGCGCCAACTATGCATTTGAAAACAAATACCTGCTGACAGCCACGATGAGGGCGGACGGATCCAGCAAATTTGCGCCGGGCAAACGCTGGGGTTATTTCCCTGCCTTCTCCGCGGGATGGCGTGTTTCCGATGAGGACTTCTTCAAGGACAATGTTCATTTCCTCAGTTCCCTGAAGCTCACCGGTGGATGGGGACAACTGGGTAACCAGAATGTAGGCGACTTCCAATACCTGAGCATCATCAGCAGCGGTGGCGGTGGAATGGGCTATAACCTGGGCAGCACCACGACCAACTACAACGGAGCGTATGTGACCAGCCTGGCCAACCCGAACATCACGTGGGAAAGGGCGGTGATGACCAATATCAGTGCGGAGTTCGGTCTCCTGAATAATCACCTGAATGGTACGGTGACTTATTTCAATAAGAACACTTCAGACATGCTGATCCCCTTCCAACTCGTCGAGACCTTTGGGGCGCAGACCAATCTGCCTGATGATCCCGGCAATGTGACCCTGCCCGACTATAATCTCGGCAAGCTGAACAACCACGGGGTTGAAATAGAGCTCAACTATCAGAATAGCGCCGGTAAGCTGAATTATTCCTTTGGCGTCACGGGTTCCTTCCTGAGTAACAAGGTGACCAAGCTCTATGGCAACTCTACGTATATCGCTTCCACGCCGTATGGCAGGGAGAACGTAGATATTTCCCGCACCTATGAAGGGCAGCCGATTGCTTCCTTTTACGGGTTCAAGGCCAATGGTATCTACCAGACGCAGGCGGATATCGACAACGACCCCAATATCGCCAACGATCCCAACAAAAAGAATATCAAGCCCGGCGATGTACGTTTCGTACAGGCGAACGGACG
The DNA here is from genome assembly GCA_031292515.1 of Puia sp. Classification (GTDB taxonomy): domain Bacteria; phylum Bacteroidota; class Bacteroidia; order Chitinophagales; family Chitinophagaceae; genus Puia. The sequence continues at coordinate 200,071 of JARLGZ010000081.1, read as the reverse complement.
TCATGACGGGATGATCGACGACAGTGACCGTGTCAACCTGGGCAATCCCAATCCTAAGTTTGTATTCGGTTTCCACGGTTCCTTGAACTATGGTCATTTTGATTTCAATTTCAACTTCGCGGGAGCGACCGGTTTCCAGCTGTACAATGCTGACCGGCTGTCGGGACTCGATGCTACGCAGGTCTATAACTGGTATCATGAAGAACTCGGCAGGTGGCATGGTCAAGGTACCAGCAACAGCATACCCCGTATGAGCATCGATAACCTGAACAGCAACTATCGTTCTTCCAGCCTGTGGGTGCAGAATGGCTCTTATGTCTCTCTGAAGAGCGCTTCGCTCGGATATACGTTCCACAGAGTTAAACTGAGCGATATGATGCTGCCTGAAACGAGGATTTATATCAGCGGATATAACCTCTTCACGATAACCGGGTACAAAGGCTACACGCCCGAACTGGGTTATAACGGAACCAACCTCCAGAGAGGTGTGGACCTGGCGCAGTACCCGCAATCCCGGAATTTAACGGTGGGCGTCAGTCTTAATTTTTAGTCCTTTAAAAAAGACATTATGCAAACGAAGACGATAAAGTATCTTATTTATTCTTCCCTCTCGATCCTCTCGATCTGTGTTTTGTACGGGTGTATCAAGAAGCCCCTGAACCAGAGCCCTACGGGGGAATATACCACCGCCAACTACTGGCGGAACCAGAACGATGTAATTACAGGTGTGTTGGGGATCTATAGCATCCTCTTTACAGAAGACTGGATCGGTCATGACCTCTATGCCTTCGATGACCAGTCCGATGATATCTGCGTAGACGGGGATCACCCTGACTTCAAGGTCATAGAACGGTTGAATGCCGATGCGACGCAGCAGCTGGTGTATATCACATGGCCTTTTGCCTACGAACAAATCGCACGTGCCAACAACGCGCTGATCTATATCCCCAAGGTTCCTGTCATGGATGATTCCATCAGGTCCCGTTCCATGGGTGAGGCCTATTTCCTGCGCGCTTATGCTTATTATATCCTGAGCAATATCTATGGCGAGGTGCCAATCATCAGGGAATCCAATGTACTCGCGGGCAACTATAATGTAGCCAAGTCTTCGGTAGACAGCGTTCGCGCGCTGGTCGAGTCCGATCTTTTGAACGCTGCCAGCATGTTGCCGGAGACCTATGGTGCCGCCGACAAGGGCCGCGTGAGCAAAGGAGCCGCCTGGGGCATGCTGACCAAGCTCTATATGACGGAAGACAAACTGCAGGATGCCATCACTTATGGTTCTATGGTGATAAACGATCCGAATTATGCGCTGGCTACCAACTACACCGACAACTTCACTTCCGGCAAACAGGAGAATAATACGGAGATCCTTTTCGCCGTCTGGAATGGCAACAGCGAGCTGAACCTTCCAAATTCGCCGATCAGCATCTATTACTCGCCGAGACCTTGGCAGGGTTGGGGCTTCCATCACCCGACGGAGAACTATGCAGAGGCATTCGAACCGGGTGATTCGATCCGCAAACGGGCAACGCTGATCTCTGTCGGCGATTCCATCCCCAACCAGACCAATCTTGCGACGATCGGGACGGCTGATGCCTACCAGATGTTCGCCGGCAGGGTAGGCCAATCCACCGGTCGCCTGCTGCCCTCGATGACGACGACGGGGTACTATATCCGTAAATATACCGCCTACCTGTCCAATGGGGACGGTGGGATCGATTTCAACCTCAAGCAGCCCCTGTTGCGCAGTTCGGATATCTTTTTGCTGGTCGCCGAAGCGAAGATACGTTTGAGCGGCGCCGGCGCCGGCGATGCAGAGCTCAATGCCGTGCGTACCCGGGCGGGGCTGTTTGCCTTATCCGGTGCGGGCATGCCCGAGCTGATCCACGAACGCAGGGTAGAGCTCGGAGGAGAGAATATCCGTTGGCAGGATCTGTTGCGTTGGGACAAAGATCAGCTCATAGACATCGATACGATCGTGGGTAAACCCAAGACCGGATCGCCGCTGGCACCTTATTTTGGGGACACCATTATTCCTTCCCGGACTTTCACCCGGCCGAAGAACTATTATATGCCGATTCCGCAGGAGATCATCGATGAGAGCAAGGGCGTGATCTTGCAGAATGACAAGTATTAATCCTCCGGGACGGATGTGATGATTATTTTTTAACCCTAGAGAAACCTGCATAACGAACATTGTATTTTTTCTGTTAAAGAAGCCTATAGAAGATAAACCTTTTATAGGTTTCTTTTTTGGGGCCATTTGCATGAAGAAGATGAAGGTCAGGCAGCCAAATATGAATCAGGTAATTATGAGGCGGATAAATATGAATCAGATAAATATGAATCACGTAAATATGGAGCGGGCAAATCTGAAGCGAATAAACTGGATGCGTATTGCAATTATGAATAACATGATAAAAGAAACGGTCATTGCAGCGATCCTGCTTTTGGGCGCCCTGGTATATTCCCGACAGTCCTTCGGCGGGCAATCTCCCACCCGGGAAGGGGTTCAGGGGGCGTCCGGGGAGCGAGCAGCCGGTCAGGCGATCTCCGGTCAAGGAGCAGCCGGTCAGGCGTTCTCCGGCCGACGGTCAGCCGGTCAGCAAGTATCCGGTCAACAGCCTCTGGATGTATCGGCTGTCCGTTCTCTCTTACAGAGAATCGTAAAAGACAAGGCCTCCCGGTTCGAAATCGCCTATATCGCCCCGGAGAATGGAAAAGATGTGTTCGAGGTGGCTGATGGAAGCGGTACCGGGAAGGTGTTGCTGCGTGGAAGCAACGGCGTGAGTGTGGCATCTGCCCTGAATTATTATCTGAAGAATTATTGTCATAGCCTGATCACCTGGAATGGAGAGAACCTGAGGATACCCGCGGTTTTACCGGCTGTTCAGACAACCGTTCATAAGACTACTCCTTATACCTACCGGTATTACCTGAACTACTGTACTTTCCAGTATTCCATGGCCTGGTGGGACTGGGAGCGGTGGCAGCGGGAGATCGACTGGATGGCATTGAACGGGATCAATATGCCCCTTGCACTGACGGGGGAGGAGGCGATCTGGCAGCAGGTCTATCGGGCGATGGGTTTTACCGACAAGGAATTAGACCGGTTTTTCAGCGGTCCTGCCTATTTCTCCTGGTTATGGATGGGGAATATCGATGCATGGGGAGGTCCGCTGCCGGCTCATTGGAAGGAGACCCACCTGGCGTTGCAGCAGAAGATCCTGCAGGCGGAGCGTGCGCTGGGTATGAAGGCGGTCCTTCCCGCTTTCACGGGGCATGTGCCGCCGTCTTTCAAGGATCGGTTCCCTGCGGCGAAGGTGAAGAAAACCAACTGGGATGCCGGCTTCGACGATGTATATATCCTGGACCCTTCGGATCCGCTATTCGAGACGGTGGGTAGAAAATTCCTGGAGGCGCAGACGGCCGCGTTTGGAACCGATCATTTGTATTCCGCCGATACTTTCAATGAGAACGTCCCGCCGACCAGCGACTCGTCGTACCTGGACGAGATGAGCAAGAAAGTTTTTGCCTCCATGGCGCTGGCGGATCCGAAGGCGGTATGGGTCATGCAGGGCTGGATGTTCCATTATAATGCTTCTTTTTGGAAACCGGCACAGATACAGGGGCTGCTGAATGCGGTCCCCGACGATCATATGATCGTGCTGGATCTTTATAGCGAGAGCCACCCGGTCTGGAACCGGACTTCGTCATATTATGGCAAGCCCTGGATCTGGAATATGCTGCATAATTTCGGAGGCAATATCAGTCTTTGGGGAAGGATGTCACATGTGGCGGCGGATCCTTCGGCGGCTCTCCATGATCCGGCTTCCGGCAAGATGGTGGGCATCGGCCTGACACCCGAGGGCATCGAACAGAATCCCGCGCTCTATCAGCTCATGCTCGAAAATGTCTGGCAGGACCGGCCGGTGGGTCTGGCGGGATGGTTGCGTCAATATGCCAGGGAGCGTTATGGCGTTTCCAGCGGACCGATCGATGAGGCCTGGAGGCTTTTGGAAGCCAGCGTATACCGGGGAGGGCTAGGTGAAGGGGGACAGGAGTCCATCATCGTGGCCCGTCCGACTTTTGAGAAGAAGATCGACCGGGTGCTGACGGATCTGGATTATGACCCTCTGCAGCTCGTAAAGGCCTGGGGGCTGTTTGCAAAAGAAGCGCCTTTGCTGAAGGCCAATGACGGTTACCGGTATGACCTGGTGGATATCACCCGGCAGGTACTCGCAAATTATGCCAGCCCGTTGCAACAGCGATGGGTGGAGGCCTACCGGCAGAAAGATGTCGCGGCATATAAGAAATATAGCCGGCAGTTCCTGGAGTTGCTGGATGATATGGACCGGCTGCTTGGCACGCGGAAGGATTTTCTGCTGGGCAAGTGGATTGCGGAGGCGCGGGCAAACGGCGCGGGTCCGGCGGAGAAAGATTTGTATGAACGGAACGCCCGTGACCTGGTTACCTTATGGGGCGATAAGAACAGCGAGTTGCGGGAGTATTCCAACCGGCAATGGTCCGGGTTGATCCGGGGATTCTATAAACCCCGCTGGGAGCTGTTTTTCCGGTATCTCGACGCGGCGCTCGCGAAAGGGCAGGAGCCGGATCTGAAAGACTTTACTGCAAAGGTAAAGGACCAGGAATGGAAATGGGTAAATAGCCATGACCCGTACCCGGCTGTTGCGCAGGGAGACCCCGTGGAGCAGTCGCTGGCGCTTTACAAAAAATATTCGGAAGTCCTGCGGATGGCGGGGGCTCCTGTATCGATCGTGCCGCAGCCGGTGTCCCTGCTGATGACCGGTGAGCCGGGTTTCCGGATCACTCCTGCCCTGCGGATCGTCGTTGACGGCGAGGATGGTGATTTGAAGCAGTTGGGTGAGTCGTTTGCGGATCTGCTGGCCGGCCCGCTGGGTTTTCGGCCGGCTGTCGGGCAGGGAGCTGATTGGCAGGGGGCAGGCTCACGGGAAACGGTTTCCCGGGCCGGCAGAGAATCCGGGGGAGCCATCTCGCTGTCGTTGTCGAAAGAAAAAGATACTACGATTGGCCGGGAGGGTTATCGCTTAGAGGTCCGGTCCTTGGGCATCGGCATCGTTGCCAATGAGCCCGCGGGTTTGTTCTATGGGATGCAGTCTCTTTTGCAGATGCTGCCGGCGGGCGGGGCGGGCGATCAGACTGTCAATGGATCAGCGGCTCAACCGGCAGGCGGTCCCCGCAATCAATTGGTTCAAACTGACCGCGATCCGATGGCTGACGGCGGACGGATGGCTAACGGTGCAACGGTTCAGCCGGTCATCCCGGCGGTAAAGATCGTGGACTATCCCCGGTTTGGCTGGAGGGGGCTGATGCTGGATGTGAGCCGTCATTACTTCCCGAAAGACGTCGTCAAAAGATATATCGATCAGCTGGCCAGGTACAAATTCAATGTATTTCACTGGCATCTTTCGGACGACCAGGGGTGGCGGATCGAGATCAAATCACTGCCCGGCCTGACGCAGACAGGGGCCTGGAGGGTTGCCCGGACAGGCCAGTGGTGGACGTTCCAGCCGCCGGGAAAAGAGGAGAAGGCAGACTATGTCGGCTATTATACGCAGGAAGATATCCGGGAGATCGTGCGTTATGCTTCGGAGAGATATGTTACGATCCTGCCGGAGATCGATGTTCCGGGTCATAGCCTGGCGATGATTGCGGCGTATCCCGGATTGTCTTCTACGGGTCTGCAATATGCGGTCAACCCGGGCAGTAAATTCTACGGCGAAGTGGATAATGCATTATGCCCGGGCAATGAACAGGTATTCGAGGTGTTGGATAAGGTCTTCACCGAGGTGGCGGCGCTTTTTCCGGGCCCCTATATCCATATCGGCGGCGATGAGGCTTACAAGGGTTTCTGGAAGGATTGTCCCAAATGCCGGAAGAGGATGGAGGATGAACATCTGAAGACGGTGGAAGAGTTGCAAAGCTATTTTATAAAGAGGCTGGAGAAGATATTGCTGGCCAAAAACAAGAAACTGATTGGCTGGGATGAGATCCTGGAAGGAGGGCTGGCGCCAGAGGCCACGGTCATGAGCTGGCGGGGGATGGATGGGGGCATACAGGCGGCGCGGCAGGGGCACCCGGTGGTGATGACACCTGCCGGCAACTGTTACCTGGATCTCTATCAGGGGGATCCTTCCGTGGAACCGGATACGTATGGCCGTCTCCGTTTGAAGGATTGCTATGATTTTGAACCGGTGCCGCAGGGCATTTCTGAAAAATATATTTTAGGCGGTCAGGGGAATTTGTGGACCGAGTCGGTCTATAATGAGCGTCATGTGCAGTATATGACCTGGCCGCGTGGCCTGGCGCTTGCCGAAGTCCTGTGGTCACCCAGGGAGAAAAAGGATTGGAGCGGATTTGTGAAGCGGATGGAGAAACAAATGGACCTGTTTGACGCCGCTTCCGTCAATTATTCCCGGAGCGCCTATGACCCTATTGTTGAGTTCGTCAGGGAAGGGAAGGAGAAGAAGATAGCCATCCATAGCGAGCTACCGGGTGTGGATCTTTACTACAGTTTTGACAACGGCAATCCTGATTCATTTTATCCCCGCTATACGAGCGCCTTGTCGTTACCGGCCGGAGCCAGCTGGATCCGGGTGGCAGCTTACCGGAATGGCCGGCCCATCGGCAAACAGATCAACCTCTCCGTGGCGGAACTGGATAAAAGAAGCCAGGATTAAGGTGCGGAATGGGCCGCATAAACAGTAAAAATGAATCCGAATGTCGATGAAGCGGACAGCTAAAAGAGTGAGTATGAGAAAAAGCAGTGTGGCTATGAGAAAGAGCATTGCGAATATGAGGGAAAGCAGTGCGAGTATGACAGAAAGCAGTGTTCGTATGAGAAAGAGCAGTGTGAGTATAAGAGAAATCAGGGGGTGTATAAGAAAGGGTCCCCTGGCGGGGCTTCTGTTTTTGTCGGGGCTGTTTTTCGCGCACACCGGCGGCGCCAGGGCGCAATCTCCGACGGGTTCCAACGATCATATTTTTCCGGCGGCTACGGTCGCGAAACCCTTTATCGATTTTGACGGCAAGGGCTTCCTCATAGAGGGCAAGCGTGTCTTTTTGGTGTCGGCGGGTTTGGAGTATGCACGTGTGCCGAGCGGGCTTTGGTATGACCGGTTGCTGCGTCTGAAGCGGGCGGGATTCAACTGTGTCGAGATCTATACATTTTGGAATTTCCATGAGCCACGGGAAGGGCAGTTCGATTTTTCGGGCGACCATGACCTGGACGCTTTTCTTCGGATGGTAAAGGACATGGGGATGTATGCCATCGTCCGGGTGGGTCCTTATTATTGCGCCGAATGGGACAACGGGGGATATCCTTTGTGGCTGCGGTTCAAAGAGGGGGTGCGTGTAAGGGAGGACAATGCGGCTTTTGAGAAGTATGTGGACCGGTTCTTCGACCGGCTGCTGCCGATTGTAGTACGCAACCAGGTCCATCATGGCGGATCGGTGATCCTGGTGCAGCTTGAAAACGAGCATCCAAAAGGATGGGGGACGGCGATGCCGGACGGCTATTTTCGGCATCTGCGCGAAAAGGCCCGGTCGCTGGGTATAGAAGTGCCCTATTTCTTTAGCGGCCTGCATCATGCCAGCGATCCTGCCGGTGACCAGGCTGCACAGCAGGGCGGTAACGAACGTCTCGATGATTCAACGCGACCCAATCCCTGGTTTAGCACGGAGTTCTGGAGCGTATCGTTTAATGGGTATAGTTCGGGCGAAAAAGAGGCCAGGGAATATGAGCGGCGAACCTGGAAGATCCTCGCGCATGGAGGGAACGGCTACAATTATTATATGGCATACGGTGGGTCCAACTTCGGATATACCAATAACGACGAGGATGCCGCATCTTATGATTATGGAGCGGCCGTGGGACAAGCCGGCGATCTACGGCCGATCTATTACAGTTTCAAGCGGGCGGCGCTGTTTGCGGGCAGTTTCGCGGAGGTCCTTGCGAATGGGGAGGATGCGAAGGCGCGATATCATCCTGTTCCAATACATCCCGGTGAGGTTGGCTATATTCCGGGGCATGGGGGCGTGCTTATGGATGTCTCGGGGAACATCGTCTTGTCGGGCGACACGGCTATCCGGATAACGGCCAGGCATAGTCTGGCCGGCGAACTTCTCTTCCTGGACAATCCTTCGAAGGCGCCGGCTTCTGTGCAGTTTGCCGGGTCTCAGGGCCATCTCGGTTCTCCTGCTATTCCTTTGGTACTGGCCCCCGGGGAAATCGTCCCCTTGGTGCGTCATTTTTCGCTGGACGCCGGCATCACGCTGGAAGGGTCGGCGGCCCGGATCCTTGGCGTCGCCCGGCAGGCCGGGACAACTACGATCGTGGTTTTTGGCGAGCCTGGAAGCCGGGGAGGGATGGAGTTTTCGGTGAAGGGGATGGCCCGGATAACGGACGGTGTCGTGAGCGTTACTCCGGGTGGGAGCAGCGGACTTTCGGCCCGACCTGGGCGGGTGGATCTGTTTATCGCGTTTTCTTCGGCCCTTAAACCGGCTGTCTATTCTTTTATAGCCGGCAATCAGCAGGTTCGCATCCTGGCGATGAGCCGGGAACTCGCGGACCGGAGCTGGTTTGTTACGGGAGAGAGCGGCTCGACGGATATTATCTGCGGGCCCGCTTATGCTGGAGAAATAAAAAAGGAGGGGAAGAGCATCCGTATCGTCACGGAGAGACCGTGGGGGGATGACCGGGAATTTCCTGTGGAGGTTTTTGGAGCGGGCGGCGTGCGGAGGGGCGAGGAAGTGGCCGGGGCCGGAGGTGCGCGTGAAGGCATTCGGCGGCGTGGAGCGCAGAGGCAGGGCGTGGGGGCAGCAGATGGAGGAGCGGGTCAAGCGGGTGGAAGAGCGCAGGAGGGTGGATCCCGTAATATGGGGATGGGAATGGCCAGTCCGGTACTCAGCGGTTGGCAGAAGAGCGCGGCCTGGAGTTGTTCGGCGGCAGCCTATGACGATGGCGGCTGGAAGAGCAGCGAGTATCCGCTCCAGATGGGGGCCGATGGCGATCTGACGGCCGATGCCTGGTATCGAACGAAGATTTTCGTTCCCACATCGGGCGAATATACATTGCAGATAGAAGGATCCGACCGGGCTACCGCCTTCGTGGACGGTGTTCGAAGCGGGTCCGGATCGATAAAGGCCGGCGAGCTGTCTTTTCAATTGGAGGCGGGACCGCATATCCTGGCGATTTTTACGGCGCACGACGGTCGTGACAAACTGGCGGCATATCTGGGACCTATCGACTCTTCGGACCGGAAGGGGCTGTTCGGCAGGGCGGTATTAAAGAAAGGGGGCCCCTCTATACATACCGTCTCCGGCTGGCATTTCCTCAGGGCTTCTTCTTCGCAGGACGTGGAGCATTGTCCTGCGCCCGGGATGGCAGGATGGGCAGACTATACGATCGGTCAGGATGCTTTCTCGGGCAGGGAGGGTTTTGGTTGGTTTCGCGCGCGGATCGACAGCCTGCCGGCTGGAGCTTCGAAGATAGCGCTGTCGTTCCGGAGTGTCGACGAGAATGCTACGGTGTTTATCAACGGGCATAAGATCGGCGGCCAGGATGGATGGAACAGGCCCTTTCAACTGGTAGCCGACGGGATCGATACGATAAAAGGCGATGTTGTATTGACGGTTTTCATATCGAATTATTCCAATGAGGGCGGTATCGATCAGCCCGTGCGTGTGAATAGCCTGGGAGAGGCGGTCCCTGTGACGGGGTGGCGCATGCGTGGAGGACCCGGCGATCCGGAGGCGATCGCAGATTGGAAGGATTGGGATGGACCGGGAGCGGTTCCTGCAGGAGGCGACGACAAAAGGGAGGGCGATGGCGCCGATAAGGGACCTGCCTTTTATCGCAGTCATTTTTCCATTCCGTCCTATGGGCAGAAAGGGGCTCATCCTATCTGGCGGGTGTTGACGACCGGTATGGGGCATGGGTCGGTCTGGGTCAACGGGCATAATCTGGGGCGATACCCGGAGAAGACGCCCGCGCCCGGTCTATATATCCCGGAATGCTGGCTGAAGGCGGGGGATAACACCCTGGTCATTTATGAGGAGGATGGTAACGATCCGGGGCGGGTCTCGGTCATTGCCGAGAAGGCGGCAAGCCGGGACATCGAGGTGGTGGGGTTGAAATGAAATGAAAGGAATACCGCGCTGAAATTTTCGGATCGTGTTTTAAAATAGTCGAATCGTGGTTTAACAAATAGTTGAATCGTGTTTCAACAAACCGTTGATTTTTTTAAATAGTTTATTATGCCTGACAATCAAAAATCCGAACGGTTCCTGGCGCTGGATATATTCCGGGGTCTCACCATTTGTTTTATGATCATCGTGAATTCGCCGGGTTCGGGGTCGGATCCGTATGTGCCGTTGGATCATGCGGCCTGGTTTGGATTTACGCCTACCGACCTGGTGTTCCCGTCCTTTCTTTTTGCGGTCGGCAATGCGTTGAGTTTTTCAAAGGGAAAGTACAACGACAACAGTGCCTTCCTTAAGAAACTGTTGAAGCGGACGGTGCTGATCTTTTTATTGGGCTATCTGATGTATTGGTTTCCTTTTGTCCATCGGCAAGAGGGCGGGGGATGGGCTTTCAACCCGGTAGGTCACACGCGGATCATGGGCGTATTGCAGCGCATCGCGCTTTGTTATTTTTTCGGGGCGCTGCTCGTTCATTATCTGTCTATCCGGTCGGTGCTGGTTGTTTCCGCCGGCCTGCTGGTTGGGTACTGGGCGATTCTCTACCTGTTTGGGAGACCGGGAGAGCAGCTCACGATGCTGGGCAATGCGGGCACGCTCTTCGATACCTGGTTACTCGGGAGCGATCATCTCTATCATGACAAGGGAGGCCCCATCGCTTTCGACCCGGAGGGCGTGTTGAGTACGCTGCCCGCAATCGTAAATGTGATCGGAGGGTACCTGGCGGGTGTATTCATCCGGCAGAAGGGGAAGAATTATGAGACGGTGGCCAGGCTTTCGATGACGGGGTTGGCGCTGATCGCGGTGGCTTTGTTCTGGGGGCAGTTCTTCCCTTTTGCGAAAAAATTGTGGACGAGTACCTTTGTATTGCTGACGATAGGCATCGACCTGTGTCTGCTGGGGGTGTTGGTGTATTCCCTCGAGATCCGGCGGTCGAGGCGGGGTGTATATTTCTTCCATGTCTTTGGCAGGAACCCGCTGGCAATCTACCTGCTTTCGGAATTGCTCTTCACGGTGCTGTCAACCGTGCGGGTAAGGCCCGGGCAGTCATTCTATGATTGGGTGAATACGGTATTTTTCCAGTCTGCTTTTCCCGGTCCGTTCGGTACGCTGGTGTATGCCGTATGTTATATGCTGGTCTGCTGGCTAGTGGGATATTGGCTGGACCGGCGGAGGATATATATTAAGATTTAAAGAGGGTATATATTGAGATTTAAAACGAATATATCTTGAGGTATGGGAAGATTTGTCAATAAGCAAGTATCGAATGAGTACGGGCGACGCCCGGGTATACCTTTTGCTCTATTGTTTTCTTTTGCTCTATTGTCTGCGGGTGTTGGCGGCAGCGTATGTTTTTCGCAGACGCTACCACATGGGGTAACTGGTGGCCGGGGCGACAGAGCCGGTGGGTATGCTTTTGTCGATCCTTTTATCGGGACGACGAAGAGCAGTGCCGTCACCAGGTGGGGAAGTGAGGGCGGCGTGTATCCCGGTGCGGTAGCGCCCTGGGGTTTTGTGCAGTTGAGTCCGGAGACGAGGGTGGGAGATGCCCGGGGATATGACTATTCGGACAGCGTGGTCTATTATTTCTCCTGTTTTCATCATGCCAGCGGTTTCCCCGGTGGTTCCTCGGGGGCGGGTTTTGTCATGCCGCTTACCGCGAATCTGTCTGTGGGTTCCGGCGGCATGGCCGGGGTGGATGATGCAGGAGGGAATAGGCAGATCGCCGGGACGGCCCGGGTCATCGATTCCTTTCGTTTAGGTCATTATCACCGCCCCTTCCTTCATAGCGGTGAGCGGGCCGAGCCTGGCTACTACAGGCTTCGGTTCTCCGATGACGGCACGGAGGTGGAAACTGCCGCTTCCGAGAGAACCGGTGCATTCCGATTCCATTATCCGATGGGTGTCACGCCACGGATCTTTATCGGCGGGATGGGGAAGCTATCGGGAAAGAATAACCGTGTTTTTGAGGGCAGCGGGATGGTCTATACGTCTATGCAATTTAGCGAGGAGGTGACGGGTCGGCGGGAAGTGGATGGAGGGATCCTGTTGGAGTTTGCTCCGCGGCGTGGGGATCGCGGTGTTGCGGGGTTTATTGAATTAAGCATGGGGGTATCGACGGTAAGCATAGAAAGTGCTGAAAACAATATTACCGCCGAGAACGCCGGCGGTGTCGGGAGTGGCGGCGACTTCTTTGACCGGATCCGGACCACAACCCGTGAGAAATGGGCAAAGCTGCTTTCTGCGGTCGAGATCGGAGATACCCGCGCACCAGGCGGAGTGCAACGGATACAAGGAGGCAAGCAGCGGATACAAGACGGCGATCGAAGAGAAATATTTTATACGGCACTTTATCATTCTCTTTTATTGCCTTGGATCGTCTCCGACGCGGACGGCGATTACAGGGGGGCGGACCGGCAGGTCCACCGGGTTAAGGGTCGCAGGGAATTTGGCGAATTCTCTCCGTGGGATACTTTTCGTTCCCTGCATCCCTTGTTATGCCTGCTGTATCCCGGGGTGCAACGAGAAATGATCGGTTCGATGCTGGACGTTTACCGGGAGCGGGGACGTCTACCTACGGAGACGATGACGGGAGACCATTCCATCCCGATCCTGGTGGACTCCTGGTTCAAAGGGATCCGGGACGACGACAGCCTGCTGGTTTATGCGGCGATGCGCAAGGGCGTCGTGGATACTCCTTTCAGCAAGACGGACCGGAAGGTCTACCTGGAGGAGGGCTATGTTCCGTCCGATCACCCGGAATCCGTGACCCGTACGGTCGAATATGCGTATGACGACTGGGTGTTGTCCCGATTCGCATCTGCGGTTATGCATAGCCAAAAGGATTCGGTCCTGTTGGCGGCGAGGGGCCGTTATTATCGAAACCTGTTTGACCCGGAGGAGTTGTTCATGCTGCCACGCAGGCCGGAAATGACGGAAAAGGCGGCGATAGCGGGGGGAAAAGATGAACCAGTCGCGGTTGATGCCGAAGAAGATCCGGGCGCCGGTTTCACGAGAGAACCGGGTACGACCGGATACAAGGAAGGGGACAAATGGGTCTATTCCTATTTCGTGCCGCAGGATGGACGGGGTCTCGTCAACCTGATGGGCGGGGCGCCCGTTTTTACGGCGAGGCTGGACAGCGCGTTGGCAGGCGGCCAGATCCTTTTCGACAATGAGACGATCTTTCACATCCCCTACCTTTTCAACGATGCGGGGCGTCCCGATAAGACCCAGGAATGGGTCACCACGATTATGGACACCCGCTATTCCGCCACACCCGGCGGCCTGCCGGGCAACGACGATCTCGGATCGATGTCGGCCTGGTATGTTCTCAGCGCGATGGGTATTTTCCCCGCCTGTCCGGGGAGACCCTACTATGCGATCGGCGCGCCGGTTTTTGAGCGGCTAAGTTTCCGGGTGGCGGGAGGGAAGAACTGGGTTATCAGCAGGGTCGATGAGGGGCGGGAGCAGTCTATACCGACAGGATTGCCGGCGGCCGGAGCTGGTGCGGGGCCCGGAGGCGGTGTGGGCGCGGAACCTGGAAGCGGTGTCGGTGGCAGAGGCGGTGGCAGGAGTATTTTTATAAGTTCCCTGGAAGTCAATCACCGGCCGTATGGGCGGTTGTGGATCCCTCATTCGTTATTGATGGCCGGGGGTGAGATGGTGTTCAGGATGGGGCTTTCGCCGGCTGAGAGCTGGGTCGACAGGGGTGCGAAGCCCTACCCCGATGAGACCCAACAGGAGATGTCGGTAACCGTTTCGGACCTGTCTGTGTCGGAGACGAGGCTTCGGCCAAATGAAGATTTTTGGGTGCGCTTCAGGCTCTTCAATCGTGGGGCGACGGGGACAAAAATCGTGAGGCTGTATGCAAATGGTGTCGAGACAGGGCAAAAGAATATCCTTGTGAAAGGTGGGGCAGTCCGTATCGATTCCATGCAGAGCAGGCTCTATGGCGTAGGGCGGATAGGGCTTCATATCGACGGGTTGAAGGATGTGGGGGTAACCGTCGTGGTTCCCGGTGGATCCGAGCCTGCCAACGAGGTACTTGGCGTCAGCGGGGTGGCGGTGAAGGCGTTGATGAAGGTCGGGGACCCGCAGACGATCCATTTTTCGGCGCGGAATATCGGAGGATATCGGCATGTTTTTTATATCCCCGTGAGGGTCGACGATTCGTTGGTTGCGACAGACAGTCTATCGCTTGCTCCGGGGGAGGAGAAGGAGTTGTCTCACGAAATAGATATTCGCGAAGCAAAGGAATATGCGGTCCGGGTCCAGACCTTCAAGACGCATTTCCGGGCCTACGACCGGGATACCGGTTCGGTCCTGTTGAATATCGCGATGGACAAATGGATCGGCGACAGCCTGGTTGCCGATGGATCGGGACTATCGAATAATGGGGTGATCATGAGGAGCGGCGCCGCGAGTGGGCGGCAGTTTGGGAAGAAGATGGACGGAAAGGGCGATACTGCAATGAGGAAAGAGAAAAATGAGGCGGCCGGGAAGAATGAAACGAGTGGCGTGGGTGGAAAGAACGCGACGGGTGAGAAAAATGAAAAGAGTGGGAGCAATGAGAAGGAGAGAGGGGATGAAAAGGATCCAGCGGATGAAACGAAGGGGCTGTTGAGACTGGGACGGGATTGCTATATAGAGATCCCCAATTCGCCCAGCCTGGATCATATGGGCACTACTATTACGATGATGGCCTGGATCTATCCCGAAGAGAGGGGGAGGGGGCTGGTGGATGTCTTCTCCAAGGGGGATAATCATGTGTTGCAGGTCTCGGGTGGCAGAGAGTTGACTTTTTTTGCGGGAGGATGGGGAAGGGGTGACTGTACGGTATCGCTTCCCGCCGACTGGCTTCGTCACTGGCATCATATTGCCGGGGTATGCGATGGGAAAAAACTGTATCTGTATATAGACGGCGTGTTAAAGGGAGAGTCGGTTATCGAGGCGGGGGTAAACCTGTCGGTGGCCAGCAGGTGGACGATCGGGCGGAATGCGGAGTTCCCCGGCGAAAGGATATTCGAAGGGTATATGGACCAGGTGAAGGTTTTTGCGGAGCCGCTGTCAAAAGAAGAGGTGGCGGGGATATACCAGGAAGGAATGAATAGATTTGAGTAGGCCCTGGTTTGTTTGAACAGGTCTAAGCTTCTTTCAACAGTTTCATGAACAGGTCTGCCTGCTTCTTGGTTTTTATAATCTTATGAAGCGAAGAACTGCCTGAGGATTTTACGTCCACCTTTACTTTCGTGGCAGCTGCTTTTACGGCGAGCTTCTCGATCCGGCTGGTTAACTTTTCATTCATAGGGTAAATTTACAAATGTTTTTTAACTCTGAAATGCCTTTTTAGTGTTCTTGTTTTAGGGTAAACAGGAAGTAATTGTACATATTGTTCTGCGAAATATCGTCATCCGGTCCTATTTTATAGGGATAAGGCATAATTTCCTGAAAATCAAATGGGTTATCGTACTGCGTTTTGCCAAAACGGGTAATTCTCACAAAATATTTTACGCCGAACATATCAAAATGTTGGGTGAGATAGGAAAAATTCCTTTTTAGTGCGCGATAATAAAAATAGGCCCGTGTGTTGTCGGACCCATCCACTCCCAGGACATGCCCCGGATTGCGTCGAAGATAGGCATAGGCGGAAAACAGGATCGTCGAAAAGACTTTTGAGTAGTCGTTGTGTGCGAGTTCTGCCCGGTCGTCAATCTTCCCCTGTTTATTAAGAGGGCCAAAAGCGAGGTTATAGACATTTGGCAACAGGTCATGCGCCTGGTTGCTGATCTTCACCTTCAAAGGGATTTCTTTTCCATCGTCCAGCCGGCTGTTAAAGCTGCTCAAATTGAAGTCCGGGGAAATATCATCGAATTCATATACCTTATTAAAGTCAATTTTTACGCGAACCGCCATATCGAAAAGATTTCGTGGAGGAGTAAATTAGCAAAAAAACAGGAATGAGGATTGCCGGACGGATGAGACTTTTTACAGACTTTTCAGGCTTGCGCTTTTTACGCCGGGCAGTTGCTGTATGGCGTTGAGGGTATTCAGCAGGGATGCCTGTTCGATTTGGCGGTTGAGCCTGATATCGACATGGTTCATGCCGGGTTTGTCGGACTGGCGGATATTTATGTGGAGAAAAGGGAGATGGTTGTCCTCCAGAGTCTTGCCGATCAAGGTCAGGGTTTCGGAGCCAGCCTGTACGAGCAGGTGGATCTCATTCTGCTGATGGCGGCGGCTGATCCTGTTCTTATATGGTTTTGCTACCACAAGGATCAGGAGGACGAGCAGTGTGGTTGTTGCCGCGGCGATGTAGAGACCTCCGCCTACTGCCAGCCCGATGGCTGCGACGGTCCACAGGCCGGCGGCTGTTGTGAGACCCCGGATCTCCTGGTGTTTCATGAAGAGGATGGTGCCCGCGCCGAGGAAGCCGATGCCGCTGATGACTTGTGCTGCCACGCGGGAAGGGTCGAGGCTGACGTTCGGGGTGCCCAGGATGTCGGAGAAGCCAAACGAAGATACGATCATGGTCAGGGCCGATCCCAGACATACGAGCATGTGGGTGCGCAGACCGGCGGCCCAATCGAGTCTTTGTCTTTCGATGCCTACCAGGCCGCCCAGTATGGCGGCGAGGACCAGTCTAAGTATTAACTCCTGCCAATGAAGCATTTTGCAGATTTAGAATTTTCCATGTTAGAATTTGCAGCGCTACTTTCCGGCAACGATTTCAAATACTTTGAACAAAGTAAGAGTGAAACCGGGTTTTCGGGTATCGGGATTAACGGATTTGAGCCAACGATATCGGGGCTTTAGGATTTTGACTCAAGCCGTCTCAGGTACCGGATCGTCATGTCCTTCAGCATGGCCACGTCGGCGGGGTCTACGGGGATATCCGTCTCCTTGCCAAGGTCGTCCCAGAGGCGTATTTTGATATAGGCGCCCAGCATCGGATCTTTCTCGTAATCGGCTGCTTCGGCTGCGGTCATGGGGCCGCCCTGGTATTCCAGTGTCTTCTTGCTGGCGTCCGAGAGCTGATCGTAATAATCTTTTTGGGTGTAGGTGAGATATCTTTTCGTGGCTACGTGACTGGCGACGAGCTTGGCTACTTTTTCAGAGAAGCCATTGTCGAGCAGGTATTCGTATCCCATGCGATCGTGGTCATGTTTGCCGTAGATGCCCATGTCTTCGCCAAATTCCAGGAAGTGGCCGATGTCATGGTAGAAGGCGGCGAGTATCATCTCTTCATCATAGCCTTCTTTTTGTGCGATCTTGGCGGCCTGTACCATGTGCATGAGCTGGGTCACGCCTTCGCCGTATTCTTTATCGCCGTACAGGTCGTAGAGGTGAAAGATCTCGTTTACTCTTTCTTCGACGGATTTGGTTTGTGTCGTCATATTGCTTCGTTTTGTGTATTGTTGGAAAGGGCGAGACCGCGGTTTTTGTGCAGCTTCCCTGCTATAAATTTAATTTATTTGTTCTCCAGGAACAACTTGTCTGCCGGTATCAATTGCTTAAATACGCCGGGTCCTTTGTAATAGGCGTCCAGCCAGAATCCGCCGAACCCGTTGTAGAACTCGACTTTGATCGGGTGTTTTCCGGGGGAGAGGTGGACGGAGCCGGATCTTTCGATCACGCCGTGGTCGCCATCGTTGTTGACAACCAGCTTGTCATCCACATAGAGTTTGCTGCCGTCGTCGGAGCTATTATAAAAAGTGTAGTCGCCGTCGCGGTCTACCTGGAGCCAGCCGGAGAACACAGCACCAAACGTCGGGTCGCCGGTACCGAGCAGGGATAATATCTGCGAGCGGTCGATGGCGAATTCGTAGCTGGTCCATTCGTTTACCGGCGTTAGCGCGTTGAATAGCGGCAGGTATTTCCAGTCATGGCCGCGATAGAACTTCACGTGCAGTCCATTGCCTTTGGCAGAATCCACGAGGCGGTAGTAGGCAACGGAAAGGGGGCTCGCGTTGCCCGTTTTGTCGAAGGAGACGGCTCTCACCACCGTCGTGTGGTCCACGGAGAACGGCGTCGTATAGACAGGGCTGGTGCTATCCGGTTCGGAGCCGTCCACGGTGTAACGGGTGACGGCATTGTCGGCGATGGTATTGATACTGACGGTGGCTGTCTTGTTGACATACAGACCGCCGGCCTGCTGGTAGAGATGTCGGCCGGGCAGGATCTCGGGGGAAGGGATCAGCTCTTTGCCGATATATTGATTGGCAGGCTCGCTGAAACCCTGGAAGGCGCTTTTTACCGGGCGGCCGGTCCAGACATAGGGCGGGACGATCTTCAGGGCGAAGGCGATGGTTGCGGCCAGGTCAAAGGTCACGACGGGCTGTTTGATTTTGTAACCTTTTTTGACACCCTTGCCATAATAGATGGTCGCGATCTCCATTTCTTCGATGGTGGCTCCGCCGTGACCGTAGCCGATGCCGCCGTGGTCGGCGGTGACGATAAACAGGGTGCTCTCTTCGATACCGGCTTTTTTGATGCCGGTCAGGACTTCGCCGATCAGGGAATCGGCTTTGTGGACGGCCTGGTAATATTCGGCGGACCCATGCCCGAACTCATGTCCGGCATCGTCGACCAGGTCGAGGTGCATGAACCCAAAGAGCGGTTTTTTCTGTTCTATATAACCGATAAATCCTTTTGTCGTTTCGTCTTCGTTTGGAAAGTTCTTATCGAAGTTCACCGCCGATTTTTCAAAGAGACGGCCGAAGCCTTCCCATTGGTAGGCGGCGCCGATTTCGGCGTGGGGGTAGTTTTTACGGACCTGCCCGAAGATGGTAGGAAAGATCCCTTCCTGGCCGCGTACGATGGAGGGAAGGGAATATTCTCCTCTTTCCCAGTCGTTGTCGATGATCCCGTGCTGCTCTACGCCGGCACCCATGATCATGGAGGCCCAGTTGGGGCTGCTGACCGAGGGGTATACCGTGCGTACGTTCCATTTGACGGCGCCACCGGCGATCAGGCGGTGCATAACGGGCGAGGAGGCCATGCGGATACCATTGGGGCTCATTCCGTCGCAGCCGACCACGATCACGTGCTTTATACCTTCCGGATAACGGGGAGCGGGTTCCTGGGCCAGTGCCGGGATCGTTGCGAACACCAGCAGGAAGGCAGCGGGGAGAACGAAAGTCAGGCGGGGAAAGAAGGCGATGTGAAGTCTCATAAATCGATGATTGCTTGGAATTTTTGAGTAAATTATCGGGTAAAGCAGGCTGAATTTTAAAATGATAAAGTTAATAAATACTAAACATTATTTAGCTAAATTAAACTATTTTGCAAATCAAACGACTGTTTTTTCTGCCGTTTTTTTGAGTAGAGAGGGTCTGATGGAGCCCCGGGGAAATGTTTTTGAAAGATATCATCAAAAATCGTTTGCTTTAGCGACCGGATCTCATTTTACAATTAGATAATAGAGCAGATAATCAGATTATAGAGGCATGCAGAAAGATATCATACTCCAGATCGGCAACCGGATCAAGGAGAAGAGGACGGGCAAGCGGATCACGCTGGAGAAGCTGGCTGACGAGATCGGCGTGACCAAGGGGTTGATCTCGCAGATCGAGAACAACCGGACGGTGCCGTCTTTGCCGGTATTGTTCAGCATCATCAGGGGATTGGGGATCGACCTCAATGAATTTTTTGACCAGCTGTACCTTCGCGGCGAAGAGGATGCCATCCTGATCCGGGCGGGCCAGCATGAGCCTGTCGAAAAGGAATACAAGCAGGGCTCCTATTATAACAGGATCCTGTCCTTCAGGCAGAACGGCAAGCTGATCGATGTCGTGTTGTACCGGCAGGAAAGGGGCGCCGAGCGTGGGTTTGTCTCTACGAATGCCCAGGAATTCAATTACATGCTGGAGGGCCGGGCTCAATATACCATCGGGGAGACCCGGTATGTGCTGGAGAAAGGCGACTCATTCTATTTCGATGCCAGCAAGCCGCATCTCTCGGAATGTCTGAGCGAGGACGCTTATACGATGCTGGTTATCTATTTCTTTGAGAACGGATGAGGTAGTGAGTAGTCAGTAGTGAGTAGTGAGTAGTGAATAGTCAGTAGTGAGGTGGTGAGTGGTTGGCGGCGAGCAGTGAGTGAGGAGTAGTGAGAAGTGAGTAGCGGGTGGTCGGTAGTCAGTGGTGAGGGGGCAGTAGTGGGTGGTCAGGGAGTGGTCGGTCGCGGTCAGACAGATGCGGGATCGGAAGCAGAGAGGGAAATAGCGGATGGCGATTGGGAATAAACGAGGAATAGTGAGTGGTCGGGGGCGGTGACAGATATATTAATGATAATATAATAGGGAAGACCGGGAAGTCGGGGCATTCGTTAATCAAATAGCACGTACTTTGGTGCCGGATGTCCGGTGGATGTCCGGTGGTTTCGGGTTCGGTCAGATCTCGGTTAGATCGACGTATTTAGTTACAGGCTGTTTGTATCGCAAATGTTCGGTCGTCTCGGCAGGTATTCAGTGGCATGGAAGTGATAATCGCTAAAAAAAATAAATCAAGGATGTTTGTTTCTCCCGTTTTTCAGCAAAAACTGAGCAGGATGCCATCCTGGTTCATTTCCATCTATGCCGCCCTGTGTTCCTTTGGGGTCTATTTCTGTATGTATGCCTTCCGGAAGCCTTTCACTTCCGCGGGATTCGCGGGGTATCATTTCCTGGGCATCGATTATAAGGTCTGGCTGGTGACGGCGCAGGTGATCGGCTATATGCTCAGCAAATTCTATGGCATCAGGCTGATTGCCGGCATGCAACCGGAAAAGAGGGCCTCGATGATCGTCCGGCTGATCCTGGTGGCCTGGGTGGCCCTGCTGTTTTTCGCAATCACTCCGGTCCCCTACAGTATCGTGTTTCTGCTGATCAACGGTTTCCCGTTGGGTATGGTCTGGGGCCTGGTGTTCGGCTATCTCGAGGGCCGCAAGGCGACGGAGTTTATGGGAGCTGTGTTGTGTACCACTTTCAGTTTCTCCTCGGGCGTGGTGAAGAGCGTCGGGAAGGCGGTCGTCGTGGACTGGCATATCAGCGAGATGTGGATGCCTTTTGTCGCGGGCGCTTTGTTTGTTTTACCCATGCTGGTGCTGACCTGGCTGCTGAACCAGGTCCCTCCGCCGACGGCCGAGGATATAAAGCTGAGGAGTGTGCGCAAGCCGATGACGGCTGCCGATCGCAAGACCTTTGTCGCCACGTTTTTGCCCGGGATCATCATCATCGTCGCCACCTATGTGTTGCTGACGGTGCTCCGGGATTTCAGGGATAATTTCGCCAACGAACTCTGGACGGAGATGGGTTTCGGCCAGAATGCCGCCATCTTCACGCAGACGGAGGTCCCCGTCTCCCTGGTCGTGCTGCTTTGCATGAGCCTGCTGGTCCTTGTAAAGAGCAATATCAAGGCGTTCATGATCAACCACTATATCATCATCGGCGGTTATGTCATCGCGTTTGTGTCGACCTTGTTTTTCGCCTATCATTGGATCGGCCCCGTGGCATGGATGACGCTGGTGGGAACGGGTCTGTACCTAAGCTATGTGCCATTCAACTGTCTGTATTTCGAGCGGATGATCGCCAGCTATAAGATCACCGGGAATGTGGGCTTTATCATCTATATAGCGGATGCCTTCGGCTACCTCGGCAGCGTGGTGGTCTTGTTCGTAAAACAATTTATCGGTCTGAAATTGTCCTGGACGAGTTTCTTCATCGATATCGTGATCGGCATCAGCCTGTTCGGCATTGCCGGTACGATCGTCGCGGCCGTCTATTTCCGGCGAAAATATTATTCCATTCCCAAAAATATTCAAGCGAGTTATGCAGCATAAATCTGCTATTGTAATCGGCGCGGGCATCGCAGGCCTGGCCATGTCCCTGAGTCTTTCCAGGAGAGGTTACCGGGTTACCGTCTTTGAGCGTAATGAAAGGGCTGTCAGCGCTTCCATCCGCAATTTCGGCATGATATGGCCGGTGGGGCAGCCCGGCGGAGGTCTCTATGAGCGCGCCCTGCTCTCCCGTTCCATCTGGAAGGAAGTATGCAGGGAATCGGGTCTCTGGTGTGAAGAAGCGGGCAGCCTGCACCTCGCGTATAGCGATCTCGAGTGGCAGATCCTGCAGGAACTGGCCGCCGCCTACGAAGGCAGGCGGCCCGTTGCGGCCATCGGGGCCGCGGAAGCCTGTCGCCGGTCGGAAGCCGTCAACCCAACGGGGTTAAAAGGGGCGTTCTGGAGCGCCGACGAAATGATCGTAGAGTCCCGGGTGGCTATCGAAAAATTGCCTGCCTATCTTACCGCGAAATATGGCGTGGTCTTTCATTTCAACAAGGCGATCTCGGCGATTACGCATCCGCGTGTCTTCTCCGGCAAAGAGAGCTGGAGCGCCGATGAGATCTTTGTCTGCAGCGGCGCCGAATTTGAAACGCTGTACCCCGAGGTATTTGCGGAGAACTTCTTCACTAAATGCAAGCTGCAGATGATGCGGCTCAAGGCTCAGCCGGGAAACTGGCGTATCGGCCCTTCCCTCTGCGGCGGCCTCTCGCTTGTACATTATAAGGCTTTCGGGGTGGCTCCCTCGCTCCCCCGGTTGAAGAAACATTACGAGGAGACGATGCCGGAGTATATCAAATGGGGTGTCCATGTGATGGTCTCTCAGAATGCGGAAGGGGAGCTGACGATCGGGGACAGTCATGAATACGGGCTGGCCTTCGATCCCTTCGATAAACAATTCATCAATGCGTTGGTACTCGACTATATGAAGAGCTTTGCCCGTTTCAGGGACTGGGCGCTTCTCCAGAGCTGGAATGGCATCTATCCGAAGCGGACCAACGGCGAGCATGACTTCATCTATGACCCAGAGCCGGGTGTGACGATCGTCAACGGATTGGGTGGGGCGGGCATGACGCTGAGTTTTGGGCTGGCCGAGGAGGTCTGTGCGGAACGGGGTGTTTAGGCGGTCTGTCGGTGGTGGGCAGAGAGAATATGGAATGACCCTTTTTGGCGGACACAGTTTTTCGCCCATTTGGATCCCGGGAATATGGGGTGATGTTCGAATGTGGCAAAAAGGGCCGGAGCGCTTCATTGCGCAATACGGCCCTCTCGTTATATAGACTGCGTATATTATTCTCCTATTATTCTTCGCTGGCGTCCTGGTTAACTCTTCTTTCTGCGAGCTGTGTCAGCATCGCATCGGTTTTCTTCTCTTCCTGGAGTGTTGTCTCGAGAATTTTGGCTACATCGTTATGTCCCAGTGTCGCAGCGATCTGGGCGAGCCCCCCGTAGGTGGCGATTTCGTAGTGTTCAGCTTTTTGGCCAGCAAGGATCAGTGCCACATCCCGGGTAGAAGTGCCGTCTTCGGTGTCTTCAATGATGCTGGCGCCTTCTTCGGTGATGCCCTCCATGGCATCGCATTTTTTTGCCTGTGGCTTGTGCCCGAGAAGATCAAACACTTTTTCCAGGCGGGCGACGTGCTCCTTTGTTTGCTCCAGATGCCCGGTGAAGGCATTTTTCAGGTCTGTGCCGGTCGCGGCCTTTGCCATTTTAGGCAGGGTTTGGACAAGCTTCTTTTCGGCCCAGTAAATATCTTTGATCTCCTCGTGGAAAAATTCTTCCAGTCTCGAATCGTTGGCTTTGGCATTTTTGCCGTTGCCATTGGCTTTTGACGCCGGTGCGGCGTGATGGGTTTTGTTCGTCGTATTAGTCATAATAGTGTTTTTTTCTCAAATGGTAGGAATAAGCATGCCAACATGTAATGGATGAATTTCGGCGAAAGCGGAGCGACTTTCGGGAAGTCCTGCAAAAAAGTGTAGAAAAAATAAGACAGAAGAGTGGAAAAACGGTCGGAGATCGATCCATGGGCTAACGACAAATTTTCCGCGATTTCGTAGATTTACACTAATGATATTATGCTTTTTTAATATGTCTTCTGTCCTAACCGGGAATTTTTTTACCTGCTGATAAGTACTTAGTATTAATTTAAAAGTATACGCGACTTCTATTATTGTTGGTATGCGGAAGCGGCTTACTTTTGATATATCCAAACCGAATGAAAACCGTGTCGAAAAAACCAATGTCCCAAAACCGTCCATTGTCCTGATCCGCCCTGTAAAAGCTAAAAATTCAATTTCTCTGAAAAACCTCCGACTAAACTTGGAGGTTTTTTCGTTTCATAGATTCTTTCTCTCATGGACGAAACTGCTCATTTGCTACATGAAGGAGCACAAACTGTAATCCGGTCATTCTTTGGGATAAACCCGGATCAACACTACCCCATGCGGAGGAACGGTCGTGGAATAACCCGTTGCCGGCGATCCGAGGTCTTTGCGGAGCCACAGGTCCCTGACACGCTGAGGCCCTTTTAAAGCGACAGCTGACCAACTGACGGTCATTGCCGCGGGTTTGTTCCGCCGGTTCAGCAGCCCGATCGTCCGGGAGCCGTCCTCCATTTCCTTGACCCAGACCTCCAGGTCTCCTTTGGTTCCAAAACGTACAGGCGGATTACCCAGGAGATCCTGGTCTACCGCGATGACTTCCGGGTTTGCCAGGATCTTCAGTGCGGAAGGCCGGATATGGCGGACATCGGCGGAGATGAAGAGAGGTGCGCTGAGGAGGGCCCATAGGCTCATCTGGCTCCGGTATTCGGTATCGTTGCATCCCTTTGCACCCAGGTCATTTGCGGAGGCGCCTTTGCCATCGATTCCCGTCACCAGCATGTCGGGATCATTCCACATGCCGGGGTGCTGATATCGGGCGAGACGCTCCTGGTCGTCGAAGCAGTCGATGATGCCGCATTCTTCATCCATCTTCCATTGATCCCGGATGTCTACGCCGGTCCTCCACACCTGCGCATGCGCGTCTATGGGCAGGCCCGGTCCTTCATCGCCGGCCCCCAGAGCGTATAGGATCGAGCGTCCCGTGTTTTCCAACAGGCGCCCCATGCGGATATATCGCTCGCGGATGCTGTCCCTGGGTGTGGAGCAAAGGTCATATTTCAGATAGTCTACGCCCCAGGATGCCCAGGTAGCTGCGTCGGTCGCCTCATGGCCGCCGGTGCCGGGATAACTTGCACAGGTCATGGCGGCCGGGCTGGAATAGATGCCCATCCGGAAGCCTCTCGCATGCAGATAGTCACCGACCGTTTTTAATCCCGCGGGAAATCTTACCGTGTCGGGGAAAATATGACCCGTCTGATCTCTTCCGGCGGCCCAACAGTCGTCCATGATGATATATTGATAGCCGGCATCCCTTAACCCGTATTTTACAAATGCGTCTGCCATCTCTTCAAGGATGGTGGCGCTCACCAGGCCTTCTGTAACGTTCCAGGAGAGCCAGCCCATCGGCGGCGTCAGCGCCAGGCTGTCGCCTACGGCGATCCTGAGGGTACGCCGGGTCATCCCGGCGCCGTTCTTTGCCAGCAAGGTCACCCGGTAGTCTCCCCGTTTTTCCGGGGTACCGCTGATGACGCCGGTGGCGCCGTCAAAAACAAGACCGGGCGGTAAGTCTTTCACGGTGATGCTTACCGGATCTTGCCCGGTAACGGCCACTGGGTAGACGAAGGGTGTTCCGGGACGGACTCCGACTGCCATGGCGCCATTGATATGGGGAAGGGCCGGCCCGGACGGGCGTCTGTCCAGGACCAGGTCTTCCGGCGACCAATTGGTCAGGGGCCTCGCGCCCCGGTAAAAGAAGAGGCCATCGGCCCAATCGACGTGCGCATTAGCCCCGGGGGCGGCGTCGACTTTTAAGAGCAGGCGCCTGATGCCATCGATGGGCACTCTGCAGGGCTTCGCGGAATGCGATGCGGTCAGGATACCACTTCGCCATAGGATCGCGCCATCGCCGATCACGAAAAATTCGGCTTTGGAATCCCTGGCCGATCTGTCGTCGATGCCCACGCGGGCCGTGAAGGTGGAGGCTTTTCCGTCCAATGATATATACAGACGGCTATCGGTTCGGGTGTGGAGCCCGCCGGAAAAAGGCACCCTGCCGATTGAAATTTCAGCCCTTGCGCCGATCTCCCGGGGGCGGTCCCGGCCCTGGTACACCTTGCTGATATCCAATTCATCCAGCCTGACGCTATGGCCGGTCTGTGCATGGCTCCTCCAGGAGACACCTGCCAGCAGAAAAATGAGGAAGATCCTATTGTTTGTCCGGATATTGTTTGTTCGGGAATTCATTCTATTTTAGACTTGGTTTTGCCGGTAAGGGGAACTTGTATTTTCCGTCAAATGTAACGCCGATTGACAAATGGGGGCCCTGATTTTTGGGTAGTAAAACAAAATTCGCGGTATGAATACTGTAAAACGAATCACCCGGTTTGCCGCATTCCTGCTGTTCCTGGTCGTTGCCGGGCAGGCTTCGGCGCACGCACAGGCGATCCGGGTCGCCGCCGCCGCCAATGTGCAATTTGTGATCCGGGAGCTGGCTACCGACTTTGGAAAGCAGCAGGGCGCCGTCCCGGAGGTGATCATCGAATCTTCGGGCAAGCTGACGGCCCAGATAGAGAATGGCGCGCCCTTCGATGTTTTTGTATCCGCCGATACCAGCTATCCGCTCGAACTGTATAAAAAAGGATTTGTCGTGGGCAAGCCGGCCATCTATGCGTCGGGAGGGCTGGTGCTGTGGACCCTTCGCAGCGATGTGAATGTCTCCTCCGGCCCGGAAGCGCTACTGTCAGATAAGATAAAAAAAATCGCCGTCGCCGATCCCACCCTGGCGCCCTACGGAGCGGCTACGGTAGCTTTCCTGAAACGGTTGGGCCTTTATGAGCAAATAAAAGACAAGTTGGTCTTCGGTCAGAGTATTTCCCAGGTCAACCAGTTCATCCTCTCCGGAGGCGCCGATATCGGTTTTACGGCGAGGTCGATCGTGCTGGCGGATGAAATGAAAGGAAAGGGGAGCTGGATCCCGCTGGACTCAACGCTGTATTCGCCGATCGCCCAGTCGGCTGCGCTGCTTACCTACGGCAGGGATCACCACCCGGCGGCGGCCGAGGCTTTTTATCGTTATCTTTATTCCCGGCAGGCGCGCGCGCTGTTCCTCAAATACGGGTATCTTGTTCCCTGGTAGCCATGAGACACAAGCTATCTTTAAACCAGACTTATATATGAGAAAAGAAATATTTCCTTTGCTTGGGGGAATGCTGATTTTTTTATCCGGTTGCGCGGTCTATAAGATCTCCACACAAAGCCTGACCGACCAACTCAGGAATAGTTCCGTCGAAGGGAAGGCTTATATCGGCAATCCGGAATCGGTGAAAGGAAACAACCTTGAGACTTTACAGGTCGTCGATAAAAAGGGTGCGACAAAGACCTTGCCTGTGACCTACCGGACCGGCATCCGTATTACAAAGACGGATAATAGCCGAACGTCTTTTTACGCCAATACGGTCCTGTTGAAGGACAGCGCGCTGGTGGGCAGCAAGACGCATTTTTTCAATGCGCAGATCCACCCGATCCGGCTTAGCGAAATCTCTTCCATAGAAATAATGCCCTGACCGTATGAATATTTTGACCGGGACGATAACGGAGATCCGGACGGAGGGTAATCTCTCGCTGATAACCGTCGGCTCCGGCGGTCTCCTCTTGCATGCCATTGTGATCGATACGCCGGACGCCAATCCGCTGCTGGCTCCCGGCAAGAATGTACAGATCCTTTTTAAGGAGACCGAGACGATAATAGCAAAGGGTTGGCAGGGGGGGCTGAGCATCCGCAACAGGATTCCCTGCCGTATAGAATCCGTAGAGGTAGGCGCCTTGCTGTCCCTGATAAAAATGCGGTGGAAGGACCAGGAGATCGGGTCGGTCATTACCGCGGGTGCGGTGGATGAGCTGCAGCTAAAAGCGGGGGATGAGGTGCTGGCCCTGGTGAAGACCAATGAAGTGATGGTGGGAGAGGGGAGTAGTCAGTAGTGAGTGGGGAATAGAAGGTGGGGAAAAGTGAGTGGCGGGTGGTGAATAGTGAGTGGAGAGGAGCGAGTAGTAAATAGAGGATTAGGAGTGAATAATCGGTAATGAATGATGAGTGGGAAGCAGTTGGCGGAGAATGGTCAGCGGGGAGGGGGTAGAGGCCGATGAGGAGTGAGTAGCGAGTGGCGGGGGGTGAGAATTGGGAATTGAATAGTGAGTGGCTGATAGTGAGAATTGGGTGGTGATTGGGGTGCAGAGGGGGCGGATGAGGTGCAAACGGAGCGCAAATGGAAAAAGACTTGAGAAAAGGGATGAGATCCTGTTGTCGCGTCCAAAATAAAATAAAACCGAGGCGGAAGAGATGATCGATCCCCAACCTTTTATATTGTCTTTCAAGCTGGCGTTTATCGTCACGGGTATCCTGTTGCTTGCGGCGATCCCGATTGCTTACTGGCTGGCCTATACGAAGTCCCGGTTGAGGATCCTGCTGGGTACGTTGGTGACGATGCCGCTGGTGTTGCCGCCATCGGTGCTGGGGTTCTACCTGTTGCTGGCTTTCAGCCCCCTGTCGGGGTTTGGAAAGTTCCTGCAGGATCATTTCGATATACGGCTGGCATTTTCGTTTGGCGGCCTGGTGATCGCGTCGGTGCTTTATAGCCTGCCTTTTATGGTGGGACCGATCCAGGCAGGGTTGCAATCGCTGCCGGCAGAGCTTCGCCAGGCCTCTTATTCCCTGGGCAAGTCGGGGCGGACCACCCTTTTCAGGATCCTGTTACCGAATATCCGGTCTTCACTTGTCACGGGTATCGTATTGAGTTTTGCGCATACGATCGGGGAATTTGGGGTAGTGCTGATGATCGGGGGCAATATCCCGGGTCAGACGCGGCTGGCGTCCATTGCGATCTATGACCATGTGGAGATGATGCAATATGGTGCGGCGGGTAAGGAGGCCATTTTGCTGTTTCTGCTCAGTTTCTGCATCGTGCTGACGGTGTATCTTGTCAACCAAAAATTCAAAGGCACGCTTTCCCGATGATCCGGATCCATCTGCATAAGAGCCTTCAATCTCCCGGCGGCAGGAAGTCGCTGGAGATCGACTGCGACCTCCCGGCGGGTCAACTGATCACCATCTATGGCAGTTCGGGTGTCGGGAAGACTAGCCTGCTCAATATGCTGGCGGGGTTTATGAAGCCGGACGGGGGATCGATCGAAGTGAACGGGAAAGTATGGTTTCGGGGAGGGAGCGAACAGGCGGCGAAGGAAGAAGAGAGAGGGGGGAAGGAGAAAGATGTCGGGGTCGATCTTTCGCCGCAGGCGAGGCGTATCGGCTATGTGTTCCAGGAACAGGCGCTGTTCCCCAACATGACGGTGAAAGAGAATCTGGTCTATGCGTTGGAGAAGGGGCAGCGCGCGGATCGTATCGGTGAATTGACGGAGTTGATGGAATTGCAGTCCTTTTTGTCCCGTCGCCCAGGTACTTTGTCGGGTGGGGAAAAGCAAAGGGTCGCGCTGGCGAGGGCATTGGTCAGGGATCCCGATCTGCTGCTGCTGGATGAGCCTTTCTCCGCCTTGGATCACGATATGAGGGTGAGGATGCAGGACTATATCCTCAGCGTCCACCGGAGGTATCCCCTGACTCTGTTGCTGGTCAGTCATGATCTCTCAGAGATCGTGCGTGTATCCGATCATATAGTATGGCTGGAAGATGGCCGTGTGAAAAAAGAGGGAAAGCCATTTGCCGTTTTTTCCGATCGCCGGGTCAGCGGTCATTTCCAATTTACGGGGGAGGTATTGAGCCTTCGGCGGGAAGATGTGGTCTATGTAGCCGATGTATTGATCGGCAGGGACCTCGTGAAGATCGTGTGCACCGCTGAGGAAGCGGCCTCCCTGAGGCCGGGATCCAGGGTCAGGGTGGTCTCGAAGGCCTTTAACCCGTTTATCGAAAAGATGCTCTAGGTGGCAGGGCATGCAATAGCAACCCATTGTGCAAGACAAATTGTGCCTGGCAGTACGATCAACCCATCCGGGGTGTAAAAAAACAGAGTATAAAGCCATTGCCCACGCGGACTAAGGCTTTATACTCCGGAATATGCGGAAATATCTTGTCAGCGTTTTCGCGCTTTCTTAATAACCGGTCTTAATAGCGTTTTCCTCTGTCGCCATCGCGATAGCCGCCACCGCCGCCACCCTTGTAGCCACCGCCGCCACCACCTTTGTAGCCGCCACCGCCGCCGCCTTTGTAACCACCGCCACCGCCGCCACTTCTGCGTTCTTCGGCTTCTTTTACGGCGAGGGTCTTGCCTTCCAGTTGTGCTCCGTCGAGGCCCTGGATAGCTTTTTCTGCTTCCGCTTTGTCAGGCATTTCTACAAAACCGAAACCCCTGCTTTTTCGTGTCTCTTTATCGAGGATCACCTTTGCCGAATTCACGGCACCGAACTCTGCAAAAATTGCCTGTAATTCCTGGTCATCGACATCATACGGAAGCCCTGCTACAAAAAGATTCATTGTTAGTATTTTTTAAAATAAAAGTTGACATTCAAAAACAGGAATGTCTTCATTGATCTGCTAAAGGTAGAAAATAATTTTCCGTTACACCAAGCTATTTTCATGCCACAATCCGCCGCTTTCCGGCCCCGGTTTCCACCGGTCCCGTCCCGGCTCTTCCGGGGAGCGGGTGTTCCGGTCCCCGATGGTCTGTTAATCCCGGGTCTGGCCGCCGGCGATGCTGCTTTTGGCCACTATCCAATCCGCGCCGTGATCCGGTCCAGCAGCGCGCTGGCCCTCGCCCCGGTTGTTCCGTTACTGGGACTTTTCCCCTGTCCCCTTAGTTCTTTTACGATCTCTTCGAGGAGGGGTTGCTGAACGTGTTCGGGATAGGGGATATTATACTCTTCGGCACCGTCTGCCGTCTCCACCCGGATCGTGGATTTTTCGAAAAATGAGAAAATGATCCTCCCCAGGGAGCCTATTATCACCGCTTCGTCGACTCTTTGCTCCTTGTTCACGGTGTAGCACCAGCTTCCGGTGCCCAGCATGCCGGACTGGAATTCGAAGTTTGCGACGACGATGTCATCGGCTTTGTAGAGGCCGGCCTGGTTGCGGGCGATACCGGCTGCGTATTTGATAGGACCGAAGGCATATTCGAGATAGTCGAACTGGTGCGAGGCCAGGTCGTGAAAATGGCCGCCGCCGGATAGTTCGGGAAAGACGCGCCAGCGCGGTTGAGGATTGGGGCCGATTTCTTCGTCATAAGGTTGCCAGTGAAGGCGGATATTCACACAGCGGGGATCTCCGATCACGCGGCTGTCGATCAGTTCTCTCAACTTCACGAAATAGGGTAACACCCGCCGGTAGTAGGCTACGAAAAGCGGGGAGCCAGTCTCCCGGCTTATACGGTTCATCTCTTCGCATTCGGCGGCATTCCGGGCCATGGGTTTCTCTATATAGGCAGCCTTGCCTGCACGCATGATCTTAGCGGCATATTCCAGGTGCGAGTCCGGTGGCGTGGCGACGTAGATGGCGTTGACGGCGGGGTCTGCGATAAGCGCGTCTGCGTCGTCATACCATTTTGCGATACCGTGACGATGGGCATAGTCGGCGGCTTTTTCGGCGTTTCTGCCCATGACGGCCACGAGTGCCGAATGAGGGATCTTGTTAAAGGCGGGGCCGCTTTTCTTTTCGGTGACATTGCCTACGCCGATCATTCCCCAGTTGACCTGGTCCAGGGGTGGAAATCGCTTTTTGCTTTCTTGTTGAGCGTTCATTTGTCTGATATTCTTGTTCAGGTTGATGGGTTCGTTTGTGGAAGATAGGATAAATAAAATTGCCGGGATGCAGCTGTGTTTAGCGAATACCTGCTCCTTCGGTAAAATCCTTAAACGTATGTGCGGCGGGTGGCATGCTTAACGGTGCGATTGTGCAATCAATACCCCACATTTTCAGAAAATGATCTCCGGATGCTTAAAATACTGAAGGTATGATAATTGAGTATTATCGTTTTTTATCATCAAAACTTATGTCATGAGAATTGCTAACTTTTTAAGATCTTTTTTGAGTGGCCTCTCCTTGTTATTATTAGGTACGCATGCCGTAAAGTCACAGAGCTTTCCGGGCTATCGTACGAGTAATTATTCAGGCGTGAACGGCGTATTTTTCAATCCTGCAAACATTGCGGATAACCGGTATAAATGGGATGTCAATGTCTTTGCGATCAATGGCTTTGTGGGGACCAACCAATCTGGCTTGCGGTTTAGTGATATCACCCGGTCTTTCAATGCCGATTCGCTGAAATCGAAATTACTGCGTGGAAATGGAAATGTCAACAGCCTGTCTTATGTAGATGTGCTGGGGCCTTCGGTGATGTTTAGTCTGAGCCCGAAGACCTCGCTGGCATTTACCACGCGTTCAAGAGTCTTTGCAAATGGGAATAATATCAACGGCAACCTTGCCAGCACATTGATAGACGGAGGCACGACCACGGCCGGGATCCCATTTAATTTTAATTCAAATATGCTGGTCCATGCGACAGGTTGGACAGAAATAGGAGGATCTGTCGGGCAGGTCTTTACCAATAAGGGCAGCCATCATTTTTTTAAGGGTGGTATTACCTTGAAGTATATTGCGGGCACGGCGGATTCTTATCTGACGACGACAAACTTTTCGGGCACGGTAGCCGGGCCTGGAAATACGTATCTCACATCGGCAACCGGTGGCCTGGCGTTGAATGCGACGGCTGCAAATTTCAGCGACTACAAATTCAGCGATTTTTTTAAGTTCAACGGGCACGGCGCGGGGGGGGATATCGGGTTCGTTTATGAATACCGGCCGTCCGCGGATTATTCCATGTATCAAACAGATCGTTTTGCCAACAAATACAGGCTGAAGATATCCGCTTCCCTGCTGGATGTCGGGCGGATCAGTTTTGGAAGGAGTTCCAACCAGGCTGCCGATTATACGGTCGACATTCCGGCCGCTCCCGCAGGCACTTTTGGATTAAGTCAATTTGCCGGGAAGTCGGTAAGCCAATATAAATCCATTCTTGATGCGAGTCCTTATTTCAGCGGGGCGCCGCAAAGCAATTCCTATAATGTGAATCTCCCTACGACGATCCATACCGATATAGATTATCTGTTTGCGGGAGGTTTTGCGTTGAATGCGTCCGGCCAGTTTAAGACTACCCGGACGGGTACGCTGTCGCTATATTATTATAACGCCTATAGTCTTACCCCGCGCTGGGAAAATAAGATGTTCAGCGTAGAACTGCCGCTGAGCTATAATGATCTGACAAAATTCAACGCAGGTGTGGCGTTCCGGGTCGGCCCGTTCTTTGTGGGCTCCGGAAGCGTACTTTCTGCACTCGTACACGATTCTAAGCAGGCGGATCTTCATGTGGGATTTCATTTCGGTATGCAGTACAAGAAGAAGCACAAACCCGACACCGATAAAGACGGCATCTACGACGATGCCGATAAATGCCCGACGGTTCCTGGTCTGGCGAGATACCAGGGCTGCCCGATTCCCGATACGGATGGGGATGGCATCAACGACGAAGAGGATTCCTGTAAGACGGTTCCGGGTTTGGCGCGTTATCATGGATGTCCGATCCCCGACACGGACGGTGATGGCGTCAACGATGAAGAAGATTCGTGTAAAACGGTACCGGGTCTGAAACAGTTTAATGGTTGTCCCGACACAGACGGGGATGGTATCCCTGACAAGGACGATAAATGCCCGACGGTACCCGGTGTCGCCAAATATCAGGGATGCCCCGTTCCGGATACCGATGGTGACGGAATCCCCGATGACCAGGATCTTTGTCCCAACGATCCCGGTCCTGCGTCGACGAAAGGATGCCCGGTGGAAAAAGTCGTCGTACAGATCACCGCGGATTTCAAGAACATCCTGTTCGACTATGGCAAATCTACCATCCGTCCGCAGTCCGATACCATTCTTGCCCATGCGGCAGGTGTCATGAATGAACAGATCAGCAATTCGAATTTCTATGTCGACGGATATACGGACAGCAAGGGCAGCGTAGCCGTCAACAAACGTCTCTCAAAAGCCCGTGCAACGGCAGTCGCAGAGGCGTTGATCGCACATGGGGTCGACAAGTCCCGCCTGGTAGCACGTGGTTTCGGAAAGGACAATCCCATCTGTGATAACAAGACGGAAGCGGGAAGGCAGTGTAACAGGAGGGTCGAGGTGGTGATCCGGAATGTCAATCAAAAAGACGAGCAGAGGAGTATCAAGGTTGGTCATTAGGATAGAATCGTCAAAGCAATAAAAAGGAGATTTTCGATCAGAGGTCATTCCCTTGTTTTGGGGGATGACCTCTTTGTTGTGGGACCTATCAGAGGTATTGCTGTACCATGGCTCTCCAATACCTGGGGCGATGTGCTTCTTCCTCCCAGACGTACAGGTGATGCGGGATGTGTTTGGCGGTAAGGGCCGCGCTGAAGTGCAGGTTGTTCTCATAGAAGGGATCTTCCCTGCCCACGACGAGGGTGATGTCCAGTTTGCGTATCGGCTCCAGCATGGATTCGTCGGCGAGGTTGGGGAGATACATGCTGGGCATGTTGTAATAGATATTCTCGTCGAAGTAGCCGTTGAAAAGATCGGGGAAGGATTCGGTGGACAGGCTCAGGTCGTAGCGTGCGCTCATGCCCAGCACCCTGTCAAAATATTGCGGGTATTTGAGGGCGATATTCATGGCGTGGTAGCCGCCGAGGCTGCAGCCGGCAACGGTGAGACCTGTCCGGCGGGTGTGAGCGTGGGTGTGTATGTGGGCATGGGTATGCGAAGAAGGGGCGATCGGGGGCACGTCACCGGAAGGAGGGGGTGGAGCGTATTTCCGGGAAATAAGAGTCAGGACTTCGTGGATGATATATTGTTCGTATTGGAGATGGCGCCGGATTTTATCGGGTGGCGGGATCGTGGCGTAGAAACTTTCCGCGTCGATGCTGTCGACACAGAAGACCTGGAGAAGGCCCGCTTCTATTTTGTCTTTCAGGGCGTCGATGATCTTCCAGTCTTCGTAGTCGTAGAAATGGGCGGTGCGGGTTGGGAAGAAGAGGACCTGGCGGCCGGCATGCCCAAATACCAGCAACTCCATGTCTTTGTCCAGCGCGGGGCTAAACCATTTTTGATATTCCCTGTTCATTTCATTACAAATGAAAGGAAAAAACGGAGATGATTGTTAAATCGGTGTTACGGAATTTTGAATATTTAGAACGAGGTGTTTTTGGAGGATGCCGCGCCATAGCTCGTAGCCTTTTTTGCTGAGGTGGAGTTTGTCGGTTTCGAACAGATCGGGGATTGGCCGGCCGCCGGGGTCGAGCATGCTGTCGAAGAGGTCAACGTACTGATAGGGAGGGCCTGCCTGGTCGATGGCGTCTTTTATGAGGCTATTTGCATATTTGATCTGGTCGATGATACTCCACCGTGCGGGGCTGGGTTTGATGGAAAGGAATGAAAAGGGAATGCCGGGGAAGCGTTTCTCCAGGTGAACGGTCAATTGCTGGAAGAAGATGAAAACTTCTTCGGGACTTCTGCCGTCGCCCAGGTCATTATCGCCCGCATAGAAGAGGATGCGTTCGGGTTTATAGGGGGACAGGATGCGGTCGAAGAACCAGTCGCAGGCGGCCAGCGTGGATCCGCCGAATCCGAGGTTCACCGGTTGGTATTCCTTAAAATCGTCATATAAAGTCTCCCAGAGCCTGATGGAGGAGCTTCCGTAAAAAAGGGTTCTGGGTTCGTAGTTCAGCTTGCTTCTTTCTTTTTCGACCCTTTTGACTTCATCTTCATACCAGATCATGCGTATCAATTAGTTATAGGGATCAAAAGTACATTTTTCCGGATTTTCCGTGTAATAAGTTTGAGGAGGGGATTTTGGCTCTCATTTATTACATTTAGGATTCAGGAAAATGGGTATGGGATCCCGGGAAACCGGGAAGGTTTTTGAGGATTGAAAAATTTAAATCAGCGAATCTAATCAGACAGGCATATGCAAAGACGATTCTTTTTAAAACAGTCAGGATTATTGGCGGCGGGTGCGGGGTTCTCCAGGTTTATTCCCGTTGCGGGTCCATTCACGGCGAATGATTTCTCTCCAAATGGCGTTCCTCATGATAAGAAGTTCGATCCGGCGTGGGTGCGGTCTCTTTATGAAAGGGGGCAGGCGACCGTCTATCGTAAAAGCAGGCAGGAGCTGCGTTATATCGGCATGCCGGTGGGCGGGATCTGTTGCGGCAATGTGTATCTCGGCGGTGACGGCCGGTTGTGGCTCTGGGATGTTTTCAATAAGAACCAGGCAGGCGCTATCCCCAAGATACTACCTATCAAACTGGAGGGTTTCAACATAAACGAGATCAGCAATACCTGCGGGACGCTGTACCTCGAGCCTGCGGTTCAGGAGAGCCCGTTCCAGCAGGGATTTGCCCTGATTCTCCGTCAGCCGGCCGGGAAGCAGCATAATGGGGATTGGAAAGCCGGGGAGACGATCGTGAAACGTTTGCAGCATGAAGACTGGGATGAGATCGAATTCGAGGCTACCTACCCGGTGGCTACGATCCGGTATTCCCAGAAGGGCTTGCCGGTGGTTGTCGAGGTGAAGGCCTTTTCCCCCTTTATTCCCGGCGACGAGTTGAATAGCGGCTTGCCGGTGACGGTGCAATCGATAGAGGTAAAGAATCTTTCGGATAAAGAAATAGAGGCAAGCGTCGTTGGGTGGGTCGAGAACCGGATCTTGCCTGAGACGGCGAAGAAGCAAAAGGATTTCAGCAGGAGCAATCAGCCCCTGGGGCCGCTGAAACCGGCCGGATGGCCTAAAGCGGGTGGAGGGTCAAAGGGGGGCGATGGGCCCCGTGAGGCCGGTCTGTCAGGAGCCCATTACAAAAGGGCTTCCTATGAGGGCCTGTCATTGCAGGCAAGTTCAGATCATGCGGAGATCCGGCAGGCTGCCGATTTTGGGACGTTGGCCTTTGTGTCTCTTTCCGGGACTACCCGTTGTTATGCTTCGCTGGAGGATGTCAGGAAAGCTGCCCCGAAGCAGGATGGGTCTTTGCCATCGGGTCCGGATCCCGGTCTGTTAAGCGGATTTCTGAAAGAAGAAGAAAACGCACCCATTGCGATACTGTCCCGTTCTTTTAAAGTGCCTGCTGCGGGAAGCATTACCAGCGATTTTGCGATCGCCTGGCATATGCCGAACCTGGTATTGGGCGCAATTCCGGACCGGGGGAGATATTATACCGTTCATTTTGAAGATGCGGCTGCCGTGGCTAACTATGTCGCGGGGAAATATACATGGCTGAGACAGAAGACGATGCTCTGGCATACTACCTGGTATGATAGTACGCTGCCCTGGTGGTTCCTCGAGCGGACTTTCGCCAACACGTCTATCCTGGCTACCACCACGACCCACAGGCTGTCGTCGGGGAGGTTTTATGCATGGGAAGGGGTCGGTTGTTGCGAAGGGACCTGTACGCATGTCTGGCAGTATGCACAGGCGGCGGGGCGGGTTTTCCCCGCGCTGGAGAGGGACACTCGTCAACGGGTGGATCTCGGTATCTCGCTACTTCCCGACGGAGGCATGGGTTTCCGGGGCGAAGCGAATATGCATCCGGCTATCGACGGGCAGGCCGGGACGATCCTTCGGTTTTACCGGGAGCACCAGATGAGCGCGAATGACGGTTTCCTAAAGAATAACTGGGACAATATAAAGAAGACTGTCGTATTCCTGTTGGCGCAGGATAAGAATAAGGACGGTATGGAAGACACGCCATTGGAAAATACGCTGGATGCCGTCTGGAAGGGGGAGATCTCCTGGATCGTGGGCTTGTGTATTGCGGCTGCCCGGGCGGGTGAGGAGATGGCCGCAGAGATGAAGGATGTGGAATTCGCCAGGACATGCCGGGAGTATGTCGAAAAAGGCAGGAGGAACATGGAACAATACCTGTTCAACGGAGAATATTTTATCCACCGGCCTGATCCCGTGGCGGGCAGGAAGAGTATCGGATCCTACAACACCTGTCATATCGACCAGGTATATGGACAGTCCTGGGCCTGGCAGGTCGGTTTGGGGAGGGTGCTCGACAAGGACAAGACTGTGAGCGCGCTACGGGCACTTTGGAAATACAATTACAAACCCGATGTGGGTCCTTATATCAAAGACCACCCGGGGGGAAGGTTCTATGCTCTTGCGGGGGACGGGGGCATGGTGATGAATACAAACCCGCTAAAAGAGGAGAAGCCGTATGGGGAAGATGCCAAGGCCTGGCAGCTGGGCTATTTCAGCGAGTGTATGAGCGGTTTCGAGCACCAGGTGGCGGCGCATATGATGGCGGAGGGGATGACGGAGGAGGCGCTGATCCTTACAAAGAGTATCCATGACCGCTACCATGCCTATAAGCGGAACCCTTTCAACGAGATCGAATGCAGCGATCACTATGCGCGGGCGATGGCCAGCTATGGGACCTTTATTTCCGCCTGCGGGTTCACCTATCACGGGCCGCGCGGGCATATCGGGTTTGCGCCGCGTCTGGGGTCGGATTTTTTCAAGGCGCCGTTTACGGCTGCCGAAGGCTGGGGTTCTTACCGGCAGGAGCGGAAGGCCGGGAAGAATCTACACCGGATCGAGGTGAAGCACGGTTCGCTGTCGCTGAGATCCGTCGCCGTGGCAGTGCCGGCAGGGATGAAACCGGATGGGGTGGTCATTACCCTGGATGGTAAGGCCGTCAGGAATTCGCATCAGATGACGGGTGGAGAGTGGGTGTTTCGGGTGAGCGGCGGGGTTGCCGGTGCTGCGGCCGCGAGCGCTAAGGCTGGTGGTAGCATTGCGCCTGGCGGTACCGCTGCCGGCGGGGACGAAGGGATTCGGATCGGAGAGGGGCAGGCGCTGGAGATCCGCTTTAACGGATGAGGGAGCGGGGAGTGGTGAGTAGTGAGCAATGAATATAGTATGAAAATATCCTGGAATAGGGTTGTCAGGATCAGCCTGCTCATCAGGGATGAGGAGGGAAAGGTTCTTGAGTCGACGGAGGAAGAAGGGGAAGGAGGCCGGCATTCGCTGTTATACCTGCATGGAACGGGCTTTCTCTTACCGGCTGTGGAGGAGGCGCTGGAAGGCAGGGAGGCGGGCGACGAGATCGATCTGGTATTGGAACCGGGGCGCGCTTTCGGATACCGGGATGAGACAATGAAGCGGAGGGTTTCTCCAGCCCTCTTTGCGGAATCGGAGATTCCGTTGCAGATAGGCGAGACGGTAATGCTTGATGATGAGGAAGGCGTCGAAGGGGTGGCGCCCGACGACAGGGAGGGAAGGGAGTGGGTAGTGCAGGAGATCGGCGCGGACTATATCATATTGGATGGAAATAATCCCTGGGCGGGGAAGACGCTATCTATACGGGTCCGTGTCCTGGAGGTGAGGGCTCCCGGTGGCCGTGAGCTATGGATGGGGCGGGCGATGACGGAAGAAGAGATGGCGCGGGCGGGTGCGGTGTCGCCGGGGAGAAGGGCGGACGGAGAAGGCGGGGCTGTGGTCTGCGGCCCCGGGTGCGAGTGGTGTTGAGGGGGACTGGATTATTTTTTTTGAATTTTATCTTTGCCTGCTTCGGGCAGGGGATAGGTCTTCCGGAGTGTTTTATATTGTCTCAGGTATTTCCTGTTGCTTTTCAGCCCGATGCTGGAGAGCGTGCCCTTCAGCGCGGATTTCACCCAGTAGTTGAATACGAACTTCTCGCGATCCCTTTCAAAAAATACATAGGATTCTTTCGAATTGTTTTTATGCAGCACGATGCTGTTGGCCAGGGCATTCTCCAGGGCCAGGAGGAAAGTCTTCCTCTCCGCATCGGACGGGTCGAGCAGTTTTACTTTTAGGTCTTTGTAATGGAAGTTCATGCTGCCGAAGGAAGCATATTTGTTGCCTGCCCACTGTGCAAAGAGGGTGTCGGACCGGCCCTGCTCCACATCGACGGATGCCAGCGGGACGGTGGCCTTGTTAAAACTGGGCAGTTCCATCGGAGAAGCGTTCAGGCTCAGGCGATAGGCCGAGAGGGTGTCGGCATAGGATTCCCGGTAATAAAAATGGCGGATATTGTTGTTCAGCATTTTCATACTGGCGATGATGGTGAGGCTATCGTCCCCGTGGTCATAATTGCTGATATGGGTGATGGTCGCGTTGATATCCTGTAAGGGGACGGTGCCTTGTTTTTTTGTGATCAGCGCGATCTCGTTGACGGTGACGTTGCTCCGGCTGATGGTCACCGTGTCGATGCGTAGCGGGTAGGGGATGGTGTTGATCAGTTTGGTAGGCATCGGTTTTTCTTCACCATGTTTAAAGGGCATGCGTTTATCCCGGAAAGTGGCGAGGCTGACGCCTTCGACTTCGATTTTCCGGACAGAGAGGGTGGTGTCGCCGGGGCGCCGGTTCCAATACATGCCGTGGATGTTGATGAGGTCTCCGGAGACGAGCATGTAGTCGGATTGCCAGGCTCCTTCTTTCTTAAAAGTCTCGTCCATGCTCAGGTTGGGATTCACGCTAAAGGATCCCAGCGAGAAGATCCGTTCTTCCGGCTGCCATTTCAGCGAAGCGGCCTGCAGGGTCGTGTTTTTCGATTTATAAAAGAGCTTTCCGCTGTGGAGGGTGAGCTTTTCGGCGAGAGCAGCCCAGACCCGTCCCTTATTTCCGGTATTCCCCATGTTTTCCGGATTCCCGGCGTATAAGGGATTTGCCGCGTTGGAGGAGAATCCCTCGGTGTGGAAGCTTCCGGATAGGTTTTCCAAAAAAAGTTCCATCTTACCCGGTTTTGCGATTTTCAGACGAGAGTCATACCATTTGAGCAAGAGGTCGGCGTTGAAGGCGGTTTTGCCTTTGTCGACTTTTTGTGCGCTGCCGTTCTGCAAACGCAGGGTGGCGTGCGGGAGGTCGAGTGCCAGCCGGTCTTTGTCGAGGTGGAGGGCGGCGATGTCCACGTCCGCCAACTGGAATTGAAACCAGCTGTTCCCGTCTTTAGATGTCTGCAGGTCTTTGAGATGAAGGTCCAGGTCTGCTAACAATGACAGCGTGTCTTTCGGACTCCCGGAGATATAACGGATATGTGCTTTATTGATGTCGATTTTGTTTGTGTGGATGGCTACTGGCAGGCTGAATGGCGGCGATTTCTTTTGCGCTTCCAAATTATTTGCTGAGGGCTGATTTTTATGAACCTCGATAACGGGCTGATCCATGGTCAGGGAGAGGAGCTGCCATTGGGTGGGGTCGGTGGACCGTATGGGCAGGTTGAGGCGGAGCCGGGGTATCTGTATATGAACGGATCCTTCGGACTCCGGTGAACGGGTTGCCGCCCGGGAACGGATTTTTATCTCCCCGTTCAGGTCTTGCAAAATGCTTTCCGATGCGTTGTCGAAGAAGATTTTTCCGATAGATGCTTTGGTATTTCCGCTACGCAGGGAGACAAAATCGAACTGCCCCTCTATATTGTTCCAGGTGAAGAATCTCCGGTTTGTATTGACCTCGTCCAGGCAGATCTCCCGTGCGCCCAGGCGGATGTCCTGGTCGGGCGAACTGGTGGAAAAGGCCAGCCGGCCGATGTCGATCCTTCCGATATGGACGGCAGGGAGATTCCTGCGGGATCTGTTGGGTGAAGAGTTGGCTGATCGATTGGCTGATCGATTGGGTGACAAGTTGGGTAATAAGTTGGGTGATGAATTGGCCGACGAGTCGGAGGATAAGCCAGGTGATGACGCGGTTGAGGCGTTGGCGGCGGGGGCAGCGCTGGTTTTTTTTAGGTTGACGATCAGTTCTCCTGCTTTCAGAGTCTCAATCATGATGATCCTGTATCGTTGATACTGATCCCAGTCCAATATCTCCCAGTAGAGATCTTTTCCGTCGAGTGTGGTTCCGTTTGCCAGGGAGAGCTTGATATGACCGGCGCCATTGTGCCGGTTGGATCCCTGGAAGTGGTAGTCTTCGATATGAAGTTTTACGGTTTTGGATTCCACGGCGATGTCTTTGACGGTGAGGGCCGGCATAGAGCGTTTGATATCGATGAGGGAATCGCTGGTGAGGAAGTGGTCGAGATAGATTTGGGCATTCAGCTTATTCATTTTCATCGACACCGGTATGCGACCGGTGGACCGGTAGTCGACCTGGCCGTCTACGATGCGGAAGTCCGGAACGTCTATCAATTCGCCGAGTGCATGGAGGTTCGTATAAAAGTGACTGATCTCCCGGTTGGCTTTTTCCGCCGCCGCCAGGGAGTCAAGAGATGCGGGTTGGGCTGTGTGCTTCGACTGACCGGCCCTGTAGGAGCGGTCTTTGTCGAATCCCTGACCTGAGCCGTTGTCGGCGAGGGTTATAGACGGTTCGATCAGTTCCGCGCGCGATGCCTTCAGCTTCTTGTTTACGAGGTCCTGGAGGCTGATGTCTTTCAACCTGAGCAAGGGGGTGGTGAAGTGGATCGACTTATCGGCATGGTTGCGGTCGGTAGGGCCGAAGGAGGCATTTTTAAAGACCACGTCGTTGTTGTGAAGGACGAGTTCGTCGATGCTAAGCTCGAAGAGGCTGTCGCGTGTGAGGAATTGGGTTTTCCGGAGACTGAGCTGGATGCTATCGGAGGTGATGGAGGGTTCCTGGTCGGGATGGAGGCCGAGGTTATAGATCCGCAGATCTGTTTTTTGGGTGCCGTAAGCGGACCGATTGCCGGCCTGGTTATCGGCCGATGGGCGGGGGCCGGCACCTAGTATCAACTGTCCTTCCCGCACATCGATATATCTGAAGCTGATGTCTTTAAAAACATGGCGTATCGTCTGGCCGGGCGCTGCCAAGCTGTCTCTCTTCGGCTGTTTACCGGGATTGGGCAGATGCAGCACGGGGTGAAAGCAGATCAGGGTATCGATCAGCAGCTCACCTTTCTCGTAGATCGCGGATAATTCACGGGAGTTAAAAAACAGTTTGTCTGCACTGAAGAGGATCTCGTTCCGGTCTCCGGCGGCGGCGGCGTGGAAATGGCAGGAGTCTATTTCGAAGAACTGGTCTTTACCGGAGAAGTGCAGTCTTTTGAATGCGAGGGAATGGATGCCGTCGGGCAGGTTCCATTGCTGATCTTCGATGGAGAGGTCGATATCGTCGGAGGAAAGGAGGTGATCCCGGCGAT
Organism: Puia sp.; assembly: GCA_031292515.1. GTDB lineage: Bacteria > Bacteroidota > Bacteroidia > Chitinophagales > Chitinophagaceae > Puia. Next base: position 156,781 of record JARLGZ010000081.1, on the reverse strand, counting down.
TGGCCCTGCTTTTAAAATTTCTGATGAGGAAATTGATCTTATTGCTGAGGAAGGGGGTGTTTGTTTTTGTGTTACTATAGGCAAACGAGCCGTTGCGCACATCGAGGGCCCTGACCTGGAGATGGGTCAGCAGGTTCTGCAGCATTCCGAGTACGCGGGAAGCCTGGAAGCCGGTGCTATCGCCGGCAGCTATGGGTAAATTGCCGGATGCAGTGGTGTCGGCGCCGTGGCTGAGTGGTGATCGGCCGGCTGGCCGGTCCCCATGTTCATGAGACCTGAGGGCGGGCAGTTGGATATCCATGCTGTCGATCTCTATTTTTTTGTGGAACACCAGGTCGGTCCAGGAGAGGATGGATAGGTAGATACGGGGAACCTGCAGGTCATGATGAAGGCGGGTGTTCACCGTATCGTTGCAATGCAGCACCGCATCTTCCACGATCAGGCTCTTTTTCCACAGGGAGAATTCGACGTCGGAGGCATCAAAAGAGTAGAGGCCGCGGGATTCCTTTTTGACGGCGATCTGTGCGAGGTCCTTAAAACGATAGACGACGATGTAATAGAGGACACCGCCGATGACAAAGCGTATGAGCAGGAGTATGAGCAGCCGCCGTATCCATTTCCGTTGTTTCGGGGATAGTTTGCGGGTTGTCGGTAATCTCCCTTTCAGTGATTCATCTTTTGGTGATTCGTCTTTTGGTGGCGGGGTGTTTTCCTGCGAGGGAGTCATAGCGGGCTTTTTCTTTTATTCAGCAGGTTGCCGAGCGCCAGTATCAACAGGGAAAGAACCAGGAACAGACAGAGACATAAGGCGGCGTTGAAAAAAGACCGGGGATACCCGAGCAGCCTGACATCGATAAAAGGGTAGGGATAGAATCCGGACAATGCGCCCCGGAAGATGACGAACAGCATATAAATAAGAGGGAAGACAAGCCACGGTACGATCTTTTTGATTGTCAATCCTGTTTTGGGGATGAATATCAGCCAGAAAACGACAAACAGGACGGGGATGACGGAATGCAGCAGTTCGTTAACAATCAGCTGCAAACCTGTGGGATCCCATAAGGATCTGAGTATGAGGTTGTATATCAGTCCGACTACGGTAATATAAACGGTTATGGCGGCAATGTTTGATGGCCTGGCAAAAGCAGCAAAAAAACCAGCGTCTTTATTTACCAAACAGGCTGTAAAACACAACGCAACCAGTATATTTGTAAGGATCGTAAAAAAGCTGAAAAACCGGATGATCGTTTCTCCAACGGATTCCGTTCTGTTGAGTATAATGAGATAAAGTTGTCCGAGCACGGCCAGCCACCCCAGAATAGCCCCGGTAACCTGGAAAATCTGCTGCGACAGGGACTGGTTTTTTTCCATTTTTTGGAATTATTGTTAGCGGCCTTTATAAGTTCAGGAGGACGTATAAATATAATTAAATAACTATTAGTTTGAGCAAACCTTCTCCCGGATTCCAGCGTATTGTTAGGATGCCTGGGAATGGGGAGGAGCCAGAGGAGCGGAAGATGTATTATGAAAATAATATATCTGAAGTAAGTGTAAAATTTTCACTGAAGTGGGCGTAAAATTTTCAACATGCCGGGTCATCTGCTGAAATTCTTCTTATTCGGTTTTTGCCAGCTTCTTTTTTCCGGCGGATTTGCACAATCGCAGACCTGTCCGGTGAACAGCAATTTCTCTTTCGGCACGCTCACGCATTGGTGGGCCTATACGGGTAATAACAAAAACGGCAACGGGACGGCTTCTATCCGGGATATCTATGATTCGACGAATGCGGCTCCCGTCGGTACGATCGGCGCGAAGACCATCTATGAATATCAATTATCCGGTGTTCCCGGTATACAGGTCATCACCTCGTCCGGTGTGGATCCTTTTGGCGGGTTTGCCACCATTCCCGTCATAAACGGATATGCGTATAATTATTCCTTATTGCTGGGTTCTACTTCCATTTCGCATAACAGTGGCGCTCCCGGGGGGTATACCAGGGGAATCAGCTACCTGATCAATGTGCCTCCCGGGCCGGCAAAGTTGCCTTATACGATGACTTATGCCTACGCCATGGTACTGGAGAACGGCACCCATAACTCAAACCAGCAGCCGTTGTTTTCGGCGACCCTCAAGACAAAGGACAGCATCATCACGTGTGCTTCGCCGAGTTATTATCTTCCCACCTCGAACAATGCGGATAACCGGGGAACCGGGGCGACGCTGAATGTCCAGGAGGCCGAAGCGGAAGGTTTTAAACAGAGCAGCACTCCTTCCCCCAATGAGAACCCGAATGGCGGGGGTGGCCATCTGCTGGATGTCTGGACGAAGGGTTGGCGGGAAGTCACCTTCGATCTTTCGCCTTATCGCGGTCAACAGGTCAGCCTCACGTTCGAGGCCGACAACTGTATACCGGGGGGGCATTTTGCCTATGCCTATATCGCGTTGCGGAACAGTTGCGCCGGGTTGGTCATCAGCGGCGATACGGTAGCCTGTATCAACAGCACCCTGACCTATTCGATCCCGGCGTTAGGCGGTGGCAATTATTCCTGGAGTTTTCCGGCTGGCTGGCAGGTTCTCACCAATCAGACGGACAACAATATCATCAATGTAATCCCGGGTACGCTGGGCGGCAATATCATCGCCCATGAGGTGAATGGTTGTGCCAACCTCACGGATACGCTGGTTGTCACGACTTCTCCTCCGACGATCCCCGGAGCATTGAGCGGCGGGGAGCCTGTCTGTGCCGGGGAAAATACCAACAAGCTGGTGTTGAGCGGCAACCAGGGGAATGTGCTGAACTGGATCTCGACAACCGATGGATTCAACTACCAGGAGATCCCGAATACCGGGTTGGCGTATACGGCCAGCAACCTGACCGAGACCACGACCTTTAAGGCGCTCGTACAAAACGGCCCTACCTGCGCCATTGACAGCAGTTCGGGTGTCACCATTCTCGTGTACCAGAAATCGGTGGGCGGGGCGCTGGCGCCTTCCACCTATACGATCTGCAAAAACCAGGACAAGGAGGCGAACCTGGCGGTGGTCGGGGAAACCGGGACGGTCGTCAATTGGCAGTTATCCGAGGATGGCGTCAACTGGACCTATTTCAATCCCGTGTTGACGGATTCGATCTATGGGGTAAACAACATCACGGTGCCAACGGATTACCGGGTGGTCGTGAAAAATGGCGTATGTCCGGCGGATACCAGTTCTGTTGCGGTCGTATCTTATATCGACGTGCCTTTTCCAAAAGCGGAGATAGAACCGGCGGATACGTTAATCTGTTATGGAGACAAAGCGCCGCTGAATGCGCAGATCGATATCGGCACCAGCTACAGCTGGACAAACCTTGCTACGCTGACCAATGCCGGTGACGGAACGGTCTCTTCTACGCCGTATTTTATTCATCCTGTCGCTTCTCCGCTCCATTCGACCCGGTATGTGCTGTCTGTGCTGAATGCGGGTTGCCCCAATGCCCGGCTCGATACCTCCCTGGTGAATGTCACTCCCCGCATCGTCGTCAATGCAGGCAATGACACGGCTGTGGTCTTTAATGAGCCATTGCAGTGGAACGCTACTTCCAGCGACACGGGGGATACCTTCCTTTGGACACCGGCGACGGATCTGAACAATCCCGATATTTACGACCCGGTGGGTATCTATGCGGCGGGAACGGACTCTGTCAGGTACGTGGTCAGGGCGACGGCTTCGGACGGATGTTTCGGCGAAGACACGGTCCTGGTGCGGGTGTTCAAGACCTTGCCTGATATCTTTGTTCCCAATGCCTTTACCCCGGGCGGTCCTACCAATAATGTCTTCCGGCCGATCGCCGTGGGCATCGCCAAGCTGCGGTATTTCAAAGTCTACAACCGCTGGGGCCAGATGATGTATGGCACCGAGCAGATGGGCCAGGGCTGGAACGGCATGGTCAGCGGGAGCATACAGCCCACCGGCAGCTATGTGTGGATGGCTGAAGGCGTCGACTATACCGGCAAGACGATCTTCCGCAAGGGGGTCATGGTGCTGGTGAGGTAGCGGCCTCTTTCTCATTCCATGACCGCGACCGGCACCGGTTCGCTTTTCATGCCCTTGTCTTTTAGGATGGCTGCCTTCTTTTTCACCAATACATCTACGCGATACAGCAGGCCGACGCAGCAGAGGATCACGATGGATACGGTATAGCCTAGCGTGGTATAGTGTTCGAGCGGGGCTCCTGTGGCCGGCTGGGTGACGATCAACCCGGCGCAGAGCGCAGCGATGCCGCCCGCGACCTGCTGGCAGGATGAGGTGATGCTCATATAGGCGCCGCGGTCTTTCATTTCGGGTATGCTGGTGTTGAGCGTGGTGGCGGGTATCATCCGGCTCATGATGCCCATGAAGAGGATCATATTGATGACGATCACCTCCCAGAGTGGGGTGGGGCCCAGGTGGGTGTAAATAACGATCATGATGATGGCCAGCGAGGAGCCGGCGGTAAAGAGCACAAACTTGTCTATTTTGTCACTTAGCTTTCCGATCAGCGGCATGATGAAGATCGAGGCGATGCCGGTGAGCATATAGACCGGTGTCAGTTGCTGCTGCGTAATATGAATATTGTTGATCAGAAAGGCGCTCCCGAACGGCATGAGCATGAAGCCCCCGACGGACATGAATGCGATGGCGAGGAACCCCGTCTGATAGGTGGTGTTGGACAGGGTGTGCCAGAGATGCAGTAACGGGTTTTTGTCGGACTGGAGGGCGAGATGCTTGTCTATGGGTTTCATTTTAAACAGGACGGTCAGACCGATCAGCAGCGCCAGGATGACAATCATTGCGAAGGCGGAATGCCAACCCCAGGCATTGGCCAGGGACAGTCCGATCGGGATGCCCAGGACCTGGCTGGCGGCGAATCCCATCTGTACAAAACCCATGACGCGGCCCCGCTGGTGGACGGCAAACAGGTCGGTGATGATGGCCATAGAGATGGAACTGATCACACCGCCGAAGAGGCCGGTAACAACTCTCGCTGCCAGCAGCAGGTAATAGGTATTTGCGAGGGCACAGCAAAAGGTGCCGGCTATAAACCCCGTGTAGAAAAACAGCAATAGTTTTTTCCGGTCGAATTTATCGGCGAAGCCTGCCGCGAGGATGCCGGAGATGCCAGCGCTGAATGCATAGCAGGATACCACCAGGCCGAAACGGGCGGGCGTGATATTCATGGATTTCATGAGCATATCGCCCAGGGGCGAAAGTACCATGAAGTCCAATACCACCGTAAAGGACAAGAGGGTCAGGATGACGACCAGGAATTTCTGGTAGCCGGTGAAAGGGACGAGCGTGGTTTGTTTTTCCATTGTAACAGGTTTTATAATCCGTTTAAAGAATTCCGCTGAATGATTTGATTTGAATGATTTTACTTGGTTTGAATGACATTACTTGAATGACATTATTTGAATGGCTTTATTTGAAGAACTATTGCTTTACCGGATGAGACGTTTTGCCGGATTAAATATTTTATCGAACGGGATATCTTTTTATCGGGTATCTTCTATTCCAGTTCCGTGCATTGATAACCATGCCCGCTGACGAGCCGGACGATCTCTTCGCAGCAGAGCGTACGCGATACGATGCGGAGCACCCGGTCTATATCGTCCAGGTCGACGGTCCATTTTTCGATCTGCGGATGGCCGTCAAGCGCATGTTGAACGGCCAGCTTATCGGCAGGTGTCAGGATGTTGGTCCTGAAAATCAGGATGTGGTTCGTTTCGGTACTCATAGACCTCATTTTATAAAAATTATTTTTTCAATCCCTTTACGACCAGGTCGAATGTCTGCCAGAGGATCTTGTTGCTCAACGTGAACGGTTTGCCGCCAATACTCCTGCCTTCGGAATGAAAGCGGATGAGGCTGTATAGCGGGGCAAAAGCCACCGACCAATATGCCTCTATCGGCAATGTCTCTATTTCTCCCCTGTCAATAGCATTCTTCATGAACCGGCCCATGGTATCCTTGAATTCATCGGTGAGGGTCTTAAAGACACGGTCATGATACGAAGAACTGCGAAGCTGTTCGAAGAGCAGGGAGTTGGTGGGGTTGTCCAGCATATATTTCGAGCGGTTCTTCCACTGTTGCCTGAGGCCTTCCTCAAAGGGTGCTTCGGGGTCGAAATTTTTCAGAATGGCCGTGCTCATGTGTTTGGCTTCTTCGAGGGCAATCTCTACGATCAGGTCGTCCTTGTCTTTATAATAGATATACAGGGTCGCCACCGAGATGCCGCAGGCTTTCGCAAGCTTGTTCATGCTGAAGCCTTCGAAGCCATCCCTGACCAGCATTTCGATCGCCTTTTGTTTGACCAGTAATTCTTTGTCCGCGTTTCTCGTGCGCATGCTGTTTTTGTCTCTCTTTTTACAAAAGTAAGTGATTATTCACTTATTTATAAATATTTATTTTCCTTACCGATAACTATCTGATAACTATTAAGGTTCTTACATTTACGGACGTAAAGGTCTCTTTAGAAAACGGATCATTATATCATTGTTATATGCTGAAGAAGTCATTGAACCTGTGTAACATGTCGAAGAAGTCATTGATCCTGTTTGTGGTTTTTGCCGGGATGGCTGGTATTTATTCCTGCGGAAAGGAGGTCTCCCACGAGCAGCCTTCGCTGTCTTCGATCGAAAAGGTATTGCAGTATAAATGGAACCTTGTATCTATCAACGAATTCTCCGGCACTGGCGTCGATTCGCTCCGTTACGAGGGGACGGATTCCGACTATTTCAATTTCCTCGTCAACGACAGTATCTATACTTACTATCAGAGTACGGCCGGTTCAGGGATTTATTTTCTGCAAAATGATACCACCCTTCTGGTCGGGGACGGGATCTCGTTTGACACGGTGTATATCAGGACTCTCAACAGCCATTTGCTGGTTCTCAGCCAGCCGGATCCTCCGGGCGGTCCTGTCGTGGATACGCTGATGCGTTGATATGGCAACGGCCGGCTTTACTGATGGGTAAGGGCCGGTTTTTCCACGAGGATCAGCCTGTTCAGGAACAAGTGGTCCTGGTGTTCCTGCGTCAGAAAACGGAGGGTCAGCGTATTGGCGAACTCATCCAGGGAGAGGTCTCCGAGGCTGACCAGGGGAGAACGGATCTTATCGCGGGACCAGGTGGATCGCCAGCCGGAGAGGGGTGTTTGTCCCTGCCATACGGAGAATTCAGCTCCCCGGTCGTTGGATTCATAATCTGCAAACAGGCTGTATCGGCCCGGCCGGATATCTTTCAGCGAAATCCTGAGGCGGCTGGCATCCGTGACTGTGAGATCGTAGCTTTCTCCCCCGGTGGGGTAGGCCCATTCCGGGTGCACGGCGATATCGTTCCACAGGCCATATTCGAGTAACTGGGGAAACAGGATCAGTGTATCCGGATAGTAGACCCGCGTGGATACCGGATTTGGTGTTTGATTTGACCTGCGGGCCGATGTGGCGGATGGCGGGGTATCGCAATAATAAAATGCCAGGGAAGTATAGATGACGGGCACCTCATTGTGGGCGGGTCCGTGTTCGATCGAATGGAAGATCGATCTTTCAAAGGATATTTTATCGGATAGATATAACCGGTATCCCCCCGTTCTGCAATAGGGAAGGGAATAGTCGAGCGCGCCATGGGTGGGCAGGCTCATTTTTTTGTCCCAGCAGTCCTGGAAGGCATACCAGCCACCGTTGAAATAATCCTCCGAGCCGGTTCCGTGCAGACGGAGGCTCCCGTCGACGACGGTGGAGTCATCACCTTCGAAGAAAACGGTCATGCCGGGTTGCAGTCCCTGTGCCTGCAATATGGTGGCCACATAATGACCTTTTCCGCGGGTATTCAAAAATACATGTGGCTGACCGGCGGCAGGGCTGCCGGCCTTCCAGTCGGCGTAAAACTTCCCTTCACGCAGCGGATCTCTTTTCTGTAAGGTATAATCTATATTGACCGCGAGACGGAGGGTGGGGGAAAGAGGGCGGCGACTTTTAGAATGGGAGGGCTGATTTGATGAGGGCGGACCTGGCGACCGGGGATTTGAGGAAGGATCTGTCGGGGTTTTATAGACCAGTTCTATCCTGGCCGCGCGATCGAAGGGCATCGGGAAGTAGCAGTAGTCTTTGTCATCCTGCGAGCCCAGCAGCAGGCTGTTCATCGAACGCTTGCCGAAGGCATAGCCGAAGAAATCCGCGACGGGGCAATCGACAGCCGGCAGTCGTTCTTCATCCCAGTAGATGCGGAGAAAGACATCGTGCTGTGGCCCTTCGAAGCAGGAAGCAGGCGTCATTTCGATTCCCGTGATCCTGCCGCCTTGCCGGATATCGGCTATCTGCCGGGTTTCGCCGGGACGGAGCAGGAAGGATGAATGGATCTGCGGAGAGGTATTGTCTCTGCGGGGTAAGGAGCCGTTTTCATGCAGAGGCAACCTGCCGGGATTGTTCCAGGACGATTTTATTTCTTCGAGCCGGCGCCGGTCCTCCGGGGAAAGGGTGGCCGAAAAGCTCCGGATGTCTGCGGTCTTTGGGAACAGCCTGTATTGGATCTGGTGGAATTGCATTTTCTTTCCGCGACAGACGATCCTGCACAGGCGGTTAAAGAGAATGGGGTAGTAACAGTAATTGCCTCCCAATGCACTCCCGCAAAGGGGTGGACCAAAGGGTGGGATCTTGCCGGAGAACAGGTCTTTATAGCAGATGGACAGGGTGGCGCGGCTTGTATCGTCGATAAAGAAATCCAGCGTGTCGTCCGTGGGTGTCGGCGTCCATATCCGCTCGATCACGCCGGGGCCTGCCGATTCGAAGATGACGAGGCTGCTGTCCGGGTTCCGCCGGATGAATGAATGATCGCCGCTGAATCCGTCTTCGTTGCCGCCTGTCGGGTCATAGGTGGATACCTGGAGGCAACGGGTATCGGTGCGATAGCAGGGCAGGCCGGCTATATCGCAGAGCGTTTTTAATTCATCCGATGTCCGCCATACCGGAGAGGAATCCGGTGCGGGGGGTATCTTTTTTCCCGGCGAAGATTGAGCCATCGTTCCGGAAGAAGCAAGAACTGCCGACAGGAACAGGAAGATGACGGAAGAGCAAAAACAAAAGCGCCGTAGGGGGAGTGTGAGCGGATGTATAAGGTATATAATAAGCGCGGATGATATGCATTGTTTCGTCATAAAATCAAATCGGAGATGAGGGGAAGATCGCCTGCTGCTACTAAAGTTATGGCTATTAATAATTAATATAGGTGAAAATAAACACTATTTGATAAGATAGTATTATTATACTGCGGGAGGGGGGATTAATTTTAATAAATTTTCCCCTCCAATATGAACACTTATTTTTTTGAGCGGTTGGAAAGCCTCAAAAAACAGTATACGGATCTCTTACAGAGTGAAAATGAACCGGTTGCGGCTAATAACGGAGTGTATACCCGTTACCAGTACCCGATCCTTACCGCCCAGCATACGCCCCTTTTCTGGAGATATGATCTGAATGAGAAAACGAACCCCTTTTTGATAGAGCGTTTTGGTATCAACGCGGCTTTTAATGCAGGCGCTATTAAGTGGCGGGGAAAATATATCCTGATCGTAAGGGTGGAGGGGATCGACCGGAAATCCTTTTTTGCGGTGGCCGAGAGCCCTAACGGGGTCGATCATTTCAGGTTCTGGGATTACCCGGTGGTGATGCCGGAGACCGACGAGCCCGATACGAATATATATGACATGCGTATTATCCAGCACGAGGATGGTTGGCTCTACGGCTTGTTCTGTACGGAGAGAAAGGATCCCGACGCGCCATTGGGAGATCAGACCTCCGCCATTGCCCAGTGCGGGATTGCGCGGACGAAGGACTTGCTGCATTGGGAGCGTCTCGACGATCTGAAGACCCCTTCCCCGCAGCAGCGCAATGTGGTCCTGCATCCCGAATTTGTAAAGGGACAGTATGCTTTTTATACGAGGCCGCAGGATAGCTTCCTCGAAGCCGGCAAGGGCGGCGGGATCGGTTTCGGTCTCTCTTCTTCCATCGAGCATGCGGTCGTCGGCAAGGAATGGATCGTAGATGAGAAGGCCTATCATACGGTCTATGAATTAAAAAACGGGCTGGGCCCGGCGCCCCTCAAGACCAAACACGGATGGCTCCACCTGGCGCACGGGGTCCGGAATACGGCTGCCGGCCTGCGTTATGTGCTATATCTTTTTATGACGGACCTGGAGGACCTGACACGGGTGATCTATAAACCCGGCGGCTATTTCCTGGCGCCGGAGGGTGAGGAACGGATCGGCGACGTCTCGAACGTCGTGTTCAGCAATGGCTGGATCGCCGATGATGACGGTACGGTCTATCTCTATTATGCGTCCTCGGACACCCGGATGCATGTGGCCGTTTCTTCGATAGACAGGCTGATCGATTACGTGATGAACAATCCCGCGGATGGATTCAGTTCCGCGCAGTCATTGAATACGTTAACGGCTATCATTAAGAAGAATAAGAGTTATGAGGCGGCGAGAGTCGCGGAAACAAAACGATAGCAAAACAGGGAAACGATGGGGGATCAGCAAGGACCAGCAGAGAGCGTATTCATATCATGAAATGTTAAAATATCACTAGTCGACGATTCCATATTCATTTACTTTTAATTATTAAATTCTCCACATTTCAGATGATCCAAAAAATTGCTTAAGCTTATGAGAAAAAAACTTTTGCTTGTGCAGGTCTTTATCCTGCTTCTATCCACTCTCACATTCGCCCAGAATATCAATCTAACGGGGAAGATCACCGATGAGAGCGGCGCTCCGGTCGCGGGAGCCGTCGTCGCGATAAAGGGCGGCAAACAGGCGGCCGTCACGGATGCACAGGGTAATTATACCCTTAGCGTCCGGCAGGGGGCTACGGTGGTCGTCAGCTATGTCGGCTACAAGACTCAGGAACTGTCGGTTACCGGCACTTCGCTAAATGTCTCCATAACCAGGCAGAACAAGGAACTCGACGAAATCGTCGTGACGGCCCTGGGTATCAAGAAGGAGAAAAAGGCGGTCAGTTCCGCGCTTACCGAGATAAAAGGGTCGGAGCTTACGGAGGCCAGGACGCCGAATATCGCGAACTCCCTGGAAGGCAAGGTGGCGGGTTTGAATATCGTAAGTACGGCTACAGGGCCTTCCGGCGCTTCCCGTATTACCTTGCGTGGGAATGGTTCGATCAGTGGCAATAACCAGCCGCTTATCGTCGTGGACGGAATTCCCATCGATAACGACCAGATGAACTTTACAACCGGGACCAACAACAGTGCGGTGAGTTCGGTCGGTATGTGGGCGGGTACGGACCAGGGCGACGGGATCTCCAGTCTAAACCCGGACGAGATCGAAAGCATCAGCGTGTTAAAGGGGGGTACCGCGGCGGCCCTCTACGGTTCCCGTGCTTCCAACGGCGCTATCCTGGTCACCACCAAGGGCGGGGGCAAACTGGGTTCGGGAATGGGTGTCGAGGTCGGCAGCAACTTTGTGCTGGAGGACATTTATTACAAGAAATTCAAGGACTACCAATATGAGTATGGGATCGGGGATCTGGGTGTAAAGCCGACGACCGGAGTCGCGGCCAGCCAGACCGATAGTTATGGCGCCAAGCTGGATGGCACGCTCGTACCGCAATATGATGGTGTCAGCAGGCCATATGTGGCCCAGAAAGACAACCTTTCGAAATTTTACAATACCGGCAATTCGTTTACCAATTCGGTGGCGCTCACGGGTGCTTCCGAAAAAACCTCCTACCGGTTTTCGATGAGCGATCTGAACTATCATGGTGTGTTGCCGAATAACACGCTGCGCCGCGACAATTTCGCTTTTAATATCAATTCCAAGATCACAGACAGACTTTCGATCGTAGCCAATGCGAAATATATCCGGGAAAAGAATCATGACCGTCCGGTACTGTCGGATTCGCCGGGTAATGCGAATTACTCGATGAATACCTTACCGACATCATTGGACGTGAATACGCTGAAGACACATGAGACCCTTCCGAATGGGTACGAGTGGGTATATACGAATAACCAGTATGTGACCAATCCCTGGTTCGCTACCAACAAGTTCATACAGGACGATCAAAAGGACCGGATCATTGCGTCAGCCAATCCCCGGTTCAATATCACCGATTGGCTGAATGTCCAGGCGCAGTTGGGGTTTGACCGGTTCAGTTTTACCAATACCAATATCACACCTACCGGAACGGGTTATCAGATCGGCGGGAACTACGTACATAACCTGGCCAACTTTGATGAGTCGAACGTAGGCGCCAGTCTGAACCTGGACAAGAAGCTGTCTAATAAATTCTCGTTGACAGCTCTTTTAGGGGTCAATAAGATGAGCCGCACCATCATACAGGATAATATCAATGGGAATAATACTGCTTTCAATATTCCCTTCTTCTACCAGGTGAGCAATATCAATGCTGCCGGTATCGGGGTCTCTCATGGCGACATCGAAAAGAGGATCAATTCGACCTATGCCTCTGCCGATCTCTCCTACAGCAACTTCCTGTTTTTGAACGTAACGGGCAGGGAGGATTGGTTTTCGGCTTTGACACCGCCGCAGGGAACGCTGGGACCTGTAAAGAATCACATTTTCTATCCTTCGGTGGGCGTAAGCTTTGTATTGTCTGACGCCGTTAAAATGCCGGCTTACGTCAATTATGCAAAGATTCGCGCTTCCTGGGCCCAGGTGGGTGGAGACCTCGATCCTTATCAGTTAGCGCTGAATTATAGCTTGTCGGGTGCAAATGGTACCGCTCCGCTGGCGCAGATCAACGGGAGCCAGGTTCCCAACACCCATTTACAGCCATACCGGTCAATCAGCGATGAAATCGGTATCGAATCTCATTTGTTCAATAACAGGCTTAGTCTGGATCTGACCTATTATAATCACGATAATTCAAATGATATCGTCAATGCGACGATCCCTCCTGTGTCGGGTTATTCATCGGCATTATTCAATGTCGGTAAGATTACCAATAAAGGGGTGGAAGTAGCCATCAACTATAAAGTCATAGATGGCAAGAACTTCACCTGGACACCGGGCGTGAACTTCTCTTATAACACGAGCAAAATCATTGCGCTTTATGGAAATATAAATCAATTAACGGTCGCCAATCCCCGTTCACAAACTGTGAATATCGTCGACCAGATCGGCAAGCCCTACGCGGAGATCCAGGCGCAGGCTTTTAACCGGAATCCAGCCGGCCAGATCATTTTTAACGCCACGGGTTTACCGGACGCGACTGTCACCTACAAGGACATGGGTTCAGGCGTATCGCCATGGGTCGGGGGTGTCACCAACTCCTTCCGGTATAAGAGGTTCACGCTGGACATTCTCGTAGACGGCAAGTTCGGCGGGTATATCTATTCCGGCACGAATGCCCTGGCTTTCCGCTATGGGTTGGCTAAGGCAACGCTGCCCGGCCGCGAAGGAGGTGTAGTTGGAAAAGGCGTCACGGAAGACGGGCAAACACCCAATACCGTCAATGTCAATGCGACGACTTATTATCAGAACCTGTATAATTTTGGCGAGCCCTTTGTGTATTCCTCTAATTTTATCAAGCTGCGGTCTTTGACCCTCGACTACGCGCTCCCGGTAAAATCATGGGGTAAGACACCTTTCAAGGCTGCCACGGTATCGGTGGTTGGAAGAAATCTGTGGACGATCATGAAGAAGACGCCCAATATCGATCCGGAATCTACTTATAATAATGGCAATGCACAAGGCTTAGAATTCACCGGTATGCCCATTACCAGAACGATGGGCGTCAACGTAAACTTGAAATTCTAATTTCTTTAAATTCTTAAAAAAATCAGTATGATTCGTAAAATAATTATAATATCAGGTCTGGCGCTCACGCTCTTTTCGTGTACGAAAAATTTCAGTAGTATCAATGTAGACCCTACGAAGCCCACCAGCGTGCCCCTGGACTATACTTTTGCCGAGTCGCAATTGATGATGGCCGGGTCGCAGAATGACCCGGGATATACCCAATGGCGTACGGATCTCATGTACAGCGGCACGCTGATCCAGGAGATGGCCTCTATAAACGGTGGACAGTATCCGGGAGATAAATACCTTTACAGCGACGAGCCTTCCGGTGCGTGGTTTGGGTTCAGCAGCAGCGGGGAAGGTCACTATCTCAATGCGATCAAGAATATGGTGCAACTGATTGCGTCCGCCAGACAGGATTCGGTTACGAATGTCAACATATTGTCCATGACACGCATTTTGAAAGTCTTCCTGTTCCAGGAAATGACGGATATATATGGAGACGTTCCGTATTTTCAAGCGGGTCTCGGCTATATCTCGCAAACATATACTCCTCCCTTCGATAGACAAAAGGATATCTATGCGGATATGTTGAATGAACTGGCCGTGGCTGGCGCGGCCCTCAATGCAAGCGCATATATACCTTCAGGGGCAGATTTCGCCTACAATGGGAATCTCACCGCCTGGCAGCATTTTGCCAATTCACTGATGCTTCGCTTGGCCATGCGTCTGCAGAAGGTGGATCCGACTACCGCACAGACCTGGGCGGCCAAGGCCATTGCCGGTGGTCTGATCGCCAGCAATGCAGAGAGCTTCCTGATCAACTGGCCGGGAGGACCTTCCCAGAGTATCAATCCCAATTCCTATAATCTCGGGGCGTCCAATAACTCCCATCGCGGTGAAGTGGCCCTGGGCGATATTCAATGGGGCAGGACGCTGATCAATCTGATGAAGAAGCAAAACGACCCGCGGTTGGGGATGATTGCCACGATACCGACCTCGTCGGGGCCTCAGCCTTTTGCGGGCGTCTATCTCGGCGATACCGTCGCCGCTCATCAATATGGTCTGCCAAATGGCTTCCTATCGGGGCAGACCCTGATGGATACCACCGGTTTTTCGAGTGCTGCCGGATGCTGTTTCTCCGTGCCGAATCCTTATATCTACCAGGACAACAGCCCGCAACTGCTGCTCACTTACGCCGAATCCGAATTCCTGAAAACGGAAGCCATCGAAAGGGGATGGGCATCCGGAAACGCTCAGACGGAATTCCAGACTGCGCAGGCCGCCTCTCTCCAAACGATCCTGGCCTATAATAATTCGACCAATGGTTCGCCTTTTGTGATTACCCCGGGCGCCATCTCTGCCTACCAGGCGACAAATCCCTATCCTGCTACCTCCATCGATGATAAGATGAGTGCGATCGGTAACGAGATGTATACGTTACAGGCAGTTTGTTTGAATTTTATCGAAGAATGGGCCTACTGGCGCAGGACCGGCTACCCTGGTCTGAACCCGGTCAATTATCCCGGAAATGCTACGGGTGGTACTATTCCACGCAGGCTGGCTTATCCGACAGAGGAGGCTACCCTGAATGCAGCCAATTATCAGGCCGCTATCGCCAACCAGGGTAAGGACTTGTTCACGACCCGTGTATACTGGGATGTAGCGCAATAGTCTTGTAAACGCTTTGTTTGAAAGGAAAGATAATTTTTATTATTATCTTTCCTTTTATTCATATATATCGTCTGTATGAAATCCGCCTGCCACCTATATCTACTGGTATCCGCCTGCCTTTTCAGCTTCCGGGCCAATGCACAGAATCTTTTCACTTTAGTGCCGCCCAAACAATCAGGCGTGGGCTTTCAAAATAACATCGTGGAGTCGGCCGAACACAACGTGCTGGCCTATGAATATTTTTACAATGGCGGAGGAGTCGCGGTGGGCGACCTGAACAATGACGGGCTACCAGACATCGTATTTACCGCGAACATGGACCAGCCAAAGGTATACCTGAACAAGGGGCATTTTGTATTCGAAGACATCTCAAAGAAATCGAAGGTTCGGGCGGATGGCTGGAAGACGGGTGTCACCCTGGCCGATGTCAATGCCGACGGATGGCTGGACATCTATATCTGCCGGTCGGGTAATGGCGACCTCTCGGAGCGGCGCAACCTCTTGTTCATCAACCAGCACGACGGGACTTTTAAGGAGATGGCCGCCGACTATGGGGTGGATGACCAGGGGAACTCGACGCAGGCGATCTTTTTTGATTATGATAATGACGGGGACCTGGACCTGTTCCTGCTGAGGCATTCGATCAAGCGGATGAAGAATTTTGACATCGGATATATGAAATCGGCCCACGATTCCCTCGCGGGCGACCGGTTGTACCGCAATGACGGGAACAATCATTTTACGAATGTCACCGACCAGGCTGGAATCATCTCCAACCCGCTGTGTTTCGGATTGGGCGCCGTCGTCGCAGATTTTAACGGGGACGGGTGGAGCGACCTGTATGTTTCTAATGACTATGATGAAGACGACTATCTGTATATCAACCAGCATGACGGCACTTTTAAGGAGTCCGTTCGTTCTTATATGGGACATACTTCGAAATTTTCGATGGGATGCGACGTGGCGGACGTCAATAACGACGGGTTGACCGATCTGCTTACGCTGGACATGCTGCCGGAAAGCAACCGGCGGCAGAAGCTGCTGAAAGGCCCCGATGGCTATGACCACTTTCAAAGCCTGGTGCAGCACGGCTACTATTACCAATATATGCGCAACATGTTGCACCTTGCCGGCCGGTATGGAAAAGATGTCCGGTTTAGCGAAGTCGGACAGCTTGCGGGTGTCTCCAATACCGATTGGAGCTGGTCGGCTTTGTTTGGAGATTGGGACCTGGACGGGCGGCAGGATCTGTTCATCACGAACGGGTATATGCGGGATTATACGAATATGGATTTCCTGAAGTATACGACGCCGGAAGAGGTTCGAAAGGCCATCGAGGCGGGGCATAAGCCGGATCTCTACGACTTGGTGAAGAAGATGCCTTCCTCGCAGGTGAAGAGTTACCTGTTTAAAAATACCGGCGATCTGGGCTTCGAGAATGTCAGCAAGTTGTGGGGGATGGACCAGGCGTCTTTATCGAACGGAGCCGCGTACGGGGACTTTGACAATGACGGGGACTGGGATCTCGTCGTGAATAATATCAACCAGCCGGCTTTCATCTGGCAGAATCATGCGGAGGACCTGAAGAATAGCTATCTGAAGATACGGTTTGCCGGGGATGCGAAAAACCCTTTTGGCATCGGGGCCCGGGTTTGGGTGTCGGCATCCGATGGATTTCAGCAGCTGCAGGAGCTGGAGCTGAACCACGGGTTCGAGTCTTCCTCCGAACCCTGTCTGATCTTCGGGCTGGGTAAACGACAGCTGGTGGAGGTAAAGGTGATCTGGAAGAACGGGAAGATGCAGACGCTGAAGGGACAGGCAGTGAACCAAACGATCGTGTTAAACGAGAAGGACGCAAAGGAAGAGATACGAATGGACGCGAATCGGGGAGACACGAAGGACGTGAATCTTGCAGATACCAAAGATGCCAAAATATTTACGGAGATCAGCAACGCCGGTATTCCGTTTACGCATTCCGAGGATGAATATAACGATTTTAAGAAAGAGCCGCTCCTTCCCAGGCAGTACTCGCGAAAGGGTCCGGCCCTGGCGGTGGGGGACGTGGATGGGGATGGACGTCCCGACCTTTTTGTCAGCGGCGGCAAGGGACAGGCAGGCGCCATCCTCGTCAATTTCGGGGATGGAAAATTTGAGGAGGAGGGGGACAAGATATTGGATAAGGACTTCCTGTCGGAGGGTGTCGAAGCCGTTTTCTCCGACCTGGATCACGATGGCGACCTGGATCTCTATGTCGTCAGCGGCGGGAACGAATCGAATTTCCAGGATCATATTTATTGGAATGACGGGAGAGGGAATTTCAGCACGCGGGCAAATGTATTGCCGACAACGGAGTCGTCCGGGGGAGCTGTCGTCGCCTTTGATATCGACGGGGATGGATACCCCGAGATCTTCCGGGGCGGCCAGGTAAAGACGGGTGCGTACCCGGCGGCGCCACGCAGCTACCTTTTCAAGAATGAAAAGGGCGTATTGAAAGATGTCACCCCGGATTTCCTGCAGCATATCGGCATGGTCTGCGCGGTGCAGGTAGCCGATATCAACAAGGATGGCGTGGATGACCTGGTGCTGGCGGGCGAGTTTATGCCTGTGACGATTTTGTTTGGACAGAAGAACCCGCCCTATTTCAGCGAGGACAGAAAGATGGTGATCCCCAACTCTTCGGGTTGGTGGAACTGCCTGAAGATAGAGGACATTGATAATGACGGTGACCTGGACATACTGGCGGGCAACGAGGGATTAAACGGGCAGATCAAGCCTTCGGTCACTGAGCCGGTCACCGTCGATGCGACGGATCTCGACAATAACGGCACGATGGATGCGATCCTGAGTTATTATGTACAGGGCAAGAGTTACCCGGTGGCGACACGGGATGATTTATTCGACCAGGTGCCTTCTTTTAAGGCGAAGTTTCCGACCTACCAGTCGTATTGTGATGCTACCGTGCAGGATATTTTTACGAAGGAGCAGTGGGCGTCGGCCTTGCACCTGTCTGCGGTAGAATTCCGTTCGGGGGTCTTTGCAAACGAGGGAGGGCAATTTCATTTTAAGGCGTTCCCGCGGGAGGCGCAGGCTTTTCCCGTCAGGGATCTTCTCACCGGCTATTTTACAGGCGGCGTTTCCACGACGGGCGGTCCTGCTGCAGGCCGGCGGAAGGATATCCTGCTCGTGGGTAATGACTATGCGACGAGGGCGGAATGGGGGAGACAGGACGCGGGGAAAGGGCTGCTGCTGGCACAGGAGAAGACTGGGGGGGAACACAGCGGAAGCGGGGCGAATGCTGGTAGCAGCGGGAATGGCGGAGGCGCGGCGAATGCCGGGGCGGGGGCAGATCCGGTTTTCCGGGTGGTTCCCGGGGCGGGAGGATTCCATGCGGATAAGGATGCCCGTAAGATGGTGCAGATCGGTAATCTTATAATCGTAGCGAATAACAATGATAAAATGCAAATATTCCGGATCCGTTAACCGGACCGGTAAATTTCAAGAGGCGCCTGGGGTGGCCCGAATGGCGGGAATGACCAGGGTGGCCGGAATGACAGGAACGATAGGGGTGTGTAGGGTTCTCCTGGCACTGGTTGCTTTGTGTGTCTCGCAGAACGCGCTCTCGCAGGACGCCGGGCTGTCGTTCCGGGACACGAGGCTGGCTCAGAAGATGCTGGGGGCCCTGACAGAGACCATGATACGGGATATCACGGCGCCGCCGGTAGCCAGCAGGGACTATGTCTATTCGATGATCGCCTTCTATGAGGCGGCCCGCCCGGGGAAGCCGGGCTATAAGACGTTTGCGGGAAAGCTGAACGGGCTTGCCACGAGGGAAGGGGATTCCGCGGTGCTGCCTTCTCCCGATCCGGGGCTGGCTTACAACTGGCTGGTGGCCGGGGCGGCGGCGTTCCACAAGACGGCTTATGCGCTCGTCTTCTCCAAAGACCTGTTTCAGCATCTCTATGATTCCGCGGGCGGTGAGATCCGGACCCGCAAGATCCCCGCGGATGTATATGCCCGATCGGTGAAATTCGGGGAAGAAGTGGCGTCGGTCATCCTGCGGTGGACGAAGCAGGACCAGTATGGGTATACCCGGACCCTGCCGCGTTTTACGCCTTCTAAGGATTCGGGGACCTGGCAGCAGACGGGCCCGGAGTATATGGAGGCCGTGGAGCCGCATTGGGACCAGATCCGGCCGATGACGCTCACAAAGGCACACCAGTTCGCGGTGCCGGAACCTGCCGCGTTTAAAACCGAAGCGTTTACAAAGGAATACATGGAGGTCTATCATCTCAGCCAGACGATGACAAAAGACCAGCGCGCCTTTGCTTTGTTCTGGGATTGTAATCCCTATGCCGTTCAGACGGTCGGTCACCTGATGTATAGCATCAAGAAGATCTCTCCCGGCGGCCACTGGATGGGGATCACTTCCAACGCCATCAACCAGCAGAGACAAGGGCTTGTGGAGGCTCTCTATGCCTACAGTCTCGTGTCCGTGGCTGTCTTCGACGGGTTTATCAGCGCTTGGGATGAGAAATACAGGAGCAATTATGTCCGGCCAATTACGGCGATCCAGCAGTTATATGCGCCGACCTGGGAACCTCTTCTGCAGACGCCTCCTTTCCCGGAATATCCCAGCGCCCACAGCGTGATCTCGATGGCTTCGGCGATGGTGCTCACCGGGCTGTATGGGGATCATTTTCAATATACCGATAGTGTCGAAAAATCTTTTGGGTTACCCAACCGATCTTTTCATTCTTTTGTTGAAGCTGCCAGGGAAGCTGCCATGAGCCGTCTGTATGGTGGCATCCATTTCAGGGAGGCTGTGGAGAACGGGGAGTTGATGGGGCAGCAGATCGGTCAGCAGATCGTGGAGAAATTTGGGTTGAAGCGTCCCGACTGAGGACGGAGGGAATGGACTCAGTGTCCCGGCGCGGGGCGGGCGGTCACTGAGACGGCTGGGATTATCGGTCATCGGGACGGCCAGGGCCCTGATCATGGCCGGACTAAATAATCACAAAACGAAACAGGAATATGAAAAAAGGATACAGGGCAGCGATTTTGGCGGTCGCCATGGCGGCGGCTTTTGCGAATGACGCAACCTGCCAGGCCGAGCTGGAGCCATGGGGCAATCTCCGGGGGATACGGATCGATGGGCAACTGATGGCGATCGAGACGGGTATCCGGCTGGTCGGAAAGGATTGGTCTTCCATCAACGCCAGCGCGAAGGAGCGGCAGCGGCCACTATTTGCACGGGAAGGGAACGCACAGATTGTGACGAGTCATCTCGACAGCCTGTATTTTGTGGAAAGGGTAGAGGACAGGGAGAAGGGCTCGGCAGCCGTGCAGGTGGTACTTACGGCAAAGGC
Source organism: Puia sp. (assembly GCA_031292515.1). GTDB lineage: Bacteria > Bacteroidota > Bacteroidia > Chitinophagales > Chitinophagaceae > Puia. The sequence continues at coordinate 135,944 of JARLGZ010000081.1, read as the reverse complement.
AGACATCGATATGAACGGGGCTTATTTCTGTGTGGATCTGCCGGCGAGCGAATTTACGGAAAGCTCGATCCAATTGGTAGACGCAAAGCCGGCGGCCGGAGCGGGCAGTCAGCCTGCGGCGAGTGAACTGGGCCGTTCTACGGCGTCAGGTGTCAGGCTCGTCGCCGCGCATCGCCAGTTCGAATTGGGTTTTGAAGAGCCGGGTCTGGTCATCGTCCGGAAAGAGACGGATAAGCGCGGCGATCGGATGGTGTTGTATATGCCTGTCCAGAGCGGCGGTCTCCATAGTGGTGATGGCGCCAACCGGCGATTTACGATAAAGGCCTCCGGCGAGATCGACAAAGAGCCTGTCACGCTGGTCCTGAACCCCGCTCTCAGCGGGCGTTCTTTTGACGGGTTCGGAGGCAATTTCCGCCTGCAGAACCCGGCGATGGATCCGCAGGTCATCGATTATTGTCTCAAGAATATGCGTGTGGCCTGGGGAAGGGTGGAGATGCCCTGGGCGCTCTGGCAGCCCGACAAGATCAGCGATCCGATCGATTCCGCCAAAGCGGGTAAGCTGAATCCACGTGTCGTCAAGGCGATGGAGATGGCGCAACGCCTGGGTAAGATGGGGATCCCCATCATCCTGTCGGCCTGGTTCCCGCCCCGTTGGGCGATCGTCGGTTCTCCCGCCTTTCGTCCGCGGGCGGATGGTGTCTGGGGAAATCCGCTCAACAAAGACAATATGAGCGAGATCTATAAATCGATTGCGGATTATATCGATTACCTGCACTCGCACTATGGGGTAGAGGTGAAATATTTCTCTTTCAACGAGTCGGATCTGGGGATCAATGTCCGGCAGACTGCAGAAGAACATGATGCCCTGATCAAGGGGCTGGGCGCCTACCTGGCCGGGCGGGGTATAAAGACAAAGATGCTGCTGGGAGATAACTCCGATGCCAATTCCTATTCTTTTATCGATGCAGCCCTGTCGGATGCGGAAGCGCGTCCTTATATCGGCGCCATATCCTTTCATTCCTGGAGAGGGTGGGAAAAAGAGACCCTGCAGAAATGGGCGGCTGCTGCCACCCGGCTGGACCTGCCCCTGATCGTCGCGGAGGGAAGTATCGACGCAGCCGCCTGGAATTATCCGGCGATATTTCTCGAGCCGACGTACGCGATGGATGAGATCAACCTGTATATCCGGCTCCTATCGATTTGTCAGCCCTTGTCGATCCTTCAGTGGCAGTTGACTTCGGATTACTCGCCGCTTGTCGGCGGAGGCCTCTTTGGTAACAATGCTCCGCTGGCGCCTACACAAAGGTTCTGGAATTTAAAACAGCTGGCGTCGACCCCGAAGGGGCTGGCGGCGATGCCCATCACCATTGACAGGCCCGATATCACTTGTGCGGCCCTGGGCAATAACGGGAAGAGACAGTTTGCTATACACCTCGTGAATACGGGCGCTGAGCGGGAGACGACGTTGAAGGGGCTTCCGAAGAAGTTGAAGAGCCTTCGGATTTTTGTGACGGATAAGGAGTCGGCGATGAAGGAAGGGGCGCCGGTGGTTGTTACGGAGGGAGAAGCTCATTTTATCCTGGGGGCCGGGAGCTTTACGACGTTGGTGACGGCGGAGTAGGGAGTGGTGGATAAAACCAGGGCAGAGGCGATGGATTGGGGAGCCGGATTGACGAATGGACAGGAATAATTGACGGAATGAACGATTCATTTCCTGTACACCGGGTGTGCGATGGCGAGCAGCCGTTCTTTTTTGTTGATCCGGATGGTTTTCCCCGAAGTGGTGATGATCCTCTCGTCTGTCAGCTCGGTGAAAAATTTGAAGACCGTTTCATAGGTAGTTCCCGCATAGGAGGCGATGTCCTGGCGTGTGATGGTTATCGATATAAATTTGTTGTCCTTCGGGTTGCTGTTCTTCGAGCCAAGACAGTCTGCTATCTCCAATAAGGCGGCTGCAATCCGGCCTTTGACATCCATATGCGCCAGGTCCCGCATGCGCTGATCCGATTTTTGCAATTCCGAGGCGTAGAGCTGCATCAGGCGATAGGTCAGGGAGGGATTGGTCTTCAGGGATGCTTCGAGGAATTCCGGGCTGACCCAGCACACGGTCGTGTCTTCGAGCGCCGTAGCAGACACGGGGTATCCTTCGTTGCTGATGAGTCCCCGGTGGCCGACGATGTCCCCGGTCTTTGCGAAACGCAGGATCAGCTCTTTCTGGTCGACCCACTGTTTGTGTACTTTGACCGATCCGGCATAGATGAAGAAGATTCCTTCGACCGGGTCGTTCTCCCGGAAGAGGTGTTTGCCTTTTTTTATCAGCAAGGTTTTTTTCTTGATGCCGACGGCTTCGCGCCATTCGGGAATACAGGAACTGCAGAGAAAGCAACGGGAGAGATCGCAGGGAATTTCGGGCATTGTAGTGAGTAGTGAGTGGTGAGTGGTCGCTACAGTTTGATAAGTTGGATTATGGGAGAATGGGGTTTAGGGTGGTCCCTGAGATGGGATCGCTGTATACTGTAAAATATTGTACATATAATATTATAATGCAAAAATAGTAGTTTTATTATATAAAAGTATTGTTTGTGCAATATATTTGCAATATGAACAAGAAAGGGGAAAGTATTCCGGTGTCCGTTTCTTTAAGCGGCTGGTATCGGAAAAGAAAGACGGTCGGTCGCAGGGAGCCCGTGAACAAGCGGGTGTTTTACCTGAGCGTGCAGGTGATTGTCAATGCGATGATTATCGGTGTGATTGCCAAGGTGCTGGTGTACCTGATCGACCTGATCACGAATTTATCTTTTTACGGTAAGTTTTCGGTGGAAGAAGCGTCGCCGGCCGGCAACCACCTGGGTTGGTGGGTCGTGCTGATTCCGATTGTAGGGGCCATCCTGGTTGGATTGATGGCGAGATTTGGATCCAAGGCGATCGGCGGTCATGGTATTCCGGAGGCGATGGAGAAGATCATCCTCGCAGACAGCAAGATTCCTCCGGCGATCACCTTCCTCAAGCCTCTGTCTGCTGCTATTTCCATCGGTACGGGCGGACCTTTTGGCGCGGAGGGCCCCATTATCGCGACGGGTGGCGCATTCGGTTCTTTGACGGGGCAGTGGATACATATCTCATCGGGTGAGCGCAAGATTGTGTTGGCCGCAGGCGCCTGTGCGGGCATGTCGGCCATCTTCGGGAGTCCGCTGGCGGCGGTGTTGCTGGCTGTGGAATTGCTGCTGTTCGAGTTTTCGCCGCGTTCGATCATCCCTGTCGCGCTGGCCTGTATCACCGGAGCCGGGATGCATATTTTACTATTTGGCAGACAGCCGGTATTTATGATGCCATCGATCCCGGTTCCCACGAACGGGGAGCTGGTCGTGTATGTACTCTTCGGTCTGCTCATCGGGGTAGTCGCTTCGTTGGTGTCCAGGTCCGTCTACGCGATAGAAGACCTTTTTGAGAAGCTGCCGGTACACTGGATGTGGTGGCCCGCGTTGGGTGCGGTCGCCATCGGCGTCGTCGGATATTTTGCGCCCCATACGATGGGGGTAGGGTATGACAATATAAAATATCTCCTGAGCGGATCCTGGTCTATGGGGATGCTGTTGTCCCTCTGCCTGCTGAAATATCTGTCCTGGTCTGTTTCTTTGGGAAGCGGCACTTCGGGAGGTACGCTGGCGCCGTTGTTCACGATCGGCGGTGCGTTGGGCGCCTTGCTGGGCGTGACGGCCGTACATTATTTTCCCGGGATTGGCATCAACCTGGCGACGGCCGCGCTGGTGGGCATGGCCGCGATGTTTGCGGGTGCTTCGAGGGCCCTGCTGACGTCTATCGTCTTCGCGCTGGAGACTACCGGCCAGGTGAACGGGCTCCTGCCGTTGCTTGGCGGGTGCGTGTCGGCTTATTTCGTGTCGTTCTTTTTTATGGAAGGGAGTATCATGACGGAGAAGATCAAACGGCGGGGCGTACATACCCCCGATTCCTATGAGCCGGATATCCTGCGGGGCATCCGTGTGCAGGAATTGTTTACCAGGGTGGAGCTGGAGAAAAAGGAGAACTTTCCTGCTATCTATCCGACGGACGATGCCGGGCTTGCTGCGGAGATGATGGGGAAATACAATGTGGATACCTTGCTGGTGATCGATCCTGCCGAACTTGCGGTCGATCCGGGTGGCGCCAGGCGTGTGCAGGGTATCATCACCTCTGCCGATATTTTAGAATACTACAGCCGGCAGAAGCAAAAGGAGCATATGTATCATTCACCGGGAAGAACGCGGCGGATGTTGGTGCAGGGGAGAAGGCTTTTTAAATTATAAAATCTATTTTATGCATACAGATGAACAAATTTATCCCTTTGGCAAGACCCTTCTGACGGGGGTCTTTGCGGGAATCGTAGCTACTGTTATTTGCCTGTTCTATAACATCCTCTACCGGGACGCCACGGGTTTCACCTTGTCCGAGATTATCAATGTTTCATCCCTTATTTTCGGCGTCAATATCGTCTTCCTGGTGATCGGCCTGATCTATTCTGTCTTGCAGCGATTCTTTAAAATGAGCACCTTGATTTTTGTGACCGTATTTGTGCTGATCACGCTATTCTGTTTGTGGCAGGCGGCAGGGGTGCATCGTTCGGCCGACTATGAAGTCAGCGAGCAGTTCCGGGGTCTGTTGTCGGGAGTCATTGTGATCATGGGGATCTGTTCCGCGCTGCTGATGCCTTTTTTATTTCACTACAAGAAGTTCGAGGAGTTTTTATTCTAGGGTTTTGTGAAGGGTATCGGCCGGTATGGGCTTCTAATACCGGGGCCCTTGCCTTCTATAAAATTTTCCGGCGACAACCGTTAGAATTGCTGAAATTTATAAGTGCCCCGGCCGGGGTCTTATAAATTAACATATGGGAAATTCATCGGGCAATTCATCAGGCATTTCGTCGGGCATTTCGTCGGGAAATTCATCGAATAATCCATGGTACAGAGGCGTCACCCGCTGGGGCCAGGTGAATATCACGGAAAAAGATCCTGCGCAATATGATATCTCCTGGTGGCGCAGTTACTGGAAACGAACGGAGACGCGTGGCGTCATCGTCAATGCGGGCGGTATCGTTGCCTATTATCCCACCAGGATTCCGCTTCATCGAAAGGCGGCGTATTTAAACGGAAGAGATTTGTTTGGCGATCTGTGTCGCGCGGCGCATGACGACGGGCTGGCCGTATTTGCCCGTATGGATTCGAACCGCGCGCATGAGGATTTTTACAGGGCTCATCCCGATTGGTTCGCTATCGATGTCAACGGCAAGCCTTACAAGGCAGGGGATCTCTATGTCTCCTGTATTAATGGTCCTTATTACAACGAACATATCCCGGCCGTCCTGCGGGAGATTGCCGGTCTCTATCACCCGGAAGGGTTCACCGACAACAGCTGGAGCGGGCTGGGCCGCGATTCGATCTGCTATTGCATAAACTGCAGCCGCAGCTTCCATAACAAGACCGGTCATGCTATCCCCCGTGTAAAAAACTGGGATGACCCCGCTTACAGGGCGTGGATTGGCTGGAGCTATGAACGACGCCTGGAACTATGGGATCAGAACAACCGCGTCACGAAGTCCGCGGGAGGAGAGCATTGCATCTGGTCCGGTATGAACAGCGGTTCTATCGGCGAGCAGGGGAGGAGTTTTCGCGATTTCAATAAAATCTGCCAGCGGGCGGAGATCATCATGCTCGACGACCAGGCGCGTTCCGACGCGGGTGGCTTTCAGCATAACGGCGAGATCGGAAAGCTGATTCATGGTATATTGGGCTGGGACAAGCTGGTGCCGGAGAGTATGGCGATGTACCAGGCGCATGATCCCTGGTTCCGGCTGGCCTGCAAACCCGAACCCGAAGCGCGAATGTGGATGATTGAGGGTATCGCCGGCGGTATCCAACCGTGGTGGCATATGGTGGCGGCTTATCATGAAGACAGGCGGATGTATCACAACCCGGAAAAGATCTTTCGATGGCACCGGGAACACGAACCCTTCCTGGTCGACCGGCAGCCGGTAGCGAGGGTGGGCATCGTATGGTCGCAGACGAATATGGACTTCTATGGGCGGGATCATGCCGATGAGTTGGTGGAGCTTCCCTGGCGGGGTATGGCGCAGGCGATGATCCGGGGGAGGATCCCTTACCTGCCGGTACATGCGGATCATATAGACCGGATGGCGGCGGAATTGAGTGTGCTGGTGTTGCCAAACCTGGCTGCGATGACCGACGACCAGGTTGCTGCCGTCAGGCGTTTTGTAGAGGGGGGCGGGAACCTGGTGGCGACCGGGGAGACGAGCCTGTTCGACGAGTGGGGCGACCGGCGTGTGGATTATGCGTTGGGGGATCTTTTCGGCGCGCATATTGCCGGCGGGCGTGATGCAGGGACTCACGATGCGGGATCTCATGATGCGGTGGGACAGGATGCGGGTGCGCATGACGCAGGTACGGGCGCCGGGGTGGCTGCCGGAAGGTTCGCCAGGAGCAGGGGGAAGGAGCCGGAAAAAATGGCCGGCGATGTCTATCATACTTATCTCAGGCTGTCGCCGGAGCTGCGTGCGCGCGTCGACGGCCCGCATAAGGCCGATGAACCGGCCGTGGTCGATGCAGGAGGAAGGTTGGCAACGCGCCACCCGATCCTGAGCGGATTTGAGGAGACGGATATCCTGCCTTTTGGTGGGATGCTGAGGCCATTGCAGATCGGGGAGGGCGCGGAAGTATTGCTGACTTTTATCCCGCAGTTCCCGGTGTATCCCCCGGAGAAGGCCTGGATGCGGGAGCCGAAGACGGATATCCCGGCTCTCGTGCTGAACCCGGGAGGTCGGGAGACCTCTCAAAGGCAAAGAAGGGCCGGATCGGACCGAGCTGTCAAAAAAACAGGTGAACGGGGAAGTGTCGTTTTTCTTCCGGCGGATATCGACAGGCAGTTTGGCCGTTCCAATCTTCCGGATCACGGGAATCTGTTAAAGAATATAGTGCGCTGGGCTGCCGGGGAGGAGATGCCGGTGACGGTGGAAGGAGCGGGATTGGTGGATTGTCATTTATACCGGCAGACGGACCGGCTGGTATTGCACCTGGTGAACCTCACCAGCACGGCTACCTGGCGACAGCCGCTGGATGAGTTTATTGCCATCGGCCCTTTGAAGATCGGGGTCAGGCTGCCGGAGGGGATTGGGGGCAAGGACCTGCTGGGGCTTGTGTCGGGTGATTCTTTCCCGGGCGCGGTATCAGGTGGATGGAGCTATTTCGAGGTGGGGAAGATCGTGGATCACGAGGTGGTGGTGATTGAGTGAGGGATTGGCGGTCTTGTCTTTTTTTTAACGATTGCTATTTGCCGGGATAGTGTGGAGTTGATTATTTTTATTAAACTTGCTCCTTATTATTGGTCCCCTAAACCGAAGACTATGATGAATATTCAAATCGCCAGCGGGCTCTATGCCCGGTATCATGACCAATTAATCGTTATTACTCATGCCGACGGTACCGAATGGGTGGGCGTGATTTCGGATTTGCCCGGGTATCCGGCCGATTCGGATCCGCTCGCGGTCAGCTTCACGCATATCCGGGATTTGGCGGCTTATCGGAGAGACCCCGTCTCGTATAAGGGAGAAACGGTGTTGTTGTTTCCCACGGATGTTCGGGCGATACAGGAGATGAGATAATTGGGATCAATAATCGCGATTCATAGATAAATGAGTGGTATTTGTGTCTCCCAATGCTATCTTCAAAACAATGCTGGTGTCTTGTTAGACTTCAAGCGATTTTCCTAAAATAGTTCCCCCACGTTTACGAACAGGCCATGAGAGCCCTGGGCCCCGAAGCCATAGTCGATGTCGACGTTTGTGCGGGAGGCCTTGTTGAGTTTGATCCGCAGGCCGGCGCCAAAGCCGGGCTGGACGGATTGGAGGCGGTTGTTTTCGAGGCCGGAGAGCGATTCGGCGTTGACAAAGGCGACACCTCCGAGGAAACCGTTTGCCGTTAGCGGGAACCTGTATTCCGATTCCAGGTAGACCATCTCCTTGCCACGGAATCTGCCCTGGATATAGCCGCGACCTGTGCTGGAAAAACGATCCCAGTTCGTGCTTGGCAGGTCGAGATAGGGTGGGTGGCCGTTTAGCGTGAGCCAGTCATAGCTCCAGAAGGCCAGGATATTTTTCGACGATGCGGGGAAGCGGACGTATTTACGGACATCGATGATCGCAGACTGCCAGTCGGAATTGCTGCCCATAAATCGCTGGTAGTTCCGGTAGGTGAGCTCGGTATAGAACCCTTTATACGGGTTGATGGAGTTATCGCGTGTGTCGTAGAGGCCATTGAGGGTGAAGCCTGTGGACAGCGTGTTGGAGGCTGCTCCGTATTTTGCATAATCCGAGACGCCGCCGCCAGGCAGGCCCTGTTCGGTGATATCGTAATGCCAGTCGATGATGTATCCCCCACCGAGGAAGAAATCCGAGCTGATCTTCCGGTAGACGATCTCATAGAAGCGGATATAACGGTAGTCCATCGGGTCCTCGTTTTCGATAGGACTGTTGGAACCTAGTCCAAAGGTACTCTGCGGGTATTTCATGAAGTGGATATCGCCCACAAAATTGTATTTGTCGCCGCGGGTCCAGATGCTGGTTTCCAACGGGACCGTAAACTGCTTATTCTGGGTATAGGCGGCGCTGGCGACAATGGTGGAGAGCCTGGATTCGTCGCTGGTCCGGAAGGCGGCGTTGCCGCTGAGGGTGACCGCCGTCTTGGTGGTAAGCGTATATCCCACTGCCGGGAGACCCGAGAAGGTTGGCTTTCGGACGTTTGTAGCGGTGTCTTTTGTCAGTGCGGGTCGTCTTTTTTTGAATATCCGCCTTAATACATCCGAGAGGTCTTTTTGGGGAACGCCGGGGTTTTTAAGGGTATCGCGAAGAGTGTCGCCCTGCGCGCGCCGGTTTCTATAGGTCGTATCCTGGAAGGCTGGTTTTTGGGAGACCGCCCGCGGCGGTCTATATGTCCGAAGTGGTATCTCCAAAGGGATTTTCCCTGCCGGCAGGGTGTCGGTTTGAGCCAGGAGCCAGTCGCTTTTGAGGAGTGACAGGCAAAGAAAGACAGACAAAGGAATAGATACTTTGGATACCAGAAAGCGGAGCAAAGGGGGCAAACGATTGATTTGTTAAGCCAGTTTGGATAAAGATAGGGTAAAGCGGTAGTTAGCTGCCGAACGGGAGGGCTGATAAACATCATCTTAACAAAAAATCCGGTAAATTGGCGTCTCGGAAAAGTCCCCGGACAGCTAGCTCCGGGAGCGTTCATGAAGAGATGAAGAGAATAATCCATCATAAAACGACGATTCATATGAGAAAGACGAACATTGAGAATCAGCATGGCACTGAGGACCACCAGCGCATTGAGGGTCCGCAAAAAAAAGATACTGCACAGAGAAAAATAAGACTGCGGGTCCGGGTACTTGGCGCAGCCTGTCTGGTTACCGTCTGTATGACGGCAGCCTGTCTGGTGGGATCGCCCGTCCGGGCCCAGCAGAAGGTGGCTCAAAAAGAGGCGGTGGACTATGTCAACCCGTTGATCGGGTCTCCATTCGCCGGTTTTGCCGAGGGGCTGGAAGGCGGCGGAACCACGCCTATCGTGGGCAGCCCCTATGCGATGACCAATTTTGTCCTGCAGACCCATGAAAACAAGATGAGCCGGATGCCGTATATCTATGAGGATAGCTCGGTGATCGGCTTCATCGCCACCCATCAGCCCACTGTCTGGATGGGGGATTATGGGTATGTCTCCGTGATGCCGCAGATAGGCGAGTTAAAAGTGTTGCCAGCCGACCGCGCGCTGCCTTTTAGCCACAAGACCGAAGTTTCAAAACCGTATTACTATTCGGTTCAGCTGCAAGCCGGAAAAGAGGCCGGGAAAAAAGAGATAATCAAGGGGGAGATAGCCGCCGCCAGCCGCTGCGGGATGTTCCGGTTCACTTTTCCCCAATCCGACCAGTCGCATATCATCATCCACGGCATCAACCTGAACCCGGCGTTGCAGGACGACAACAACGACCTGGGGCACCGGATCGCGACACTGAAAGGGTATGTAAAAGTTGATGCCGCTAATAAAGAGATCACCGGCTATAACCCCGACCGTCAATCTGCGCAGTTAGGTCCGGAGTTGCCCAACTTCAAGGGATATTTTATCATCCAGTTCGACAAGCCCTTTGAATCCTTTGGCACCTGGAGCGGATCCGATGTGAAGGCCGCCGGTGTCGAGCAGTACGGCACGATGATGGGGGCTTATATCAGTTTCAAGACGAAGAAGAATGAGGTCGTCAAAGTGCGTATTGCCACTTCCTTTATCAGCCTCGACCAGGCGAGGGAGAATCTCTTGCACGAGATGCCGGACTGGGATTTTGAGAAAACGGTGGCTGCGACCCGGGCCAAATGGCAGGAGAACCTGAGCCGCGTGCAGCCTGCGGGGATCACCGAAGATCAGAAAGCCATCTTCTATACGGCCCTGTTCCATACGATGCTGTTTCCGCGGGAATTTTCCGAATATGGAAAATATTATAGCGCCTTCGACGATAAAATTCACAACGGCGTCTCTTATACCGACTATTCACTTTGGGACACTTATCGGGCCCTCCATCCTCTGCTGTTATTTACACAACCGGACCGGGTAAATGGACTGGTCAACGCTTTGCTGCAGATGTACCAGGAAGGAGGGCGTCTGCCGATGTGGCCCAATCCCGCGGAGACAAATATCATGATCAGCACCCATGCGGACGCCGTCGTCGCCGATGCCTATATCAAAGGTTATCGCGGGTATGATACCAACCTGGCCTATGAAGCGTTGATGAAAGATGCCCTGGTGCCACCTGTTGACGATACCTTGCTGCCCTATGGAGACCGGGATAAATGGACGGGGTATGAAGCCAGGGCCGGCCTGACTGCTTTTAACAGCATCGGGTATGTGCCTTTTGGCAAAACGGCGGAGTCGGTGTCGCGCACCATCGAATATTCTTCGGACGATTATACCATCGCGCAAATGGCGAAGGCAATGGGTAAAACGGACGATTATACCAGGCTGTTGCAATGGAGCAAAAATTACCGGAACCTATACGATCCAAGCGCGGGCTTTTTCATCCCTAAAAAGGCAAACGGCGATTTTCTCTATTTCAACCCAAAAGATAAACTGGGCAGACAGGATGGGTTCACGGAAGGCGATCAATGGACCTATCTTTTTGGCGCCATGCAGGATGTGCCCGGCCTGATAGCACTGATGGGCGGCAACGAGAAATTCGCGACCAAACTGGATTCCAATTTCAACGGGAACCACTATCACCACGACAACGAGCCGGGTCATCATTATATCTATCTGTATGACTACTGCGGGCAGCCCTGGAAGACGCAGGAACTGGCGAGGACGCATACCACGATCAACTACCGCAACAAACCCCTGGGCATCAATGGTAATGACGATTGCGGCCAGATGTCGGCCTGGTATCTGTTTGGCGTCATGGGCTTTTATCCGGTGACACCCGCTTCCGGCATTTACGCGATCGGCGCACCACAATTCCCCAAACTGACGATTCATTACAAGACGGCCACCGGCGCAGCCGTCTCGTTGGAGATCGTGGCGAAAAATCTCTCCGCGGCGAACAAATATGTGCAAAGCGTCACGCTGGATGGCAAGCCGGTCGAACATCCTTTTATCAGTCATGAAGACCTGGTGAATGGCAAGCTGTTGGTTTTCCAGATGGGGCCGAAGCCGAACTACGGGTTCAAATGAGGTCGCGGCTGAGTGGTATGGTAAAAGAGGTTGATGAGTTCCCGGGGTGGGGTGTCTTTTTTTCTGAAAAAAACGGTTTACTAGTCAATCGTTTTTTCTGTGGAAAGAGATCTCTGGGGTGTCGGAATTGTAACGTGTGATACAAAATCAACCTCTGCTGTATCGAAAACGAACGGTCGGGAGTCCCGAAATTTGCTGAAGATTTTGATTGTCAGGTCAATAGTAATCCGGCATTTTTTTGGGTGAACTATTCTCAATCTTCCCACTATAAAGCCGCTGCTATGATCAGGAGCTATTTCAGGATTGCCTGGCGTACGTTAACACGCAATAAGGTATATACGCTAATCAACGTTCTTGGGCTTGCGCTTGGTATTTGCGCCTGCCTCGTGATCTGGGTAGTCACTGAGTATGAATTCAGCTTTGACAGATTCCATCCTGACAACGACCGTATTTTCCAGGTCGGCACCTTCACGAGGCTTACAGGGGACGACCCGGAACAGTTGGCGCCTTGTGTGGACCCGGCTTTTCCGGAGGCTATACGAAAAGGGGTCGCGGGCGTGGAGAGGGTCGCACCTTATCATATTTTGTTTGACGGGAAGGTGAGCATACCCGGAGCCACCGGTCGTGCCGTTCCGTCTTTTCCGGTACAGCCTATTGTTACCGGCCCCGATTATTTCTCTATCATGAAATACGACTGGCTTGCAGGCGATCAGCAGACAGCGCTGACGGATCCTTTCAAGGTGGTGTTATCGGAGAGGAGAGCCCGGCTGTATTTTGGATCCGGCCACCTGGACGATATGATCGGGCGAGAGCTGGTGTACGACGATTCCGTGCACGTCGCCGTTGCCGGTATTGTCCGGGACTGGAAAGAGAATACGGATTTTCCCTATAGCGAATTTATTTCGCTGGGCTCGGCCGATCACGGTTTTTTGCGTGAAAATCTTCAGTTGGATCAGTCGAAGGGGATTCCTCCCTCGTCAAGGGCATTGGTGAAAATAGTGGAAAATACAAGTACAAGCCGGGTGAGCGCCGCTATAGCCAACTTGTTCAGTAAATATCGGAGCGGCAAGTCCGGGGACCGGATCTCTGTTCAATCGCTATCCAGCGTCCATTTCACCACGTACGGAGGGGGCAGGGGCACGGAATTCCGGACCGCCCATTTACCCACGCTTTACGCCTTATCGGGTATCGCCCTGTTCATCCTGATCCTGGCGATTGTCAACTATGTCAATCTGGCTACCGCACAATCGCTCACACGCGATAAAGAGATCGGCATCCGAAAGGTGCTCGGTAGTAGCAGGGCGAGCGTGGTATTTCAATTCCTTTCCGAGACCCTGCTGCTTACTTTATTTGCGGTTTGCCTGGCCGCTTTTTTTGTAAATCCGGTATTGGCGGTCTTTCACCAGTTTATCCCCGTCGGTGTGAAGTTTGAGCCCTGGTCTTCCGGGACATTCCTGTTCCTGGCATCCATCACCGCGTTTACCACCTTGCTGGCGGGATTGTATCCTGCCCGGTTCCTGTCCTCCTTCGTACCGATCCTGGCATTAAGAGGCGCGGGGACGCCAAAGGGCAGTGAAAAGTGGTGGATTCGAAAGGGACTGATCGTTTTCCAGTTCACAGTTTCGCTGGTATTTATCATTGGCGCCCTTGTGATAGGAAGACAGATCCATTTTGTCCTGACGACAGATCTGGGTTTTCGGTCAGAGGCAGTAGTCCTGTTGCCGACAAACGATAGCCGGGACAGTCTGAATAGGGTAAAACTGGTAGAAGAGCGGATAGGCCGGTTGCCCGGCGTCATAGGAACGGCAAGGGAAAACATTCCTCCTATGGGATTGGATCGCGCGATGTTCGGGATACAGTACAAGGCCAGGAGCGATGAAAGAATGTCTGTTTTGGCTATCAAAGCAGATGAAAATTTTATACCCCTGTATGGCATGCGTTTGTTGGCAGGCAGGAATCTTTCACCCAGCGATACGATCAAGGAGCTAATCATCAATGAAACGCTCTCCAGGAACTTGGGTTTCAAGAGCCCGGAGCAGGCTTTGGGGAAGTCGATCTATACGTGGAACAAATTTTGTCCGATCGTGGGAGTGGTAGCCGATTTTAACCAGGCTTCTTTCCACGAGGCCATCCGGCCCTTGCTGATCGCGGGCATGGCTTGCACGGATATCGCCATCCGGCTCGATACCAGGCATAGATCTGCCGGCGAGGTGAAGGCTATCCTCGGCAGGGTGGAAAGACAATGGAGAGAGATCTACCCGCACACGCCCTTTGCGTATACTTTTCTGGATGAATCGCTGGCACAACTCTATCAAAAGGAGCAAACCTCTGCGTGGCTCATCAATATTGCCACGGGTATTACCATTTTCATCTCCTGTATCGGCCTTCTGGGGCTTACGATGTTCACGACCGAAAGGAGGGCTAAAGAAATCAGCATACGCAAAGTATTGGGAGCCGGGTTGCCGGATATCGTTGCATTATTGAGCAAGGATTTTGTGATCCTGATTGTCCTCGCTCTTTTTATTGCCTCACCGGTAGCCTGGTTCTTCATGCATAAGTGGCTGCAGGACTTTGTCTATCGTGTTCCCTTTGGTCCCGATATATTTTTGATCGCCGGCATTTCCATTCTTTTCATATCGTTGTTCACCATCAGCTTTCAATCCATCAGATCCGCGTTGGCCAACCCGGTCAAAGCCCTGAGGACGGAGTAAAGGCTATTCCACTTTCAGGCTCCGGGCCGGGTTTTCCAAAGAGGCTTTATAGGTCTGGGATACGACGGTGACGAGACCGATTCCCAGCAATGCCATAAAGCATCCAAAAGCCGCTCCGAGGGTGTGTCCGGCACGGGATATGAAGTTCATCTGAAACAGGAAGCTCAGCGCGTAGCCGATGGGCAGGCCGATCGCTCCGGCCACCAGGAGGAGTTTTATGAATCGCCGTGATAGCAGGACCACCACCTGTTGTCTGCTGGCGCCGATTACCTTGCGGATGCTCATCTCTTTTCTCTTTGTCTCCACGCTGTAGATCACGAGGCCCAGCAGTCCGAGTGTGGCGATGCTGACGGCCATGAAGGCCAGGTAGCCCAATAGGGAGAGGGTTGCCCGCTGGGAATCATTTTGTTCAATGTCGTCATCCAGCCAGGAGGAGGTGAATGTCTGTGAAGGGGCCACGCTCTTCCAGGTACGCGCTATTCGTTCTACGACGGCTTGTTCCCCGGAGAGTCCGGCGATGGGATGGGTTGAGGCAGTTGCGGGGGTCGAAATGGAGGGGCTGCCCGAAGTCGAGGGGGCGCCTGAAGTGGAGGGGCTGCCTGAAACCGAAGGGTTGTTTGACGCAGACGGGGTAGTAGCAGTTGAAGGGCTGGTTGACGCGGAGGGGTTTGTCGAAGTGGAAGGGCTGGTCGAGGTTGAAGGACTGGTCGAAGTTGAGCGTGTGCCCGAAGCCAAGGGGTCGGTGACGACGAACAGGTAATTGTAAGCGCCTTTTTTGTTTCGGAAGACGACGGGGTCGACCGGCTTGCCCGCATTCTCGTATGTAAAATCCTTTGTCACGCCGATGATCTCCAGGGGAGTGGAGTCGTTTACCCACAGCTTTTTGCCCAGCGCCCGTTCGTAAGCGGGGAAACCCAGACTTTCCGCGGCTTTCGCGTTGATGATCACGGCTTGTTCGGCCGCGGTATCCGCCGTCGGGGAAAAATTCCTGCCGGCAAACAGGCCTATCTTCATCGAAGGGAGAAAAGAGGGGTCGGCGAAAAGAAAGTTAACGGATACGTCCCCCTTATGGGATTCGTCGATCCACGCCGTGCCCCGCAGACCGTTGAAATGCGGCTTGAAGGTATTGGAAAGAGCGGCTACCGATTGTACGCCGCCGGTGGCTGCTATGGCGTTCGCGGCCATTTTCTCGTCGACGCCATTCAGCGGTATGACAAGAACATTATCCCGTTTGAAGCCATGATCCGCCGAAGACATGAACGAGAACTGCCTGTAAAAGGAGAACAGGAAGATGATGATGACCAATGACAGGCTGTATTGGAAGACGATGAGTGTCTTTTGCAAACCAACGCCGCCGAATATCTTTGCAGTGGAAAGATTTTTCAGCACCCTCAGCGGTTTGAAGGAGGATAGTATCGCCGCGGGCGCCACTCCCGCGATGAGGCCTGCCAGGAGAGCAAATCCCAGGGTGTCCAGCACATAGGGGATATTATACCGGAAGCTGGACGGTATCATCTCATAACCGTCGTTGAACGGCGCATACCGGATGATCAGGGACAGTAACAGCCATGCGAATCCCAGCGCGAAAAAGGACAGCATACAGGCCTCGACGATATACTGTGCAAAAATCTGGTACCTTTTTGCCCCTGCAATTTTTCTTACGCCGACTTCCTTTGCCCTCGTCAGGGCCCTGGCGACGGTGAGGTTTGTATAGTTGAAGCAGGCTGCGATGAGCAGCAGCAAAGCCACATCGATTCCTACCCATAATTTTGTCCAGGTGGTGCCTCCTCCGATGTCGTTATACAGGTCATTGTGGGCGGGCCTGATCTTTTCCAGGAGCTGGGTGTCATATGATACGGCGCCTTCCTTATCGTAGCGGTTGGTCTCCGCGGCAAGGCTGTTGATCTGCGCCGTCAGCAGATTCCGGCTCGCGTTCTTCTTCAGTAACACATAGGTATAGGCCAGGCGGCCGTCCCCCCAGTTGTTGGATTGGTCGGTCAGTTTATGGTTTTGGATGAGTTGGGCCGCGGCGCCCATGGAAGCGTATCCATCGAAGTCGATATGTGACTTTCCGGGATTCTTACCGATAACACCCGTCACGACGAAGCTGCTTTTTTCATCGAGGGTGATCAGCTTGCCCATCGGATCTGCGGTTCCGAAGAATTTTTCGGCGGTCTCCTGCGTCAGGACGATGGAGTTGGGTTGCTGAAGCGCGGTCCCGGGATCTCCGGCCGCCAGCTTGAATCCGAATATCCTGAAGAATGACGGTTCGGTGAGGGCGCCCCTGAGGCTAAGTTCCGTGGCGCCGACGCGGGCCGTCCCATTCAGGACGGGATAGAGATTGACGGCCTCTTCGATATCTGCGGTATCGCTTTTCAGCGCCTGGTAAAGGGGCAGCGGCGTACTTGCAAGTTTCCAGTGTTCCCCGCTCTTTTTCTGGTATTTGCTGATGATGCGGTAGGTCCTTTCAGGAGAGGGGTGAAAGCGGTCGTAGCTGAGGTTGTCCTGCAGGATCACGAGTTCCATCATGCCCACCGACATGCTGAGACCCAGCCCGAAGATATTGATAAAGGATACGAGACGGTTTCTCTTCAGGCTTCGGTACGCGATTTTCAGATAGCTCCAGATCATTGATTCGATGTTTTTATTGGTTGGTTGTTTTTGTTAGATTGCCCGAATAAATGTTTACCATTCGGGTGAGTTGCTGATATTGGATAGGTCCCTGTTTTTCGGGTGAATGATGGGTTATCCGGCAATTGATCGATTGATCGACATCCGGATGGGCTGCCGTCATTCGCTTCTCAGGGAATGGACCGGGTTTGCGATGGCTGCTTTTATGGCCTGGAAACTCACCGTCGCGAGTGCGATCGTGATGGCGCCCAGACCTGCCAGCGCGAAGACCCACCAGCTGATGGAGGTCCTGTATGCAAAGCCCTCGAGCCATTTATTCATAAGATACCAAGCCAGCGGTGAAGCGATGACGATGGCCAGCAATACCAAAGGTACAAAGTCTTTGTTGAGCATGGTCACGATCCGGGCGGCACTGGCACCAAGAACTTTCCGGATACCGATCTCCTTGGCTTTTCTCTCCGCGGTGAACATCCCGAGCCCGAACAGGCCCATGCAGGAGATGAATACCGTGATGCCTACCGCCACGTTCATCAGCCAGGCTGTCTTTCGTTCCTGCTCATAGAACTGGCTGATGGCGTCGTTGAGCAAATAGGATCGGAGAGGAGTCCCCGGGAATACTTCCTTCCAGGCCGCTTCGATCTTTGAAGCCGTCGATTTTACCTGTTCGCGGTTTTTTTCACCGCCTGCCAGTTTGATGGCCACGCTGGGTAAATTCTTTTCCGGCGCGTTCTCTATGACGGTCGGTCTGATGGCTTCCTGGAAAGAACCCGTATGATAGTCGGCGACCACCCCGGCGATGGGGTAAGGTTTCTCACCCTGGGGGGATTGGCCGTATAATATTTTGTCTACTGCATCCGCCGGTTTTGCAAAGCCGAGCGCCTTTGACATCGTCTCGTTGATTAAGAGCTCTTTAACGCTGTCGCCGGCTAATAAATTCCGGCCTGCCAGCAGCTTTATACCATAAAACGGAACAAAATCCTTGTTTGAGTAATCCGATATGACATCCAGGTTTGTCTCGTACTTCCCTTTGTAGCGGAAATTTTCTCCGTGTTGTACAAATCCCATCGGGGCATTGCCTTGCAGGATTACCCCGCTTATCCCGGATAAATGCCTGAGACTTTCGGCAAATACGCTCATCTTGCCGGGCGGAGCATTCCAATTGTCGACCGTTACGATCGCGTCGGTGTTGAATCCTTTGTCGGAAGTGTCCATGAACCGGATCTGTTTGCCGATCACGAGGGCGCCGATGATAAAGGTCAAAGAAATGGTGAATTGAAAAACGATCAGCGCCTTCCGCAGGTTTATTCCATTCTTTCCGGTTTGACCATCCGGCCCTTTCAGGTTGAGGGATGGGAGGAAGGATGCCATGATCTTTGCGGGGTAGAAGCCTGCCAGCAAGCAGACGCCGAGGGTGACCGCCACCAGGAATAGCAGGGTAGACGCTTCAAGAGGATGGAATACGATCCCTATAGGAATAAAGGAGGAGAACAGGGCCAGGACGGGATTGACAAGCAGGACGGAGAGCAATACGGCAAATAGAGTGATGACCCCTGTCTCGGTTAAAAACTGGTAGATGATTGTTGTCTTGCTGCTGCCGAGCACCTTCCTTACTCCGATCTCTTTTGCCCGCCGGACCGATTGCGCGGTTGACAGGTTTATGAAGTTCACGACGGCGATCAGGAGGATAAATGCGGCAAGACCCATCAGCGCGTATAAAACCGGCATATAGGCTTTACGGAAGCCATCGCCGTCATCGCCGCGATTGTATTCTTTTGTAAAATGAATATCCGACAGAGGTTGCAGCCGGGCGGTCATCGAAAAACCGGGTGTCTTGAATTTTACGTGTTCTTTCAGATAGGCGGCGAGCTTTGCATTCACTTCGGCTGCCGTCGTATTTTTTGTCAATTTGACGAACGCCATCGACCGGTGCACATCGAGGCTGCTCCAGTTGTCCGTGGGTATCATTTTGTGGAGGAAAGGGTTCTTCACCGTGCCGATCGAGATAAAATCCGTATACGGGAAATCGGTGTGGTGATCCCAGTCTTTCACGATGCCGGAGACGCTTACGGATACGGAATCGTCATATATGACCGTCTTGCCGATCATTTCATTCAGGGGGATACCACCAAAATAGAGATGGGCTCTTTTCTCGGAGAGCACCACTTTATAAGGCTCGTTCAAGGCCGTCCGGGCATTGCCTGCAAGCCAGTCGTATTGGAAGATATCGAAGTAGCCGGGCCAGGTGATGATCGTGGACACGCCGCCGTAACCCTGGTGAGAATCGCTGTCGAATGTCTTGGCCGGTTTCTTCCCGTTGGGGATGGTGATCGACGCGCCATAAAGATGGATGCCTGCGGTCGCTTCGAACCCGGGTATCTGGGTTTGAAAGCCGGCCTCTTCTTCCACCGGGCTATTGGCGAATCCCAGCACCTCATTATTTTGGGTGGCCTCCCCCACGACCCGGAATATGCGTTCCTGGCCGGGATGAAACCGGTCGAAGCTGAAGTCGAAACTGGCGATCAGGTAGATGACGATGCAAGAGCAGATGCCCAGGGCGAGTCCGAGGATATTGATAAGGGTGTATGTCTTGTGGCGGGAGATGCTCCGGAAGGCGATTTTTATATAATTTCTGATCATACGTTTGAGGGGCAAAGAAAGTTATATGGATTAGGATTACACCAGGTTGTGCCGGGCTAGTCGGTTCTTAAACTTTTTACGGGGTTCGCAATGGCGGTTTTTAAACTCTGCAGGGAGACGGTGGCTACAGCGATGATTAATAACAGGACAGGAGGCATGAAAAATACAAACCAATTTAGCCGGGTCCTGAAGGCATAGTGGCTGAGCCACTCATTTCCCAGGAAATAAATGACGGGAATGGCAATGACGGCCGACAAGCAGACCAGCCTGATAAAATCCCTTGAAAACAAGATGACGATGCTGGACACCGTCGCGCCCAGGACCTTGCGGATGCCTATCTCTTTTGTCCGGTGGCTGATAGCAAAGCTCGACAATCCCAGCAGACCCAGGCAGGCCACAAAAATAGCCAGGAGCGTGAAGCAGCCGAATATCTTTCCGAATTGCAGGTCGGACTGATATTGTCGATCGAAGTATTCGTTTAGGAAGAAATATTCAAAAGGATGACCCGGGAAAAAGTGCTTGTAGAGCCCTTCGATCGACGCGATGTTTTGTGGCAGGCCGTAGGTATTCACATTCAAGGAGAAGTATTTCCAGCTGGTCTGATCCGGAAAGAAATACAGGATCGGTTGATAGGCTTCCTTCAACGATCGCTGATGGTAATTTTTAACGACTCCGACGATCCGGACCCTTACTTCCCTGCCCATTTGTAAAATGAGTTCCTGGTTAATGGAGGCCGGATTGGAAGGATATCCAAGCCCCTTCACCACTTCTTCGTTAACGATCACTGCCGGTTTCCCGGTATTTGAGAAATGCATGGTGTCTCCTGCCTCGAAATCCCGCCCTGCTGCCAGCTCCATCTGGAATGTTTTGATGAAATTTTCATCGGTCTCGACCAGGTAAGTATTGAAATTATGGGTCTGGTCATCCGCGCTTTTTCGCACACTGTTCTGGTAGACGATCATCTGCCCGGGAATATCGCTTGACCGGGTAATATTGTTTATCGAGGGATTTCTGTGTATTTCGTTCCAAAAACTGCCGAGCTTCCCGGTATAAGAACTATCCGATGCCGGCGGCGCTTTGACGATAATCATCTGGTCCCGGTTGTACCCCAGCGATTGGTTTCGCATATACGACAACTGTTTGTATACGATGGCCGTGGCCGAAATCAACAGGATCGACAAGATAAACTGGAAGGAAACGAGTATCCGCCTGAGAGAAATGCCCTTCCCTGATCGCTGGAACTGGCCCTTTAAGACAAGGGCGGGTCGAAAACCTGATAATACGAATGCGGGGTATGCACCCACCAAAACGGCGCCCGCCACGAAAATGCCAGCCAGTCTTAGCCAAAACCAGGGGTCGCGCAAAAGCCCCGCAGCGAGCAGCACCGGAGCAATATTTTTTCCGGTGAGGCGGTTAAACCAGGGTTCTCCAGCCAGGACGATTAATAAAGAGACTGCCAATGCCAGCAAATTAACAACTGCTGACTCTACGATGAACTGTCTGATCAATTGCATTCTGGTAGCGCCTGCCACTTTTCTCAGACCCACTTCTTTGGATCTCTCTATCGATTTTGCCGTTGTCAGGTTCACATAGTTAATCCAGGCGATCACGAGAATAAATACGCCGATCAGCGACAGCAGATTAATCTCATTTTTATTCCCACCCACTTCCGGCTCCTTGTTATAATTTTTTTCGAGATGGATATCTGTTATCCGCTGCAAATGGAATTCAGCATGAAAATCTTCTTTCTTCATCAATGCCCCCATATGCCTGTCGACAAAGGCCGGCAGCTTATCCTCCACGCTTTTCGGAGTTGAGCCGGGAGCCAGCAGCACATAGGTATAGAATTCGGGCCATTCCCAACTGGCATCGTCCATGATGTCCCTGAAGGTCAGCGAAGAAATGAGCATATTGAACCGGAGATGCGAGTTCCCGGGAACGTCCCTAAACACGCCGGTCACCTTTAACGGCCGCACCTGATTCAGATACAGCGTTTTGCCGATCGGCTCCGTTTCGCCAAAGTATTTTTTTGCCTCGCTTTCCGAGATGACGACCGTGTTGGCCTGCGTCAGGGCTTTTTCCGGGTTGCCCCGGATGAACGGATAGGTGAAGAGCTTCGGAAAGGAAGAATCCGACAAAAAGACCTTGTCTTCGTTAAAGGTGATCGTACCTGCCGGATTGTCCTTATAGGCAATCGTAAAGGCATTCATGAACAGCGAGACAGGAACGATCCTCGCGAAATCGATGACTTCGGGGAATTCCGCCTTCATGGCAGGGCCTACAGCCGGATCGTTGGTCGCCTCCGTACCGTAGTCATTGATACTGCCTCTGAACGAGAGAGTCACCCGGTAAAGATCGGCCGCGTGTTTATTAAAGCGGTCGTAGCCGGTCTCAAAATGAACATAGAGAAATATAAAGAAGCCGGCAGCCATGCCAATCGCCAACCCAAAGATATTGACAATCGAAAAGACCTTGTTTTTTAGAAGATTTCGCCATGCGATTTTAAAATAGTTTGTAAACATGCTATTGTCGAATAAATTTATCTACTCCGTAAGGCGCTTCGATCGCCCAAGCTCATTCAGTGCGCAGACTGTTAACCGGGTTGGCGAGCGCCGCCTTGATGACCTGCAGGCTCACCGTGAGAAAGGCGATGACAATGATGGACACGCCCGTTACAGCAAACACCCACCATTCGATATGGATCCGGTAGGCATAGTCCTGCAGCCATTTGTGCATCAGGTATCCAACAACTGGCACTACGATTACGAAGGCGATTGCGACGAGCCGGATAAAGTCTTTTGAGAGAAGTCCGACAAGCGTTGAAACCGAGGCGCCCAATACTTTCCGGATGCCGATCTCTTTGGTACGATTTACGACCGCGAGGGAGGTAAGGCCCAGCAGACCCAGACAGGCGAGAAAGATCGAGATGCCGCCGGCCCATCCGAAGATATTGCTCAGGCGTGATTCCGATTCATAATACCGGTTCAGGTCTTCATCGAGAAAGGTATATCTCAGATTGTATTCGGGTGCAAATTTCTTCCAGGCAGCTTGCATTGCCGCCAGTGCTTTTGAAGGATCACCGGGGGATAGCCGTACATAGAAATAATCCGGCGTGCCCATTTGCGGGATCTGTGGAAACTCGTGAAATATTTGTGGGGTTACCTGTTGGTTGAGCGCATTAAAATTAAAATCCGCGACGACGCCGATGATGACCGGCGACTGTACACCCATATTATTATAGTCTTTAAAGCGACGGCCTATCGCATTTTCAGGCGTCCAGCCCAACAACCTCAGGGTAGACTCGTTGATGATGACCGCGTTGACCGTGTCCGTGGGAATGGAGGGATTAAAATTCCTTCCCGCTACGAGATGCATGCCCAAGGTAGCCAGGTAGCCGGGATCGATAAAATATTGCTCAAGAAATACCTCTTTGTTGTCGTGCATGATCGTCGTTTCGTTTCGGGCCTCTCCCTTGCCAAGTCCGGCATCCGAGTTTGCGACCGAAACGATTTCCGGATGGTCAGCGAGCTCATTTTTAAACCGGGCGAACAGAGTCCGGGTGTCGGGAACACCCATGGCATTCACAAAGACGACGTTCTCTTTATCGAATCCGGGATTCTTCGACTGCATAAAGTGCAGCTGTTGCATGATGATGATAGCGGATATGATGAGGCCGGCGGAGAGCACGAATTGAAAGGTAACGAGGGAACGGGTGATAAAATTCGAGCCGCCAAATTTTATCGTGGCTTTTAAGACATCGACTGCGTTAAACCCGGACAATATCAATGCGGGATAGAATCCCGAAAAAATGCTGACCAGGAGAACCAGGCCGAGTGATAGCCCGGCCAGTTGTGGAAATTGCGAAAGCGAGAAATGCAGTGTTCTTCCCGACAAATGGTTGAAGGAGGGCAGGAGGAGGTTTGCCAGCAGAAAGCCCAAGATGCCGGAAATGGCGGCGAGGAAGAAAGATTCTGTCAGGAATTGCATCACCAGTGATTTTTTCGACCCCCCCATTACTTTTCGGACACCCACTTCCCGGGTCCGGTGGGCAGACCGGCCAATCGCCAGGGTCGTAAAATTGATGCAGGCGATCAGCAACACTGTGCCCGCTATGGTCAATAGCATCCATATAAATTTCGGGTCGACCGATGGAGTTTGAAGCCCTTTCAGTCTTGGGTCCGTGTGTATTTTCAGGAGGGACTCCAATTCATAGGGCGGGAGGTCGGAGCCGAGCCCCTGCGGGAAATATTTTTTTCTCAGGGAGAATAGTTGCTTCTCAAATTCCGGAAGATCGACACCTGGCCGGAGCTGGACAAATGTCTCAGCAGAGAACCAACTCCATGCCGGTACGGACATCTTCCCTTCGGTGGTAAACGACGCATAAAAGTCAAAGCTGGCAAGCATCCTGAATTGGAAAGAAGCGTTGGAAGGAGGATTTTCTTCTATCCCCGTGACGGTAAAGGGTTCGAACTGTTGGTCTACTTTTATTTGGAGAATCTTGCCGATGGCGTCGGTGGTGCCGAAAAGCTTCTTTGCCATCTGTTCGGTGACAATGATGCTATGCGGGTCTTGCAGGGCTGTTGCCCGGTCTCCCTGTTTTAATTTTGTAGAGAACATCTTGAGGAAAGACGGGTCGGCAAAGGCGATTTTTTCCGGCACCGCCTGGTTGTTGATTTTCAGAAACACATTATAAGACTCGATCACCCGTGCGACGTCGGCTACACCCGGCAGATCCCGCTTCATCGCGGGGGCCAGGGGCGCCTGGACAGAGCCGAATACAGGAGCCTCTTTTCCTTTCGTACTGTCTGCCCCTGTATGTATAAGATAGAGGTTACGGGCATTCTTATAAAATCCGTTGAAGTTGAACTCATTGATCGCGTATAACATGAAAAGGCTGAAGCAGGCAATCCCCAGGGATAAACCAAACACGCTGATAAACGAGAGTTTCCGCTGTTTGAGGAGGTTTCGCCAGGCGAGCAAGAAGTAGCTTTTTAGCATTTTCGTTGGTTATAGCATTTATGGTGGAAACAGGCATCTGCGGAATCGGTGATTAATTTCATGTAACCAGAAAAATGCCAAGCTCGTATCTTATTTATTATCAATGATATGGATTGGGCTGTGCGGTCCGGTTGTCCGTTTTCGATACACGAATTGCCCGTTTTTGTCCGATTTCCATGCAGCCTGGGTTTATCTGTCTTTCTTTAACAGCAGGACAAGGGTATCTTTTTCGGTGATGATTTTCCATCGCATTTGCCCGGAGTGTGGATGGCCGGATACCAGGGTTTTCGAGTCGTCGTTGCCGTCCGCCAGCCGGCAAACGATCGTGTGGTGGAACCCGGAATTTCAGAATGTCTCCAGTATTCGGTCTTAGCTTACCGGAATAACCGATCGGTGTATGAGAATCCTGATCATCGAAGACGAAAAAGACCTTTCCAAAAGCATCGTTACTTACCTGAAGCGGGAAAATTACCTGTGTGATACCGCCGACCAGGTCAGTACCGGCATGGAGAAAATGGAGGATTTCGACTACGATTGTATCGTATTGGATATTTCCCTGCCGGACGGAAACGGATTCCAGATCCTGAAAGAGCTGAAGGCCAATAACCGGACCGATGGGGTGATCGTGATATCGGCGAGAGATTCCCTGGACGACCGGATCGAGGGGTTGAACCTGGGGGCCGACGATTATCTGCCAAAGCCTTTTCATCTCTCCGAATTGAATGCCCGGATTGCCGCGATCATCCGCAGGAAGCGATTTCAGGGCAGTAATATCCTAACGGTCAAAGACCTGACCATCGACCTGATCGGGAAGGTGGTGATGGTGAACGATCGGTCGCTGGAGCTGACCCGTAAAGAGTTCGACTTGCTTCTGTACCTGGTCTCCAACAAGAACCGGGTGATCTCCAAGAATGCGATCGCCGAGAATATATCCGGCGAAAGAGGTGAATACTATGAGAGTTTCGAC
This sequence comes from Puia sp., assembly GCA_031292515.1. Taxonomy (GTDB): domain Bacteria; phylum Bacteroidota; class Bacteroidia; order Chitinophagales; family Chitinophagaceae; genus Puia. The sequence goes on along the minus strand of JARLGZ010000081.1, from coordinate 110,229 downwards.
TTTATCTATTCGCATATGAAGAACCTGAAAAAGAAGCTGGCCGGTGCGGGTTGCGAGGATTATATAAAATCCGTTTACGGCATGGGCTACCGGTTTGTGGTCTGACCTGGGCCCATCGGTCTATATACTGGGGTTGTCCGTTGCCTATCATGGGTTGTCCTTACCTACCGCGGTCCTGTCCGAAAAATACAGTCAATCGTTATGAGATTATTGCAAAAGACCGTTCGACGCTACATCGTTTACTCCGTATTCATTTTAGCGGTGGCTATTCCTGTTTTTTATCTTGTGATCAAGCAGGTCATCCGGGAAGATGCCGATGAACACCTGCAGGCCATCAAAGCGGCCGTAAAGCCGAGGATCGAAAAAGCGATGTCGGATCATACGATCGGCCGCCTGTATTTTGCAGACCAGGACATCGTCCTGTCGGCTTACCATAAGACGCCGTTATTCGAAACCCTCACCGACGAGGACCTATATGATACGGTTTCCCGGGAGACCGTGCCCTACCGGGTCTTGTCGGCTAATTTCATCATCGACGGGAGTCCCTATCTTTTGCAGATCAGGAACTCGATGCTGGACAGTGAAGACCTGATCGAGACGATCGTCAAAGTGCAGATCGTGCTTTTGCTGCTGCTTTTATCGGGTCTGCTCGTGATCAACCGCAATCTTTCAAAGAGCATCTGGCGACCCTTCTATTCTACGCTGGATAAATTGCGCAATTATAAGGTAGAGCAACACAGGTCTTTGGAACTGACGATGTCGTCGGTGAACGAATTCGATGACCTGAACCGGTCGCTGGAGGAGTTGGCTGGCCGGGCTCATCAAGCTTATCGGATGCAAAAGGAATTCACGGAGAATGCGGCCCACGAGATGCAGACACCCCTGTCGATCCTCAAAAGCAAGGTGGAGCTTTTGATGCAGACCTCTTCGATCAGCGAGGAGCAGGCGGAATTGATCGGCGAAATGGCAGACGCCAGCCAGCGGATGGGCAAGCTCAATCAAAGTCTGATCCTTTTGACCCGTATTGAAAATCTCCAATTCACCGAAACGGAATCGATCTCGTTGAAGGAAGTTATCGAGAAGGCGGTGGTGCTGTTCCAACCCCAGTGGGAAGAATCCCAACTGAGGGTACGATGCGATTATAAGGAGGATATCTTCCGCGAGGCGAACCGGCCCCTGCTGGAGATCCTGGTAAACAACCTGTTCGGCAACGCCATCCGGCATAATATAAAAGGCGGCAGGATCGGGATCGTATTGAGTGGCAACCGGTTGGTCATTCAGAATACCGGGCGGCCTTCCGAATTGGATACGGGGCAAATTTTCAGACGCTTCCACAAGGAGAGCAATCATGTAAACAGCATTGGTTTGGGGCTGGCGGTCGTCAAGCAGATCGGTAATTTGTACGGCTGGGGGGTGAGTTATGCGTATAGGGAAGGAGGTGGTTTTAACAGAAATGATGTGGATGGAGTTAGGAAGGACGGAGAGTGCAGGGAAGGACTGCATACTTTCTCCGTCCTGTTTTCATAGATCTTGGGTTTCCGGTTAGCGTCGGCTAGTAAGGTTTGTGGACCAAAAGGGTCTGCAGACTAAGAAGGTTTGTAGACCAGCAGTTTAAAACTATCGGGGACACGGGTCTTTTTGTCGTCTTTCAGATCATACACGCTGAAGTATATTTTTTTCGTGACGGGGTCGAGGGCCATGGTCTTGGCCCTGAACTGTGTCTTGAGTGTCTGCACCACGCTGTATTTGTCAGCCGACTCCTGGCGGATGATGGTGGCGGTGCCGTCTCCATTGGAGCAGAAGATAAGGCCGGTGTTTGGGTCATAGGTGACGGCATCGACTCCGGCGCCGATGGGCACGGTCGTGACGATTTTTCCTGTTGAGGCTTCTACTACGGTCATCCCTTTGTTTTCGCGGCAGACGGTAAACAGGCGCTGATTCTTTTTGTCGAGGGCCAGACCGGTTGGGCCGCCGCAGGGAGCCAGGGGATAGGTATGCAGGATCCTGAGGGCTTTAGCGTCGATCACATTCAGGGCATTTTTATCTTCCAGGTTGTTGTAGATCAAGCCTGCTCCGTCGGATACGCCGAATTCCGGGGATCCGCCCAGGTCGATGCTGCCGATTGGTTCCAGGGTCTCTGCGTCGATGACGGAGGCATTCTTGCTTTCGCCGTTGAAGGTGAAGACTCTTTTTGTGAAAGGATCGTATAGGATCGCGTCGGGGTCTTTCCCGGTGATGTGGATCGTTTTGAGGGTTTTGAGGGTAGTCAGTTCGAAGACGACGACTGTGCTGGCTTTCCCGTCGCTGATAAAGCCCTTGTTGAGCGAGGAGGCGATGGCGATCCCGTGTATGCCGGTCAGGTTGTCGACGGTTCCGACAGGCTGCTCTGTCCTCAGATCCACTACGTTTACCGAGGTGCCATGGGAGACATAGAGCCTTCTGGCGGTGGCGTCCAGGGAAATATAATCATAGCCGCCGTTGCCGGGCAGCGCGATCGTTTTGTCTGCTTTATAAGGTTTGAAGGCCTGAGCACGGAGGTGAGCGGGCGCCTGGGACAAAAAGGCCAGGAGCGATAAGTACAGAAAGGATTTCATCTTTTATGATTTAAGAAGTCAAAGTAAATGGAGGATTTTGTGGAAATCCTGTAGTTAGTCATTTATCTGTCTTTTTGGTCACTTGTCTTCCTGGTTATTTGTCTTCCTGGTTACTTGCCTTCCTGGTCACTTGTCTTCTTTTACAAAGTTGCCTTCCGTGTCGAAGATCAGGTCTTTCCCTTTGATCTCCACTTCGATACTGTGTTTTCCGGCGGCATCGGTTACTTTCCCGGCTTCCCTGATGGCAGCGCCTTTGTAATGTGCGCTTACATAAGGAGCGACTCTGGCGGGCAGGGATGAGACGGGTATGCTTTCCACCAGCTCGACAAAATTGCCCGCGGGCGTGAATTGGGCGGAGTTGTCTTCTCCGGATTTTCCGCCCCAGTTGGCTTCGAAATTTCCCTTCTCTTTTTCCCAGGATACTTTCGTGGCTTTCGGGAATTGTTTCATTAGGGCGGATTTCACGACCGGGGGGACATCCTTTTCTTTGAGGTCTTGCGAGTAGGCGTTGAAGATCGTCAGTGTGCCGATGAGCAGGAATGTTGTCTTTTTCATGATGGTATGATTTATTTAAAGTTATACCGTCATTCTGTAGAGATATTGGATTTTACTGAAATGGTTTGTCGGCTAGTTGTCAGGCTAGTTATCCGGGGTCACGGGGAGTTCCCTGTTCTCTTCTTTGTCTTTTTTGAATTCCAGTTTCCCGAATTTATAGGTAATGTTGATGCCAAAGGAGCGGTAGGGGATCTGTCTCACGTTGTCCAGGGTGAAATTCGTTCCGGCAAGTTCTGTGGCCTGTCTGACGTACAGCGCGAAGGGGTTGGTCGTGGTAAAGGCGATGCTGACTTTTTTCTTCCAGAACTGTTTCCGGGCGGCGAGGTTATAGGAGGTAAAGAAAGGGTATCTGCCCTGGATCTCGTTGCGCGCCGAATTGAAGTTGCCAAAAAACTCCAGTACGAAGTTCGGTGTCGCCTGGTAGGTAGCGTTCAGGTTGATCCGGTAGTTGAAGCTGGTGATGGAGCTGCCGCCGAGGGTGCCGGTCGTGATATACCGGTCGAAGAGGGATAGGTTGCTTCGAAGGTTTATCTTTTTGCCGACCGGGATCGAGCCATAGATATTCATTCCGTAGTTGTTTTCGGAGCCGACATTCATGGGGGTGTTGACGGAGACGTTCCTATAGACGGAGTCGCCGATGGTGAATTCCGGATAGTATTCGATAAAGGGTTGTATGTCGTGGCCGGAGCGGTGATAAAACAGAACGATGTTTAGCGCGCTCCCTTCAGCAAAGGATTTGGCATAGGTAAGGTCGATGTTATCCGCTACTTCGGGCTGCAGAAAGGGGTTGCCCCGCGTCAGGTTTTTTGGATCTGTGGCATTCACGTAAGGGTTGAGCCCCCGGTAGTCGGGGCGTTGGATCCTGCGTGTATAGCTGATCTTTATGGATTGTTCGTCGCCGAGATTATGCAACAGCGTGACCGAAGGCGCGAAGGTATTATAGCCGGGGATAAGGGTGCCGGGTGACTTTGAAAAACCCGCGTTCGTCTCCGTCCGCTCATAACGGAGGCCGGCCTTGACGTCCAGGAAGTGAAAGGCGGGGAAGGTCAGCGAAGCATAGCCTGCATATACATCCCGGTTATAGGTCAGGGAATTGGATTGAGACGTATCATAGATATAGGACCCGCTTGTCGCCTCGAGAGCGTAGTAAGGCGAGGTGCTGCTGATCCTGCGGTCTTGTATGCGGCCACCTGTCTCCAGTTTTATTCCCTCTCCGAGTGGATGCACATAGTCCAGCCTGAAATTCGTCTCCCGGTCGTGCCCGGTGCTATTGCCTTGCGAGCCTGAATAGACGGAGTCGCCGGAGGGCAGGCTCTGGACTTGTCCATAGGAGGCGTTGTTTTTTCCAAAGCTACCGTCGACGGAGATATCCAGTTCACGGTCTTCCTGCGCATAGGTCTTTTTATAGCGGAGGTTCCAGTCGAGAGACTGTGCCCGGAACTGGTTATGGGATTGGACCAGGCTATAGATATCGGAGAGGACGCTTCCCGGAGGAGTTCCATACTGGGTCTCCTGTTGCTGGTAGGCGCCGCGGTTATTGTTGCCGAAGTGGTCATAGCCGATGTTCGCGGACAGGTTATCGTGTTTATCAAGGCTCCAATCCAAGCCGAGCCCCGATTCGTAGCCATTCCGGTGGAACCGGCCGCTGCCATTCTGTTGCAATAGATCGGTGAGATTGCCGGTGCTGTCAAAGGAGCGGCGCGTGGCGGTCGTCAGGGTGGTGGAAGGCAGTTGGGCATTGCCGCTGAAGAAAGCGCTGATCCCGAAGTTGTTCTTTCGGGCGTTCAGGTTAAAGGAGCCGTTCTCGAGGCGGGAGCCGCCTGTGAGGCTGATATTGCTGTTGATGCCGCTGAGCTTATTGTCTTTCAGGACGATGTTGATGATACCGCCGGTCCCTTCCGCGTCGTATTTTGCTCCCGGGCTGGTGATGACTTCGATGCTTTTTATCTGGCTGGCGGGGATGGATTGGAGGGCATCGGCGAGGTTGTTGCCGAAGATGCTGGACGGTCTGCCATTGATGAGGAAGAGGATGTTTGCATTGCCTTGCAGTTCTACGTTCCCGTCAACGTCGACGGAGACCATCGGCACTTTCTTCAGAATATCCGTGGCTACGCCGCCTTGCGAAGTGATATCCTTCTCGGCGTTATAGACCATTTTATCGATTTTATTCTCAATGAGACCCCGGGGTGCGACGACGGTAACCGCCTGCAGGTCCGCCGCTTTCTTCGTCAGAAAGATGTCCCCCAGGGAGACGGTAGGTGTCTTGCTCCCGACCGTCACCGGCCCTATGGTCTTTGTGCCGTAACCGATGGCTTCGATGCTGACGAGCCAGGATCCGGCGGGAAGGCCTTCCAATGCAAAACTGCCTTTGCTGCCTGATACCGTGCCGTTGATGGCGGGGGCGCCTTTTTTCGCGTATAAGGTCACGCTTGCATATTCCACGGGCGACCTGGAAAGCGAGTCGAGAATGCGGCCTTTGAGGACGCTTTTGCCGGTTACCGTGGGCCTAGCCTGCAGGACCTGGCTCTGCTGTTGGGCCTGTATGGTGCAAAAGAATACCTGTATGGTGGAAAAGAATAATATAAGAATGAACGTGATAAACAAATGCTTCATGGTCGGCTTTATAGATTAGAGCCGGCAAGGTATTTTGTCATTCTGGTAAAAATCTGTAGATGGCGGGATCCGCAGAAAACCATGAATGGATACGGTTTTTTATTTAGCATCAGAGGAGTAGACGACCCTTTCAGGGAGGAGGTTTCAAAAAAGGGAAAAAAGGGAAAAAAGGGAGAAAAGGGAGAAAGGGCATACGAAGGAGAAAAAGCAAAAAAAAGAAAAAGGGAAAAAACTGTAACCGGCGCCTGCCTTTTGTTGACTAATGAGAAGCTGTTGATGATCGGGTTGCTTGCCTACCGGCTCAAGAAGCGTATCATAGACGCCGGGCAGATCAATGAAACGATATTCGTGGCAGGCGGTTTTTTAGTGTACTACCTGTTAATGCGGAATGAGGAAGAGAGAATAAATAGGGAAAGAGATTAATAGGGAAAGAGAATAAATAGAAACCCGGATCGATAAAAAACAAGACAACAAAACACGATAAAATGACCAGAAAAAAATACTTCCTCTTATTCTTACTGAGTTGGGGATTTTTGTTTGCGGGGGCGCAAACGAAGAGCACGAGACCCGCTATGCAGCCGGCAGCAGGATCCGGCCAGGATCCGCGGATAGCCCAGGTGGAAAACGGGTTGCTGGAGAATGCCGAAATCGTTTTTGCCGATAGTGCCGTCCGGAGGTTTACCATTTATGACAGGATGCAGTATTATGGAGTCCCCTCCGTCTCGCTGGCTGTGATCCACAATGGGAAGGTCGAATGGTCCAAAGCCTACGGCTGGGCGGATATCGCCGAAAAGAGGGCGGCGAATACCAATACGATCTACCAGGCGGCGTCCCTGAGTAAATCTGTCAATGCGTTTTGCATCATGAGATTGGCCCAGGACGGGAAATTATCACTCGACAAAGATATAAGAGGGTATTTGAAGACATGGACCTTTCCCGACAATGAGTTTTCAAAGGACAAGTCCATCACCCTAAGAAATCTGTTAAGCCATACCGCGGGACTTGTTCCCCGGGGTTTTATGGGGTATACTCCGGGCCAACCGATCCCTACCCTCGATGAGATACTGAATGGCAGGGAGCCCGCCAATAACGAGGCTGTAAGACCGGTCATGGCGCCGGGTAGCAGGGGGGAATATTCCGGAGGCGGTACCGTTGTGACCAGGAAAATACTAGAGGATAATATCGCCTCCAATTATGACAGCCTTTTGAAAAAGACGGTCCTGATCCCCCTGGCTATGAAGAACAGCTCCTTTTCGCAAACTCCGGGGGCAGGGTATAAAAATATTGCCATCGCCTATGACGCGAACAGAAAAGAGATACCGGGGAAATATAATATCTACCCCGAGCAGGCTCCCGACGGCTTATGGACGACGCCGACCGATTATGCGAAATTTATTGTCTCCCTGCAACAGTCCCTCGCGAGCAAGCCATCGGGTCTTTTGAACCCATCGACTGTCAGGGAAATGGTCACGCCTGTTTTGGAATCATCGGATGCCGCGTTGGGTGTGTTCATTAAGAAGAAGGGAGGCGAAAAATATTTTTATCATACAGGGGCTAATGTGGGGTACAGAAGTTGTTATTATGGCAGTCTTTCCACCGGTGTGGGGGTCGTCGTATTTGTAAATTCGGATAACGGGCAAATGATGGATGAGATCGTCAACAGTGTCGCCTCGGTATATGCCTGGAAGGATTTTTATAATCCCGAAGTCCGGAAACTGGCAGCCGTTCCCGACGCGGTGTCCTCGCAATATATTGGGGAATATTATAGCGAGAGCCCTTCTCTGAAAATCCGCGTTGCCAGGCGGGCGGGCGTCCTTGCGCTGACCGTACATGCGGATGATAATACGTTTGAGAAAATGTATTTTACCGGGCTCAAAACCTTTTTCCTTCTTTCTTCTCCGAAGTCCATCGCGGAATTTGTTATCGACGGCGATGGGAAGACGGAGGCCCTGGTCGTGAAGGAAGGAGGACGCACGCTATTTACGGCAAAGAAACAAATACAAAAACCATGAGGGGGCCAACGATAAAGAAAACGTTGATCAGGTTGGGGATATTCTTGCTGCTGCTTTCGCCTTCTCTCCTGCTCAGGGCGCAGGAGTACCCGGATTACAACTGGCAGTATGCCCAAAATCCGGGTGGAGCGGGATGGGACAAGGGGCAGCTGGAAAAACTGAGAAAGTTCCTGATTGACAGTACTTCTATTACAGGATTCCTGATCATCCACCGGGAAAAGATCGTTTTCGAATATGGAGATATCCGGGAAAACAGTTACATCGCATCTTGCCGGAAGAGCGTCCTTTCCATGATCTATGGAGAGCATGTGAAGTCCGGTGAGATTGACCTGAATAAATCCTTAAAGGACCTGGGCATAGATGATGTCGGCGGGCTATTACCGGTGGAAAAGGAGGCAACGGTAAAAGATATTATATCCGCAAGGTCCGGTGTGTTTCATCCGGCGAGTTACCTGGGGGACTATTTGGCATACGCTCCAAAAAGAGGCTCCGTGATGCCGGGTAAATACTGGCTGTATAGTAACTGGGATTTTAATATGGCCGGATATATTTTCGAGAAAGAGACGCGGCGGAATATCTATGACGAGGTGGAAAGGATCCTGGTCTTGCCCTTGCATATGCAGGATTGGAACAGGTCGCTTCAGCACAAAGAGGGGGATACCACGAGGTCCTTTTACGAGGCTTACCCGATGTGGTTCTCGACCCGTGACATGGCAAGGATCGGCCAGCTCATGCTGAACAAAGGGGAATGGGGCGGCCGGCAAATCATCGATGAAGACTGGATACGGGAAATGCTGACACCCAGGACCTCGTTTACGGAGATAAACGATCATATCCCCGATTACCGAAATACCGGCTATGATTTTGGCTATGGTTATATGTGGTGGCTGTGGCAGCATACGGACGACGATCGTTTCAAGGGTGCTTATTCCGCATTGGGGAATATGGGGCAATGTATTTCTGTTTTTCCCGCGATCGATGCAGTTATTGTCTACAAAACCAAGTCTGCCTATGAGCGGGAAACGCCTTTCCTGGCCAGGTACAGGGTGTTGACACTGGCTGTAAAATCCCTCGACAGTAAATAGATCCCCGGACAAGAAATAAATCCGTAGACACGAAATAAATCCCCGGAAGAAATAGATCCCCGAAAAGAAAAAACCTGAAGAAGAACAACAAGGGGACGCTTAGAACTCCTAATGGTTCCAGGCGGCGCCGGTCAGCTCCTGGTGTTGCGACAGGTCTCCGTCCGGTATGATGACGGCTGTCCAGGGTTCGCCGGCCGAGTTGATATGCAGATGCCATTCGAACACAACAGGCTGTCCGGGTGTCAGCGTTATTTCTTTAGCGAGGGTGTTGTCTTTTGTAAGGCTGTTCGGGGGATTGCCGGCGCCTTTTCTTTTTTGGGAAAGGTTGTCGGTTCGGAGGGTGAAGCGATGCGTGCCGTTCCCGCTGGCAGTCAGTTTTATGGTGATTTCATTTTGGGATGATGAGGTCGATGAACCTTCAAAATCCAAGGCCCGTTCGGGGCGCAGATCCAGGGTATAGGTCCCCGTTGGCAGGAAGGTACGGGTTTGTGTGAATGCCTGTTGCCCGTTGCCGGTGCTGATGCTGTATCGGCCTTCGGGTAGGTTCGTGCGGAAGCGGCCAGCGCCATCCGGCCGGATGGTCGTCTCCTGGCCTGTGGTGAGCTCTTTAAACGTTATGGCGGCGGTGGCTTGTCCTTCGACCAGGGCCGGGCCGGAGAGGTCGCGGAGGAACCAGACCCATCCCGAAACGGGATGTACCCAGATCTCTTTGTAGGTCCAGGTGCTTTGAACGGGCCAGTAGGGTGCGTCATTCTCTTCACGGGTCTGGATGCCTACGGGCAAGGCGCCGACCATATCGCCGGAGGAGGGGGTATAGAGGGGCACGAAGTCATGGCCTTCTCCGTACATGGTGCTTTCGGAGAAGGGGTTCCGCCCGATGATCCATTCGAGCTGGTGTTCGGAGAGCTGGGCTGACGCGAGATCGCCGCGCAGATGGGCCGCATTCACTAGTGACTGGGCCTGTGGCAGGATGGTCCCGAAGTGTCCGCGATAGTCCATCCATACGGGGAAGAGGCGCAGGTAGTGGCCTTGTCCCAGGGGGATACCGTTGAGGACTTGTTTTTTGAAGGACTCTTTCCGGCTCTCGGGGACTTTAAGGTATTCGGTATCGTTATAGATGGAGGCGGGCATCACGCTATAAGGTTCTGTATACTTAGCGATGCCTTTCAGGTATTCGGAATAGAGGGTCACGGCGGAATACCATCTCATCCAGTCGGGGTGATCGGGGAATGCCTTACAGAGTTCCGTCAGGGCCAGGATATGAGCCTGGTCGCGTCCGCGGTGGACAAAATGAAGCACCCTGTCTTTTTGGGGACTGGTATAGAAGAAGCCGGTAAAGGGGATGTCCCAGTTGGGGCGACTGCGTTGCTGGGAGTGGAGGATATCCTGTGAGAGGGCGACGGCCTTGTCCTCATATTGTTTGTCACCGGTGGCCTTCCAGAGGTCTACCGATGCCAGGATGCCTTCGGCGCCGATCTCGTATTCGATATTGTCGGAATCGAGGGTGCCGGTCCAGAGGTTGCCTGAGGCGCGGGCCGCCGCCGCTGCCGCGGCCATGCCTTCGACAGCAAACTTCCAGTCGGCTTGCGCCATCTTCAGAGAATAGGCGGCCAGGCGCGGGTCGCTGTCTTTCAACACGCGGTAGGCGATGGCTTCCGCCGCTGCCGCTACGAAGTTATCCATCGGGCTGTTGCGTGCCTGCGATACGATGTCGTCGTCGTCACCGAGGATGCCGTTGGTCCTCCGGCTGCTGATGGAGCCGCCATCGCGGTAGCCGTCCCCGAAGCTGGTCTTCAGGATCCAGTCGAGACCCCAGCGGGCTTCTTCGAGGATGCGCTGGTAGAGGGCCGGGTTCTCGTTCCTGGCTTGGAGGCGTTCGGCCATGCTGAACAAGGCGTAGTCGATCTCGCCGGTATTGCCCAGACCCTGGGTGAGGTCGCCGGCATCGTGCCAGCCGCCGTTGATGACGATCTTTTTATCATTGTGTACCGAGAGCCAGTCGCGGTGACAGATGCCGTGGATGCCGGGGATCTCCATGCCGCAGCGTTCCGCATAGAAGAAGTTGAGGGCTTTCCAGATCGACTCTTCCCATACGTCTGCCGCGATGGGGAAGGGGTGGGTGGTCAGGGAACCTGCCCGCAGCATGTAGGAACCGGGTTTTCGTATTTCGGAGAAATCCATGACCTGGAAGGATCCGAGCGCGGTCTTTGTGGTTGCGATGGGTTTTGACAGGACGGTTTCTCCATTCGACTGGTCGATAAGCGAAAATTCTTTGGCGTCGGCATTGCCGGCGATGGCTGTCTTTATAGCGCCGGTCTGGTAGCCGGCATGGCTGTAGGAGATGCGGCCGGGCCATACATCCCATCCTTCGATCTTATCGGCGTCGACGCGTTCGAGGTCGAGCTGGTCGAAGAAGAAGCGGATGGATTCGGCTTCTCCGGGGTAGCTGCCGGAAAGCCCATAAGATGCTTCGAAGCCGGTCACCTTATCCCTTGCGACGTTGCCGATCTCCCAGACGACATGGTTCCACTGGTGGTTTTGAAGGATGATAGAGGTCTCTCCTTCCTGGCCGAAGAGAGCCGGCAGCTTTTTTGCGCCGTCGTTGAAGATGCGCATATCCAGGGCTGTGGTATAGAAGCCGGGGAGGTCGGGATATATCCATAGCGAGAGGCGATTGGATGCGGTCCAGTCTTCGCCGTCGAAGTGCCGCCTGATGCCGGCCCGTCCCCATCCGCGGCCGTTTTTCGGCCCCGGTCCCGGCAGTCTTGTTGGGATGCTCATGAGCAGCGATTGGCTGCCGCTATGGGTGCGTTCCGCGGTGAGCGAGAGCCCGGTTACGTCCGTGGTGTCTTTTGTTTTGGAGACGACGCGGGCGTCGACGACGGTGGGGCCTCCGGTGGTGAAGCCGGACCAGTTGGAGAGGCTTTCCATGTCATCGAGGCGGTGGCTGTCGAGGACCGTCTTGGCTAACCAGCGGTAGGAGGCGGAGTTTTTGAAATCGGCCTGCATGGGTTCTCGGATGGGACCGGTGCCGAAGCCAAAACCATACAGACAGATCACGGAGACGAGAGAAGGGATGGAAAGCTTCATCATATACAGCAGTTGTTGGAATGAGTAGAAGGGATAGGGAGCTAAAAAAGAGGGGTACGGATAAAAACGGATTCGTAAAAATAGGCTAAAAAGAGATTTTGCAGGGACCGTCCATATAAAAATCCCCGAGACTGGCGCCCATGTTATTTTTTAATGGATAATTGCCGATATTTTCGACCGGGGAGCGGTAAAATTTGGTAATTTGGGCGTGAGCTTACCGGTGACCGCAATGCTTCGCATGGCAGAACGGATATCGTCGTTCTTTTCGACTCCAGTATGAGAAGCGGGTTGATATATACCAGCTATGACACCCTGCATCAGCGCAAGAGACCCCCGAACTTCAAAAGAGCATTACAGAGCTTGTTCCACTAAGGCCGACAGGTCATGGTACGGGATCACTGTTATTGCTTAGCAGGCCGTGCTATTGTGCATTTTTTACAATCGGCGCCAGCTTCGTGCCTACCAGCTCTATGGACTCCATGAGCTTTTCGTGGGGCAGGGAGGCGCTGTCCATCTGGAAGGTGAGCCTCGAAATGCCGCCCAGGGCTTCGCTGTGCCGAAGTATTTTCTCCGCGACGTCTTCTGGTCCTCCGACCAGCAGGGCTCCTTTCGGACCGCTTTGTGCGTCGAAGGAGGCGCGTGTCGTTGGCGGCCAGCCGCGCTCTTTCCCTATTTTCGTCATGCCGGCGGCGTAACCGGGATAGAAATCTTCTATCGCTTCTTTTGTCGTTTTTCCCACATAGCCGAGTGAATGGAGCCCTACTTTTTGCTGATCCGGCGGGTGGCCGGCCTTGACCCAGGCTTCCCGGTAGAGGTCGACCAGCGGGCGAAACCGGTGTGTCTCTCCCCCGATAATAGCCACCATCAGGGGCAGGCCGAGGCGTCCGGCGCGGACAAAGGATTCGGGTGTGCCGCCGACCCCTATCCAGATGGGGAAAGGGTCTTGCAGGGGTCTGGGATAGACGGGTTGGTTATGCAGGGCAGGGCGGAATTTCCCCGACCAGGTTACGAACTCGTTCTTCCGGATATTCAGCAGGAGACCCAGTTTCTCGGTAAAGAGTGCGTCGTAATCTTCGAGGTTCAGCCCGAAGAGGGGGAATGATTCTACGAAGGAGCCGCGGCCGACTACCATCTCCGCGCGGCCTTTGGAAATCAGGTCGAGTGTAGCAAAATTTTGGAAGACGCGGACCGGGTCGGCGGCGCTCAGTACGGTTACGGCGCTCGTCAGCCTGATCTGTTTTGTACGGGCGGCAGCGGCGGCCAGGATGAGGGTGGGCGCCGAGTCTAAAAAGCCTTTGCGGTGATGTTCCCCGATTCCAAAGATGTCCAATCCGAACCGGTCGGCCTGTTCGATCCTTTGGAGCAGCTCCTCCATGCTGTCCTGGTCGTCGAGGGAGGTGCCGGCGTCATTATTGAACATCGCTGCAAAACTGTCTATTCCTATTTCCATATTTTAAGAGATACTTTGAAAGATACGTTGAAAGATTTATGTTTAAGGGTATTCCCCTTGCTGCATAAACAATATTACCAGGAAAAGGTTATGATAATGACACGAAAGGATATGATAGCAGGATATGATAATAAATAACCTTATGACAATAAATCAGAATCGCGGGAAATCGGTAAATTACCGGGGCAAGCGGATTCATTTATTCACTGTTTTTATTAACTGTTAAAAAAGAATGTCATGTTTGATGAAATCCTTCAACTCGTAAAGGAACACGTAGGCGGCAATCCTCAAATAGCAGCAGCTATCCCCCCGGAACAGGCCGATGCCATCCATCATGAGATTGCAACCCATATCAACGATGGGCTGCAAAATCAGGCTGCCACGCCGGCTGCCGGCGGGGGCGGTATTTTATCGACACTGGAGAACAGCCTGAGCTCCGGGAATCTGATGACCAGCTCAGTGGTGGGCGGTTTAATCGGGAGCCTGGGCAATAAATTTGGCTTGCCTTCCGCCGTGACCGGCGCCATTGCGGCCTCTTTGCCGGGTCTGGTGCAACGGTTCACACAGAAAGCAGCTAATCCGGCGGCTCCAGCCACTCCTGCTGTCTGACAAAAATCATCATGAAAGATTTTACGCCCTTACCTTCTTTCTGCCTGTTCGCTTTTGTCTTTTTTACCAGCCCTTTCTCACCGCCTGTAACCCTGCCGGCGGCGAGTGGCTTTGTCGTGCCCGGGTATTATACGGCCGACGATTTTGACAGGGTCGAAAAGATCGACTCTCATGTGCATTTTAATACGGATTCGATGGTCTTTATCCGGCAGGCAGCGGAAGACCATTTCCGGTTGCTGACGATCAACCTCGACGATATAAACGAGCCTCCGCCGATGGAGGTCCAGCAGGAATATTCGTTGCGGGAAGTCAGGGCTTTTCCACACCGGATCGCTTATGCGACTACGTTCTCCATCCGGGATTTCAACGAGCCGGGCTGGCAGGAACGGACCCTGGCCTATCTGCAGCATTCTTTCGACTCCGGGGCGATTGCCGTCAAGATTTACAAGGTGATCGGCATGAGCTTAAAAGACAGCAATGGCAGGATGGTGATGATCGATGATCCCCGTTTCGATCCGGTCATCGATTTTATCGAACAGCATCATATCCCGGTACTGGGGCATTTGGGAGAGCCCCGGAATTGCTGGCAGCCTCTCGAAAAGATGACGATCCGTGGCGACAGGAATTATTATTCCCACAACCCGGCCTATCATATGTTCCTGCATCCGGAGCTGCCTTCTTATGAAGCGCAGATAGCGGCCCGGGATCATATGCTGGAGAAACATCCCGGGCTTGTATTTATAGGCGCGCATCTGGGAAGCCTGGAATGGGATACCGACGAACTGGCCAGGAGGCTGGATAAATTCCCGAATATGGCCGTCGATATGGCCGCGCGCATCTCGCATTTGCAGCGGCAGGCTTCGGAGAACTGGAAGAAGGTCCATGACTTTATGATCAAATACCAGGACCGGCTGCTGTATGCTACCGATATGGGTGTAGACAATACAACCGATCCAGTGGCTTTCAGCAGGAACGCTCATGCTTCCCGTCTCCGTGACTGGCATTTTTTTGTCACTGACGAAGAGATGAGTAGCCGGGAGTTTGCGGGAGGTTTCCGGGGGTTGCATTTGCCGAAGGAAGTGGTCGACAAGATCTACCGGGAGAATGCGAAGAAGTGCTATCCGGGGTTGAGGAAGCTGTAGCGGGTCAGGCGCTACAGATATCCGGGAGGTCCGGTATTTGCAAGGATCTGTTTGGGGAATTTGGATCTGTTTGGAGAATTATAAACCTTCCGGAGGCGGTCAACCGGAGATGAGAAATGGCAAAAGAGATAAAAAAGATCCCGGTTGCGGATCAGGCTGAGGCTGCGGCCATTATAAACGGGCTTTCCAGGCAGTATGATATGAAGCAGGATACAAGCCGGTTCCAGTTACAGGTCGCCAATGACCGGTATGCGGCTTATTATGACAAGGAGGAAGGGGTGGTTAGGCTGGAAGCGATCCATCCCGAGACAACGGAAGAAGAGATCCGGGAGTTCCTGATCAATTTTCCGCCTTTCTTTTAGAGTATGAGAACGAAATATCTTCCTCTATTTTCCTGGGTCGCTTCTTTTAGACGGGATGTGCCGCCTTTTGTAATTTACAAGTTCCATAAAACTCATCACACTTGAAAACATTATTTATCGCATTCGCGGGCAGTTCTTTATGCGCGGTCCTGTGTACGGTCGCTGTAAGTGCCCAGACCGGGAGCATCAACGAACCGGTTCGCTATATAGGAGGGCAGACTATCGATCCGGACGTTCACGAGGGGCGTCTCCGCTATGCGATCGGCACGGAGAGCCGGCAGACGATGCGGGCCAACCGCAGTCATCCCGAAGTCGCCGATGGTTTTGGCTGGACTTATAACCACGGATCCAATCTCTGTTACTGGAATGGAAATTTCTACCAGCAATACCTGAGTAATCCCGCCGATGAGCACATCGCGCCCGGTCATACGCTGGTCATGACTTCGAAGGATGGCCGCCATTGGAATAAGCCGGTGGAGGTTTTTCCTCCCTACAAGGCGCCCCCGGGGGTGACGATTCCCAAGGGCTATCATGGTTATATGATGCATCAGCGGATGGGTTTTTATGTGGCTCCCGACGGGAGGCTGCTGATTCTGGCGTTTTACGGACATACGGAAGATCCTTTCAACAAAGGCGGGATCGGCCGTGTCGTCAGGGAGGCCTATAAAGACGGCAGTTTTGGACCTATCTATTTTATCCGCTATTCGAGTTATAACAGCTGGAACGAATCCAATACCAGTTATCCTTTCTATAAGCGATCGTCGGATGCGGCTTTCGTAACGGCCTGTGACAACCTGTTAAAAGACCCGCTGATGACTTTTCAATGGCATGACGAGGATGGCGGCGCGGACGGCTTTTATCACGGGATGAAGGCGGGAGAGGCGCTCTCATATTATCACAGGAAGGATGGGAAGGTCGTCGCTCTCTGGAAGCAGTCCTTGAGTGCGCTGTCGTCGGATGAGGGAAAGAACTTCTCCGATCCCGTGAAGTCGCCGACTTTCTTGATGTCGGGGGGCAAACAGTGGGGGCAGCGGACCGATGACGGGCGCTATGCCCTTTGTTACAACCCCATCGAGTCGAGTGAATACCGCTACCCCCTGGTCGTGGTGACGGGCGATGACGGTATCCTGTTCGATCATATGCTCCTGGTGCAGGGTGAGGTGCCCCCGCGCAGGTTTACCGGGCGGTGGAAGGATTTCGGTCCCTGTTATATGCGGGGTATCGAAGAGGGCAATGGAAACCCGCCGGGCACCGATATGTGGCTCAGCTACAGTATGAATAAGGAAGACATCTGGATCAGCCGGATCCCGGTGCCTGTCCGCTATGCGGTGAGCGGGCCGGTGAAGGATCATTTCGACGGGCTGGCGGCCGATGGCCCTGTCCCTGACTGGAATCTGTATTCGCCCGCCTGGGCGCCGGTCTCGGTCGTGAAGAGCCCGGGTGGCAGGGATGGCAACTGCCTGCAGTTGCTGGATAAAGATCCGTATGATTATGCGCGGGCGATCCGCGTGTTCGAAGAGGGGGTGAAAGTCCGGGCCCGGTTCAGCGTGTATGCGGATCCTGCCAATAAGGGTCTGCTGGAAGTCGACCTGACCGATCAGTATGGCAACCGTCCGGTGCGTATCCGCTGGGATGAGAAGGGGCGGATCGTGGCGACGGATGGAAGTGTGGAGAAGCCGGTGCAGGACTACCGGCAGGGGCGCTGGTACCAGGTCGAGCTGGTTACGGAAGCCGTCGGTGAGGCCATCGGCGGGGGAACTGCCGGACAGGGAAAATATTCGCTGCTGATCGATGGGAAGGAGGTGTTGAAGGATGCGCAATTGGCGGAGGCGGTGAAATCGGTCGAGCGTTTGTCTTTGCGTACTGACCACTGGAGAAATCTTCCAACCAGGACGACGCCCAATGAGACCAAGGACCCGCCGCTCGCGGGGTGTGACGAGCAGTCCGCGCCGACGATCTTTTATGTAGATGATGTGGAGGTGGGTGGGTTTTGATGCTATTCCAGATGTACGAAAACGAACGGCAATCGCGGGAGAAATTTTATCTAGCTCTGTTTATGCCTGAAGTGGAAACGAAACCCTTCCAATTGGAAAGGGGGGCTTGTGAATAGCCAAGCGACTATCACGCATAGTAGATGACGGCATTACTTTGCTTTTTTTTGTTGTTTTTTGGCAGGCCGTTTTTGGCAAAAAATGCGTGGGCTCTTTCCAGCTTTTCGCTAATAAGTCGATCTTTGCTGTAGTCCGGTATGTTTGGGTCTACGGTGATGCCGGGCAAATGCTTCTTTTGTGTTGTAGTACTCATTGTAATAATATTAATCAAGTTTACGAGTTTATTTCCTTTAGATCAGGCAATCAGATCAGGCAATAGGATCAGGCAGTAGGATCGAACAATAGGATCGGGCAATAAGATCAATCGAAGATAAGATCAATCGAACTTAAAGCAGAAGCTGAGCCCGTCGCTGAAGGCCCAGCCGAATTCATGGTGGCTTTGCACATTGGTGTTCTTACTGATGCCCTTAAACGTGGAGAATTGACCGCCCTGGTTGTAATACCCCACTTTCCATCCCCTGTTAAAAGAGAAGTCATAGGCCACGTTGCCGAAAATGCCCAGCTGGAACCTTGAGGTTTGAAGGGGATACCAGAAAAAGCGTACCGCGGGCTCCATCACGAATCCGGTACGCCGGAGCGCCAGTTCTTTATTGTATAAGTGCGCCAGGCTGTCGAAGCTGGGGGGGAGCCTGCCATTCAAGATGATCCTGGACCCGTGCGTGCCCAGGCCCGCGCCCGCCGAGATCCAGAAATGCTCCCTTTCAAAGAATCTCCTGTAGGCGGCCAGTTTAAAGATCGATGAGATGACATCCTGCCTGGATATGATGGTGCTGGCACTCAGGCTATACGTCATTTTACTATTAAAAGGAATCGCGGCCAGCTCCAGGTTGATGCCTACCGGGACTTTCTGTTGGGGGATATATCCATATTTTGTCAAAAAATTATCGATTCTTTCATCCCTCGCGGTATAAAACACCGTACTGATATTAAACAAGATGGAAAAAGTGGAGTCTTCCTGGTACCTGTGAACGAGACGGGCAGGGTGGGCTGTCTGCGCGGGGGGAGCAGGGTAAGTTGTTTTCGGGTTTACTGCTGCAAGGGGCCGTGTCAAAGCAGCCGTATCCTGTCTGACTTGTGAGAAGAGAGCAGCCGGAAGGATCCAGAAAGCCAAAAGCAGCCGAAAACGACTTGTCATCACTTGATTTTGAACCTACAAATTACTTCATTTCAGGGAGAAATCATAATCCGGAAGGAGGCTCTCACAGACGGGAGATCGTGGGGCAGATAGGCAAGAGGTTTAGCAATTTCTTGATTTACAATAGGAAATAAGTAACCGCAATTATTCTTAGCTTGCAGTTGAGGGAGTCCTGGCAATTGTTAACGGGCAATTAAGGGAAACAGGCAATTAAGGGAAACAAGCAATTAAGGGAAACAGGCAATTAAGGGAAACAGGCAATTAAAGAAAATAGATAATTAAAGAATAGGAGAAATATCCGGATAGTCAAAAATATATATACCATTTGAAGTATCTTTTGCAAATATCCCTGCTGGCTTTTCTTTTTTTGTCATCACTCGCGGGGAGTGCACAGGACAGTGTGAATGCGAAAAATGCTAATGCAAAAAAATATCGTCTTTTCACTTACAACCCTTTCGATCAGACCGATATCAAGATCCTGGCCAGGAGCTTGCTGAAGAAGGGGGCGCCTCTGCGTCCTTACGACAGCACCCATGTGCCCGACAGGCTTCATTTCTCACCGCTGATCGCGCCCAATTTTACGCCGCAGACGGGGTTCCAGGTACTGGTGGGGTCGTTGTTCGCCTTTTATACGGATAGTGCCGCCCGTGAGGATATCTCGAGCGTGGTCACCAGTATCGCCTACACGCAATATCAGCAGACTATCTTCCCGGTGGCCGCCAGTATCTGGACAAAGAGTAACCGGTATAATATACAGACCGACTGGCGCTACCTGAACTATCCTTCGATGACTTATGGGCTGGGCGGCGGAACGACGCTGGAAAACGGCTATTTTATCAACTATCACTATCTCCGCCTGCATCAGAGCGTCTATCGCACCATTGCAAAGAACACGTATGTGGGCGCCGGTTACGATTTCGATCGTTACTGGGGAATCCAGGAGCTCAATTCGATGGGCCAGGATTCGACTGGCGGGAAAACGGATTTCGACCGGTATGGTTTCAAAGACAACGCTACGGCGGCCGGCGTCTCCCTCGGATTTCTATGGGACTCCCGGCGAAACCAGATCAACCCGGACGGGGGGTCTTATCTGAATGTATCCTACCGGCCTAAGTTCAAGTTTCTGGGCAGCGACGCCAATTGGCAATCCCTGCTGGTGGAGTTCCGGCATTTCCAGCAATTTTCCGCGAGTTCTCACAATGTGTTGGCGATATGGAGTTATAACTGGCTTACTTTGAGCGGTACTCCTCCTTATCTCCTCCTGCCAAGTACCGGTTGGGATGCCAGCTGGAATACGGGAAGGGGATATACGCAGGGGCGTTTCCGGGGCAAGGACATGGTCTACCTGGAGGCGGAATACCGATTCGGGATTACACCCGATGGGCTGGTGGGAGGCGTAGTATTTGCCAATGGAGAGTCCTTTACGGAGCCCGTATCCAATAAATTCGAGTACCTGGCGCCTGCCTGCGGACTTGGCTTGCGGATCAAGCTGGATAAATTTTCCAGGACGAACTTCTGTGTCGACTATGGCTGGGGTCTGAACGGAAACGGAGGATTTCAGTTCAATATCGGAGAGGTATTTTAACTGAACCATTTTAGCCGAAGTTTTTTTAAAGATGGTATTTAAAGGAGGGTCTTTTTCTGAGGTTTTTTAGCGGAGGCATTTTTACCGAGGTGTCTTTATCGAGGTATTTTTATGGAGGGCAGGCTGCTGGAGAGGGAGGTCTATTGGTATCTTTAGCACATGAATAAAAAATTCACACAAGCCTTATTGTTTTGGTGTCTGGTACCCGCTGTCGCACTTTTCGGGCAAGTGAGGCCGGGTATGCCGGGGCCGGTGCGGGATCTTTTGACAAAGGGTGACTTTGACTTCCTGCGAGGTCTGACAAGAGACGTGCTGGAGAATGCGCGGCTTTACCCCGAAGGGGGCGGCGTCAATCATACGAAGGGTGTGCTTATCCGGCCCGGTGGCGCCTATCCGTCATTCTGGATCCGAGACTATGCGATGTCGCTGGAGAGCGGGATGATCGGGCGGGAAGAGCAGGAGCATATGCTTTTATTGACAGCGTCGACACAGTGCGATCAGACCCGGATAACTCCCGGCGGGAGCCTCATTCCGTATGGCGCTATTGCCGATCATATCCGGCCGGAGGATGGCCTGCCGATCTATTATCCGGGCACTTACAGTTATCATGACCAGGGTACAAAGGAATGGGGGAAGGCGCCTCCCTACGATGATCAGTTCTATTTTATACATATGGCGTATTGGTTTGTAAAAGGCAATCCGAATACCGGTCTGCTGCAAAGGGTAATAAACGGGATAAAGCTGATCGACCGTCTCGAAATCGCTTTTTCGGTTCCGCCATCGATGGAAGAAACCGGTATCGTTTATACTTCAGATGAATTCAGGGGAGTTGATTTCGGTTTCAGGGATGCCGAGCAGATCACCGGGGCTCTCTGTTTCCCCTCCGTTTTAAAATTTCAAGCTTCCCGGGAACTGGTCTGGTTGTTCGAACATTTAGGGAATCGGAAGAAGGCTGCCAGGTACGCGGCCATTTCCCGTGCGCTGAGAACTGCCATACCCCGCCTTTTTATGGATAACCGCGGTATGTTGCGCGCCTCGACGGGTAAAAGCCGGCAGGCTGACGTCTGGAGCACGGCCCTGGCGGTATATTTAGGATTGTCAGCGGGGAAAAATGGATATGATGCCTGTCAGGCCCTTGCGGAAGCCTACAAAAGCGGGACACTGGCTTATAAGGGCAATATCAGGCATATCCTTACCGCCGATGATTTCAATGATTCCACGGCCTGGGAGTTTTCCCTGGCGGCCAGGAACACCTATCAGAACGGTGCGTATTGGGGTACTCCAACGGGTTGGGTATGCTATGCCATCGCGCAGGCGGATAGGGACGCGGCAAAAAAGCTCGCCGGAGAATATATCGCTGATTTACGGTCGACGGATTTCCGGAAGGGGCCGGGTTATGGCGGCCCGTACGAATGTTTTTATCCCCCGGATTATAAACAGAATCCTGTCTACCTGACGACGGTATCCTGTCCCTATGGAGTTTTCAGGGAAATGATTATATTGCCTCCGGAATCGGGTAACTAATTCTGCTATCGAACCAATCCTGTTAAGAAAATGCTGACTGCTCTCACACTCGAAGAATTGAGGAAGCAACTGGCTTCACAGATTTTTATCAAATTTGACAAAAGACAATCGGTACAATTCATCCCCGCATACCAGACGCGCGCGCCGCATATTGCCGTAAACGGCATTCCGGTCGGTTACCATGTCGTGGAGGAGAAGGGTCATTTTTATATCGTGATCGGAGGAGAGAAATACCTGGTGATGGACGTCGACCTGGATAAAAAAGGAATGATCCGGATGTTCGTTTGCCAGGGCAAGGGTGAGTGCTGGATCCTGCAAAGAAAGAAACCGGTCCTGGTAAATGCCCGCCCCTGAATGTAAATACACGCTCGTAAATTTCCCCCGATGTCTTTGCCGCATTGTATTTCAAGGGCTTGTCAAATTCAACTGCTAAAGCGCCGTTAAATGTGGATAAAAGCAACACGCGGGGTATTGCAAATACAATATCGGCCTATTATCTTGTGCATTCAGTTGATCCGCTACAAGAGTCTATTCCTTTGAAACGCCATGATTTAATCATCGTATTTCATTATCTAAAAATAGACTCTATGATACACGCAAACGAAATCCGTTTAGGCAACAAAGTCCAGGCACATGGCGAAGTGATCACCGTTCAGCAGATCCTCAGCAGTTCTCTCATCTATGACAGCCAGATAAAAGTGAGCCGGGAAGTCTCCAAAGTCAGAGGCAGTTATAAACCGGTCTACTCCGCTCCCTTCGTCGAAGAAATCAAAGAAGCCGATTTTAACGAGATCGATCCCATCGTCTTAACGCCGAAGATCCTTGAGAAGTGCGGGTTCAGGAATTTTATGCGGGAGGAATGGATCCTGAAGATAGGCAACAGCCACTATGATTTTGAATTTGAATCCGACGGTCTGCGTCTGCGTCATCCCACGCCTTCCCGTATACCGATACAATATCTCCACCAGCTGCAGAATTTCCTGTACGCCATTGCGGAGTACGAGTTAGAGACGGAGCTTTAAGGCTTGTTGAAATCCGTATGACAGCATCCCGGCGGACGGATCTTCCCTTCGGCCGGCAAACCTTCAGGATAGGATTCGCATGATCTTATTCGCCCCAGCAGGTGATGACAATGTCGCGATCACCGCCCCGGTCGCGATGTTCGCACAGATAGATCCCTTGCCAGATACCGAGTGCCAGCTGTCCTCCCGAAATCGGGATCAGTACCGAACTGCCCAGCAGGGAGGCTTTCAGGTGCGCCGGCATATCGTCCGGTCCTTCGTCGTTGTGGAGGTAATCCGGATCGTTCTCGCGAACCGTTTTGTCGAACCAGGTCTCGAAGTCTCTTCGGACGGTAGGGTCGGCGTTCTCGTTGATCGTGAGCGAGGCGGAGGTGTGCCGGATAAAGACCTGGCAGAGCCCGGTTTGAAATTGCCGGATGCCCGGCGCGCTTTGGAGGATGGCGGCGGTGATGAGGTGGAAGCCTCGTCGTCTTTCTGGGATAGTGGCGGCTTGCTGGTATATTTTCATCGATGATCTTTTGAATAGGGGGCAATATAATTCATACCGGCAATAAGCGAGAGAGGCCTTTTCTTCTATGGGGTGAGATTTGTGGCGGGAATATGTGAAAAAAAGGCTATATTGGTGCATGAGAGCTGGAATGTTTTTTGCTTTAAGATTGCATATATGAAAAAGTACCTGATCTGGATACCCGTTGCCGCCTGTCTGTTAATGGGTTTTCGTTCGAAAATCGGCGGATCGAAAGTCGGTCTCCAAAAGACTGCGACCGTGGCTTCCGCGAGGCTTGTAATTCTGATTTTCGACCAGGCTGGCATCTATGCCTATGACGGCGACGATGTCAAAACGGGAAAGACATATACCCGTTCCGAGTTACGTTCCCTTCTTGAGGAGAAAAAGTCGGATAGCCTGCTGACGGTGCTTATAAAATCTGCCGAAAACACTACTTACAACAATACGGTCAATACGCTCGACGAGTTGAAGCGAGCCGGCATCTTCCGGTATGCCCTGGTGGATATTTCCAGCGAAGAACAGTCATACATCGGGAAGTTGGGGCTGAAAACCGCGATGAGGTAGATTCTTCGGAAATGTGTGGTTATTTGTCTATTTTGATGGTATAAACTCCATACAATGACCTACCGCCTGACCTATCCTTCCCGCATTCGCGCGTTATTTCTATCGTTCTCTTTATTGTCATTGTTTTCCTTATCGTCGACCCTGTTTATTGCGTGTTCCCCCCCTGAGAAGCCGGTGAGCCGGCAGGAGGCCATGGAATTGGCCCGGCGTATTGAAGGCGCTGCCCTGCATCGTAACCCGGGTCTGCTCGATAATATCATCGACGAACAGGCTTTTGCAAAGCGCGTAGTGGCTGAATCCGGTAAGTTTTGGAGTAGCGGTCTGCGGGAGAGTGCGATCGAGGGGATCCGGAGCGCCCATTTCGGAGGGCAGGTCATGCAGGCCCTGGGTAAGAGCGGGACTTACCAGCTGGTAAAGCAATACGAAAAGGACAACCGGCAGCACCTGCTTTTCAGAATGTATGCCGGCGGCAGCCTGAACTATCACGACCTGGAATTGATGAAAAAGGAAGAAGATGTCAGGGCGAGCGACGTATATATCTATCTAAGCGGAGAAAATCTCAGCAAGACCCTGTCCCAGGCCCTGATGATGGTTCAGGATAATATGAAGAATATGCCGAAGGACGAGATAGAGAAAATCAACGGGATAACGACGGTCAAAACTTTGCTGGCGCAAAAGGATTTTGTCAAAGCGGGGAAATATTATGACGAGTTCCCTGACAATTTCAAGAAGGAAAAGATGTTCCAGCTAATCCATATCCAGATCTGTGAGGGGATGGGAGATTCGAGTTATGCGAAGGCATTGGGGGAGTACCGTTCCTTGTTTCCCCATGATCCGAATATGTACCTGATGATGATCGACGTCTATGTGCTGCAAAAAGACTATCCAAAAGCATTGGAGGCCGTCAACAAACTCGATTCCATGATCAATAAGGATCCTTTCCAGGACTATTACCGGGGTCTCCTTTACAAATTGATGGGCGATACGGTGCGGTCGAGGGTCTATTTAGAAAGATTGCATGCCAATATGCCCGGATTCGGTGATGGCACAATCGAGTTGATCGCCAGCTATGTCAAAACCGGCGACCTGGACAAAGCCGTACAACTGGCCAGGCGGTCGAGGGATGATCGATCCGTCAGCAGTGAGAAGATGGAGATGTTGCGCACGTTTTACCCGGGACTTCAAAAGGCCATGGATAGCCGACCGTAATTTTACGGAAAAAATCGAGGGTTCGTGCGCTTGTCCGGCTGACCGGAATGGCCTAGTTTTGATCTATCCAATTCCAATGAAAGAGACCGATCCAAAAAAAACCAATTCCAGAAAAACCAATTTATCCAAATCCAATTCCTAAAGAAAGATTCCAATCCTTGAAAGACCGCTGTTTCAGCGGTTTTTTCATTTATACGGGGGCTGCCTTACTACGCTACTGTATTTGCTGGATTACCTTACTATATTTGCATCAGGTTACTCCTTTTTAGACACCCATATAAGACAGCATGGTATCGACCACCGATCTGGTGGTCTGGTTGACCTGGTCTACATATTCTTTTATGGCTCCCCCGCCGACGATGGTCCAGAGGGGTCTGCCGCCTTTCGGGCTTTCCACCAGTTTTACCATTTCGTCAGCCACTTCCTGTGGGTCGGGGCTTGTTGCGGTGGGGGTAAACACCTGTGCCAAACCTTGTTTCACCGCGGTCATATCGGGGCCGTATAGTGATTCCACCGAGGGGTTGCCTGCTTTCAGGCCTTTCGAGACGATATCCGTGGTCGGATAAGCCCCCGGGTTGTATAATCGCCACATCGATGCCGAGGGATCTGAGTTCGTAATGGTAGCCGACGGACAAGGCATCGAGTGCGGCTTTGGTGGCGTTGTAGGTGGTCAAAAGGGGAATATGGTTCCTGGCCTGGACGCTGGTGACATTGACGATCAGGCCTTCTTTCTGTTTGTGCATATAGGGCAGTACGGCTTTGATGAGCCTATCCGCGCCGATCACGTTCACCTGGAATAGTTGTTCGGTCTGCGCGGTCGTCAGTGACTCGCTTACTCCTGTAAAGCCGAGGCCCGCATTGTTAATCAATACGTCGATCTGGCCACCCGCGGCCGAAGCGATCTCGCCGATTGCCGTTTTTACGGAGGCGTCGCTGGTAACATCCAGCTCTACGACCCGGACATCCGCTGACTGCTTCTTTGCCCAGTTGCGGATATCGGCGGCGGCCTGTGCGTTGGCGGCATTTATATTACGCATCGTGGCGAATACGGTATGTCCTTTGGCTGCCAGTGACTTGACGGCGAGGAGGCCGAAGCCCGTCGCACTACCTGTTAAGACGATCTTTTTCATTTTCGTTGATGTTTATTTGTTGATGTTTACTGTTTTGTCTGCTATTTTTGTTTGCTGTTTTTCTTGATAATCTACCTATATGCAGGTAGGTAGATCTTACAAAAAAATTTATAGCCCGGCGGCTATTCCCGGTAGCTTTTTCTCAACTGCCGGCATACCTGGTCGAAATATTCGGTTCCACGTACCTGTGCGGTCTGCAGGGCCCCCGGCAGGGTAGCCATCCAGAGGGCGGCGAGGTCTTCGGGTTTCGAGGTGAACCGGAACTCGCCGGAGGCCAACCCGTCTGCAAATACCCGGGTCAGCCAGGTGGATAGTTCTTCCAGGTATCTTTTTGCGGCGATCTGCATACGTTCGGGGATGTCGAGGAATGCCGAACTACAGGATCCGATCACGCAGAGGTTTTTTTTGCTTTCGAGATAACGGGCATAGACGAGAAGGATGGCTTCCGCCTTTTCCGTGGGTGTATTATACTGCATTCTCCGGGTCAAGTCCTTAAAATCGGCCTCGTCTTTCTCTATGATGGCGACGCCCAGATCCTCTTTGTTTGGAAAATAATAATGGATGGAGGCGTTTTTTATCTTCAGTGTGGCGGCTATCTGCTGATATTTAAAGGCATGATAACCAACTGTCTGGACAAAATCTCTGCCCAGATTGACTATCTTTTCCCGGGTTGTGCCTGCTGCATCCATAATGCTGACTGTTGCACAAAGGTACCTACTTATATGTAGGTAGTCAAATATTTGGCGCAGTTTTTTTTCGTGAAATTTTTTTTATCACCTGGAATCAAAAAAATGAAGAGGAACGGCAGACCGCGTAAGCTCATTCAGCAGGAGGTGTTTGTCGGATTTTTTGTGACATGGGAGCAGATATTCCTTATCGGAAAGACATCCCGCGAGACCTGTCGGTATGTCGGCGAAGACACTGCCCGGGCGGAGGTCCTGGACGCGGAGGGAGTGAGGATACACGACCTGTCGCTGATGGCGATCGATTTCGAGCGGCAGCATCGAGCGGGAGCCGAAATATTTCATCCCGTGCCAGGACCGGTATTGAAGGATATAGGCCTGGGCGGCAGGAAGTTCCCTGTTCGTTTTTGCATGGCCTGTTCTAAAATGTTGGAAGCGCCGGTAGTGGCCGAGCAGCCTGATCCTGACGGACATATTGTAGTAGCCCGTCGTCTCCGATATCTTGCAAGAGAAGCGTGTGGTCCTGCTATTCATCCAGTCCATTGATCGGAAGTCCTGGTCCGGGCTGGTCCTGTTGTGAAAAATATCCATTCTCAAATGAAAAGGGTTAGCGACGAATGTAGGAAAACCCCGAAGATGCAAGAAATGCGAATGCGCAGAAAAGATGCTGTAATAGATGATACGTGTTGGATGACACTTATTGTGTTTTTTTATACCTTGACCGGGTCATTACAAAACAAGAGGGGGACAATCCATTATGAGTTTCGTGAAGCATCGTTATTTTATCGTCAATAAACCGTATGATATGGTCTCCCAGTTTATCAGCCCACATGCGGTTCGGGTCCTGGGCGGCCTGGGTTTCGATTTTCCCGAGGGGACGCATCCTATCGGCCGTCTGGACAATAATTCGGAGGGTCTCCTGTTGTTGACGACAGACAAACGGGTGACGCGTCTGCTGTTCCAGTCGGCGGATCCTCACCGGCGTACCTACCTGGTGAAGGTGAAATACGATGTCGGAGAAGACAGTCTGGCGCGATTGCGGGAAGGGGTCGAGATCCGGGTGCATGGCGGCGGTTTTTACAGAACGGCGCCTTGCGAAGCAGAGCGGGTGCCCGAGCCTTTGGGGCTCCCGGGCTATCCTGGTGAGCGGAAAGACTATGACGCGTATACCTGGCTTCGTATCACGCTGACTGAAGGGAAATTCCACCAGGTGAGGAAGATGGTGTTGGCCGTCGGCCACCGTTGCATCCGGCTGATCAGAGTCGCTATCGAAGACCTGGCGCTCGATGGATTAACGGCGGGCAAGGTGAGGGAGATCGAGGAGCGGGTGTTCTTTGAGAAACTGAAGATTGGAGGCGGGGGACAGATGGTGGAATAAGTAACAGAAGATTGGTGACAGGTAACAGGGAGGCGACAGGTGTCAGGTGACAGTCGATAACGAAAGGGCGGGCGGTGACAGTGACAAACGAGGCGACCCGGTGTTGAAGATATTGACTAATTTACCATAAAAAAAATTCACTATGCTCTTTCTGATCATTCTCATCCTATTGATCCTTGTCAACAGCTATTTTTCCGCAGCCGAAATCGCGATCGTCTCGGTAAAGAAATTCAAGATGCAGGAGGAGGCGGATAAGGGCAACAAAAGCGCGAAACAGATTTTGGAGTACCTGAAGGACCCGGATGAGTATCTGAGCTCTATACAGGTAGGAATTACCCTTGTGGGTATGATCGAGGGTCTCTATGGGGGCGAGGTGCTGGAGGCCTGGCTGGAGCCCAGGTTTGTGGGATGGGGGCTGCCTTCCCTAACGGCGCATATCCTGGGTATCGTGATCGGAATCGGCTTTATCACCTATCTCTCTATCGTCATCGGGGAATTGCTCCCGAAAACCATGGCCCTGCGGCAACCCCAGAAAATAGCGCTTCGCATCGCGCCTTCTTTCAGGATCTTTACGATCCTGGCCTATCCTTTTGTGAAGTTGCTGACGATGAGTACGCATCTCATGACAAGGCTGCTGGGCGTACGCAATCCTGAAAACATAAAAGTCTCCGAACTGGATCTCAAGAACCTGTTGAGCCTGGCCTATCGGCAGGGAACGCTGGAAAAGAACAAATACCTACTTCACGAGAATATCTTCACCTTTTATGAGCGGACAGTCGGGACGATCATGACTCCTCACGATAAGGCCGTCGTCATCGAGGACACGATGACACCGGAAGTCGTGGAGGGCCTTCTTCGCCAGAGCCACCACAATTATTTCCCGGTGGTCCGGGACAAAAGACATGTCGTCGGCTATCTATCCGCAAAAGACTTCTTTATGACACCGGTCAAGACTATCCAGGAAATCGTCAAACCCGCCTGCACCCTGACGGGAGACAAGAAAGCCTCCGATCTCTTACAAAAGTTCAAGGAGAAGCACCAGAATTTTGGCATCGTCGTAAACGAGAAGGGCGAACTTGCAGGTGTGGTCACGATGCATGACGTGGCGGAAGAGATTGTGGGACAGTTCGCGTGAGCGAGGATTGCTTTTTCATCCAGATGTCCTGCTTTATCATCTTCTTTTCCATCCGTTCTAACTTGATTAAAATATCCTTATGCGTTAAAAGTAATTCCCGCATTCGGCTAAAGATCCGTATGATCTGGATATTTACTTCTATAGCCGTTTCGCTTTTCAACACGCTGGATTGCGTTGCAACGCCTTGTTCCATAAAGGCCAATGGTGGTTTCCGAAGACCCATCCTTTCCCGATTGGAAATCATATTTTGTGATATCAGGTTTTTAAACTCTTCTTCTGCCGGGACTAATGATATAGTTCCTTTTGCCATAAGATTTGGTTTAAGGGTTACAAATATATTTTTTATCCTAACATATCGGACGATGTTTTTGAAACTCCCTTTACAGATAAGGATTCATACAATTGCCTTATTTTCGTTTCATGCAAAGAAGAAGATTTTTACAGTTGTCGGGTTTCTCTGCCGCGGCGCTGTTCTTTAACCGTGTATCCGCCCGATCGGGGGTGGCGTATCAGGCATTGCATTTTCCTTCCGCCGTTGCTGTTCAGAGCGAGGGGCAGTGGATGGAGTTGTCGGGATCGAAAGAACATTGGACCTATAACCAGGTTGCTGTGGATCTGCGGCATGAGGAGTCGTCGATGAGCGTACGGGTACATGCGCCCGGGCTGTCGATAGAGGCGGTCCGCCTCAGCTGGAACCAGGCTTTTGCCAATACGGCCAGGTATCTGGGAGACCACTGGGAACGATCGTATGGGGATCTCGCCTGGGAGGGGGCCGACCTGGCGCGTAAGGCGCCCTGGTATCTCCTCGTATATGACGGAAAGCAGACCCATGCCTTCGGCGTGAAGACGGGCGCGAAATCCATCTGCTACTGGCAGGCGGGTCCGCAACAACTGGAACTCGTCCTGGATATGCATTCCGGTGGTTCCGGGGTATTGCTGGGAGACCGGGTTTTATATGCCGCCGAGATTGTCACCACGCAGAGCGAGCCCGGAGAGATCCCTTTTCAGACGGATACCCGTTTTTGCAGGATGCTATGCGATCAACCCAGGCTTCCGGCGAAACCCGTATATGGAATCAACGACTGGTACTTCGCCTATGGTAATAATTCCAAAAACCTGATCCTCGAGAGTACACGAGCAATGGCGGAGCTGGCGACGGACAATGACAACCGTCCCTTTTCGGTCATCGACGATGGCTGGGAGGGGGAAACCTTCCTGCGATCCAATTCGAAATTCGGGGATATGTCCGTCGTGGCGGCGGACATCAAGAAGATCGGCATGCGACCGGGCATATGGACGCGGGTTCTCCTGGCAAATAGCAAAGACAATCCTTTGGCGTTGATTCCGGTTCGTAGTGGGGAAGGTGGCTCGCATGACCGCTATGTCGATCCGACGATCCCGGAGAACCTGCAACGGGTCAGCAAGATCGTTAGTGGTTACCGGAACTGGGGTTTTGAACTGGTGAAACACGACTATTCAACTTATGACCTGTTTGGCCGTTGGGGGATGAATATGAAGGAAGAGATGACGACGCCCGGCTGGCATTTCCATGACAGGTCCCGCACCAACGCGGAGATCGTCTTTGACTTATATAAGACGATCCGCGAAGCGGCAGGGCCGATGTATCTCATCGGCTGCAATACGATCAGCCATCTTTCGGCGGGGATCTTCGAACTGAACCGGATCGGCGATGACACCAGCGGGAAGGAGTGGGCGCGAACGCTGAAGATGGGCGTCAATACGATGGGATTCCGCCTGCCCCAGCACAATACTTTCTATGCCGTGGATGGCGATTGCGTAGGGCTGACGACCTTGGTTCCCTGGGACAAGAACAGACAATGGATGCAATTGCTGGCTGAAAGCGGAGCGCCCCTGTTTATCTCCGCTCAAAAGGAGGCTACCGGCGAAGAACAGCGATCGTTTATCAAGCATTGTTTTACGCTGGCCGCGAAAGTCCAGCCGACGGGCGAGCCCCTGGATTGGCTGACGAATCCAAGACCGGCAAAATGGAGGCTGAATGGCAGGGTGGTGGACTTCGCGTGGTAACGAGGCGAGTAGTCAGTAGATATACATATGACAAAAAAAGGGTGTCTCTTTTTTGGAGACACCCTCTTAATTCATTCACTGTAAAGGGTTTCGTTCAACAGTGTTTTTCATGTAAGCGATGGACATTGGATAGTCGCCGGCTTTCACAGGTTTGGACGGTTTTTTCACAGGTTTGGACAGTGTTTCTCAGAGGTTCGGAATGTGTTTTTCAGTGGTTTGGATAATGTTTTCGGTTTAGGATTTGGATCGTGGTCTTTCGGATATTTGGATATTGCTACCAGCGCCTTAACAATACAAAGATGCGAAGAAAGCAGCGGTGAGACTAGTTTTTAGGTGATTCATATCAGGGTTTCATTGATAACCTTAGTGCGGGTTAAGCGCAAACCCTTAGACCCTAAAAGGCTGGCCCGCGGAGGGTAATCTGACTGGGAAAAACTGCCGATCGTATGTCATTGGGAATCATTCAATCAGTGCCTTGTAGAAGTGCTGAATAATGCGGTCCGATTCGACTTAAATGGGGGTAGAAAGGAAAATTTCCGTAGTTTGCCGCTTGTCAATCAACTACTTATGTTCAATCATTTCTATCTTGCCGCCCTCGTGTTTCTGTTGGGCATCACATGCATCTTCCTCCTGGTCAAGAAAAGCCCGGTTCTTAAGCGTTTTTCGATCGATTTGGATATCGGGGGGATCATCTACGGGGGCATCGTGGCCGTTTATTCCATCCTGCTGGCTTTTATCGTCGTCATCGTCTGGCAGCAGTATCAGAATACGGGGGACAGGATCCAGGAGGAGTCTTCGAAGGTCTTCAACCTATACCGGGCCAGCTATGCTTTCCCCGATTCCTCCACCGGCAAAAAGATCCGCACTACGGTGATCAACTATGTCAGTTCCGTCGTCACTGACGAGTTCCCGGCTATGGAGCATGATACGACCAGCCCGATCACCCAGAAAAGATATAACCAGGTCTGGGACATGGTGTATGCGATCCGGCCGGTAACGGACAATGAAAAGACCTGGTATGCTTCGATGGTTACCAGCGTCAACCAGTTTGGCGAGGCCCGGATTATCCGTGTCTCCGATATGGACCCTTCGCTTCCACCGCTGATGTGGAAGATCCTGCTTGCCGGGGGGCTCATCATCATCCTCTTTGCGATATTGTTCAAGACGAATAATAACGGGGCCCACTTTTTAAAGATTTTGATGTTCTCCATCATCATCGTCTTCAACCTGATCCTGGTGGACATGCTGGATCATCCGTACAAGGGGATGCTTCGGATAGAGCCAACGGCTTTTACCAAGATTCTGAACCACTATAAGGAGGAGCAGAAATAGGAAGCAGGTGACGTTTGCTGAGCCAACTCCGATGGGCTTGAGGTGCTTGGTTTTATTGGGTACGGTGGTTGATGGGGATCGGAATATATCAAACTGAATTAGAAGTCCTGATAACCTGAGTTTAAAAAATTGGGAGAGCGACTTATCTCTATTTTTTTAAACTGATATTTATATTTCTCTGCGAATAAATAATCTCCGTAATTCCATATGTGCCAGTAGTTTTTGGGAGTTATTCTATATAGTACCGTATCTGCGTGTTTCGTTTGCTTAAAATCTTTCCAGCGATTATAGCACATTCTATAGTCCCGCCCTTCGCCATTCATTTCAGAAAAAGTAAATGTGGCCGTAATATTTGAATAATCAACGTCTTCCTTGTCAACCAATATAAATATCCATCTGACAGGAGGGATATTTATAATCGTAAACATTACAAGAAATATCAGTAAATATTTCATTCTTCAATAAATTTCAATTGCAAGCGCCATGTGATGATGGTGCCGTAGTATTGTGAGTTTGGTCTATTACTATGTTTGCAGCCGCAGCCCCCCCTGCTACCTTCATTTGTTGCAATTTAACGAATAATGATTGAGGCGAATCTGGGATGTTAATTGTTGGGGGTTCAACAGATGGATTATAGGTATTTCCGCTATTCGGTAAATATACAGTTAAAGGATCAAGGGTAAGAGGATTGTTAGTCACAGAATTAAATAAATTAAGGGCATAATTAGTACAATTATTTGATACTAAATTGTAGTTGCTGGTAGACCAAGAAATTGAATTCGCTTTTAATGTTGCAAACTGATTCTCGTTAATTGCCGTTGTAATGCTGGCGTTGATCTCTCTGTTGCCATTGTCCTTTACTACGCCGGGAATATTCCCAAACGGATTCAATATGGAAGGGCTTTGACTTGGATAAAATCCAAAAGATTGTGTAACCGATAGGCCTCCGTTTGTTTTTGTAAGTGTGATAAAAGCATGACCGCTCGTTGTTCCTAATGTTACAAAGTCAGGATTTGAATTGACTGGTAAATCAGAGCAGAGTTTGATTGTAAATGTTGCACCTGCTGAAGGAACAATGTCAAAACACTTAAAATAAGCTATTAGACTGATCGCTGGTTCGGCGGTTATATATTCTTGTTCTACCGTGACCGATTTCGTCAACAACGAAGCGCTTAGGGTCGGGGTTCCGCTTCCGGCAGCTGTTCCGCCGTTGCCATTCGGTGCCAAAGGAGTATAGACATTGGCGCTGCCGTTGCCGACAGGAGTCGTTGTCGTTCCGGGTGCCGAAGAGCCGGAGCCGCCGCCCGCGGCGCTGCCGGAGGCGCTTCCGCTTCCGGTGCCGCTCGCGCCATTGGGGCTGGAAGCCGCGAGCATGAGCAGGTTTGTATATTCGGCCATCGTAGGTGGGTTTCCGGTCGTGTTGACATAACCTACGATGACCACCTCGGGCAACATGGTTCCATAGTAGTAGGGGACGACGTCTGTAGAAACAGTGCTGTTGGTGGTGATCCGGTTGACCATCGACGGATGAAATGCTACCACATAGCCATTGATGATATCGGATTGTACGATTGGCTGACGCGCCAGGGTTTGCATGGTTACGGAGCCATTATAGGTCCACATATTGCCCGGGCTGCTCTCCAGGTGAATGATCCTGCCGCCTGAACAAGTACCATCCTGCCCGGCCTGGACCAGGACAAAATCCGTAGCAATGGATTTTCCGACGAACGGAACCCGCCAGAGCTGGATCCGGCCGCTGTCGATGATCGTGACATCGGACTTCGGGAGATCCAGGTCATTAAAGTCCGCGGCCGAAAGCTGTTGCTTCAGATAGGCCGTGGTTTTATCCAGCTGCGGCACTGTGCCGGCGGACAACGAGTTGAGATCCTTTTTGCAGGAGACGAATAAGAGGATCGGGAGAAGGAATAATAAATAGCGCATAGTAGTATAGGTTAAGGTTATACAGAATGTTATAAGGATGGGAAGGTAGGAACATAATTTTGATCAGATATTTCGGGTGGGCCTGATTTATTTTCAATAAAATGTTTATTCTTTAATATAGTATGGGAAAACCATTATGCTAAAAAAATCGACTTGAATCCGATAGTGTTATTCCTTTAGAGACTTTTTTCCGGTGATAGGGATTCTCAGAGAAGGTTTTATTTGTAGATTTATAGAGCCAAAACCTTTACTATGAGCGAGTTTGACGGCGGCTATTATGCCGGTTATGAAGAGGGGAAGCGTCAGGCGGGTTCCGATAAACGATCCGCCGGGAATTTTGCGACGATCCTTGCTCTTTTTATAAGGGGTGTGGTCTTTATCTTCCTCTTCCTGCCTGCGTTGACAGGAGCCTATTTTGTCATGCACCTGCTCAGGTATCGGACCGGCCATTTGACGATGTGGGCCTACCTGGCGATCATAGCCGGTCTCTCTTACCTGATAGAGTGCCTGTTCTTTGGTTTGAAAGGCTGTTTTATCGCTTTGCGTAAGAAGGGCAGCAAGTGGCGGTTTGTTTTTTGGGGGATCTGCTTTTTGTACAGTTTCGCTCTGCCCACCCTGCTTTTTCATGTCATGATTTTCGAGCTTTTTAAACCGCCGCATGGTCATGCGGTTGATACTGCCAATAGGGTAGGCTGGATCGGAGGAGCATTGACCGGTTGGGTCATTTTCAGGCGTTACCGGCTTCATCTCGACGAAGCACCCGGACCGGTGTATTGGGCCTATTACATAGGGCGGAGGATTCCGCGTTGAGAAAGAGAGGCAGAGTACCGGCCACAGAACGCGGGAAAGCAATAGATCTAACCAGACGATGGCGCGCGCGTCGGCCGGATCGTCCCCGATAGGAATAGGTTCTTTATAAGAGGTTCTCTATAAGAGATGTTAAAATGGACTTCTCCGGCTTGCAGGTTCCTTTACGAGTTTATATCTTACGGGAGCTAACATCCTTCTATGGCCTTTTTTATCATTTCAGGTCTGATTCTGATTTTTGCCGGCTCCGTAGCCGGGTTTGTCGCGGGTATAGTCTATGCAAGATGCATAAGAGCCGGGTACAAATCTCCGGGAACCATTCGGACCGCCGCTTTCCTATTTTCTTTTCTTACCATTCTGACGACTATTTATTTATTGATCCTGAATAATGTGATATTTGCGCGGTGAGGAAATGGGTGCGCCCCCGGGCCGACCGTCTGAGCCACCATTCTGCAAAGAGCAGGTTTGGTGCAAAGGCCATCCAGGCGTCGATTTGATAAAGCATTACGGGATCTATTTGTAGTGTGTGCGAGAAAACGATTTTCCAGGTTCTAAGCATGATAGCAGAAAAGGTCATTGCATAGCTGCGTATCATAAATGCGCGGTGGCGGGAAAGATCACCTTGTCGGACTGCTGCCACAGCTATGTAGGTAAAGATGAACCAGAGGCTGTCGAGGACGAGGAAGGCGAGTTTGCCAGGCCAGCCTCCATTGGCGCAAACAGCGAGCACGAGGCCCGCCGGCACATTGATAAAGAGTATGTCATAAGCATATATCCGGCCGATCCAGCGGTGCAGTCCGCGGCGCGATGCCAGCAAATTCCGGTTGAATTGTGTAAAGCCCGCCATCAGCGCCAGCACGGCGGAGAACACATGGATGTAGAAGGCTGTGTTCCACCACCACAGATGCACGTAGTCTTGTTTGAACTGCAGAAACCCGATCGTATCCTTAAAAGCAGTATACGGGAGAATCGAGCGCAACATGAGGAAGGTCCCCATGCAGAGCAATGTGTATACAAACAGCTGGCGTAGAAAATACCCGATCAGTGTGCGCATATCGGCGGCATATGCTACAAAATAAGGTAGTTATTCCGAAAAGCCTTTTAATAGTTTTTCTGCCGCCTCCGGTTTAACATTTCTTTTTCCTGCCGTTTCCCGGGCAGCGACAAAGAGAATGACTGCCGAGAATAGAATAAAAATAAGGTAGCTGTATCCGAGGTTCCACTCATCCCTGGCAGGCAGAATGTTGACGATACCGTAGCTCAGGGAGGAGACGATCAAGAATGCGAACCCGCCGATCAACCCGCTGGCGATGCCGGCGTTTTGCGGGAAACGGGTCATGCAGAAAGTCATGTAGTTGTTGAATGTATAACCGGCGCCTACGTGAATCAGGAATGCAAAGATGACCAGTGTGTAAAGCGTTTCTGCCTGGCGGATGAGCGCCAGCATCAGCAACACGAGGAGGATCTGCAGACCGATGTTCACCGCCAGCTTCCGAAAGAAATGAAACCGGATCATGGCCTTGCTGATGAAGCCGCCCACCATCCAGGCTACCCCCATGGCGAGACAACAGTACCCCGTCGTCACTACGTTGAAATGAAGCTGATGCTCTATGATGAAAGGAGCCGTCATATTATAGACCATGACCATGGCATAGGCCAGTCCCATCATGCCGATCCCCAGGATAAAAGGGCCGGTCGTCAGCATCCCGGCATAGACGTTTACTACCCGTTTTAGTTGAAAAGGGGCCGGCTGTGGCAAGGTCTCGCCGCTGAAAAAATATTCCAATACGGCAAAGCTGATACCTGTGCCGGCCAGGAGATAAAAATTCGCTTCCCAGCCGAAGCCCGTTTGCAGCCATCCCCCGATAAAAGGCGCCACGATGGGGCCCGTCGACCAGATGATGGAAAAAAGGCTCAGGTAATTCTTTAAACGGTCGCCGGTAAAAAGATCCACGAAATAGGCCCGCTTGCCGGCTATTACGGCTCCTACCGTTGCTCCCTGTATGATACGCATCAGGTAGATGATGTCGATCGTATGGGTCAGCGCGATGGCCAGGCTGGCAAATGCGAATATGATGAGGGAGACCAGGCTGATCCTGTACCGGCCATAGCTGTCGATGATGCTGCCGATGAAGAGCTGGCTGATGCCGTAGCTGATCAGATAGAGGGTGATCGTAAACTGGATCTGCAGGCTGCTCACGTGCATGGCCCCGGCCATCGTGGGAAGAGAAGGGACATAGATATCCGTGGCAAAACCGGAAAGGGGCAGCATGGCGAGCGCCAGGATATTGGCAATGCGCTGGTGCCGTGCCTCAATTCTTTTTGCAGATCTCCTGGTAACAGGATTGGTGTCAGGAATGGAAGTGTTCATAATGCCTGCAAAGTTACGCCGGCGTCCGCGAACGGGCATTACAGGATCCAAACCATTCGTTATAGAATTCAAACAGTCAGGTTGCGGGTCAAACAACCACGTTTCGGGCCTGCAGGGGAGTAAGACCCGTGTGCTTCTTGAAGAAGATATTGAAATAGGCAGGGTATTCAAAGCCCAACCCGTAGGCGATCTGGGCGATATTCCAGTCGGAATGCCGCAAGAGGGCGGTGGCCTCGCGGATGACCCGGGCGGAGATATGTTCGGTGGTGGTCTTGCCGGTCACCTCTTTCAGCGCCCGGTTCAGATGATTCACATGGACAGAGAGCTGTTCGGCAAAATCGTTGGCGGTTTTCAGCTGCAATTCCGTCTCCATGGTATCAATAGGGAATTGCCGTTCCAATAGGTCCAGGAATTGCTGGGTGATCCGGGCGGCGGCGCCCGATGCCTGTTCTGTATGGTCCGTTGGCTGCATCTTCATGGCCTGGTGGATCAGCAGGTGCAGGTAATTGCGTAAGAGGTCGAACTTATGGGCGTAGTCGGAGGCCATCTCCTCCAACATCTTGCGAAAGATATATGAGATTTCCTCCTGTTGCCGCTCGTCGACGAAGAAGACCGGTATGCCATTCGTTTTGAACAACGGAGAGTCCTGCAGGGTCTCCTGTCTTTCGACAGGGTGTAAAAAGGCGTCTGTGAAGAGGCAGTACCAGCCTTTTTGTTCCGTCGAAACTGCTTGCCAGGAATACGGAATCATCGGGTTGGAGAAAAGAAGGCCCGGCCGGTTCATCTCGATCAATTTGTCGGCATAATGCAGCTTGCCCGTACCCAGGATGAGAGAGACTTTGTAGAAATCGCGCCGTCCATAGGGTGTTGCCCGGTAGCAGGTGTCTCGGGTAAAGACATTGAAATGCCCGGATCCTGCGTTGTTCAGCGAGAATTTATCGCCGTCGGCGAGTTTGACGCGGTTATAGAATTCCTGGATGGTCTCGATGGGTTGCATCCCGCAAAGTTATAAAATTCAAGTAGTATTGTGGTGATCAAGTAATACTGCGGTGGTGTTATAGCTCGGCGGTCAGCCGATCCACGAAATTCCTGCTCATGGACGTGATGTTCGCGTCATATTGATCCAGATACCGCCAGGACAATTTCTTCAGTGACTGGAACATGCCCAGCGAAAGTCCCTGGTTTTTGTCCCGGATTGTGATCACTCCCTTCCTGATCTCCTCGTTGGCAGGGTTGAGCAACCTATAGGATACGACCATGTCCTGGGGCTTGGGGACGACGCTAAGCCATTCGAGGCCGACGAGTAATAAATACATTTTCCCTTTGTCGTCTACGACCATCACATTGGGCATCTGTTCGATCGTCAGCTCCAAATGGTTGCCATTCAGCTTTTGTTTTAACCCTTTGCCTGAATAGGTCCTCACCGTCGATGTAAAATTACCTACCGGGATTTGAGGGTTTAAGGTGCATATATTCTTGTAGTCATATTGAATATAGACGATCAGCGGCAGCAGATGGCTTACGTCTTTCTTCGTCGATGATAATTTTTCGTCTATGACAGGTAGCGTGGAGACAACGGTGATCGACTCGTTCTTTTTTTCGGCTGGCGGAGGAACTTGCCCGTTATAATGGGTGGCCACCCATCTATTGACCATTCTGGGATTCAGGCAGCTTGTAAATGCACACAGCATAAAGAGATATACGGCTGTCGGATATACGGGCGTTTTTCGGTTAGTCTTTGACATTATATTCGTTAAATGTAGACAATAGTACAAAATTATTTGGAATAAAACCCATGAGCCCGTTACATCAGGATCAAGGCTGAATAGAGGTTCGCGCGCCCGAAGCGGGAGGGGGTCTCTGCTAATTTTTCGATCGTTTGATAGCCTGCCGCGTGAAAAAGCGATTCCAAGGCCGTGAAACTCACCGGGTAGGGTACCCATACAGGTATGGGCTGATCCATATCGTATTCGACGATCAAAAAAGCATGGGCAGGCAGCAAAGCGGCTTTGAGTTTCCGTAGCAGCCCTGGCTGATCTTTTACATAGTGCAATGAGTTGGCCATGAGGAAGCCGTCGAGGCCTTGCAGATCGAGCTCGTCTTTCACGAAATCCAGTTCCAGGGGACGGATTTCGATTTCATTGCGGGTCGTTTGTTTTTTCAGGGATCGTTCCCGGTCAATGGCGTAAATAGTGCTTTTGGGTTGCAAAAGATCCGCCAGGGCCCGGGTGAACAGACCGGATCCACAGCCGAGATCGGCCCAGCGGGTGGGGTGAGACAGACTTCGGATATAATTGTTGTCAATCAGCGAAATGGCTTGCGCAGGTGTCATGCTTGACGGGTATCTCACCGTTTGTTGGGGCAAAGATCGGGTAAATTCAGGTTGGGATATAGCCGAAAATAATCCCGGCGCCAATATTTGCTTGTTACTATTTACGGGTTATATTGCAATGCTAAAAATCGCCGGAACACCTAAACCCCCGTATATATGCGTAAAATAACCCTTCTGACCTTTTCTATCTTCTCTATTTACCTTTTTAGCAGCTGTATTGCCAGGAATATGACTTTTGGAAATGGCAAGGACTGGATACCTGCGGATTTTGATGCCAAAAACACCATTTTGCTGATCGAGACGAATGATCCGATGAAACAGGCAGATAAGAAGATGCTGGCCTATATGCGGGAGAAATATCCTTATCGTTTTGAGTGCGTGAGCCACAAGACGATAATGGATAAGGAAGGAAAATATGCGGATGTTTCCCTTTATCGATATAGTCTCATCAATACCTATTATACAATCAATTCTATGACATTTGGAAGACCTTCGGTTGGTGCGCAGGATTTTTGTTTTTATGACCGGAGCAATGGCAAAAAATATCCGTCGACCGGGAAGGGGTCTTCGGGTAAGGTGATGACTTTTAAGCCAGTCATCAATACGATCGTGAAAAATGTCAAATAGATTTATTTCGTATTTTAGATCTCAACATCGAAAAATAGCCATATGCACACCCTTCGGTTTGCCTTTATTTGCTGTATCGCCCTGATCGCGGTCGGTTATCCGTCCCGGGCACAGAAAACACAGGACTGGCCCAATTTCGCCCGGTACCACGCGGAGAACGACAGCCTGAATGGCACGGTCAACAGGGGTGACCGGGTCGTCTTCATGGGCAATTCGATCACGGATTCGTGGATCCGGTTTTCTCCGGAGTTTTTTGCAAACAACCATTTTATCGATCGCGGGATCAGCGGTCAGACCACCCCGCAGATGCTGGTCCGTTTCCGGGCCGATGTCATCAGCCTTCGGCCCAAAGCCGTCGTCATGCTCTGCGGCATCAACGATATCGCGGGCAACACCGGCCCCTCCACGCTGGAAATGATCGAGGATAATATCATGTCTATGGCCGAACTTGCGAAAGCCAACAAGATCAAGGTCATTCTGTCTTCGGTGCTGCCGGCTTATGATTTTCCCTGGAACCCCGGTTCCTTTCCCGCCGAAAAGATCATTGCTCTTAATGCCTGGATCAGGGAATACGCTCACAAAAACCGGTGGGCCTACCTGGACTACTACCCGGCGATGGTCGATGAGAGAAAGGGGATGAAAGCGGAGTACTCCAGCGATGGCGTCCATCCAAACAAGCTGGGCTACCAGGTGATGGAGAAGATAGCCGAACCCGTGATCCGGGAAGAGGTGAAACTGCAGCGTTGAGTGCCACCGGATAAAAGCGAACCCTCATTGTCGGGTTGGAAAACCAGGACTTCGGTGAGCTATTTAGGGAATCTTATATTTTTTGGCGTGTAGGCTGGAATCGCAAGATGCCTCGCGTAGACCGACTCATCAATCTGTTCGTGCGTATCGGTTC
Source organism: Puia sp. (assembly GCA_031292515.1). Lineage (GTDB taxonomy): Bacteria > Bacteroidota > Bacteroidia > Chitinophagales > Chitinophagaceae > Puia. The sequence goes on along the minus strand of JARLGZ010000081.1, from coordinate 68,376 downwards.
GTTTCATGACATCCCGCCAGATCCGGCCGGAGAGCCAATAAAGCGGGGTGAAGGAATCGCGCAGTTCTCCTTTGTAATCGGGATGGATCGTTGCCGTTTCGGCCGGGTCAAAATATAAACCGATACCCTTTGCCTTTTCGATCATCCAGGCCAGTGTGGTGTCGCTGAGACCCCGATCGGTATATCCGCCGCCGATATTGCAATGGACACCCGGAAACCATCTCTGTTCCATGATCTGGGTAGTGCCGAGCTTTGTATTGGTGCTCTCCTGCCAAAGGGTAGGTTTGAAGAGTGCCCTCCGTTCGTCCACGGCGAGGGCATGATAGGCGAAATCCACCGTGCTGCTGAGGGTCTCATCGTGGAATTTGTATCGCTCCATATTGTAAAACCGGAAGGCGGGAAGCGGGATGCCCAGGCTGCCGACCGTATCCCAGACGCCGATAAATTTGATTCGTGTAACGGGCTCCACGCAATAATTGGCTTTGAATGAAACCATCAGGTCGGAATCCGGGCTGGTGTAGTCGTTGCGGTCACGGTACAGCTCATAGGCCCGGTCGATGAAAGACAGATAGGCCGGTTTTAAGATGCCGCAGTTCCGGATGAAGCCTGCCAGGCTTCTCGCCGTATAGGCGCCCCGGCTGAAGCCGAAAAGATAGATTTCATCTCCCGGCTGGTAGTTCATGACAAAGAAAGTATAGATGTCTTTGATCTTTTTGTCAATGCCCAGACCGGTCGCACCTCCCAGTAATTGGTCGCGGATACTGAAGGTGCTGCTGCCGACGCCTGTGTCATAGGCTTTTAATTGTTTGACGCCGTTGCCGTTCCCGCAGATACAGTTATAAATCAATTGGACATTGCTTTGGACAGGGAGGCCCCTGTCTATGTTACCCGGACGATCCCAGGTGCCATCGCTGCACGTGATTAGCCGTTTCATGGAAGGTTTATTACTGAAATATATAATATTTCCGATAGAAAATAGCAAAAAGATAGAATTCATCTGTTGCCGGGTAACCGGGCGAGCGGGGTCTTGCTATGTGAGCAGATCCTTTAGTTTTTCCGCGATCCAGGCCTGCCGGAGTTTCTCCTGCTCGATCCGGCCGCTCTGGCGGCGCATGTGTTCAAAGGCGAGTTGTTCGGATGGGGAGAGGAGGGGCAGATGGGATCTTTTATAGGGCGATTGGCTTCCCGGTTCGGTCTCATGGGCGGAGACGGTTTCGATGTCCATAAAGATACTTTTTACATGGCTGTACAGGTTGCGGATATCGTTCAGCATAATAAAGCCTTCTTCGTCGAGATCGCCCCAATAGTATATGACGGAATTTGCAAGCAAGGGGATCTCCCCGAGCAAATACAAGGCTTTCCCTGCGCTGAACAGGGCCAATGTGCCGGGTATTCGTGGAAGCAAATAGAGGTTGGTCTCGTTTTCGACGAAGATGACCTGCCTGAGCGGCCACTGTACCGTAGCGAGGTATTCTTTCGGCAAGCCGAATACTTCCATGCCCGCGCAGTACTTTTCTCCGAGCGCGGCATCCAGCCAGCGGAGGGTGAAGAGATAGGGTTTTCGTTTCAGGCCCAGGATTTCTTCCAGGTCTGTTCCCGGCGGGACCACATGGTTCTGACCGGATTGATCCTGCTTTGATTGGTTCTGCTTTGATTGGTTCTGGCCTGATTGGTCCTGTTCTGAATCCTGCCCGGATCGATGTGGGTTGAAGCGTTCGGAGTTGAGGTATTGCAGCAGGGCGAGTATGCGTGTTTTGTATTGCTGGATGAATTTGGTATGGACGGGGACGGGCAGGCTCCGGAGGTAGTGACCGCTCACATCGTGTTGCAGGAGGTAGTCGACGACGGCTTGTATCCCCGGCCAGGATTCTTCGAGGTCCAGGACCCATTCCGGTCTGTGAAAGAGGAAGTCCCGGATGCCTGCTCTCCAGGATACCAACTGGTCGAGTTGCCGTTTGAATCGGAGGCTGAGGGTTTCTCTGTCGAGCAGGAAGAGATAGTCTTCTTCGGTGTCTACCCTTACGAGGGACGGCCATCGCTGAACGCCCAGTTTTTTGCTGGCCCAGTCCTCCCACTCGATATGCCAGCCACGCGGGTGGATACTTTTGTCATGCTTTTGAAAAAGGGCTACCAGCTTGTGCAGGTCTACGGTGGTCTGCGGCCGGTTCTTGCCGCCGCGCAGGAGGATGGGCGCAAAAGGATTCCCCGCGATGATGTCTCGCAGGTAATGTTTATACTGCTTCTCCAACTGGGCGATATAGGCTTCTTCGATCATGAGACAAGTTCCGCTTTCTTCATTTTTTCCTGCAATTCCTTGATGGTCATATTATACAGGACGCTGTGCCGGTTGTCCACCCTTTGCGCCAGGTGTACATAGGCGATAAAGTCCTGGACGACCTGTATCTTGTCGCTGGGCGTCACGACCAGTAATTGGAGATGCAGTTGCTTACAGAGTTCCATCAGGTAAGTGGCTTTTTCCTCATCCTGGTTGCTGAAGCTCTCGTCCACCGCGATGAAGCGGAGGCTCTTGCTGTTCTTGCCTTCGCGCGTGATGCCGAACTGGTAGGCGATGGCGCTGCAGAGGATGGTATAGGTGAGCTGGGCTTTTTCTCCGCCGGAGAGTTGTCCCATCTGGCGATAGGTCTTTTTCAGCTCGTTCGTATTCCGGTATCTTTCGTCGGCCCAGAATTCGAACCAGTTGCGGACGTCCATGACCCGGCTGCGGTATGCCTCGCTCTCGTCGAGGCTGCTGATGAGCGGCTGTACCTGTTGTCTGAAATGCAGCGCCTTCTCCTCGAAGCTACTCTGTTGCCAGTTGGCGGCCTGTGGCAATGCCTCCAGGAGGCGCGCCCGGAATTCTTTGATCGTGCTGTCCGCTACCTGGCGCGCGCCGAGCTGGATATAGGTATCCGGGAGGCGGTTGAAGTTGATGCCGCCCAGGGATTTATTCAGCTTGTCGACGTGACCGCGTATCTCGCGTTCCCATTTTTCCATCTCCTCGTTGAGACCGCCGATCTTGTAGGTGATGGTGACGTTGATATAGTTCTCGAAATCTTTGCGATAGCGGGGTAGGTTTTCGGTGCTCAGCTTGTCCAGCCACTCCCGGTATTCTTCGGCGTGGGCGGCGTCGTCCGAGAATTCCTGGACATCGCCGGGCCAGTCCGGAAAACGCAGGACCATGTCTGCGCTGGGATTCTTGACCCGGTTTATACAGCGGTCGAGTTGCGTCTCTTCTCTGTGGATGCCTTCCTGCAGGCGAGCGATATTCTCTTCGGTCTTCCCGCGAAAGGAGCGATAAATGCCGTCGATCGTGTCGAGTGTGACGGCGGACAGCTCAACGGCCTCCTGCTGCTGGAATCGGAGCAGTTCGTCCTTGTCGTCGGCCGTGATATGTTGCAGCAGCTCTTGTAGGCTCCCTTGCTGCGCTTCCCAGCCTTCGATCGCATTTTCCAGTAAGGTCTTCTCGCGGAATAGCTTCTCCTGCTGCGCTTCCTGCGCCGCCCGCTGTTGCTGGATATCCAGCAGTTGTTCCCGGAGGGCGTTGAATTCCTTGTCTTCTTTTTGCAAGGCGCTGACCTGGTCCTCCGCCTTGCGGAGCTGGCGGAGCAGGCTGTGGGTATCGATGGCGGCGAAACCGGGATGCTCCTTTATCCGTTGCAGGGCGTAGAACTGGCCCTGCAGGCGTTCGCTCTTCCGTTTGCAGCGGGTAAGGGTTTCGGTGGCCTTTTCGATGGCTTCATTCAACAGATTCCGTCTGTTGATCAGGGCTTCTTTTTTTCGTTCGTTGTTCCAGCCCATCACATAGCGGCTCGGATCGTTTATATGCTGGCGGTCGTCCTTTTCGTGACGGTTGCCTCTTTTGATCAGACCGGTCAGGGTAATCGCCTTGTCATAGCGGTCCAGGATTTTTTCGTCATCCAGGCAACTATAGCCATACTGCTGGATGACCTGTTGTTTTACCCAGTCCGCCAGTGGGTGGTCGGAATGGAACTCCAGTTTGTCGCAGACCGTATCTTCTTCGGGGTGGAGGGTCAGCGCGAGATCCCCGATATGATAATAGGTGAGGCGGTTGCGAAGGTTGGTGGTATTCACATAACGGGTCACCTTTTTATAATGTTTGTCCGGTACCAGCAGGTGCTGGGAAAAAGAGTGGAGCAGTTTCTCCAGGCTCGGCTGCCAATGAAGTTCGTCGGTTCTCACCTGCATCAATTCGCCGGCATAGGGCAGGTCGCCGGTGTCGATTTTTAAGGCTGCGCAAAGATCCTTGCGCAGTTGTATCAGGGATCCGGGGATATTGTTCCTGCCTTGCAGCAGGATATTCAGCTCTTCTTCCACCGAGGTTCTGTCTTTTTCGGAATTGATCCTGATGTTGCGGGATTCAAACTCGTCCTCGTTATTCAGCAATTGTTCGTGCTCCAGGCGGTGGCTTATCCGTCCTGTCTCTTTTACGGCCCGGTTGTAGGCGGCTTCTTCGCTGAAGTTATTCTCTTCTATCTTCAGGGTCTCGCACCATTCTTTGAAATGAGCCAGCTGGCTGTCAGCCGTTTGCTTTCGATCCTGCAACGTCGTTATCTCTTTCTCCAGCTGTTTCATCCGCTGGCCGGCCTTGTTTTGTTCTATCTGGTTCTGGAGCACGCGTTCCTTCTCGATCCATTCGTCTATCGCGCGCCTGTTGTCTACTATCTTCCGGGACGCCTCTTTCAGCGAGCCCTTACCTGTTTCGAGGGCCTGGTCCAGGAGCTGGTTCCGGGTATAGCTGTTCCAGATCGTGGAGATGTGCAGGCGTTTGCCGGCTTGCTGAAGCTCCTGTTGTAAGGCGGTAAACTTTTGATGATGTTCCTGTATCGGCTGCAGCAGGCGGATCTGCTCCTCTGCCTTTTCTATGTTTCGCTGGGCGTCGAGGAGGGTGGCGAGATGTTTTTTCAGTTCCTGGAATTGCTCTTCCATATTCCGGGGTTCGAGCATATGGGTGCGGATGAAGTCATCCAGGTTTCCCAGGACTTTTATACCGACGGTCTGGTTGAAGAGGTGCAGGGCCTGCATGCTCTGCATGCCGAGGGCTTCCACCAGTCTCTGGGCATATTTTCCGGGGCCGTCAAACCACTCTACCTGCTTTCGGCTGCCCTTGTTATATTGCTGGTCCAGTCGTTTTTTCCAATTGCCTCCCAGGTCGAAGGGTTTGAAATCGTCTTCGATCCGCAGCATCTTGTGCGCGATGCCAAACATCCGTTTCATCTCGCCGTTGCTATAGTACCGGACCTGGAAGAGGCTGACGGCCTGGTCCGCTTCGTTGGCAAAGGCGGCGAGCAGGATGCTATAAGCCTCTTCTTTGCTTTCGCGGAGATACAGGGTCTTTGTAGCGCCGGTGGCTTCGCTGTTGATGGTGCCATAGCCCCCCATCACGTAGCTGTCTTCTGTGCGGTCCCCTTTCTTTTCGCTTCCGCTGCTCTGGTTGTAGAAGCGGTATTTCTTTTCGGGTACGATCAGGGTCAGGAGGGCATCCACGAACGTGGTCTTGCCGCTGGCGTTCGCACCGGTGAGAAGGCTTGTCTCGCCGCCCGGCTTTATGGAATAGATATACTGGTCGAAAGTTCCCCAGTTGAGGACTTCCATGTATTGCAGGCGAAATCCGCTCTTCTGGCTGTCTGTGCTAAAAACGTCTAATTGCATCATCTGTTTCTTACGGGTTCATTGACTACTTACTAACGGGTTCATTGAACTACTCACGATTCATTCATCTGCTTTTGGGCTGGTTTGCCCCGGAGGCGAAAGACCATTCCATTAATCGATACTGTCTTTTTTATTCTTAAACTCTTTCAGCTGCTCATAAAACTGTTCGAGGACTTCGCCTTCCACTTTGGCCTTTATGATCTTCCGGATGCGGAACTTCTGTTCGTCCGGCACATCGTGGTTGTCGGTGAGGTGCAAAAAGCCGTTTTCTTCCGCCCTGTCGATGAGGCGGTCTATCTCTCTGAGGAATTTTATGCGGCTGGCATTCTCCTTGAAGAACAGCTCCGCGTATTCCTTTATCTCTCTTCGTTTTTTTATCAGTTCGCGGGCCGAAGATTCACCCACTTCGAATTCGGACATCATTTCGCGCAGCAGGATCAGCAGGATACTCTCCTCGTAGGTATAGGAGCGGCGTTGGATCCAGGTGATATCGGCCGTATCCTCTTCCGTCTGCGTATGTTTGAGGTAGGCATAGCCATCCTGTTCGTCCAGTATGAGGGTGAGACCTAGTTGCCGGACGAATCCCGCCAGTTCGGTTTTGTGTTGCAGGAGTCTCTCCCAGGTGGATTTCTCGACATACTCCACCGGGCCTTTCAGCAATTTTATGAAGACCGGCGTATAGGGTAATATCCTGGTTGCTGTGCTCATTCCATTTATTTTGCAAATAATAAATACGGTACTTCTATGAACCGGGTGGATTCCCGGTTGAGGGCGATCAGTTCGGTGGTATTGGGGACGATCTGGACCCGCGTCGATTTGTCACGGAGGAAATCATAGTAGCTGACGACTTCGGCGAGGCCGTTTTCGAGCGCCGTCGTCTCGAGGACTTCCTTCAGCGTGGCCGTTTTCTTTTCCTTCAGGGCCGTTTCGACTTTCTGCCACAGTTGCTTCCTGTTGATATGGGTGGTATTCAGCAATCTGCTGAAGCGTTCCATGTCTTCGATCTTTTCGGCGGCGACGCCGGGCTGTCTGACAGAAGCCGGTTCCTTCTTCTGTTCCATTGTCAGTTTGCGGTCCATCGGTACCCTTATTTCGACGCCGTCGTCTAACACGATGCCACACCCGATCTCCTCTTCTTCTATGAGGTCGAAGGCCATCTCCTTGATATTGTTGATCTGCTGTCGCAGGCGGCGATGCCGGGCGATTTCCTTCTCGCTGATGATGCGGCTGAGTTTCTCGGCCATTTTATCGTTGGCGTCGTAGACGTTCTTACCCTGCTGCAGCAGGAGTGATTTCACGTTTTGCAGAAACTCCTGGTCCGAGGGGATGTCCCTGTCGAGAAGGAGAGACATCAGCTGTTCGGTGAGTTCGCGCCAGTCCTGCTGGCCGGCCCGTGATACCAGGAAATCCCAGAAGGCATAGAAGCTTTTTCCCTGGTTGCTGTTCCGCAGGGCATCATAGGCTTCAAAGGCAAAGCCTACGATGGCGCCTTTATGCTGTTCGGCTTTTGTATGCTGTTCGACGATAGAGCGGTGGATCTGTTTAAAGTTGTCTTCGACCTCCCGGAAGTCGCTGATTAGCTCGTAGCAGAGCCGGGTAAACAGTTCGAGCCGTTCCTGGACCTGGGCGTTGCTGTACCGGTCGGGGGTGATGCCCATTTCTATGGCTTTGATCTCTTTTTCGATTTCGTTCTTCCGGTTTTTCAGGATCTCGAGTTTTTTTGTCCTGTCGTCTTCGGTATTTTCGACGATATCCCTCAGTGAGCTGAAGAGCAGTTTAAAGCGGCTCTCGGTTCCGACGTGCTGGCGCAGCTGGAGCGTCTTTGTCCACTGGAATACTTTTTCCGTATAGGCGCTTAGCTGATAGCGGGTGTTCCCTTCCATATCGGGCAGATCCTGCAGGATCCTCTTCTGGACCCAGTTGAGGATATACTTCCGGCTGCGGGTCTCTTCGTCTTCCCCGAAATTGATCCTGGCTTCTTCGAGGTCTTCGGTGCCGTCTTCCTGCAAGGACAAGGTCTCCGCCAGGAGCTGTATCAAATGAGCTTCTTCGATGGAGAAGCGGTCTTCTTCCTTAAATACGCCGTACAAAAAGGGGAGTACCCAGTGCATATTGCGCAGGCGCAGCATTTGCAGGGCGGGGGAGGAGCCGAGTAACCAGGACAGGTCTTCTTTCTTCATATGCCGGTGTCGATATTTGGGTCGGCAAATATCCGTTAATTGGGGGAGTTATGAACCGGGAGTTCTCCACGGGTAAGGGTTTGGCCCTAAGCCAGGGAGGGGAATCGGTGATTAAGTTAATTATTTATTAATCAATGTGTTGTTGTCTGGGTGGTATCGCTTTCAAGAATAAGACCTTCTGGCTGGCGGTGTGGGACATTTTTGGCGGGAAGGTGTATCAAGAGAGGGTGTATCAATTGGGAGGATATATCAATCGGGAGGTGCATCAATCGGGTGAGTGTATCAATAAGGGGCATCAATCGGGGGGGCTGAAATAGCGAATTGATCGTCCTTGTTCAGGAGATCAATCGCCGGGCGTTTCGGTCGCAAAGTCTTCTATCGTTTTGTTTTCTGATAGCTTTATTTTCTATTTATTGTGCCAGTCTTTTCACGATACTGATTCCTCCGTTGGTGTCGACTTTTACGATCAGACCTTTTTCGCCTTTTTTGATCATGACGAAATAGGCAAGGCCGCTTTCGGTGTGATAGAATTCAACGGATTGTAACAGGGTGTAGCCGGCATAGTTGTCACGGACCTTCATCAGGATCGAGACGGGGAGGTTCTTGTTGTCCAGGAAATGGGTGGTAGCGATCAGGTTGCCATTGTTGTCATAGAAGGCTTCCAGTGCGTCTCCGTTCCAGGAGAAGGTGACTTTCGTACGGCCATCCGTTGTTTCATAGCTCTTTACCAGTGCTTCCGGGAAAGCTTTTGCGAAGTTTTCCGAACCCTTGAAACTTGGTTCTCCGAAGGGGCTGCGGGATGAGCTGCTGTTGTTGATTGCGGGGTTGGTCCTCGTCGTTGCGCTGTTGTTGGCTGTCAGGGCGTTGTTGGCCGAAGCTTGATGGATTCCCGTTACACTCAGAGTGGCGGCTATCAGCAGGGAAAGAATACTTGTTTTCATGATTGTGTTTTTTGTGTTTATACCTGGTTTTTAAAAATCTGTTGTTTCTGATGTTTTGTTTCTAACACGTTATTTGTGCCGTGTTACTGGTGATGTGTTATTCAGGATCCTTTATTTTTTTTCAGCGTGCCGGTAGACTTCCCAGGCGCTGTACTCGTTGGAGCGCAGACTTATTTTGGTATCTGCGTTTTCGAGCGAGATATAATAGGCATCCTGCCCTTTTCCGTTCAGTTCAAACAGTTCCGTGATCCAGTAACCTTTATAGTCTTTTTTCAGGTCCATCAGCAGTTTGATAGGCAACTGGGTAGAGAGGATATTGTGGGTGGTGGCGATTAACTCTCCCTTTTCCGTATAGAAGGCCATCAGGATCATGTCGTTTGTCCGGAAGGTCAGTGTGGTGAAATGGGCGCCGACTTCGCTGCGGATGAGTTCGACGTTTTTAAAATCCTGCCTGAAAGAGGCGCTGACGGGTGATGCGATCATGTCGCCGCCATCGTTGTTATTTTCGAGAATTGCAGAGGTGCTGGTCCTGGCGCTGTCCACACCGATTGTTTTTCTGCCGTTGTTTAGTGCCATTTCGCTTTTCTTGTCGGATTCGTTGCTTCCGGCAGTCCCGTTGGCGAAGGTATAGCCGGTGGTTGCTGTCAATAACAAGGCGAGGATGACGGCGGCCTTTTTGCTCCTGTTGGAAATTGTCTGGTTGAGTTGGGTGATCTTTTTACTCACAGTCATTTTTGACTTTTGGTGGAGTTCGTAAATCTTCGATTTCATTTTATTTAATTTTTCGTGTTTTTAAATTCTGTTAATCTCTGTTTGCATAACAAAGATATGTTAATAGCTAAGTACTATGCAATGTAAAGTACTTTAAATAGCCTAAACTGTATGTGAACGGCAATAATCAAGGATGAATGGATTTCGTTTCCGGTTTTTAGTGCTTTTATATTCATAATACTTGGTTTTTGTGTTATTTAATTTGTCTGTTTTGTGTTCAGCCGCATCTGACCGGCCGACGGACAGGGATAGGCCATATGAGTGCCAAAAAATATATCTATTGATTATCAATTAGTTGTATTTTTTGTCAGAAAAGGAGGTGTCCGGAACCGAACGATCTGTGTCCGGTTACCGGGTATTGGGGATGCCTTTGCAGGTCGACAAATCAGGAGATTCCGGCAGATATCGATATCAAAAATCAAAGTGCGCTGAAAGCAGCAGCGTTCTTGGCTGGATCAGATAACTATAACTATTTACAATATTGTTGCTGATACTAATAGTTTGATAACTCGTTATGCCGGCAATATTATTACAGCTCAATCGCAATTGCAGTTTATTCGTTGCAGGGCTGGAAAAGCTGTATTGGACATAGGCGTTTATCAGGACGATTGAAGATAAGTTTTGCCCCCCTTGAAGTGACTTCAGGTACCTGCTATCAAAATTAATACCCAGATTTTTTACAGGATAGATTATCATCGAAGAGGTTTCGTTCCATTGTTCACTCGTCTGCTTAGAGGAGCCTGCTATGTCCAACACAGTTCCGTTTCGCGAATATTGTCCCGAGAATTTCATATCCAGCCAATCCAGGATCGTTGGTGTGATATTGAATGACAAGATCGTCGTCTTGTTGTGAACGTCGAACAGTGCTTCATTTTGCAATTGCTGCGCCGTACTGTGCGTAAAAGATGCATTTAGGGCGACCGTTGTTTGGAGTGAATAGAAATATTTGCTAAGATTTCCGGAGAACGAAATTTTATTGCTCTGGTTATTGATGGGCAACGCCACTAACGTTGTGAAATTCTTTTGTATGCTTATGGAATCAAGAAAATAATTTTCGGTTCTGCCGTAAGAAACATCGAAGTTTCCGAAAAGGGCAATCAAGGTCTTTTTGAAATCAAAACCTGCGTCGATGGTTTGGGTGTTGCCCGTAAGCAACGGCATTTTATAAGATGAATACGTTCGATAGTCTGTAAAAATCTGACCGCCATAGATCTGATCGATCGTTGCGGTAGACTGACCGAAGCTATAAGAGAGCGTAGTTTGATTTTCCTTCCCCACTTTGTGCTGCCAACTCATTGTCGGGTTGATGAAAAGATGATTTAACTTATCTGTATTGCTTTGAATCGAATCATTGTGGTAATTGATGTGCGTGAAGCTTAGCGGGAATAAAATATTCAACTGGTTGCTGTGCGATTGATAAGAAATCTGCGGAGTGAAATATAGTTTCGCCTGTTGCCAATGCAGCCTGTTGGAAAATCCAATTGGCTCTTTGGTGGAATTGCTGCTATCCAAAAGTTGTACAGCGGAGCGGAACTGCCGGCTCAAATAACCGAATCCGGTATTTGTCCCGATAAACCAATGTCCGAACACATCGTTAAAGGCAATATTATTGTTTATTGAAAAAGCAGGAGCATGTATCTGTTGTGTCGTATGGATATAAGGAATGCTGTCATTGACATTCATAGGTAATGCGCCCGGAACTAACAGCATATTTTTCGGATCACTGCTGTACTGGACCTCGGAATTGAAAGCAATGATGTGTCTCTTATCGAACATTCGGTAACCCCGCAGCCTGTTATTGAAAATTGCGGAGGTATTGTCTGTACGCTGCAGGACATTTTGCCCATTCGTAAAAATGTCCGTTTCGGGTGATTTTTTTGTTTGTGTAAAACTCATCTTATTATCAAAATAAGCCTTAGGACTATTGAGATTGCAGTCGAGTTGCAGGTTCAAAGCATCGTATGGCATATGGTTTTTATCCCTTTCTTTATAAGATATTGTATCGTTTCCGGGAAGAAAATAAGTTGTTGAGGACTGTGTTTCTTCTGTTTGTGCGTCGTGGATATAATAGCCGTTGATACGAAGGCTCTTGTAGCGATTGATATTGTATTGGTCATTAATGCCGAGTAAAACCGCTTTGTTAAACAACGGATTGCCCGCAGGTGCATTGCTCAAACCGGCAACTCCGGTCTCGTCTGAATAATCAATCCCTATGTTGTTTGATTTGATTTCGTTGATGGCTTTCAACTTGTCATTGAAGAACATGTTGTGCAGGGCGCCATTCCATTTGTTCGGCGTGCCGCCTTCCAGTTCTGCGTTATCTATGACGCGAAATCTACTTTTATCGTTTAAGATGATGTTCATGCCTGCCTGATCGGAAGGCACCCTTCCATTTAACATTTTCACGTTTTGATTGTGTTCTATCACTTGCAGTTTATCAATTGCATCGGCCGGGATGTTATCCGTTGCAATATTATATTTATCATCCAGGAGATCACTGCCTTCTATATAGAAGTTGTTGATTGCTTTTCCCTGGTAAAGGATATTGCCATTTGCGTCTATTTGGATGCCTGGCATTTTTTTAACCAGGTCGATTAAATACCTATCGCTCTTTCCTTTAAGTTTGCCGGCATCGTAAGTGAGGGTATCTCCTTTTTGAACAACCAGCCTTTGGGATTTTACCAGGAGTTCCGGTAAACTGTCTTCAGATAGCTTTAATTGGATAATATTCTTTTGATCAATGAAAAAAGAATGCAGAACGTATTTCTTAAAGCCGATGGAACTGACTTTTAACGATAGGCTGTCTTTATCGTATTTGGCAGGGATTTGTAATTCGAAATCTCCATTTTTATCTGCTATAGTAAATAAAATCACGGATTGATTGCTCATCCGGATCATGCTGACCGTAGCTCCTTCGACAGGATTGGATGAAGAATCTTTTATCCTCCCTGAGACACGCATTGTCGCTTCTTGCGCGCGCAGGTGTAACGAGAAGCACTGAAGTATCAAGAAGAAAATTACGGGTAAAATGCATGATTGTTTTAATTTATCCGATAAGAATTGGAGTAATTTCATTTCAGGTCAATAGGGTTTTCTATGGGTTTTTCGGTTGCATTTTTGGGGTCGGCAGGCCCTTTGGCTCTTCTTCCGTTTACCGCATGTATTTTCGCTCCCTGCCCGAGACTCTTGTTCCAAAATGCCGCCGGATCCTTTTCGAACACGCTTAACACTTTTTTATATTCTTTATAGGTTGCTTTGATCCCATCCGGGGGTAACTCAAGCTTTTCATCTTGTCTGGCTTGTTCTATGTGGTTTAGCGTATAGAGGATTTCGCGTTGGTCGTCGTAGGCCTCCAGGATCAATCCGGGTAATCCATTCAGTCTTCGTGGACCGAAATTGTATGGGAGGTCAATGCAGAACCATGCCGTATAATTTCTGCCATGGCTCTCGCCTGATGCTTTTTGGCAAAGATAGCCTTGTATATCCCTGGTGGAATCGAGCACCTTCCATTGAATGGCGCCAACGGTGTCTGCTATTAAATAGGTCGAGGTGGCAATATGTTGTATTTGGATGACCTGATTTGACGGGTTTGACAGCGTGTAAAACTGGTCATTGGAGACATTCGCTGACAGTAGATTTATTAGTGGTTGATCCAGGGGAATTTGGTTTGCTTGTGCTTCAACAGCTTTCTGTCTGGCAGAGTCTCTGAGGATGTAGGAGTAGCTAATAAACATACTTGTCGTTTTGCCCAGTTCCAGTATGAACTCCTCCTTATATAAATTATCTGGAAGCGATTTGTATTTCAAATAGACGAGATCGTAAAACACTTTGCTGATGATCTGCTCCTTGCCTATCGGGGAATTATTTCGTTTGTTCACCACATTTGACTGGGAGTTCCCTTTGTATAGAATCATGGTGGCTGTTAAGACGACGCAGATGTATATTTTGAATTTCATATTGATAATTTGTGTGGTTATTACGATGGCGGTCCCTGATGATGGTCGTCCATTATGAGAAAAGGGCGATCTTCCACACCCCGATGGGTGGTGGTATCGAATCTCAAAACTGCAGCGAAACAGGCGTTGCTATTCTTTTTTTGCGGATGTCGTCGATTTGTATCCCCGGACAGTCACCTCCATTGTTGACTTGTCCATTGGCAGCTGCATGCCTTGCAAATTATTCCCGGTCACGGCGGGCGGGCTCCCATTCGTATCGTTTGGCAGTGTTGGGTTTGACGATGAATTGTCTGAGGATGGTGACTGCGTGCTTTCCAATTTATGGCCGGTGACCCAGATCGGGTTCGGGTCCGGATTCGGATCCGATTTGTGCCCGGTCATCCACGCCGGGATCAATCTCGGGTTGCTTGACGGTGTTGAGTTTGACGGTAATTTATACCCGTTCGTCAGGATCAGGTCCGGTTTTATTTTTTTAGTCGTTGGAAAAGAGGCCTTAGCGGACGACAATGCCGGGGATCGTTTTGAGGTGTTTGGCCGGTCGTTCAGTGGAGGCGGCGTATCTTCCAGTGTAAACCCGATCACCGAGATGGAGTTCAAATCCGGGTTGTTTGACCGGGCGTTCACACGGGTGGCAATCACCATTACTGCCATTAAAACGATCGGAATCGCCAGCAATCTTCTTGCATACGAGAAGCTGGTTTTCCCCGATGACTCGATCATGGCTAATCTGCGGTTTAAAGACGAGTTAAAGAAAGGGTGTGAAGGAGACGGATGCGAGGGTGAGAGATAGCGGCCTTCGTCATGAGCGTAGAGAAGCATTTTTGCAAAGGATGCTGTCTCGCCTTCTTCGATGCAGGCTGCATCGGCAATAAATTCATGAACGGTATCCAACTCCCTTTGCAGGAGGCGGAGGAAAGGGTTTACCCAGATCGTGCATGACACAATTTGCATAAATAGTTTGTCGTAAGTATGTCTTTGGGTAATATGCGCCAACTCGTGTTTGTATATATTTTCACCATTCGGATCTGTTAATGAGAGCCCTTGTCTCCAGAACAAATTACTCAGGAAGGAGAAAGGGGCCTCCTTCAGATCGGTTTCGATAAAGGTGAACCCCTCTCTTTTAGAATTCTTATACATTTTCTTCATCCGGTAGATCCATCGGATCTTTAGAAAAAGAGCAGCGAGCAGTGAAATACTGATCAGGCCTGCAATGACCAGCAACAGTGGGCCGATGCGGGAAAATTCTCCCGCTGGTCTCTCCAGGGGAAACCCGATCCGGGTTTTAAAATTGGTAAAGGCTGCAGACGGCGGGGCGACCGGCGAGGTCTCAAAAGAAAATAAGGGGATATCGATGAACGGGGCTACCAGGCTGACGGCAGCCGACAGCAACAAATAAAACCTGTTATACGAATGAAATCTTTTGTTTTTTAATGCGGCCAGGTAGTAGAGGAATAAAATTCCGCCGGCAATTGTTGATTTCAGGATAAAAGCGACGACTATATTCATACGCTATTTTTTTTCTTTTTTTATTTGCTGCAGCAGGAGCTCCAGGTCCTTCACGGACAATTTCTTTTCGTCGACCAGGAAGGAGATCACATTCGTAAAGGACCCCCCGAAATATCCTTTTGCCACGTTCAGCAATGTCGATGACGAATATTCCTCCTTTGTAATGGCCGGGCGATACCTGAAAAACCTTCCGACATTTTCCGTTTCCACGAAACCTTTTTCGATAAGAGTTTTGAGTACCGTCGCGATCGTGTTCTTATGGAGTTGCGGTTTTGGCATCTTCGCTACTATTTCCATCAGGAGACCGCTTTCCATCTTCCACAGGACCATCATGATTTGTTCTTCCGCTTTTGTAAGAGATCTCATTGAACTATACTTGTAGTTCAAACTTAGAACTATTTTTATAGTTCAGCAAATATTTTTTTGTTTTTTTCTAATTATAATACTGCAGTCCCGCCAGGAACGGTGTAATAAGAATAGTGTAATAAGCAATGGAGCAAACGGAATAAAAGAGTGCATTCGGCGGAACTGATCAGGCGGGCAACATCGATTTTGCCGGCAGCCACCGTCTCATGGTATGGCCGTAGACTGCATAAAAGGCCAGGTATATATAACAGGGGAATAATACCCAATAGGCTCTTCTTACATCCCATGCATCGGCATAGTGGCCGTAGATCAGCGGGAGAATGGCGCTGCCGCAGAGGCCCATGATCATGATGGAGGCGCCCAGTTTTGTAAAGCGTCCCAGGTCGTGCAGGGCCAGGGGCCATATGCCGGCCCATACCAGGGAGTTGGCCAGACCCAGCAGTACCACGAACCAGATCGAGATATCGGTCACATGACCCAGTAAGGCGACTCTTCCATGTGCGAAGATGATGAGCAGTGTCAGGGCGATTCCCAGGAAGGTGCAGATCCGGAATGCATTGACCTGTTTTATATATCTGGGAATACAGACAATGCCGAGGAGATAGCCGGCGATGGTCGCCAGCAGCGTGTAGGAGGGAAACACCCGGGCTTCCATTAAGGGAATGTGCATCGAATTGGCGTAGCCTATGATCGTATCGATGGCGATGACCTGCGTGCCGACATGGAGGAAGATCGCCAGGGCTCCCAATATGAGGTGCGGAAAGTGGAATATGTTTTTTTTGCTGGCGTTGGCGATGGCCATCTCGGGGCTCTCGTGTTCCGTGTCGATTTCCGGCAAGGGGGAAAAACGGATGAAGGCGCCTAGCGCAAGGAGGACCACACCGATACAGGTATAGGGTGTAATCACCCTGCGGATCAATTCATTCAGGGCGGCATTTTTCTGTACCGCGTCCATCAGCGGCAATAGTTTGAATAATTCGCTGTCCGTGACTTTCAACACGACCGAGGCGAATAATAGGGGGGCGAGGATCCCCGCTCCTTTGTTACAGATGCCCATGATGCTGATACGCTGTGCCGCTTTCTCCCTGGGACCAAGAATGGTGATATACGGATTCGCGGCCGATTGCAGGACGGCCAGACCGGAGCCGATGGTGAATAGTCCCAGCAGGAAGACCTCATAGGTGCGGGTCAGGGCGGCCGGTATAAAGATAAAAGCCCCTGCGGCCATGATCCAGAGGCCCAGCATGATTCCGTTTTTGAAGCCCACCGATTTGAGCAGGTAGGAGGAGGGCACGGACATGACGAAATAGGAGATATAAAAGGCGAAGGCTACCAGGTAGGATTGAAAATTGGAGAGTTCGCAGGTTATTTTAAAATAGGGGATCAGGATGGCATTCACCCAGGTCACAAAGCCAAAGATGAAAAAAAGACCGCCAATGATCAGCATGGAGGTGAGAGTGGACGGGTTCTTTATTCCTTTTTGCATGATCTCTATTTGTATCTCTTTATTTGTCAAGTGGGTGAAAAAACGATAAATATGCCTGAATACTGATATGTGTCGTGCCGGGAAATCGCCGTGAACTTCCGAATATAAAAATATTTTTCTTCCGCGATCATGTTATGAGCGGTTTTATTTTGCCAAAGGTTTATATTTAGGAGCGTCTAGATAGCCAATATGACCAACTAATTCTCTAACACATGCAGCAATCCAGAAGAAAATTCATCAAGACAGCGATGGCGGCTTCCGCCGTCTCTTTCGGCGGCGTATTGCCGGGTTTCAGCGCCGGAAGCTATGCCCGGATTTTGGGCGCCAACGAACGTATCAAAGTAGGGGTCATGGGCGTTCACTCCCGGGGGCTGGCACTGGCCCAAAACTATGCACAACAGAAAAATTGCGAGGTTCTCTATATCTGCGACGTAGACAGCCAGTCGATGGACCACTGTATCGGCGTGGTAGAAAAAATACAGAACCGTCGCCCGATGGGTGCGCCGGATTTCCGGAAAGCCCTCGAAGACAAATCCCTGGAGGCCATGGTGATCGCGACGCCCGATCACTGGCATGCTCCCGCCGCTATCCTGGCCTGTAAGGCCGGCAAGCACGTGTATGTGGAGAAACCTTGTTCTCACAACCCGCATGAGGGTGAGTTGCTGGTCGCCGCTTCCCGGAAATACGACCGGCGGGTGCAAATGGGTTCCCAACGCAGGTCCTGGCCCAACCTGATCGCCGCGATCAAAGAGTTGCAGGACGGTATCATCGGGCGCCCCTATTTTGCAAAGGGCTGGTATGCTAATAACCGGCCTTCGATCGGGACGGGCAAAATAACCGACGCCCCCTCCTGGCTCAATTATGATCTCTGGCAGGGACCGGCGCCGCGGCAGCCCTACCGGGACAATATCCTCCACTATAACTGGCATTGGTTCTGGAACTGGGGTACCGGCGAAGCCTTGAACAACGGTACCCATATGGTAGACCTGATGCGTTGGGGGCTCGGCGTCGACTATCCCATCAGCGTACGCTCCGGAGGCGGCCGTTATCGTTATAAGGACGACTGGGAGACCCCGGACACGCAGGTGATCACCTGGGAATTCCCCAACAATACGTTTATGGAATGGGAGGGCAGGAGCTGTAATGGCCGCAATGTGGAAGGAGTCAGCGTAGGCGCCAGTTTTTACGGCGAGAAAGGAACTTTGGAAATGGAGGTTGCCGGCGGAAACTCCTACCGTATCTATGACCTGACCAACAAACTGCTGAAAGAAGTGAGAAACGATACGCTGGTGGATGTCTCCAATAAGGTGGATCCCTCCCAGGCACTGGATGCCCTGCATATCCAAAATTTCTTCGACAGCATCCGCAAGGGTACACCCCTGAATGCCGAAATTTTAAATGGCTATAAGAGTACCTTGCTTTGCCAGTTGGGGAATATCTCCTATCGTTCCGGCAATATCGCCCTTCAGACCGATGCGACGAACGGCCATATCCTGAATAATGAGGCCGCGGCGAAACTGTGGAAAAGGGAATATGCCCCCGGTTGGGAGCCGACGGTGTGAAGCGGCATTGGCAAGGGGCTGATCAAAAATTAAAAATAACTTTTATGAATATGCGTAAATGGGCGGGTTTCCCGAAAGTGATGCTCCTGTTCGTCGTCTGCCAGTTTCAAGGCTTCCCGGACACAGGGGGGAAGGACACTGTGCGGAATGAAGAAGGGCTTTTGAGGAGGGGTGAGATCTTGAAAGGAGGTGAAGTTTTGAAAGGAGCTGAGGTCTTGAATAAGCCGGCAGTCGCGAATAGAGAGAGGTCTCAAGACGACTGGGAAGTCCTGTTCGACGGGACAAACATGGACAAATGGGTGAGCGTTCACGTAGAGGCGAGGCCGTCTGACGGATGGGTGATCGAAAACGGGACGCTCAGTGTAAAAGATCACCGCAAGGGGCAGGATATCATCACGCAGGAGGAATATGGCAATTTCGAGCTGGTCTTCGATTTCAACCTGACGAATATCGCCAACAGCGGGATAAAATACCTGGTAGGAGACATTAAGAACAACAGTACCGGGAACACGGAGTGGAACGGTCCCGAATACCAGATCATCGACGACTTCAACCATCCGGAAGTCAGGAATCATGCGCACGACGAGGGATCGACCGCCTCCCTCTACCTGGTATATGCCCCGGTCAATAAGACGCTGCTGCCGTCCGGAAGTTGGAACACCGGAAGGATCATCGTTCAGGGATCGCATATCGAACATTGGCTGAACGGTGTAAAAGTGGTCAGTTGCGAAAGAGGCAGTTCCGATTTCCGGGACCGGATGGCCGCGACAAAATTCAAGGTGTACGATCACTACGGAGAACTGCCCGCCGGGCGTATCATGCTTACCGACCATGACGGCGACAAAGTGTATTTCCGGAATATAAAGATCAGAAGGCTGTGAATAGTAATACCCCTGTCATAACCCAACGTTTGTATTCGCTGGATACCCTGCGGGGTTTCGATATGTTTTGGATCATGGGGCTGGGGCCCATCGTCGCGGATATCGCCAAACTAGCGGGTTCGCCTTTTTGGGTCGCCTTTTCGGACCAGTTCGAACATCCTGTCTGGAATGGTTTCACCTTCTGGGATCTGATCTTCCCGCTGTTTATGTTCCTGGCGGGGGTATCGACACCGTATTCGATCGGCAGGGATCTGGAGAAGGAACGGAGCCGGCGCGAATTGCTGTGGAAGGTGATTAAGCGAGGCGTCATCCTCATCCTGCTGGGGATCATCTACAACAACGGGCTGCAGATCCGCCCGCTGTCGGATATCCGTTTCCCCAGCGTATTGGGGAAAATCGGCGCGACCTATGTGTTTGCCAATATCGTCTATCTATATGCCGGCGAGCGGATGCAATGGGTATGGTTCTGGATATTCCTGGTCGGCTATTGGCTAATGCTGAAATTCACTTCGGCGCCGGGATATCCGCATGGCGATCTGACGGAACCCGGAAATTTCGCTTCTTATGTCGACCGCAGCATCCTGCCGGGCAGGCTTGCCAGGAAGATACACGACACCGTGGGATTGGTCTGTACGATTCCCGGGATTGACAATGTCCTGCTGGGGATCTTTGCAGGTAAACTCCTGAAAAGCGGGCGGTTTAGCCCGGCGGGTAATGCAAAATGGCTGGCAGCAGCCGGCGTGGTCTCCCTCGGGCTGGGTTTTCTCTGGAACCTCGACTTCCCCTTTAATAAAAATATGTGGTCGAGTTCCTTCGTCCTGCTGACGGGAGGGATCAGCCTGCTGCTGCTCTCGTTGTTCTACTATCTCATCGATGTGCGGGGATATCGGCGATGGACCCTGTTCTTCCGGGTGATCGGCATGAATTCGATCCTGATCTATATGTCGGGCATCGTCATCCACTGGAGCTATACTGCCAGCCACTTTTTTAAATGGCTGGGGCAACTGGCCGGCAAACCCTATGATGAAGTCATCCTGGGGATCTGCGCGCTGGCCGTGCAATGGATGTTTTTGTATTTTTTGTACAGGAAACAGACCTTCCTGCGGATCTAGGGCCCTTTCGCCAGGGGGCTTCCCAAAGGGGCTTTTTCACCACGACTTTCACTGCGGCTTCACCAGGTTGTCGCCGGGACTTTCACCAGGCGATTCACCAGCAACTTTCAACAGGAATTCACCAGGGACTTTCACCAGGTTTTTGCCAGGGGGGCCATAAAAAGGGACGATGGCGCGGACAATAAAAAAAGCCCTAGTTTTGGCGGACTACTAATTCTCTCTGTATGAAGATCGTGTTGTTGCTTTCTATGATGTTGTCGCTTTTTGGAACTGAGGTTGTTCATGCCCAGGATAGTACTTTTCCCGGTGCTGCCGTTCCTGTCGCCGTCCCCAGCGCCAGCCCCCTGCCCAAACCGGATTCGGTAAAGCCAGGCGTTAAGGCCGAACTGAAGAAGCGGGAAACTTTCGTCCGGAAATATGAACGCCGGAAATTCGATTCCACGCTTTTCACGAATAATAACGCGCCCACCACCAGCGACTACCTGGACAACCTGGATACCATTTACCAGATGCTGAGTGCGGTGCCTGGCATCACAGCTTCCTTTATCCACCTTCCGGAAATACAGGATCAGTTCGACCAGGAGGATTCGGCCCTGACCATTATCAAGTCGAGGTTAGCGGTT
Organism: Puia sp.; assembly: GCA_031292515.1. Taxonomy (GTDB): domain Bacteria; phylum Bacteroidota; class Bacteroidia; order Chitinophagales; family Chitinophagaceae; genus Puia. The sequence goes on along the minus strand of JARLGZ010000081.1, from coordinate 47,322 downwards.
GCCGACGACCGGTCTTTGAATGTGCGCAACCTGCAGATGTTTAATACGCTGCTGGACGCGCTCGATAAGAATACGGGGAAGTACGCCAAATATCTCGACGGCTATGATAAGAAGATGGACGGTGTCAAGGCGGATATAGCCGGTTTGAAAAAAGATACGCTGATGCTGCGCATTTTCAGGGATTCTGCGCTTAGGGATTCCTTCCAGGTCCAGCTCCAGCAGTTGAAGAGCAAGTGGCGGGCGGCTGACAGCCTCGCAAAATTCTATGCGGGGTATATCAACGACCTGAAGGCCCGTGCCTCTTCAAACAGTATCACGATCAACGATCTGACCTTCCGGGTGGATACCAAGTTAAAGGAAGTGGGGACGAGGGCCTTTGGAAAAGAAAGACGATATCTCTGGGAGCCCCGTTCCCCCGGTGTGGTCCGGAAAAACTTCTCCAAAGACGATTTTCAGCAATCCATCGACAGCGAACGGCAGCTAACCAAATATTATTTCGCCAACTCGCGCAGCAACCGTCTCTGGCTGTTGTTGACGGGGCTGCTGTTCTTTTTCTGGATCGGATATAATTTCCGGTCGCTGAGAAAACTGGGCAGGCTGGAGGCGATCGAAAGTTTCCATTTCCAATATGTCAAGCCCTGGCCTTTCTCCGCCGCGTTGATCTTTATGCTCAGCCTGGCGCCCTTGTTCGATCTCCACGCGCCTGCTATCTATATCGAGACGATTGAGTTCCTGCTGATGGTGCTGCTGACCTTGATGTTCCGTAAGCGTCTTCCCCGCTACCTGTTCTATGGATGGTGTATCTTCATCCTGTTGTTTTTGTCGGTGCCGGTCATCCGGATATTGGGCCTCCCGGTGAGCATGCAGCGGTGGGCGGATCTTATACAGAATATCTTCTCCGTCGTCGTAGGGGTCTTCTTCCTTTTCAACCCGAGAAAGCTCTCGGGCCTGCCCAGGTTCTCATGGCTTAAAAAACCGGCCACGGCTATTTCGTCTTCCGGTCCGCGGGGCTCCGCGGTCGCGCCGCCTCCCGATTTACCGGGCTCTGTGATCGCCTCCTCCCCGGACGCCCCCGGTCCCGCCGCTACGGCGGGAATGCCTCGCTGGTCCAGGATCATCTTTTATGCCGGGGGATTGTATGTGTTTTTCAACGTGCTGGCGGTGCTCTGCAATCTCTTTGGCAGGGTCACGCTATCCCAGATATTCGGCGCTACCGCCATCTATGCATTTGCGCAGACCGTCAGCCTGCTGGTCTTTACGCAGTCTGTCGTGGAAGCCTTCCTCCTGCAGATCCAGAGCAGCCGGATCCGGAAGAGCTATCCCGAACAGTTCGACGTGGAGAGCGTTTCGAAGTCCATCCAACGCTTTGCCATCGCGCTGGCCATTCTTTTGTGGCTGATCGTATTCACGACGAATCTGAATGTCTTCGACACCCTTAACGACCTGCTGGCGGGTTTCTTTAACGATCCACGACAGGTAGGGAGCTTCAATTTTACAATCGGAGAAATTGCCTTGTTCCTGGGGATCATCTGGACGGCCAACTTCCTTCAGAAATATATCACCTATTTTTTTGGGGATACGGGTGATGATGCCGCTTTCGATGACAAGGGTCAGCGGTCCAGGTTGCTGGTCACCCGGCTGATCTTGCTGGTGGGTGGCTTCCTGCTCGCGGTGGCCGCATCGGGATTGCCCGTCGACAGGATCACGGTGATTCTTGGCGCCTTAGGCGTCGGTATCGGCCTGGGCCTGCAGAGCATCGTGAACAACTTTGTGTCGGGGATCATCCTTATTTTCGACCGGCCTTTGCGGATCGGGGACACGGTAGAGATCGGGGACAAGAAAGGCCGGGTAAAAGAGATCGGGATCCGTTCCAGCACCCTGCTCACCGATGAAGGCGCCGAAGTCATCATCCCCAACGGCGATGTACTCTCCCATAATATCGTCAACTGGACCCTCAGCAATAATAATGTGCGTGTGAGCCTGTCATTTACGATCGATAAGCCCCCTCATCCCGAGGATATCGGGGCCGACGAAATCAAGGAGATCATCAAGGCGAATCCGAATGTACTGGAGCGAAAGGAGCCGGAGATCCTGCTAAGCAATATCAGCTCCAAGTCGATCCAGATCAATGTATTCTTCTGGTCGAAGGATTTCAATAAGACGACGGCGATGGCCGGCGATGTACGGACAAAGATCTATGAGCATTTCGAGAAGAAGGGGATCACGGTGGAGTAGTGAGTGGTGAGGAGTGAGTAGTGAGTGATGAGTGGTGAGGGTTTAGTAGTGAGTAATGAGTGGTGAGAGGTGGGCAGTCCGTAGTGAGGGGGTGAAGATTTTTAAAGGCTCCTGTATTCTCTTTTGTATTGGCTGGGCTTTTTTAGCATGAGATCCCTGAATTGCTTGTTGAAGTTGGAGAGGGTATTGAACCCGCACTGGTAGCCGATATGTGAAACCGGGTCATCGGTTTCCGCAAGCAGCCTGCAGGCTTCCCGGATTCTTATCTCCGAGACGAATTGGGTGAAGGGTTTGCTGTACTGCATCGTAAAGTAGCGACTGAAGGAGGTCTGCGTCATATGCAGGAGGTCCGCCAGTTCCGTCAGTGCGATCTTCCGCCGGAAGTTCTTTAATACATAGTCGTATACGAGGTTGAGGCGGTCGGTCTCATCCTGGTTGTAGGCCTGGTTGAATCCCCCGCGGGATATATACTCATATTCCCGGCTGACGGCCAATGTATCGAGTATGCGCAGCAATTGTATGACACCCGCCATGCCACGGAGATCCGTCAGTTCTTTCATTCCTTCGATGACCTGGGCCCTGCACCGGCCGTGAAATTCAAGACCACGCGCCGACCGGTGCAGCAATTTCTTTAGCAGGACCATCTCTTCCTTCCCATGCAGGTCCTTGCCCAGAAAGTTCTCGTCGAAGTAGATCACGATCCCCTCGGCGTTCAGACCGCTGTTCCTGGCAAAATAGATTTCATCGCTTCGCCACAAATGCGGGAGATGCGGCCCGGTAAAGACGAGTTCTCCGGGCCGGAAGGACTTGATCTGGTCCCCGATAAAACGGGTGCCGGTCCCCTCCAGCACCACAAAGAGCTGGTATTCCCGGTGCGCATGCCAATAGGGGTCGAAATGCCTGTCACGCAGGTATCGCACGACAAAGACCTTCGAAGAGGGAATCTCCGTTTTGTGGACCGCTGTTTTTTGCACCGATGCCTTTTGGATCATTGGTGGAATCGTTTCTTTGATCGCCGGTTTTTGGTTTCGGGTTGCCGGTTTCGATTTTGTCTAATTTGTCGCTTATCGCCTCCAAATTACGGTATTCATGATATAATACAGTCGGTTTTGGATAAAATTCCGGCAGGCGCTTCGGTTTATATTTTCGAATTTCGATTTTCCTTACATATAATTCTTATTGACATGAAGAGGAGAATTGCATTTGCCTGCCATTTATTCTTTCTGGCCCGGACCCTTCTGGTCCGTGTATTTTTCACTTTTGTTCTGATAGCCGCCGTCCTTTCCGTCATGACAGGCCTGCATGCGCAGGTCGATCCAGTCCGGGTCTCTTCGGGGCCGGTCACCCCGCGAAGGCTGGAGATATTATTCCTGGGGCATAAGAGCAAACATCATGATTCCGAGAAACTGGCGGAGATCCTGCAGAAGGAATATTTTAAGACGGGCATCAACCTGTCCTATACGACCGACCCCGACGACCTGAATACCCCGAATCTAAACGGCTACGACGGCCTGATCCTCTACGCCAACTATGATACGATCACCCCGTCCCAGGAGAAGGCGCTGCTGGATTTCGTGCGTGGCGGCAAGGGTTTCATTCCCATCCATTGTGCGTCTTATTGTTTCCGGAATTCGCCGGAGGTCGTCGATATGATCGGCGGACAGTTCAAAAGTCATGGGGTGGATAGCTTCTCCATGGTCATCTTAAAACCGGATCATCCGGTCATGAAAAATATCCGGCCCTTTGTGACGAAGGATGAGACTTACACGCACGACAAACTCAGTCCCGACATCGAGGTGCTGGCCGAACGGGTGGAGGGCGACCACCATGAACCCTATACCTGGGTCCGCTCGTATGGGCAGGGGCGGGTCTTCTATACCGCCTTTGGCCATGATGAGCATACCTATATGAACCAGGGGTTTCTCGATATGGTAAAGAACGGGATCCTCTGGGCCGTTGGCGAAAAAGCCGCGCAGGACCTCGCGGCCTTCCCCATTGCCAATCCGAAATATTTCGACGCGGATGTACCCAACTATGAGAAGAGGAATCCGCCGCCGAAGGCCCAGGAGGCGTTGGATCCCAAGGGGTCGATGTCTCTGATGCAGGTTCCGGTGGGTTTTGAATTGAAGCTCTTTGCCTCGGAGCCCCAGATCATCAACCCTATCTATATGAACTGGGATGAGCGGGGTCGTCTGTGGGTCATCGAGACCGTGGATTATCCCAACGAAATAAAAAAGGATGATGTCGGCGATGACCGGATCAAGATCCTGGAGGATACCGATGGGGATGGTGTGGCCGACAAGGTCACGATCTTTGCGGACAAGCTGAATATCCCGACCAGTTTTGTGTTTGCCAACGGCGGCATCATCGTCAGCCAGGCCCCTTCCTTCGTTTTTTTGAAGGACACCGATGGAGATGACAAGGCCGATATCCGGGAAGACATCCTGCCGGGCTGGGGCAAAAGCGACACGCATGCGCAGGCTTCCAATCTCCGGTATGGTCCCGATAACAAAATCTGGGGGGTAGTCGGGTATTCAGGATATTACAATGGCCGGAAGGGAAAGGACTCGCTGCAGTTCAACCAGGGCGTATATCGCTTCGATCGGGACGGGAAGAACCTGGAGCTGCTTTCCCGGACCAGCAACAACACCTGGGGGCTGGGTTTCTCCGAAGAATTCGACGTCTTTATCTCTACGGCGAATAATGACCACAGCAATTTCCTGGGCATCCCGAAGCGGTATCTCGACAAGGCCGGGATCAAAGAACCGGGTGTGGAAGAGATCGATGACCACTATGCCATTCATCCGGCGACGAAGAACCTTCGCCAGGTCGATGTACAGGGGGGATTCACGGCTGCCGCAGGTCATAGCCTGTATACGGCACGGAATTTCCCCTCCGGATATTGGAACCGCGTCGCCTTTGTGACCGAGCCGACGGGTCGTCTTGTGCATAGAAATTATCTCCGGCAAGACGGTTCCGGTTTCAAAGAAGACGGCGATGGCTGGAATATGCTGGTGAGCGCCGATGAATGGGCGGCTCCTATCCAGGCAGAGACGGGTCCCGACGGGGCCCTTTGGATAGCCGATTGGTATGATTTCATCATCCAGCACAATCCCACGCCTTCTCCGGAGCGCGGGGGATACCAGGCGACTAATGGCGCGGGCAATGCCTATATCAATCCTTTACGGGACCATGAGCGCGGAAGGATCTACCGCATCGTTTATAAAGGGAACGACCGTACGAATACCTTACGGCTCGATCGCAACGATACGAAAGGTCTGTTGCAGGCGCTGTCGAGCGACAATATGTTCTGGCGTACCACGGCGCAAAGGCTGTTGGTGGAGAAGGGCGACCGGTCCGTGCTGCCGGCCTTGTACAAGATAGCAGGCACGCGCGACCTGGATGGCGCAGGCATCAACGCGCCCGCCATCCATGCTTTGTGGACGATACAGGGGCTGCATGCGCTGGGAGGCGCCCGTTCGGGGACTGCCGGTCCGGGGTTTATTGACCGGCGGGAACCCAATCCAAAGGCAGCGGGCCACGCGGGCACTAGCCGGGAAGCCGTCGATCCCGAGGCGTTGAGCGTTGCCGTTAGGGCTCTTTCAAATCCCTGTGCGGGTGTCCGGAAGGCGGCTATCCAGGTTCTGCCGAAGACCGCGGCAACCTTGTCTGCGATGGAGAAGGCTGGTGTTTTTGAAGACAAAGACGGCAGGGTGCGCCTGGCGGCAGTACTCGCTGTCGTGGATATGGGGCGCCCGGCCGCTGCGAAGACCGTGCTGGAGAAGATGTCGAAGAGGGCGGAAAACCAGGAGGATAAGAGGATTCGCGAGGCCCTGGTCATCGCTCTTCCGGCGAACTCGTCTGTGGCCTCCCCGGGGAACTCATCCGGCGTTGCCATCAAGGCGGGCGAAACTGCGGGGGCTGCCGGATCCATCGGCAAGGCTGACCGGACGATCGTGTTGAAGGTATTGAAGGATTCGATGAAATACGATCATAAGTCACTGACGGTAAAAGCGGGGTCGGTCCTGCGGCTGGTCTTCCGGAACCCGGATTTTATGCAGCACAACCTGGTGATCGTCCGGCCCGGATCGCTTGAGAAAGTGGGCGCCGAAGCCGACCGGCTGGCGCGGGATCCGTCGGGTCTCAAAATGAATTATATACCCGTGCTCCCCGAGGTATTGCAGGCTGTGCCCCTTGTCAACCCCGGCGGGAAGTATGTGCTGACCTTTAAAGTGCCGGCGAAGACCGGCGACTATCCCTATATCTGTACGTTTCCCGGACACTGGCGGCTCATGAACGGGGTGCTGCATGTCGTTCCATAAAATCACAGAAACCATTTGCCTATGTCCCTCGACGTTTTATTTGGCGTGAGCACCTGGGTTTGGACTTCTCCGTTCACGACCCGGTCGGCGGAGGATCTGTTCCGGAAGATCTCGGAGGCCGGCTTTGACCTGGTGGAAATCGCCGTCGAAGATCCTGCCCTGATAGACCGGAAAGCCGTTAGGGAGGCGCTCGATCGATATCATCTCGATATATCTGTCTGCGGAGCCTTCGGCCTGACAAGGGATCTGACGAGCGAAGATCCGTCGGTGCGTAAAAACAGCCTGTCTTATATATCGGAGTGCCTGGACCTTTGTGCCGAATGGGGTGTGGCGTTTTTTGGCGGGCCGATGTATTCGGCCGTCGGAAAGGCCCGGATGGTGCCGGCCGCACAGAGGCTCGTGGAGTGGGAGCGGTCGGCCGCGCATCTGTTTACCGTTTGTGAGATGGCGGCGGCCCGTGGATTGAAAATTGCGCTGGAGCCCCTGAACCGGTTCGAGACCGACCTGGTCAATACGGTTGCCGACATGTGCCGCTTGCTCGAAGACATCAACCATCCTGCCGCGGGAATTCTATTGGATGGATTCCACATGAATATAGAAGAAAGAGATGCGGAGGCCGCTATCGTTATGGCTGGTGATCGATTACTCCATTTCCAGGTCTCTGAAAACGACCGGGGCACACCGGGATCCGGCCAGAGCGACTGGAGGGCTTATAAAAAAGGCCTGGAAGCCATCGGCTATTCGGGTGCGGTCGTCATCGAGAGTTTTACGCCGGAGAACCAGGAGCTGGCGGGGGCCGTCTGTTTCTGGCATCCGAAGGCGGAAAGCCAGGACGGACTGGCATCGGAAGGGCTGAAGTTTTTGAAGGAATGGGCCAGCTGATCAATCAAGAATCACAACGCGAAATATTATGCAAAGCAAACCCATCCGTGTAGCGATTGCCGGTCTCGGCTTCGGCGCGGAGTTTATCCCGATCTATCAGCGATATCCCGGTGCGAACCTGTACGCGATCTGCCAGCGTAACCCGGAGAAATTGAAGCAGGTCGGCGACGCTTTTGGGGTACCGCACCGGTACACAGACTTCGACGAGCTTTTGCAAGATCCTGCGATCGATGTCGTCCATATCAATACGCCGATCCCGGATCATGGGATCCAGTCCATCAAGGCGCTGAAAGCCGGCAAGCACGTAGCCTGTACGGTGCCGATGGCGACGACGGTAGACGAGTGCCGGCAAATCGTCGAATTGGTGAAGGCCACCGGGCTGACCTATATGATGATGGAGACGGTGGTCTATTCACGGGAGTTCCTGTTCATGAAGGAGCTATACGAAAAGGGACAGCTTGGCAGGATACAGTTCCTCAAAGCGAGCCATCAGCAGGATATGGACGGCTGGCCCGACTATTGGCCCGGTCTTCCGCCAATGTATTATGCCACCCATTGCGTGGGGCCCGTCCTCGCCCTTACGAAGAGTCAGGCGGAATATGTGTCCTGTTTTGGATCCGGGACGATCCGGCCTGGGCTGCAGGAGCACTATCATTCTTCTTTTGCCGTCGAGAGTACGCATATCAAGTTCCGGGACTCCGATCTCTGCGCTCATGTATACCGGTCGCTTTTCGATACGGCCCGTCAATACCGGGAGAGTTTCGAGGTCTACGGTTCGGAGAAATCCGTCGAATGGCCATTGATAGAAGGCGATCCGCTGGTCCTGCATACGGCAAAACGTCCCGAACCCGAGATACCCGAGGCCGTTCATGCTCCCGACTATGCGCATCTGCTGCCGGAGGGAATCCGGGGTTTCACGACGGGGGGGGTGTATGATGCAGATGAGCACCGGCATCTCTCCTTTATTCAAGGGGCCGGGCACGGCGGGTCCCATCCGCATATGGTCCACGAGTTGCTATCGGCCATTAGTAACCGGAGGCGTCCTTTCCCGGATGCAACTGCGTCTGCGAATATCACCTGTGTCGGCATCCTGGCGCACGAGTCCGCTTTAAAAGGCGGCGAGCGGATCTATCTGCCCGCCTTCACGCTGGCCGGTTAAAGGGGCTCCGTCAAATGTGTTCGCCGGCGATCCGGCATCGGGTGTCCTGTTGTAAACGTCGATAACCAGTTTCCAGTACCCGGCCTTCTTTTCGGAGATATCGAAATCGGCCGGGTCGTCGAAGTGGACGTCAAAGACGGTGAGGATGATGGCAGGATGTCCGATGTCTTTAAAAAGGAATTTTATCGAGAGATTCCGGGTTGCATCGTCTGTCGTGGTCCTGGGTTTTATGACCTCACAACGGGAGATCCTCCGCAGGTCAAAAAGATGTATCTGCCGGGTATTTTTCGTTTTGTCAAAGAACAGCATTTTGCCGCCATGTTCGTCCAGGCCGATGATTCTTTTTCCCAGTTTATCTTTTTTATAGATCGTCAGGTGGCGTTCCCTGCAAAGCAGATCGAATTCCTGCAGGAACTGCAGGGTGTCTTTCCGGGCTTCGTATCTGCTGATCTGTTTCAATATCCTGATAAACAGGACGAGGATCCCTATGATCAAACCCGATATCCATATAACTGGAGTCATAGTTGTCGATTTTGAAGGTTTACAATGGATTAAGACGATGGATTAAGACAATGAATTAAGATGATGAATTAAGACGCCGAAAGGTTTATAGGCGGCGAAAGGTCGAGAGACGGCGAATGGTTTAGGGAAGACGAATTGTATACTTCCAATATCGACAGTTTGTGTTTGGCGGAGAAATGATTCCAGGTGAACTGAAGGCCCTTGCGGAAGCCTATAAGGGCAATTCCGATGGGCGACAGGATGGATATCATCGCCTGGCGATGGTCTGCCTTTTCGGGAAGTACGAAGGTATAGGTCGTGACACGGTTCGTGTCGACGTCTTTCACGATCACTGTGGAATTCAGGCGCACGACGTCGGCCGGAAAATCCGCCCGGTCCACCAATTCTGCCTTTCTTAGTTCCCTGCCCATGCTGAGCGTCGCCAGTCTGTTGCGGAATCCGGTCCTTTTTTTCTTAAGATAGCGCATGAGGAGGTAGTATTCTTCCTTCATGACCAGGATGTTGTTTAGTTTCTTTTTCATATGACTGTATTTTAGGAGTGACTGTTGAAGGAGCCGGTTCCCGTTCTCGCGGGGGGCCGGGTTTCCTGTTTCGCGAGGAATCAGGTCTTGTTTTTTCTGTTGAGATAAAGCGCTATGATAAATAACGGAAGGGTGATGAACAGCGCGAAATACCATTTTGCCGAGTCGGTAAAAGAGACCCGGACGACGAGAACGTTTGCGATGAGCAGCACGGCGACAAGCGCGCCGTTGACCGGTGGCGGCGATTGGACGTTAGACATATTAGTAAAGTTTGGCAAGCAGGGGATCGAAGGCCTGCTGAAATTGATTAGCTTGAAATGGGTTGCATTTTAACCCCGTCACCTGTTGAGTAGTCAGGCCGGGGCAATCGTACTAAAGTCCTTGAAGTTGGAGTAGAAATATCGTTTACGCGGTTGCATCTGGCATAAAAGTAGGAAACTATTTTCTGGATAAGCTATATGGGGCGGCCGATCTATGTTAAAATAATGGCAAAATGGGGTAGGGGCAATATATTTTTTATAATAACTTAGCTTATGGCGACTATGTTTCAAAAACCTTAAAATTTTCCTATGATCCTTTTAGCCATTCTTCTGCCTTGTGTCTCCTTCCTATTGAGAGGGAAGATCCTCCATTTCATCGTGTGTTTATTTCTTCAAATCACGCTTATCGGCTGGCTGCCGGCCGCCATATGGGCCGTAGTTGACTTGCAGAATAGCCGGGCCAACAAAAGGATGGATAGGTTGATAAAGAGTTTAAAGGATTGATGAGTGCAGGATCTAAATCCGAAATCGTTTTTCTTGTCCCGGATACGCTTTCCGGCATCTTATATGGTATTCATTAAGAGGTCTTTTAAACCGACCTGTCTGATGCCTCTATAGGTATTTGTGGGCTGTATCTCATCCATGGTGACGACATATTTTGGATAGTTGTCGGGGATGCCGGACAGGTTTCCAAACTCGCGTTTGATTATATTTTCGTCGCCGAGTTGATAGGCCACTTGCACGTACAACTTTTCTCCTGCTTTCTCGGCCATGAAGTCGATTTCTTTGTCGCCGGATTTCCCGACATAGACCGTGTAGCTGTTTCGTATTAAATGGAGATAGACGGCGTTTTCCATGAGTTTACCGATATCGCTGCGATAGTTAAATGGCCGTATGCTGTTTCGCAGGCCCAGGTCTTCGAAATAAAACTTTTCTCCGATCTCAAATATTTTTAATCCCTGTATGTCGGCTCTCGATACTTTGTGAATGAAATACGCATTCGTCAGGGCTCTCAGGTAGTTTATGACGGACTGTGTCGGTATGTTGATCCGCTGCGATTTCAGGTATTTGCTGATATTCTGCGCCGAGAAAAGGCTGCCTGTGTTGTCCGCCAGGTGAGTTACCAGGTTTTCCAAAAGAGAAACATTGCGTATATTCTCACGGCTTACTACGTCTTTTAACAAGATGGTGGAATATAAACTTTTGAGGTATTCAAATACGATAGCGGGATCCAGCCCGAGATGATATTGATAAGGCATGCCACCAAGCGTCAGGTAAAGATTTAGGTTTTCATTGCTGTTAGCGATCTGGTTAAATTCGAGGAATTCAGGGTAGCTTAGGCCATGGATGGGAAACTCTATATATCGTCCGGCCAGCAGCGTGGCGATTTCACCCGAGAGCATTGTGGCATTGCTGCCGGTGCAATAGATATCGCATTCTTTCTGATTGAGCAGGCTCCTGATACAGCGTTGAAAGGATTCTATCTCCTGTATTTCATCTATGAAGAGAAAATTGTCCTTTTCTTTTGCCAGATGCTCCCTGACATATTTATGAAGATCTTCGTTATTCCTGATTCCTGAAAACTCCTCCAATTCTTTGTCTATGTATATGATGTTGGTTTGGGGACTGCTCTTCTTTATTTCTTCTATCAGTTGCTTGAGCATATAGCTTTTGCCAATTCTTCGCTGGCCGGTGATGATTTTGACGAGATCCCGGCCTATAAAAGGCCTGATCTTATCTATATACTGCTGGCGGAGAATCAGTTTTTCTTTCATGTGGTATAATTGAAGGAAATATCAAAAGTATAAAAGATTCAATTATGATGGAAGTAAATTGTATAAATATATTTTTGTAAAGTATGATTGAGAGTCTTATTTTTCGCATTAGTTTATTGATAATCCAATATTTGATTCAATATTAGCCAGAAAATCGAACAAGGAAAAGGGACATGAATTTGAAAAAAGCGAATCAGGATCAACTAGAGAATATTCATCGTTCGGAAGAATGTTCGTAGAAAAGTTCGATGTAATTCGTAGAAATTTCGTGGATAGAAGCTTACATTCATAAGTTTCCTGCCTTTCCGGGAAAAGAACAACCAGACGATAAAAGAGATGAAAACAAACAAATTAGTTGGAATTGGGGTGCTGCTCCTGGCAGCCGGCAGGCTAATGGCCCAGCAACGTGTTCCGGACAAAACAGTCATCCTGACCTTCGACGACGGCTGCGTCAGCCATTACACTTATGTCGCCCCGCTGCTAAAAAAATATGGCTTCGACGCCACCTTCTTCGTCTGCGAATTCCCGGGCTACCCGGACAGCACGAAGTATATGAGCTGGAAACAGATCCGACAGCTATCCCGGGAGGGTTTCGAAATCGGCAACCATACGGGCCACCATGCCAATATCAGCCAACTGAGCCCTGACTCCCTCCGGGAAGAGCTCGCTTATGTCAATCGCCATTGCGAGGAGGAGGGGATACCCAAACCGGTCAACTTTGCCTATCCCGGCTATACCACCGATTCCTCAAAACTCGGGGTGTTTCGAAGCATGGGGATCCGGAGCGCCCGGACAGGTGGAGAAAGGGCCTATCGGCCGGCTACCGATGACCCATTCTATGTTCCGAGTTTCACGCCCTGTGACAGTTTGCAAAAGACAATCAACGCCATCCGGCAGGCAAAAGACGGGGCGGTCACGGTGCTGACCATCCACGGCGTTCCCGATATCGCCCATCCCTGGGTGACGACATCGCCGGCTGTCTTCGAAGCCATACTGAAATATCTCAAGAAACACGGATACCGGGTTTGGTCCATGCGGAAATTGCAGGAGTGGATGGGGCAGGTCAAGGGATCGGGTTCGTAAGTTTGTTCATATAAATAATCAATCCGTATAAATATGATGGAGCGCCCCTGGTTTACTAATAAAGATTTTACCTCGCTGGAAATAAGGAAGAATAAGAGTCTCGCCGATCATGCCGTCGTGAAGGAGATCAGGATCGCCGATGTGGCTTATATCAACAAGTTGGCCAGCCGGATAGAGCAAATCCCGGCGGATGGTGACATGATGATATCCTTTTCGGGTATGGCCGAGCATATTGAGCTCCTGTTTTGTTCTGGGGACGGGATCCAGGAAATACAGGTCATCCAAAAAGGTTTCAAGACGCCTTCCACCGGCTTTAATACCCGTAACGATTTTGAAAAAACGCTGTATGCCGAGATCGATGCGATGCTATTCCCGGCGATGGATACTGTCTGCGTGCCTGGTAAGGGTTTTCGGATTTGAAAAATTGATTATTTGATTGCTTGCACAATGATGAAAATATGAATATGATTCTCCTCAGGAAGATCGTTGGCATCCTGGTTCTTATGTGTGTGGCAGAACGGTCGCCCGCGGCCTCCGGTGAAGCCCTGGTCGTGAGTTCTCCCGATGGTAAGATGGTGGTTAGCGTCGGGCTGGGCGGTAAAATCAGCTATTCGGTGTCGTACCGGGGCAGGGTATTGCTCGCGGCTTCGCCGATATCCATCCGGCTATATGATGGCAGGGTCATCGGTGAAAGACCTGCTCTTCTTAGCAAGAAAAGCGATCATGTCGAAAATCTCTTACAAACGGTATATGGGAGAAATGCGGAGATCAAGGAAGATTACAATGAGTTATACCTCCGTTTTAAGGATCATTATTCGGTGGTCTTCCGGGTATATAACGAAGGGATCGCCTACCGGTTTGTGACCCAATTCAAAGAGCCCCTGAAGATAAGGGATGAGGAGGCCTCCTTCGTTTTTCCGGGTCCCTGCAAAGGGTATTACCGGAAAGGGAACAAGGAAGACTACCTTTATGAGGCTGTCTATGAATGCTCCGATCTTTCGAAGATAGATTCCGGGCGGGTGGCCATCATGCCCTTGCTGGTCCAGATCCCCGAAGGCCCCAAGGTAGCCATCACCGAATCGGATATTACCGATTATCCGGGAATGTATCTGAGGGCGGAGGGAAATGTCTTAAAGGGTTCGTTCAGAAATGTGCCGGTTGAGACAAATGTGGACAGCAGCCAATGGACGGTATCGGCTACCCGAACGGCGGATTATATCGCGGAAACTGCCGGCGACAGGAGTTTCCCCTGGCGTATTCTGATGGTTGCCGACCAGGACAAGGATTTGCTCAACAATGAAATGGTCTATTTGCTGGCTCGCGGCCCCGGGCGGGGTCTGGATTTTTCGTGGGTCAGGACGGGATTGATCGCCAATGATTGGTGGAATTTATGGTGGGACCATTCACCGGGGGCGACAGGTTTTCAGCAAATCATTTTGACAGGCGTGGATTTCAAATCCGGCGCCAATTATGAGACTTACCATTATATTATCGACTACGCGGAGAAGAACGATATTCCGTTTGTCAACATCGACTACGGATGGTGCGATCCCCTGAATTTTTCAAAGATTGAATCCAAGCTTGCTCTTCCCCGGATATTGGCATATGCGAAAGAGAGGGGGAGAGGCATTTTCCTGTGGTGTATCGCGAAGACCCTCTACCGGGATTTGGAGAAAAACATGGAACTATTCAGCCTATGGGGCGTGGCGGGTCTGAAAGTGGACTTTTTTGAGCGGGATGACCAATTGGGGGAGCGGGATTATCAGCGACTCGCGGAATGCGCGGCCAGGCACCATTTGCTGCTTGAATATCACGGAGCGACCAATCCTGCCGGCATCTCTCGCGCCTATCCGAATGTCCTGACTTTTGAAGCGGTCTATGGCTCGGAACAAAACAATGTGGGTGACCAGGCGGATCCGGACCACAATGTAACCATGCCTTTTCTCCGCAGTCTGGCCGGCCCCTTCGATTATGCTCCGGGTTCCATGAACAACGTCAGCAGGGCCCATTTCCATCCATTTAGCGGGTTCCCGCTGACCCTGGGTACCCGGGCGCACCAGGTTGCCATGTTTGTGGTGTATTATTCGCCGCTTCAGTTTATGTGTGATGTCCCTTCCAACTATCTCAGGGAGCCGGATTGCCTGCATTTTATCACCAGGATACCCGCTGCCTGGGATCTCAGTGTGCCGCTGGACGGCCATATCGGAGAATATATCGTCATGGCGCGGAAGAAGGGCAGGGAATGGTTTGCGGGAGCCATGAACAACTGGGATGCCAGAACGATCACCCTCACATGCGATTTCCTGGAGAAGGGGAATTATGAGGTGGAGATATTCAGGGATGGCATCAATGCCGATCTGAATGGGAATGACTATAAGATCGAACGGAGGCAGCTGAGATCCGGAGAGAAAATTTCTGTCGATCTGGCGCCGGGCGGAGGCTGGGTGGCTCGGTTCACGCCTGTGGATATGAGATGAGGCAGTAGAGACGAAATTGAGCAATGTACGCGCGATGAAGCAGAAATGAGATCAGATCAAGGAATCGCGTGGGAGATTCGGCCACGCGCTGCATGGAGCGCATAGACCTTGCTTCTGATTTCTTCAAGGCTTCCCACGATCACATAATATTCGTATTCATAAACCGTATTCTTGAGGAGCATGGCCTTTTTGACGGGAGCAATGTATGAGGTCGAGCCGTCTGTGGCTTCTTTATCCGGAACTCCGGATCTTCCCGCCAGAAATTCGGTGCACCCGGGATTGTAGATACCCATGCCCCAGTTTTGCCCATCTACAAACGCCATCCAATGCTCTGCTACATTTTTATACCTGCCCCAGAACCCGCTGGAGAGGTTCACCACTTCCGGGTTGCTGACCGTGTCCTTCGAAAATGGCTTGTTGCCGAGATAGGCGTATAGATTTTTCAGGGCGGATACCGGGTATACGGCGGGAAGTTCCTGGTCGTTTACGACGCTGTCGCCATAGGGATCCTGTGTACGATGACAAGTCAGGCGGTTGTGTACTTTCAGGACGTTACCTTCCAGGCGCGTCCATTGTTCCATTTCGGCTTCGGCCGGTTGGTTGTTCATGTCCCATAGCATGGGGATGCATTTCACATATAGTTCGTTTTTCCGCTTCCTGTATGCGAGGATCTTTGCCCTGTGACGGAACGCGTCGCCCACCTGTATGGGATTCCAACTCCAGGGCGACCAATTGGGCGATTGTCCGTCCGCCTTTCTGTCGATCGTCTTGCCGGCATAATAGGATTGCTGTATATATCTGCCCTCGTCCGCAATGTTCACGATATTCCTGTCTTTGCCTGAAAGGGAAATATAGGAGATAGCGCCGCCCCTGCTGAGGTCGAGCCTGAGTGTGAGGACGCCATTGTCTATAACCGGGTCGGTCTGCTGTACGGGGGCCTGGGCAAGGATGCGGTTGGCAGACAGGAGAAACGAAAAGATGAGTCGGGCAGGTTTTGTCATATCAATTATTTTCTATGCAACATCTTCAGCGCGTCCAGTAAAATGCCCGGATCGTGTTGCCCTTTATAGAACGGGGATACTTCTCTGTCGAGGTCTAATAAACCGAAAACGGCAATCTGTGCGGCACGGACAGAATATTCAACGGTAAAAACCACGTCATCCGGAATTTCTACATATTGGCCGATGAAGGCGAAGTTTCCGGCCCTCGCAGGAATCACATTCGGACGATCGCTCACTTTTCTGGGCATAAACTGGCTGGTAATATAGGGCATCATCACCGGAATGGTATTGGACGTCGCGAGGATGTGCGCCGCTTCTTTCGTAAAATGCAAATGGGAGAGGACCTCGCTCAGGATTTCTTCACCGGTGCACTCACTCATTTTCTTTTTGACGAAATTGCCCTGTTTGTCGGGGAACAGGCCGTACCCCCACCAAATCCATACGTCTTTGGGCTGTTCATAAAAATGCGGTTGGTGGTTTAAAACAACGGTAAGCAGCCAATTGGAATCTTTGAGGGTGACCAATCCGCCTTTGCCAGCCTCACTTCCGGAGAATTTTTCCAGCAGGTCAAAGAAGGTGGAATCTTTCGCGGTAACCGTAAAAGATTCCCACTTGGATTCTTCGATATGGCTGCAGAATTTTGCCGGGTTCCCGAAATCCTCGTATCGGGCAGCCAGTTTTTGCCAGAGTTTCCAGTTGCTGCCCGTCTTTTCCGTTTGCAAAATGGGCGCCTCCCCGTTGCTTCCGGTGCTGGAGTTGGCGGTCATCGTACCATTCGTGATGAACAAGAGATCTGTTTCGGCAAGTTCGACTTTGTTCTCCCGGCCGCCTTTCAGATAGGTGAGGCTTTTTGCCACTCTCTCCTTTCCGGTTGCGGCAATTTCCACATCGGTGACTTCCACGCCCGTTTGGAGCTGAACACCAAAAGACCCAAGCCATTTGACGATGGGCCGCACCATGGCGTCATATTGGTTAAACTGCGTTCTGTAGATGCCCGACATGGTATCTATTGTAGAGAACAGGTGAGTAAAACGTAAACAATACCGCTTGAATTCAATGGCGCTGTGCCAGGGTTCGAAGGCAAAGGTCGTACACCAGATGAACCAAAAATTGGATTCAAAAAACTGGGGATGGAAGACATCGGTGATTTTTTTGTCTTCCAGGAATTTTTCGGGGGTAGCGCACAATTTTACGAGGTCCAGCCGGTCTCTTTCGCTAAAGCCTAAGTCGGAGACATTTACGATTTCTCCGTCCGCAACCAAACGTGCCTTATCGTTCCAGAAAAATTCCTGGTGAAAATCCATCAACTCGTCTTTTGCGGATTTGCCGGGATCGGAAATGGACGGGATAAAAGCGAGTAAATCGTATGTGCAATTGAATTTCTCTTCGAACATGCGGCCTCCGCGCATGGAATAACCTTTTGCCGGATCGCCGCCTGCGTCGAGGCTCCCTCCGAATTTTTCGAGTTCTTCGAAGAGGATGATGTTTTCGCCTTGAAAACCTCCTTCTTTGATCAGATAGGCCGCTGCACTGAGAGAAGCAATACCGCTCCCGATGAGATAGGCTTTCCTGTTTTTAGTATGGGTATCCATTCTTGACAGATGTATTTATTGTCCGGTAAAGGTAGGCGTATGATCCGGTATGGAGTTTTTCCGGCCGCCATTTTTCATCCAGGACAATCATCGGCAATTTTTCATTAACTTGGCCCCTTTTAAAAATTGCCCCTAAATTATGAACCGTAAACAGTTGTTTTTGGCCTTGCCCCTGTTTTTGTCCGCCCTGATCCAGGGAAAAACACTCCGGGCGCAGGAGGAATTGCCCCTGACAGATCTATCTTTTTTTCAAAACCCGTCGGATAGCTGGCAGACTGCCGGAGACGTTCGCGCAGATCTCGATAACAAAGACCAGTTCTTCGTGTCGGGCGGAAAGGGTATCCTGGTAAACCAGGTAAGCAGTACTCATCATGGCGCCGACCTTTTCACAAAGAACTCATACGGAGACCTCGACCTGGAGCTGGATTATATGATGGCCAAAGGCGCCAATTCCGGTATCTATCTGCAGGGCAGATATGAGGTTCAGTTGCTTGACAGCTGGGGTCGCGTTCATCCCACCGCTTCGGATAACGGAGCCATCTATGAAAGATGGGATGACAGTCGTCCCGACGGCCAAAAAGGATATGACGGCCATGCCCCCCGGCAGAATGCCAGCCGCGCGCCCGGTGTCTGGCAGCATCTAAAAATCTGTTTCCAGGCGCCGCGCTTCGATGCTGCGGGCAATAAGATCGCCTCGGCCAGGATCCTGTCGGTGGAGTTGAACGGCGTGACCATCCAGGAAAACCTGGAACTACCCGGACCCACCCGCGGCAGCGTCGACAACCAGGAGACCGCATCCGGCCCGCTTCGCATCCAGGGCGACCACGGCTCTGTGGCTTTTCGGAATATCGTGCTGACTTCCTATGACAAACACGTTCCCACGCTCGCTGGTCTTCAATACAGCTTTTTTGGAGGCAAATATGGTCCTCATACGGACCTGACCAAGTTGAAACCACTCGCTGAAGGGAAGGCCGCCCTGATAGGCGTAGCCATCCCGGGACTGCCGAAGAATGAATTCGCCCTGTGTTTCAAGGCCAGCCTGCATATAGAACAGGCGGGAACCTATCTTTTCAACCTGAACAGCAACGCCGGTAATAGCCTCCTGCTCCTGAACGGAAAAAGCTTTATAAAACCTGACAGCACGCTTGGCGCGATTTACCTCCCGGCCGGCGAGCAATCGCTGGAACTCCGCTACTTTAAAACGGAAGGATATGGCAAGCCCGCGCTGGGGCTCGGTATCCAGGGGCCTGGTTTCCGGGAGACCGCTCTCGGCGACCCCACCAGCGCCCCGGTCGATGGCCATGACGATCCGATCCTGATCAATGCGGACCAGGTCACCGTCATGAGAAGCTTTATCGATCTGAAGGGAACGATCGTGACCCATGCCGTATCCGTGGGAAGTCCGGATAAGGTCAATTATACCTATGATCTCGATCATGGCATGCTGGTGCAGTTGTGGAGAGGAGATTTCCTGGACGCGACGCCCATGTGGCATGACAGGGGCAATGGCCAGTCCATTCCCCGCGGTGCGATCCAGCGTCTCGGCAAACCGGCGCCGGCCATCGAGAGCCTGGCAACGGCACAGAGTTCCTGGACTGCCGATACCACGGGCAGTGCCTATCGCCCCAAAGGATATGCCCTGGACAAGAGCGGCAACCCGGTCTTCCGTTACCTCATCTATGGGTCTGCGGTAGAGGATAAGATCACCGTCTCCGAAGAGGGGCATGGCATACGGCGGGAGATCACGGTAAAGGACCCCGTCCCGGGAACTTATATCCGGCTGGCGGAGGGTTCTTCGATCGAGGAGCTGTCGAACGGATATTACCTGGTGGATGACAAGTCTTATTATCTTAAATGGGAAGGTACGGGGGCCACGGATTCCGACAAGAGTACGAAACCGTTTATCCGCGATAGTAACGGACGCAAGGAGCTGATCGTTCCCGTCAGCGCTAAATCGGTCTATACGATCCTGTTCTGATTCGGGTTCCGCCCAATGCGGTCGATATCCTGATACAGAATCCGTCCGAACAAAGTATACGAATCAATATTTCCGGTTTCTTACCCAGACTATATAAGAATTTTTTATATGCAAACGCTCAATAAGTTTTTCAAACTGCATTGCCTCCTGTGCATGGCTGTTGTTTTGTTCTCCCGGTCCGTTAGCGCGCAGGAATCGCCGAAAGAAGAAGATTTTTTCAAGATCGAAAGACTTCCCGTACCTGAAGGGGTGCTGCTGGAAGTGGGAGGTCTCTGTACCCTGCCCAACGGGAATCTCGGGGTGTCTACCCGCCGGGGAGATGTCTATATCATTGAAAACCCCGGCAGCAATACTCCCTATTTCCGGAAATTTGCTTCCGGTCTGCATGAGATCCTCGGTCTCGCTTATAAGGACGGCAGCCTCTATTGCGCGCAGCGTGGCGAGCTGACCCGTCTCATCGACACCGATATGGACGGCAAGGCAGATATCTATGAGACGGTGTGCGCCTGGCCGCTGTCCGGGTATTATCATGAATATAGTTTCGGCCCCAAGATCGCTCCCGACGGAAGTTTCTTTGTCTCCGGCAATGTCGCCTTCGGGGACGAGGAATGGTATCGCGGGGAGAGCCGCGTACCCTGGAGAGGATGGATGATGCATATCACGGCCGACGGCCAGCTGGAACCCTGGTCTACCGGGCTCCGCTCTCCCTGCGGACTGGGCATGATCGATGGGGAACTCTTCCTTACCGACAATCAGGGAGACTGGATCGCTTCCGGCGGTGTCACGCTCATCAAAAAAGGCGCCTTCACCGGCAACCCCGCAGGGCTCCGCTGGAGCGGACTTCCCAATTCCCCCGTGAAACTGACTACCGCCCAGCTCTATGCGAAAGTCAATCCCCGCCAGTTCAAGGACTCGCTGGGCAATGCCATCAAACCGGAGAATATCGAAAACGACAAATTCGTGACCCTCTTCGATATCAAGAAATTCTTCCCCGAGATCCAGTTGCCCGCGGCTTACCTCCCGCATGGTATCCTGGGCGTCTCCAACTCCGAGATCGTCAAGATACCCGAAGGCGCCTTTGGGCCTTTTACCGGTCAGCTGCTGGTGGGAGACCAGGGACAGAGCCGGATCTCGCGTGTGTTCCTGGAAAAGGTGAACGGTGAATACCAGGGTGCGGCATGGGACTTCCGGAGCGGCTTCCAATCGGGGGTGCTCCGTATGTCGTGGGCGCAAGACGGCTCTCTCTTCGTCGGTGAGACCAATCGCGGATGGGGATCCGCCGGCGACGCTGCACAGGGTTTGCAGAAGCTGGTGTGGAACAATCGCGTGCCTTTTGAAATGACCACGGTGAAGGCCCGTCCCGATGGCTTCGAAGTTGAGTTCACAAGACCCGTCAATAAGAAGATCGCGTCGGATATCGCTTCCTGGGCCGTGGAGAGCTTCACCTATAAATACCAGCCGGTCTATGGCAGCCCGACCGTCAACACGGAAAAATGTCCGATAAAAGGGGTGAAGGTCGCCGAAGACGGTTTGAGCGCCCGCATCATCGTGGACAATCTCCGTCAATACTATATCCATAAGATCACGCTGGAGGGTATCCGCGACCAGGAGAATGGCTATTCGCTGGTGCACCCCATGGCCTACTATACGCTCAATAATATTCCCGACGGGCCAAAACTGTCGTTGACGGAAGTAATCCGCTACAACTCCGCGAAGATCCCGGCCGGTACAAAAGGAGCAAAAGGCGCCGCAGGTTCCAAAGACGCTCCCGGTTCAACCGGGGCCACTGGTTCCAAAGGTGTTTCGGGCTCCAAAAGCCCCAGGGCGGTAAACAAAGCCGTCAGCTATGAGGAAATCAAGCCCCTGTTGATCAAGAATACCTGCGCTTCCTGTCATAACCCCGATAAGAAACAGGTGGGGCCGGCTTTTGCCGACGTAGCCAAGAGGCATTATTCGGTGGAAAAGATCCTTGCGCTGATCAAGAACCCGCAGTTGCAGAACTGGCCTGGCTATGCGACGCCCATGCCCCCGCTGCCGCAGGTGCCGGAGGCGGAAGCGAGAAAGATCGCGGCTTGGATCAATTCGCTGCGTTAGTCACTTCCGAAATTATAAAAATTGAACTGTCTGCTCCTAAATGGGGCAGACAGTGTTTTGTTGGATCCTTCCGGTCTGGGAATTTGTACGTGGAGTCTGTATTGTTTTTTCCTAATTAGGCGAAGCGCCGTCGAAGGCGTCAAATAGAGCCTTCAGTTCGCGGGCCTTCTCAGGATATTCTTCGAGGACGGATGTTCGTTCGCTGGGGTCCCAGGAGATATTAAACAGTTCCTTTGTCACCCGGGTGGTTTTGCCGGCATCGGGATCGGTGGACTGGCCGGAGACCTCGCGGTATTTCCAGTCGCCGAGGCGAACGGCTTCCGCTTTTCCATGATTGACGATATAGATGGGACGATGTCGATAGGTTTTTCGGTTTGCTGTCCCGGTGAGCAGGTCGGCAATGCTTTGTCCGTCGAGGGTACGGCCCTGGGGCAGCGAAGCCCCTGCCCATTCGGCAAAGGTAGGCAGGATGTCGAGGTTGCTGATGGGGTTGGGCAGGGACCCCGAAACAAGATGATTCTTCCAGTAAAGGATAAAGGGTTCGCGGATCCCTCCCTCAAAGCTTTCGAACTTGCTGCCGCGGAAGACCCCCGCCGTGCCGACATGAAAACGTTTGGTGACTCCGTCTGCGCTGACCCGGGCGGGGAAATCGATCCAGGGACCATTGTCGCTTGAAAAAGCCAATATAGTGTTGTCGGCGAGACCCTGTTTCTCCAACACATGCCAGAGGACGGCGATGCTCGAATCCAGGTCTTCTACTACGGCGCCAAGCGGACCGCCTGTTTGTTTGTCCTGCAGGTAACTGGCCGCGGCCGCAAAAGCTACCGGAAGGTGGGGCATGTTATAGGCCAGATAGAGGAAGAAAGGCTGTCCCTTTTTTTGTGCTTTTACGATGCGTATCGCCTCTTCCGTATAGAGATGGGTAAGGTTGGAGTCGGCGGGTTTGCTGATTTCCGGGGTACGGTTGCGGAAGATTTTTATCGTCGTATCTGTTTTCACATAGGGGAAACGATAGTCGTGGCTGTAAAGCATGCCATAGTAAGAGTCGAAGCCCTGCGCCGTCGGGTAGTTGTAATCGTGTTTGTCTCCCAGGTGCCATTTGCCGATCATGGCAGTTTTATAACCCACTTTTTTGAGCATTTCTGCAATGGTGACCTCTTCGTCGGGGATGCCCTGTGGTGAGCCGGGGGCGAGCGGGTCCGGGAGGTTCATGCGGGAGGCATAGCGGCCCGTCAGCAGGGAGGCGCGGGACGGGGTGCAGGCGGGGCTGGCTACCACGTAGTTGGTGGCGCGGATGCCTTTAGCAGCGATGCTGTCCAGGAAAGGGGTTTGGATGACGGGGTTCCCATAGCAGCTCAGGTCGGAGTACCCGAGATCGTCAGTGAGGACGAAGATGATATTGGGACGGCTCTTCGCGGACGGCTGCGCCAGGGTCGTGAGAGAAAAGAGGATGAACAGGGCGAAAAGAAAGGGGCGTATGATGGTATTCATCTTTCGAAATTAAGGATTTTGGGAATTTTAGACGGGGTAATTAAGATGCCTTAAAGAGGATTATATTTGTTAGGAGTGAAACGATCCCTGCATTATTATTATAACCCCTAAACACAACGATTATGAAGTATGAAAAAAAAGGAATCTCCCGGCGAAATTTCGTAAAAAGTGCTTCGCTGGCCGCCGGCGGCATTGTCATTGTCCCCCGTCACGTGCTCGGCCGTGGTTTTATCGCTCCGAGCGATAAGCTCAATATCGCCGGCATCGGCGCCGGCGGCAAAGGAGGAGACGACCTTAATAATTTCTCGCAGAGCCCAAGGGTGAATATAGTAGCGCTCTGCGATGTGGACGACAAGCGTTCCGAAGGCTCGAGGACAAAGTTCCCCAAAGCTAAGTTTTACAAGGACTTCCGGGAGATGCTCGATAAGGAGAAAAACAATATCGACGCGTGTTCCGTCTCGACACCCGATAACATCCACGCCATCGCGGCCTTGTCCGTTATGCAGTTGGGGAAGCATGTCTATTGCCAGAAGCCGCTGACCCACGATATATACGAAGCGCGTATGATGGCGCTGGCCGCGAAGAAATATAAAGTCATCACCCAGATGGGAAACCAGGGCGGATCCAGCGATGGCGTCCGGCAGGCCAAGGAGATGCACGATGCCGGCATGATCGGACAGGTCCACACCGTCCAGGTATGGACGAACAGGCCCATCTGGCCGCAGGGGCTTCCCACGCCTACCGGGAAATTTGAAGTGCCGAAGGAATTGGATTGGAACCTATGGCTGGGGCCGGCAAAATATATCGATTACAACCCGGCCTATCATCCCTGGAGTTGGAGGGGCTGGCATGCATTCGGGACCGGCGCGCTTGGCGACATGGCCTGTCATATGATGGACCCCGTTTTCCGGATCCTGCCGATCGACTACCCGACGGAGGTAGAATGCAGCGTCCCAACCACCTGGACCAGCGACGGAAAGGAAGCAAAATATCCCGATGGCTATCCTTCCGCATCGATGATACATTTGAAGTATCCGCGCAAGGATGGAAAGGGTGAAATCAAGGTCTCCTGGTATGACGGCGGTCTGCTGCCTCCGCTGCCGGACGAATTGCAGGCCGGGGAACAATTTGGCGGGGATGACGGGGGGGCGCTGTTTATCGGCACCAAGGGGAAGCTGATGGTGGATTGTTATGGAGAGCGCCCGAGACTGCTGCCTTCAAAACTAATGGCCGGGAAGACCATGCCAGCCCAGACGATACCCAGGGTTCCCGAGGGCCATTATATCCAGTGGGTAAATGCCTGTATCGCGGGATATGGCAATGCCACGACGAGTTCTCCCTTCGAATATGCCGGGCCTTTTACCGAAAGTATTTTGATAGGCAACCTGGCCATCAGGAGCTGGAACCTGGAGAATAAAAAGAAATTGAAAGACTCGGACCCCGACTACCCGGGCAGAAAAAAATTGATGTGGGATGCCAAAAATATGCGGATCACCAATTTTGACGAAGCAAACCAATTTGTAAAAAGAGAATACCGGGATGGCTGGAGTCTGCCTTCCTGATCGGAACGGAGATTTATTGCCCTCTTATAGACAGTATATAATCGGATTGGATTTAATCAGACAGGTTTTAATTAGAAAGGATCTGATCAAGGCAGGATTTAATGTATTTCAAAAAAGAATCATGAAAAAAAAGATTGTGAAGAAATTGTTTTTGATAACGAGTGTGCTGTTCTTATCCCATCGTCCCGCGAATGCCCAGGAGAGATTGCCGGCAGGCGGACAGATCCCCATCCTGGCCTGGTATGGCATTCCGGAAAACCAAACGACCCTGGCGCGTTACCAGGAGATGAAAGATGCCGGCATCACCTATCAGCTGACCACTTTTTCTAATGCCGACGCGATGCAGAAGGCGCTGGATATCGCTGCAAAAGTGGGCATCAAATTGCTGGTATCCTGTCCCGAACTAAAGTCGGAACCGGAAAAAACCGCGAGACGTTTTATGAACCATCCTGCCGTAGCCGGTTATCACCTGATGGATGAGCCGGCTTTAGGCCTATTCCCCGAGCTGGCAAATTTGGCCAAAAAGATTCAATCGGTGGACGGCAGACATTTCTGTTACGTGAATCTATTCCCGAACATCGCGGATTCCGTTCAGCTCGGCACCTCCCCCTACCTGGAATATGTGCGTGAAGCCACCCGGCAGATACCTTTATCATTCTTGTCTTTTGACTATTACCCGGTCCTCAAAGAACGCCTCTCCCGGACCTGGTATGAGAACCTCGAACAGATTTCCGCCGAGGCAAAAAGGGTGGGGAAGGCTTTCTGGGCGTTTGCACTCAGCACCAACTATGATGACGATCACCTGACGCCACAGACACTCGCTTCCCTGCGTCTGCAGGTTTACAGTGACCTGGCCTACGGCGCACAGGGTATCGAATATTTCACCTATTGGTCGGCGACTTCCATCAATGCGGCTTCCATCGAAGACCAGCGTGGCGCTCCCATTACGGCCGCAGGAAAGCGGAGCGTGGTGTATGACCGGGTTAAACAGATGAGTGAAGAAATAAAAAACCTCTCGGGTGTTTTCTTCGGATCGAAAGTCGTTTGGGTTCGCCATACGGCAAAAGGGATGATACCTTCGGGAACGATCCGTCTAACCGCGTTGCCGGATGCCGTAAAAGTCCTGGAGACGAATGGCGCTCCTGCCCTGGTATCGCTGCTGGAAAACGGTGAAAATTATTTTCTCGTCGTGGTCAACAAGGACTTCCTGCATAGCATGAACCTGGTTTTTTATGGGAATGACTCTGTAAGAAGGATATTGAAAGACGGGACGATCGTGCCTTCCGGCGCTTACGAGAACTCCATGGAAGTGGATCCGGGGGACGCGACGATTTATATGTTCCCCAAGACGCAGAAATAGGGAGATGCAATAACAGAAACAGGGAGATGGAATAATTATAATTGCATCAGCCTGCCTGTCAATGCCGGCTGTTGTCGACCCGGAGATATTGCTCGATGATCTCCCTTTCCACGCCGGCTTTCCCTGGATAGGAGGAAACGGGCCGGGCATTGGGATCCGCCGGAGCGATCCCTTTAAACACATATGCCTGCAGCACGACTAGGCAGCAAATGATGGCCAGTAGGATAAAGCTATGCCGGACGGTAAACCGGAAGATCCGCGATTCGCTGCCGGACAGCCCCCCGGCCGCGGCGGCCACCGCGATCGAAGACGGCGAGATCATCTTGCCTACGACCCCGCCCGAACAATTGGCAGCCACCGTGACTACGGGGTTCACCCCAATGGCCGTAGCCGTGGCACGCTGTATCTGAACGAACAATGCATTGGACGAGGTGTCCGACCCCGTGATAAACACTCCCAGCCAGCCAAGCAGCGGCGAAAAGAAAGGGAACAACACCCCCGTGCCCGCCAGCGCGGCCGCCAGGGTACTCGACATCCCCGAATTATTGGATATGTACGTAAAGCCCATGACGGCGCCAATGGTGATGATCGGGTAGATCAGCTGGCGAAGGGTATCGAAGAAGATCCCCATCGCCTCCCGGTAGGTCATTCTCATGAATGGTACCCCTATCAGGGCGGCGAGAAATATGGCCGTTCCGGACGCCGATAGATAGTTGAAATGAAAAGTCTGCGGCAGCAGGCTCCCGCCATAGGTCCTGATCTGGTTATGCAGGCCCGGTATGTTCAACTGGATTTCGCCTATCGAGTTAAGTGCGTCTTTGACCGGCTGAATGCCCCAGGTAATCACCAGCAGGGTCAAAATGATAAAGGGGGACAAGGCCCGGGCAATCTGACCACCGGAATAGACAGTTGCTGCCACCGGCAACCCGGCCGCCACCTCCCCTCCAAACCGCCAGACGCTCGCGGGCTTCCACCACCGGAGCAACAAGAGCAGACAAACGATGGAAGCGATACCGGCAATGATATCCGGCAGCAAAGGCCCCATATAATTGGAGCAGAACCATTGAAAAAAAGCGAAGGATCCACCCGACACCAGGGTGGCCGGTAAGACTTCGATGGATTTCCTCCATCCCGCCGTAAGGGTCACCATATAAAACGGGAGCAGGAACGATATGAGGGGCAGGGTCCTGCCGACCATTTGTGAAAGGGCCATCTCGCCGATCCCGGAGACATGCGAGGCGACGATAATGGGAATGCCGATGGACCCAAATGCCACCGGGGCGGTGTTGGCGATAAGACATATCCCCGCCGCGTACAACGGATCGAATCCCAGGCTGAACAACATGGCCGCGGTGATCACCACCGGCGTGGCGAAGCCGGCGGTCCCCTCCAGGAAGGCGCCAAACGAAAATGCGATCAGCAGGATCTGCAGCCTCCGGTCCGCAGTGATCGAAGCCATACAGTTTTTAATCACCTCAAACTGGCCGCTACGGACGATGACATTGAAAAGGAAGAGGGCGGTAATAATGATCCAGCAGATAGGGAAGAGACCATATAGCGCACCATGAAAACCGGACAGCAGGGCCAGCTTTACCGGCATGCGATAGACGATGATGGCCAGGATCAGCGCGATCAGGGCCGTGAGGACGCTGGCTTTCCACCCCGCCATCTTCCTGATAATCAGCGCCCAAAAGATAAAGACGACGGGGATTGCTGCCGCTATTGCCGAGAATGCCAGTTTGTGGAGGGGGTCTATATTTTGGAGCCAGCCCATGTGTTTTATTTTACGACGGGCATACCTTCTCCGGTGA
This sequence comes from Puia sp., assembly GCA_031292515.1. Taxonomy (GTDB): domain Bacteria; phylum Bacteroidota; class Bacteroidia; order Chitinophagales; family Chitinophagaceae; genus Puia. The sequence goes on along the minus strand of JARLGZ010000081.1, from coordinate 19,197 downwards.
GCCCGTAGTCAATATAACATGAAAAAGCCAATCGCCCTGCCGATCCGGATGTTTTTTTTCGCTGAGCCGTTATCGATACGGGCATTCGTTGAGTTCGGAAAGCTTCGTATTTTCGCATAAAATCACTTTACAATCATGGCCAAATACTGCCTGACATACGACGCCAAAGATGCCCTGGCATGGGATCCGGAAGAGTTGAAGATAGAATTGTCGAGGACCTTGCTGGACAATGGCGGCGCTTTCCTGGAAAGTCCGACGGCAACCACCATTCTTTTTGACGACAGTAAAGACAAGGCCGATCTGAACTTTTGGAATAACCTGCTGTTGAAAAATTTAAAGGACGATATCTATTACTATCTCTGCGTAGTTGCCCGGTCGAGAGAGGACAGCTATTTTGAAAGAAACGAAGGCGATCCTGATCTGAACGACGACTATCAACAACTACTCGAAGACCTGGCAAACGACTGATTTTTATATATTTCTTCCACAAAATAATAAAGCAGGTTTGGTTGCTTAGGTTGTCGGCCGCTGTTCGGAATCGCGGACGGTCAATTTCGGGCATCGGTTTCGATGGTTCCTTTTACGGGGATCGGAAAGGTCATGACCAGCAACTGCCCGGATGCGTCGAGGTCTGCGAATAGCCTCACATTACCCGAATGAGTACAGGTGAGAAAACCCTTTTTGACCACACCGGTCAGAGCGGCTGAAAAGCCTTCGCCGTCAAAGTTTTGCGGAATGTGTTGCCCCGCCGACAACCGGATCAGGCTATCGTTTACGAGCGTGCCTTTCATGGTCGAGGTGTGTCCTTCGTGGGTGATGTCGACCGTGACCTGCGATGGATCCTCCATGTGGAATCGCAGGCCATAGGAGAGATCGAACCGGTGGTTATAGGTCATGCCCATCCCGCTGGCGTCTATTTTCGCCGTGCCCGCCACCTTGCAGGAAACCGGGAAATAGGCATGTGCGGTCGGAGGAAGCCAGGAAGAGGATAGAGAGGCGGGAGGGGAAGGGGAAGCGGGAGATGGGGGAGATGAGGAAGACGAAGAAGATGAGGGAGATGAAGGAAAAGAAGGAAAAGATAGAGAGGACAGCGTGAACAGGGATAATAGCGGGAACAGCGTTTTCAAAATATAGTGGTTCATCGGTAATGTTTTTTCTTGCCCGGCTGAGAATGAACGGTGAAGATAAGGGGAAGAAAAAAAATTTGCGCAGTCGATCGGCTGCGCTTATATTTGCAACCGATTGGCTGCAAATATAAAATTACTTAAAGAAATTAATTATTATGAAAAGCAAAATTCTCTTTGTTTTATGCCTGTTGGCAGGCCTGATGTTTATCAATGCGGGTTTGGACAAATTCTTTCATTATATGCCGGTACCTAAGGATATGCCTGCGAAAATGGTAAAAGTGGGAGCCGCGTTTATGGAAATAGGCTGGCTCATGCCGCTGGTCGGCGCCATAGAAGTTCTCGGAGGTTTGTTGCTGATCTTTGGGAGAACCAGGGCTCTCGGCGCTATTGTGATCCTACCTGTTTTAGCAGGTATCCTACTTGCCAATATCAGCATGGCTCCATCGGGTTTGCCGATTGTATTTGCATTGATTGCAATTATTCTTTGGGTAATTATTGAGAATAGGCAAAAATACCTTCCGATGATAAGTAAATAATAGGAACCGGTTCATAGCCGGCACATTTGCAATCGTTTTTTTCGTAAAAAACTGACAATTCAATGCGAAGGGATATTTTTCAAGCCATTGCCGACCCGACACGAAGGGCTATCCTTGTTCTGATCGCCTTACAAGCGATGACGCCGAATGCTATCGCCGAGCATTTTGACACAACCAGGCAAACAGTTTCAAAACATTTAAAAATATTGACTGAATGCGAAGTGGTGAAACAAGAATATCGGGGGCGGGAAATTTACTATCAACTTGAAATTGACAAAATAAAAGAAATTGACAAATGGCTGCAACAATTCAGGAGGCTTTTGGAAAGCCGCTTCGAACAACTCGAACAACTATTGGCAACTATTAAAAAACAAAAATATTGAACCACAATTTGCAATTTGATTTTTTGGTAGACAAGGGAAAAAATACGCTGACTGTCAGACGCGAGTTTTTGGCCGGTCGGCAATTGATTTGGGACTGTTACACAAAGAGCGAATTGCTTGACCAATGGTTTGCCCCAAAACCGTTGACGACCAGGACAAAATCAATGGACTTTCGGGAGGGCGGACACTGGCATTATGCGATGATAGAACCCAACGGCACGGAATATTGGGGATGGACGGCGTATTTGAAGATCAGACCCATTGACTACTATACGTCATTAGATGCTTTCTCTAATTCAGCGGGTGAGATAAATAAAGACCTTCCCAGCGCAGAGTGGCGTGTAACTTTCTCTGAAAAGGGTGAAAATGCTTTGGTGGAAACTGTCACCACCTACAAGTCTCTTTCAGATTTGGAAACGGTTATTCAAATGGGTATGGAACAGGGTTTGAAAACAACCCTGGAAAAGTTGGATGAATTATTGTTAACCCTAAAGAAATAAGAAGAATACATTTGACCCGGAACAAGAGGCTCCATAGAAATGCAAAAAGGTGGTTGGCAGGCGATACTTGACAACTTTCCAAAATATGCGGAAACAAACTAACGGCTAAAGCTGTTATTAAGGGGAAAGCTGTTATTAAGGTGAAAGCTGCTATTAATTTGGGAAATCTTCTCTTTTAATCCCCCATGTGGGAGAAGGCTGATCCCCCATGTAAAGCACTAGTTCCCCACCCCTCATAATATCGGCATGTTCGATAAACGATTTGGTATAAGGATGTCCGTTAAGTGTTCCTTTTTGCACATAGATATTCTTTTTGCTTAGTCCGATTGTCTTGATAAGGAAATGCTTCCCGTTTGAAAGGGAAAGCTCTGTTTTGTCGGCCAGTGGAGTTCCTATCACATATTCGCCATTCGCAGGGTTTACCGGGTAAAAGCCAATAGCGCTAAATATATACCATGCGCTCATCTGTCCACAGTCGTCGTTCCCGCATAATCCTTTTGGATCGTTACGATAGAATGCACATAGTTGCTTTACTTTCTCAGCCGTTTTCCATGGCATGCCCAGGTAATTATAGAGATAGGAGATATGGTGGCAAGGCTCGTTACCATGCCACATCAGCCCTATATAACCGTCGTACTTGAAGATAGATTGGCTGTCGGGTGGCGTGAGCATGTATAAGGAATCCAGCTTTTGTGAAAACCTTTCCGGGGTCCCGAACATCCTTATCAGTCCATATACATCCTGGGGAACATACCAGGTGTATTGCCACGCGTTCCCTTCCGCAAAGGCTCTCGTTTTGCCAAACGTCTCTTCATAAGGGTCAAACGGCTCAATCCATTTACCCTTGGCGTCTTTAGGTCTGACAAACAGCGTAGCAGTGTCGAAAAGATTTTTCCAGTTGCCGCTGCGTTCCATGAAAATCTTATAATCGCCCTCTTTTCCCAATAGCTTAGCGACCTGGGCGATACACCAGTCATCGAAAGCGTATTCCAAGGTAGAAGTGGCGCCTGCGTCATCTTTTTCGAATGGAACATATCCCAATTTCCTGTACCAGTCTGTGCCCCGAATATTTTGATTCGCACTCGATTTCATAGCCTTGAATGCTTCTTCATAATCAAACCCTTTGAGGCCTTTCAAAATAGCATCTGCTAAGATGGCTACTGCGTGATAGCCTTTCATCGTATTTGTTTCAGAGAAATACAGATCCCATACCGGCAACAGTCCATATTGGTGATAAAAACTAAGGAAGGAATTTATAATACCGGGAACACGTTCCGCCTGTGTTATGGTAAATAAAGGGTTTGCTGCCCGATAGGTATCCCAAAGTGAATTGATCGTATAGATATTGTTGCCTTGAAGGATTGTTTGTTTATCTACGCCTCGGTATTGTCCCGACGCATCGTATATGCGGATAGGGGCAAGATAAGTATGGTATAACGCTGTGTAAAAGACGGTCTTAAAATCTTCATCCTCCGAGGTGATTTTTATCTTCTCCAATTCCCTTTCCCATATATCCTCAGCCCTATGTTTTACAGCATTAAAATCCCAGCCTTTAACTTCCTTTAGTCCGGCCAAAGCACCCTCCACGTTTGCCGTACTCAGGGCAACTTTTAGCAACACCTGCTCGCCTTTCTTTGTTGGAAAAACGAGGCAGGCCTTCACATCCCGTCCCGTGGCTTCATCTCCTGCGTTCACTAAACTACTATCTCTGAAAATTACAAAATCACTGACAGACTTACTTATTTGAGCCGCAAAGTAGACGTGGCGGTCTTTCGAAAATGACGATCTAGAGATCCTGTATCCCACAAAGGTGCTGGCGTTTATTTTCTTGAAGTAACAGCCGGTTGCTGAGTCGTCTCCTGCACCATAGGCTAAGTCGAACCGGATCATGGATTTTTTGCTTTCCGGGAAGGTGTACCGATGGAGCCCGCATCGTTAAGTAGTTGTCAACTCCGCCTTGATGCCGAAGCTTTTTAAGGTTACCGAATAGTAGCCGGGGCTCGCACTTTCTTCCTTGTGGGAGATATCGCTCCGGATATCACTTATCGATGGACTCTCGCCCGCCATAGGCAAAACAGAAATATCGCCTAAAGCCGGCCGGCCGGTACCGCTCAGGTGAGTGTGGCTAAATCCTTTTATCACGTTTTTGGTATAGGAGTACCCGGAACAATATCCTTCGTATTTGTCCTTTTCCGTCAATCCATTATCAGGGCTTAGTTGCACCAATCCGAACGGAAGAGTTGCTCCGGGATAAGCGTTCCCTTCGAAAATAGTTCCGATGAAGGGATTCACATACCTGTTTACGTGCAGCTGACCAATGCAGTTGGTTAATATGAAGACTAAGGATATTGAAAGTATAATTTTTTTTGGCATTGCATTATTACTTTAAACGTCCAAATTAAGCAAGAAAAGAAGCTTGAGCACATGCTCCAACCTGAAACTCATTCCACTCATTGCCTCGGGCAAAGATCTAAGTTAAGATCAATAGTCATTTCAATTCTATTGTTGGCCGCCGGTCTGTACATCAATTTGTTGTTGCACAAACCATTCAATATACTCAGGTAGTTTTGTGCCGGCATAGTAAGGTAAATTCATTAATAGATAGGGCTTTTTATTGGGAGTAATGGCTTTCTCTACCTTAAGGGGATCTCCATACTCCTAATTGCCAAAAACGCTGCATTTTTTTTGCCGACTAAAAGCCTTTTAAGCTTTAATATATTCAGAAGCATGTATAATCTGCTGCATGGTTGGCAGTTGAAAATCGTGAAGGCTCTTCCCGATTTCCGAAAAAACAGGATAGTAGCTGACCCCCTTTTTCTTTGCCAATTCTTTCAGAAGATCAAATTCTCCTTTGATTCCGGAGCCGGATTCAAAAGCCGCATTGTATTTCTTAATGATAAAGCCAACAGTATTTCTAAATAAATCGGAAGATTCATCTATAGCCAGCAATTCGGGGCAGTCAGTCAAAAAAGATTTTAATAATTCCTTCTCAAATTCAATATGATTGAGATCAATTGATCTATTCTGCACAATGGCGGATGCTATGTCTTTCAGCTTAAATAGCTGGGATTCGGTAAGTTCATACTTATCCTGATTGATTAGAGCCCAGTAAAAGGAAGCCCCCCGGTCAAACATTTCAGCGGCGTACAAAAGGGGGCCGAAATCCAAGGTTTCTTCTTTCGAAGCCTCTTTTTCCCTTTTCTTTGCTTCATCAGCGGATATACAATACTTCTTAATAAGGCTCTTATGTTCCGAACGGTTCATGAATTCCTGCAGCTCCTGGGAGTCTGCAATATTATCCCATAATTCCTGCTTTTTGGAATATTCTCCAAGATCATCACTTTGGCTGTACCTCCGGATCAATCTGTTCATAAGTTTCATAAGATCCCGGAAAAAAGAATGCAGGTCATTCTCCAGCTTCTCTGCCTTCCAGATTTTAAGCAGGTCAAACTGGCGCCCTTTCTTGTCGCTGCTGGTATATTGATAAATTGCGGAAATGGAATAAGGAACGACTGCAGACCTGATCTGTCCGATTGCTCCGCTACCCTGTCCGTAAATCTTCTCCAAGGATCTGAAAAGAATAATCCGGGCGATAAGATCCTCATAGAAATTCCTGTTGATCATCATAGCCTTGCTACTCCCGCCCTCTCCCGAGATTTCTTCCAGGAAAAGGCGGAATACTTTTTCGCCTCCTTTCTTGACCAGATAGGGTTTATCTCCCCAGGCTGAAAAATATTTTGCCAAGTCTTCCTTGGTAAATCGTCTTTCCCGGGGGTAGGTTTTTTCCAGTTGCACCTTTTTGGCACTGTTAATCCTCATCATGGTGGCATACTCTCCTTTTGCGCGCTCGAAGAACCATTTCTTTCCGCTCACGGTCAGGACACTTTCCGAAAGGGATTTCAGCTTTACCAGCTGCGTACTACGGGCTCTGAGATCCACTTTTGAAACTCTTGATTGCGCATTGGAATAAACACTTATTTTTGAAATAAGCTCATCCAGGATTTCTTCTGATGCATTTTTCGCTACGTTGATTTTTGCCATTACTTGGATACCTTCTATAGGCAGTCCCCCTTTCCTGGAGAAATAGATGGTCGCCGTAGTCTGCCCTCCATTCACAATCTGAAAGTCTGACAGGGATTTTATGCATTTAACTCCCTGATAATTCTCAATCTCGCCTGCAGTAGCTGTTATGGTTAATCCGTTATTGTAGGCGATAAATTTCTCAGGTTCTAGCCGGATGGTTTCCTGCATCCCCTTGTTGACTCCTTTCAGCTGAAGGAAGGAGCGCACATTCTTTTCGAGCAGGCGGCTGCTATACTTCTTATATAGTTCCGCCAGCAAGGTTGCCGGAAGGGCACAGAGGTATGAATCAAAATGCTTTTCTTTGGCAGCATGCAGAAAAGGGACAGGATGAAATGGGGGAATAGTAAAGTCAATCACGAGCGGATAGCGGCTGCCTTCGGACATTTGTACATTGTACATGAAGTTTAGGTCGATAAGTCTTTTGATAACTGTAATATCCTTCGTTTGTTTTTGACCACCCTGTATAAAGCCGACCGTAACCGTATCTTCTTCAAATTCCAGTTCTTTCGGTGTCGGCGTTGCCCCTCTTGTCTGAACCGTCGCAGTAAGACTGATCAGAAAGATTTCCACGACGTCAATCTGCCCCAAAGAATCCGGAGTGCTCAGCTGATGGGCGAGAACCCAGGCAGGGCTCGCATCGTGCAGTAATTCATTCAGCTGTTTTTTCACAGACTTTTTGACAAAAGTCAGGGCCCGGTTCATCTGTTTATCATAAATAACCTTCTGTGAAACCACCAGTTGATCTTCGGTTAATCCAGGATTGATACTTTCCTCATTAACCAGGAATAACTGCAACCGTTCGCCCGATTCATTATACAGATATGCATTCACCTTAATTGCCCCACCCTCTAGCGGATCATAGGCACCGGTGACATCTGTGGAATCTATGTACCGTGTATCATTCAGCATTGGCAGGCATTTGTCAAGGATTCCGTCATCGGATATATAGCCATCGTCGTCCCGACTGTCGTCGAGTAACTGGTTACGGAAAAGCAACAGCTCTTTCAGCTCCATCAGGGGGTAAATTTATTAATAAGGAATGTCTCCAGAACTCTCATATTCAGCCGGTAGCCTACCTGACTGATTCCGTCCATTATGGTACTAGTGGTAATTCTGGGAAATTGCAGATCTGTACAATTATAAAAGGACAGGTTACTGATCTCCCAGATGAATTCGTCATATTTCTCCGGATCCGCGGCTTTGACTCCGGCCCGAGCCAGCAGCTTCATGAAAACAGATAAATCACCAGCCTTCAGCATAATCAATTCCCTGATATCTGCAATCAGCGCCCGCAAAGTCAATCCATCTTCCTGCTTGTTCAGGTTTACAATTACCAGGTTAAGCCCTTTACCCGGTTCTTCCTCCAACTGGAATTCACTGGAGATCCGGATATTCATTTCGTCTGTATTCTTTGTCTTCACTTCCAGGTTTAAAGCAGGAAAAATGAAATCCTGTGCCCGGTTGAAAGGCCCCTGCCAGGCATCCAGTATCTGATTTACAGATAATTGCTGATCATTTGCCAGATACCAGCGTAGTACAATCAACTCTCCGAAGAGTCCTTTCAAATCTGATTCCGGGAGCAGGCCGGAACTGCCGTCTTCAAAAAACTCGGCCCATTTATGAAAAACGTGTATAAACTCCCGGCTATAGTGCTCCGGAGATTGTATATCTTTAATCCGGTTATACAGGGAAAGGGTAAGGTCATTAAAAAGGTCAAGAAAACGGATACTGCGCAGACCAATCAGGATAAATCTTTTTTCTTCAAACCATTCTAAACTCAGATTTTCCTTTTCTATGGTGCTGCAATCAACTGCTGTTTTGTCCGGCACCTGAAGAATCAGATAGCGATTGCCTTTGACGTCTAACGCCAGATATAGTTCAGGAAAGGAGTCAGCACTGATCCTGAGGGACCGGTATTGTGCCGCACCGCCGAAGACGATTGATTTCCATTTTATTTCGAGTTCGCCGGCATTCATATAGTCTCTTCTTCAGTGTTTAACAGTTCCGGATCATATTCCTCATCTTCTCCTTCATCTTCATCTATATTATAGTCTCCCCTGAGGTATATACCGCCAATATTGGCGGATATGGGAGGGAACCCGATAGCGTATCCGATCAGAGGGATGGTATCATCGATCTGGCGATCCTCTTTCACCCGCCTGAGTTCTTCATCGTCCTTTTTAAAGACCTCTCTTAGGTCCATCAGATAGATTACCAGCAGGCCAGTATCATCACTCATTTTCTCCCTGTAAATCCTCTCCGGTTTTGTCAGCTTCCGGGCTATATCCCGGGCTTCAGTCTCTGTTTGGTTTTTATTTTTCTCCATTAATGCGGCCACCTTCGAATCAATAAACTCTTTTTCCGCATCCGCTATTTCTTTAGGATCCAACCACAAAGACATATCCTTTCCTGCTGAAATAATGTTCGCAGATTGCCCGGACCCGGTAAAAATTCCTCTGGTCAGAAATTCTCTTCGGTAAAGAGCATGCGCATCCTTAGATGATGGGCCGGACCGGACAGACAGTTGAATATCTTCAGGCAATCCAGTACTGGCAGAAGCAATAAAATGCCTACTTGCACCCGTCATTTTTACTGCGATTCGCCATCTTTTTAACTTATCCTGCTCCGCACAGAGATCCAGGAATTTTTTTATGTGATTCAACTGCTCACCGAAATTGTAAAACGAATTCGGACAATTTAGAAACCTGAACAATCCGGTCACATCTGTATCCAGAACGCAGAAGTCTCCCTTGATAGTAAACCCGTTAAACAGGTTTATCATTTCTTCCCATGCCCGCTTTATCCGCTCCTGCTTGAGTTCGAATTGGGTAGTCTGTACAAGGGTATCCTGATAAGACCATTTAACTTCCTTTGCATTCTTAAGGATGGATGGCCGGGTTATATCCAGCACGCCAGGATGTGTCCGGACGCGTAATATAAAGTCCTGTGGTGTTTTGCCCATACGCTGCATTTCTTTAAATTGCAGTTCCAGCTCATCAATCGTCCGGGTAGCAGCTTCAAATTTTTCGATGGCATCCCAAGTCGTAAAGAGTTTACAGCAATCGATATAGCCGGGGCGATAACCAAACCATCGTCCCATCTGCAGGAGAGTATCGGCAAAATTCGTATTCCGGATAAAATAATTGATAGTCAATCCTTCGAGGGTGAAGCCCCTGGACAATCTGTTTCCCCCTATTGCAATGTATTTTTTCCCTTCTCCGCTTTGATCGGTAGTATAAACCAGTTTTTCCTTCGTCACACTATTAATGGCTTTTACTTCCAGTCCCTGTACTGCCCGGGGTAGCAGCGGTTTAATATCATCAAATGATACCGGTTGCAGAAATTCATCGCCGTAATCCTTTGGGAGATAGGTCCTGATATTTTCGATGATTACAGCATAATACTGATTCCAGGTTCTTTCCAGCTGTGCGTATATCGAGTGGGGCGAAGATGGCAGTTCCTGTGTACGCTGGATCAGCCTGTCCACCTCTTCCTGAATCAGCTGTCTGGTTCGGTTCTGCCAGTCAGTAAACCTCGAAACATGAATCAGCATGGTATTATGGGGATTATACAACCTCGATTCTGCCATGGCAGGCCGACGTTTCATTCTTACAGCAATGCCCAGGATAAAACATTCGACTGCTCTTTTCAGGGATTCCGGCAGTTGCTGTGGGAATACGTCGTCCTTTCTAGGAGATCTTAAAGCCGCAACCTCCTTATCCAGTTCTTCCTTAGCGCCCGGACGTACACCTTCCGGAGTGTCAATAACCTTTGAAGGAAAGGATTCAATATAATCGGTAACAGGTTCGATAAGGGGTATTTTTTTTGTATCCGGATCGACTGTTGCACCGAATACCTGTTTGGCCCCGATGTAATTGGAGGGAGGGTCAAGCAGTTCTATAAAATCATCCGGAAAAACATTCGAAACCTGTTTAAAGTTCCTGATGACAGTTTCCCCGTTCCGCCTATATGAAATAGGCCAGGAGCCTTCTGCCGGTTGATTCCGATCCTGAATAACATTGGCGAAGGGAGTAGCAGTATATCCAAGGTAGGTTTTACGGGAGAAAAGTTCCAGGATGGCGCGTATATGGCCATTGATGGTACTGGCATACTCACGACCTTTATGCCCCATATTATTGAGAGAGGCATTATCTGCCTCGTCATCAATAATCAATAAAGGAATGTTATGCTGCTCCTGATTTTCTGCTAGGTAATCACTCAGCCAGATCAGGAGATTCCTGAGCACACTTGCATTTTTCTTACAAACCAGCAAATTCCTGTTATTCAGTGAAAAACTGGCATCTTGGATCTGTTTTTTGAAATCAGACTTATAGGAGGTAATTGAAAAAACCTGTGGAATTTCTGAATTTCCCTGCACACCGAAACGGGAGACCCTGCCAACCCCTTTAACCCCATACTGTTCAGTCTTCAAATCAATCATTCCTTCTCCTATCACATCCATCTCCAGGCGAAGTTGGGTCTGGCTGCGGAGATCTTCCATAATGCCGGAAAGTATAACAACAAGGTTATAGCCTGCATCCACCGCCCGGTTAATAACCGCATTGAAATTTCCTGTCTTTCCGGATTGAACACTTCCAACAACCAAGCCCTTAGTATAAAATGCTGTATCTGAGTGCGGGTCACCAAGCTTACCGAGTATAGCTTCGCTGGATCGGGCCAATTCCAAAATGACAGTTTGTGGCCGGCCCTGTATTCCCATGTAGGTGAGGTACCGGCCGATATATTCCGTAGGCAGTTCTGCCTTTCTTTTTTCCGTCAGCCAGGTATGAAACCCCTTTTTTGTAAGCGCACTCGACGGGTTGATATCCACCAGGTAAACAGATTTATACTCCCTGACTGCAGTGGTGTACAGATCATTCAGGGTGACGGAATCCATATTTCGCAGAGCAGGCTTCATCTTCAGCATAGTAAGGATCAGGTCTCTCTGTTCATCAAAGAATGTGAGCGGAATTCCCTCCCCTTCCGGTGCCTGAAGTTTGATAAGGGTCTTGATTGCTTCAATTATTTCCTGATGGTTCATAGTCGGTTTATTGCAATAAGTTTAACAGAGCAGCCGGCAGGGATTCCTTGCTGATTCCCAGCGCCGGCATAAGATTATGTAGAATTTCTCTTTTACCCATCCCATTTTTCAGGAGTTCTTTTACTGTATTACTGAAATCTTCCTCTGAGAGGTTTTCCTTCTCTGTCAGATCTATATAACTAACCTCTTCATGAACTTTCCTGATCTTATTAACCGTTGTCGTAATCATCCGAAGTAGCAACCGGAGCTTTTTCTTCTGCTCTCCGTTTAGGGTGTCGTTGAGGGCCTTCATCAAGGGGAAATCTTCGTCTACCTCCAGGGACATTCCTTTGCTGGTCGGAACCTTCCTGAAAACATGCTGTACCGGGCTTTTTACAGAGGCAGAGCGGGTTTCATAATTCAGGTATTCCTTTTCCGCTTCCTTCCTCAGTATGCTGACATAACGCATAAATGCCACCCGTTCCCCGAAAGGGATTATAATGGAGGATTTAGCCACATTCAGATGAAAGAGGTGATCAATTCCGTTACCGATCTCTACTCTCAGTCTGGCCAGCTGAAGACGTGGGGCCTTCTTTATCATTCCTATCCAACCGCCGAAGACGATCAGCCTATCTGCGCGGTAGATATAGATTCCCTCCATGTCCATGAGACTCTTGTGGGACAGTGTCCATCCGGAAGCCCCATTGCTCTCCTCCAAGCTCCGGTTGGGTAGCACGAATCCTTCGAGGCGCAGGTTATTGCCCATCAGCAGTTTCTGTTGAATGGAGATATTTCTTGCCGAATCAGGAAAGGGATCGAAAGGTATCAGTTGTTCATTATTCAGTCTTATTTTTAGCGGATCAGCCCTATTCAGGAACCGGTGAAAGATTAGCTGCATATATTCCCGGGTTATCTCCGTTAACTCTTTCTGAAGAATTTCAGAATTATCAATGCCTTCAGGGCCAGACTCATATTTATACAATCCACGCCAGATGACAATCGTATTGGGTTTGTAATTTTCAAACGGATTGAGAAATCCCTGGCTTAGCTGCTGCCAAGACTTCAGCAGGGTGTTTATTTCGGTTTCTGTATTCGGGATCAACGACCAGGTACCGGTTGACTTGAGATGTTCCACATCCCAGGTCCTTGCTTGATACCGGCTGGTACCTTTCTCTCTGGATATAACAGTTAAACACCGGGTCTGAGCAAAAGAAGCAGTCTTCATTCCCAGGCCGAATCGTCCCAGATCGTTGGGAGACCGGGAGGCTTCCACAGAACTACTTGGGAGTTCCATGCCTTTTTTAAGTTCGTCCGGGGACATGCCACCCCCGTCGTCGGCAATAAACAGCACAAACGGTGTCTTTTGGGTGTCGACAAGCACTTCAACTTTTCCGGCACCAGCGCTAATGGAATTATCGATCAGGTCAGCAACGGATGTTTCCAGGCTATAACCCTGTTCAGCGATAGATTTGATAAAGTATTCAGGGTTCGGTATAGCAATCTCATCAGGCATAACGGTTTAATTTAGTCAAAGAAAAAAGCCTACAAGGAGGTATTATTCCTTAATCTGTTTTGTTACTTCATTCAGCCAGTCTTTACGAATCCTCCCGTTTTCAATCAGTTTGAGTTCACGTAGAAAATTTATGATATCCAGCCCACTGTACACCCTGGAATTAGCAATGTCATCAATATATTCATGTCCGACTTTGTATTTTCGGTGAACACTCATTATATATCGACTCTTTATTATTTTAATAAGTCCTTTATTTTATGCGCAATAGAATAAGCCATCAATGGCGGAACGGCATTCCCGATCTGCCGGAAGGCCGGTGTCCTGTTAATGCCTTCTTTAACCCCTTCGAAATAATAGTCATCCGGAAAGGATTGCAAACGGGCAGCTTCGCGGATAGTAATAGACCGGTTTTGCGAAATGTCCGGATGGATATAATAGTGTCCATCCTTAGAAATGTGGGCGACCACTGTCTGGGAATAGCTAAGGTCCTGTGCAACCACTTTAAACCGGTCAAAAAAGGAAGTACGGTTATTATGGGTCTTCAATTTTTCGGGCAGATCGTTATAATCCAGTCGTTCTTTTTTCTGGTTCCATTTATCGACGGCAATCCTGTAGATCTTCTTATCCTGCTCCGTATGCGGTCTTGAAACATGCTGGGTCAACACATTAATGCCATTCCGGATGGCGGAATATTCCAGATATTCATTGGTGGGTTTCTGGTAGGTCATGTATTTGTCCTTTCCGCCTCCTGCATCGATTTTTGGAAGATCACTGAAAATGCTTTTTACTTTAAAATCGTGCTTCAGGTTAATGGCTTCCAGATCGGGCAGGTTAGGAGTAAAGTCATCCCTCCAGCCGATGATGATGACCCGTTTTCTGTTCTGCAGAACCCCGAAGCTGTTCGCCTCTACGGTAAACAGATGCATTTTATAGCCCTTTTTGAAGAAAAGCTTCTCCATATTCTGCAGGTACAGTCCTCCTTTGGCAGATTTCAACCCAATCACATTTTCGAAAATGAACAACTTAGGCTGGTATTTTTCCAGGTATTTTGCATACTGGACATATAGATAGTTCCTAGGGTCGCCTTTCATCCCATTCTCATCCCTGGCCCGGCCTACAACTGAATAAGCCTGGCAGGGAGGGCCCCCTATGATCAGGTCCACTTCATTCTTGTCCAACTGGTTACTGATAATCCTGTGAATCCTGTCATTATTTTCTGTCCCGATAGACAGGTTTATAACATTATCCAGCAGAAAGGGAGGCAGGTGTCCGTATAATTCGTTTCTGGAGATCTCTCCTTTCAGATAAGAGACATAAATTTCGCTCCGCCTCTTCTGCTTAAGGTAATGGTAAGCTGCTCTTGTTTTCAATGAATAACAAGCAGCTTCGTCCATTTCCACATGGACGACAGGGATGAATCCTGTTCTGACAAAGCCTTCTGAAAGGCCCCCTGCACCAGCAAAAAGATCAATATAATTCATACTTGGGTTAGTATTCTGCTAATAAATTTAGCAAAAGTTTTCTGAATTTTATTTTTTTTTAATGCACATTCCCAAATGATAATGATATTCCATCCCTGCCTTTTTAAGGCAATCAAAGATGTTTTATCATTTTTTTTATTGCCATTGATCTTTTCCAACCACCAATCTTGTCTGGTTTTCGGGACAACATAATATTTACATCTATCATGACCATGCCAGAAACAACCGTGAATAAAAATTACCGTTTTATATTTAGGCAAAACGATATCAGGTTTGCCGGGCAATTTTTTATCATGTAACCTGTAACGAAATCCTTTTGAAAAAAGAAACCTTCTAACCAGAATTTCGGGCTTTGTATTCTTGCCTTTAATTCTACTCATATTATAGCTTCTTGTCTCCTTTGAATGAACGTCTGCCATTCCTAGTGTAAATAAAATTACTGAGCAATAATAAGGTATTGGCTCGATACCCCGACCGTGTAAGCATAGTAACTTATTGAGCAATAAAATAGGCTCTACTAACGGGGCCTTAGCGCTGGATACATAAAAGTATAAAAAATAAACGATTTATCGATTAGGCTGCAATTTCATCAAGCTGATGAAGAATGAAGATCTTAAAGAGAAGAATGGAGTGAAATCCTTTTGCCGCAAAGAGGTTTTTAAAAAAGGGAAGGCGCCCATTTGGACGCCTTTGCGGATCGGACGGAACCAAGAATAGAGTTGTATTGTATTGAATTTCAAAGATTTATTGTTTTGGTCGAGGTAGCTCTAAGAAACCTTGTTGCCCTTCACATTCATACAGCATTACACATATCAAGAGAAAGATGCCAAACCTCTCTATAAAACACGAATTTTTCCAGTGATTTTTTGACTGATAAAGGTATGAACTTGCCTGATTATAGTGAATTTTGGCCGATTTTGCACATAAAAAAAGGCACCTTGAAAAGGCGCCTTCGCGGACCGGACGGGGCCGTAACGTATAATGTAAGAGGCAGATTATCAGCCAATTGGCGGGCGAAAATGTATTGGGTAACAGAATTTGCCACCGACAAAATTGGGTCCCTTTGTCCATGAACCCTCGACCTCTAAAGTACATAAAACCCTTGATTTTCCTGTATTCAAATTATCCACCTGGCGTCCGCTACCTGTGGCAAAGATCTAGGCTAAAGACCAATAGTCCTTTAGATTTTAATTCTCTTGTTGACCATCGGTCGGCACATTAATTTTTTGTTGCACAAACCATTCAATATACTCAGGCAGTTTTGTGCCGGCATAGTAAGGTAAATTCATTAATAGATAGGGCTTTTTATTTGGGGTAACAGCGTTCTCTACCTTTAAGGCTCCCGCATACATCCGGATGGCGTATGGATGGTCTGCGGCCTCAATAAACTGATGAAGCGATTTTAAACTGCCGGTGCTGCCCGATTTTATTTCTATGGGAATAACCAGCTTTTTATAAGCGTACAGCAAATCAACTTCTGCGTTGGACTGGGTTTTTTCTCTTACCCAAAAATTTGGTGTGTGTGCAGAAATACTTTGAAGGGATATCAGTTCCTGTGTTACTAAATGGGGGATAACCGCCCCTTTGTAAGCACTGCTCAAATCATCCATAGCCAGCATTTCTGCCTGGATTCCCAAAGAATAGTTGACCAGGCCGGTATCCAGGAATTGTAACCGTGGTGCTTTCTTTAAATCGGCCTTTAATGGTGGATGTATGTCAGTGGTAGGGTAGATCAACCGTACGATCTTCGCATCGTCAAGTGTTCTGAATGCTTCTCCTACCTCTCTTGACCGGTAGTTGGAATTTCCAAAACCCTGAAATTTTATGCGTTCGTCCAGGTACAGCGGCGCAGTATCCATTAAATGTTTAATGATCTTCCTCTCCGTGTCGTTGGACGTATACTTTTCTACATCGTTTTTATAGGTGCCCCAAATACTTTCATAAATAATGGACAAATCTGAAAGGTTGTGCTTTTCAACGTCTGTTTTTATTACCTCAGGCATTCCGCCAATAATCGCATAGCGATGGAAGGCATCCATCAAGGTTTGATGTGCAAACACTTTTACCGGTACCTGCTGCAATTGTGTTAGCAACGCCTGTTTTCCAGTGGCTTCCAGATATTCTTGGAAATTCAGCGGGTGGAGATATAGAAATTCCACCCTGCCCACCGGAAAGCTATGTACTTTCTGGATCGCAAATTCCAACAATGAACCTGCGCTGATGACATGAAGCGCTGGTATTTCCTCATAAAAATAGCGCAATAGCTGGATGGCCTTAGGGCTCTCCTGTATTTCATCGATGAATAAAAGGGTATTTGAGACAGCTGATGAAGGAATACTGTGCGCCAAAAACAAGGCTTCAAAAATGGTTTGAACATCATCAAAATCATCAAAATAACGGCGATCGGCTGGTTTCTCCAGATTGAGTGTAATCGTGTGTGCATACGTTCCGGCAAATTCACGTATCAAGGTGGTTTTGCCCACCTGACGCGCACCTCTAATAATAAGTGGCTTACGAGCGGTACTTAATTTCCAGCGATTAAGATGATTTTCAATGCTTCTTTTAAAGGCCATTATATAAATCTCGTCCGGAATGTAACAGAACAAAGGCAAAAATACGACTATTTTGTAACAATACAAGTCCAGATTTGGCATTATACTGTAACAAAACAAGGGCAGTAGCTAATATTGATGCGGAATAAAATATCAGTAAAGTGTTTGATGCCCAAACTTTCGGGCATCCTAAATTCTGATCTAAATGGTTGATAATCAATAATATATTTTCACAAATTTACGCTGTATTCATGAATGCAGAATTGCTCCGACTTATGTGCACCGGTGAAGACATTGTCCCGCAGGCCTTCCCACCTGAACCGACTGGCCCAAAAGTAGGAATTGCTAAGTCCTCTGGTCGCCCATTTAATAACCAGCTATCTGTCATCAACCATTAAAGATTCTAAGCCATCAATGAATGGAATTGCTCCGTATTTCCCGTCCAGGTAATTTTTGTCGTAAGGGCTTTCCTTCCTTGGCTTATATTCCACCAGTGACGTAATCTCCGTGGCCCCATATTTGTCCTTTTCTACAAAATAGATCTGGTCCCTTCTCAATAGATTTCTGTCTAACAGCGCGGTATCGTGGCTGGCCACCAGCAATTGAGCCTTTGATTTGGTTTGCGATGAATGGAAGAGCTTCAAGATGGATTTTGTCAGCAAAGTATGTAACCTCGCATCAAATTCATCGATCACCACGAGTCTGCTTTCTAAAATAGCAGTTATACTTTCTAAAATAGCAGTTATAAATACGCCGATCAGGTTAAAATATTTCCGGGTACCGTCTGATTCCTGATCATCTAGCAGAAAGGGGATATTATCTCCTGAATTCCCATTTTCATCAAATCTCTTATGAAAAGTAAAAACCGCCTTTTCATCCTTGCCTTTCCATTTTTCTGTTAATGAATTTTTAAATCGCTCAGGGATATCGACAATATTATCTAAGGTTAAATTCGCAGCATCTATATGAGCATAGCTTGTATAACAACTAAACAGAAAAAGGTCTTTTACAACGGAAAGCCGTTCATTTGAAAATTCCTTTTGAGTCAATAATTGAAGCTCATGCGCGGACAAGTACGAAATTTTTGTCTCCCAATGTTTGACCTGATACCGCATAAAGGGATCTTTATCCAACCATTCTTTGGCAACACACTCCGTAACAACTTTTTTCAGGTTCTTAATACATTTGCCATAGGAATTAATTCCAAGGTCCTTCTGACTTCTCAGGAAGAACTCAAACCCGGTGACAAACTCATATTTTAAAGCCTTCAGATTTATATCCGGGAAATTATGCTTCCATTTAATAAATTCGGTGAGATGTCTCTTGGTTGTCTCGTATTTTGTCCAAGTAGCCTTTGCATATCCTTTGCCGATTAATTCCTTGAGATCATCGTTGTGTTGTTTGAACACATTTAAAAGGGTATAGTGGCTTTCGCCAAGACCCCACCATGCTGACTTAAATGTTTCAATTGTCAGGGGCAATCCTTTCAATAAAATGTCCTGTTGGTGCTCAAACGCTTTCCGCTTAAGTATGTCAATGTGGTTGTTTATGACCTTAAAGTCTTCGGAAGTCCCCTTTACCTTACCTGCTTTTGAAGACCAGCGGGAGGGGTCAATGAACCGATCTGTGGTTACTTCGAACCCTTTCCCGTCGATGGTCACTCTCAAATAAATAGGCACCAGATTTTCCTTTGTTGTTTTGGCTTTTCTCAAATAGAAAAGCACGTTCATTTTCGCTTCCATTTTGTCCTCCTTTTTAACTGTTAAAATTAAATCAAAGTCTTGCCGGTTATGAGTTCAGATTCTTATCACATAGAACTGGCAAGGGTTTCAGAAGAATTCGGGTGCCCGGAATGCCGATTTTTTTTGGGCATCCGAATTTGTCACCGGAACGTTGAAAAAGAAGGAGAAACTTTGGTGGGGTAGGAACACGAGAAAGCCCGAAAATCAAGGACTTTCGGGCTTTCTGATGAACTTTAAGAACTTAAAAGCGGACCGGACGG
>JARLGZ010000004.1 GCA_031292515.1 Puia sp. | reverse complement strand
TAACTTTGATATGGTTAGCGTTGACGGTGCAAAGCCGGTCAAAGTTGATGAGAAAGGAAGAACAGTAACGGATTTAAAGAAACTAGGCTATTGGGTGGGGAATGCACCCGAAGGCGTGGGAGATGGTGCTTTTTGGGGTGCTCTTCTTTGGTTGGCGGGTGAAAAATTGACTTCTTGGGCGCTAGGAGGCATATCAGGTTGGTTCGCAAAAGGTGCCACTGAGGAGGCTGTGAACTTGATACCCGAAGGAAATTTAGCAAATCATTTATTTAAAGGTGCTGGAAAACTTGCAGATAATCCAGCCAACAGAGAAATAATACAGAAGATTGCGAATGGCAAAGCTCTTGGAGTTGATGCATATGGTAAAAGTTGGTATATGGGTTTAGACGGAACAGGTAAATCAGTATACACGTATACACAGGATGGGGTTGTCAAAGGAGCAGGTTATGCAACAATGACTGCCGAAGAAATGATTACAAAGTACGGTTTAAAATAATGGGTATGAAATTAGCAAGCGATGGAAAAATAAATCCTGAGGGAATAATTTCCAGTGATGAACTAATTACTGAGAAAGAAGGGTACGATGCAATGTTATATATGCTTAAAGCATATTGGGAAGCTACAGGGTCAAATGATTTAACAGATATTTTGAGTGGTGGAGAATATTGGCTAGGGAAAAATAAACCTGCGGATAGTGCCTTTTGGGAATATTGGTTAGAAGCAATAAAAAAAGTGAGAAAAGAAGGACCGCCACCTTTAAAAGAGTTACACTAAAGGGTTGTGTATCAAAAAAGTATTTTTCCCAAGAACCAGTAAACAACATCTCACATAAATCTTCTTACAGCATAGCTTAACGGCTATGCTTTTTTATTTCTAACCCTCCTCAAAATCTTATTTTATGAAAAACGAAAATCTACTGGATACCAGTAACAGTCATTGCTATGTGTATACCTCAGATGAAATAAAGGTGGAAGTATTGGGAGGCATCAGGATTGATGTATTTGACAGGCTTCGCGTAACACTTAAAATCTCAAAGGGGGAACAATCAATAAGGCATAACCTGGATTTGTATAACGATAGTCAGTTGGAGAGAGTGATCAGGAAGGCCGCTGAGAGGCTGGAAATAGGCTCTATACTAGCAGGGAGGGTGATTGCCGGGTTAACGGATGAACTGGAAAAATACAGGCTGCTAGAGCTGGAAAAGCTACAGGAGGAGGGCAGTAAAAGGATGGTTTTGTCTGATGAAGACACAAAAGCTGCTGTAGATTTCTTGAAGAATCCTGATTTGCTGGGCATGACCAATGATTTGATTGGGACAAGTGGAGTGATTGGAGAGGAAAATAACCGGCTCCTCATGTATCTGATATTTACCAGCAGGAAAAGGGATCAACCCCTGCATGTGATTAGCTTGGGAAGCAGTGGGACAGGGAAAAGCCATTTGCAGGAGAAAGTGGGGGAATTAATACCTCCGGAAGATAAAATAGAGATCACCACCCTTAGCCAGAATGCTTTTTATTATTTCGGCAGGCAGGAGCTGAGAAACAAATTGATCTTGATAGAAGACCTGGATGGGGCGGGCGAAGTATTATACCCTCTCCGGGAATTGCAGAGTAAACAGGCGATCACCAAGAGTTTGCCATACAAAAATAGCGCAGGGGAAACCAAAACCATTCATTTGCGGGTAGAGGGGCCAGTATGTATTGCAGGATGTACTACCCGGGAGAGCATTTATGAGGACAATGCTAACCGTTCTTTTCTCCTCTACCTGGATGAAAGCAGGGAGCAGGATAGCCGGATCATGGAATACCAGCGTAAAAAGAGTGCTGGAAAGATCAATTCTCTGGAAGAAGGAAAGAGTAAGCTGTTTTTACAGCATGTTCAAACCATGTTACAGCCCATTAGCGTCAGAAATCCCTTTGCAGAAGCTTTGCAACTACCCGCTACCATCTTTAAACCCCGTAGAACCAATGCCCATTACCTGGCTTTTATAGAGGCGATTACTTTTTACCATCAGTATCAACGGGAACAAAAGGTGGATGAGGAGACAGGGGAAATGTATATAGAGACCACAAAAGAGGATATTGCTGCCGCCAATGAGCTGATGAAGGAGATCTTGCTTAGAAAATCCGATGATCTTACAGGAGCTTGCAGGAATTATCTGGAACAGGTAAGCCAGTATTTGGCTGCTAATGAACTGGACAGCTTTTCCAACCTGCTGATCAGTAAAGTCCTCAGAATGCCTGTAAGCACGGTAAAAAGGCATAATTTGGCACTGCTGACAGCGGGTTACCTGATCCGCGTGAACCAGGATAAAACAAAGTCCTTCCACTACACCCTGGTTAGCCAGGAAGATTACCGCTCCCTGAAAACCAGTATCAGCACACTACTCGATAGTATTCTACAGACCATCGGCTCACCAATGGCCCAATCCACCAATGAGCCAATGAAACCCAAGCTAGCAAGGAAAAGGAAGCCATCAGCTCAATAGCTCACCGGGGAGATACCCCCCTTTTACTCACCCATTCAATCAGTATTATGAAACAACTACCGTTGTATTGCCCCCACTATGTCCAGTCTGTAAAAGGATTCAGGGAATGGCTGGATATACTGGGGTATGCTCCCAGTACCGTTTATAGCCTCCCAAATGCTATCCGGGAGTTTCTGCATTACCTGGAGAGGGAGGCGTATTTCCTGCTGGAAGACATTTCAGCGCCAGTGATCCAGGAATACTATGCATACCTGACCACCAGACCCAATATTACCAGGGGAGGTGGATTGAGTAATGTCTATCTGAACAAACACCAACAAACGATCAAGAAGTTTGCCCAATACCTCCGGCAAGTGAAAAAGCTCCCCATTGCTGGAATAACCCTTCAAGGGGAAGATCCGGAGGAAAGCAGCATAGCTGTTTTGAGCGTAGCAGAGATCCACCAATTGTTAGCTGCCACAGAATTACTGCCAGTAGTTCGTAAGAAAGCCCAGGACCCTGCCTTTTATGAAGCCTTGCAGCATAGAGATCGGGTAATGATTTCCATTTTCTATGGCTGCGGACTTCGCAGGAATGAAGGGGTATACCTGGACACGGGAGATATCAACTTTGACAGAGGATTGCTGCATGTTCGAAAAGGGAAGAACTATACCGAAAGAATCATTCCCATCAGCCGGAAGAACCTGCAATACTTGCAGATATATCTTTACGACGCGAGACCCTTCCTGTTGAAACAAACCAAACAGGAAGCCTTTTTCATTAGCGCTAAAGGCAGGAGGATGCAGGGGCAGAGTTTGTTACTCCGGCTGAAATACCTGGTTGAGTTAACCGATAGCCCACTATTGCAACAAAAACGGGTAGGTCTTCACACCCTACGCCATAGTATCGCCACCCATTTACTGGCGGCAGGGATGCAGCTGGAAAGGATTAAAGATTTCCTGGGTCACCGGAGCTTGGAAAGCACCCAGATTTATACGCACTTAACCCAAAAGGAGGAAACCTATGAAAACGACGATGATAAAATCGAACCTGAAACGCTTTGAGGACTATCTGGCGGCAAAGGGCCACAGTAAAAAGACCGGGGCCAGCGTAGTAAAAGGAGTACGCCAGTTTGAGAAATGGGCCATCTCACAGCCTTTTAAAAAGACAGTGAATGCCACTTACAGCGAAATCCTGCTTTACATTAAACATTGTACAACCTCCGGGAATGCGAAAAAGACTGTCTCCCTAAAACTCCTGTTCCTTCGGCATTATTATGAGTTCCTGGTGAAAACAGGGCAGGCAACCCAAAACCCCGTGGAAGGAATGCAGATTCAAGGGGTTAAACGCAACATCCTTCACAACATTCTGAGTAGGGAGGAACTGGACAAGCTATATCAGGTGCATAAACATCCCGGATTAACAGGGCAGCGAAATAAAGTCATCGTGGGGCTATTTATCTTTCAGGGCGTGCGTCCTGAAGAACTGGCTTTATTACAGGTCTCGGATATTGACCTAAAGAGTGGAAAGATCAATATTCCGGGAGCCAGGAGGACCAATGCGAGAACATTGGATTTACAGCCTGCCCAAATCATGGAGGTCTGGGAGTATATCCAAAATACCAGACCTGCCCTCCTCCTTCAAACCAGCAAGACTACCGAACAGCTTTTTATAAGCGCAGGTAATGGAGTGAATCTACCCAATACGCTGCAATACTTTTTGAGCCAATTAAAAGCCCTGGATAAGCGAATTACAAATCTTAAGCAACTCAGAGCCAGTGTGATTACCGCCTGGTTAAAGGTCTATAATTTGCGTCGGGCACAATATATGGCGGGGCATCGATACGTGAGTTCTACTGAGAAATACAAGATCAATGACCTGGATGGACTGATCGAAGATATCACCAAGTACCATCCGTTATAGAATTGGGTGGCGAAGATGATGGGGAATCACGGTCTCAGGAAGAAGGTTCGATTAGAAGGGATTCTACGCATATTCTTTCATCCGAACATTGCTACGTATTATCGAATGAAAAAGGAGAAGGATTCACAGAACGCATACTGGACTGACTTTTGTAAGCTGGCGAAAAAGCTATGCACGGTGTGTGGAGAAATTACACCGGAATTACTTTGTTTCGATACGATATTTGCTAAAGTGACAGAGGGTAACTAAATTTTTTGATCCATCTCATAAACCAAAATCTGGGTACGTTGTTAGTCCATAAATCGCGCTCCCTGACGAGAGGTGGTTAAAACACAAATCAAAGAGCCTATGCAATAGAAAACAATGAATTACAGCCGAGTAAACGAAGTCCGGCCTTCCAGCATCAGACGAGAAATGTTTCTCCGGGCTGATAGCAATAGAGACACTACTAATATTTATGTATTGGCGCGCGGATACGTAGGAAATGTTCTACGTGGGCCTCTAAATTGAGAAACTGTAGGATTGTCCTACATAAATATTATTTATGATGAATATCAAAACAGGAGACCCTAAAGAAGGTCAAGACGCCCCCTCTTCGAATGAAATTCAAGAATCTCCAATACAATCAGAAGAAATAGTAAGCCCACGTCGAGCGGATCCATTGGGTGAGTTAATAAAGAAATATAAGAATGAACCACCGCCGTCATTAATCATCCCGGGTGTCAAACAGGGGGTATTAGGCTTCCTTTTCGGTCCTTCCAAATCGGGCAAGACGATTTATTTAGAAAACTTAATGTTCTCCATAGCAGCGGGGAGGGATAGTTTTATTGGCTCTCCATTGCGGTGTGATAACAGAAAGTGTTTGTTCGTTTCCTATGAGGAAAATTCACGGAGCAGGTGCGATCGAAACATGAAGCAGTTGAGTGAATTTACTGAGGAAGAGAAATCGGTAATAATGGAAAATTATATTGCTTCTAATCAATACATGCCAAAGTTTGTTCTTGGCGAGGAGGAGTGGGATGCCCTGGAAGATACAATAAACCAGGAATTATTGGGGTGGATTCTTTAAGCCGCCTGACGATGGATAGCAATAGTGATGAAGAGATTGCGAAAGAAATCGCAAAGAGGCTGCGAGAATTGGCTGATAAATACAGCAGTACTCTCTTTGTTATAAATCACATTATGAAAGGCAGTAATGAACGATCCTATGGTATAAACAGTATGAGGGGATCGACCATTTTTGCACAGGAAGCGGATTTCATAATTGGCATCAATAAAACGATTGAGAACACGAGGTATATAAAGCTGGTTGCTTCCCGACATGATAGGGATGACTACGACCAAGTAGAGACTTTCGAGATTAATGACAACCTTTGTATCGAGATAACCGGAAAAGAATATGAGGCGAAGATTTTGGCCACTTATGATCGTCGGCATGATTCTAAAAATACAGAAGCAGTCTACGTTGAAATACAAAAAGTTATTGAGGGCTCCGGCAACAATGATTTTCAAACACAGCAGATCAAGCATTTGTATGAGGGTAAACAAATGAGTAAGCAAACGTTTCATGATGCGCTAAAAGATCTATGCGACTTGGAAAAAATAAAATGGTTGTCAAAGGGCAAATATCAGTATGTAACTACCTAGAATAGCTTGACTTCCTTGACTTCGGATACTATGAGTATAGTTTGTCCAACTAGTCAAGATAGTCTAGGTATTCAAAGGTCAGAAATCGGTTGACTATCGAAGCAATCATATAAGGCAGCAGTAACATGCTGTCTTTTTTGTGGATATAAGAACGGCGAATACCGCCAAACCCCATTATTTTGTAGCTGGAAACCAAGCGAGGCTTGATCTATTACCCACTGATAACCATTAATATAGCATTATCACCACAATTTCAAGGGGCTATTTCCCCTTAGATTGCCCGGTTAGGATTTTGACGGATATATGGGCGTGAAAAGGAGACACCTAAACCCCCTCCCCCCTGAAAAGACGATGCACTTGGTAACCCCCCTTCGCCATAACAATTTCCCTTTTTCTGCCTTCCAGAGAACCGGAAAAATCACCTGCTATACAAAGCCGGACATTGGGAAGTCGCCAGGAGCAATAGTACAGCGCCGAACTATACCAGGGAAATAGGCATGCCAGTTGAACGGCTATGCTTCAAAAACATGCGCCAGGTACTTAAAATGCCACCAATCCAACACCCTAATGTACCTGTCACAGTTTTTGCCCTCCCTTCGTTCCCAGGCACTCCGCTACTACTTTTATGGCTGTGATATGCGTTGCCAGAAAGCCAGCCATAAAAACGTAGCTCCTCCACTCTGTCTGCCACCTGCTCGTCTCAAAGCCCTTATCTGTTTATAAGCCTACCGGCAGTATGGACCCACAGGGGTTTGTGGTGCTTTCACGCAGGTCATTGGATAATAATTTTAATGGTATGACCTGCATTCCCAGCCTCACCAGGCTTGTGAGACATGGCAGTGGTGGCAGGGAAATCACTGTCTATTTTGGCGGCTAAACGATCCACCAAATACCGTCCTATAACCTCTTGGAAAAATTCACGTGAGCCTTCACCGGGCTCCCTTGAATATGAAATGAGAGGAGGGCTGTTTCTACAGCCTTCCATTTTTAACCCTTCGGGGTTTCACCCTGTTTCTATGATTGAACGTGGACAGTGGTATTCCTGTTGAGCGACAGAATATACAATCACAGAACCAGGGTAAAAGGAGGATCTATCCCCTGGGCTGGCAACCATTCATTTTTAACCTAAAACTCATCCCGTGTTACATCAACTCAACGCCATTCAACCCCTTTCTGAGCAGCTATGGGAACGCCTAACTACTGTCCTTGATAGAATGACCCTGAAAAGGAATGCCCATTTGTATAGACCAGGGCAGGTAGCCAACTACTTTTTCTTCGTGGAATCCGGCTTAATAAGACGCTATCATCACACCGAAGAGAAGGAAATTACCTCCGCATTCTACAAAGAGGGGGATTTACTGAGTTCCATGACAACCTTTAGCCCGGAAATAAGAGAACAGGAATATTGCCAGGCGCTCGAACATTCCATTCTATATTGTCTCACTTACAGAGACCTTCAATTAGTCTGCCGGGATTTCCCTGAATTCAACTTCCACCTCAAAGAATTGATGGCCAGGAATGCCCAGCTTAATGAGGAATGCTTGAACGCCATAAGAAGCCAAAGGGCTGCTGACCGGTATAAATGGCTTATGGAACGTCTCCCCGATCTTATTCAAAGAGTTCCCCCAAAACACCTGGCTTCCTATATTGGTATTGCCGAAGCTATGCTGAGCAGGGTAAAAGGCTGTAGGGTGTAACAACCCTCTGGGATGACTGACGAATGCCTGCAAGTGGATACGTAACAGATTATATATCATCATATTGCGAGATTTCCAGATAAGACTTTAATAAACTAAATTTGTAAGAAATGGAAACAATCATGGAACCATCAAGCATTCGCCAAAAACTGCATCAGTACGTAGACAAAGGAGATGATAAGTTGCTGAAGCTGATGTATGCAGTAGCCCGTGAATACAATGAAGATGATGATTTTGAATATCAGTTTACTGACGAAGAGATCAAAATCTTTGAGCAGCGCACCGCTAAACGCGAGAGTGGTGAAAGTAAAACCTATAACTGGAAGGAAGCGAAGGAAATTATCACCCGCCAAAAGAAGATGGAATGAACTATGGTCTTGTAGTACAGTCAGAAGCTGTTATCGAGATACAAGAGGCTTTTGAATGGTATGAAAGACGAAGAGCCGGATTGGGGTTTGCGCTTATCGAAGAGTTGGAAGAAGGCTTTGAAAGGCTCAGTAAACACCCGCAACACTACACGGCTATCAATCAGAAATATAGAAGACTGAGAGTAAAACGGTTTCCCTACCTGATTGTTTATGAAATTAAGACTGATACGGTTATTATCATTGCAGTAAGACGCATGAGCCAGGAACAGAAGTTCTAAATTCGGTTCATCCATAAGAGTAAAACTAAGCCAGGAGTAACACCCTGGCTTTTTTTATGCTCCTAAACAGGGGATAACCATTTTCATTCTTGAACTACCAAAAATAACCTCATGGAAAGGTACTTTCTGATTGTAGAAGATCAGGAGTATATTATCATACGTGTTGGCGTTGATGATATAGCTTCTTTTAAGGCGAATTACGGCGATAGAATCTTGTGTGAAGGAAATGGACTTCAAGACCTGATTCAGCGTCTAATAGAGGATTTTAGTCCTCTGGAAAACAAATCAACTACTCATTCTTGCAACCCCTCTTAAGGAGAAAATAAAGTAGGCTTTCTTTGGACAAATTCTACTACACCTAACAGTGAAGTAGAACGGATATCTGTATATTTACACGAGCAACGAGACCCCCAATATCGACGTGTTCTTTGACAATTTACAGGTGACAGTGGTGAGAGGCCCGCTGACGGAGGAGAATCACTATTATCCCGGTGGCCTACTGATGGCCGGTATATCGGACAAAGCATTGAAGACTAACTACGCTGAAAATAAGTACCGGTTTGATAAAGGAACAGAGCTTCAGAACAAAGAATTTAGTGATGGTAGCGGGCTGGAACTATACGAAACTAACTTTAGGAGTTTAGATCCGCAGCTTGGGAGGTTTTGGCAAATGGACCCGTTAGCGCAAACGCTACCCTCTTTTTCGCCATATCAGTATGCCGACGATAATCCAATTCTTTTCAACGACCCGTTAGGGCTATTATCTGATAGTTCGCATCCGCAGAATCTTACTCCAGCGACTGTAACGGCGCAAAAAAAGACAGACAATACCAGTGCATGGGGGTTGGGCTGGGAATGGCTGACAGGCACAGGGGCAAGAGAGCACCACTTTAAAGATGGAGATCCATTTACGAAGATGCTGCAAAAGCATGAGCATATTCAAGAGACGAGAGATACCATATCAAGTCGTCTAGCAAATCATACTATAAAAATTAAAAACACTTACGCTAACAATTATGCGTTAGGTGGTCTTAGTGACGTTCCGAAATACATAAGGGATTATTCAACATTACTAACAGGCGGCTTGACAGGGAACATCGCGGTAACATTTTTGGGATCTTATGGATTAAAATATGAGGTTCTATCTATTGATGAGCAGAGCGGGACAGCCCAGGTTCATTTCTCTATGTCAAATGCTTCTACCATTGAATCAGCAACGCACCCGCCCGTTATTGGGTACACTCAATGGTGGAGCAACAATATAGGCAAGCCGTTGGACAACGCTTTCTCAAGTGGGGCAATGTCAAAGACAACACAGACCGCAGACTGGACAGAAACCATACAATGGAAAGGAGACAAATGAAGATAATAAATTTAATTGCCATGCTATCTATTTTATTGCAGGCATGCGGAGGTAAAGAACCTACGCAAAATGATATTATTGGTAAATGGAAAAGCCATGATGGAGCTGAGTTTATTTTTAATAAAGATGGAACATTTACAGCTACGCAGGTGCCTACAGAATTTGGCTATATGGCATCGGATAGCTTGCAAAATATGAAGTTCGATGGAAGCGGTAAATGGGAGCTTAAGAAAGAAAATTCCTATTGGGAAGCATATGTAGATTTTGATAAAGTGAGCGTTAATAAAACCTGTACATTCCCACTATTAATTTCTGGCGAGAACGGAGTTTTAGAGAACAAGTCGCCGTGGTATCTGTTTGTCTGGAAAGGAGAAGAAGGCGGAGAGAGATACAAGTTTGTGAGAAAATAATTTATGAACAGACTAAAAACTGATAAACAGCAAAACCCCTCACGGGGTTTTTGCATTTAAGCGTTTTATTGTTTTTTACGAAGCCATTTGCTGTAATTGCTTTTTAACGATAAAGGTGTCAATGAGTTTTTTAATGACGGTTTTATCTTCATCCGTAAATTGCTCTACTGCCTTGAATTGTTGCAATAGTTCAGCATCTTTAAGAGACGCTTTAGCTTTTTCATCTTTATCCCCGCTCACCAGGTAGTCTACCGTTGTATCCAGGATATCTGCCAGCTTTTTTAACGTATTAGCCGGAGGCTGTACCCAGCAACCTCTACAGGCTTTTGATAATCAGACGTTCGGATATTCGACACATATAAAAATGGCTTTCGCAACAAAGGAAGACGCCTTCCGAGCGA
This sequence comes from Puia sp., assembly GCA_031292515.1. GTDB lineage: Bacteria > Bacteroidota > Bacteroidia > Chitinophagales > Chitinophagaceae > Puia. The sequence continues at coordinate 135,161 of JARLGZ010000004.1, read as the reverse complement.
AGTTTTTATTCTGTCAAAGGGAACCGGTCTTTCTTCGGGCGGCCTTCAGTCAGAGCATTTGTTTAGGCGGTGGTCGTAATATTTCCGATTTTGGAGGTAGCCTTCTCAAAAGCTGTAGTGACAGCATTTTGTTTTCTTGTTTTCTGCAATCCTTTCGATTTCTCCGGCCTGAGTTTGCTGTTTTAAAAGGGCTTTGTCGACCGATTTGCCATTTTTCGCTTCGATCGGCGTGAGACCGAGGAGAGCTGTGTGTGGCCGGTTATTAAAATCTTCGATGGCTTGAAGGATGTACTTTACCAATGCTTCGTAGTTGGCAATGTGTTGATGATAGAGGAATCCATATTTTAGTTGCTTATTGGCTGCTTCGATCATGAAATTGGAGAACTCGATGTCTCGCTGAGCAATGAGATGGGTAATCGCGGGATACTCAGTGTGTTTCATTAATTCTTTAACCGGTCCGGCATTTTCGGATCCATCATCGGTGATAAGCTCGCAGGAAGGAACACCGGCAGAAATCAAATGCTCCCGAATGACTGTCTGAAGATTCTGGAAAGCATGGATGGCTTTGCATTCCTGTTCTACCCTGAACCCTAAAATGGCCCTGGAGAAATTGTCCTGGATGAGATAGATATAATTTTTTGTATTGTCGAGAGTTTTAAAAGCGGTTGTGTCGGCGTGAAGAATCTGGTAAGGCGCCGTGGCCCTAATACCTATGTGGTGATTTTTCCTCGGATGCCTGGGACGGGATCTTTTTAGATGCAACCGGCAGACATACTTATAAAACGTGCTCAAAGTAAACCGGGCTACCCCGTCCCGCCGCATCTGATAGTAAACAGACGATAACGGCCAATGCAGAAATCGGATAGCCGGGCAGTAGGCTTTAGTCGTATTGATTTCTTTCGTGAGCAACTGTGAAGGGTGTCGAACCCGGCACAAAGAAAGGATGGAAGAATGACATTTGTTTTTCCTTTTCAGGGATAAATACCAGCAGTAAGGCTGCTGAAGATATCTCAAGGTTTTTTTCACGCCAAATATAGGGCTCCCTTACCCAGGTTGCTCAACACCACATCGCCAGTAGAGTATATATTGTCCTTAATTCTGTGAGCATAGACCCGGATGAATTTTTGCAGGGCGATTACACGCAGGAGAGCTTTGTTAATCTTCAATAGCTTCTGGCAGCTGCTGAGCAAGAGCGGCAATATCCTTTTTTATAGACGGATATTTTTTTGCCAACTGTTTTAGTTCCTTCCCGAAAGATGGGGTTGGAATGATCTCAAAGCTCATCGAGTAGCTGGTTGAAGGATTTGGCTTTTACTTTGCCTTTTTTGTATTTGTTTACAAAATCAACGGCTTCATCCAGCTCTGCCAGTATTTTCTTCTCTTTGGCAGAGAGCTTTTTAGGCTCGACTACTTCAACGAATTCCATGCGTTTAAGCAGCTCCCTCAAAAAGGGGATTTTGTTTTTATTCTTAATATTTAAGATTAGTTGTTCCATTTGTCGTTTTTATAAGATGCGTTATTTATCGCCGGTTTTCTCCATGAAAGGAGATTGTTTGGAATGCAAATTTAGCAATTTAAATCGTGATTCGGAAATGGCGAAAGGGGCTCATTAAACGTTCGCAGGATACTTGCAAACCCACACAAACCCTACCGGTATCCTCCAGCCAGCAGCGGCGGCCCGGAGCCTAGGAGCCGCCTTTGTGCGCCGCCAGCGGAGAGATACACCCGCGACGAGCCCGCAGAGTAGACGACATGCGTTAACAGCGGAACGAACCGGCGAACAACAGCGGTGAAGAGGGTTTAGGAAGCCGCCCATAAACAGCCTGGACCCTGTAGCGGAACTCCTGCTGCGGTCAATAGATCCTGTTCCGGCTTCACCCTACTCTTCAATAGAACGGTGTCTGTCCACCCCCCACCCCCCGCTACCAGTGGCCTGTTCATTTAAAGAACTCTCCATACTTCTACGACGACCGTGCCCGGCTGATCCAAACGAAGAGCGATAACTACAAAGGGGGCCGCGACACCCTGACGAGCCGCTTCGACTTCAAGGGCAAAGTCCATCAGCCAAGACTAGCTTTTCTGCATTTTATTAAAAAGAATGGATAGTTTTCAGTGATTTCCGAGATTTCAAATAGTCCGGCTTTGTCGAACTCCGCATGGATCGATTCCGTATCATAAAAAAACATTTTGACACCCCCGAACATTTTAAAGCGATCCTTGCTGATAGGTTTGCCTTGCCCGTAGGTGGGGGCGTCTTTCGAAATGACGGTAAAAACCATGTAGCCATTTTCGGAAAGTTGATTGTAGCAGTCCCGTATCAGTTTAGCCCTTTCGCTGCTGTCCAGCAGATGAATCAATGCATAGCAAAATATACCGTCATATTTATTGTCATCAAAAGGCATGTCGGCTACAGAGCCATGATGTATGATCATATCCGTGCCGTAATGCTTTTCCGCCATTTCAATGGCTGTTTTTGATATCTCGATCCCCGTTACGGCTATTCCGTTGTCCATGAAGACCTGCGCATTCCGTCCATATCCGATACCCGGAATCAGGATGGTTTTTACTGATTTTTGGACAAAAAAATCCTTCGTCCATACGGCGGACTTCGATGGCTCAATGCCCCACATTTCGTGTTTTTCGTTGAAGGCTGCTTCCCAAAACTCGGGTTTATCGGTCTTGTTGGTCATGATCCTATTTTTATTTTTTGCAACAAAGTTACATAATCGAGGTCCCTTTTGTTTTGATTTTTTGTGCTAGTTTTGCCCTGCATGACACGTCACCAATTAACGGAGCAGATACGGGCGAAGGGTTCCTATCTTTGCGTAGGTCTCGACACCGATCTCTCGAAGATCCCCGCTCATCTTCAGAGTCACCCTGACCCGGTCTTCGAATTCAACCGCCGGCTGATAGATGCCACAAAGGACTATTGCGTAGCGTATAAGATCAATACCGCGTTTTATGAAGCGCTCGGCCTGAAAGGCTGGGCCGCGATGGAGAAAACGGTGCACCATATCCCTTCCACGCATTTTAAGATCGCCGACGCAAAGAGAGGGGATATCGGCAATACCTCCTTCCAATACGCAAAAGCGTTTTTCGAGGCGCTGCCTTTCGACGCTGTGACGGTCGCACCCTATATGGGTGAAGACAGCATCCGCCCGTTCCTGGAATACAAAGACAAATGGACCATCGTGCTGGGACTGACTTCCAATGCAGGCGCAAAAGATTTCGAATTGCAACAATCAGGAGGAGAATACCTGTATGAGAAAGTGCTGAAAACGGTGTCGGCATGGGGCAACCCGGGAAACCTGATGTTCGTGGTCGGAGCTACCCAGGCGGACGCATTTGAAAAGATTCGCCGGCTCACACCCGATCATTTCTACCTCGTACCCGGTGTCGGGTCGCAGGGCGGCAGCCTCGCGGAGATTTCCCGGAAGGCCATGAACAAAGATGTCGGACTGTTGGTGAATGCGAGCCGTGCTGTCGCCTATGCTTCTTCGGGGGGAGACTTTGCGGAACAAGCGGCAGCGGTTGCCAAAGGATATAGGGATGAGATGACGGGCTATCTTAAAAGCCAATTTTATCAGGCTGCCCGCTAATGACCCCTCTATTGTGCAGGTTGCAGCTGATTGATTGATTGAGTGAGTGAGTGAGTGATTGATTGATCGGTTTGGTGATTAACCGGTTAGGGTTTTGCAGCCGTCTTTGTTTCCGCCAGCTCGGCGTCGTCGGGCATATCTTTTAAATCCTTGTCGATCTTGTACAGCGAATCTCCGCTCGCTTTCGAACCACCCGCGATTTTGATTTTGTCGAGCAGGTTTAATGCGAGGGTCTCTTCTTCGGTCTGCTCTTTTACGAACCATTGCAAAAAATGCCAGGTCGCCCAGTCTTCTTCCTCGAAGCTCTGTTTTACGAGCTTATAGATCCACTTGGTATTGTCGATCTCCTGTGCAAAGACTTTCTCAAAACAGTCTTGTACACCCGAAGGTTCATCGGGCGGAGCGGGAATGGCTTCGACCTTCACTTTGGCGCCGCGTTCCAGGATGTATTCGAGAAATTTCATCATGTGGTTGCGTTCTTCCTGCGCATGACGGAACAGGAAGTTGGCGATGCCTTCGTATCCCTCGCTGTCCGCCCAGGAGGCATAAGACAGATAGATCTGGGAGGCATGGGCTTCCTTTGTCATTTGCTTATTCAGGCTGGCGCACAGGGTCTCTGACAGACGATTGGTGTTCATAATGCTGATTTAGTAAGGCTTCAACAAATATGAGTCCAATCCCGGGAGTCAAGTCCGGGAGGACGGGGAGGCGCCGATATTGAAAGCCGGGTTGGGGGTAAAATCTCCTTCGTTTTTTGCGATGACCAGGGTGGCGACGCCGTTGCCGATGATGTTGGTGATGGCGCGGGCTTCGCTCATGAATTTGTCGATTGCCAGGAGGAAGGCTAGCCCTTCCAGCGGGATCTTCTGGACGGCGGCGAGGGTGCCTGCCAATATAGTGAACCCGCTGCCGGTAACGCCCGCGGCTCCTTTGGAGGTGATCATCAGGATTCCCAGGATCGTCGCCATTTCGCCAGCCGACAGGTGCACGTTGTAGAGTTGCGCCAGGAAGATGACGGACATGGAGAGGTAGATGGACGTGCCGTCGAGGTTGAAAGAATAACCGGTAGGGACGACCAGGCCCACGACCGATTTGCCGCAACCCATTTTTACCAGCTTTTCCATGAGGGAGGGTAGGGCCGATTCGGAGGAGGAGGTCCCCAGGACGATCAGGATCTCCCCGCGTATGTCCTTCAGGTATTTCCAGACGCTGAGCCGGTAATAATAGAGGATTGAGCCCAGCACTCCGAATATGAAGACGATCATTGTTCCATACATGGTCAGCATGAGCTTGCCTAGCGGTATCAGCATACGGATTCCAAACTTTCCGATCGTAAATGCCATCCCGCCGAAGGCGCCTAACGGTGCGAGACGCATGAAATATTTCAAGGCTCCGAAGACGAATTTGGTCGCCGGCTCTACCGCCCGGGAGAGGATTTTTTCGCGATGGTCATTGCGGCTGACGATGATGCCGACGATGATGGCCAGGATGAGCACCTGCAGGGTCAGGTTATTTTGGAAGAAGGCCCCCCAGTCAAAATGGGCGGCGCCCGGGCGGGTGTATTTCGAGGCGTCGAGGGTGGTCAGCCCGGCCCTATCGATCCTTCCGGGTTGCAGGAAGTGGGCGAGGAGGATGCCGATGGCCAGCGAGACAGTGGTCACGATCTCGAAATAGAGCAGGGATTTTACCCCGATCCGGCCGACTTTTTTCAGATCGCTCATGCCGCTGATCCCCGATACGATGGTCAGGAAAATGATAAAGGGAATAAAAATTTTTATGATGGCGATAAACCAGACTCCCAGGCTTTCCATTTTTACCGCCACGCTGGGGAAGAAATACCCCAATATGACAGCGGCGACCAGGGCTACCCCGACCTGGAAGGTGAGGTTGCCTGCCAGTTTTAAAAGTCGCCCGGCCGTTGTCGAAGGGCTGCTTGTTGTGGAAGAACCGGCCGTTGTCGAAGGACCCGTGTTGGCGGGATGGGTTGACGAAGCTTCGGATTTGCGGAGGGTCATAGCGATTGGGATTACGGTAAGATATTATGATGTTTGAATGGGTTATGGCTGCCGAATCTGTTTGCGGACTATGGTTCCGTTAAGATACGATTATAGTTTGAGTGGGAAAGCGGGATGTCTCCGTCGAAACCAGGTAACAGGTGATTGGGGGGGGTAGGATGCCTTTTTGGAAAAAAACGATTTACATGTAAATCGAAAAACTTATAATTCGAGCAGGATACGATAAAACCGGTATACTTCTTCGAAGGTGTTGAAGAGCGGGGCCGGAGCGAGACGGATCACACCCGGTTCCCGGTAGTCGGCGATGATGCCCGCAGCGGTAAGCTTCTCATGGAAGTCCGGGCCTCTCTCCGGGAAGAAAAGCGATAGTTGGGCTCCTCTGCGCGCGGGGTCGTCGGGGGTGATGACCTGGAAGCGGATCTGGCCGGTCTGGGACTGTGACAACAGGAAAGAGAGCCATGCCGTTAGCTCCCGGCTTTTGCCGAGCAGCCGTTCCATCCCGGCTTCTTCAAAGATCCGGAGAGAGGCCTTCAATGCCACCATGTTGAAGACCTGGGCGGTGCTTTGATTCCAACCGCTTGCGTCGGGTTTCGGGACAAAGCCTTTTTCCATTTTGAACCGGGTCTTCTCGTCATTGCCCCACCAGCCGCCCAGCCGGATCAACGAGCTGTCACGGGCCCAGCGTTCATGCAGGTAGGCTCCTCCTACGGCCCCCGGCCCCCCGTTCAAATATTTATAAGAGCACCATACCGCAAAATCCACCTCCCAGTCGTGGAGCTGCAGGTGTACGTTGCCGATCGCATGGGCAAGGTCCCATCCGGCGAAGGCGCCGGCCCGGTGTGCGGCTTCCGTGATGGCGCGGATATCGAAAAGCTGGCCGGTGTAATAATTGATCCCGCCCAATAGCACCAGCGCGAGGGTGTCTTTTTGCCGTTCTATGGTTTCGAGGATGTCTTCTTTGCGGATCGTCTTTTCTCCTTCGCGCGGGGCGACTTCGACGATGGCGTCTTCCGGGTCGAAGCCGTGAAATCGTACCTGCGTTTCGATCGCATATTGATCGGAGGGGAAAGCCCCTGCCTCCATGATGATGGTGTATCTCTCCCGGTCGGGATGATAGAAAGAGAGCATCAGCAGGTGCAGGTTGACTGTGAGCGCATTCATCACGGTGACTTCTTCTTCCAGACAGCCGGCAATTGCGGCAAGTGGCCGGCGGAAGCCATGTTGATAGTAGAGCCAGGGGTCCTTGGCATGCAGGTATCCCCCGACGGCGAGGTGTCTCCAGTCCGCCAGTTCCTGTCTGACGGCGGCTTCCGTCTCTTTGGGTTGCGGCCCCAGGGAGTTGCCGCAGAAGTAGATGGCGTCCCTGTCTCCATGCTGTGGGAGGTGAAACCGGGTACGGAAATTTTTTAGGGGATCCTGCGCATCCTTTTGCCGCGCAAAGGACAGGGTGGGTTCGAAAGCCATCGTTTCTGTTTGGCTGCAATATATATAAAAAAACGAGGCGCCTGGAGTCGCCTCGTTAAAGAGAGTTCGCCTTATTCGACAATGTGTATATATATAGTTGCGATAAGTTTCGGTTGGTGAACGTTGAGTGACGATTCAGAGAGCGATCCGGTGAAAGACCGGGTGAAAGACCCGCTAAGCATGTTCCTTCCCGCTTTTTTTATCGTCGTCGTTGTCATCGTCGTCGTTGTCTGCGTTTTTATCGTCTTTGTTTTTGCGGCTGCCCCGGTCTTCGGCGGCGACATGCGTAATGTTCAGGGTGCCGAAACTGCTTTTGACCTTGATATGGGCCTTGCCGTCGCCGGACTGCCCGTTATAGTCAATGTCGAAGCGAGGGCCGGAGTCGTTGTCAGGATCCCTGTCTTCTTTTATGGAGAAGCCGGTTTCGTTGTGAACGGTTCCGAAGCTGGAGTGGATTTCAAAGCGGGCGGACAAGGCTTTGTCCACTACCATCCGGAGCGTCGAATACGATTCGTTGAGGAGTAGCTCTTCGATATCGTTTGCCAGGGCGAACTGGACCCGGCTGGAGAATTCGATATTCAGTTTTACGGAGCCGCTGATCTTGCCGATACTGGTGCCGGCGTCATATTTGAAAGTAGCTTTTCCTCCGTTGATTGAGCCGATCGATGCCGAGCCAAACTCTACGTCTATGGCGTCCACGTGCCGGAGCCGCCCGGTGTTGAGACTTCCGAACTTGCTCGTGAGGTTCACTTCGCCGTTGAAATCGGGTACGATGGTTTCGCCAAAACTGTTTTCGATCTGGAGCCTGTTGGCGGAGGGCATATAGATCTTGTAGTCGATCTGGAAGCCCTTGCTGCTGTTTTTGTTTCTGTGTGAGCCGTTCCCCGCGTCTCCGATATTGGTCTTGTAGGAGATGGTGTTGCCATCACGATGCTCGTCCACGTTGATCTCGTCCAGGAGTTCCTGGGCCCGCTCGTCGGTATTGCTTTTTGCGACGATCTCTATGTCCACCTTGATTTCATTTTTCTCCCAGGTGTTGATCCTCACTTCGCCAAAGGAATTCTCGATCCTTAGTTTGTCGTCGGCGGTAACCGTATAGGATTTGCTGATCGTTTTTCTCTTTTCGGAGTCGTCGTCTCCTGCAGCCATGCTTTTTACGGGCAGGCAGGGGAGCAGCAGGAGGAACAAATAGCCGATCCGGGAGTACTGAAACGGAGGGCGCTTAGGTCGTTTTATATGCATTTTCATACGCTGTTTTTTTTGAGTGATTAATTTGTCGGATGATTTTCAGTTGATGATTCAGCAGCTCCATCTGCAGTTGGAGGTTATGAAGCATCGCTTCGAGCAGTTGTTCCCTGTTGGGATTGGTTGGAAGCTTTCTTTCCAGGGAATGATACACGCTGTCCAGTTTATTGACATCGCCGGCAAATTGTTGATAGAGCAGGGGTTCTCCTTTTTCTATATGTTTTAGTTCTTTGTGTTTCAGTTCTACCAGTTTTGCGTAGTGGTACATCTCTTCGCGGAAGTCCGATTCGTCATCGGCGCCCTGTTCTGAGTGGGTATCTCTTTTTGACTGGCCTTTTATTCCTGCCACGGGCTGGCCTGTCTCTCTGAAAGAGGGCAGGGCGGTCGAGTCGCGCCTGCCGGAGGCCGGGTTGTTGCCGGGTGTTTGGTTTGTTCCGGGGACTTGCTCCGTTCCGGGTGTGCTATTCTGGTCCGGCCGGGCGGGTGTTCCGTTTGGGTCCTGTTGAGAGGGCGTATTCCGGAAAGCGGTGTCGGAGGGGGTATTCATGGCCATCCGACCGGTTCCCTTCGAATGCTGAATGATAAAATACCAGGTCCCCCCGGCGACGAGGAGCAGGATAGCGGCGGCTGCGCTCAGCCTGACCGCATACAGGCGGAAAACCGACGGCCGGGATTTGACAGCCTGTGAGGGGGGAATCCCGATGTTCTCCCATACCTTTTTTCCGGGTTCTTCGCTGTCGAATTCATCGCGATGGTCGCGGATGAATTTTTCGAGACGGTTGCTCATGATAACTCTCCTTGTTTTAAGATCCCTAATAATTTTTGCTTCGCTCGCATATATTGAGTTCGGACGGTCGCATGGGATACCCGAAGTATCTCGGCTATTTCTTCCTGGTCATATCCTTCGAAGAGATAGAGGCTGAGTACGGTGCGGTAGCCATTGGGAAGCAGTTTTACGGCTTTTTTTATATCCTCCACCCGCAGTTCTATCTCTTTTTCGTCCGGCTCCTCCTCTTCCGGCAGGTGGCCGGCGTTCGTTTTTTCGATGTCTATCAGGTCCAGCCGTCTTTTTCGCAACTGATTGATAGACTTGTTAATAACGATTCTTTTTAACCAGGCCCCGAAAGTGCTCTTATGGTTGAATTCGTCAAGGGACCTGAATGCATCCGTAAAAGCCTCCTGCAAAATGTCTTCCGCGTCCCCGGTGTGGTTGACGATGCGCAGGCTGGTATTGTACATGGCTTTTGAATATTTCCTGTACAAATCCTCATAGCCCCTGGGGTCTCCCTGCCGGCAGCGATCTACCAGCTCATCGGGGTATATTGACGCGGTTACTTCCAATCTATGGCTTTTGTTGGGTGGTTTTTAGTTGTTTATATAAAATACAAGGGTTATTGGCCAATGTTGCATGCCAGGGCAAAAACCCCCGTGTACAAGGTAAAAAAGATTCCTGGTCCGGGTGAGCCGGTCATAAATTTTGGGCTGGCAGGAGGTTTGGGGGCTTTTACTTACATTAGTGGGATATTTAAAGCGATTGTTATGGCTGTCAAAACGGATCATTTTCAAAGTCCCGATTATTTTGGTCTGGACGAGCTTTTCACAGAGGAGCATAAGTGGGTCCGGGATGCGGTGAGGACCTATGTGAAAAAGGAGATCTCTCCGATTATCGAGGAGTATGCCCAGAAGGCGGAGTTTCCCGTCCAGATCGTAAAACAGCTGGGGGCGTTGGGATGTTTTGGCCCAACGATACCGGTCGAATACGGGGGTGGGGGACTGGACTATATCAGCTATGGGTTGATGATGCAGGAACTGGAAAGAGGGGATAGCGGCGTACGTTCCACGGCGTCTGTACAGGGTTCGCTGGTCATGTTCCCCATCTATGAATTTGGCAGCGAGGAGCAGCGGAAAAAATACCTTCCCAGGCTGGCTTCGGGGGAGTGGCTGGGCTGCTTTGGTCTCACTGAGCCCAATCATGGAAGCGATCCTTCGGGTATGCTCAGTAATATCAGGGACGCCGGCGATCATGTGATCCTGAATGGAAGCAAGATGTGGATCAGCAATGCGCCTTATGCCCAGGTGGCGGTCGTCTGGGCGAAGGATGAGGAGGGGGTGATCCGGGGGGTCATCGTGGAAAGGGGGATGGAGGGTTTCAGTACGCCGACTACTCACGGAAAGTGGAGTTTGCGGGCTTCCGCCACGGGCGAGCTGGTATTCGACCAGGTGAAAGTGCCGAAGGAAAACATATTACCGAATATAAAGGGGTTGAAAGGTCCGTTGAGTTGCCTCACCAAGGCTCGCTATGGTATCGCCTGGGGGGTGCTGGGGGCGGCGATGGATTGCTATGATACGGCCTTGCGATATGGCAAGGAGCGCGTGCAGTTTGACCGGCCGGTAGCAGGCTTTCAGCTGCAGCAGAAAAAGCTGGCCGAGATGATCACGGAGATCACGAAGGGGCAGCTCCTGAACTGGAGGCTGGGGACGCTCATGAATGAAGGCAAGGCTACGCCGCCGCAGGTCAGCATGGCCAAACGGAATGGATGCGAGGTGGCGGCGCAGATCGCCCGGGATGCGCGACAGATGCTCGGGGGGATGGGTATCACGGGGGAGTATCCCATCATGCGTCACATGATGAATATCGAGAGCGTGATCACGTATGAAGGAACACATGATGTACATTTGCTGATCACGGGAATGGACATAACGGGGTTGAATGCATTTAAGTAAAGGGCAATAATAAAATGAAAATATTTCTGATAGGATTCATGGGTTCGGGGAAGACGCACTGGGGCAAGCTGCTGGCCGACAAGCTCGGTTTGCCTTTTATGGACCTGGATACGGTGATCGTGGAGAAAGAGGGTAAGTCGGTGGCCGAAATTTTTTCGGCGGAGGGGGAGGAGTATTTCCGATTCCGGGAGAAGGATGTGCTGGAGGAGATCGTGGCGGATACCGGGCATTTCATCCTCTCCTGCGGAGGCGGGACCCCCTGCTTCTTCAACAACATCGAGTTTATGAAGAGGAATGGGAAGGTGGTGTGGTTAAACACTGCGATCGATGTGTTAAAAGAGCGGTTGTTGAAGGAGCGGATGACACGTCCGTTGATCCGTGAGATCGGGGATGGCGAGCTCAGGCTTTATATCATCCGGAAGCTAGGCGAGAGAAGGATGTATTATGAGCAGGCGGATGTGATGATCAATGAGGAGAGTATCACGCTGGAGAAGCTGATCCCACTATTGCTGAAGGAGCCTTCCCGGGACGAGATCGTCGATTCGAGGGAGCGGGACCGGGACGTTTAGTATACAATTAACGCTTGAAAAATCGAATCAATGAACAGGCATTTTCTTTCGGTTGCTGCATTGCTGGGGGCCTTAACGGTTGCCTTGGGCGCCTTCGCGGCGCACAAGTTAAAAGAGATGGTATCGCCCGAGGCGGTGGCGGTATTCGATACGGGTGTTCGTTACCAGTTCTATCATGTATTTGCGCTGTTCCTGGTAGCGTTGCTATCCGAAAAATTCAATAACAAGTGGATGGTCTGGGCAGGCAATTGCTTTATCACCGGGATCGTCTTGTTTTCCGGTTCGCTCTACCTGCTTACGGCCATGAAGGCGACCGAATACATGGGTGTGAAATATATCGGCATCGTCACCCCGCTCGGCGGTTTGTTTTTCATCGCTGGATGGATCTTCCTTTGGAAGGGGGTCTCGGGTGAGCAAAAAAGCTGATGGTTATCTTACTCGCTTCGCAGGGCTTTAACGGGATTCGACAGGGCCGCCTTTATGGCTCTTGAGCTGACCGTCACCAGGGCGATCAGGATCGCTGCGAGGCCCGCGAGGACAAACACCTGCCAGCCAATGGAAATCCGATAGACGAAGCCGCTCAGCCAATTGTTGGCCGCCCACCACGCGATGGGTGATGCGATAACGAGTGCGATGAACACCAGGCGCAGGAACTCTTTTGACAGGAGGGCGGCTATGCCGCTCACGGACGCGCCCAGCACCTTTCTGATCCCGATCTCTTTTATACGTTGTTCCGCTGTGAAGGTTGCAAGGCCAAAAAGCCCCAGGCAGGAGATGAGGATGGCCATGACGGCGAAGATGCGGACCAGTTTTCCGACGATCATCTCGCTTTTATAAGTTTGTTCGTATAATTCGTCGAGGAAATGGTATTCGAAGGGATAGGCCGGATTGTATTTCTGTGCCATGCTTTGCAGGCTGGTGACGGCTTCCTGTGTCTTTCCTTTTTCCGTCCTCACCATAAAAAGAGAAACGTTTCCCGGCTGGAGGGTCAGGATGAGGGGGGTGATCGCTTCATGCAGGGAATGAAGATGAAAGTCCTTTACGACACCGATGATGGGGCCTTTACCGGCCCAGAATTTCACGATCTGGCCAATGGGGTTTTTCAGGCTCATGAGCCGGGCTGCGGACTCGTTGATGATATAGCTATTGCTATCGGGCCGTGTGCGGGAGAAATCCCGGCCGTCGACCAAGGGCACTCCCAGTGTCTTCAGAAAGTCGTATCCAACCGCGGTGGCCGATATCGAAACCACTTGTTTGGGTGGCTTGCCCGACCAATCGAGGTCGGCGGAGGTGCTATTGATAGCAATAGGGTTCTGTCCTATAACCGTCACGCCGGCGATGCCGGGCGATTGGGAAAGTTCGTTCTGGAAGGCGTCGAGATGTTCGTAGAGACCTCCTTCGGCGGTAAGGGTCAGCAGGTGTTCCTTATCCATCCCGATATTTTTATTCCGGATATACCCGATCTGTTGGGAGACGATGAGTGTGCCGACGATCAGCAGGATGGACAAGGCAAACTGGAACACCACCAATCCTTTTCTAAAGAGGTTTGCGTTACCCGATTTAATGACGGCCGATTTGAGCACCTGGACGGGTTTGAAAGATGAGAGAAAAAACGCCGGGTAACTTCCGGAGACGAGACTGGTGACGAGCGTGATCAGTATGGCCGCCATGATGAAGGCGGGATCCGATAATTTCAGGGACAATTGTTTGCCCATGATCGTGCTGAAAGCAGGCAGGGTAAGTGCCACGATGAACAGGGCCAATACGACCGAAAAAAGGGTCAGCAGGAGGGATTCTCCCAGAAACTGAAGGACGATAAACTTTCTTTCCGCGCCGATCACCTTCCGGATACCCACCTCTTTCGCCCTTTTCGAGGATCGGGCGGTACTGAGGTTCATGAAATTGATACAGGCGATCAGCAGGACGAATACGGCAATGATGGAAAAGAGCCGCACATATTCGATCCTTCCGCCTGCGGGCTTGCCGGCATTATAGTTGCCATGCAGGTAGGCATCTCCAAAAGACTGCAGGAATAGCTCATCTTTTATACCATTGTCGTTTCTTGTTTTTGCCATAAAATGCTGAAGCTTCGCGTTGACTTTCCCGAGTGATGCTCCCGGTGCCAACTGTACGTATATAAAGCTTGCATAGTTTCCCCAATTGTCCAGCCACGGGTTCTTTTTGTGATGATATTCGAAAGGGATCAGCCAATCGAACTGCAAAGATGAGTTCGCGGGGATGTCTTTCAGCACGGCGGTCACGACGAAGGGATCGGTATTATCGACTTTTATGATTTTGCCTATCGGATCTTCGTTTCCGAAATATTTATGGGCCGTCCGTTGTGAGATGACGATGCCGTTGAGCGGTGAGAGGGCCGTATTGACATCTCCTTTCAGCAGGGGAAAGGAGAACATGTGCAGGAAATCGTCGGTGACATAGCATCCTTTCTCTTTGTATCGAGTGTTCCCTGCGGTCAGAAGCAAGTTGTCATCCGAAAGGGTAGACGCATATTTTATTTCGGGCATGTCCTTTTTCAACGCCGGATTTAATAGCATGGGAAGACTGGTGCCCGTGGTTAGGGTTCCCCAGTCCACATTGTCCAGAACCCGGTAGAGCCGGTCGCCGTTGGCATGGAACCGGTCATAGCTCCGTTCGTCTTTTATCCATAATGCGATCAGGATAGTGCAGGCGAGACCCAATGCCAGGCCTGCGATGTTGATAAAGGAGTATACTTTGTTGTTCCGGAGGTTTCTCCAGGCTATTTTAAAGTAGTTTTTCAGCATGAGGCACTCTTGAGGGTGATTGCATTGTCTGTTTCGAAGATTTCTGGTGCTAAGAAGGTGCCAAATTGGTAACTTGTTGTAAATCAGTAATATGAATATGGGCGGTTTGGACTTGGTGTACCATTCCGATACACGGCTTGTATTACTTTGACGCGCCACTTCGTGTAACCCGGGGCCGGGCCTTCGGGAAACCAGGCGGATGACTTCTCCGCAGGAACTCAGGGGATGCTTCTTTCGGCTAAAAATTATGCGGATGCTTTAGAATTTATAGGCGATCCGGAGGGCTGCGAAGCTATAACCTCCGCGTTGCAGGACCGTTTTTTCGGGAAGGCCGAAACCCCTCGGGACGCCGGTGAATTGCAGGCTGAGTTCGAGCAGGGATTCTCCGACAGGGGCGATCATGCCGATGCCGGGTGTGAGTGCGAGGTGGGTATCGGTTTGGCTGTTGGTGCTCACAAGGGCGCCTGCCTGCATGGCCAGGTAGTAGTGTTCTTTCCAATAGTATCTTGCGCCGGCGAGGAGGGGCAGGACGGAGAAGCGGGTTTGGACGGAACTGTCCAGGGCGTAGACCGTGCCCGAAAAGTGGAGCCACCCCAGGTTCAGGGTGCCGGAAAATCCTGTGTTTGTTTTTCCGGAATGCTGTCTGGAGAAGAATCGTTCCCCTTGTACAAAGATCCCCTGCCCGCTGAGGCTCAATGGCCCGGCTGCCGAGTAGGTCGAGAGCGCGTATTCGATTCCCGCGGAAAACCCATAACTTTTCACTTGGGCCCGGGAAGTGGTCGCCAGGAGGATGAAGAAGGCCAGATAAACTGCGTTGGTTGTTTTGCGATTATTTTTCAAGACAGTAGTTTTATTTATCGTGGTCAGTTTTGCTCGCGAAGATACCTCAAATGAATTGTTAAATTATGAGAGGGATCCTTATCGTTTGCTTGTTGCCGGTTGCCCTTCTGTTGGGCAAGGAGCCAGGATGGCGGAAGCAGTCTTTGGGTATAAGACGAGAGGTATGTGCAGAGAGCCAAAACCCTATAGTCTGCCAGATGGTCCGCCAGATGGTCCGCCGAAAGGCCGGGATATGCAGGATGAGGGCCTGCTCCATCAATTTCAGGCAATCGTCGGAGACGCAGGGGGTAAGGTGGGTATATCGCTGCTTCAACTTGAAAAAGGCGCCGGGATGTCTGTAAACGGAGCCCGGCATTTTGCCATGCAGAGTGTGTTCAAGGTCCCCCTTGCCATGTTTATTCCCGATGGTGTCGACCATGGGAGATTCTCCTTAGGTCAAAAATTGCCTATCGGCAAGACAGATTGGGTAGAAAATACGTGGAGCCCGATGCGCGACCGGTACGAAGGGAGGGCGACCGATATTGCTCTGGAGGAATTGCTGAGATTCTCCGTCAGCCGCAGCGATAATATCGCCTGTGATCTTCTTTTCAGGCTTGCCGGCGGCACGCAACCCGTCAATGCGTATGTTCATGCGCTTGGGGTCAAAGACCTGGTGATTGCCGCCACCGAGGCGCAGATGCGTTCGGCCTGGGATGTTCAATATAAAAACTGGAGCACGCCTGACGCGATGGCGGTCCTTTTCCGAATGATCTATGAGGGGCATCATTTATCAAAAGCCAGTACCCGGTTGTTGTTAAAGCTTATGACGGAAACGACGACCGGTCCCGGACGGATAAAGGGTCTGTTACCGCCGGGAACCCCTGTCTCGCATAAAACGGGAAGCAGTGATACGAACAGGGAGGGCGTTACGGCTGCTACGAACGATGCGGGCATCATTACGCTGCCCGACGGCAGTCACCTGATCCTGGTTGTGTTTTTGGGCGATGCAAAGGCTCCCGATTCAACACGGGATGGGGTAATCGCCAGGATTGCCAAAGCGGCATTTGATCACTATAGTCGTGCGGGGGCCGCGCCTGTTTCTAAAATCCCGAGACGCAATCCACCCTAAACAGTCGACCGGGAAATACCGGCCGGGAAATGTCAGTCGGGAAATGTCGGCCGGGAAATGCGGAACACGGGTAATCATTTTTTTAAGAGGACCAATTGCCCTGTATGATAGGCCAGGTGGCTGGTCCTGCTGAGCAATACGCTGAACTTATTGCGGTGCGGCTCTTTTGCGAAATCTTCCTCGGATACCTGGGTATGGCGTTCGAGCCATTGGTCGGGTGTGAGGCTGGAAAAATGCCGGGCCAGCAATTCGTTTCCGACGATCCATTGTGCTCTTAGTTCTTGTATGGGAGGGAGGTCTTTAACCGCCTTGTCGGGGCTGGTGATAAAGATGCTGTCCAATTGCGGGAATTCCCGGTCGCCAAAACCCAGGAGGGGGAGCATCCTATCGTTGACGGCCGTCAGGTGTCCCAGCAGATAGACGGCCCTGTTCTTGCCGGGCGCCACTTCGGCGAGCATTTCGTCGTCCGTCATGCCGTTGAAAATGGCGTTCAGCCTTTTAAGATTTCCCGCCCATGTCAGTAAGGCTGCTTTTACGAAAGATTCGGGTTGCTTCATTTTATAAGTGTTAGTGTCGGTGTATCGGTGTTGATATAATTGATAATTGGTGTGGATGAATAGTCATTACAAATCATAGCCTGGTTTGTTCGAAAGTTAAAGGCAGGATTAGCTGAGTATGAAAGGCCGGTTGCCGACTTATAACCTAAAATTGGATCCCCGTGACCGGAAAATATGCATTTGGAAGTCTATTTTTGGTTTTTGGCCTGGTATTTTCTCCTGCTCTCCGCGCCCAGCCTTCCGACGCGGTCCACTCCTACGTCCTGTCGCCGGATACTCCTCCTCCGCCTACTCTTTTTCCGGATATCCTTTTTCCGAATATTCTGTCTTCGGATACCGGGATGCCCGATAGCCTTCTGTCCGATACCCTGTCTTCCGCGATTCCGATGGATTTCTCCCAGGCTACGATATTCGTCGCGGCGAAAGACCCCGGCGCCCTGGCCATGCCCGTCCGGGTACTCCGGGAAGAGGTGAGAAAAAGGACGGGTATCGACCTGCCGGTCACCCATCGTTTTTCGTCCGGCTCCAGGCCGGTCATCTGCTTGATTCCGGGTGCCGGGATTTCGGGTAGTTCACTGTCGGGGCAGCCATTGTTGGGTGAAGCTGTTTCTGCGGGTTCCGGGATGGCTGTCGGGAGAAAGTGGCCTCCGGGTGTCTTCACCCGGTTCCGGGATGCCTTGCAGGCGATGCCGCCAACCGGTGCCGATGGCTTTAAAATTCTGTATGCAAAGGAAGAAAATACCCTGATCATTATGGGCGCCGACGCGCGCAGTGTGCTATATGGTGTCGGGTGGCTGCTTCGGAAGTCGGCCATGTGGCCGGGGAAGATGATGGTGCCGTCTGCTATCACCGTTTCTTCCACCCCGCGGTATACGATACGCGGTCACCAGCTGGGTTACCGCCCCAAGACGAATTCTTACGATGCTTTCAGTGTGGCGCAGTTCGATCAGTATATACGCGAGCTGGCATTGTTTGGGGCCAATAGCATAGAGATCGTCCCTCCTCGCACCGATGACGACCCGACCAGCCGGCATATGAAGCTGCCGCCGATTAAGATGATCGCCGAGCAATCGAGGATCTGTAAGGAATATGGCCTCGATGTATGGATGTGGTATCCCAATATGGGTTCGGACTATTCCCGTGCAGATTCCATACGGGCGGAGCTGGCCGAGAGACGGCAGGTTTTTGCCGCCGTTCCGAAATTGGATGACCTCTTCATTCCTGGCGCCGATCCGGGTGAACTGGAGCCGGATACCTTGTTCGCCTGGCTGGAGAAAGTGGCGGTGGTCCTGCACGAATTTCATCCGAATGCCCGCATCTGGGTTTCTCCCCAGGTGTTCAAGCCGACGCAGAAATGGGTCGATGCTTTCTATGAACAGATCAATCACGGCTATCCATGGCTGGGTGGGATCGTCTACGGCCCGTGGATCAAGACCCCGCTTGCGGAGATCAGGGCGCGGGTAAAGTCTTCCATCCCTATCCGGATCTACCCGGATATTACCCATAGCCTGAGTTCCCAATACCCGATACCCAACTGGGATCTCGCATATGCTATGACGCTGGGCCGTGAGTGTGTCAATCCCCGTCCCGACGATGAGAAACATATCCATAATCTTTTTGCTCCCTATAGCGCCGGCAGCATCAGCTATTCGGAAGGTACCAACGACGATGTCAATAAAATTGTTTGGAGCGGCCAGGATTGGGACCCGGAGACGCCGGTTATGGAAACCCTCCGCGATTATGCCCGCCTGTTTATCGGGCCCGATTTCACCGAACAGGTAGCCCGCGGGATCCTCTCCCTGGAGAAAAACCTGCGAGGTCCGCTGCTCACGAACGAAAGTGTTCCGCGCACGCTGTCGCTGTGGCAGGAGATCGAAGACCAAACGAGAGCAACTGTCCATACAAATTTCCGGTTGCAGATGTGCGTGCTGCGCGCGTACTATGACGCCTATATACAAAAGCGGCTGATCCATGAGACTGCGTTGGAACAAGAGGCGAAAGACGTACTTGGAGAGGCGACGGTGATGGGCGCGGGTGCATTACCGGCCATCGAAAGAGTTCGGGCGATTTTCGCCAAAGTGGTAAAGGAGCCGGTAAATCCGGGGTATAAGCGGAAATGCCTGGAGCTGGCCGATTCCCTGTTTGCCAGTATCGGCGCCCAGCTCACGATCGAAAAACACGGAGCCGTGGGTGGTCGCGGTAATTTTATAGACAATATCGAAGCGCCATTGAACGATGCGCCCTGGATATTGGATCAACTGGACGGCATCGCGAAACTCGGAGACGAATCGCAACGGCTTGCGAGGATCAGGGAACTTTTGCACCGGACTGATCCGGGGCCGGGCGGCATCTATGATCATTTCGGGCCGGCCGGGACCTGGGGGCAGGTGTTGCCGGGAGCGGGATGGAAGAAGGATCCCGCTGGATATTCGTCTCCCGCGGTGGCTTTCGGCGTGGGTACGATGGAGGATGACTGGGTCCATGAGATCCGTCCCCGCGGATTTGGCGGACGGGTCGCGCCACGTGCATGGATGGAGCAGATCGGGACCTTGTATGACCAACCTCTTCAGATCGAATACAAGGATCTGGATCCGGATGCGTCCTACCGGATACGGTTATCCTATACGGGCCGTTTCCGGTCTACAATGAAGTTGACTGCCGATGGGCTGACGGTGCATGATTTTATCGCGACCGGAGAGAAGCCTCTCTATGAATTCGATGTTCCCAGGGCGGCGACGGCGGATGGAAGGGTCCGGTTCACCTGGACCTGTCTGGAAGGCGATCAGGGCCCGCAGGTCGCGGAGATCTGGTTGATCCGGAAATGAGGAAGGGAGGAAATGAGAAAGGGAGAATGTGAGAATGCCGGGGCGATGGAGGGGATATCGGAAGACGCGCGGGATATGTCGGGAGACGCCGGGGATGTGTCGGGACAACACTGAAACTTTCAATACTTTATACTACTCGCTTATGAAGCTCTTGCAAAAACAACAGACCCCGCTCCTGCGGGTCGGCTCTCTGCTGCTGATAGGCTTATCTCTTTCCATCGGGTGGGGGATACGTGGCAACTTCGGACATCAATATGGCGCTGCCTTCGCCGGCTGCGTGGCTATCATCCCGCTATGCGTGTTATCCGGCAGGGAAGACTGGCGTAAAAAGCTATTGTATTTTGCTTTTTTCGGCGCCATAGGATGGGGTTTCGGGGCGACGGTCTCCTATATGCAGGTTATAGCGTATACGGATAGTGGCCATTTTGCGACGCAGTGGTATGGATATGGCTGCCTGTTCCTGATAGGGTTTCTTTGGGCTTCGCTTGGTGTTGCCGGGACGGCGCTGGCGGCGGTGGCGGAAAAAGATGCGCTGGCGGATTTCTTTAAGCCGGTCCTTTTTGTTTTTGCAGCCTGGTTGTTGCTGGACCTCATCGAAGATCCGATCGCGAGCCTGCTCGAGCCGGCGGCGAATTTCGACAGTAACTGGTCGCGTCACAAAAATCCTCTCTATTGGTTCGATGCCAATTATCTTCCGGCGTTCTTCACACTGCTCGCGGCGGGCGTATACGACCTGCAGGAACGCAGGGAAAAGAATGGCTGGCTGCTCCCCGTTTATGGTATCGGAGGCGCGCTGGCTGGATGGGGAGTGCAATCGCTGCTTCATGCGATCGGATGGGACGTATCACTGGCGCATGCGTTGACTTATCCGCTGGGAGATCCGACCTATATCAATCCCGCAACGGGGCAGCCGGCCTATGAGGCCAGCAATCTTTTAAACAACTGGCCTCAATGGTTTGGGGATTATCCGCAGGCGATCGGCTGGTTGATTGGGGTCGTTGCGGGTCTGACTTTCTATTTCCTGCGCTACGGAAAATTCCGGAAGGGTTCTTCGCTGATCGTGTATATGGCCGGTGGCTGGCTGGTGTCCTTCCTTGTTTTCCCGGTATTGGGAAGCCTGCTGTTCGCCAGCCACGGCGGTATACGGATGACGCCGCCCCGAAGCGACGACTGGTCCGGTATCGTGGGTGTTTTTGCGGGCACCATGCTCTGGTTTCGACGCCATAAATATCTCTCCGCGGCAACCGCCTCCGTTATCGGGGGAGCTGTCGGCGGTTTGGGATTCGCGGGCATCGCGTGGCTCCGGCAGGTGCTGATGGTTCCTGGTAACCCCCGGATCCTCGTGGCCAGGGGCCTCAACCCGGGGAACCCGGAATATGAAAGGATCGTGTCGACCTGGGCAAACTGGCAACATCAAAACTGGCATAGTTTTCTCGAACAGAGTTATGGCTTTGTGAACGGCATTGCCCTGGCTGTGGGGATGGCCTTTCTTGCAACGAGGCTGCCTTTGCAAAAAGAGAAGCCTGCCGTCTCCGGGCCGGGATCGGGTTCCGGTTCCAGGAACTGGACACTGGGTGTAGCCGCTATTTTTACCCTGCTGGTGATTCCTTATATAAACCTCGTTAAGAATGTCGATACCTGGAGCGATCAATCGAAACCGGAAATATGGAAGCGTGTGGTGACGGCTGCGGACGGCACAAAAGAGACGCTGCCGGCGCTTTGGGACGTTCCCTATATCGGCCGGCTTCCGGGCTTCGGTTTTCTGCATCTGACGCCGGAGTGGTGGTTTGACATTACCTGGATATTTCTGGCGATTGTCTTTATCATTCTGCTGAACCGGCATTTTCGTAAACCGCTGGCCATTATACCGCGTGGATGGATTGGGAAGGGGCAGTTGATCTTCCTGCTGCTTCTATGGATCATGGTGATCGGAAATTTCGAAAGAGCGTTGACCGGCTGGGGTCCGGAGCGGCTTTTAACCGAATGGGTCATTACGGTCAATGCGATGATCGTGTCGGTGCTTGTGCTGATTCTTCCCGGAGATCCGGAGGAGGAATGGCCGGTGCAGGCTGTCGATTCCTTTAAGATGCTGTATCGGAAGGCGTGGAAGATGACCCTCGTCGCCGTCGTGGTATCGAGCACGTTTTTCCTGTTTACAAACCGGCTGTTTTATCAATATCCTCCTTACGAGCAATTAGATTTCAAGCACATCCAGACAAGATTTGGCCGGGAGGCTAATTGGCGGTCCAAGCCCATTCTGAAGAACGGGGATCATAAATAGAGAGATGTTAAATGGGCAGATAATGAACAGAGCGATGATGAGTAAGGAGATGATGAGTAAGGGATCATGGATAAGGGATTGTGAACAGAGGATGATGAATAGATGAATGCGGCGAATTGGCTGTTAACCGGCTCTTAGCAATTCGCAACGTTTCTTTAGTAAACGAGTGGGATGTTTCGGAATCTATGTATGTATAAACTTAAAATCATACAACATGAAACCGAAGGTTCACGAACACCCAAAAATGACCACTACATTAGTGAGTAAAAAGAAATATTTATTAATCGTACTGGCCATCGCCGTTCTCGGTTCTACATTGTCCGGATGTTATTGTGTAAGATATGGTCATCCTTACCACCATTCTTACTACTATCATTAACAGGCGGGAACATCGGCAGACAGCTGCCGGTCTAAGCAAGCGGAGTGTCATCCCGTATGGATTTTTTCCGCGGGATCACACTCCGCGGGCATTTGGCGAGGGCTACAGGGAGAGTCATTAACGGGCTTTATTCGGGGCCTTATCATAGTCCCGTTTAAACCCCATGCGGTTTTTGCCGTCCTACTGGTCGTGATGAAAAGTACGATTGTGAAGACGAAACCGTTAATGAATGACTATGGCCGGAATGACAACGAATAAGACCGGGGTGACAATGAATAAGCCCGGGGTAAACAGGTCCCTGTTTAAACGAATAGGTAAGCTGGCCGTATGGCCGGTGTGCATGGTTTGCGTGCTGTCGTCCTTTCTTGCGAAGGAAAAGGGCGGCGAGACGGGCCATCCCCCGGGGTTGGGTGGAACGACAGACGATCATGCTCTGCGGCCGGCCGGATATGATGGGTACGGGGCGGAGGCTTCCGGCGCTCTTTTCCCGTATAAGGCGGCGGGCCTTACGGAGCGGCAGGCGGCGGCTCATCTGCTGGACCGGTTCACCTTTGGCGCCACGCCGGGGCAGGTCGGGGAAGTCGTGAAGGAAGGGCTTGAAAAATGGTTTTATCAGCAGTTGCGTGCGGACAATCCCGACGATTCCTTGCATCAGCTGTTAAGCGGTTATGATGCGCTCTCCCTGAGTAATGAAGAAATTATAAAGACTTTTCTGAAAGGCGGCCAGGTTTTGCGGATGGCAGTCCGCGACGGACTGATCGATAAGGATTCGGTGGACAAGGGAGATAAGAAACAATACCGGGCGCAGCTGGAGGATTATATGCGGCAAAAAGGAATCAAGCCGGAAAAGGAACTTTTCAGACAGTTCGTCAACCAGAAGATCCTGCGGGCGGCTTATACGCAGAACCAATTACAGGAGGTGCTTACGGATTTCTGGTTTAACCACTTCAATGTATCCATCACAAAGAACGACTGTTCACAATTTATTCCCGCCTATGAGCGGGATGTCATCCGTCCGAATGCGCTGGGCAGGTTTGAAGGCCTGTTGCTGGCTACCGCGAAATCGCCGGCGATGCTTTTCTATCTTGATAATTTCAGCAGCACGGGCAGGAATACCAACTTTGCCGGTAAGCCGTTCGGAAACGGTGGTAAGCAAGGGCAAGGGCTCAACGAGAACTATGCGCGCGAGGTGATGGAACTGCATACGCTGGGTGTCGACGGGGGGTATTCACAGACGGATGTGACGCAGGTAGCACGCGTGCTGACGGGATGGACCGTCTACCCGATGGGGGAATATGGCAACGGGGCCAGGAAGTTGGTAGAGACGATGGGAGAAGACCGGCTGAAGCTGGGTGGCTTTGTCCATGAAGGCGATTTCCTGTTTGCCCCGAACCGGCACGATAACGGGGAAAAGACGATCATGGGTAAGACATTTTCTGCGGGTGGCGGGTATGAGGAGGGGGTGGATCTTTTAAAGATGCTGGCGCACCATCCGTCTACCGCAAAATTTATAGCGCGAAAAATCGCGGTTCGTTTCGTCGGCGACGATCCGCCGCAAAGCCTGGTCGATAAGATGGCGAAGACCTTTATGGACAAAGACGGTGATATCCGGCAGGTATTGCTGACGATCGTCGGATCCCGGGAATTCTGGAGCAGGGAGGCGCTCCGTGAGAAGATAAAATCACCTTTTGAACTTGCCATCAGTTCGGTAAGAGGTCTTGGAGCCAGTATCACGATGCCTTACCCGCTCTATACCTGGATCACGAAGATGGGCCAGAAGATATACTATTACCAGGCGCCGACCGGGTTCCCCGACAAGGGTCAGTATTGGATCAATACAGGTTCTCTGTTAAGCCGGATGAATTTTGGACTGGCGCTGGCTTCCGGGCGGATTCCGGGTATCGCGTTCTCGCTGGCGGCGCTCAACAACCATCATGAACCTGAGAGTACGGGGGCTGCACTGGTGACCTACTGCAGGTTGCTCATGCCGGAACGGGATCTTACTGCCACCATCAGGCGGCTGACGCCCTTGCTGAATGATCCGGCTCTCGAAAAAAAGGTCGGGGATGCTTCGGGAAAGTCCGGGGCATCGGGAACGGGGCAAGACGGGCTGGCAACACAGAATATAGGAGCGGATCAGAATATGGAAGCGACGAAGGGGATGGACGCAAGCCGGAATGCGGGGGCGGCGCTGGGTATGGATGGAATGCAAAATCGACAGACCGCTCAGAACAGGCAGAGACAGGATCCGCAGACAAGACGGTCCTTGCAACGGAACGGCCCGGATCAGGGGCCAGGGAGCGAACTGGGAGATGGGACGATGATGGAATATGAGAAGGAGCCATTGGTGCAACCGGCAACGGCTGTGAGCAATAGCCCCCTGCTTTCACAGGTCGTAGGGATTATTATCGGATCGCCGGAGTTTCAAAGACGCTGATGACGCGAACAGCAAGGACACGGATTGCGGGAATAGTAGGATGCTGGCGATGCGAATAAGAAAGAGATGCGAATGGACGCAAATTGGGGGGATGGAATTGGGTGGGATTTATTCATCTTAATAAACTATCAGGTATGGCAACGAGAAGAGGATTTTTAAAGGCGGGTGGGCTGGCCCTGTTTGGAATCAGTATAGGAGGCGTGCCGGGCTTTGTCGCGCGTGCTGCCGGCAGCGTCAAATCGACCGGACTGTATAAGAAGGGCAAGGTGCTGATCTGTATTTTTCAGCGGGGCGCGATGGATGGCCTTATGGCTGTCACGCCTCTTACGGATCCCTATCTGCAGGCTGCCCGTCCGACGCTGTTTATGTCGGCAGCGAAGAACAGCACGAATAGCCCGAAGGGAAGCCCGTTGATCGACCTGGACGGACGTTTCGGGCTTCATCCGGCCATGAAATCCTTTGAGCCCCTGTTCCGGGATAAGCGGCTGGCAATTGTACATGGGATCGGCTCGCCCAATAACACCCGGTCTCACTTCGATGCGCAGGACTATATGGAGTCCGGTACCCCTTTTAGCAAGGGCACGCCAAGCGGATGGCTGAACCGTGCCATCGGTTTGCTGGGCCATGATGCCAGTCCTTTCCGGGCAGTAAGCCTGACCCCTTCCATGCCCCGGTCTTTTTATGGAGACAATCCGACCGTTGCCATCGGCGACCTGCAGGATTTCGCGATCCAGATGAAGGGCAATCCGCTGGCGGCCAATATGGCGGCCAGGAGTTTTGAAGACCTGTACGACCAGGCTTCTTCGGATTTGCTGAAGGATACCGGCAAGGAGAGTTTCGACGCGGTAAAGATGCTGCAGAAGATGGACACGCATAACTACCGCCCGGAGAATGGGGCTGTCTATCCTTTCAGCCCGTTGGGGAATGCGTTGAAACAAATTGCACAGTTGATAAAAATGGATGTGGGTCTTGAAGTGGCATTTGCAGAGTCCACGGGTTGGGACACTCATTTTAACCAGGGCACGGAATCGGGTGTATTTGCACGCAGCGCCTCGGATCTCAGCAACAGCATGGCCGCTTTCTGGGCCGATATGGAGGCTTTCCAGGATTCCGTCACTGTCATGACCATGACCGAATTCGGGCGTACGGTGAAACAAAATGGAACGGGGGGCACCGATCATGGACGAGGCTCCTGCAATTTCATCCTGGGCAATGGTGTAAACGGAGGTATCGTACATGGCGAACTGCGTGAGCTGGCCGTGGAAAATCTCGAAGACGGGCGCGATCTTCCGGTCACCACCGATTTCCGCAGCGTATTCAGCGAAGTCGCGGACCGTCATTTGCAGATCAGCGATGACACGGTCCTGTTCCCCGGCTGGCAGGGAAAAAAGATCGGCACGATGCGTTCTTAGTCGCGGGACTGTGATAGCATGACGGCGCTTGCGATGGATTGTGGCAGGGGCAGGCGTGCGAAAATTCGCGGCGGACTTTTGCAGTTTGCAGCGGCCGACTGCCGCGGTTTGTCGAAGACAACCTCTGCAGATAAAACTTCGTTTAGCTATAAGATTATGGGGTTTGGGTAAAACTGCTTATTTTTAAAAAAAGCAAGCAATCCATATTCTGAAGCGTACCACCATATTCCTGCTCCCGATCTTAGCTTGCCTGGCCGTTGCCGCACAGACTAAAACGATCACCGGCATCGTGATGGATTCGGTGACTAGGGTTCCCCTGCAAAATGTAAGTGTCTGCATAAAAAATAGCAACCGCTGCGTCCTGACGGACAATGACGGGAGATTTCGGTTTACTGTCGACCGGGGTGTGCAAAAACTGGCGTTTACGGCCACGGGATATTCTCCAGAGTGGCTATCGCTTCAGGACAGCGGTATACAGAAGGTCGCCATCGCTTTAGCGAAGTCCTATATGACCATGCAGGATGTAGTCGTCAACGGGAAGCGAAAAAAATACAGGAATAAGAATAACCCCGCCGTAGAGCTGATCCGGAAAGTGATAGAAAACAAGTCTAAGAATGGGCCCACCGGCCGGCCTTATCTCTCTTACCGGCAGTATGAAAAGGTCCGCATGTTTATCGAGCGTCCTCCGCATCTCATAACGCATAGCTGGCCCGTCAAAAAGTTCCGTTTCTTTTTTGAAAATGTGGACACGACGACGGTACCCGGAAAATCGCTGAGTTCGATATACCTGCATGAGGTGCTTACCCAGCACTATTACCAACGGCAACCCGAAAGAAAGAAGCAGATCCTGCTGGGTCAAAAAAGTGTGGATTACGGGGAGTATATCGATATGAGGGGTATCCAATCCGCGATCAGCAGGATTTATGAAGACATCAATATTTACGACAATGCCATCCCGGCGTTCACGATGCAATTCGTCAGTCCCGTTGCGGAACTTGCTCCGACCTTTTACCGGTATTTCATCCGGGATACGATCGAAGAGGACGGCGTAAAGCTGGTCAAGCTGTATTTCGAGCCGAGGAACCCGGAAGATCTGCTGTTCAAGGGTATACTCTATATCACCCTGGATGGGAATTACGCGATCCGGCGGGTGGAAATGGGGATCGACAAACACGCAAATCTCAATTGGGTGAGGCATTTCACCGTCGAGCAGGAGTTTGAGAAAGGGCCCGGAGAGCGTTACCACCTGGCGAGTTCGGACTTGTCCGCATTTTTCTCCGCCTTCGCCAATACTCGCGGGATTTTTGCCAACCGGAAGGTCGTCATTACGCAGCTATCGGATTCCACGCTCGCAGACGCTGTTTTCAGCGGCCCGGCCGAAGACAGCCTGCCGGATGCCTCACGCAAGCCGGCGCCGTTTTGGGAGGATGGCCGTCCGGTTCCGCTCAGCGAATCGGAGTCGAAGACCTATACGAATACGGATAGTCTCCTAAAAATGCGACCTTACAGGAGACTGATGGATTATACCACCGCGTTTACGATAGGATATAAGTCGGCCGGTAAATTCGACGTGGGTCCCATCGGCAATTTTTATACGTTCAACCCGGTCGAGGGACAGCGGTTTCGTTTTGGCGGCAGGACCAACACCAAAATGAGCAAAACGCTTTTTTTTGATTCTTATGTGGCCTACGGGACGAAAGACCAGCAGTGGAAGTACTACCTGAATGGCGCCTATGCGTTCAACCACAAATCGATCTATACCTATCCTTTCCATTATATACAGGCCAGTTTTATGCGGGACACGCGAAATCCCGGGCAGGAGGATCTTTTTGCGCAGGGCAATAGTTTCCTGGGCTCTTTCAGCCGTGGATACAATTCGAAATGGCTGTATAACGATATTTTCCGGATGACCTATGTCCGGGAATTCGGGAATCACCTGACCTATACCGCGGGCATGAAGTATTGGAGACAGATCCCGGCGGGATCGCTCACCTATTTGTATGAGCCGAGTCCCGGCATGTTCGATACAGCCACGCGGATTACGATCGGCGAAATATCCGCTTCGGTGAGGTGGGCTCCTCATGAACAATTCTTTCAGAACAAGGCGGGCAGAATAAATATTGTCAACAAGTATCCGATCATCACCCTGCAATATGCGAAAGGCGTCAGCGGTCTTTTCGGCGGGCAGTATAATTATGACGCCTTTCATCTCAATATAAACAAACGTTTCTTTGAGGCCCCATTCGGTTATACGGATGTCACGCTCAACGCGGGATACCTGGCCGGTACGCTGCCTTTCCCGCTGCTGGTCATCGCCCCCGCCAACCAGTCCTATTTCTACAGTTTTTTCGCTTATAATCTCATGAATGTCGAAGAGTTTGTAAACGATCATTTTGCGGGGTTAAATGTCGACCACTATTTCAATGGGTTCTTTTTTAACAAGATCCCGTTGCTGAAGAAGCTGAGATTGCGGGAGGTTATCGCCGGCAAGATCCTCTATGGGGGTGTCAGGGATGCAAACAATCCCGCCCTGAACCCATCGCAGATGAAATTCCCGTTGACGGATGCGGGGATCTTGTCAACCTATACGATGGGGAGCGCGCCTTATATCGAGGCCAGCGTAGGTATCTACAATATAATCTCCGCCATCCGGGTGGATTTGGTCAAGCGATTCACCTACCTGTATCATCCGGGCATTTCCACCTTGGGACTGCGTTTCAGCACCAATTTCAATTTTTAGGAAGAAGAAGGCATCCCGAATCAACCGGACCTCCCGGAGTGATTAGCCGAGGGGACCGGTTTTATTGATTGTTGACCGAACGCACCGGGTTTATCCGGTGAATGGTCCAATGCTCCCGAGGCATCAGCTGAACAGGCCGCCCTTTTTCAACTCGCGGGTTGCTTCGCCGATCTTAAAGCCATTCTGGTAGATCTGGATGGTGTAGTTGCCTTGCTGAAAATTTCCGCCGGGCATAAAGCCGAATTCGACTTTCTTCTCCTTTGCCGAATCGAGTTGTACGGGCACTTTGGCCGTGAAGGGCTTATCCCCTTCTTCGCGGGTTGTGAAAGTTCCCGACCCCAGCGATTGCACCTCCATATTCTTCCCGCCAGGTCCCATCACACAGACATAGATATCGGTGCTTCCGGATTGGGCGATTCGATTGTTCACATCGAAAGAGATGATCAGCTTGTTGACGCGTTTTGCGGTACTGGTCATTTTTTCCCTACCGTCTTTCTTTACATCCACCGGGGTAATGGCGATATTGGTTGCGTTTAGCGTGGAAGCAATATCCACTTTCTTTTCAAGACCCTGATTAATGGTGGTCGTTGACGTAATGTCGTCGGTCAATTTTGAATTGTCTTGCGTCAGGACCACTTTGTCCTGGGTTAAGCCCTGGTTGTCCGTCGTCAGTTGGGCAATCTGCTGTTCCATGCCGGTGATCTTTGTGTTCAGCGAGGCGATCATCTCCTTTGCCTTTGCCAGATCGGCTGCGGTTGCATTGCTCTTGTTGAGGATGCTCCGGATCGCCGCTTTTCTTTTCGCGATTTCGGCGTTATTATTCGCCAGTTTCGATTGTAAGCCGTTGGAAAGACTGGTCATCGAATCGAGTCGAACCAGCGATTCGTCAAAGCTCTTTTGGATCGCGCCTTTCTCGTCGGTCACCTGTGAAATTTTCGTCTCATTCCCGGTGACGACGGCCCTGTGGCTACTGGCATCAAACATTAAATAGCCGAGGCTGCCGAGGAAGGCGATGGCCAATATTATTATTGCCGTGTTTTTCCCGTTTCTTTTTGGGGACTGATCCTCATAATAACTTTCAGTTGGATTGTTTGAGATACTCATAATCATATATTTTTAAATGAATAATCCGTTGGATTTATTTAATCCCGTTGGATCTATTAATCCGGTTCGCTTGATCGTTCCGGTATGCGAGGTTCCATTACCGTGCCATGATTGTTTTGTATCGATACCGGGAGTTGATATTTTAACTTTTCAAAAAGGCGTATCGGGTTGAAAGAGAACCGGTAAAAATGGTGTTTTAAGGGGAATGTTAAAATCGAAACCGGGCTTTTAGTATCTTCATAGGATTCAAAACAAGTTTAATGCAAGAAGTATGAAAAGGGTCCTTTTTTCAGCGTCGATGATGCTGGCCGGAGTGATGGCCTGTGCGCAGGCAACAGGCAGGGGAGGGGGAGACGTGAAGACGAGGTTTATCGTCAAGCCGGAAGAAGGAGACTTCCTGATCGACCGTTTCCCTTTTCGTAGTGGCGATACCACATTGCCTGTTTTGAAGATTCACTATCAGACGCTTGGTAAACCGGTGAAAGACAGATTTGGCAAGGTGACCAATGCGGTCCTGATCATGCACGGCACGGGCGGCAGCGGCAGCGGTTTTCTGGGGGCTTCTTTTGCGGGCGTCCTGTTTGGGCCGGGCCAGCTCCTGGACGCTGCAAAATATTATATTATCCTGCCCGACGGGATTGGTCATGGAAAATCCAGCAAGCCAAGCCAGGGATTGCATATGCGGTTTCCGAAATACAATTATGACGATATGGTGCTTGCCAATTATCGCCTGCTTACGGAGCATCTGGGCGTTAATCATCTGCGGCTGGTGATGGGAACGTCTATGGGAGGCATGCATACCTGGATCTGGGGGGCTGTCTATCCCGATTTTATGGATGCGCTGCTGCCATTGGCGAGTCTACCGGTCGCCATTGCGGGACGGAACCGGATGATGCGGAAGATGGCGATCAACCTGATCGAAGCGGATCCTGCCTGGAAGGGCGGAGAGTATAGTGCAGAGCCGGTGCAGGGTCTCATGGGTGCGGGATCTTCCCTGTTCTTTATGAACAGCAGCCCTCTTCAATTGCAGAAACGCGCTCCGACCCGGGAAGAAGCGGACAAGATGGTCGAGGGTCTGCAAAGAGGATATGCGTCGATGGATGCCAACGACCTGATCTACCAGCTGGATGCCTCGAGGGACTATGATCCGTCCTCCGTCTTGTCGAAGATCAAGGCGCCTTTGTTCGCGATCAATTCTGCCGACGATCAGATCAACCCGGCTGAATTGGGTATCATGGAACCTGAGATCAGGAATGTGGCGAAGGGGCGGTTCATCCTGCTGCCGATAACGGATCAAACGCAGGGTCACGGCACGAATTCGCTTCCGGCTATCTGGGGAAATTATCTGGGGGAATTGCTTTCGGTTAGTGAGCCGGATAAGCGATGAATACTCAACCGACCGGCTGCGCCCGGATGGCTTTTGAATCCATCCTCCGGTGGTCATTTTATTCTCATTGGAAAATTTTAGCGTATGAAACGGATCATGACAAACACCGCCATCATCGTATCAATAGCCGGCATCATTTTGCAGGGAGTGTCCTGCGAAATGAGAAACCCCTTCAAACCCAGGTATGGGAATAATCCGTCGGCCATCGAATGCCCTACGCTGGTCATCGGCGGCGACCACGATGCGATCCCGGTGCCGCATACGGTGTTGATTGCGCAAAATATTCCCCGGTCCTATCTATGGATCATCCCCGAATCCGGGCATTCGACGCCCATCTTTAAGAGGGATCAGTTTAATACGATCGTAGGAGATTTTTTCAGTAAGCCTTACCGGGAGATAAAAGGCCCGGATACGTTTAAATGACCGGCGCGGGATTCGACAAATCTTATAATCCCACGCTGAAGCGGGCCCGGGTCCCTGCTTCGTGATCGATGCTGAAGTCTCCGTCGATGCCGGCCATCCTTTTTTTCATGTTGTTCAGGCCGTTTCCGAATTTCCTCATTTTTTCCATGTTGATCCCGACGCCGTTGTCGGCGATTTCTATGGTCAGCCTGTCGTCCAGCAGGACGGTGATGCGGACGAGGGTTCCCTGGGAATGCTTGAGTACGTTGTTCAGGGCTTCTTTGATGGAGAGGAAGATATTCCTTCTTTTGTCGCCGTTTATTTCCGTGGGCGGGATCGAGACCGGAAGATTGAAATGACATTCTATGGCGGTGTTCTCAAAGAATTCTACCGCGTAAACGCGGATATAGCTGATCAGGTTCTCCAGGGAGTCGTTGGAACTGCTCATCGTCCAGATGATGGTATTCATTTTGTTCAGCAGCTCGTTGGCGGAATTGGAGATCTTTTCCACCTCGGGAAGGGTTTTTTCCTTCATTTTGCTTTTTACGATTTCGCTCATCAGGCGGATGGCCGTCACGCCGGATCCCAACTCATCATGCATGTCCCGGGAGATGCGATCCCGTTCGTCCTGCTGCGCTTCGAGTACGGCAAGCTGTTTCTCCAGTTCTTTTCGTTCGTTTTCCAGTTTGAGCCTTTCCCGCTCCTTTACCCGCTCTATGATCTCCCGCCTGTTTTTGTAGGCGAGGCCGGAGAGGAAACAGATGAGTTCGAATACCAACCCGATCTCATAGTACATGAGCGCGTTGTTGAATATGCTGGTGGGCGATGGCGAAGGATGGAAACGGGTGATGATCATCAGGAAAGAGGCTATGGAAAAGATGATCAGGACGACGATGCCCGCGACCAGGTAGTTCATCAGGTCGTCTTTACGGATCAACCCGTAGACGATGAAGATGATGCCCGAGACCAGCAGTAGTTGCTTGGTGATATTCTCTATCAGATAGGGCAGGACAAATCGATCCGTGAAGAAATAGAAAACAGAGAACAGCAGCAGGCAGCAGACCAGTAAGACCTGGCCCACGACCAATACCTTCTCCAGGAAGGGATGGCTCTCCCGGGTGTCTAGGAATTTCCGGATAAAAAGAAAATAGCAAAACATGGATCCTCCCTGTATGAGGAAGTCCAGGCAGCTCTGGAAGAAATAATTCCATGGGGTCGTCGAGACGGACAAATAGGACTCCAGGAACAGCATGATACCCATCAGGCCCGCGTAGAGAGAATAATACAGGAATTCCCTGTTCAGGCTTTGTATATAGACGGCCATCGAATAAAAGATCATCATGAGCAGGATCCCCGAAGTCAGGTAGGTCATCAGGCTGATATTGGCCCTGCGGGCCTGGAGCCGGTTCTTAAAATAAGGCATGAAATCATTTTCAACGACTTGCGGCACCAGGCTGTTGACGGGTGTGCGCGCCAGTCTCATGCGTGCGACGAACCAGGCCGTGTCATGGGCGCTCACAGTGATAGGCAAAAATCCGGTATCGGAGGGGCCTGTCAGGATGAGGTCTTTCACAGGGATCGCGGTATGCGTTGGGCGTCCCGGCAATCGAAAGATTTCCATTTTTGAGATGAAGAGGCCGGGAAAAAAATAGACACGCACGGTGGTATCCCCGCTGTTTGACAACGGGAATTGCAGGTAGACTTCTTTTTCGATGATTCCCGGCGCAACACCCCGGGCCATTTCGGGGGAAAAAAGCGGGGCTTCTGCGAGGCCGGGAATGCTGTCCATACCCCGCGGGCTTCGGGCCCGGGCAAAGAAATGAATTCGTGCGGTGATCGGAGCGAGATAGCGTACCCGGGCGAGGTCCAGTATACGGCCGGTGTCCGAGGGAAGCCCTGTGTCGGCGATGGCGCTGCGGACGGCGTGAAAGTTCCGGAGTGCCGGCGCGTCTTTTGGCGTGGAATTCGCAGTGGTTATTGGCCTCCCTGAAATATTACCGCTATCTTGTGCGTTTACAGGGTTTTTCTGGGCATATAGATGATCTATCGGAACACAGCCTGTCAGCATGTAAAAGAGGAGGCCGATAACAAATCGCAGGAACCCGGCGACAAATCTTATGCAAGAGCCGGTTTGGCGCCCGGACATCCTTCGCCGGGCCGGAATCCTATAAGAACGGCAGTTTGACATAAGAGACAGGTGGTTACACGGATCCTGTTTGTTGAAAGTGAAAATTACAATTAATTTGCGTTAATTATCTTTGTCCCGTATGGCAAACCGATTAAAGTCCAGGAAAAGCCAATCTTCCGAACCATCTACGCTGAAACCTGAAAAGGAAAACCAGGTTACGGTGGGGCAAATCGTGAAGGATGAGCGCACTCATAAGATCACGGGTGCGGTGTTCCTGCTCCTGGCCTTGTTTCTTTTTATTGCATTTACTTCTTATCTGTTCACCTGGCGGGAAGACCAGGACAAGGTCTTTCATGGAGGGTCTTCCATCCTGCTGCCTTCGACGGATGTAAAAGTAGCCAACCTGCTGGGCAATCTGGGTGCGTTGATCTCTCACGAGTTCTTCTATAAAGGTTTCGGCCTTGCTTCGTATCTGTTTTGTTCTTTTTTCTTTATTGTGGGGACGAATCTCCTGTTCAAACGGAAAATATTTTCGATAGGTCGCAATTTGCGGTATGTGCTGGCTGGGCTGTTGTTCTTTTCAGTAGCCCTGGCTTTTGTCACAAAAGGAAATTCTTTTGCCTGGGGCGGCGCTGTGGGGGATATGATCAGCGATTGGCTCACCCGTTTCCTGGGTTGGCTGGGCACGGCCGCGTTGCTGCTTGTCGCGGGACTGGCCTATTTCATCTGGCGCTTCAATCCTGTCTTTAAAGTTCCGACGCTGCCTAAGAAGAATAAACTGGCGGAGGCAGGTCTCGTGCCGGTGACGGAGAAGGGCAAAGCCGGTAAAGGAGTCAAAGAAGGCAAGGGGGATGACAAGGGCGGAGCCCGGTTGTTCGTCGAAGAGTCCTTTAGCAACGGACGTGGTGGGAATCTTTTAAAAGAGGAAGGGGGCGTCGTCGCTTTCTCACCCGGTCAGGATGAACCGGCCGACGATGAAATCAATTTCGAACTGTTCGAAAAGGATACCGATGCCGGTCCGGCAATGGCGGACGATGTGCCGGTACGTATCGAAGACATACCCCAGGTCCTGGCACCCCTGGACCCGGTTTCGGGAAAGACGGGCGGCAAAAAAGCCGGATCGGACCTCAAACCCGGACCGGACCTGGAATTGGAGATCAAGCGGGTGCCCGAACCCGGTCCTGATGAAGGGGATCCCTTGGAGATCGGGAAGAAAGAGAGCGGGGCAAAGAAAGATATCGGGGATATGACGGAAGAAGAAGTGGATCCGGAGAAGGATCCTTTTACCCGGTCGGGCGTGCCGCAGGCCGACTATGAGCCCACGCTGGATCTCCGCGATTACAAATATCCCTCGCTGGAATTGCTGGAAGCGCACGGAAGCGAGAGGATCGTCCAGGATGCTTCGGAGCTGGAGACGAACAAGAACCAGATCATCAATACGCTGAAGAACTACGACATTGCCATTCAGAAGATCAGTGCCACGGTGGGGCCTACCGTCACGCTTTACGAGATCGTCCCCTCGCCGGGAGTCCGTATCTCACGTATCAAGAACCTGGAGGACGATATCGCCCTGAGCCTGGCGGCGCTGGGTATCCGTATCATCGCGCCCATTCCCGGAAAAGGCACGATCGGGATCGAAGTGCCGAACGTAAAGAAGACTATTGTGAGCATGAAGACCCTGTTGTCGTCCGACAAATTCCAGAACAGCAATTTCAATCTCCCGATTGCGATCGGGAAGAAAATCGATAACGAGAACTTTATCGTGGACCTGGCGGCCATGCCCCATCTGCTGATGGCGGGTGCAACCGGGCAGGGGAAATCGGTGGGATTAAACGCGATCCTGGTATCGCTTCTTTATAAGAAGCATCCTTCGCAGCTCAAACTGGTCCTCGTCGATCCGAAAAAGGTGGAGCTGAGCATTTACAGGACTATCGAGAAACATTTCCTGGCGAAATTGCCCGGCGAAGAAGAGGCCATCATCACCGACACCAAAAAGGTGATCCATACGCTGAATGCGCTGTGTATCGAAATGGACAACCGGTACGATCTGCTGAAGGAAGCTAATGCGAGGAATATAAAAGAGTATAATGAGAAGTTTATCAAACGCCGGCTGAATCCGTTGAAAGGGCACCAGTACCTGCCGTTTATCGTGCTGGTGGTGGATGAGTTCGCCGACCTGATCATGACGGCCGGCAAAGAAGTCGAAATGCCGATCGCCCGCCTTGCGCAGTTGGCGAGGGCGGTGGGCATCCACCTGATCATCGCGACGCAGCGTCCCTCCGTCAATATCATCACCGGTACCATCAAGGCGAACTTCCCCGCCCGTATCGGCTTCAAAGTATCTTCGAAAATCGACTCCCGGACCATCCTGGACGCCGGTGGCGCCGAGCAGTTGATCGGGAAAGGGGACATGCTGATCTCCTATAATGGCGAGATTACCCGTTTGCAGTGCGCGTTTGTCGACACCCCGGAGGTAGAAGAGATCACGGATTTTATAGGCAAGCAGCGGGGGTATCCCCAGGCCTTCATGTTGCCTGAGTACACCGGCGACGAGAAAGACATGGAAGGCAAGGACTTCGATCCCGCCGACCGGGATCCTTTGTTTGGCGATGCAGCCCGACTGATCGTTCAGAACCAGATCGGTTCTACTTCGTTGATCCAGCGCAGGATGAAACTCGGCTATAACCGTGCAGGAAGGTTGATGGACCAGTTGGAAGCGGCTGGCGTCGTTGGTCCCGGCCAGGGCAGTAAACCCAGGGACGTGCTTATGAAGTCGGAAATGGAGCTCGACGACTATCTGGGCAGGGGCTTATAGGACAGCGCGGATAAATGCCGGGTGGGGCCTGGCTGCCGGGTACCCGGGTGGGTCTTTATTTGGAATTTTGGGATAATATTTTATCGAACCCTCTGTCTTTTCTGATATATTTGCGCCTTCATTGAGGTCCGTGGATCGTCGGCGATCCACCGGTTTAAAAAACAAAAACGTGAAAAAGAAGTCAATCGTTACAAGTTTACTGCTCGGAGGATTCATCCTGGTGGCCCAGGCGCAGAACAACAGTCTCGGTAAAAGCGATCCGGACGCGAAGAAGGTGCTGGATGGATTGAGCGCCAAATTGAAGTCCTACAAAGCGATACAGGCTAATTTCAACCTCAGGGTGGAAGATTCGAAGGGCAAGCTGCAGGGCAACAAGAGCGGCACGATCTATATCAAAGGCACCAAATATCATATTAATGTTACGGGTCAACAGATCTTCTGCGATGGAAAAGACGTCTGGACCTATGACAAGGCTTCCAATGAGGTAACCATTTCCAAGTCAGATCCCACCGCGACGACGATCAGCCCCGAAAAATTCTTCACCGACTTCTACGACAAGGACTTCCTGTACAAGCTGAATGGAGAATCCAAACAAGGCGGAAGGACCGTCCAGGAGGTGGAGCTTACGCCGGTGGACAAGACAAAGCCCTACTACAAGTCCTACCTGTACATCGATAAGGTCCGGCATACCATGGCAAGCCTCAAGCTACTGGATAAGAGCGGGAATGTCTATACGATCACGACCAGCAACCTAAATGGTAATGCGCCGCTCACGGACGCGCAATTCACTTTTGACAAGACGAAGTTCCCCGGGGTGGATGTGGAAGACCTGCGATAGTCACCAATGCCTACTGACTATTTTCGTTTCCCCAACGGAATGTACTGATATCCAGTCCCGCGAGGTCGAGGACCCGATCGACGACCGTGGCAGCCACGTCTTCGATGGTTTTGGGCCGGCTGTAAAAAGAGGGCGTAGCGGGACAGATGATGCCTCCTGCCAGCGTAACGGTCTCCATATTCCGGATATGGACCAGGTTATAGGGGGTGTCCCGGACGACACAGATTAATTTTCTTCTTTCTTTCAGGATGACATCTGCTGCCCGGGTGATAAGATCGGACGAGACGCCAGTGGCGATGCGGCCGAGCGTGCCCATCGAACAGGGTATGATGATCAGCGTATCGTAACGGCCGGAGCCAGACGCGAAGGGTGCGCGGAAATCCCGCTGGGAGAAAAAGCGAACGGTATCGGCGGGATAGTGGTCATAGGCTTTGTCTTCCAACTCTGTTTCCCATACTTCTTTTGCATTTTCGGTCATTACGACCGAAAGCGCTTCCCATTGGTCTTTTAAGGCCACGAGCTTGTTGAGCAGGAGCCTGGCGTAGATCGAGCCGCTGGCTCCGGTGATGGCGACGACAATTTTGCGCATGTTTTTCGTTTGACGGCTTATCGGGCGATGGTTTATTGGTCGATGGCTTACTATTCGGTGGCGTTTATGTGTCGATGGCGTTTACAGGTCGATGGTTTACCGGATAGGTCTGCAAAAGTCAAAGCGTTGTCTGGAAAGGATCAAATGGCCCGGACGTGATTGATCCGGGTCAATTTACGGAGCAAAGTTTAAAAAAAATCCCCACTTACCATGATAATTCGACGTTATCGGCTTATATTTGATTTTTCATAGGATAAGGTTTAATGGTTAATGGTATTTGATTAGTGCGGCCTCCCCTTACAGGGAGGCTTTTTTGTTTATTATGTTATCCTCTGCTCCTCAATATTTTACCTTCTCTGCTTTTGGCGGTTACCCGGAATGTTTAGTATGCCCGCTCATCGGGTGGGAAAATCAATACGTATTAAAATAGAGATTAATATGTTAAATGTTACGCCATTATTATAACATTGTTACGTCTTGTTCATGACCCGCAGCCTGCATTATTATAATAAAATAATAGCCGGATTGACAATATCCGATTGACCTGTTTCCGGTCGCCGCGATTCGGTCAGCCCGGTCGGAATGCTCCCGTGTCAATGGTTGGTTCGAATGGCTCAGGTTCGAACGCCTCCCGTTTGAACCTGAGGCCGCTGATTGGGTCCGAACCGGACGATTCGATTGGCTCAGGGTTCAAATGGCGCGGGCTCAAACGACCCCGGGTTTAAACGGCAGGCCACGGTTCGGATGGCCGCGGCTGGAATGGACCCGGGGCCGGCCAATCGGCGTGTCTTTCCTTTTACAGCAGTCCATAATTGCTTATGGATTGGGCCGGGCCATCAGATTATGCCGGTTATGCCGGCAATAAGATCAGGCCTGCGCCATGTCGGGGATGGCGTGTACCTTATAATCTCCGGCATCGAGCTTTTTCTTGGTTTCTTCGAATGCCCGGAGCGTCAGTTCGATGTCCTCGGTGGTATGGGCTGCCGTTGGGACGAGCCTGTATATGATGTGACCCTTCGGGATGACCGGGTATACGACGATCGAGCAGAAGATATTGTAGTTTTCGCGCAGGTCCATGACCATTGCGGTCGCTTCGGGGACATCGCCTTTCATGTAGACGGGGGTGACGGGTGAATTCGTCTTTCCGATGTCGAAGCCTCTTTCCTTTAGTCCTTTTTGAAGTTTGGAGACCACATCCCATAGCTTTTTGCGAAGAGCGGGCTGGGTCTTGAGGAGTTCCAGTCTCTTGAGGTTACCGATCGTGATGGGCATCGGCAGGCTTTTTGCAAATATCTGGGAGCGCGTGTTGTAGCGGATATAGTCGATGATGGCGCGGTCGCCGGCCATGAATGCGCCGATGGAGGCCATCGATTTGGCGAAGGTGGAAAAATACAGATCGATCTGGTCCTGTACGCCCTGTTCTTCCCCGGCGCCGGCACCCGTCTTTCCGAGCGTACCGAAGCCATGCGCGTCGTCCACGAGCAGGCGGAATTCATATTTGTCTTTCAGGGCGGCGATCTCTTTCAGTTTGCCCTGGTCGCCAGCCATGCCGAATACACCTTCGGTGATGACCAGGATTCCGCCGGTCTTTTGTTTTTCCACAAGTGCCTGGGCACGCTGCAACTGTTTTTCGCAGTCTTCTATATCATTGTGTTTGAATACATAGCGATGTCCCGGGTGGAGCCTCAGCCCGTCGATGATGCAGGCGTGGCTTTCGGCATCGTATACGATCACGTCATGGCGTCCGCAAATGGCATCGATGGCGCTCATAATTCCCTGGTATCCATAGTTAAAAAGGGTAGCGTCTTCCTTGCCCTCAAATTCGGCCAGTTCTTTTTCCAGCTGCTCGTGATAGTTACTGTTGCCGCTCATCATCCGGGCGCCCATGGGCGCTGCCATCCCAAACTGGGCGGCCGCTTCGGCGTCTATCTTCCGTATGGCCGGGTGATTGGCAAGCCCGAGGTAATTATTCAGGCTCCAAACGATCTTCTCTTTCCCGCGAAAGACCATGCGGCTGCCGATCTCTCCCTCCAGTTTGGGGAATGCAAAATATCCATGTGCTCTTTCGCGATGCTGGCCGATGGGCCCGTTGTGCTTCAGTAGTTTTTCAAAAATATCTGCCATGTTATGAAATGATTAAAGGTTCAAAACTTGAACAAAAGTAACGCATTTGAATAAATGAGCAATTCGGGAACCGATCGGTGGTTTTCGAAATTGCGGGAAGGATGATCGTGTCAATGACCGCCGGGATGCATTGAACATAAGGCATTTTGGCGTAGTTTTGCGCAAATTTTCTTCATGCTTCGGAATGTTGGTTTTTTCGTCCTGGTTTTGGGTCTTTTCTTTTCTTCGGCGGCGCAATCCGGCAAACCCTTGCGGCGACAGGCTTCCGCCGCCCCGGCAACGGCTCCCCTGAGCCGTCCGAAGCTGGTGGTGGGAATCGTGGTAGACCAGATGCGCTGGGACTATCTCTACCGATACTACGATCGCTACA
Organism: Puia sp.; assembly: GCA_031292515.1. Lineage (GTDB taxonomy): Bacteria > Bacteroidota > Bacteroidia > Chitinophagales > Chitinophagaceae > Puia. The sequence goes on along the minus strand of JARLGZ010000004.1, from coordinate 94,426 downwards.
GCAGCGGTGGATTCCGGAGACTGATCGGGGAGGGGTTCTCCTGTGAAAATACCCTGATCAACTATCTTCCCTCCTATACGGCGGTAGGTCATACCTGTATTTTTACCGGCTCGGTCCCCTCGCTGACGGGAATCAGCAGTAATGACTGGATCGAACAAATGACGGGACAGCATCAATATTGTACGGATGACAGCACGGTCAGCGCCGTGGGTTCGAACACCAGGGGCGGGAAGATGTCTCCCCGTAATCTGATGGTGTCCACCGTGACCGATGAACTCCGGCTGGCGACTAATTTCCGTTCCCGCGTAGTAGGAGTCTCTCTTAAGGACCGGGCAAGTATCCTGCCTGCGGGTCACGCGGCGACCGCGGCATTCTGGTTTGACGACGGCTCCGGGAATTTTATCACTTCCACCTATTATATGCAGCAGCTGCCGGCCTGGGTCGAAAAATACAATAGCGGCCAACCCGCCGCAAAACTGGCGGCCGGGGGTTGGAATACTTTATACCCGATCGGGACCTATCGCGAGAGTGATCCGGACGACCGGCCCTACGAGGGAAGGTTTTCGGGCGAGACTACCAGCACGTTTCCGCATAAAACCGACGAGATCTACGCCAGGAGCCGGGGGAGCCTCCGGGCAACGCCGTTTGGCAATACGCTCACCCTGGATTTCGCCAGACAGGCGGTCGAAGGGTATCAGCTGGGTCATGGGGAGGCCACGGACTTCTTGACAATAAACTGTGCTTCAACTGATTATGTCGGGCACATGTTCGGTCCTAATTCGATCGAAGCGGAAGATACATATCTGCGGCTGGATAAGGATCTGGCGGCCTTTTTTCAATTCCTGGATGCCAGCGTAGGTAAGGGGCAGTACCTGGTATTTCTGTCCGCGGATCATGGGGCTGCGCATTCCATAGGTTTCAGCCAGGAGCATGAAATTCCTGCCGATTATTGGAACGATGGGGCGCTGGTCGACAGCCTGAATAAAATGCTGGCGGGGAGATTCGGTATCGAGAAGCTGGTGCGCTCGGGGATGAACTATCAGATCAGTTTTGACATGGGGAAGATAAATGGCTATCACCTTGATTTCGATGCAATTAAGAAGCGTACCGTCGAGTATTGCCAGCAGCAGCCGGGCATCGCATACGCGGTGGACATGGCGAAGATCGGGGAAGCACCAATCCCGGAGCCGATAAAAACCATGATGATCAACGGGTATAATTTCAAGAGAAGCGGGGCGGTGCAACTGGCCCTGAATGCGGGCTGGTTCGAATCGGAAGGCAAGACAGGTACGACGCATGGTTCATGGAATCCCTATGACACGCATATCCCCCTGTTGTTCATGGGCTGGGGTATTCAGCACGGAAGCACGAACGCCATCGTCAATATGACGGATATAGCCCCCACGATCGCGTCATTGTTGCATATTCAGATGCCTAGTGGCTGTATTGGCAGACCCATACAGGCGGTGACGGGGCACCAGGACCGGCAGTGACTTTCGAATCCCGGAATTTCAGGAGCTTTGAACGGAATAACGACCTGCAAAGGCATGGAGCCGAAAAATATTGTTTAATTTGAGGGAATTGACAACCCCTGTGGTCTGTTATTTGTTTTTATAGTCTAAAAGGATCCAATTATGATTACAGTATCTTCAACGGCCAAGGAATATATTCAAAACCTGATGGTCGAGCAGAATCCCGGCGAGGGGGCTTTTTTGCGGGTGGGTGTGCGCGGCGGCGGCTGTTCAGGCCTTGAATATCAGATGAGTTTCGACACTCAAAGAAAGGAATCGGACCAGGAGTTCGAGGACAAGGGCGTCAAGGTGGTGGTAGATATGAAAAGTCTTTTATATCTGTATGGTACCGAGCTGGATTATAAGGGCGGACTGAACGGTAAAGGCTTGTTTTTCAACAACCCGAATGCATCCCGGACTTGCAGTTGCGGGGAAAGTTTCGCGGTTTAGTAAGTTTAGTATTTTCGCTCTTTATACCTGATCTTTGCATCGGAGATTAAATTGGCAATCATGAATGACAACGAGTTAATAGATAATATTGCGAATAAGGAATATGAGTTCGGTTTTGTCACCGATATAGAGACGGATATTGCTCCCATAGGGTTAAATGAAGATACTATCCGGTTCATTTCCGCCAAGAAAAAAGAACCTGAGTGGTTGTTGAGCTGGCGTTTGAAGGGGTATCAGTCTTTTTTAAGGCAAGAGCTTCCCAAATGGCAGAATTTCGAGTTGCCCGCCATCGATTTCCAGCAGATATCTTACTATGCCGCTCCCAGGAACAAGAAGAAATACAATAGCCTGGACGAAGTCGATCCCGAACTGCTGGCAACCTTTGAAAAGCTGGGGATTTCCCTGAATGAGCAGAAGGTGTTGGCGGGGGTAGCCGTAGACGTGGTCTTCGACAGCGTTTCGGTGGCGACTTCCTATAAAGAGAAGTTGAACGAGCTGGGCATCATCTTTTGTTCTTTTGGCGATGCCGTGCAGGAGCACCCGGAACTGGTAAAGAAATACCTGGGTTCGGTGGTTCCCCATTCCGATAATATTTTCGCGGCCCTGAATGCGTCGGTTTTTTCCGACGGATCCTTTGTATATATCCCCAAAGGGGTGCGTTGCCCGATGGAGCTGTCCACTTATTTCCGGATCAATGCCGAGAATACGGGTCAGTTCGAGCGTACCCTGATCATTGCCGATGAAGGGAGCTATGTTAGCTACCTGGAAGGGTGTACGGCGCCGATGCGTGATGAGAATCAGCTGCATGCGGCCGTCGTGGAGCTGGTGGCGCTTGGGAATGCGGAGATCAAATATTCGACGGTGCAGAACTGGTATCCTGGCAACAAGGACGGGGTAGGCGGGATCTATAATTTTGTAACGAAGCGCGGGATCTGCAAGGGCGACCATGCGAAGATCTCCTGGACGCAGGTGGAGACGGGTTCCGCCATCACCTGGAAATACCCCAGCGTAATCCTGCAGGGGGACTATTCCACAGGAGAGTTTTATTCCGTCGCGGTCACCCGCAACAAGCAGATTGCCGATACCGGTACCAAGATGCACCATATCGGCCGTCATACAAAAAGCAGGATTATTTCCAAGGGGATCTCGGCCGGTCATGGAAATAACAGCTATCGCGGCCTGGTGCAGATGGGGCCTAAAGCCGAAGAAGCCAGGAATTTCACGCAATGCGATTCCCTGCTAATCGGGGACAAATGCGGAGCCCATACCTTCCCTTATATCGAGTCGAAGAACAATACCGCGACGATCGAACACGAGGCGACTACTTCGAAGATCGGGGAGGATCAGATCTTCTATCTGAACCAGCGGGGGATCGATTCTGAAAAAGCGGTGGCGCTGATCGTGAACGGGTATGCCCGGGAAGTGTTGAACCAGCTGCCGATGGAGTTCGCGGTGGAAGCCCAGAAACTGCTGTCGATTACGCTGGAGGGAAGCGTGGGATAGTGTAGTGAGCGGTGAGTGGTCAGTGGTCAGTAGTGAATAATTGGTGAAGAGGAGTGAGTAGGAAATGTTGGGGAGATACCGAGAGGAGGATTTCGATTTGATGGAGATACGATTAAATAGTTCAAACAACCTATAAGAGTAATGCTGACGATCAAAAATTTACATGCTGAAGTAGAGGACAAGAAGATCCTGAAGGGCATAAACCTTACGGTCAATGCGGGAGAAGTTCATGCGATCATGGGACCTAACGGTTCGGGCAAGAGTTCGCTGGCTTCCGTGCTGGCCGGGAGAGAAAACTATCATGTCACGGAAGGGGAAGTTCTTTTCGACGGGATGAATCTCCTGGATATGGCTCCGGAGATTCGCGCGCGTGAAGGTCTTTTCCTGGCATTTCAATACCCGATCGAGATCCCGGGTGTTTCCAATATCAACTTCTTAAAGACAGCGCTCACCGAGATCCGGACTTATAAGGGACTCGCTCCCCTGGACGCTAAGGAATTCCTCAGACTGACGAAGGAGAAGCAGAAGCTGGTAGAGTTCGATGCAAAGCTGGTCAACAGGTCCTTAAACGAAGGATTTAGCGGTGGCGAGAAGAAAAGAAATGAGATCCTGCAGCTGGCCATGCTGGAGCCCCGGCTCGCCATCCTGGACGAGACAGACTCCGGTCTCGATATCGATGCCTTGCGTATCGTATCGAAAGGGGTCAACAAACTGCGTTCGGAGAAAAATGCCTTCGTGATGATCACGCACTATCAAAGGCTGCTGGACTATATCGTTCCCGATTTCGTGCACGTTTTATACGATGGCCGGATCGTGAAGTCAGGCACCAAGGAACTGGCGCTGGAGCTGGAAGAAAAAGGCTACGACTGGCTGAAGGAACAGGTCGATGAGAAACAGGCGGAAGAGAAACAGCTTGGTGAAATGCAGCTGGGCGAAAAGGAAGCCATTCAATAATCAAAGACAAAGATGATCAAAGACCTTACGATACCCCTGTATGGGGAGTTGGAAAATGGATTCGACACGCTGATTGCGGCTGCGGGTCGGGCAAAAGAGGGGAATGAAGTGCTGAAAGGAAGAAAGACGGCCTTTCATACATTCACTGAACGGGGATTTCCGACTATTAAGAACGAGGATTGGAAGTACACCAATATCACGCGGTTCCTGAAAGATGATTTTGCGATTCAAACGCCCCCGGCGAACCCATCGACCGGATTGAACGCCTATGTGCATCCGGAACCCGTGGATCATGCGCTGGTGGCCGGCGCGGGGATCGAATCCCTGGATTGTTATCAGCTCACCCTGGTAAACGGGAACTTGCTTTCCGCCGACGGGGCCTCGCATCGTCTTCCCGAGGGTATCCGGCTCATTACGATCGCGGAGGCCGTACAGGACCCTGGTCTCGCCGCCTGTTTCGGGCATTCGGAGGAATCTGAAAAATATCATTTCACTGCTCTCAACGCGGCCCTGTTCTCCAATGGGTTGTTTATAGAGGTGAAAGCGGGTTTTTCCCTTGACAAACCGCTTCATATCATCCATGTGTTTACTTCGGGATACAATCTCCTGGTACAGCCGCGTCACCGGATCGTGGTCAACCGGAATGCTTCGGTGACGATCATAGAATCCGTGGTCGGCAGCGTGCCGGAGGCTAAGTTGTTCGTCAACAGCCTGACGGAGATCGTCCTCGAAGCGGATTCGAAGATGGATCACTACCTGGTGGAGATGGCCGGTGTCAACTCCCGGCTGGTCCAGCATACGATGGTCAGCCAGAAAAAGAACAGCGTCTACAACAATTATACTTTTTGCCTGCAACGGTCCGACCTCTTACGGAATGAACTGCATGTGTTGTTGAATGAAGAGCATACGGAGACAAATCTATATGGCCTCTACCTGGCGTCGGGTAACCAGTTGGTCGACAATCATACGTTTGTCGAACACCGCAAACCCAACTGCTATAGTAATGAATTGTACAAGGGGGTATTGTCGGAACAGTCTTCGGGGGTTTTTAACGGCAAGATCCATGTATATAAAGATGCGCAGAAGACCAATGCTTTTCAGCAGAACAACAATCTCCTGATGGGCCGGAAAGCGACGGTCGACTCGAAGCCTCAGCTCGAGATCTATGCCGATGATGTAAAGTGCAGCCACGGGTCTACGGTAGGGCAGTTCAGTGACGAGGCGCTCTTCTATCTTCGTGCCAGGGGCATCGGGGAAGAGACTGCAAAGGGATTGCTGATCAATGCCTTCGCCTTTGACGTGACAGAGAAGATAAAGATCCCGGAACTGGAAGCACACGTGAACAAACTGATCAGCGGCAGGATATTCTGATTGCGGGCGATACGGATCGGCGGAGTAACAGTTTAAAAGGAATAAGGAGCATGAGTGATACGGTGACCATAAAGAGAAAAAGGGGCCTGGATATTATGAAGGTCCGCGAGGATTTTCCAATCCTCCGGACGACCGTCTTCGGTCACCCGTTGGTGTACCTGGACAACGCGGCTACCACGCAAAAACCCCTGGCCGTTCTCGAGGCGCAGGACCGCTACTATACGACGATCAACAGCAATGTTCATCGCGGCGTACATTTTCTCAGCCAGCAGGCTACCGAGGCCTATGAACCGGGGCGAAAGAAAATTGCGGCTTTTATCCACGCCCGCCATACGCACGAAATCATTTTTACAAAGGGTACTACGGAAAGTATCAATCTCGTCGCCAGTTCTTTCGGGCGTAAATTCCTGCAAAAGGGGGACGCCATATTGGTGACGGCGATGGAACACCATTCCAATATCGTGCCCTGGCAGATGATCTGCGAGGAGCGGGGCGCCCTGCTGAAGGTAATACCCGTGAATGAAAAAGGGGAGCTGGTCCTGGATGAACTGGACGGACTGCTAAAGGAGAGGGTCAAACTGGTCGCGCTCAATTATATTTCCAATGCGCTCGGGACGGTGAACCCGGTCAGGGAGGTCCTCCGCGCTGCACATGGAATGGGTATCCCTGTGTTGTTGGATGCGGCGCAGGCCATACAGCATACCGAGATCGACGTACAGGAGCTGGATGTGGATTTCCTGGCGTTTTCAGCTCATAAGATCTATGGGCCGACGGGTTTCGGCGTTCTCTATGGAAAAGAGGAATGGTTAAACCAGTTGCCTCCTTACCAGGGTGGCGGCGAGATGATCAAGACGGTCAGCTTTGAAAAGACCGTTTATAACGACCTGCCTTACAAATTCGAGGCAGGCACGCCTGATATGGCGGGGTCGGTCGGTTTGGGAGCGGCCCTGGATTATATACAATCCCTGGGCATGGACAATATCCGGACTTACGAACATGAATTGATGGCCTATGCTCTGGATGCCCTGCGGGGTATCGATGGCCTCCGGCTGATCGGGGAGGCACGGGAAAGGGCTGGTGTGCTCTCCTTTCTCGTGGGGTCGATCCACCCTTTTGACCTGGGAGAGATCCTGGATAAGCAGGGGATCGCCGTAAGGACGGGTCATCATTGCGCCCAGCCTATCATGGACCAGTATTGCATCCCGGGAACTGTAAGGGCTTCCCTGGCGTTTTATAATACGAAAAGCGAGATCGACGCGCTGGTGACGGGTATCCACAAAGCCATCCAATTATTGGGGTAAGAACCGGTCGCCGCGATCCGGCGGCGAGGGCCTGGTGTTCGCCGATCCGAAACAATAGCCTGGTAAATTTTGTTAACTATCCCATGACCATTCAGGAAAAACAAGACGAGATCATCGAGGAGTTCGAATTATTCGGGGATTGGATGGAAAAATATGAACATATCATCCAATTGGGCAAGGAGTTGCCGCTCATCGACGAGATATATAAGACGGACGACAACCTGATCAGGGGCTGCCAGTCCCGGGTATGGCTTCATGCGGAGGCCCGGGACGGACGATTGTTCTTCACGGCCGATAGCGATGCGGTGATCACAAAGGGGCTTGTCGGGATGGTGATCCGGGTGCTTTCCGGTCATACGCCGAAAGAGATCACCGATGCGGACGTCTATTTTATCGACGCGATCGGGCTAAAAAGCCATCTCTCTTCGACGAGGTCCAACGGCCTGTTTTCGATGCTGAAGCAAATAAAACTCTACGCCCTGGCCTATCAGGCAAAATCACTCACATGAACACACCCAATCTCAGGGACTCGATCGAGGAAGTCCTCCATACGGTTCACGACCCGGAAATACCGGTCAATATCTTCGATCTGGGGCTCGTCTATGAGATCAAGATCGGGGAAGGGGGGCATGTCCAGGTGGTCATGACCCTTACGGCACCCGCCTGTCCCGTCGCCGGGGAGATCATATTCGAGGTAAAACAGAAGGTAGAGGCCCTGGAAGGCGTGACCGATTGTCACGTGCAGCTGACCTTTGATCCGCCCTGGACCAAGGATATGATGACGGAGGAAGCGAAACTGGAATTGGGGTTTCTCTGATGCCGGGATGACGCAACGTTGATGCCGGGACGGGACTTCATTCTCCCATTGAGCAGCGATTTTTATTCCCCCCCAAAAAAGCCACCGCTTGAGGCGATGGCTTTTTTTGAATTTAATTTGTCGCAGTTCCTGCTGAATTTGCCGGAGGAACAAAGGAATCCGGTGATGTCTTTGTTCCGTCTCTAAGGACTACTGTTTGTATTCGTTTACTGTCCCGTCGGGATTGGTGCTCTTCTCGTTGCTGCCATTGTTGTTCCCGTTGCCGTTATAACCGTTGTTCCGGTAACCATTGTTGTAATTGTTCCCGTTGCTGTTCCTCGAGTTATAATAGTAGTTACGCTTGGCCTCGATGATGGCTGCGTCGCGGTCGTGTTTCAACTGACGAACGGCCGTTCTTCTTTCTTTGCCGGTCAGGCTTTTGTTGTCCTTTGTCGATGCGATCCTCTCCTTGTAGTCATTTTTGATATCCTCGACCTGGAGGGCTAACCGGGAGGGCATATACCTGTCCTGGTAGTAGGGAGCATAGGGATAACCCCAATAAGGGCTCCAGCCCAGGCCGTAGCCAAATCCAAAACCGTATCCGAGCCCGAAGCCATATCCCATGCCGTAACCGTACCAGGGATTATAATAGCCCAGACCTCCATACACCCTTACCGGGGCGCTATAGTGGACATATCCGCCACGATATCCGCCTCCTGAGAAATGGCCCCTCTGAGCCGAGGCACTGAACGCCAGCCCGAAAGACAATGCTATAATTAATAACTTTTTCATGATTTGTTGTTTTTAATCCTTGTATATAATAGACCCCAAAAATAACGCAAGGTTCACTCATGATCCGGCTTATAACTTTTCGATAACATTTTCGGGATCAGAGCCTTGCGCCCAACTCTCCGAGGCCGGGCAACGGCTCCTTAAAGATACGAAAACCTATCGTCCGGAAAAGAGCCGTCCATCCTTCTTCCTCGATATATTCATTGATTATCAACCAATATTACTAAATAATGTTAAAATAGCTTAATAATCAGATAAAAAATTGCATGAATCCTCCGCCTGAATACTTTTTCTTTGGGTCCAGATCTTTTTTCAATATTCCGTTTTTCCGGGTTTACTCTTTCACGATGCTTTAACCATATCAACAATGTCAAAAAACAAGTATTTATTCCCTTTTATTCTGATCTGTTCTCTCTTTTTCCTTTGGGCCTTTCTGCACAATCTTAATCCGATCCTGATCCCTCACCTGAAAAAGGCCTGCGGATTGAACGATTTTCAGTCGTCTCTTATCGATTTTTCGGTTTATTTCGGCTATTTCGTGATCGCGATCCCTGCGGGGCTTTTTATGCATCGTTTCGGGTATAAAAAGGGTATTCTTTTTGGCCTTTCGTTGTATGCTATTGGCGCTCTGCTCTTTATACCCGCCGCTTCCGACCGCAGTTACCTGCTGTTCCTGACTGGTCTGTTTGTAATTGCGAGTGGAGCTACCTTCCTGGAGACGGTTGCCAACCCATACGTCTCTATTCTGGGTCCCCGGGAAACATCCGAACAGAGATTGAATTTTGCCCAGTCTTTTAACGGTCTCGGAGCGGTCGTAGCCCCCCTGATCGGTACCAATTTCATTTTATCCGGTATCGAGCATTCGAAAGAGGAACTGGCAAATATGAAGTTGAACGGTCAGTTGGATGCTTATCTGCAATCGGAGGCGAATACGGTGAGGATACCTTATCTAATCATTGCGATCATCGTCGCTTTTGTCGGAGTTCTGTTCCTGGTCACTAAATTACCGGAAGTCCAGGAGTCGGACGCCAACACGCATGGTACCGGCTTCTCTGTCAAGATACTCCGATACAGTCATGTGAAATGGTCCGTGATTGCGCAATTCTTTTATGTCGGCGCACAGGTCGGCGTTGGAAGTTTCTTTATCAGGTTCTCCAAATATGTCATCGATATGCCGGAGAAAGAGGCTGGCAGACTTTGGGCTTATTTCGCAATGGTCGGATTCATGCTTGGCCGGTTCATCGGAACAGCACTCATGCGTGTGATAAAACCGGCCCGTCTATTGAGTCTGTATGCGGTGATCAATATCGTATTATTAGCAGTAGCCTTGTTCACAAAGGGATATATTGCCGTCTATGCGGTCATTGCAGTGCCCTTTTTTATGTCGATTATGTTTCCTACCATTTTCGCGCTGGGCATCAAAGATCTGGGAGAGGAGACGAAACTGGCCTCTTCCTTCCTGGTTATGTCGATTATCGGCGGCGCTTTTGCTCCGCTTTTGATGGGATTGATTTCAGATAAGACCGGTAGTATGCAGACGGCGTATATTGTACCTTTGCTGTGCTTTATTGTAGTGTTGTTTTTTGGCATAAAGGGACATAAGATCATTCAATCCGATTTTGACAAGGCATGATAAATAAAAAACAACGAAAATGAGATATTGCATGGCGCTGGATCTGAAAGATGATCCGAAACTGATCGCCGAATATGAATACTGGCACCAGCGTGTGGCTCCCGAGATAAAAAAGAGCATTTGGGAGGCGGGCATCACGGATATGCAGCTGTTCCGCTTTAGGACGCGGTTGTTCATGATCATGGAAACGGACGAGACCTTCAGTTTTGAGAGAAAGACGGCGATGGACAAGGCCAACCCGAAGGTACAGGAATGGGAGGCGTTTGTGGCGAAGTTCCAGCAGGAGATTCCCGGCGGCAAGGAAGGGGAAAAATGGCAGTTGATGGACCCCATCTTCGGTTTGAACGATTGAGGGGATCGATTGGGAATATTTCGCAGCGATGGAAGGAGGATAAGCGTAGGTTAGAGGATTGAATGAATCGCAGTTTTGAGGATTGAATCAGGTTAGCGGATCGAATCAGCGGATCAAATCAAATAGTAAGCGGTTTAAATCAAATAAAGATATGTTCAGTCTGAAAGAGAAAAAGGCAGTCGTTACAGGAGCGGGAAGCGGCATCGGGAAGGCCGTCGCCCTGCTGTTCGCCAGGCAGGGCGCGCATGTTTGCGTGATGGATCTCAATGAATCGCACGCGGCAGAAGTGGTAAAAGAGATAAAAGGGGCGGGAGGACAGGCCTCGGCGCATGTTGCCGATGTGTCCAAACAGCAGCCCGTAGTCGATATTTTCAAGGAGATCGGCCGGGTGGATATCCTCGTGAACAGCGCGGGGGTATCTCATATCGGCAATGTCGAGACCACGCCGGAAACGGATTTCGACCGGCTTTTCAATGTAAATGTGAAAGGGGTATATAACTGTCTTTATGCGGCCATTCCGCTGATGAAGACGCAGGGAGGCGGGACGATCCTGAATATGTCGTCGATTGCGGCCCTGGTGGGTATTCCCGACCGGTTCGCCTATTCCATGACGAAGGGGGCGGTTGCGGCGATGACGCTATCGGTGGCGCGTGACTACATCAAGGACCATATCCGCTGCAACAGCATCTCTCCGGCCAGGGTGCATACTCCTTTTGTGGATGGGTTTCTCGCGAAGAACTACCCGGGCAAGGAGCCCGAAATGTTCGAGAAGCTTTCGAAGACCCAGCCGATCGGGCGGATGGCGGAGCCTGCCGAGATCGCCGGCCTGATCCTGTATCTTTGTTCAGAAGAAGCTTCCTTTATCACGGGTTGCGACTACCCCATCGACGGAGGGTTTGTAAAATTGAACAATTAGCAATTTTGGCAGCAGCTTATTTGACCGATAAAAAATAAAAATTTAACGGATGAATCGGATGATTTACCCGGCAACAAAAAAATCAAATTATTTCCGATGAAACTGATAAGACACGGAGCCCTGAACAATGAGAAGACAGGTGTAGTTCTGGATGAGAAGTTTTATGATACCTCCGCGTTCGGAGAAGATTATAATGAAGCTTTTTTTGCCGGCGACGGCCTGGGAAGGCTGAAGAAATTCATCGACAACAACAAGGGGAAACTTCCGGAGTTGCCCAAGGGTGCTCGCCTGGGGAGTCCCGTTGCGCGCCCCTCCAAGATCATTTGTATCGGCCTTAACTATGCGGACCACGCAAAGGAGACCGGCGCGACCCCGCCGCCCGAGCCGGTGATTTTTATGAAGGCTACTACCGCTCTCGTGGGACCTTTCGACGAGATCGTCATTCCCCGGAACTCGAAGAAGACCGATTGGGAAGTGGAGTTGGCCGTGGTGATCGGCAAGAAGGCGAGCTATGTAGAGGAGAAAGATGCGCTGAACTATGTCGCCGGCTACTGTCTGCACAACGATGTTTCCGAAAGGGAGTTTCAGATCGAGCGGGCCGGTACCTGGGATAAGGGCAAGGGCTGCGATACCTTTGCTCCGCTGGGACCCTGGCTGGTGACGAAGGATGAAGTAGCCGATATCGACAATATGCGTTTGTGGCTGACGGTGAACGGCAAAAAAATGCAGGATGGCACGACCGCCAATTTCATTTTTAAGATCCCACACCTCATCGCTTATACCAGCCAGTTCATGACGCTGCTGCCCGGAGATGTCATCTCGACCGGGACGCCTGCGGGTGTAGCCATGGGCATGAGCCCGCAGCCCTATCTGCGGCCCGGCGATGTCATCGAACTGGGCATCGACGGTCTGGGAGTGGCAAAACAACATTTAGTCGCCTATAAAGGATAAATTTGCCTATGCCTGATTCGAATATTCTCCTGAAAGATATTCTTCTGAAATATGAAGGGATCGACGCTCACCAGCATTTCTGGAAATTCGATCCTGTCCGCGACAGTTGGATCACCGATGAGATGTCTGTCATCCGGCGGGATTTCGGTCCTGCCGACCTGTTGCCCCTGCTGGAGGCCAATGGGATGGAAGGCAGCGTGATCGTACAATCCGATCAGTCGGAGGAGGAGAACGTCTTTCAACTGGAGAATGCGGAGAAGTTCGATTTTGTAAAGGGCGTCGTGGGGTGGGTGGACCTGCGCTCCCCGGCTGTGAACGAAAGGCTGGCGTACTACCGGCAATTTGAAAAACTGAAGGGTTTCCGGCATGTCCTGCAGGGAGAGAAAGACCGTGCGCTCATGCTGACCCCGGATTTCAAGCGCGGAATCGGCGCCCTGAAGCCCTATGGCTATACCTATGATATCCTGATCTACCACGACCAGTTGCGGTATATCCCCGAGTTGGCGGCCGCCTTCCCGGATCAGCCTTTTGTGATCGACCATATCGCCAAGCCTTTCATCCGCACGGGGCAATACCTGGATGAGTGGAAGAAGGATATGAAGGCCGCTGCATCCCATGAGAACGTCTTCTGCAAAATCTCGGGGATGGTGACGGAAGCGGATTGGCAGCATTGGAAAAAGGAGGATTTCAAGCCTTACCTGGATACGGTCGTCGAAGCGTTCGGTACCAGGAGGATCCTGTATGGCTCCGATTGGCCGGTATGCCTGGTCGCCGCATCCTATGCCCGGATGATCCATCTCGTCAGGGACTATTTTGCAAGTTTTTCAAAACCGGAGCAGGCTGCCTTTTTTGGCGGCAATGCCACGACATTTTATAATCTCTAAGCTTATCATTTGAGCCCGGCTAAATAAAGCCAGGGCCCAGCTAATAAAACGCATATGAATTTACAACTTCAGGACAAGGTGATCATCGTATCGGGTGGCGCCAAAGGCATCGGGGAAGGGATTGTAAAGACCCTCGCGAAGGAGGGAGCTATCCCTTTTATCATCGGGAGAAATGAAAAGGACAACCAGCATACCGTAGCCGATGTGGAGGCCGCGGGAGGAAAAGCATTTCAGACGGTGGCTGAATTGACGGAGCCGGCCGAATGTGCGAAGGCTGTGAAGGCCGTACTGGACAAATTTGGCCGGATCGACGGGTTGGTGAACAACGCCGGAGTCAATGACGGCGTAGGGTTGGAGAAAGGGAATTACGAGGCCTTTATGGCTTCCCTGCACAAGAACCTGGTCCACTATTACCTGCTGGCGCATCATGCCTTGCCTGCGCTCATCAAGTCAAAGGGAGCCATCGTGAATATCAGCTCAAAAACGGCGGAGACGGGTCAGGGTAATACCTCGGCCTATGCCGCCGCCAACGGAGGCAGGAATGCCCTGACACGGGAATGGGCGGTGGAATTGTTGAAGTATGGCATCCGTGTGAATGCCATCGTGGTGGCTGAATGCTGGACTCCTCTCTATGAGAAGTGGGTCGAGACGCTTCCCGATCCCCAGGCCGCTTTGAAAACGATCGTTGCAAAAATCCCTTTTGAAAACAGGATGACCACGGCCGAAGAGATTGCGGATATGACCGCTTTCCTGCTGTCGCAGAAATCCGGGCACACTACCGGTCAATTGATACACGTTGACGGCGGCTATGTACATCTTGACAGGGCATTGGCTAACGCATAATCCCGTATGATGAGAGTACTCGTTTGTATACGACCCGGTAGTTTTGCATACAAGGAAATGCAGGCGCCCGTTCTGACACCCGGACACGCGATTATCCGCATCCGGCGCATAGGGATATGCGGGACCGACCTGCATGCTTTTGAGGGCACACAACCTTATTTTGAGTATCCGCGGATCCTGGGTCATGAGCTGTCCGGCGACCTCGTCGATTTCGACGAAGCGCCGGGATTTGTTCCGGGTGAGGCGGTGACGTTTATACCGTATTTCAACTGCGGACATTGCATTGCCTGCCGGTCCGGAAAGCCGAACTGCTGTGTGACGATAAAAGTCTGTGGTGTGCATGTCGACGGGGGGATGGCGGATTATCTATCCGTACCTTCTTCTACGCTGTTGCACGGCGACGGTCTTGGCTATGATGAGCTGGCGCTGATCGAACCGCTGGCTATCGGCGCGCACGCGGTCAGAAGGGCGGCCATCGCGGAAGGAGAGTTCGTCCTGGTAATCGGGGCGGGTCCCATCGGGCTGGGGACCATGGAGGCGGCGCGTATTGCGGGAGGCGAAGTGATTGCGATGGATATCAATGCGGGGCGTTTGCAATTTTGCCGCGACCGTTTGCGCCTGCTGCATACCGTCGATGCCGGTTCCGGCGATACGATGGAGCAGATCAGGGCGATCACCCGGGGTGATATGCCGACGGTTGTGATCGATGCGACGGGCAACCAGCGGGCTATCAACAACGCCTTTCAGTATATGGCGCATGGCGCCCGGTATGTATTGGTGGGGCTTCAGAAAAACGAGATCTCTTTCAGTCATCCCGAATTTCATAAGCGGGAGGCCACGCTGATGAGCAGCCGGAATGCAACCCGTGTCGATTTTGAACGTGTGATGGAATCGATGAAGACGGGGAAGATCGACCCGACGACTTATATCACGCATCGAACCGCTTTTGGGAATGTCAAGGATGAGTTTGCAAGTTGGCTCGATCCGGCAAACGGGGTCATCAAGGCCATGGTGGAGATTGAGTAGTGAGTAGTGAGTAGTGAGTGGTGAGTGGTGGCGTGAGGATTGTGACAAGGGAAGCTAGAGATAAGAATTTGTAAATTTTTTTCCGTGAGTAAAATGGATAAAAAGGTTTTGTCTTTTGGAGAACTGCTATTGCGGATCTGTCCCGACGCCGGCGGGGAGTGGCTGCATGAAGGGCAGTTGCCTTTCTATGTCGGTGGCGCGGAGGCTAATGTAGCAACGGCTCTCGCCCTATGGGGCGTTCCTTCTGCCTATTGCACTGTTTTGCCGGATCATAGCGTGGCAAGACAGGTCGTGGGGTACCTGCAATCGAAGGGAATAGATACTTCTCCCGTTCGTTGGCTGGGAGAGCGCATGGGATTGTATTTCCTGACAAAGGGAAAAGACGTCAGGAATGCCGGCGTGATCTATGACCGAAGCTGCTCTTCCTTTTCGAGGCTCCGGCCCGGAGTGCTGGATTGGGACGAGATCTTAAAAGATGCCGGGCGCTTGCATTTCAGCGCCATTTCTCCGGCGCTTAATGACGAGGTCGCCGCCGTTTGCGAAGAGGCCGTCAGGGCGGCCGTGGCAAAGAACATCCCGGTTTCCGTGGACCTGAACTACAGGGTGAAACTCTGGCAGTACGGGAAGAAGCCGTTGGAAGTCATGCCGGCGCTGGTGGAATGTTGCGATCTCGTCATGGGAAATATATGGGCAGCGGAGAAGATGCTGGGAATTCCGGTGGATTTCGGCATTCATGCCAACAGCAACAAAGAAGAATACCTGGAGCAGGCCAGGGTGACGAGCGAACAGATCATGGAACAATTCCCGAGGGTCCGGATGGTAGCTAATACGTTCCGCTTTGACGAAGGGGCAACAGGGATCCGCTACTATACCAGCCTGTTTGCAGAGGGGCAATTGCATATATCCGAAGAATATAAGGCGATGCGCATCCTCGATAAAGTCGGGAGCGGCGACTGTTTCATGGCAGGTCTGCTTTATGGGTTGCACAAACAGCTGTCTCTGCCGGATACGCTCGAATTTGCCACGTCTGCAGCCTTTCAGAAGCTTTTTATATTGAGCGATGCCACCGATCAGACCGTGGAGGACATTGAGCGGGGCGGCAAAACCTACGCCGGCGAACGACAGAAGGTGCGTGGGACGAAATGGGAGCAGTAAATGCGAACAGGGCCGATAGTGGGATAGTAGGATAGAGGGATGGTGCCGGGAGCAGGGGATTTTTTGAAATGTTTGATTCCGGTGGGATATCGATTCGGGAATGGAGTAAAGACGAAGGGGGGCTAATGGAAATAGAGTTCGATTGGTAAGGGGGCAAGAGTTGGAAAGGGAGGGATCAGGGGGAGGAGGGCGCAAGAATAGTAAAGGGAGGAGAATGAGGAAAAGAGAAGAGAATGAGAAGAATAAACGGATGGTAAAGAAAGGAGAAAGAGGAGGAGAATGAGAAGGGCAAAGGGAATGAGAATAGTAAAGAAGAGAGAATTAGAATGTTAAAGGGAGCGGCAAAGTAAGGAGAATGAGAAGTGTAAAGGAATCAGAATGAGGATGAGAAGGGTAAAGGGGATGCTAAAACGAAGGGTAAGGATAAAGGACAGAGGCAAATGGTAAGAGGCAAGCGGTAAACGGACAAGAAGAGAAGAAGACAAAATAAAAGCGAGCAAAAAATATGAGCCATAAAAAAAAGATTCTTCAGAGCATATTGGACCAGGGCATGCTGCCGCTGTTCTACCTGGACAGTTTGGAAGCAAGTCTCGAAGTGGTCAGGACCCTTTATAAGGCGGGGATCCGGGCGTTGGAGTATACGAATCGCGGGGAAAAAGCCCTTGAGAACTTTGCGGTGTTGAAGAAGACGGCTGTCGCGGAGATGCCGGGTCTCTGGATGGGGATCGGCACTGTCAAAACGGTGAAGGAGGCCAAGTCTTTTATCGCGGCCGGCGCAGACTTTATCGTGTCCCCCATCGTCAACCCCAAAGTGGCTGTTTTGACGGAAAAAGAAGGCATGCTCTGGATTCCTGGTTGCATGACGCCGACAGAAATAAGCGTCGCCCAGGAGTATGGGGCCGCGGTGATAAAAATATTCCCGGCTAATATCCTGGGCCCCGAATTCGTTCAGTCGATCCGGGAGCTTTTCAATGGCCAGTTGTTTATGCCGACCGGGGGGGTCGAACTGGACCTGGAGAATATCCGGTCCTGGTTCCGGGCGGGTGTCTGTGCGGTGGGCATGGGCAGCCGGCTGATCGGAAAGGAAATCCTGAAAAATAAGGACTACGATACCTTGTATAAGAATACGCTCAAGGCCCTGGAACTGGTCCGCGAGGGGAGGCAGGTTTAGATCAAAATATTATTATGGAGCTGTCAATAGAGAATCTTGAAAAGATCAGAACACCCGGGGTCATAAAACCGGGGAAGGATTTGTTCGCGCTGCCGGAAAAAGTGTTGCAGTTCGGGACGGGCGTTTTGCTGAGAGGACTGCCGGATTATTTTATCGATAAGGCAAATCGCCAGGGTATTTTCAACGGGCGGGTCGTCGTCGTAAAGTCGACGGAATCCGGGGACTCCGGGGCCTTCGACCGGCAGGGGGGGCTTTATACTCTTTGCGTACGGGGAATCAGCCAGGGCCGGTCTGTGGAAGAAAATATCATCTCGGCTGCGATCAGCAGGGTTCTTTCCGCTAAGAGCCAGTGGAACGAGATATTGCAGTGCGCGAGGGATCCGGCTATGCAGATCGTCATTTCGAATACCACGGAAGTGGGGATCCGGTTTGTGGAAGAAAGGATCCTTCCCGCCGCAGTGTCTGCGGCAGGATTTGTCGAAGGACCAGCGGGCGGGGCAAAACATTTGACGACTGCTCCTTCCTCCTATCCGGGGAAACTGCTGGCATTTCTGTACGAACGTTACAGGATTTTTAAGGGCAGCCCCGAGGCCGGTATGGTGATTATACCTACCGAACTGATCGTAGATAACGGGAAGAAACTGGCTTCGGTCCTATTGGAACTTGCACGGTTCAACGGTCTGGAACAGGGTTTTACCGACTGGCTTGCCGGGCATAATCATTTCTGCAGTTCGCTGGTCGATCGTATCGTGCCTGGCAAACCGGGTGGCGAAGAAGGCGCTGCATTGCAGAACAGACTGGGATATGCCGATGAACTGTTGTCAATTTCCGAAGTATACCGGCTATGGGCGATCGAAGGAGGGGAGAAGGTCCGTTCGGTGCTCAGTTTTGCGCAGGCCGATCCCGGCGTGATCATCGAGCCGGACATCGAAATTTACCGGGAACTGAAACTGCGGCTGCTGAATGGGACACATACCCTTAGCTGCGGGCTGGCGTATCTCGCCGGGTTTGGTACCGTGAAACAGGCTATGAACGATCCCCTGTTCGCCTCCTATGTTTCCGACCTGATGCTGAAAGAGATCGCGCCGTCCATACCGTATGAGCTGCCCCTGCAGGCAGCCCTGGACTTTGGCGCGGAAGTGCTCGACCGTTTCCGCAACCCGCATCTCCAGCACCAGTGGATCAGCATCACCATGCAGTACTCGTCCAAAATAAAAATGCGCGATATACCGGTGCTGCTGCGGCACTATGAGACACAGGACCGGCCGCCGCTGCTTTTTTCACTTGGGTTTGCCGCTTACCTCCTGTTTATGCGGGGTGTCAGAAAAGAGGGGAATGTGTATGAGGGGCAACGTGAGGGAAGCTATTACCCGATCAACGACGAAAGGGCGGGGCATTTCTTTGCCCTTTGGGAGCAGTCTTCGCCGGCTGAATTGGTGAGCCAGGTTCTGCATGACGAGGAGTGGTGGGGAACCGATCTGTCCCGGCTCAAGGGTTTTGAAGAATCCGTGCTTGAACAATTAAAGGCACTGATCAGGCAGGGGCCTGTTTCTACGCTGGCCGCCGCCCGGGAAAGGAACAGCCTGATGAAGGCCGGGTGATCCTTTTTTACGATTTGTCTGACATTAAAAATTAAAAAATAACGGATGAAACAACGTGTATTGAAAGTGCACCCCGACGACAACGTACTGGTTGCGCTTAGCGATCTCCCAAAAGGAGAGACGATCCTGTTTGAGAATACGGAGTATATATTGCAGGACGCAATAAAAGCAAAACATAAATTCGCCACCGTCGCGCTTCAACCCGGTGATTCCATCACCATGTATGGCGTACTGGTCGGCAAAGCGCAGTCTGCTATCCCGCAGGGTGGGTTGATCAGCACCGGCAATGTGAAACATGCGTCCAGCGATTTCACAGTCGGAGAGCGTCATACCGATTGGGTGAAACCGGATGTATCCAAGTTTGAAGGCCGCACTTTTTTGGGGTATCATCGCGCCGATGGCAGTGTCGGTACGTCCAACTACTGGGTGGTGATACCCATGGTCTTTTGCGAGAACCGAAACCTGGAAGTGCTTCAGCAGGCGTTGGTGAACGACCTGGGATATGGAAGGAATCAGTCCTATCAATTGCAGGCGCAACAACTGATCGAGTTGTACAAGGCCGGCAAGAGCGCCGAAGAGATCCTGCAGACGGATTTGCATGCGAATTATGACAAGCATGCGTCGCATCGGCTTTTCCCGAATATCGACGGTATCAAATTCCTGACCCATGCGGGCGGCTGCGGTGGCACCCGGCAGGATGCCCAGGCCTTATGCGGTTTGCTGGCGGGTTATATCACGCATCCCAATGTCGCCGGCGCCACGGTACTGAGCCTGGGTTGTCAGAATGCGCAGGTCAGCATGCTTGAGGAAGAGATCGCCAAACGCTCTCCGCAATTCAGCAAGCCTATGTACATCCTGGAGCAACAGAAGATCGGCAAGGAGTCGTCGCTGCTCTCGGAAGCCATTAAACAGACTTTTACGGGATTGATAAAAGCAAATCAGCAGACCCGCCAGCCGGCGCCGCTCAGCAAAATATGCATCGGCCTGGAATGCGGCGGATCCGATGGTTTTTCGGGGATCTCCGCCAACCCGGCGATCGGGTACACTTCAGATCTGCTGGTGACGCTCGGCGGATCGGTCATCCTGGCCGAGTTTCCCGAGTTATGCGGGGTAGAGCAGAATCTTAGCGACCGTTGTGTAGAGAAGGGGCTTGCCGAGCGGTTCTCGCAGCTGATGCGGACTTATAATGAACGGGCAAAAGCCGTTGGTTCGGGTTTCGATATGAATCCCTCACCGGGTAATATCAAGGACGGTTTGATCACCGACGCCATCAAGTCGGCCGGCGCTGCCAAGAAAGGGGGCACGTCTCCCGTAACCGCAGTATTGGATTACCCGGAGAAAGTGACGAAACCAGGTCTGAACCTGCTTTGCACGCCTGGTAACGATGTCGAATCTACTACGGCGGAAGTGGCGTCTGGCGCAAATATCGTGTTGTTCACCACGGGGCTTGGAACGCCTACCGGCAACCCCGTTGCCCCGGTCGTGAAGATCGCCAGCAATACTACGTTATATAATAAGATGAGGGACATCATCGATATCAATACGGGTACTATCATTGAAGGCGAAGAGACCATTCGCCAGGCCGGCGAGCGTATCCTGGAATATGTGATCGGGGTGGCGAGCGGTGAGATAGAAGTAGCTTCGATCCGGCATATCCAGGACGATTTTATTCCCTGGAAAAGAGGTGTTTCGTTATGAGAAAATTTTTTTTCGTACTCTTTTTTTGTGCGTGGCTCAGGGATGCCGGCGCGCAACAGGACGCCAGTGCCGGACGAAGCGTAGACGGGGGAATGGCTGCTTTGTCGCGGCGGTCCGTGTACTATGTGTCTCCGGGAGGTGATGATCGCAATCCGGGTTCCCTGGCGGCTCCACTGCTGACGCCGGGTGAGGCCTTGCGCAGGGTGGTGTCGTCCCCAGGAAAAGGCGCCGGTATCTTATTGAGGGCGGGGACCTACCGGTTGGACACGACACTGGTAATCACGCCGGCCGTGCTGGGAGGGCATCGTCTCTATATAGGGCCTTATAAAAACGAGCGGGTGACGATCAGCGGCACCCGGCTTCTCAAGCCGCGATGGGCTCCCTGGCGCAATGGAATCCTGCGGGCGGCCATCGGCAAGGGCTTGTCCCCGGATCAGCTCTATTGTAACGGGCGGCTGCTGCATATGGCCCGTTATCCCAATTTCGATTCCACGCAAAGAGTGTTCGACGGTACGGCTGCCGACGCCATCAGTAAAGAACGGGTGAGCCGGTGGGCGCATCCGGCAGGAGGCTATGTACATGCGCTTCACCAGGGTGAGTGGGGTGGCTTTCACTACCGGATCACAGGAGTGGATACGGGTGGGGCCTTGCGTCTCGAAGGAGGCTGGCAGAATAACCGGCCAGCGCCCATGCATACCCAATATCGTTTTGTCGAGAATGTCTTTGAAGAACTGGACACCGCCGGCGAATGGTTTTATAATGCAGAAGAGGGGAACTTGTATGTATATCCATATGGGGGGACCCACTCCGCGACCGCGGTCTGGGAATATTCTGTCCTCGACCAGCTTATTGCCATCCGGGGCAGAGATCAGGGAGCGAGCAAGGGAGCCGGTGTCGGGGTTGACAAGGAGCCCGTTCGTGATGTAGAGATCCGCGGCCTCGATTTCCGGGGGACGAACCGGACTTTTATGCAGACCCGCGAACCCATTTTACGCAGCGACTGGACGCTCTACCGGGGCGGGGCAGTTTTTGTGCAGGGCGGCGAAAGGATCAGGATTGCGGGCTGCAGCTTCGAGGGATTGGGCGGGAATGCCGTCTTTATCAGTAATTATAACAGGCATGTATCCATTACCGGTAACCTGATCGATCATATAGGCGCCGGCGCCATCGACTTTGTCGGAAACCCGGATGCGGTGCGTTCGCCGTCTTTCCAATATGGCCAATCGGTACCGGAGGACCAGCTGGACCGCGAGCCGGGGCCGAAATCCGACGACTATCCCGCCGATTGCCGCGCGTACGATAACCTGATCCACGATATCGGCCGGGTCGAGAAACAGGTGGCGGGTGTCGGGATTGACATGGCTTCCGGAATCCGGGTCAGCCACAATACCATCTACAATGTGCCGAGGGCAGGGATCAATATCGGAGACGGCTGCTGGGGAGGCCATGTGATCGAATACAACGATGTCTTTAATACCGTCCTGGAGACAGGTGATCACGGCGCCTTCAATTCCTGGGGCAGGGACCGCTATTGGCTTCCGGATGGCCACCGGGTGGATAGCCTGACCGAGGTCGAGCCAGGCAAACCATTTTGGGACGTCGTGAAGCCTATCACGCTGCGGAATAACCGCTGGCATTGCACGCATGGCTGGGATATCGACCTCGATGACGGGTCTTCGAATTACAGGATCTATGATAACGTGTGTCTTAACGGAGGTCTGAAACTGCGGGAGGGCTTTGGACGGGTTGCGGAGAACAACATCCTGGTGAATAATTCCTTCCATCCGCACGTCTGGTTTAAAAAGAGCGGGGATGTATTCCGTCACAATATCGTCTTTGCAGATTATGCGCCGATCGGGATCGACGTATGGGGGAAGGAGGTAGACAGCAATTTCTTCCTGATGGGTTCTTCCCTGGAGGCGGCGCGCAAGAACGGGACGGACATGCATAGTATTTCCGGCGATCCGCTGTTCGTGAATGCGGCTGCCGGGAATTTTGCGGTTGCAGCCAGGTCGCCCGCGCTGCGGGTAGGCTTCCGCAATTTCCCGATGGACCGGTTTGGCGTGGTGAGCCCTTCGCTGAAGAGGCTGGCCGCCCGGCCGCCCATGTCGGATATGCGGATCCTGCAAGGGACCCGGAAGGGGGAAACGGTGGAATGGATGGGGGCTACGATAAAAAATATCGAGGGGTTGGGCGAACGCTCCGCGGCGGGTCTGTTCGATGAGAACGGGGTGTTGCTGGTAAAAGTTCCCGATGGTTCCCGCGCAGCCCTCGCAAGGTTGAAGAAAGGAGATGTGATCCGTTCGGTAAACGGGAAGCCTGTAAATACGGTCAAGGAGCTATTGGCGGTGTTGCAGGCGGTCAACTGGCAGGGGAAGGCGGGTCTGACGATCATCAGGAATCAGCAGGAGCAGGCGTTGGAGTTGCCGCTGAAATAGGGAGGGAGCATGTTTTATTTTTTTTTGAATG
The DNA here is from genome assembly GCA_031292515.1 of Puia sp. Classification (GTDB taxonomy): domain Bacteria; phylum Bacteroidota; class Bacteroidia; order Chitinophagales; family Chitinophagaceae; genus Puia. Next base: position 71,049 of record JARLGZ010000004.1, on the reverse strand, counting down.
TAAGAGGAAAAAACAATTCAATTTATACCCGCTTTCACAATAGTTGAAAGCTAAAGTGCCGGCCGGGAATGCTCCCAGAGATCCCTGATTTGAAAACCCTATTGGAGGAGTAGGGTATTAAAGTTTCCGTTAATAGGAAATTAAAAAAGGGCATAGCCTCCGTTTTTGTGTATGTTTTTGTATTTTTAGGGAGTCAAGCCGGGTGTCGATACGCCGGATCTCAATGTTTTTTGTAAACCCCCGAGTCGATAAGCGAGTAATCATGGTAAAAGGAAGACCCCATAAAGTAGCGTTTAATCTTTTATCATCGCTTGTCTATTTCTTCCTGTTCTCCATCCAGCTTTCCGGCAGGTTTTATACGGTCGCCAACTATTGTGTCTACCGGAGCAGCCCGACCATGCATGCGGCAGGACTTCTTTGTTCCGACGCCGATGGCAAGCACAAAGCAGCCAATGCGCAACTTCCGTTATATGAGACGCCGTCTTCTTCCAGCCGGCAGCATCTCAGTGTCGATAAGCGCTACCAGATGCCGGATTTCCTGGCGGTAGCCGTTCATTCCTGCGCCGCTCCTGTCCCTCCTTACACGTTTATGCGGCGTAAGACGCGGGTGAGCCCTGGTTTTTGGATTCCTCCTTTCACGATCGTAAATCTGCTTCGGGGGCCTCCGGCCGCCGGTCGCGTGTGCGCCTTTAACAGCTGAACCCGCCGGTCAGGCGACTGTTGAGTCTTCCGGGCAGTTTGTTTCACGCGCTATGCTCCTTCTTCCTTTTTAATTTTTTCCCTGTGTGTCTATGCCCGTCTTTTTGACGGGTTGGGGGCTAAGAGCCGGGCTTGTCGCTTTGACAGGTTTTGAGACCGCACGAACGGGATATTTCTTATTTCTTAAACAATGTTCACAATGGTTATTCCGCGTACAAGGAAGGCCGGGGTCAGGACAAGGGCCAGTGTGCCGTTTGCGGTCATGGTTTTGGTTCTTATGTCACCGGTCCAACACATATCCGCACAAAATATCTCCGAACAAAACATCTCCGCGAACAAGCTGTCCGCAAGGAGCCTGTCTGCGCAGGATGGCCCGGTCTATTCGCTGGCGGCCCTTATCGATTCAGCCAGTCACTACCTCCCCCGGCTGATGGAAAAACAGGCGCTCGCGAAGAGCGCCGAGATGGGCGTTACGGATGCGAAACACGCCTACCTGCCGAAGCTCAATGTCGCCGACGAACTCAGCATCGGTACGGCGAACGATCTTACCGGCAGTTTTCTGCCGATCCCGGGTCTTTTGCATGGGATCGCGGGAGGGATTACGGATGGCAACAATTACCAGGCGGCTTCCGGAAATATCGCTTCTGTATATGGAGAATACGAACTGGTCAATTTCGGTCTTCGGGGCGCGAAGGTAGACAACGCGAGGGCTTTTGCGGGTCTGCAGAAAGCCGACTTCGATAAAGAGTTCTATCTCGTAAAACTCCAGATCGGGAACTTGTATTTCAGCATTCTGAAGAACCTATACCAGTTATCGGTCGATGAGCAGAATATAAACCGTTACCAGTCGATGTATTCCATCAGCCGCGCGCTGACGGCCACGGGTATCAACGCGGGGGTGGATTCTTCGCTGGCGAGGGCAGAACTGTCCAAGACCCGTGTGAGCTTTAACCAGCGGGCGGGGCTTCTGGACAGGCTCCGGCACCAGTTGGCCTTTCTGACGGGCATCCCTTCTTCGGAGATCGGGATCGATACGGCCGGGACAAGATGGCGAACGGCGGGGCCAGGGTGGGGGATCGCAGGAGCCCCCGGGCAGGCGAATGCGGGTACCCCCGGGCAGATGAAGGCAGGGGGCGGAGGAGCAACAGGAGCCGGTAGCGCAAGGGGTAGTGGAGCAGCAGGGCGAGGCGAGTTGTTTATGGATGTTCCCGATACCGCGAACAACCCGCTCACCGAATATTTCGCCCGCCAGAAGGGTTATTACCGTTCCCAGGAGACGCTCGTGAAGAAGAGCTATCTCCCAAAGGTGATCCTCGGCGCGGGCGGTTGGGGCCGGGGGTCGAGCATCCAGTATAACAATGACTATGAGGGATTGGACAAGGGGCTCGGTTACCAGCGGCTGAATTATACGGCCGGTCTGGGCATCACCTATGACCTGTTCAATGGCGTTCATCGAAAAGACCGCCTGGCCATGGCGCGTCAGCAGACCCTGGCAGCGGATTACGCGCTGCAGCAGCAGCGGGTGTCGCTGGGTAGCGAAGCCGCACAGGCCGAGGATGTGATCCGTACGGCGCAGCGGAATCTCGAGGAACTTCCGGTGCAATTGCAGGCGGCGACGGACGCTTATAATCAGAAGCTGGCGCAATATAAGGCGGGGATCATCAACCTGGTGGACCTGGTGACGGCTTCGTTCGTCCTGTACGCGGCCCAGTCGGATTATATAGAGACGCTCAATGACTGGTATGTGGCTCATCTCGACAAGGCCGCCGCGACGGGCAACCTGGACCTGTTTATCCAAACCATCGATTCATTCAAACCATAAAACAAGAAAAATGGTAAAGTTGGCTTTAAAAAGGCCTATCACGATATTGGTGCTGTTTACCGGCCTGCTATTGTTCTCCGTGATGGCCGTAAAGACGATCCCGATCGATATATTCCCTAAACTCAATCTGCCGACGATCTATGTGATCCAGCAGTATGCGGGTATGTCCGCCAAACAGATGGAGGGCTTCTTCTCCACGAAGATGCAGGACCAGTTCCTGTATGTCGACGGGGTCAAGAATATAGAGAGTAAGAATATACAGAGCCTCACGATCATCAAGATCAATTTCTACGAGGGAACGGATATGGCCGAGGCTTCCGCGGAGGTGGCGATCCAGGTAAATCGATGCATGTCCTTCTTCCCGCCGGGTGCGCTTCCCCCTGAAGTAGTCCGGTTCGATGCCTCTTCCCTGCCGGTGGGTGAACTGGTGTTCAGCAGCAAGACGCGTTCGCTGAACGAGATCTTCGATATGGCCTCGACGTTGATCCGTCCGTTGTTTGGAAAGGTGCCGGGTTTGTCGGCGCCTCCTCCTTTCGGTTCGAATGCCCGCTCGGTGATCATCAAGGTGGATCCGGCGAAACTGCGCGAGTACAATCTCTCCCCGGAGCAGGTGGTGCAGGCGCTGGGCAAGAACAACTCCATGACGCCTTCGGGGAACGTACGGATCGACAGTACGATGTATATCTCTTCGGTGAACTCGCAGGAAGAAAAGGTAAAGGATTTTGGGGACATCCCGATCGTGAGCGACGGCGTGAACACGATCACCGCCAAAGACATCGCGAAGGTCGAAGACGTGTCTGATATCGTCGTGGACTATGCGCTGGTGAATGGGAAGCGTTCGGTCTATTTTCCGATCGTAAAAACCGCCAATGCTTCCACCTGGGGGGTGGTGCAGGATTTGCGGAACGAGATCCCGGAGATGCAGAGCCTGATGCCGGACGACGTGCATCTGAGTTATGAATTCGATCAGAGCGTCTTCGTGATCAATGCCGCCAAGAGCCTGATGACGGAGGGCATCCTGGGGGCTATCCTGACGGGGCTGATGGTGCTGTTGTTCCTGCGGGACTGGCGAAGCAGCCTGGTGGTGATCATCACTATCCCGGTGGCAGTCCTCAGCACGGTACTCTGTCTGAAGCTGGCGGGTCAGACCATCAATATCATGACCCTGAGCGGGCTGGCGCTGGCCATCGGTATCCTGGTTGACCAGGCGACGGTGACCATCGAAAATATCCACCAGCACCTGGAGATGAACAAGGGCAAGAAACGGGCTATCCTGGATGCCTGTACGGAGATCTCCTTTCCCCTGCTGCTGATCCTGCTGTGTATACTCGCCGTATTTGCCCCTTCGTTTGTGATGAACGGCGTTCCCAAGGCGATGTTCCTCCCGCTGTCCCTGTCCATCGCCTTTGCGATGATCGTATCGTATGTGGCGGCGCAGACCCTGGTGCCGGTGGTGTCGAACTGGCTTCTCAAGGCGGAGAAATTTCAATATCATCACGGGAAACCGCATGCACATGCCGGGCTGGTGCTGAACGAACAGGAAGAGGAAGAGGTGGAGGTCCATAACCGGGAAGACCGTCAGCATAAGCAGGAGAACGATTTTTTTCAAAGGCTCAAGATGGGTTTGTTGCATAAGCTTGATCGATGGATGCCAGCGCGAAAGGGCATCGTATCGGGTTACCTGGTGCTGAGCCTGGGCCTGGCCATCGCCTGTTTCGTCATCATCGGGAAGGATATGCTTCCAAAATCCAATGCGGGACAGTTGCAACTACGTATCCGCGAACCGGACGGTACGCGCCTCGAGATCACAGAGCGGGCCGTCAAGGATATCTTAAACCTGATCAGCGGCACGGTGGACGGGCATATTGCCATCAGTTCCGCTTTTGTCGGCGCCGTATCCCCGAATTTCGGGCATAGCAACCTGTATGTATTCAATAGCGGCACCCAGGAGGCGGTCCTGCAGGTAGAACTCGATGAAGACTATAAAACGGATATGGATGTGTTAAAAGACAAGATCCGTTCGCGTATCGCGGAGAAATACCCCGCCGTCAAACTGTCTTTCGAGCCCATAGAGCTGACCGAGAAACTCATGGCGCAGGGGGCTGCGACACCTGTCGAAGTGCGGGTGGCGGCAAAAAATATAAAAGACATTGAACATTATGCCGACCGGGTGGTGACGAATCTGAAGGCGGTACCTTTCCTACGGGATGTACAGATCGCGCAGCCGCTCAGGTTTCCTTCGCTTTCCATCCATATCGACCGGCAACGGCTTGCACAGCTGGGGCTGACAATCGACAATGTGGCGCAGAGTATCTCGGATGCCACGGCTTCCAGCCGTTATACGTTGAAGAATCTCTGGCTGGACGACCGGAACCAGTATACCTACAACGCGCAGGTACAGGTCCCCGAGTATATCATGAATTCGTTGGAACAGCTCAAGGCCATGCCGGTGGTGGCGGGGAAGATGAGACCGGTCTTGTCGGACATTTCCGATATCTCTGTAGATTCCTTGCCTGGCGAATATGACCGGTCCGGCCCACGCAGATTCGTCACGATCAATGCGAATATCTATAAGAAAGACCTGGGAAGTGCCACCAAAGCCGTGCAAAAGGCGATCTCGGATGCGGGTACGCCGCCGAAGGGACTAGTGACGGAGATAAAAGGGATGTCTTCGCTGTTGACGGAGACCTTCGACTCGCTGCAGGGCGGGTTGCTGGCGGCTATCCTCGTGATCCTGCTGATCCTGGCGGCCAACTATGAGTCGTTTGGTCTTTCGATCACCGTGCTCGCGACGATTCCGGCGGTGCTATTGGGCTCGCTGCTGTTGCTGCTGGCAACGGGTTCCACGCTGAACCTGCAATCGTATATGGGTATCATCATGTCGGTAGGCGTATCGGTGGCCAATGCGATCCTGATAGTGACTAATGCAGAAGCCTTGCGTACCGAATATCGGAATCCTTTCAAGGCGGCTTCCGTGGCCGCCAGCATCCGGTTGCGTCCCATCCTGATGACGAGCCTCGCGATGATCGCGGGTATGCTGCCTATGGCGAGCGGTCTGGGTGAGGCGGGGGATCAGTCGGCTCCGCTGGGGCGTGCCGTTATCGGCGGTTTGATCGCATCTACCTGTGCGGCGCTGTTTATTGTCCCACTGGTTTACGGGTGGATCCAGCAGAAGAAGAGTTTTGACACGGTGTCGTTGCTGCCGGGCGATGGGGAATGATACCGGTCTCCGTGAGGATTGGAATGACTGAGATGACCGGGACGATCGGGACGATCAGAAGGATCGGGACGATTGGGACGATTGGCAGGATTGAGATAACCGGAGGATGGGGATGATCGGGCTCATCGGAATGATCGGGATGATCGGATGACCGGCTGGCCGGAATGCGGACAGGAAGAATCAATATGACCATAGAATATAAAAACAATATCGGCAGGCTGCGGCCTGGGTTTATAAAAAAATAAAAGTCATGTATCAACTAAAGAGTATTCGTCTGAAGAGTATGAGTTCGCTCCTCGATGGGTTTGTCCGCGAAGCTGCGGTTGTGTTATTTGCTGTCTTACTGGTGGGCGCGTGGAGTTGCGGGGAAAGCAGTTCTGCGAAAGCGCCCGGGGCGAAGGCGGCGGGGGGGGATTCCGCGGGAGCGGGTTTCCATTACCAGTTTGCAGCCGTGAAGAAGGCTCCCCTGGAGCAAACGGTGAAACTGCCGGCACAGCTGGCTGCTTTTCAGCAGGTTAGCATTTTCCCGAAAGTGAACGGGTATGTCAGGGATGTGCTGGTGGATATTGGCAGCAGGGTGAAGAAGGGACAGCTCCTGATGGTATTGGAGGCGCCGGAACTGGAGCAGGCGAGTGTACAGGCGCGGGAAAAATATACACGCTCCCATTCGGACTACACCATCAGCCGGGAGAATTATCAGAGGCTGAAGCTGGCCAGCGAGACAGCGGGCGCCGTTTCCCCGATGGCCCTTGCGTCGGCGTTGGAGAAAGCGGATGCCGACAGCGCGATCAGCAATTCGGAAAAAGCCAACTGGCAGATGCAGCAGACGATCCTGGGTTATTTGCGGGTGATGGCTCCTTTTGACGGTGTGATCACCGAGCGGAATGTCCATCCCGGCGCGCTGGTAAGTGCGGAAGCAAAGGATGGAAAGCCCATGCTGGAATTGCGGCAGGTGTCGAAATTGCGTTTGCAGATAGACATCCCCGAGGGTATCGCGGCGGGTCTGAAGGACCGGGATACCGTTCGCTTTTTCCTGAGCGCCTTTCCGGGGAAAAAGATGCTGGCGCAGGTCAGCCGCAAGTCTTCTTTTGTAAATGTCCAATACCGCTCGGAGCGGGTCGAATTGGATGTCTATAACCATGATGGGTCGCTGGCGCCGGGTATGTATGCCGATGTGCTGTTCACCGCAAAAGGGAACCCGGAGGCGTATACCGTACCCAAGTCGGCGGTGGTGACTTCCACCGAAAGGAAATATGTGTTGTGTGTGCGTGACGGCAAGACCGAAAAGGTCGATGTGGAAAGCGGCAACGAGCTCGGTGACAAGATAGAGGTCATCGGAGCGTTTCAGGCCGGGGATGTCGTTATCGTGCATGCAAATGATGAGATCAAAGAGGGGGTAGCCGTGAAATAAGGCAAATAAGCGTGCCCGGGCAAATATGCGCCGGAGGAGATGCATGTTGGCCCGGGCCGCATTCCCGCAAGATCCCGGAAATAGAGTAAGTGGATTGTTAAATACTTGCCAGGAGGTAGACTACCAGGAGGATGCCGATCAGCAGGATGCATATCGTGAGCAGGGTAGACAGGAGGGTGGAGGGGCGGTAAGAGGCATCGGCAAGCAGGCGGTCTGTCTTTTTATAACGCAGAAATGCCAGGAAGCCTATCAGGGCGCCGAAAGCGACCAGCGAGATGCCGAGGATGGAGGAATATCCGCGGGTGGGAGGAAGGATGGGTTTTTGCAGGACGAGGGATAGCTGTTTTACGAATAGGGTGAATTTTACGACGACAAAGCCGAAGGCCATGATGCCGATACTCGTCCTGACCCAGGCGAGGAAGGTTCGTTCGTTGGCCAGATGGTCGCTCAGGCTTCCTTCCAGGCCCGGTCTTTTGACCTCGCCCGGACCGGATTCTTTGTTCCCGCCGGGGGGCGTGTGGCCGCCGGATATTTTGTGCTCGCCGGATTCTTTGTTGTCCATTGATTGTTTGTTGTCCGGTAGTTTCTTTTTCTGATTGGCGCTTTGTTTGTCTTCAGAACCTGGCTATCGCCCGATTTTTTCGGGCTGTCGGTTTTTATTGTCCTATCCCTTGGATTTTAGAGGCCTATCGCTTACAGCAAGATAGCACAATCCGTTTAATTGTATCTTTATGGCATGTTCGATTTCCGGCTCAAAGTATTCTATACGGTCGCCAGGCGTCTCAATTTTACGAGGGCTGCCGAGGAATTATATATTACGCAGCCGGCGGTTACGAAACATATCCATGAGATCGAGCATTATTTTAAGGTCCAGCTTTTTGAGCGGAACGGTACGAAGATAAAGCTGACGCCGGCCGGGGAGATCTTGTTGCAACACAGCGAACAGATCTTTGCTGCTTACAGGAATCTCGAGTTCGAGATCAATACGCTTTCCCATCGTCATAGCGGACAGTTGAAGATCGGCGCGAGCACGACGGTGGCTCAGTACGTGGTGCCTCCTGTGCTGGCCGCTTTTCATAAGAAGTTTAAGGATATCAGGGTCAGCCTCTCCATCAGCAATACCGAGCAGATCGAGCAGGCCTTGCAGGAGGGGGCTATCGACCTGGGTATTATCGAGGGCCGGTCGAAAAATACGCTGTTTAAGTACACGGAATTCATCAAGGATGAATTGGTGCTGGTCTCTTCGATTCATCACCCGATGGCCCGGAAGGGGCCTATCCGGTTGGAGGAGCTGTTAAAGATCCCCCTGCTTTTACGAGAGCCCGGTTCGGGGACCCTGGAAGTGATCGCGCATGCGTTGAAACCCTTGGGCGTAAAGATATCCCAACTGCAACGGGAAATGCAGCTGGGCAGTACGGAGAGTATGAAGCGGTATCTATCCCATTCCGACTGCATGGCTTTTTTGTCCGCGCATGCCGTCACGGGGGAGTTGCAGCAAAAGGAGTTTTGTATTATCCCCGTAAAGGGGCTGCATATCGGGCGGTTTTTCTATTTCATCCAGCAGCATGGACAGGCGGAAGCGCTCCCCGACCTATTTATGAAATTCGCCAATCACTATAACTTCAGGTAATGGGTTATCACCAGTAGCAATTTCTCTTTCCGGCGGATCCGGGGGACCTTTGTGTTGTCAAAAAAAGATATATTATGGACAACACAGCAGGGATTGCACACGAGCAGATAAAAGCGGGAAAGGCAACAGCGGCGGCGGGAAAAATCATGGACGCGGGAAAAGACCAGGTTCCGGGAACGGGCAAAGTTGCGGGAGCTGGTGGCGGTGTGGAGAAAAGCCACGCAACGGGAATGGGCATTGATGTGGTAAAAAGCAAGGGTCTGCTGGACCGGAGCATCACGACGCGGGAGGTCATTTTTCTGTTGGCGGTCGTTTTTTGCCTGTCTCCGCTGATTTCTCCCCCGGTTGCCCTGTTGATGGGGCTGGTGATCGCGCAGTTTGTGGGTCATCCTTATCTGCATCTGAATCACAAAGCGACGCATATTCTTTTACAGGTCTCGGTGGTGGGGCTGGGGTTTGGCATGAATGTGGGGAGCGCCCTGAGAGCGGGAAGGGAAGGCATCCTGTTTACCGTCTTCTCGATTGCAGGTACGCTGATCGCCGGCTTCCTGGCGGGCAGATGGCTGAAGATAGAGAAAAAGACATCCTACCTGATCGCTGCCGGCACAGCCATTTGCGGGGGAAGCGCGATTGCTGCGATCTCGCCGGTCATCAAGGCGGAGGAGAAACAGATATCGGTGGCGCTCGGCACGATCTTCATCCTCAATTCCATTGCACTCGTTTTATTTCCGGTTATCGGCCATGCGCTGGGGTTGTCGCAGACACAGTTTGGCCTATGGGCGGCCCTGGCGATCCACGACACCAGTTCGGTGGTGGGGGCGGCCAGCAAGTATGGCAGCCACGCGTTGGAGGTGGCAACAACTGTCAAACTGGCGAGGGCGCTGTGGATCATACCGGTGGCTCTTTTGTCGACCCTGGCTTTCAAAAGCGATAGCCGTAAGGTAAAGATCCCCTATTTCATCGGGCTGTTTGTACTTGCGATGATCGTCAATACCTATGTCCCGGGTATGGCGGCGTTTAGCCATTACGCGGTCCTGATCGCCAAAGCGGGGTTGACGCTCACGCTCTTTCTGATCGGCTGCGGGTTGTCGCGTAAGACATTGCGGGCCGTCGGGTTCAGGCCACTGATACAGGGTATCGTCCTCTGGGCGGGGATTTCCGCGGCGGCTTTGTGGGCGGTCATGACGCTTGCTTAAGGGACGCTTACAGCGGGGAGCGGATGTTGAAAGTAAAACGGTCCAAAGAAATTTACAGACAAGCAGGCTAGCAGGGTCATTGCAAAGAGGCTGGTGTCCCGTCTTACCATCCGGTGTAGTCCGGCGGTTTAATGCCATTGAGTCTCAGATATACAAGCATCTGGGCGCGGTGATGGGTTTGATGATCGTTGAGGAGGTTTATGATCTGCAATTTATTCATCGGGCCTGCGAAAAAGGTAACTGTATCCGATAAATGGTCCGGCGGAAATAGTTTTAAAGTTTCCAGCGCGAAGTCATAGATACTTTTTACCACCTGTATGATTTCTTCTTTTTTCTTCAGCATTCCGTCTGCTTTTGTAAAGGGGGTTTTTGTTTTCGTGTCGGTATTGCCCAGGTAGGACGAACAAAGCCAGGCCATGTTTTCGGATAGATGAAGCAACTGCCCTCCAAAACTCATCTCCTCAGGCACCGGTTTATAGGAGTATTTCTCTTCCGGCATGAGCTCGGCCACTTTGAGTGTGTATTCCCTGGCGTCCCGCAATTTTGTGATTGCGGCTGAAAGGAATAGGGAGTCGCCGTGTTGTGCTAACATTTGTATATGGGGTGAGATTAGGAGAAGGAAGAGACAAAAGGAGGATCTCATGGTGGCGTTTAAGCTAAAGTTACTAAAATTAAGGACAGGGTAGTTTCAAATTAAGGACAGGGTAGTTACTAAAACTGAGTTTGCCGCGCAGAGCCGATGCTTTTTTATTAAATTGCTTTACAAAGGCCTGCAAAATGGCCTGAGTAGTATTATGAGAAAGAAATATATGACGATTGTTTTTGCATGTGCGTTTATAATGGGTATGCTACCCGGTAAAGATTCCCTGGCGCAGACCGGCCGTTTTTCCTCCCCTCAGCATCCGGGAGTGGTGTCCTATACCTATCGCAAGTTTTTTGAAAAAGATGTTCCGTCCACGCTGGACACGATCAAAGCGCACGGGATCACCGATATCGAGTTTTCCAGTCTTTTTGGCCAGACGGTCGCCGGGCTCCGTACAATGCTGGATCAGCGGGGGCTCTATTGTTCTTCCTTTGGTGTCGGTTATGACGACCTTGTCAATAAGACCGCCGAGGTTGCGCAGCATGCGAAGGCGCTTGGCGCACAGTATGTGCGGGTGGCGGGCATTCCCCATAAGGGGGTCTTCACGCCGGAGGATGCCCATAGAGCCATTGCCGATTTCAACAGGTGCGGCCAGCTGCTAAAGGTGCAATATGGGCTCACTTTTATCTATCACAATCATGGGTTCGAATTCCAGCCCTATGGGGGTGGAACCCTTTACGATCTCATCGTCAACGGGACGGACCCGAAGTGGGTCAGTTTTGAGATGGATATTTTATGGACCTTTTTTCCCGGGCAGGACCCGGTCGCGCTGCTGTACAAATACGGAAGCCGGTATAAGGCCTTGCATGTAAAGGATCTGAAGAAGGGCGTGCCCAGGGGCAGTCTTTCGGGCGGGACCGATGGAAATAATGACGTAGTAATCGGCGAAGGTCAGATTGACATTCCCGGGGTCATTGCAGCGGCGGAGAAGGCGGGCGTCAGACACTATTATATCGAAGACGAGAGCGACGCGGTGAGCGCGCAGGTCCCGCAGAGTATCGCTTATCTGAAGACAATAGTATTCCCCAATACGCTGACAGCGGCCGAAAAGAGAGGGGGATGGCGGCTCCTTTTTGACGGGAAGACCTCGAAGGGCTGGGTGGGGGCCCACCTGGACAGTTTCCCGTCGAGACCGAATGGCTGGATCGTAAAGGACGGGATGATGACCATCCGGAATTCGGGTGGAGAGGAGGCGAAGAATGCGGGGGATATCGTCACGACGGAGGAGTATGGCGCCTTCGATCTGAGTTTCCAGTTTCGTATGAGCAGCAGCGCGAACAGCGGGGTTAAATATTTTGTCACGCTGAAGGAGCAGACCGGCGGATCGGCTATCGGTCTGGAATACCAGATATTGGATGACAGCCTGCATCCCGATGCCAAACTCGGACGCAACGGCGACCGGACCCTTGCTTCTTTGTACGACCTGATTCCCGCCAATAAGCCGGCGAGTTGTCTGCGGCCCATCGGGCAATGGAATACGGGACGTATCGTCGTCTACCCGGACAACCGGGTAGAGCATTATCTGAACGGTGTCAAGGTGCTGGAATATGTCCGCAAATCCCAGGCTTACCGGGATTTAGTGGCTATCAGCAAATACAAGAAATGGGAAAATTTCGGAGAGGCGGACAAGGGGCATATCCTGTTGCAGGATCATGGGTTCGAAGTCAATTTCCGGAGTGTGAAGATCAAAAAGTTGCAGTAGGGACGCATTGAATAGGGGGGCGGGCATCGGTAGGTGGATTACAGATGGATTTTGAGAAACGAATTTTTCGAAACCAAATGATCGCCGTTATATGAAAAGCAATTCTGCTGGTATCAATCGTCGCAACGCGCTCAGGATGATGGGCGCGGGTTCTGCGGCGGGCTTATTGGGTCTGTTTGGCAGCTTTGGCGCGCATGCCGCTCCCCGTGAAACCCCGGGTTATGCCCGTGGCATGCCTCCTTTAAAGATCAAAAGTGTAAAGGCGATCGGTACGGCGCCCCAGGGCGCCAACCTGGTCATCGTAAAGGTGGAGACCACCGAGCCCGGTCTGTACGGGATCGGCTGTGCGACCTTTACGCAGCGGGCCGAGGTAGTGGTAACAGCTATCAATAGTTATATGGGTGATTTCTGCGTGGGGAAAGACGTCGACAATATCGAGGATATGTGGCAATCCTTTTTTGTGAGTTCCTATTGGAGGAATGGCCCGGTATTGAACAACGCGATAAGCGGGTTGGACCAGGCCTTATGGGATATAAAGGGGAAAAGGGCGGGCATGCCTGTCTACCAGCTGTTGGGCGGCAAGTCGCGCTTCGCGGTGGACGCTTATGCACATGCGGACGGGAAGACCCCGGAGGAAGTCGCGGACCACGTGCAGAAATATATGGATCAGGGTTTCCGCTATGTGCGGATCCAGCAGGGCGGTTATGGTTCCCTGTACCTGGCTCAGCAGCCGGACTTCAAGGATGCCGGTTTTGGAATGCCCACGGACGATTTCATGGACTCCAATGCCTACGTGCAGGCCGTCCCCAAGCTATTTAAAGAAGTGCGGAAACGTTGCGGAGAGGATGTGGACCTTTTGCACGATACGCATGAACGGGTTCAGCCGGTGGATATGATCAATATGTGCAAGCGGCTGGAGGAATACAATCCTTACTGGATCGAAGACCCGGTCACTCCGGAGAACATGGAGTGGTTTAAACAGCTTAGGGCGAGCACTACCGTTCCCTTTGCCATGGGTGAATTGTTCAATAACCCCAATGAATTCGTCGGTGCGATGGCCAATCATTATTTCGATTATATCCGCTGTCACATTTCGCAGGTCGGCGGTATCACGCCGGCCATGAAGATCGCCCGGCTCGGAGAGTTCTTCAATGTTAAATCCGGATGGCATGGCCCGGGAGACGTTTCGCCGGTCGGGCATGCCGCTCATTGCCATATCGATCTGGCTATCTGGAATTTCGGGGTGCAGGAGTCGGTGGATTTCTCCGACAAACTGGCGGAGGTTTTTCCCGGCAGCCCTCAATTGAAGAAGGGGTATCTGTACGTCAACGAGGCGCCCGGTCTGGGAGTGGATATCAATGAGACCGTTGCCGCAAAATATCCCATCAATAATCACGCAGGCAAATGGACGCTCCGCAAGAGGGATGGGACCATCATAAGGCCATAAGGCCGGACTATACAACCCGGCCGTGAGATCAGACCATAAGATCAGACCATGAGATCCGACTGTGAGATCAGACTATAACAGGAGTATATTAGACCAGTATATTAATACCAGCAGATGAGAACGATTATTCCCGTATTTTTTTGCGCATGCTTCGCCGCGATGGCGGGATTCCGGATAGCCGGAAAGGTAGAGCCGCTGACGAAGGCAGTTCCCGGGAGGGCGGCTCCCGGCATGGCCGGCCGTTCTGCGGGGAGCGAAGCTTTTCCGGGTAAATCTTTTTCGGGGGAGACTTTTTTGCGCGGTTCTTCTCCGGGCGCATCTTTTGCGGGTGATTCTTTTCCGCAGGCGGAACTTTCCAATGGGATCATCCATGCCCGGTTCTACCTGCCTGATACGGCAAAAGGATATTACCGGGGGAGCCGCTTCGACTGGTCGGGCGTGATGCCTTCTCTTGAATACAAAGGGCATAGCTTCTCCGGTCAATGGTTCGATCACTATACGCCAACTCTTCATGACGCCATTATGGGGCCGGTGGAGTCTTTCGATCCTATCGGGTACGGGAGAGCCGCGTCCGGCGGCAGTTTCGTGGCGATCGGCATCGGAGCGCTTGCAAAGGGAGGTCTTACCGGTTCCGCGGAACCGGCTTATTCACCGTTTCATTATTACAGCTTGGTCAATGCGGGTGCGTGGGAAGTCAGGAGAGGCTCCGACAGGCTGGAGTTCAGACAGACCCTCCGGGATACGGCCTGTTCCTACGTGTATGACAAGCATATACGGTTGATAAAGGGCGAAGCGCGGCTCGTGATCAGACATCGTTTGAAGAACACGGGACGGCAAACCATCGAGACCAATGTGTACGACCACAATTTAATGCCGCTGGATGGTCAGCCGGTCGGACCGGGGCTGGTATTCAGCTTTCCTTTTGGTCTTACGGCGACCGGCAAAAGAAGGATGGGGACCATTGCGGATATCCGGGACCGGCAGATCGTGTTCCTTGAGAAGCCGGTTAAGGGGGAAGATGTATATGCCGTGCTGGGAGGATACGGGGAGGGGGCGGGAGATTATGATATAAAAATGGAAAACCATCATACCGGCGCAGGTGTGAGGATCCGTTGCGACAGGCCTCTTTCAAAGCTGGTCTTCTGGAGTTCCTCCACCGTTGCATGCCCGGAACCTTATATCCACATAAAAGTCGACCCGGGCAGCGTCTTTACCTGGACTATTTCGTATACGTTCTATGAATTTCCAAAGGATAACAAGGCTGATCAGAAATCCGGTCAAAGATGAAAACGATCTCCCGCTATTCATGTTGGGTACCTGCTACCGAATACAAAAGGAACGCTATTGATTTTCTATTATCCGAAAGTTATGCCTGCACTTACAGAGTTATTCGATCATATGAGCCGGTTTGTCCCCGTGAGTGCTGAGGACAAACAGGTATTAACCGATCTCGTGGAGGTCCGCTCCGTGCGGAAGAAGGAGCATCTCCTGTCGCCGGGCGAGATCTGCCATGCCAATTACTTTGTAAAAAAGGGTTGTCTCCGGATGTATTTTATAAAAGATAACGGGTTGGAGCACACTCTGCAGTTTGCGTTGGAGAACTGGTGGATCACCGATTTTATGAGCCTGGAGAACCGGAAGCCGACAAATATGTATCTCCAGGCGGTAGAGCCGGCGGAGGTGGTAGTCCTGACGAAGACGAATATGGACATACTGTCCGGGCAGGTCCCGCAAATGGAGCGCTACCTCAGGCTGATCGCGGAACGGGCTTTTGCCGCTTCGCTCTTTCGTATGCAGTATTTTTTCGAATTATCGGTGGAGAGCAGGTATGAGCAGTTCAACAGACGTTTTCCGGAGTTCGTGCAGCGGATTCCGCAATATATGTTGGCTGGTTTTTTGGGGTTCACGCCCGAAGTGCTGAGCAAGATACGGTCGAAGAAGCGGGCAGGTGCGCGGAAGAAGTTGGGATAATGTTTGCGGGGTCGGGTATCATTTCTTAACCGGGATTAAGTTTTTTCCGGGCCCCGGGTAGGAAATTCGTGTAACAAAACACTACTACCATGCAAGAACGAACGAACACTATGCAGGAACGAATGAATAGCCTCCAGGAGCGGATCAATGTGGCAAAGACAGATCCGGATGCCTATAAAGCCATGATGGCGTTGGAAGCCTACCTGGTGAAGACCTCGCTGACGGCAAAGCAGAAGGACCTGATTAAGATCCGGGCTTCCCAGCTGAATGGCTGTTCCTACTGTATCGATCTTCATACGAAGGAGGCGCGGAAGGCCGGCGAGAGCGAGCAAAGGATCTATGCATTGAGTGCCTGGCGGGAGACCCCCTACTTTTCGGAAGAGGAGCGGGTCCTGCTGGCTTTGACCGAAGAGGTGACGCTTATACAGGGGCGTGTTTCCGATATCACTTACCAGGAGGCAAAGGAAAAGCTGGCGGAAAAGCGCCTGTCGGAAGCGATGATGGCCGCGATCGTCATCAATGCCTGGAACCGGATCGGCATTGCGACGAATATGAAGCCTCCGCTCGGTTGAGCCGGTCTGATATTGAGATTATCGGATTCCTGGTCATAAGAAGGGGCTTCTTCCTCCCGGAGGGCCCGGTTCCGGAGATGAACCTATCAAGAAACTATACCCTACGCTGTCTGTAGATGCCTGCGATGACGAGGGCCATGCCTCCGAGTGTATAGGCGGTGATGGGTTCCCCGGTGAAGATATTCGACAGGATAAAGCCGAAAACCGGGCAGAGGAAGAGCCAGAAAGAAGAGCGGGCGGCGTCTTCCCGCAAGAGGTAGAGCCATAGCTGGACCGCGCCGATCGAGACCGCTATTGCCAGCCACCCGATGGAGCCAAGTGCCTTTCCATTCCAGTGATTGAACGCCGGTGTATAGGTGAAGAGGACTATGGGCAGCAGGAAGACGCCGCCCAGCAACACCTGCCAGCCATTGACGACCAGCAGGTGCAGGTCTTTCCAGTCAACCCGTGAGAAGTACAGGACGCTGACGGAATAGGCCACCATCGATGTCAGTAACAGGAGCAGGCCTATAGGGGTTGCGGCGTTGTTTCGCAGTAGGGGCCACGCGGCGAGGAGAACGCCGGACATACACAGCAAGAGGCTGAGTAGGGTGGCGGACTTAAGTCGTTCACGCAGGAAGAGTACGGCTAGCAGGTTGATGAATACCGGGTTGGTGGCTACTGCCAGGGCGCCGAGGCCGGCGGATACCTGTCGCATGGCGAGTACGTAAAGACCCAGATAGAGGGTGTTTGATAACAGTCCATAGAGCGCGATCCGTCCCCATTCCCTGCCTTTCGGCAGACGTTGTCCGAGGAGGAAATGGCCGATGGCGATCATGAGGAGCCCGGCCAGGAAAAACCGGGTAATACAGATTACAAATGGCTGGACGGCCTGCAGTCCTATTTTTGTGGCGGTAGATGCGGAGGCCCAGAGGATGGAGAAGAGGAGCCCTGCAATCAATGACCGGATGCCTTTTTTCAAATTACAGTTTTTGATCGGTTTGTGACCTGGGTTTACAAGGCGTTTTTATTCCTCTCCAAGTGCTTCGCGGGCGATCTGATCGCGGAAGGAAACCAGCAGCTCCGCTTTGCGATGCGCGATGGCTTTTCCGGCGGCCGTCTGCATGCGGTCCGGCAAGGTCAGCAGCTTCACGGGGAAATGGTCCAGGGCATACCGGGTGTCGTCCAAAGTCCGCGTGTCGCCCAGCGGATCCTGTTCGTGAAACAGGCCGCTGTGCATGAGACCCGCCACGTAGAAGGTTCTGGCGATGCCGATGGCGCCCAATGCTTCCATGCGGTCTGCGTCCTGCAACACTTTGGCTTCGAAGGTCAGGGGTGGAATGCCGGCGGAAAAACTGTGGGCTTCGATGGCGTGTTTTACACCGTTAATCTTTACAGCGGGGAAATCGGGGAAATCGGCTGCGAGGATACGGGCTGTGGCTTCGGCGCTCAGGACGGAGGAGCGGGAGCGCTCGGGATGATTTTTCGGAAGGCTGACGAGGTCGTGGAAATAGCTGGCCGCCAGCAAGGTCAGGGGATCGCCTTTTCCTCCTTCTGCTTCGCTGATCCGCAGGCAACTGTTCCAGACCCTGTGAAAATGTCCCAGGTCATGGGCTCCATCTTCGTGGGTGTGGTTGTCGCGGAGATATCGTATAAAACGGGTTTCCCATTCTCCGAGGTCTGCTTGTCCCGGGGATGTCGAGACAGGGTCTGCTTGCCGGTGTTTGTCTGCTGTCATAAAGAATCGTGCGATGAGTGGGCTAAGATATTACTTTCCGGGTGATCTTGTTCCACATCTGTCCCTTGTGACCCGCGGGCACCTGGTCGCCGAGTAATTTACCCCAGGGTTTGAGGTCGGGGACCCGGTCGAAGATGATCTTGAGGACACCGATGAAGGGGATGGAGAGGAACATGCCGGCGACGCCCCAAACGGCACCGCCCATGAGCACGATGATGATGGAGATGAGCGCATTGATCTTTACTTTGGCAGATACGATATAGGGTACCAGGAAATGATTGTCTATAAATTGAATGACCATATAGGTAATGATGATGCCTACCTGGGTGTGCAGACCGTTCTTTGTAATGGTGGCGATCAGCAGGGGAGGGATGATGGCGAGAATGCCTCCTATGAAGGGGAGGATATTAAGGACGGCTCCCATCGCTCCGAGCAAAATGGCATATTTCACGCCGAGGATCAGCAGCGCCGAGGCGTTGAGACAGGCCACGATGACGGCTTCCAGGAGCAACCCGATCATATAGCTTTGGACGGCTTTTTTTGTTTGCGTCAGCACGGCGGAGACATCCTCGGAATTCTGTTCCAGGAATATTTCGTACATGAAATTTACCAGCAGGTTTTTATAGTAGAGGAAGAGGAAGGCGTATACTGGCAATATGAAGAGTGTGCCCATGGTGGTGGCGACGGTTCCCAGGGAACTGCCTGCCCAGGATTGCAGGGCCTGTTTCCCCTGGTCTATATAGTAGGATTGCCTGGCTGTGGTGATACCGGCTTCGGAGCTGAGAAATTGCTGGAATTGGGCGAATAGTTCCGCTCCCTTCTTTTTGAAAGCGGGCAGCTGCGAGGAGAAACTCAGGAACTGCGTGTAGAAGAGATAGCAGAGGCCGGCCGCTATGACGATCGCGAGGATCAGGGTCAGGAGGATGGCCAGGGGCTTCGGGCATTTTTTGTCCTCCATCCAACTGACGACGGGGTTGAGCAGGATGGCGAGCAGGATGCCGAATGCCAGGGGGGTGAAGATGCCTTTCAGAAAATAGAGTACACAGGAAAACAGGATCAATCCGAAAAGAATGACGGTGCTCTTGAAATAGAAGGGGTAGGTCCTGGTGGATTTCATGTGTTTTGCGACAGATGCTGCCCGGCTTGTTTGGAACGGGTTGTTGGAATAAGTGTCCACGTGTTTATAAGGAATACCGTACCAGTTTCGGAGCGAGGGGCCGGAGGCATCGGGTGATCAGCTTCCCGGAAACGAACTGCCAGGATTGTGCAAAATATTCCACAATCCTGGTCAGTAATTCCCTTATGGCGGGCTAGCTGTCTGTCCCGATTTTTTCAGTCATATTCCCAGTCAGTTAGCTTATCAATCCAGTGTTCAATCACGTGTCAGTCTCGTGATCAGTCCCGTTCCCAGAAGGGGGGCGGTTCGATGCCGAGGGAGCGGAGGTAGACGTAACCCTGGCCGCGGTGGTGGATCTCGTTGTCGATGAGATAGAAGATGCCGGAGTAGATGGCGCTTTCCCACATATTAAAGAGCTTATCGTTCTCCTGGAAGCGGTCCGGGCGGATCCGGGGCCAGAGGGTGTTGATGATATCGGTCGTCTCATCCCATTGTTCGAGCAAGCCGGCCTGTGTATCCGGTTTGGGCGCCTCGGTGAGAAGATGGCCCCGCTCGTCGACAGGATCCCATCTCCCCGTGACGAATCCGTACATGGACGGTCCTGCCATCGAGATCATCTCCCCGGCGAGAGCTGAAAAGGGGCGCATGCCGCCTACCGAATAAGTGAACAGTTTGTCCGCCGGGAAGGCTTCGATGGTTCTGCGTGTGAGCCGACGATGGCCCTGCCAGTGTTCGAGGAGCGCTTCCGGTGTAATGACGACGGGCGTGGTGGTAATTGTTTCCATGATTTGTTGATTTATATTACAAAGAAAAGGCTGCCGTGTGACAGCCCTATGTCAGCAGGAATTTTGGAGGGCAAATATTTTTTTATCTTCCGGTTTTTTAAAATGAGGGGACCATGAGAAATTCAACAATGGAGTCGCCCGGGGAGTTCCGCGCTTCACCGGCACCCGGGCCTTTTTGTCGTCCCCAATCCATGGGATGCGGGTTCTGCGAGAGTTTTGGACAGTATGGGTTTTAAAGCGTTATGCCTTTTACAGTGACGACAAGGGTTGAAAACCTGATTTATTTGAGACGTAGTATTTAAAACGGGGAGGCAATTTGGTTGACTTTGTCCACTAATTTTTATATCTTTGATCCGCCAAATGGTTCGGCAAAGAAATTCAGTAAGACAGTTCGGTAAGACAGTTCGGTAAGACAGTTCGGTAAAACAGTTCGGTAAAACAGTTCGGTAAAACAGTTCGGTAAGACAGTACGGTAAAACAGTTCGGCAAAGCGAGGCGTCGCAAAACAAGCATTTCATGTCTAAGAAGACTATCCGGGAAGTGAGGGCTTTTAACCGGTTTTATACCGATATGATCGGTTTATTGGATCGGCATCTGCTGCATAGCGTTTATTCTTTGTCGGAGGCGCGTGTGCTTTTCGAGATTGCCCAGCGGTCGGGTTGCCAGGCATCTGATATCATGTCTGCGATGCAGATCGACAAAAGTTACCTAAGCAGGATCCTCAAGAAGTTTGAGAAAGAGAAGATTATTGCGAGGGAGCGGTCCCGGGAGGATGCAAGGGCTGTCGTGTTGTGTCTGACGAAAAAAGGGAGGCAGGAATTTGAGCTGCTCAACGAGGCTTCCGATGAGCAGATCCGGGGATTGTTATCTCCGTTGACGGAAAGGCAATGCGAGGATTTGGTGGGTCATATGAAAAGTATTGCGAAGATATTGGCATCCCCCAAAGCAGGAGATTAAAGGAGGATAGTATGGAAAATATAAGTGGCGCTGGCGATCTGACTATCCGCACCCGGCTTTTGCCGGGCGATCTTGGGTCTATCGCTCAAATGCATGGGAAGTTGTATGCGGAGGAATGCGGGTATGGCCTGGCTTTCGAAGGCTATGTGCTGCAGGGACTGCATGAATTTTCCCTTCGATATAGCCCGGGAAAGGATCGTGTATGGATATGTGAGGATGCGGGACGGGTTGTGGGGTTTCTTGTGGCCTTAAACAGAGAAGAGGAGGCGTCGGTGCAACTTCGTTATTTTATCCTGCTTCCCGGCTACCGTGGACTGGGGCTGGGTAGGAGGCTGATGGATCTGTTTATCGGGTATATGAGGGAAAACGGTTGCCATAGGGCTTATCTATGGACAACGAATGAGCAACACGCGGCTGTTTCGCTGTATACACGGTACGGTTTTAGGCTGACGGAGGAAAAGACATCGAATGCTTTTGGCAAGCTGTTGCTGGAGCAGAGGTATGACCTGGTGTTGTAGAAGGGGGGGGTCAGGGTGCCGGTGTATTACAGGGAAGCGGTAGATAGATCTGTCGATAGTCCGAGAAAGAGATCTAATTTTTTGTAACGCTAAACCAGGGAATCCGCAGCAGGCCCTGCTTACAATTTATTTTCACGGTATCTCCGATTCGGGTGGCATTGTACAGCGACTTTTTGACTTCCGTCTCTTTTTCGTCCCGCCTCGGACCCCATGGGCCCAGGGTCAGCAGGTAGGACGTGCTCTTACCATATTCTACCCTGTGGTCGACAACGGTGGTTTCATAAATCTCCGGCCTGGAATTGTCGAAGAAGCAATTTATCTGTCGCGCGGATCCAAAACCGTATATCAGCGAAAAAACCGTTATAATCACCACCTGCCCCCTAATACTTCCGACAGATTTGTTGACGCCGGGGAAAAAGAAGACGACGAAAACGATACCGCTGATGACGAAAGCCGGTAGCCAAAGTGGGCCGGTTTGCAGAAGCGTATAGTTACCAAGCGACTTTATCAGGAGCAGGAAGCCGGGTAGCATCGCCCCCAGCATAATGAAAGGATAGGGGCTTCTTTTCGAATTGGATACAAATTTTATCAAGCCCTTGCTGAATATCATTATTGCGGCGCCTGCGATGGGATAGACGAGCAAAATGACGATGCTCAGCATATTGTTTATAAAGATCAGGACAAAAACCATCATGATGCCCCAAACATTATAGGCCGTCGCCAGTTCTTTTGCCTTTTTGAGGGCGGTTTGTTGCTCTGTTTCGGTCGATCCCAACGTCTTATTTTGCTGCAGTTCCTGACTTTCCCTTTGCAAATCCAATGAATCGAGATCCTTGAAATTTGCCTTTATCCAGCCGGCTAATTCTTCACTTTTTTCCAAATCGTTATAATTGCCGATAAGGATTCTGTGATCAACGGTTGATAGCGGCTCCAGGCAGATGGCTTTTTCACCGATTCGGCACCCCTTGATCCCTGCGAGCTCCAGTTGTTTTTTTGAAAAAAGACTAATGCATAAAATGCTGTGATCGTCGATGACGATTTTCCGCCTGAATAGGTTGATAACGATCAAAATGGATCCTGCCGCGATCATCAGGGGCATTAAGAAAACCGCCCGTGTAACGGATGGGTTATAGGTGGCGGCCAGGTATATTGCAAAGCAAAACATTCCGACGGCTATCAAGCCATAGAATATTTTTGTTCCCTTTGAGATGCTGTATTGCCGTTCCATGCCTTATGAGTTCTATTATCTGCCTCAAAATATCATTAATTCGGGTGATTTTCAAAAGGGGATGGAAAAGGGGAATGGGAAGGGGGATTTTTGGTCCTTTGTTGCCCGTGGGCAGTTCGCCTGCAAGGATAGACTAAACCCGACTCCCGGGCATAATTTGTGAAGGCGGAGCAGCGTTCGAGTCGTGAAGGCGGAGTCAAAGCTCGAGCGCTGGATCCCAGAAGAGTCTTTTGAAGTCGGCGACCCTGTTGTTGATGACTTTCACCCCATCTTTGATAAGGAGGTCCCGGCGAAATTCCGGATGGCCGCCCGTAATGTGTCCTGTGCTGTTGACTACCCGTTGGGCGGGGACGTTCTTTTTTATATTTTCAGTGGTGTGCATCGCCCAACCCACCATGCGTGGATTGGGAATACCCAGGCTTTTGGCGATGGCCCCATAGCTGGTCACTCGACCTTTTGGAATCTGCCGGACCAGTTCGTGGACGAGGTTTGCGAGGTTGTCGTCTTTTTTATAGGCGGGTTGTGTGGTCGGCAACCGCTCCTTTTTGGGAACCTGTCGTTAGCGGCTGTCTTTTTTGCTTTGTCGGGCATAGTGGTTCGAAATTATGACAAAAACGGGATACAGATTTCAGTTGAGGTCTTATTGTAACCCCGAAAGACAATAACGGGCGATCCCGTCACGCCGGCGATAGCGGCCGGTGACCAGGCCGAGGATGAATAGTATGAAAGGGGGCGGCGGATCTCTTCTCTATAGGTTTGGATCTTTTCTCTATAGGTTTTTCCCTGTTAGCTGACGGATGATGCCCCGGTAGGTCTCGCCCACGGGCAGCTCCAATTCGCCGATGAACACGCTGTTTTTTCGAACGGCTGTAATGCTGTCAATCGAGAGGATATATGATTTGTGGATCCTGATGAATTTGTCTTTTGGCAGCTCCGCTTCCATGTTCCTGTTGCTAGCTCTGACCATCAGCGGTCTCGGGGTGCTTTTGAGATGTATTTTTACATAATCCCCCGAGCCTTCGATCCAGGTGATGTCTGCAAACATGACCTTGATCAGGCTATAATCCACGTTTACAAAGAAGAAGTCTGGGGAGGAGAGGGGCGATCCTGCGCCCGCGGCGGATCGCAATTGATGCAGTTCCTGTGCTTTATTGGCGGCTTTTAGGAACCGGTCCAGGCCCACCGGTTTCACGATATAGTCGACTACGTCCAGCTCGAATCCTTCGGGGGCGAATTTTTTATAGGCTGTGATGATAATCACCATAGGCCGTTTAGCCAGGCTCTGTATGAATTGCAGGCCAGTCAGGCCGGGCATCTGTATGTCTACGAACAGGAGGTCCACTTCTTTCTCTTGCAGGGCACGCGCGGCTTCAAAAGCGTCTCCGCAACTTGCCACGAGTTCGAGGAAGGGAACCCGGCTTATATAGTCCGCCACCAGGCCTAAGGCCAGGGGCTCGTCGTCGATAGCGATACATTTTAGCATTCGTGCAAATTTATTTCCAGCGCAATGGCAAACCATCCGTCTTCCCGGGTGATGCGCAAAACATGCTGGTCTCCATATAGCAAATTTAATCTCCGCGTGACATTGTCAAGACCAATGCCGGAAGTCCGGTCTTTGATCTCCTCCGACGAGGGGTTGAAGCGGTTCCTTACGGAGAAATACAATATACCTCCGCTTAGGTGCAGGGAGATCTCGATCAGCGGGTTCTCTATCATACCGACACCGTGCTTAAACGCGTTCTCTACGAACGGGATTAGCAGCATGGGTTCTATTTCATAGTAAGCGTCCGGCACTTCGTTGATTACTTTCACGGGAACTTTGGTCCCGAAACGCTGTCGCTGAAGGTCGATATAGCTTTGGAGATAATCCACTTCCCTGGCGAGGGGCACTCTCTCCTCATCCGTCTCATAAAGCATATACTGCATGAGTGATGAAAGTTTGAGGATCGTAGGGCCCAGTTCTTCGGACTTCATTTGCTCCAGTGCGACCAGGTTGTTGAGGATGTTAAAGATGAAGTGCGGGTTGATCTGGGACCGCAGGAAAGACAGTTCGGTTTTAAGATTCTCTTTCTGTTTCTCTTGTGCGAGCTGGTCCGCCTGCATCCTGTCCCTTACCAGCCGGAAGGTGGTGCCGATCGCAGTGGTGAGGATAAACGCAGGCAGCAGAAAGCCTATGGCGCCTTTGGGGTTAAAATGAGGGAGATTGAAAAAGCAGATAAACAGGCCGGCGTGGATCAGCAGCATGATGCCGAATACCAGGACCTGCGTACCGGCATAGATCACATAGCGTCGTTTGTAGAACAGCCCGGGCGTGAGCAGATAGGCATTCAGGTAAAAGGGGCCGATCCAAAGAATATTGGTGATGAAGTTCAGGTAAAAAAACGACTGCTCATGTCCATCGTTGTCATGATGGTGTGGTATTCCGTGGTGGCTGTCGAGCAGGTAGGGCAGTGATAAGGCGATCGCCCAGACGGCTGTGTGGGTCAGTACCCTGATCGTGCGTCCTTTGTGCCAGGTTTTTTTCATACACCTAAATATAAGTTTTATTGTTCGTCGCTCTGGACGTTTGCGTTTTTTCGTTTGAAGAGGCTGGCATCCACTTTTCCGAAGTTATAGGACCAGTTCAGCCTGACCATTTGCGGATCTTTGATCCGGCTGTAGTCTTGTGTGAAATAAGTGCTGTAGGTATATTGATCCTGGATCCGGCTGCGGAAGATATCGTTGGCGCTAAGCGAGACGGCCATCTTTCCCGCCAGGAAGGTCTTCTTTACGGCCAGGTCGACTTCATAGAATGACGCGATGTACCCCTGGGAAGCGCTCTGCGAAGTCATGTTTGGCGGTCCGGGCTGGTTGGAGTTGGTGTTGACGGGCAGATTTGTTTTCGATTGGTACATGCCCGATACCTGCATGGTCAGACTGCGGGACAACTTGAAATTTGTATTTAGCTTTCCGAACCAGCTCCATAATGGCTCCCGGGGGACGATGCCTTCGGCGGCGACGTTGACCTTTGAGTGATAGACATTCAGGTTGGTGGTGAGGTCCCACCATTTTGTGAGCGGCAACTGGCCGGTGAGTTCGGCGCCCATCGAATAGCTGGATTCCGCGTTGATATAGGTATTGATGAGGGTAGTGCTGGCCGTGGCTACGTTTGTATCTTCCTCGATATAACCGGTTATGAGGTGGTCGGTATATTTATAATAGACCGAGCCCATGATGGTGGCGTTGTGTCCGAAGGTCTTCAGATAAGAGAGCTCGGCGGATTCGGTGAATTCCGGGACCAGGTCGGGATTTCCCCGGGTGATGTTCAGTTTGTTCGAAGAGTCTGTATAGGGTACCAGCTGGTTGAAGTTGGGGCGATTGACACGCCGGGTGAAGCTTAGCTGTAATTCCTGTCCCTCGCCGATCTTCCGGCTGAGGAACACGGAGGGGAAGAGACTGACGGGATACTGGTTGCTGAATTGCTGACCCGAATTCAGCAGGGTGCCCTGATAATTGGAACTTTCCGCCCGGAGGCCTATTTTATAACTGAGGCTGCCGATGCTGCTGGCGAGGGTCATATAGGCGGCGTAAACATTGTTCTGGCTCTTATAGTTGCTGGCTGCCGACGGAACCAGGACGTATGCCGACGAATCAGTATCGTATGTATAATTGTCGTTAATATTCAACCGGCTTTGCAATGCTGCCCGCAGACCGGCTTCCAGCGTCGTCTTTGGCGTCAGCGGATCGGTAAAATCGGTCTGAAGGATGATATTGTGGTCATTTCCCCCTCCTTCGATCTTTTGGAGTTCGGTACCGGCTACGGCGGATCCGCTGCCGTTCGCGTAGTAGTTGGTAGCGTATTGCGCGTTTTTTGACGCGGTACCCGAGAAGTAGCTGGCGTCTGCCGTCCATTCTTCCTTGTCTTTTGCGAAAAGTTGCTTAATGCCCAGGGTGGCGCCTCTTCCATCGAAGGTGTTTGTGTTGTTGATCTCTTCCTGGCTATATTGACTGGTCTTGCCGGCCATGTAGAGGCTGTCGGTGTTCAGCGCGATATTCGAGGTGGTCTCGTTGTGGTGGTGCATGGCGAATCCGGTCAGGGAAAGCGTGGTCCGGTTGGTAACAAAATAATCCAGCCCTATGCGGCCGAATAGCATCGAACCCTTTGTCGTATCCAGTTCGTGCTGATTGAGATCGGTGGCGGGGGTGGTGCTGAGGTCCAGCCGGTTTATGGAGCCGGTGGAGCGGTCGCGTTGCTGTCTGGCGTTGACATCTGCGGAAAAGTTGATCTTGTTTTCGCGAACATTGAGGCCGGCGCCGGCATTCGCTCCTCCGTATTTGTCGACCCCTGCCCTGAGGCTGCCGTTGTATCCTGTCTTCCGGTTTTTCTTGAGAACAACGTTGAGGATGCCGGCTCCTCCGCCGGAGGCGTCGTATTTTGCGGAGGGGTTCGTGATGACTTCTACGCTTTCGATGGCGTCGGAGGGGATTTCGTCCAGTGTCAGGGTCGTGGGTTTGCCATCAACCATGATCTGGGGAGAACTACCCCTCAGTGAAATGTTTCCGTCGATGTCCACATTGATGCCGGGCACGTTTTTTAATACGTCCAGCCCCGTTCCTCCCACGCTGACGATGTCTTTGGAGACGTCGAATACTTTCTTTTCCATATCCATTCTAATGGTGGGTTTGGAGGCGGTAACAACCACCTGTTGCAGCAGTTGGTCAGTCGGGGCCAGGTGAAGGTTGCCCAGGTCTCTGTCGGAAGACTGCCGGGTCAGGGTGAGGTCCTGTGTCAGGGCTTTATAGCCTACGGCGGTGATGGTGATTTTCAGCGGCGTATTCACGGGCAGGTCTTCCGAGGAGAAATCGCCGTTATTCTGCGAGGCGCCTCCTTTCAGCAATTGGTCCTTGCGTTTGCCCGATCCCGGGTCTGTATTTATTTTGAGGATCATGACGGATGCCTGGCCGATTCCGTGACCGGAGGAGTCGACGAGTTTGCCATACAGGCGGCCGGAAACGGGGGTGGGGGTAGCTCCATCATGGCCGGGAGGGCCGGACTGGGCGAATGTGTTCTCGATCGCCAGCACCACGCAGAAAAGGAGTATTATTTTTTTACTCGCCGGGGCATTTGTCTTTTTCAGGGGTTCCTGAAACGGAGTCCGGCAATGCCCCATTTTAATTATTTCGTTGTCAATCTTCGATTTCATGCCGTAAAACTAGGCAGAGCCGCCCCTGCGTTCGGGCAAGTTGCGGGGAACCCGGAAAACATTGCGGTAAACGGGGAAAAGATCATCGAATTAAATTTGACAAAAATGTTAAATCAGATTTGAAGATTTGAGAAAGGTCCTTATCTTTGTTTGACAAAATTGCTAAATAAATAAAGAAAAGCAAATGCCTGTAGTTGACGCGCGGACAGAAGAATTGATAAAAGAAACGGCCATGCGCATTTTCTTCGTGGAAGGCAGGCTCCATGCCACGACGCAGGTTATCGCCAAGGAGGCTGGTGTCAACCGCGGGCTTATTTATTATTATTTCCAAAGCAGGGATCAACTTTTTGAAGCGGTATTCAAGGAAGCGTCAATGGTAACCCGTGGCCGTTTAAGAGATCTCTTGCTTTCAAACGGGAAATCCTTTCAGGAAAAAATAGGTGAATTTGTGGAACTGACCATCGATCATGGTATGAAATATCCTTATCTCGAAATGTTCCTGGTTACTGAGATGAACAGGGATGGTTCAACCTTGCTTATTCCCCTGGAAGACGATACGCGAAAGGAGCTGCTTCGTAATCTCGGTAAGGCCCTGAATGACGAAATAGCTAAGGGTACTGTCCCAAAGATGTCTCCGGAGCAGTTCTTAATCAACGTCCTCTCTTTGTGTACGTATCCGACCTTGTATAAGCCCATACTCCAGCAGATGGCGAACATCGATACGCCCCGCTATTTGAAGATGATGGAGGAGAGAAAAACGCTTGTTATGAAAGTGCTGTTTCGGGGTTACTGAGTCCCGGTAATCGCCGCGCCCGGGAGGGTGTTGTTTTTTGCCTTTTATTTATCAAAAATGCTAATAAAAGCCGGAAAAGCGAGGCAGGGTAGGGATGTTATGTCCTTAAATTGACAAAAATGCTAAATATAAAAACACGTACATGAAAAAGCTAATTCTTATTTGCTGCGTTTTAGTATCTGCCAGAAGTTTCAGCCAGGGTTTTGTACAGGGTCTTATGCAAAGAATCCATTTTGGTCTCAAGGCCGGAGCGAATTATAGCAACTATACCCAGGAAAATTTTAGCTCGGATGGCTTGGTGGGCTTCCATGCGGGCGCATTGCTGGACTTCCAATTGACAAAAAATCTGTTCATCCAGGAGGAGTTCCTTTTTTCTTCGCAGGGAGCGAAAATAAAGGGTGATCTGTTCGAAAGCCAGAATGTAAAGGTTAACTATTTCACAGTACCCTTTCTTTTGAAATATCGCACGAACCCGGGGCTATATATCGAAGCCGGTCCCCAGGTCGGCATGCGCACCAGCGAGAATATCGGCAGTACACCGATCGGGGAATTTGCAAAAAAGCTGGACCTGTCGGCGGTCGGAGGATTGGGATTTCAGTCAAAAAGCGGGTTTGGTATCGGCGTAAGGTATGTTGCGGGACTGTCTAAAGTCGGCGATTTTCAGCTTTCGGATGAAAAGCCGGATTTCCGGAACAGTGTTATACAGGCCAGCGTTTTTTACATTTTTTAATGATGATCCCGTCACGTTATAAAGTAAATATGAAAACTGTACAGGTATTCAGGACCGATGTGCCCGACCAGGATGCCGCCGCGGATATTGTCCTCGTGCTCAAGGAATGTTATGCTCATTGCAGCATCAATTTCGATATGGATGACTGCGACAGGATATTGCGGATAGAGAGCCCGTACGAATCTGTCGAAGATATAGCCGTTCAATCACTGCTTGCGGGATACGGGTATCATTGTGAGCCGCTGCAGGATTGATCGGGCAAGGTTAAAGTGTGTAACTTTGTGTTTTTAAAGAAGATAATATGGAAATCAAACGTATCGGTTCACAGCCTTCGGGGAAGGGCCCCGCAGAATATTTTACAGGAACGGTAAGGATCGATCCGCTGATCAATCCGCCGGAGCCGTCGCGCGTCGCCATGGCATTGGTGACCTTTGAACCGGCAGCCCGGACGGCGTGGCATACCCATCCATTCGGTCAGACATTAATTGTCACCGCAGGCGCCGGCTGGGTGCAGCGTGAAGGCGGACCGAGGGAGGAGATCCATCAGGGAGATGTCATATACTTCACGCCGGGGGAAAAGCATTGGCATGGGGCGACGGCTACCACGGCGATGAGTCATATAGCCATCCAGGAGAAGTTATACGGGTCGCCCGTCGATTGGATGGAACAGGTCACCGACGAGCAGTATAACCCAATCCACTAACCGCGATCAGGGGGCAAAATGAGGTAATATCTTTTATGACTTGCAACGTTCCGGGAAGCCTGATTGTCTTCTAAAAAAAGTATCCGTGAAAAAGTCTATCGTCATTGTCGTACTGTCCCTGATAACTGCCATTGGTTGTTCCAGGAACACGGGCATGTCAAAATATGCAGGTACCTGGAGCGGGAGTTATAGTAGTACTATAATAGCAACAAATCCCAATACTTTTGATACCGGCACCTTGCAGATAGTAGTTGATGCCAACAATGGCGTCACCGGTACCTTGCAATCCCTTCACGGTGGCGCCCCCGCAGTTATGAAAGGGGGGGTGGACCCTTCGTCCGGGACTATATCTCTATCCGAATATGGCAAGGGCGACTACGGGATCGACGTCTTTTTAGCGGGGCTCAATGGAAATCTTACGGTTGAATCCGGCAACGGCATGCTGGTCTTCCCCTGGGCTACCAGATCGAAATGGCAGGCTGCAAAGAATTAGCCTGACTTTTTGGAAGAGAACGGGTAAAAATCTACAGATCATTTAAGCCCTTTCCATTGAGAATTTGGCTCATATATTTTTCGACCCTTGACTCCCGGGTTTTGGATTGTTTTGGGGCTGAGAAATGAAGGATGTAAGCTCTTTGTCTTCCCGGTGTCAGCGCGTCAAAAGCGGTTTTCAAGGCAGGGATTTCATCTAATTTTTGTTTGAATTCCTGAGGAATGATGAATTCCGCGGTTTTTTTAAGATTCACTTTCAAACCGGCTTTTTCCACTTCAATGGCTTGATAGATATAGGATTTCAGGATGTTTTTCATCTTAGCTATTTCCCGGGCATTGGTGAACCGGATTTGGCGCCCCGCCTGCACATTCTTCGTTTGCTGGATTAGGATGCCGTCGGCGTCATCCAACAATGCTCCTTTGAAAAACAAAAGTGCACAGTATTCTTTAAACGTATGTATTAATACGATATTGCTTTCCTGAAACGAGTAACAAGGAGCGCCCCATTTCAATTCTTCCGTCAGCCCGCAGTCAAGGATGATCGTTCTCAATTTTCCGATTTCTTTCTGCCATTTTTCTGCTTTGTCAAAATAAAAATCAGCCTTAGGGTTCCTGCTTCTCTTTGTCATAGTATGTTTCGTTACGTTTATCTGTCTTTGAAATTTAGACCCTTAGCGCACCACGGAACCCTCTGGCGGCATAATAAGATTCTGCGCCATTGTGATACACGAAGACGATGCCGTAGCGGTAATCGGCGAAGACGGCGCCGCCGAGTTGCCTGATATCGGAAGGCGTTTTCAGCCAGCTCGATGTTTTGGCGTCGAAAATTCCAAGTTTCTGCAGTTCCCGGTATTGTTCTTCTGCGGTCTTTGGGACTTTCCGCCGAGCAATCAAAAAAAATGTATTCGCCTGTCTTTTTATCATAACGAACCACATCCGGTTCTCCGCCGGTTCTTTCCATTTCATTGAGAGACCAAAGTTTTCCGGGATTCGCTTCGAGCTTTGCCTGTAATTCGGCCCAATTAAGACCTTTATGCCGGTTTGCGTTCTTTTCAAAACGGGCCTTCAGCGTGCCGAGTAGTTGTTCACGTTGTTTCGGGGACAAGCTCTTTTTATTGCTGATACCGTCGCCGCCACTATTGCTCATGGTTTTGGTCATGCTTTTGTATTCTCTAATATACATCAAAGCTTGGGATTCAATCTAGTCATTTTTTGACCAAGGGGAACGATTTTCCTTTCAGCCATGTGAGACGCTATGCTATTAGCCGGGGGGAATGATTCTTCTATCTGCAAAGAAGACGATTCTTTTATCGGCTGAGAGGAACGACTCTTCTGTCAGCAGGTCGCAGGTACCACGATAACAAAGCAAAAACGGCCAGAAAAAACGGGGCCATTATTTTTGCGGAAACATCGTCGCTGGCAATATGGGAAATCACCGCGCCGGTCATGGCAAAAAATATGCCCGCATACGCCCATTCCTTTAGCAATCGGAATTTCGGGACTAATATCGCGATTACACCCAATACCTTCCAAACGCCGATGATCGAAATAAAGTAGTTGGGGTACCCGAGGGGCCTAAAACCCTGTACCACCTGTTTTACCTGCAGCGCCTGTGCCAATCCGCCCGAAAAAATGCAGAAAGATAATATCGCGGTAATGATCCAATACCCAATCACTTTTCTCTTTTCCATTTTCTTATTTTTTCGAAGTATTTAATATTTCCTGTATCCGGTTATGTGCCAAGTTTATACCTTGAGCAAAGGGCAATTTCAATACCTGGTCTCTTTGTGCGACCGATTCATATATTACATGCATATTGAGTTTACTGGTGCCGTTGGTAAGAGGCTCAAATTCATATACCTCCAGTTGCACACCGAAAGGCGCATTCTCCAATTCAAACGTCCTTGTTATTCTCTTGTTGAGGCTAAACTCGTGGATTACCCCGTTTGAACGGAATACCACTTTTCCCTGGGCATCGGTTGATTCCAATTGATAACTGCCGTGTTTTTTGCCTTCAAATTTCAGCACTTTAGCTGTCGCATATGGGTTAGACATCCATTGCTCAATAATGTCAGGATCTGCATGTGCCTTAAAGAGTAGTTCCACCGGCAAATCAAATTCCCTCGTTATCACTAATTCCTGTTTACCCTCTTCGGCATTGATTTTTGTTTTTTGTTCCATGTTATTCTATTTTTTCGATTTGTATTCTTTCATGATGGTTTCCAGTTTATTAAACCGGTCATCCCACATTTTTCGGAATGGCTCGATGAAGTCGGCTACTTCTTTCATTTTTTTTGCATTGATGTGATAGTGGATCTCCCGGCCGTTTTGTTTTTGTTCGAGTAATTCGCACTCGGTGAGTATTTGCAGGTGTTTTGAAACCGTCGGTCTGGCTGTGTCGAAGTTGGAGGCTATTGCCCCTGCCGTCATAGATTGTGAAGCTACCAGCAGGAGTATGGCCCTCCTGGTCGGGTCTGCCAGGGCTTGAAATACATCTCGTCTTAGATTCATTGTGTAGCTATTTGGCTACAAATATATGCGTAGTTATTTGGCTACGCAAATATTTTATTTTGGCCGAAATTGTATAAAATATGTCATTTGTGCCATCGCCTGAAGGACTTACATTTGTCCTGTGCGAGTGTCTTGTTAAAGTGTGTCGTGCATGTTTCCAGTGCAAGTGTCTTGTCCCCGTATTCGGTGCGGGCACTTTATGCGGGCAATTTCGGTTCCCACATGCCGCAAGTCTGCGGTGCGGATGTAATCTTTAGTGTGGACGTAATCTTTACGGAATATGGAAAAGGAAAAAAAGAAACTGATCGTAGTCATACCGATGCCGGGGATCTTTCTCCTGGATATAGCCGGACCCTGTGATGTATTCATGGCGGCCGACAGGTCGTTGAGTGAGAATCCGGGTACCGGAAGCGCAGGATATGAGCTTTTGCTCGCATCACCGGTCGGCACCAAAAAGATTCTCACCAAGAGTGGGGTCGAGATAGATTGCCCGGTGCTGGTATCGGAAATCACGGGGTCCATCGACACGCTGATCGTCGCCGGTTTCTCCAGGATGCAACTGCAAAGCGGACATCCCTTTTTTCGGTGGCTGAAGCAGATCTATCCGAAAGTGCGTCGCATCGGGTCTGTTTGCATCGGCACGTACGCATTGGCCGAAGCGGGTATCCTTGATGGCAAGCAAGCCACCACTCACTGGGAATTCAGCCAGGAGTTCCAACTCAGGTATCCTGCGGTCAAAGTGGACACGAATCCTTTTTATACGCGCGACTGCAATGTATACACGTCCGGCGGTGTGGCGTCCGGCATCGACCTGGCGCTGGCCCTTGTGGAAGAAGACTACGGACGTGACGTGGCCTTAAACGCGGCCCGCAAGCTGGTACTGCCCCTGAAGCGTCCGGGCTTTCAGTCTCAGTTCAGTACTCTGCTCCAGGTTCATAGCCTTGAAAACTCGATCGCAGGAAAGCTTCATCCCTGGCTGATCCGTCACCTGGCAGAAGAGCTGAGCGTAGAACACCTGGCGGAACATAGCAGCATGAGCGTGCGAAATTTTACCCGCGTGTTTCTGAAGGAAGCCGGGCTGACGCCTGCCAAATTTGTCGAAAAGCTCCGTGTTGAGATCGCCCGCAAATACCTGGAGGATAGCGATCTCACGATGGACCAGATAGCTGTGAAATGTGGTCTTGGCGGGCTCGTATCCATGCGCCGCACTTTTATGCGTCACATGATGGTGTCGCCCAGCGATTACCGTCGTTCCTTCAGGACTTCTCTTCACAGCATTCCATAAAACATCTTTCAAGATTTTGAAAGGTCTTAGAACATCTCAGAACATCTCGGAACATCTTATCTTGAAAGATCCTGAAGTACTTACAATATTCTAAAATATCACAAAACGCAAAATTATGAAATGTGCTATCAACGGATTCGGACGCATAGGTAGAATGACCTTGAGGGCTCTCCAGGATAAGCAGTCGGTGGAAGTGGTCGCTATCAACGACCTCACGGATATTGGACTTCTCACACATCTTTTTAAGTATGATACTTCTCACGGGAAGTTTCCCGGGACGGTGGTACAGAAGGATAACAGCATTGTTGTCGATGGAAAACCGATCCGGCTCCTGAGTGAGAAGGACCCGGAGAAATTGCCTTGGGAAGAACTGGACATAGACGTCGTGATAGAGTCTACCGGCCGCTTCACGGACAGGAGCAAGGCACGGCTGCATCTTAATGCGGGCGCGAAAAGAGTGCTGATCACTGCCCCCGCCACCGGCAATGTGAAGACGATCGTGGCAGGCGTAAACAATGATTTGATAACAGAGGCCGATCAGATCCTCTCCACCGCTTCCTGCACAACCAACTGTATTGCGCCGCTATTATACCTGTTGGAAAAACAGTACGGTATTGCCTCGGGATTTATGAGCACCATCCATGCCTTTACCATGGACCAGATGCTGCAGGACGGCCCGCACAAGGACTATAGAAGAGCACGCGCGGCTACCCAGTCAATCATACCTACCACAACCGGCGCCGCGAAGGCTATCGGGGATGTGTTGCCCGGGTTGAAAGGCAAGCTGGATGGGTTCTCTTATCGCGTCCCTGTTATCGACGGCTCGCTGGCCGATATGTCTGTCAACCTTGTTAAGCAGGCGCCTGCTGCCGAAATAAACGAATTCTTCCGGTATCATGCATCGTCATCACTGAAAGGTATCCTGGAATACACGGAAGAGCCCTTTGTTTCCGCCG
Organism: Puia sp.; assembly: GCA_031292515.1. Classification (GTDB taxonomy): domain Bacteria; phylum Bacteroidota; class Bacteroidia; order Chitinophagales; family Chitinophagaceae; genus Puia. Next base: position 35,761 of record JARLGZ010000004.1, on the reverse strand, counting down.
ATATATTGGGCAATACCCATTCCGCGATCATTGACGGTACCCTAACCCGCAATATCGGAAACCTGGTAAAAGTAGTGGCATGGTATGACAACGAAGTTGGGATCTCCAACAGGCTGGCCGAATTGACGGTGGAACTGGCAGGTATCGGGGGCGCCCTGGCTTTGGAACGCGATTTGCTGTAGCTGACAGCAAACCATAACCATTTATTTTATGCAGAAGATCAGTCCATTCATTTGGTTCGACAACGATGCGGAAGAAGCGATGAACTTCTATCTTTCCGTTTTCAAAGATTCAAAGGTGATCAGGGTCGCCCGCAACCCGCCGGGGTCACCCGGGTCTGAAGGAGCTTTGCTGGTAGCATCTATTCTTTTGGAAGGGCAGGAAATCATTTTGATGAACGGCGGTCCCGGTCATCCCCTGACCGATGCCATCTCTCTCACTATCAACTGCGGACCCCAGGAAGAGGTCGATTACTACTGGAGCAAGCTTCTTGAGGGTGGCGGCAAGGAGATTGCCTGCGGTTGGCTGAAGGACCAATTTGGTCTTTATTGGCAGGTAACACCTACCCTGTTGCCCCAGCTTCTCGGCGACCCGGACAAGGTAAAGGCAGGTCGGGTCATGCAGGCCATGATGAAGATGGTCAAGTTGGACATAGGGGCGTTAAAGGCCGCGGCAGACGCAAACCAGGATCATTCAGCCGGCTCCCAAAGTTCCACCTTATTGCCTTCAACGTCGATAATGTGAACAAATTTTCCATAGTCAAAAGCTTCAATTTTATCAACAATCGTTACTCCTTCATTTTTAAGTTGCTCTACGAGCGCTTCCAGGTTCTCGACTCTGTAGTTGATCATGAAGTCTTTTGTCGAAGGGTCAAAGTATTTTGTAGTTTCGGCAAACGGGCTCCATTGGGTAGATCCCTTTTTTGTCGGGTCTTCGGCTTGACGCCACTCAAAATTTGCGCCATACTGGCCCGCGTCGAGGCCCAGATGTGTTTTGTACCATTCTTTCATTTTATTGGGGTCCTTGCATTTAAAAAAGATGCCGCCAATTCCCGTTACCTTTTTCATTTTTGTCGTGTTGGATTTATTTTGTTTGACAGTTATCGTCCTGAAAGCAAAACCGAAACAGAATGAAGTGATGAGGCCTAAAATCAGCAGTGATGTCTTGTTCATTTTGTCAAAAGTTTTGTCTGTTAAGTTGCCCGGAATGGCGACGCAGCACGGATGTGTTTATGCTATCAGAGGGATATTGCGTCAATGCAATTTAAGAATATTTGTATAAACTGCCCCCAGGACTTTGCTGATGGAAATTTCTTTTTCCTTTTCTGTGTCGTGAAGGCGGCAAGGCCGAACAGGCCCAGGCAGGATATCGAAAAAAAACAGTTCATCCCCGTCAACCGCCGCCAACAGTTGTAAATTGATCGGCATCAACGCTGTGAGTGGATGTGTTTTGGAAACCTGTTCGATCACCTATGATAACTCCGGAAAAATCACGCAAATGAGGATCTTTGGAGATGGGGAGACATTGAAAAGAGATGCCAGGCCAGATAGTGATTGGAAGTAAAATGTTATATTTGGTAGACGTGCTTCATAGCCGAAGTAGTCAATAACAAAATGAGGTTTGAGAAATTCATACCGATAGACCCATTAAAGCCCTACATCAAATATTTTGTAGTGTCGGAGAATGACATCGAAAAAGAATATAAGATATTTCCATCCACAGGGCTTGTGATCGGTTTTCAGTACCGCGGCCGGCTTTCGACCATCAAAGACGGCGCCGAAGATAAGCTGGCGGCGGCCGGTATTACGGGGATTTCCGATAGCTATAAGACCTTTAGGAACTCGGCTGACATTGGGACGGTTTTGGTATACTTTACCGAAATGGGGTTTGCCCACTTTGCCTCATCTCCTGCTCATGAATTATTCAATTTAAGTGTTTCGCTGGAGGATGTCTTCGATAAGGATGGCGTTAAGGAAATGGAGGAAAAATTAATGGGCGCCCGCAATGACAAACAGCGCATCTATATCGTCGAAAGGTTCCTGCTTTCACAGCTGAAGGACATTCAGACAGACAAATTAATCATAGAAGCGGTAAAAATCATTTATCAGACAAAAGGGACAATACGAATTAAAGAGCTCAACGAGCGGCTTTTTATCAGTCAAAGCCCTTTTGAGAAGCGCTTTAGGAGATTAGTGGGGACAACGCCCAAAAAATTCGCCTCTATCGTCCGCTTCAACGCGGTGCTGGATCATTTGGGGAACTCCAAATCACTGACGGATATCTGTTACGATAACAACTTCTTTGACCAGGCACACTTCATCAAGGACTTCAAACAGTACACGGGCGGTACCCCGGAGAACTTTAAACATTTCCTGTAAAAAACGATTTTTTACAATTCCACGGAGGGGCGGTTGCTGACCTTTGCTGTACAACAAAAAATTAAAAACATGTTTACAGTAGAACAAGTCAAGGCAGCACACAGCAAGGTGAAATCGGGTGCGGATTTCCCTAAATACATTCAGGAAATAAAGGCTTTGGGTGTGACCGCGTTTGAAACCTGGGTAAAAGACAGTCACACGGAATATTTTGGCGCCAGTGATTATCGGACTTCGTCAAAACCGATGTATGGAGACATGGATATTGCTTCTATCACCGACAAGACCAAGTTCAGGCATTATCTGAAAATTCATCAGAGGGGTGAAACGGACTACCTTACCTTCTGTAAGCACTGTGCCGTAACAGGGATTGAGAAGTGGTTTGTCTGCCTTGATGAAATGACTTGCACTTACTATGACAAGGCAGGAACCGAAATCCTGGTAGAACAAATACCTCAATAAGAATAGGGGTGTTGGTCTCTGCGGTCTGCAGTCCCGGCATCCAAACGGTGTTCGCGGATGTCGACCGTCACAGCGAAAAAATAGTCGATCCGCCGATATTTTAGTTTTGTCCGTGGATCGTTTCTCAGCCTGATCGTATCGCTGTTATCGACGATTACCTGTTGCTCAAAGTCAGGAAAGCCGATGCCGTGTTGTACGATCAGTTTTGTATTTGAAGGAAGGATGAACGAATACGTGCACGCCGCCGAATCGATGGTGACGGATTGAAGTTTTTGGTCCGTTTTACTCTTGTGCCTTTTGCTGGACAGATCGGTCAGCCAGAAATAGTCTTTTGGCAAATCGTAGTAGTATCTGTGGCCACGGAGGGTGACGAGCCTGTCGTCCCCGGAGTTGTTCTTTAATGTTACAGTGTGGTAGGCGCAGCAGGACTGTACGAGAAAGAGGCCTGCCAGGTAAGGGAAACAGCGTTTCATGGTCATGTCAAGTTACTGTTTTTTTACGGATTCTGTGAAATTGGATCACAATTCCCGGTGTATTTGAAGCCATAAATGTCCTTTTTGCAGGGCTTTCTGCCGCTGCTAAAAACCAGGATTGACAGCATTGAACAATATGATGTGGTATTTGTGGGCTTTCCCACACCCATTTCCAGGCATCCGGGTAAGCAGATACTGTATTTGTTGAAGAACGATGGTGCAGGTCGTTCGAAGATACTGTTATCGTTCACAAATAGAAAGTTGAGAATGATTAATAACCGGCTCTATTCCAGGCGGGGTTGTTTTCTCTTTAGTAAAAAAGAAGCGATTACAGCCATGATGGCTTCTGCCGGAAAGCCTTGAATAAAAATAAGACCTGCCCTGGATAAGGGGTTGTTATAAAGCTGAGCATGCTTTATTATTTCTTCTTTTTTAGCCGTTATTTCCCTGGCCGTTGCACCGCTTGCTTTTAGCTTTTCTATCAGGGCGGCAGCGTGTTGCTCCATAAATTCTTTGAAGATGGAATTATATAATATTATCCACAGAATGGCGTAGCATAGCGATGATACTAATGAGATTAAAATACCGACCTTAAAGGCTTCGCCAAACGTTATCCAACCACGGGGTGCTTGATCCCTATAAGATTTTATGCCCGCAAACACCATCGCAAATAATAGCACCACGGCGGCATAGATCAAAATCTCTGAGACGTAAAAGTGTTCGCTTTGCCTTGCCAGGCACATGAACACGTACATCGCTGTCACAGTCACTGCGGAAAAGAGACCGAACGTTAAAACTGTCTTTTTCATGGTAGTTTTCCTTTTATGATTTCCAGCCGAGCACTTCATCGAGCCAATCAAACTCGATTTGGTTTTTCAAAAGCAAGTTGTTAATCATGCTGTGTCCCTCTCCACCTTCTCCGGTTTTTCCAATCTTTATCCGGCTCTTCGGGTTGTTCATTACCTTCTGCCACTGAATCTTCTCCTTTTCCATTCTTACGGCATCGTACTCGCTTTCTCCGGCAATAATGAGCAATGGGCAAGTAATGCGCTGTTCGAGTCCCGCTAAAGTGAACTCACCCATGCCGTCCAAAAATTCCGCTATCGTAGACTTGGCATATCCACACCTCATGCGGACATCGCTTTCGGCAAGTGTCCTGACGGCGGTGTTGGACATGTCGAGTTGTGATTCCAGATCCCGGGGATATGGCTTTGCCGGATCCAAACCGATCACTTCAAGGAACCCTGCCTGGATATCCCGGAAAAGCGGGAGTGCTATTACGGCTGCCAGACGCCTCTCGAAAGCAGCGGCCCTGGGGGCGAAATATCCACCGAAACTGGCACCGATCAATACGATGCGTGTCGGATCGACCTCCGGACGGCTCAGGATATAATCCATAACATAGCCAATCGGGACTTCCGCATCGGGGCGGAAGAACAGATCGGGATGGTCAAAGAACATTGCCTTTTGTCCGGGGACTTCGAACATAAGCGAGTTGTAGCCCCGTCGCTGCGCGCCCGCCGGAACCACCCCGTAGAGTTCTTCAAGGGCGCTGTCGCCGCCTCCAAGTACAAGAACCGTTGGTCTCTTTTCGCCGGCGGGTCCACCGGGAATGAAGTATCCGGGGAGCGTCCTGCCGTTTTCATAGGGGACGTTTACAATTTCGATCTGAGGATCGAAAAGTTTGGCGGCCTCGCGGAAACAGGCCCGCTCTTTCTCATAGGACGATCGGAGACGCGGATCGGTGGCGCTGGCGTAGTTCGTCGTGGCTCCCCAGTAGGTGGTGGCCCGCAAAAACGCATCACGGGCGCTCACTTTGTGTCCCTTCCGGAGACAATCCCACCCGATCTCCTCGACCCGCTTAGCAGTCACCTCCCACGCATCTGTAAAGCTTCCGAAATTCCCATCGACAATCCGGCTTGCCGTTTCGTAGCATTCTCCCACCGCCGAACCCCCATAGTTTCCCCTTCCCAGTACCCGCGTGAAGTAGGCATCAAAATAGGTTTTGAACCGATTCGCCTGACCTGCGGTACGGCGAAACATAACTTCTTGTTTTTCTTCGGTTGGTTCGGCCTTGCTACTCATCGTTTGTTTGGCGGAGCCGGGGATGCCGCTGCCTGTATTCTTTCCCATAACTTCTGTTTTTCAGTGTACGTTGCAAAAATGGTCGTATTTTTATGGATAAAAAAGCATATTATCTAGTAATAATAGTCGTATAAATTATGTCGGCGGGAAATGAACGAGAGAATATCCTCCGGTTTGCAAACAAAATCGGTTCCTGGTACCGCCCGTGATTAAAATCGTACTATTTTTTAGCTCCATGGTTGTGTGATTTTACGATACAAAATTGCTTGATAATCAGGATCAACGTTTAGCCAATTCCATGATTGCGTTAGCCAAAAACATTCATAGCAGAGAAAGGAGGAGCGTTCCGAAGGGGATTGACCAGGCTGTTCAACGCGGTACGAGCGTGGAATCTTTTGCCTGGTCCGCTAAAAAAGATTTGCTGCAGTCTTTGACAAATTGATAGAACTCCCAGTCGCTGGCAAACGATTTCAGGAAAGCATAATCTGGCCGGTAGGCTTTCATAAAGATGCCCAGGTTGGCCGAATCCAGTCCGGTGATTCTCCTTACCACTGCGCGACTGAACCGGTGATCGATATATTTATCCTGTTCTTCCTCGACAAGCCATTTCTGCATTAGTTCCTTGCTTCTCCTGGTATCTCTGTTGAAAAACACGTCGGGGTCCAGGGTTACCCCTCCCATAACACCGCTGCCGCCGGGCATCATTCGCATGCTGCGCAGGGCGGGGTCTTTCTGGTAGTCGAAGCTCTCCCGGTTTTCCCGACGGTTCCGGAGCGAATCCATGTAATAGCTATCGTGGACGATGTAAACAGGCATCAGGGCGGGTCCGACAACATCGATACTCACGTTAAAGCTGGTGGTATCCCCGATGTTGCTGACGGGAAAGTATACGGTATTCTTATGGAGATAGGAAAAATAGATCGTATCTGTTTTAGGCACCCTGATCGCGTAATTTCCCAAGGTGTCCGAAATGGCGATCACACCATGCGTATTGCTGATAGTAACCCGGGGCAGCCCATTGATCGTTGTATTGTCATATACTGTCCCCCGAATGGTCACCTGCGCCTCCATCGGGGTGATCCATAGGGTGAGCAGCGTAACACTGGAAAAGGATAACAAGGGACGTTTCATAATTGATGTCGTTGCCAGACGCAAAATGCAGATCGTCCGCCGGTTGAAAAAAAAGCATCGACAAAGCGGATGAATCATCCGATAAAAACCATGATCCCGCCGATATCCCGGCTTCGCGCGGCCGTGATGATTTCATAGACGAAATAGTTGGTTTCATCGACGATAAATCCCGGTACATTGGTTTGGTCAAGGCCGACCGGGCCTTTATAGTAACTTGAGCGGCATGGAAAGTCGTTACAAGCGTCAGTATGTTGTCTTGTTAATTCACATTCTGGTATGGAGCCTATTGGGATTTGTCTTTGTCTTGTACCCGCCGCATAATTTTGGGGTAAAACCGCCTCCGGAGTTTTGGATCATTCAGATCGTCCACCTGGTGTTGCTTATCGGACTCTTTTATTACAATTCGCTGGTATCGGTTCCGCGTTATCTGCTTAAGCACCGGCCGGTAAGATTTGCCATCGCAGTAGCGGTGAATGTCGTTTTTATTGTCGGCATCAACGCCCTGCTGGAACACGCTTTGAGGCTTCGTAGCCTGCTCAGCAGCCGGATGGGACCTTACCTCCCGCTTTCAACTACCGTGAATATTTATATTTTGACGACTACCTTGCTGGTGCTTGGGATCAGCACCAGCGTCGCGGTGATTGATCAATGGCATAAGGAGAACCAGGCCCGCCAGTCGCTGGAACAGCATCAGATGAAGTCTGAACTGGTTCTGCTGAAAAGCCAGATCCATCCGCATTTTTTCTTTAATACGCTGCATAATATATACTCGCTGACCTTCGTCGACATTGAGAAATCCCGGGAATCTCTGCATAAGTTGTCGAGGATGATGCGCTATTTGCTGTATGAAGCGCATGATACGGTGCCGCTCAACAGAGAAATCGATTTTGTCAGGGACTATGTCGAGCTCATGCGCATCCGGCTGCAGGAAAGTACAACGGTGGTGTTGGAGGAGCCCCAGATACCCGGTAATCATCACATCTATCCCATGCTGCTTATCCCTTTTGTCGAGAATGCTTTTAAACACGGTGTTAGTTCAAGGGATCCAGGCCGGATCCATATCCGATCATCGCTGGTCAGTCGAAAATTTTGTTTCGAGGTGAAGAATAGTATCGTCAGCAAGGTCGGTCTCTTGGCGAGTCCGGACGGGGGTATCGGATTGTCAAACACTTTGAGACGCCTCGAATTATTGTATAAAGGAAGATATTGTCTGAATATCGTGGTAGTACCGGAAAATACTTACTCGGTTTCCCTTGAACTGAACTTATGATAGTCAACTGTATAGCGATCGACGATGAACCGCTGGCCTTGAGCCTTATCGGTTCTTTTATTGAACAGACACCTTTTTTGCAGTTGAAAGGAAGTTATGGGAATGCGGCGGCGGCCTTTGAAGTGCTGACTGAAATGGATGTGCAGCTCATCTTTCTAGACATTCAGATGCCGGACCTTACCGGCATGCAATTCGCGCGGGTCCTGGGTGCGGGCGATAGCCGCCGGAGACCGGGAATTATTTTTACCACGGCCTATAATCATTATGCAGTGGAAGGGTACAAAGTAGATGCGGTGGATTATTTATTGAAGCCCTTCAACCTTCAGGATTTTTTCCGTGCCGCCAATAAGGCGAGAAGCTGGGTGGAATTCCGGGAAAACACCAGAGGCGGATTTGCGCTGGCTGATCTGCCCGGTCAGGGTTGTCTTTTCCTGAAGGTGGAGCATCAACTGGTTCGGGTGGCGTACGAGGACGTCTTGTATGTGGAGGCTTTCCGGGATTATGTGAAGGTGTACATCAAGGGAAGCGATAAGCCGGTGATGTCGCTTACTACAATGAAAAGTGTGGAAGAGAAACTGCCGCCGGGGCTGTTTATGAGGGTCAGCAAGTCTTATATCGTGGCGCTGGGGAAGATCGGGACGATTTCCCGATCGACGGTTCATATCGGCAGTGCGGTTATCACGGTGGGGGATCAGTATAGGGAAGGATTGAAGCAGTTTGTCGATAAGTGGACGGTTTAGGCTCGGTAATCAAAAAGGGATAGTGTCGTTCTTCGCAATTTATAGATAAAAACCAGGAATTGGTCTCATTTACAGGGGTCCTTCCGGTGTTGTTCTTACCTTTGGCGATCATGTCAAGCTTTCCCCCTGTCTATGGCAGCGGTCCCTGGTATTCCCGCAAGTGGGCGATCGTACTATTGCATTCCATCGCCTGGATGCTGCTTTTTTCCCTGCCTTATCTGCTTCGGCCGCCCTTTGAAGAGACCATTGGCAAGACTGTGAACCCGGACGAAGGGGCGCTTAGCCTCCTGCACCGGATGGTCGAGGGTTGGCTGGTGTTATCCTTTTATCTGAACGCGCTATTGTTGACGAACCGCCTCACGCAAGGGCGTCGTTGGCGGGCGTTCACCTTGATTCATCTGGGACTTTTTTCGGTATTGTTCGGGGGCAGCTGCCTCTTTATCCGGACGGTTGCCGTGCATACCCCGCTGTTATGGCAGCCCATTCTTTTCTTCAGCCTTTACCCCTATTTATTTGTGCTCGCCTGCAGCACCGCGTACCAGTTGATCCGCGAACGATTGAAGACCCAACGCCTGCGTAAAGAGAAGGAAAATGAGAACCTCCGAACGGAGCTCAGCTTCCTTCGCTCACAGGTAAGCCCGCATTTTATGTTCAATATCCTGAATAATATGGTGGCGCTTGCCCGTAAAAGGTCGGAAGAACTGGAACCCTCTCTTATCAAGCTTTCCAGGCTCCTGCGTTATATGCTTTACGAGACCGATGAAGAGACGGTGCCGCTGGAAAAAGAGATCGAGTATCTCCAGGCCTATATTGATCTGCAATCCCAGCGTTTCGGCCATAATGTAAAAGTAGAAGTAGCTATGAAGATGGAAGGCTCGGGCTATGTCATCGAGCCCATGTTGCTGATCCCTTTTGTGGAAAATGCCTTTAAGCATGGGACCGGCATGATCCGGGACGCCCGGATCGACATCCGGTTGGAGGCCGCCAACGGCTCTCTCAGCTTTCTTGTGCGAAATAAGTTCGACCCGGCATCTGCAGGGATCAGGGATAAGACCTCGGGCATCGGCCTTCCCAACGTACGCCGTCGGCTGAATCTGCTATACGATCAAAAATACAGTCTGCTGACAAGGGCAGATGGTGACTTTTACGTGACTTCGCTAAAAATAAACTTTCAGCCATGATGCGATGTATCGCGATTGACGATGAGCCGCTGGCGCTAGAACTGCTTGCCGATAATATCCGTCAGGTCCCTTATCTGCAGTTGGTGGGGAAGTTCCTGAATACGCTGGAGGCGACGCCATTCATGCAGAGAGAGCCTGTCGACCTGCTTTTTCTCGATATCCAGATGCCGGGAATGACCGGTCTGCAGTTTCTTCGGAGCTTGCCGCAGCGGCCGATCGTGATTCTGATCACCGCCTATGAGCGATATGCCCTGGATGGGTTCGAGTTGGATGTCGTCGACTATCTGGTCAAGCCGGTGGCCCTGGATCGTTTTGTGCGGGCTTGTAACAAGGCGTTCGAGCTATTTCAGGTTCGCACCCTCCCTGCGGCGCAGGCATCCTCCCATCCGGGCTATATTTTTGTCAATTCGGAATACAGTCTTGTAAAAGTGAACTTACCGGATATCGTATGGATCGAGGGTCTGAAGGACTATATCCGTATCCGGCTTGAGAATTCCCAGAAGCCGATTGTAACAAGAATGAACATGAAAACCCTTGAAGAACAACTTCCGGCAGGTGAATTTATCCGTGTTCACAAATCCTATATCGTTTCGATCCGGCATATTACGGCGATCCGCAAGAACGGGATTTTTATCGGGAACCAGGAATTGCCGGTCGGGAGCAATTACCGGACGGGGCTGGATGCCCTCACGGGCAGGGGGGAACTGTAATCTGTTGGTAGCTGAATTTTTTCAAATGGTCGCATTTGGCAAATAAGGGTTCTGCTTCCGGATAGTTTTGCGGTATGAAGAATGCGATCCTTTCGCTGATCCTGGCAATCCCTTTTACCGAACGGCTTATAGCTCAGATACCTTCCTTTCCCGGCGGGATACCCAAAGGCGGACCGCCTGCCATCCATGCTCATCTTTTTGGAAAGATAACAGACAGCGCGGGAAAGCCGGTCAGCGGTGCGTCCGTGGTCTTATTGCAGATGCAAATGGACAGCGGGATGATCAAACCAAAGCAAACGCTGTTACAGGGGAGGGTCACAAAGGCCAATGGCGAATTCAATTTCGAAGATCTCGCCGTTAAGGGGCCGCTCAGCTTAAAGGTCTCCGCCACGGGCTATAGGGCCATTACGCGGCAGGTGGCTTTGATGGGTGAAGGAGCGCCACCGGATGGGATGCAGCCGCCACCCGGCGGTGGGATGCCTCCCGGAGGAATGCCGCCAGGGATGCCCGCAGGCGGGATGCAGGCGGAGAAGGATCTTGGCAATATCCATCTTTCCCGCGATTTCACCCAGTTGGCGGAAGTCTCCGTCACGGCCACAAAGCCAACGGTGAAGATGGACATCGATAAGAAAGTCTACAACGTCGAAAAAGATATTGTCAGTTTGGGCGGAACGGCGCTAGACGTGATGCGGAACGTTCCTTCCGTACAGGTGGATATCGATGGTAATGTGACAATGCGCAACAGCACGCCGACATTGTACATAGACGGACGGCCGACGACGCTTACGCTGGATCAGATTCCTGCTTCCTCGATAGAGAGTGTGGAGGTGATCACCAATCCTTCGGCAAAATACGATGCTTCCGGCGGAACGGCCGGTATCCTGAATATCATCCTGAAGAAGAACCGGAAAACGGGTTACAACGGGAACCTGAGGGCCGGTGTGGACAAATACGGCGGGATCGATGGCGGCGGCGATTTCAATCTCCGGCAAGGAAAGATTAATTTGTCCGCCAATGTGATGATCCACCAGATGAAAGGGGTTACGAGAGGTAACACCGATCGTTTGAACCTCACGGACGACCCCGAAACGCGGGTGGAGCAATCCAACTATCAGAAGGATCACGGCGGCTTCGCCTTTGGCCGGCTGGGGCTGGATTACTTCATCGATAACCGGAATACGCTATCCATTTCGGGTGTTCGCGCCCATGGGAGCCTGTCGCCGTTCCAGGACATGGGCGTTACCACGGACAGCCTCTATCCGGGCGGAACCGTTTCCGCTTATAACCGTCGGACGGCAACTACCGATCGGGTGTTCAATGGGACAGGTGTGCAGACTGGCTTCAGACATCAGTTCCCTCACCAGGGGGAAGAATGGACCGTCGATGCGAACTATTTCTCGGGAAAAAATACAAACAACACCGATTATACAACCGACTACTACCAGAATGGCCCGGGATCTGCTGTCACGGGGAATCTTTTGCAGAATACGTATGGCTACGGGAATGTCCGGTTCCTGACCGTTCAGACAGACTATGTCAAACCGTTCAGTCCGGCCACCAGGCTGGAGGCGGGACTTCGGGCCAGTCTGCAGCATACGGTCAATGTCACCGATAATTACACGTATAGCGATTCGGCCCAACAATACCTGCTGATCCCCGCGGCAAGTACGAATTACAGGAACGACAATAATGTCTATGCCGCCTATGTCTCTTTCACCAGCCGGATCGGCGATTTTGGCTACCAGTTGGGGCTTCGCGCAGAAAGCTCGGATTATTCCGGGGACCTGATCACTACGTCCACGCATTTTGGCAATCACTATCCCATCAGTCTGTTCCCATCTGTGTTCTTGAGCCAGAAATTAAAGAACAGGCAGGAGGTTCAGTTCAGCTTTACCCGGCGGGTCAACCGGCCGAATTTCTTCCAGCTGATTCCTTATACGGATTATTCGGACAGCCTGAACATCACGCGCGGCAATCCGGCTCTGGTTCCGGAGTTCACCTATTCTTTTGAGTTGAGCTATACGAAGCAATTCCTGGGCAGCAATACGGTGATGGCATCTGTGTATTATAAGCGGACGATCGACCTGATTACCCGCTACCTCGATACGGCTGTGAACGGGCTTACCGGCAAGGAGGATGTGATCAATACGTATATCAACGCCAACTCCAGTTATACGGCAGGGCTCGAGCTGACCGGGCAAAATACCATTACGCGTTGGTGGGACGTCATGACCAACGTGAATGCCTACCGATCTTCTATAAATACGGGTCTCGTCAACGCCGGAGCGCAAAATGCCCTGTGGAGCTGGTTTGGCAAGCTGAACAGCAATTTCAAACTGCCGGCCAAATTGAAATTCCAACTGACGGCCACTTATCAATCGAAGACCAACCTGCCCGTAAATCAGAATACGGGTCTTGGCGGTCCGCCGAACATGCAGTCTCAAAGCTCTTCACAAGGCTATATCCGGCCATCGTGGGGCATCGATCTGGCGCTGAGCCGCAGTTTCCTGAAGAACGATGCGATGACGGCGAGCGTAAGCGTATCGGATATCTTCCGTACCCGCGTGTCGGATCAGCACTCCGAGAGCATCTATTTTATCCAGGACTACAACCGGCTGCGAGATCCCCAGATGGTCCGGGTGAATCTAAGCTACCGGTTCGGAAAGATGGATTTTTCACTATTCAAGCGGAAAGTCGGGGATGAGAACATGCAGAACGCGACACAGTTCTAGTCGTATAAGAACCAGATATACCGATTCACGGCAGCGATAATATCGGAATATTCGGGTTATCTTAAATGCCTTCGTGAGGATAATAGGTGTCCGGTATTACCAGGGACAACTAGCCGGTTCAGGAAAATATTCTTCACTAATATATTTCCCGGTTGGCCCGTCCGGACCGATTAGTGCATACTTTGCAATACGCTGCCCTGCCTCCTGCACGGTGCTTGTCCCCTGATGACGGGTAAAATCGGTTTTTGTATATCCCGGACAAACCATGTTTACTTTGAATGGCAAATTTCGAAGCTCGTAGGCAAGATTAACCGTGTACATGTTGAGCGCCGATTTACTCGATTGGTATACCGCCATTTTATTGTCATAACCGGGTACGGCAGGATTTGCTGCCAGGGTAAGCGAGGCCATAGCAGAAGTCACATTCACTATACGCGGCTCCGCTGATTTTTTCAGTAAGTCAATGAAAGCTTGTGTAACACTTACAATACCAAATACGTTGGTTTCGTATACCGTTCTAAATTGATCGATGGTTGCGTTAAGTGCCGATTGCGGAAATCCACCCGAAATACCCGCATTGTTAACCAGCACATCCAAAAATTCCGTTTTTTTGCCAATTATTGCGCGGGCAGTATCAATTGATTCCTGATCCGTGACATCTAATTGTATGGCTTCAATGTTGTCTATCCCGTCAGCCTTCAGCTGTTCGACTGATAATGATCCGCTTTCCAGGTTGCGACTGCCTAAATAAACGAAGAAACCGTTTTGGGCGAGTTGCCGCGCTGTTTCAAGTCCTATGCCTTTGTTGGCACCTGTTACTAATGCTGTTTTCATTTAATGAATGGTTTTAAGCTAATGCAGCAAAAGTAACCGGCGAAACATTGTGCAGGATGGACAAATCATTTTAGTTGCTGGACTAATCGTGATGTTCCGCCATAAATGCACTTATACTCTTCCCTGTGTTTTTTTTGAATAGGCGTGAAAAATAATCAGGGTCGCTAAAACCCAATTCGTAAGCCAGTTCTTTTACCGAAAGAGTGGAGTATTGAAGCTTTCGCTGCGCTTCCAGCATAAGCCGGTTAGTTATCCATTCTTTTGGCGAGACGCCGGAAAACTCCTTTACGATACCATAAAGGCTGCTGGTAGTCATTGTCAATTGCTCGGCAATACTATGCACGTCATGCTGTTCAGTGAGGTTGGCTTCTACAGCGAGTTTAAAAGCAATGTATTTGGACAATTTTGGATTGGGCAAGTTATCCTGATTGCCCTGCTCAAAGTAGGCGCTGTTAAATTCGGTTAAAAGCGTATTCATATACGCCAAAATGATTTCTGTATCTCTTGGCTCTTCAGTATGATGAAGCAACTGAAACAAGTGAGAGAAAACTGACTTGACACGTTCCTTAGCATCCGGAGTGAACGTGACGGCATTGGAATTCAACGGATTTAGCAGGAACGGAAAGGAATTTGGAAGCAGCGCAAGTAAGTTTTCATCGAAGGCGGCTTTATAATTCAGGTTGTGGGCGCCTTTAGGAGGATTGCAGAATATCTGATTGGGTAAACCAAAAATCATTTGGCCATCCGAGATGGTAATGTCCTGTAAATCAACTTTATAAGTTTCTGTACCCTGGTCCAAAAAAATAAAACAGTAATGGGTCAGCCTGTGTGGCCTAAGCAGTTTTTCTAAAATATCTTGCGGTATTTTAACCTTACAGTTTTCATTCACAGTGATGTCCAGCCTGTCGTGGTGTTTCACCCTGGTGAGTAATCCTGTAGTTTCTTGCATGGCCCAATAATTATAGCACATAAAGATAGGAAATAGGCTGGTGCCACCCCCTTCACCCGAATAATGGACATATTCAAAAAAGAAGCACTATGTGGCGCGGGGTTTGTCCGATTCAAATGTTTCTGAAAACAAACTGTGGTAATGCCAGGGCGTTGTTTCGCCCGGAAAAATATTCAACTCCAATTTGCTGTCTCTGCTAGTGTCTGCTGAACTAATCAGTTTGACGTATCCTTGTTTTTTCATAGAGCCTTTTTTTGAGGTTTAGTGGCCAATAAAATGACGCCGAACACAGACAAAAGGATGGTCGCCACGATATGTGGCATTGCTTGCGGAACACCGTTATAGCTTTTGCTCAGAACAATAAGCATGTCGGTAAAGGATATCATTGTCCCGGCTAACAGGGTCACTCCCACGGCCCGCCTTTCATTCAGCAAAACAAAAGCGCACAATAGCACCCCGGAAAATATATCCCTGATACCTTTGATATGATGAAAGGAATAGTCCCCATTTGAATTAAAGTGAATGCCATATCCGGCCGTTGCTGCTTCGGGAGAGAGAAAGAAGCGGGCTCCAAGAAAAATCATTCCCAGACCTACTAAAAGTGCGATTACGTAAGAGATTTTCGTTGTCATGATATTTGTTTTTAAATGTTGATTGATGACACAAACTTATCAGGTCGGCAGCCGGCATTGATGCACCTGGGTTAATAAATAAAAATGAGTACTTATGTATTTTAAGCATATACCTGCCGGATAAATTAATGATCTATCGGATAGGATCGAAAAGATTACTCCCGGATGCTATCGAAGGAATTGAAGGAACTGGAGCTTAATAGCCTGATCGAACGCAAAGTGGATAACAGTACTCCGGTGCTGATCGAATACAGGCTGACGAGGTCGGGTAAGGATATTGCGAATGTGATCGATGCTATGATCGACTGGGGGACGATGCATCGGAAACAGTTGATGACAGGGGAACGGTAGGGGGCTTTCCGGTGATTGGTATACGGCCTGAGCTTTCAGAGACGCCTCGGTTAATAGATCAAAATTGAGTTGAATTTCTTTTACGGATACGGCTCAGCGATTGCGGCTTTACCCCAACAAATGAGGCAATATGATATTGGGAGATTCTTTGCTGCAGATCTGAGTGGTTTTTTAAAAACCGCTCATAACGAAGTTCGGGCGTTTCAGTATATAATGAACTGATATCCTGCAGTAATTTTATAAAAACGGCTTCAATGGCGATCCTGCCAAAACGTTCCCCTCCACGAACGTTCGCATAAAACAATTGCAGGTCGGCATGAGAAATAACAAGAACTTCACTGTCTTCTAAAGCCTGAATGTTTTTCGATGAAGGAATCTGAGGAAGAAAACTTTCATAATTACACACATATTCATTTTCCTGGGAAAAGTCATATATTTTTTCCTCCCCGTCGTGATTAATATAGTATCGCAATAATCCCTTTGCCACAAATCCTACTTGTTTGCAAATTTTTCCTTCTTCCAGGAAAAAGTCTCCCTTTTTGTATGACTTTTCTTTAAACAAAGTGGTTACGATGTCTATCTCTGTCGGGCTAAGCGTTATCAGATTTTGCATGCTGGTAAGTAAGCTATTTATCATTTTTGGGTTGCTTTAAAAGTGCAGTATATGTCTCTGTATGATGATTGTACCGGACAAAAATAAGTAAATACCCGTGATCGGAGTTACGGCTCGATGGGGTGAGGCGCGGGCGTATTTTGATTTGGGAGGAGGGGAGGATAGCGTTTTTTCGGGGTAGATCTGATTTGGGAAGTGGGTGTTTGACGGTTAACTTTGCCGGCCGGGAGGGTCGTCATTCCCTTATTTCCCGGCTTTTGGCGGTTGTGCGGCGGCCGTATGCATAGATAAATGGAAATCGTATGAGCAAAGCATTCGTTTTTTGTATTTTCCTGACCAGTTTTTTTATCGACAGCGTGTATGCACAGAAGGATGCACCAAAGCCGTATGGCCCTGTTCCATCGGCAAACCAGTGGCGGTGGCAGAAGATGGAGTACTACGCTTTTCTCCATTTTTCGATCAATACGTTTACCGACCAGGAATGGGGTTCGGGGGCCGAGGATCCGAAGATCTTCAATCCCGATAGCCTGGATTGCCGTCAATGGGCCCGGGTGTGCAAGGAGGCGGGCATGAAAGGGATCATCCTGACAGTGAAACATCACAGCGGTTTCTGCCTTTGGCCGTCGAAGTATACGGAGTTCTCGGTCAGGAATTGTCCCTGGAAGAACGGCAAGGGCGATATCGTCCGGGAATTGGCGGATGCCTGCAGAGAGTACGGGTTGAAACTCGGAGTCTATCTTTCGCCATGGGACCGAAACAGTGGCGAGTATGGGAAGCCCGGGTATATTACGTATTTCCGCAATCAGTTGCGGGAGTTGTTGACTAATTATGGCGATATTTTCGAGGTGTGGTTCGACGGCGCCAATGGCGGATCGGGTTATTATGGGGGAGCCAACGAGACGCGCAAGATCGATCGGCGGACCTATTATGACTGGAAGAACACGTACAAGCTGATCCGGCAGTTGCAGCCGAAGATCGTGATCTGGAACGATGGCGGCGACCGCGGCGATCTGAGGTGGGTGGGTACAGAGGACGGCTATGTCGGGGAAACCAACTGGAGCCTGCTGAATGCAACCGGCGATGTGCCTGGCGACATGCTCGCGCACGGGCTGGAGAACGGAGATAGCTGGGTCCCCGGCGAGGTCAACACCTCCATCCGGCCGGGCTGGTTCTATCACGCGTATGAGGACAGCAGGGTAAAATCGCTGCCGAAGCTACTGGACGTCTACTATAGTTCTTTTGGCCGAAACGCTACGATGCTGCTGAACTTCCCGATCGACCGGCATGGCCTCATCCATCCGAATGACGAGAAAGCGGCCTTGCAACTGGCTGCGGCGGTGAAGGAGGTGTTTGCCGATAATCTGGCGGCAGGGGTAGCCGTGACTGCCACGAATGTACGCAGGAGTCGAAAATGTTTCGGGGCGGCGATGACCACGGACGGAAACGAAGATACGTACTGGACTACGGATGATGGCCTGACAAAGGCGGCGCTGACGGTGGATTTTGGCAAACCGACGTTCTTCAACCGGTTTTTGGCGCAGGAATACATCCGGTTGGGTCAGCGGGTGAAAGCATTTACCGTTGAAGCGTTGGTGAATGGTCAGTGGAGAATGCTGGCTCGGGAGACAACGATCGGGTACAAACGGATTCTGCGTTTCCCGGGGGTGACTGCCACACAGCTGCGTTTTACAATCACCGATGCCAAGGCCTGCCCGGTGATTGCAGCGATCAGGGTGTACAACGCGCCCCCGGTCTTATCGGCGCCGGTGATCACGCGGGACCGTCAGGGAATGGTGGGCATCCATGCTGCCGACAGCGGTACTGTCGTTCATTACACGCTTGATGGCTCTATTCCGGGCAGCGGCTCGCCAAAGTACACGGGTTCACTTGCTTCCGATGGCAAGTTGACCGTGCAGGCGATCGCCATCGACCCGGCGACAGGCAAGTCCAGCCAGGTGGGCCGCGAGGCGTTCGATATTTCTCATCGCGGCTGGCATATTGTCGGTACGAGGGACCCGGAGGCAGAGAAAGTGATCGATGGCGATACTCATACGGCCTGGCGCCAGGGTATGGAAGAAAACGGTCCCACCGACCTGGTGATCGACCTGGGCGTTGAATACACTTTGAAAGGATTCCGATACCTGCCGGATCAGTACCGGCGTTCGGGCCTGATCACGACTTACCGGTTCTATGTATCCGCCGACAACCACGAGTGGGCGCTGGTGGACGAAGGGGAATTCGGCAACATCAGCAACAATCCGCTATGGCAGGTGAAGTCTTTCCCAGCCGTGCATGGTCGATATATCCGTCTGCGCGCCATAGGCAGCACGGGGGGCAGCGCTGAGGCAGGATATGCGGAGGTGGATGTTGTTACGGATTAGTGCGCCCGGAGGCCATCTGCCGGTGAATGCGGGGCGAACCAGTTCGCCTCGCATTCAAATGAAAATGCCCTCCGGCTTCGCCAGGAAGGCATTTGACTATCAGTAAACTGTATTTTTTGATGTTGCCATAATGAGGTCGGAGAATAGAACTCTTTCAAAGAGGGGGACGCATGGATAGATAATTGTCACGGCATGTTAGCCCGAGGACCGTCCTCCCAATTCCAAGGCCAAAGAAATGATTGAGAGACGCATTTAACACACTGCTCATGATATTGCTTTTCCTGCCTAAACAATCGGATTTTTAATTTGCTTTCTTATCAAATAAATGTTTGCCAAAGCAAGCAGCAAAATAAAAGCAGGAATAAATGGCGGTTTTATTTTTAATGGCAACACCTCTGCAGGTACGGCGGGCTGTAAATGAACATATATGGCTGAGACCATCATAGGAATTATGGCAGCAGATGCGAGTTGTACAATAAATTTAAAGGTTTTGTTCGTCAAATATTCATCCATAACCAAACTGATAATTAATGCCAGGCCGACTGTGATTTCGCCTGTAATACTTGTCCAGATGGGGATATACTCACTTAAGCCACTTCTTGTCATTTGAACAGTAAACCATCCATTGACAGTTGGGATTATAACTTTTAAAATGCCGAACATAAACATAGTGATTCCTAAGAACCAGGAAATAGCCTTTACAGATTTCATTTTGTCTTTTTTTTAATTGTTATTCTTACACTGCAAAGCTAGGGTCCGGAAAATGCATGGACTTGGCAATAAAGTCCAATAAATGGTAAATTAAGTTCAGCAAAAATCAGGACTGTTTTTGTCCATTTCTATATGATAATGGGGATTGCCGGGTATGTTTTTTAAACATTTTGGTGAAGTGTGAAGTATCATTGAGTCCAACCTGATAACAGATTTCGCTTACGGAATAGTCGGATTTTTTAAGTAAGTCCATTGCTTTTTCCATTTTCTTTATTCGCAAGTAATTCGCTGGGGTATCGTTGTAAATATGTTGGAACTCCCTCTTAAATGAGGATAGACTTAATCCTGCCAAGTTTGCTAACTCACTAAGGGAAAAATCAGAGAATAAATGATTTTGAATAATATCTTTTAGGTTGGCTTGTCTTGGAGAAAAGAGATTCGACATCAATTCTGCCAACGTTGTAGAATTGTCGGCCTGTAAAAGTAAAAGAATAAGTTCCTTTATTTTTAGTATGAGTAATTCAGAATTGACCAGGTCAGGATTTTCAAAATAAAAAATCAGGCTATCAATAAAGTGATTTATTACGCTCTTGCTTGCTATTTTTTTCACATACTGGCCAGCAGCCTTATGTTTAACTAACTCGGGTAGGGTGTCTTTATAAATTTCCTTTAGTAGGTCGGGATACAGGTGGACAGCATAGACCTCAATTGTAGTGGCTAACGGTGCTTTTTGAAGAAAATCAATGAAGTAGTACCCGCAATTCAATAAAACACTTTCTGTGAGACCTAGTTCAAATTTTTCAGTTGGTAACGATAATATGGATTGATCATTTTTGAAATGCAGAAAACAGGCGCCATTTTGAAATATTGCCTCAAAACGAAAGGGAGTCTTGATTACTAATTTTTCGATTACGCATCTTGTCCCTAAATCAAAATGTTGTCGACTTACTATCATTTTTGTTTTGTTTCAGGGTTTGCGGATGCTTTTTTACGTTAAACTGTGACACTGTAAATTCCCGTTAAAATGCCCCTCCCCGGCCGCATCAAATCGATTCCCTAAAAACAGGTTTCAAAAAGATCCACTCCGGGTTGTATTATTTGGTCGATAAGAGAGACAAAGAATTGCTCTGCCGGGTAAAAATAGAGATAAATCTTGTTTGCTGGATAGCGGGTTTCTAAAATGGTTTTACCTAATATCCTGGCGTAATATAGAACCGCGCTGCATACCCTGTCAATAAGTGAGATAGGCTTTAATAACCTGATATATTATATGACCTTAGTAAAAATGGGCTACTTTCCAGTTTAGCTTGCTTTCAGAAATGGTTTATTGTCTCTTACGCAGGCATAAATCCTGAAACAAGGAATTATTTGAATTATACAAAAAACAGATTGATTGCTACAAACGCGCAATTTCCTATTCGTGCGATCTTTGCATAATAAAAATAACAAAATGGGAAAAGTAAATAAAATAGCGCTCGTTACCGGCGGCAGTCGCGGACTGGGCAGGGACATGGCGCTGCGCCTGGCCGGAAAAGGACTGGATGTTATCCTTACGTACAATAGCCGGCAGGAAGATGCGCAAGGCGTAGTGGCACAGATACAGCAGGCTGGGCAAAAAGCCGCCGCACTGCAGCTCAATACCGGCGATGTAAAGAGCTTTGGTTCTTTCGCTGCGCAGCTGCAGGAAGTATTGCAAAAGGAATTTGGCGCTACCCATATCGATTACCTGGTCAATAATGCAGGCATTGGCGGGTACTCCCCTATTGCAGATGTAAGCGAAGACATGTTTGATGAATTGCTGAATATTCATTTTAAAGGGGTTTACTTTCTTACGCAAAAAATGCTGCCCCTTATGAATGATGGCGGCGGCATTGTCAATATATCTTCCGGTCTCACCCGTGTCTCTGTCCCCGGTTCTTCAGCCTATGCGGCAATGAAGAGCGCAGTAGAAACATTCACCCGCTTCATTGCCAAAGAATACGGCGCCAGGGGCATAAGGGCAAACGTTGTTGCACCCGGTGCTATAATGACAGATTTTGGCGGCGGACATCTTCGCAACGATGCCAAGCTACAGGAGTTTATCAGCAATGTTACCGCCCTGGGCAGGCCCGGTGTGGCAGAGGATATTGGCGGCGTCGTAGCGTTCTTATGCACAGAAGATGCCCGCTGGGTAAATGCGCAGCGCATAGAGGCTTCAGGTGGTATGGCAATATAATTTCTAAACCTTATATATAGATATATAGAGCGGACCCGGTACACATAAAACCTGGTCCGCTTTTAGCTATGGATTTTATTAAAGACTTACCTTTAAGGCTATACCGTCGATATGATTGACCATTCTTCCCTCAGCGACTTTTATAAGAGAAACGGTGCTC
Source organism: Puia sp. (assembly GCA_031292515.1). Lineage (GTDB taxonomy): Bacteria > Bacteroidota > Bacteroidia > Chitinophagales > Chitinophagaceae > Puia. Next base: position 13,756 of record JARLGZ010000004.1, on the reverse strand, counting down.
CACTTCCTGAAGGGATTACGAAGGAGATCGGTCACTTCAACGTTTTCGAGAGCGAGAAGCTTTTCGACAAAAAGACCGGTACCCGCATTATGCCATACAGCCGCCGGGAGTATTATAAGATCGGCTGGCTCCGGGGCAAAAGCAGGGCGGAGTATGCCGACAAAGTAATAGACATTCAGGAAAACGCCTTGTTGTTTGCCACACCAAAGATCCCGTATCATTGGCTGCCGGCAGATGGCAACCAGACAGGCATGTTTTGCATCTTCACTCCTGCTTTTCTTTCTCCCGCCAATGCTGGCGTCGCGCTCGATGACATGCCCATTTTTCAGCCAGGCCAGCTGCCCGTTTTTCAGCTTGCAGACGAAGAGGTTACAGAGATAGAATATATCTTCCGCAAAATGCAAAGAGAGCTGGGAGCTGATTATAAGTACAAATATGATCTGCTGCGCGGGCTGGTGATGGGACTCATTCACTGTGGGCAAAAACTGCAGCCCCTGTCTGCGCTTAGCTCATCCCAAAATGCCTCTGAGCGCATATCCTCCCTGTTTATTGAGCTGCTGGAGCGTCAGTTCCCGCTCGATTCTGTTCATCAGAAGCTCACCTTGCGTACGCCAAAAGATTATGCCAGCCGTCTCGCGGTCCATGTTAACCACCTCAATAAAGTACTTAAAGAAACTACAGGCAGCACCACCACAGATCTCATTAGCACCAGGATCATGCAGGAAGCCAAAATCCTGCTCCGGCAAACACACTGGAGCGTAGCAGATATAGCCTATACCCTGGGCTTCGATGACATCGCACACTTTTCCAACTACTTTAAAAAACAAACGTCGTTTACACCTTTGGCATTCAGGTCTTAGGTCGGTTTTCCTTTACTATATTATTCCATTAGCGTCCGGTAAAGAAGAAGGATACCCATCAGGGTTATTTCTGGGCCTACAAGGCAGGCAACGCACCGTTAATTTATTACGATTATCAGCCCGGCCAGGATGCTGACCGGCCGCTGGAAATATGGAATCAATTTAAGGGCTATCTCCAAACAGACGGTTACGGCGTGTATGAAAAATTACCCAATAAGGGCATCACCCTTTTTCACTGTCTTGCGCATGCCCGCCGAAAAATATTTGATGCCCAGTCTAATGACAAGGCCAGGTCGGAGTATGTACTCAACGAAATGCGCAAGCTCTATGCCATAGAGGAATCGTGCATGGAGCAGCAATTTAAAATCGACCAGATCAAGGCCATCCGTCAAAAGGAAGCTATCCCCATATTAAAGTCACTGGGCGAATGGATGACGAAAGAATACACCAGGCCCTAAAGCAAAATTAAGCGCTATAACAACATCTTCTTCTCAACTTCCCGTGGGTATACCCCTAAGCTGACTTATTGGATAGACATCGAACCCACCTTTAAATTCCAGAGACATGCTGGAATGTTTTCGAATAAATGCATTGATGGAAGATACGTTCTGATGGACAAAGCGCAAGTTATTTCGATCGTTTTTGTTAAAGTATAATTTGATCCTGATGGAGGAATCTGGCAAAAGGTATGTCGTATGCCGCCGGTGCTAAGGTGCCGTCTTTTGCAGAAGCACTTGCAAAAGTAAAGTTGTTGATAAGGCATGTTCTTAACGAATGATTTTCTTTTTGCCGTTTGTCCGTTAAAAATGTTTGAGAGCCTTTGAAAAGAAAGCTCGTAGACGATATTGGCTTTTTTATATTCGAGGAGCCGTTCCGCTTCTTTGTTGTGAGCTTTTTGGTCCTTCTTCGTTGGAAAAGCGTAGGTGAAAACGCCCGCGGCTATTCTTTGACCGGCCTCTTTCCCCATTCAAAATGATACCATTTTTTTGGCCATCGCGCGAAAGTCGGGAAGTCACATGCACCTTCATGTATAGAGGCATCCCGTGCCAGGACTTTTTGCGGATCACATTGCTTATACCACCTGCATCGTATATAGAGGGCTCTCTCATAAATGTGTGGCCAAAAATACGAAATTCATTTATCTTTTGGTACAAGTTTCATTTACATATTTAGTCGACGTATGCCCCAAAAGCAAGGCAACGGTGGCAGCATCAACATTAGCATCTTGTAAGAGAATGGAGAAACTCAACCGCGCACTATGCCAGGTAATGTGTTTTTGAATGCCGGCTTTTCGGGCCCATGATCCCAGAACCTTAAGAAGGCGAGAATGACTGCGGTGGCTGCGTGCAGGAACCGTATCCATCTGTCGGCGGGGTGCATATCTTTTTCATAATTATTTGCTTTAGATAGTTGCTAATACTAGCGGGGATTTCGATTCCCTGGTCATTTTCAGCTTTACCGGCAAGGAGGCCGCCGGAAAGGCATTGACCCTGGTGGAGGACTTATAACCGGGTCAATAATTCCGATTTTCCGGTACAGGCTTTTATCCTTCCGGTGGAAAGTGCGAGCCAATAAAAAATGAAAACAAATTATGAAAGAACGTATCGTACGCGCCGTGGCCGGTAGCCTTGTGCTGGGGAGTCTTCTTCTAGCCAATTACGTCAGCCACCAATGGCTCTGGCTGGCCGGGTTTGCAGGGGTCAATTTGCTGCAATCATCGTTTACCCGCTTCTGCCCGTTGGAGAAGATCCTGGAAAAGCTGGGAGTAGGCGAAAAAACCTGATAAAGGACAGCCGGTATCGTGACTTTGATCATGTCCGCCGCCAGTGAACCCAAGTAAATTTGTGCTTATGCAAAATACATCTGATCCGGAGGATTTCAAACCCAGGGGCACGATTGCCTTCGTTATCCTGCTGCTGCTGCTGACGGGGGCGGTCTGGTACAGCATCTATGCGCTCCAATTGGAAAGACATATCAAATAGGGATAGTATGAATAAATATGAAATAAAGGTCGTGCTGCTGTCGGGTTTGCTGCTTTCCAGTTTCCTGTTCGCTCTGCTATATAATGCATTTAGCAGGAAGATCGACACTCCTGCCTGTATTCCTTATAACGCTGCATTCGAGAAGGGGCATGTCAGGCAGTTGGACGATTCGACCTGTGAGGTGTATGTGTCGGCGCACATGTGGGGCTTCGACCCGGCGGAGATCGTTATTCCTGTGGGCACTACGGTCGAGTTCTATCTTACTTCCACGGACGTGGTGCACGGGTTCAACATCGACGGCAAGGGTGTGAACCTGATGGCCGTTCCGGGCGGGGTCAATAGAATTACGGTCCCTTTTAATTCGATCGGTACATACCGGATCGTCTGTCATGAATTCTGCGGCATCGGGCACCAGAATATGATGGGAAAAATAATCGTCAAGGATAAAATCTACCAACAATGACTATCAGCCCGGCCTACAGAAAGACTATTCTTTTTGGGTTATTCATGCCGATGACGCTATTTATTTTGGGCGTCTATAACGGGATCATGCAAACCATCTACCGTGCCGGGGTGATCCACCGGACATCGGTGGCGGGGATCAACTACTACCAGGGGCTTACTCTGCACGGCGTGATCAATGCCATCGTGCTGACGACATTTTTTGCAGTGGTTTTTGGCCACGTGACGGTATCGTTTTATTTAAAGAAGGAGCCGCCGAAATGGACCTACCTGATGTCCATGCTGCTGATGGTGGTGGGTACGCTGATGGATGCCTTTACGATGCTCGCCGGCACTTCGGAGGCGCTCTATACTTTTTATGCGCCTTTGCAGGATTCTCCGCTCTTCTATATCGGCACGGCCTTGCTGATCATCGGCAGCTGGATTGCCTTTGGGGGTTGGGTGAAGGTCTGGTTCGAGTGGCGGAGGGAGAATTCCGGGAAAAAAATGCCGCTGGCGGTGCTGGGTACATTTGTGAATTTTACCATGTGGTTCATGAGCACTTTGCCGGTAGCCTATGAGGTACTGGTCATACTCACGCCCTGGTCCCTGGGTTGGACAAATCAGGTCAATGTGCCGCTGACAAGGATGCTTTTTTGGATGTTCGGTCATCCGCTGGTCTATTTTTGGTTGTTGCCTGCGTACATTGCTTATTATACGATCCTGCCGAAAGTGGCCGGTGGAAAATTATATTCCGGCAACGCCGCCCGGTTGGCGTTTTTACTGTTCCTGATCCTGTCGACGCCCGTCGGGGTGCACCACCAGTTCAGCGAGCCGGTCTTTACGCCGGGGACGAAATTCTGGGTCAGCATCTTGACATTCGGCGTGGCGATTCCCAGCTTTATGACGGCCTTTACGGTGGGCGCTTCGCTGGAATATGCCGGCAGAAAAAGAGGCGCGAAAGGATTGTTCGGCTGGATGGCCAGGCTGCCCTGGTTTCAGCAGGAGAATTTCCTTTTCGGGTATTTCATCTGCGGCTTGATCCTGTTCATCTTTGGCGGACTGTCGGGAATTGTAAACGCATCCTATTCTCTCAATCAGATGGTACACAATACCAGTTGGGTGCCGGGACACTTTCATATGACGGTGGCTGGCCCCGTGTTGCTGGTTATTTTGGGGGTCAGTCTGTACATCTATAGCACGGTGGCGGGGAAGACGATCAAGTTCCGGACGCTGGCAACGATCGTGCCCTACTTATGGATGTTCGGCGTGGCGTTGTTGTCCCACGGTATGATGGCTGGCGGGCTCATGGGTGAACCCCGGCGGACGAATATGGGAATGACATATACCAATCCTGACAGCGATCTTTTCAACAAGCACTGGGTGGCTACATCGACGACGACGATGATCGGCGGTTTTGTCATGGGCGCGGCGGCCTTGCTGTATTTTATTTCCTTTTTCGCAACGGCGACAGGAAAAAGGACTATGGAGCCCGTCATCGAGTTGCCGGAGTCAGAAGATCTGCATGAGGAAAAACCGGTCCCGCTGCTGTTGAATATGAGACCGTGGATCATCGTCAGCGCCATTTTAATCCTCTTTACATATATCCCAGCATTGATCAGCGTGTTCAAGTACAGCGCACCGGTGAGAAACAAATTCCAGGTAGAAAATCCGAACAATATGATAAAATAGCAGGTATGGAGGCATTCAAAAAACATAGGATATGGCTATTTTTCGGGGTGGTGATCCTTTTGCCGGTGGCCGCATTTGCCCTATTCCGGTGGTACGGGGACAGGATAGCGCCATTGCCTTACTTCGGGGCGGGTTATACCCTTGAAAGCGGCGACGGTCCGCATTTTTCGGTTCCATCCTTTGCCTTTGTCAATGAGGACGGGCAGCTATTGGATCAGGCCTTTGTAAAGGGCCGGATATGGGTGGCAAATTATTTTTTCATGGCATGCCCGTCCATCTGTCCAAAAATGATGGCGGATATGCGAGCGGTACAGATAGCTTTTAGCGGCGACGATAGGGTTAGGATCGTATCCTTGACAGTCAATCCGGAACAGGATACGCCAGCCCAGTTAAAGGCTTATGCGGTAAAGCGAAGGATCGACCTTCGCCAATGGCAGTTGGGAACGGGGGATAAGAAGGCGCTCTATCGCTTTGCCCGGAAAGGGCTGGGCATAGCCGCGACAGATGGGGATGGGGGCCCGAACGATTTTATCCATAGTGACAGGTTTGTGCTGGTGGACCAGGACGGGCACATCCGGGGATATTATGACGGGACCAGTCCCGCGGAGGTCGGGGAGTTGGTAAAGGATATCAGGAGATTGGAAGAATAGATTTTTATCCATAAAATAGGAGAAAATGAAAAAGATATTGGCTATCATAGGGATAGTATTGGCCGCCCTTTATATTCCCGTGCTGTCTATGCCGGGTGGCGGGGGAAAAACGGCATCCGCGCCCGATAAAGCGCATAAAATAACCTCCACTTTCCAGCCCACGGATGATTTTAACCCCGGAGAGCCGGTTCCATATTACGGGAAAAAGGGTCCGTTGCACCAATTGGTCTTTTTGGATCTGCCCGGTAATAATGTGCCTTTGTCCCCAAAGGACTACGGGGACTGGGTGGTCATTTTCGGGATGATCATGATGTTGATCCTCGTGCTGTCTCTCGCAGCAAGGACCCAGGCGATCGCGACCGGGTATCGCGCAAGACAATCCGCCCGGGTTAGGTCAAAGGGGAAGATGCCGGCGGGGCAATCTTGAATTTTAGCCAATCGTTGACAAGTAGCCCGCAAACCAGCAGGTAGATCAAGGTAGCGCCGATGGAGATAGGGGGCAAGGGGGCGAAGCCGGGTAACCCAACGGCAAGGAGAGTGAGCACGAATAGTGCGTCGCCGATAATGGAAAAAAGCAATATTTTCCCGATGGGCTTTTGGTAAAAGCGGGCTGGTGTCCGGATGACAAGGATATTGATGATGCCGGAATAAAACAGGATGGCAAAGCTCAGGGAGTGGATTTCATCGATCGTGGAAATATGGAAATAGTGTCTGCAAAGGAAGATCCAGCACAATCCTTCGGCCGTATTCAGCAGACCCAGTAAAAATCCCAGTTTCATCAGGGGCTTCATGGCCCAGTTGCCTGGTTTGTTCGAACCGGTAACGGTGTCGGTGGATAGGGGCAGGGTCACAAAGTCAACGATCAGCAGCAATAAAACCATATCAAAAGTGTCCACCACGAACTGGCCGGTGACCAGGTAAGCTGTGCAGACAAAAAGGACGGTAAAGAGTGTTTTGGAGATTTTGTTCGTCACCCAGCTGGTGATCCGGTGGTGGATTTCACGGCCGATGGAAATAAGATGGAGGATGCTTTGGAGGCCGTCCCGCAGGAGGATAACGCCGGCGGCTTGTTTGGCGACGTCGGTGGCCGTTTTTACGGCGATGCCGACTTCTGCTTGTTTTAGGGCCGGAGCGTCGTTGACGCCGTCGCCTGTCATACCGGTGACCTCCCGGTGCGTTTGCAGGGCTTTTACGATGTTGAATTTGTCTTCGGGCAGCACTTCCGCGAAACCGTCGTGGGAAAGGATGACCTGGAGTTTTTTTTTGGTATCGGCCTCCTTGCGGAACAGGTCCGCGGCGGCGATGGCTGAGCCGATCCCAACCTGGCCGGCGATCTCTTTGGCAATGGGTAGGGCGTCCCCTGTAAGCATTTTGATGGACACCCCGGATTTTTTTATTTGGGCGATCATGTCCGCGGTACCGGGAAACGGAGGATCCATCAAAGCCGCGAGGCCGACCCATTGGGTTACGTTGTCTTGTTGAAGCGCCACCGCGATGGTTTTAAAACCTTTTGTCCCCCATGTCTCGACCGTCTGATTGAACCCGGCCGGTTGCTGCCGGCATAACGCTTTAATCGTAGGATAGGCGCCTTTGAGCACTTTGAAGGATTTTCCGTCTTTTTCAATGAGGGCTTCGGTTCTTTTCAGGGCCGGGGTGAAGGGCGTGAAGGATAGTTGTTTAAAAGAAGAAAGGATGGTTTTTTCTTCCTCCGCCTTCCGGATGAAGGCCATGTCGATGGGGTCGTTATTAGCGGCTACCGATGCCATTACCGCATATTGAGTGACTTCCGCGGGTGCGAAATGGTCCGCGGAAATGATTTCCTGGACAGTCAATTTGTTTTGGGTGAGCGTGCCTGTTTTGTCGATACAGAGGGTGGTCAGGGTAGCCGCGTCTTCGGTGGCGCTCAAGCGGCTGACCAAAACCCCTTGGGCCGCCAGCTGGCGGGAGCCGCGGGCCATGCTTACGGAGAACATCGACGGAAGCGCCACCGGGACCGCAGAGATCAGTAAGATGAGCAGTAAGGGTAACATGGCCAGGAAAGCTTCGCCCCGGAGCAACGATACGACCAGCGTGACCGCTACGAAGGCAAGCACGATGGCGAAAAGGACTTTTACGACACCGGAGACCACTTCCTCCATGTGGAGACGTGGCTTGGCTTGCTGGACCAATTCCGCGGTCTTACCGAAAAAGGTGTTGATACCGGTGGCAACCACCACTGCTGTGCATTCGCCGCTTTTAACGGCAGATCCGGCGTAAAGGATATTCCCTTCTTTTTTGTCGATCCGCGCGGATTCGCCGGTAAGGGCGGACTGGTCCGCGGTTGTGGCGCCGTCGATCAGCTTGGCGTCCGCCGTTATGAAGTCGCCTGTGCGGATGCGGATGATGTCGCCGGGTACCAGTTGGTTGCCGGCCACTTCGGCCCAACGGCCTTCCCGTAGCACCCGGACCATCACCTGAAGACTGCTTTTCAGGGCCTGGACCGTTTTGGCTGCCTTGCGTTCCTGCAGAAACCCCACGACGGCGTTGAACCCCATGAGCCCGCTGATGAGGTAGGCGTCGATATACTTATGTAAAAGGAAGGATATGAGAATGGTAACTTCCAGCATAAAGGCCGTTAGCCCCCAAAAGTGCTTGACAAGGAGCAGCAGCATCGACGGCTGCCTTTCCGGCACCTCGTTCAAGCCATAAGTGGCCTGGCGGACCGGGATCTCGGCCAGCGCAAGTCCACTGGACGCTTGAACTTTCAAAGCGGATAAAACAGCCGGGACGGTCTCGGTTTCGTATGGGTTGGGCATGGTGATGGTTGGCTGGGATGGGGAAAGGTAGGAATTCTTTTTGGTGTCATTTTAAATCATGCCTGCAGGTGATGTATGTCAGGAGAAATGGCACCGGGTTGTCTATCTTAGACACTTAATCGTTATCAACTATGCGGAGAATCTTTATAGCGGTCAATGGCGGCGTTTTATCCGAAGTGATTGCGCAAAAGGGCGTTGAACTAGCTGCGGCTCTTCACGGTGAAATAGCATTGGTTACGATTGTCGAGCCATCGATGGTGACCGGCGAAGGCGGCTACAGCGGCCTCGACTTGATTAATACTTCCAGGGAGGCCGGACAGGCGATGCTCGAGCACCTGATGCGTGTGCTCGGTGTAAAAGATGCCTGGATTTTTGCTGAGGTGGGATCGCCTGCCGCCATGTTGATCAAACTGGCGGGTGAGTGGAAGGCAGATATGATCGTCATGGGTACACATGGACGGAAAGGGGTGTCCCATCTGTTGATGGGCAGCGTGGCGGAGCAGGTGCTGCGGCATGCGCAGGTGCCGGTGGTAGTAATACCTGCCGATGCGCGATAACGCGGTCTTCCTGGCGCCGTATTGCAAGGGCTGGCCTTTATTTTGGTGGCAGAGCCTAGTCCATAGGTGGTCTCTGAGATAATGAAAAAGCGCCAGTCCCCATTGAGGAACAACCTGCCTCGAAGAGAGGACAGATTGCTTTTTATATTTAGGTTCATGAGGCCTTTGGTCGAATATGAGGCATTACTGCTGATATTGGAGGCTCTTGGGCCAGGTAATCCTGAAGTATAGGCATATGTAAGCCCTGCTCCATATATAAATCCCACGGAGGGGTTGGCGCCGGTCACAGGTAGCACCAGGAGAAATTGTCTTTCATTCTCCGCGACCTGATCCATTGCTTTTGAACCAGTCAGTCCTGGACGTCCATGCCGGGATTCTGTTGGCAGAGGCCACGCATTATTGATAGTGTGCATCCGACGAAAGCAAGCAAGAGTTGTTTGTAATTGGGATGCAGGGCTTCGTAGATGACCTTGACGGTGGGCCAGTGCTCGGGCAGCAGCGGGATGATGTTCATGCGTTCCGTTTTGCTTGTTTAAGATAGCAAATATTGGCCTAATGGGCTTTGCGCAGCATATCGGCGAACTCGGAGGGTAGGGGACTGCCTTCGAGGGAGCGGGCGGATAGTTCTACATCGTAATCGAAGCGAATGAATTCGCCGCAGAGGCTGTCCGGATCGGCGTTGCTGCTGTGGTCGTTGATATGCAGGAGGACATAGCCGCCCTGTGGATTGCCGTCTTTGGGCTTGCCGACGGAACCGGTGTTGATGGCGTGGTAATGCCGGGGGCCGTCTTGCAAGATGCGGTGATAGGGTTTGTGGGAATGACCGAAACAAAGAATATCGGCCCACATTGACAAGGGTAGGGTTGTGTTTTAGCTGGTTGTTGATAGCGACGATGGTGCCGCTAAGGGGCATGAATAGGTCGGCTGGTGGTCATCGCGGAAACGATGCTGCCTTATTTATGCAGTAAGCATGCCCGACAGGACGCGCTGCCCCGGCAGGTGCGGCTGATCCCGGAAGAAAAGCGGAGAAACAAGAATATACGGTATGGTTTCTGGCTGGCGTTTGGGGATGATGGATTTTATCAGCAATAGGGCAGGCTGGATACTATTGTTTATCGTAGTTCGAGAAGGGTGCGGTTGCGGGTGATTATTTCGATATCGGTAACCTGGAAATCACTGTCGTTAGTAAGAAGGACGACCCTTCTGGTCTTGTTCAGCTCTTTGCAAAGGGTATAGTACAGGTAGTCGTTGTAGTCAAATATTCCAAGTAATTTATTGCAAAGGGTGTCATGGTTGGCGATGGTTTCGTCGTCCACGTATTCTATACTGGAACGCAGGCCGCCGATGTCATCCATTATTTTTTCATAGCTGTCTTTGTAGTGCTGCGTGGGGCGGTAGTCTTTTTTGAAATCGATTTCCTGTGCGGGTGGAATGGCGTTGTCCATCCGGTATTCGGGAATGGCAAATTTTCTTAGGTAGGTATTGACGATCTCGGAGAGCAGGAGGGTGGGCATCAGGATCCTGGGTTTGGGATCTAATTTGCTTTCGATGATGTCAAAAAAGAACTGGTAGTACTGGTCTTCCCACGGCTGGAGGTTATCCCAATTTTGCAGTGAGTAAATCCAAACGTTTGCGTCGGCAAAATAACTGGCGGATTTTACCTTTGCTTTGTTGAGTGGACAAATGTTTGGGAGGGGCATCAGGATAGTATGACTTCGGCGAGGTTGTCCTTGTGCAGATTTCTCGCATTTTCATTTGTGCCGAGCAGGATGGCGCTTTGGATTTTTTTCTGCCAGATATGACCTTCAGGTATGCCTTCGATCTGAAACAAAGATTTCAAAACGGAAGGATCGAAATTCATATAGAGCTTCCCGATAAAGGAATTGCAGAATGCCGAGGTGAGGTCTTCTATGCCCGCAAAACTGACCCGCACAGGCGTACCGCTGGATATTCTCGACGTCACAAAATCATACGCTATCATCCCTGTCCTGGGCGAAACCGCCGATGCGGAACCGATGATATCAACCAATTTAACGGTTTCCATATAAGGCTAATTTAAGAAAAAGGTGGCAAAGATACAACATTCTATATTTTACGGAATATAAGATTAACAAGTGAACCTGGCATAGGTGCGGGCAGTCGATATTCCATCGTCTTGCCTTTCAAAAAATTAACATACCCTTGACCTGAAGAGATATGCAGTGAACCGTCGTTTTCAGCGCAATATTTTTTTAACTCTTTCAGCCCCGTGCCACCGGGACCAAAGGTAAGGATGTCTTTTGTCGTATTCAAGTCGTAGGTAGACCAAATTATAGCCTGGTTATCCGTGTTGACTTCTCCTTTCGTTTTTTGGGCGATTTTTTTCAGAAACCCCTGGCCCAGGTCCACGAGTGTGAATTTCAATACGTTCTTTTCTGGAAAGTATTGACCGCAGGTAAAGACGGGATAGGTTGTTTCGGCGTGTTGCAGGACATTTACAAAAATTTCCTCGAAATGGGTAGTCAGGTTGATCTTGGTGGTGGAGGGCACATTTAATAGTCCGCGATGACCAAAAAAATCTCTTCGCACGTACTGGCAGAATCCTTCATCGTCGGTTGTGTCGAATACAGTGCAGGGTATAGTCGATTCCCGGTTGTCTGTATAGGGATTTGCGTTTCCCTTTCCTGATAGATGGGCGATCAGGCCGTTCCTCATAAATACGTTCATACCGTCGGCGAGTATGAGAAAGACATATATTTTGTTTTCTGCTTTTAGTTTATGGACGATGGCAAGCAGAAGGGCGGATAAGTTGGCGTCCATCGAATTGCACGGGGATATATTGAGTTGTACGCTGCTGTATTTGTACTGGCGCGCCCATTCATAAAATTTCAGGAGTTCGGATACGCCTGCATGATTGGTTTCGATTTCTTTTAAGGAAATGGTATATGTGGGTTTGTCGCTCAATAGAAAATTGGTTTGTGAAGCGGCCAAAGAAACAAAATGTTGTTGGGATTGTCAAGGGTGTTTTCACCTATAATAGAAAAACACTTTCCGTAAAAGAAAGTGTTTTTCAAATGGATAGATGGGTTAGTCCGAGCACTTCCCCCCTTCGTTTAATTCTCCCCAATACGCCTGAAAGCTGGCGCTCAGACCGGTCGCAACGACTTGCTCCTGGTACAGGGTGGAGTTTTGGAGGCCCATGTACATGAGGGCTTCGTAGGGCTCGATGGCGCTGCCGACCTGTGGCTTCCCAGATATTGTCTGCTTTGGAATCGGCCTCGAAATAAGAGGCGAGTTCGCTCAGGGTCATATCATCGATGGGCTTGGGCCACTGGGCAATGGTGGCTTCGCCGAAGGTTTCAAGCGCCTTTTGACGGAGTTTGGCGTGAAAGGCTTCGTGGATCATAATGCTTGCGAGGTAGATCCGGGAATAGCAGGAATCGTTGGCGTCGCTGCCGTTGATGGTCATCAAGAAAGTGTTGTTGCCTTTGTAGGAGCATAGGCCGTCGGCGCTGTCTTCTCCCATAGAGACGGTGAAATCGACATTGTATAGGGTGTTGTCGTCAAAGGAGGATAGAGTGCTTTTGAGCCAAGCCCATTGGTGAGAAGCGGGCTCGTGAGGTTGTGCTTCCACTCGATTTGATTCTTGGGATGGATGTAAGTAACAACGCCCGTCGAGACATGTTGACCAGATCCTTTGCCATGCTCAAAATAGCACCAATATTTTGCGCAGTTCTTCGGCAATCGTCTTTCAAATACCACGCCCATCACCGCGATTTTTCGCGGTAGATTTCGCTCGCCGAATGTTCGCCAAATGTAAAAAGATACAATGTAAAAGCCACTGAGAATCAGCGAAAGTCGAAATTGTATATAAAAAAATAACGCTCTGTAATTTATTGTATTAAAGAGCGTTATATAAAACTATGCGCGGGATGAGATTCAAATTTCTCTCGGCACTTTTTCGGTCGTCTTATTCATTGGTATTTAGTTGGTTACGATTTTAAATTTCGTCGAATTTGGTCACTAAATTGGTCACTGTTTCGGTCACTGTTTCGGTCACTGAAATTGTGCAGTTTAGTTAAAACAGGCTTTCAATTCCCGAATGATTATGATATTTTAGGTTTGTAAACCTAAAATATTATGGTTTCCAGGCGATAAGTCCTAATCACCGCACAATTTTAGCTCAGTAATGATAACAAAGACAGCCAATATACGTACTTATAGGCTGTTCAGCTTCTTTTTAAGAATTTCATATTGCTCACGATGCTTATCTGGATTTTTATTTTTCAAATTTTGAAGGTTCTGCAATTTCCAGTTAATTGCCGGGAAACGCTGAAAATTACAGATACTCCAATCTGGTGTAATGTTTTTGACGCTTAATAAAAATTCCTTATCGCTATCAGTCAAATTTTTGTGAATAGTTGCTACGAGTTTTTCCCGGATACTTTCGTATTCCTCGTAACTGAATGCTTCATCTGTCATACCCGAAAACTGATTGGCAAGCGCTGAGCGTTGATCCTGAAAATTCGGGATAATCACTTCATTGATCGGTCTGTCACTGCAAAGTAGACATAGCAAAAAACCCTCTTTTATCTCCTGTGTGAAACCTTCCATTTCTAGCAAATATTTTACATCGAACAAATCGCGCGGATGCTGTCGGTCTAGTCAAACATAGAGACCCACCGCCTTTGGCGGTGGTGGTGTATTCGGGGCTGTGCCGAATGCTTACATTTGGTGTATGAGCAAATATAGGAAGCAGTCCCATGTTGTCTATAAGTGTGATTATCATATTATATGGGT
>JARLGZ010000080.1 GCA_031292515.1 Puia sp. | reverse complement strand
CCGGAAACGGGCCGAGCTTACCGGAAACGGGCCGAGCTTACCGGAAACGGGCCGAGCTTACCGGAAACGGGCCGAGCTTACCGGAAACGGGCCGAGCTTACCGGAAACGGGCCGAGCTTACCGGGAACGGGCTGTGCTTACCGGAAACGGGCCGTGATCCCTGCGGTCAGCCAAAGATCCTTATTGGTATGGGTCCCATCGCGCAATGGGTATAATTGTTCCGGAGATCCGAAATAACGCGCTTCCAAACGGAACAGCACTTCCCCGGTAATGGACAAGTTATAACCGAGGCTGACGCTGGAGAGTTTAAACCCGGTTGCATCGGTGACCGGAGTGAGCAACACCTGATTGGGGTCGCTGAAATGCTCCATTCTGGCTGAGAAGGAATTCCCGGGCGTAAAGACATACCGGGCGCAAAGATTGAGATTCCACCATTTCCGGGTCACCATCGCCTGTTCCTCCATTCTTCGCTGCCAGCCCATATAGGCGTCTGCCGTAAAGGACCATTTCTCCGATGGAGTAAAAGAGGCGTAGAGGTCTCCGAAATATCTTGTCTTATAGCCGGGATTGGCAACCGAACTCTCATTGCCGATATAGGTATTCCAGTTGATATCCCATTTGCCGTTGGGTTTATATTCGAGCTGAGATCCAAAATCGAGGGGATCATGCTGCGCTTGTATCACTTGCCATCCATTCAAGAGGTAGAGATAGGCGGTCCATTTACTATCCAGCGGCACCGTCAGTTTCGCCCCGGTCAGATAATAAGGAACATTTTCAGGCCCGAGGCTGCGGGTATAGGGTATTTGATCGAAGGAATAAGCGCTCTCATTTGTGTAGGGCGATCCGATGACCCCGGCGTCCAGCCAGATATCCCTGTCCTTGAACAGTTTCACACCTACATTGGCTTCCAGGATGTTCTGCAGGGTCTGTCTTTCCGAGGCGTAGTTGCTGTTCATATAGGTGCCGTAACCCGGGGTGAATGTTGCGCGCACCCTGTCGGATGCATATTTCAGGCTGACATAGGCCAGGTTCACATTGACCTCATTATCCCTGTTATACGACACAAAATAAGGATGGGTGGCGTTTTCAGGATGAGCAAAGGAGTTGGAAAAATAGGTATCCACATAACCTTCCAGCGAGAGTTTTCCCTTTTTCAGCATTGCAGAAACCGAAGACGAGTCGCTTGTGTTTTGAGCCCGGACCTGCCAGGAAAATACGAACAGAGCAATCATTACCAAAAACCTGTACGTTAGAATCTTCATAAACCAGTCTTTTACGTTTTACCGTTTCCATTCATCCAATGCGATATGCCGTTTCAGACAGTCGTATCTGTTCCTAGTGAAAGAATTGTTTCAGCAGTTTCAGTTTGAGTATAAAAAAAAAGATGAGGGAAAGCACTGTCAGCCAGGCGAAAGCGATAAGGGCTATTTCCATCAGTTTCCCTTTGATCTTTTTACCGCTCATCGTTTTTGTTTTGGCCTCGCAGTCCAAACAAATGCCAGAACGGCTTAGGAAGCCAAAAGGAAAGACGTTAAAAATTGATTATAAACTATTTATGAACTTTCGGCGCGAGCGGAAAAGAGATTGGTCAAAAGCAAAAAACCTATCATTTTGGTATGGGGCTTTCAATTTGACCGGGAGAGCGGCGCTGTTTAGTATTTCCGGAATGCCGGTTTAAAGAAATACCTGATGATAAATTGATAGCTTTGCCGGCATGACTTCACCGACACCAGCCGGATCGCTTTTTCAGCATTACTTCAATTCGAATTACACGTATGACGAATTATTGGGTGTCGATGGAAACCTCCGCCCGCACTGGGAGTCGTTTTTTGCCTCCTTTAAAGGGCTGGGGCCCGCGGAGATTCAGAACCGGAACGGGGACCTTACCCGTTTGCTGAAAGAGAATGGGGTGACCTACAATATATATGGAGATCCGGCGGGTTTTAAGCGCCCCTGGAAACTGGATCCTATCCCCTTTCTGATTGGAAGACAGGAATGGCAGACGATCGAATCCGGGCTGATCCAGCGTGCCGGCCTGCTGGACCTGATCCTGAAAGACATATACGGTCCGAGACGGCTGATCAGGGCCGGGCTGATCCCCATGGAACTGGTCTACAACCATGCAGGCTTCCTGCGGCAATGCGCGGGCATCCAGCTACCTGGCAAGCATAACCTGGTGCTCTATGCGGCGGATATCGCCAGGGGATCGGATGGAAAGATCTGGATCGTCAACGATCGCACCCAGGCTCCTTCCGGTTCGGGTTATGCGCTGGAAAACAGGATGGCGATGGCGCGTATCCTGCCCGAGTTATTCAACGGATTCAAAGTGAGACGGACGGCCGCCTGGTTTGAAGACCTCCGCAATGCGCTCGAAGAGATAGCGCCGGGGCAAAAACCGGCTCCCCGCATTGTCATCCTGACCCCCGGTCCCGGCAACGAGACCTATTTTGAACATTCTTACCTGTCTTCCATCCTGGGCTTCACGCTGGTGCAGGGCAATGACCTCATCGTAAAAGATAATTATGTCTGGATCAAGACCCTGGGTGGTCTTGAAAAAGTCGATACGATCCTGCGCAGGGTGGACGACGTCTATTGTGATCCGCTGGAGTTGAAGGAGGACTCCCAGTTGGGCGTGCCGGGTCTGCTGGGCGCGGTGAGGAGCGGGCATGTGAGTATCGCAAACCCGCTTGGCAGCAGTATCCTGGAAAACCCGGGCCTGATGCCGTTCCTGCAACCCATCGCACGATATCTGCTGGGTACCGACCTGATCATGCCGACGATCGCCTCCTGGTGGTGCGGGCAGGAAAGGGAAATGGGCTATGTCCTGGACAATATCCGGTCGCTGGTCATCAAGAGAATCTACAAAGACTCTTACGGAAGCACATCTGTAGATGCGGCGTCCCTGACGGAAAAACAACTATACCAGTTGAAACTGCAGATCAAGGCGCATCCCTCTCTGTATGTGGGCCAGGAAAAGATACACTTCTCCTCGACGCCCGCGCTTGTAAATGACAAGATCGAGCCACGCCATGCACTGTTCAGGAGCTTCCTGGTTAGTAACGGGGAAAGCTATACGGCTATGGCCGGTGGGCTTACCCGCAGTTCTTCGGAACCCGGAAATTTCGTTATCTCCAACCAACGGGGAGGGATCAGCAAAGATACCTGGATCATCTCTCCCGAACCCGGCAGGGTGCTGAACGTCCGCAAGGAACTGCCTCCTGCAGCCGCCGGGAATAGTTCCGGCGGGATGCTACCGAGCCATACGGCGGAGAATCTCTTCTGGGTCGGCAGGTATACTGAAAGGGTGCTCGGAAACGCCAGGTTTCTAAGGACCGTGATAAAATTCGTTGCCGAAGGCAACCGTCTCCTGGTAGAACAGGATGTGCAGGCGGAGCAGGGTTTGTTGCTAAAGGCCCTCACCCGGTACTCCTATACCTATCCCGGATTCTTTGCCAATGGCAGCCAGGAGAAAAGTGCTGACGATCCCTGGCCCGAACTGCACAATATCCTGTTCGATGGAAAACGAACCGGGGGCCTTCACTACAACCTCTCTCTTTTCAACCAGGCGGTACACGCGGTAAGAGACCATTGGTCGACCGATACCTGGCGCGTGCTACGGGAGATTGAAGAGGAGTGGGCCCTGGCGGCAGCCCTCGAAAATCCGGGGCCCGGGAAAACGCTGGAAGCATTAGACGGGCTCATCACTTCGATGGTGGCTTTCGTCGGGCTGAACAGGGAAAGTATTTCAAGAGAACAGGGCTGGATCATGCTGGACACAGGCCGTAAAATAGAACAAAGCCTCCTGCTTATAAACATGCTGCGCGCCACCCTCGTCCATTATTATGACAAGCAATCGCAATACGATCTGCAGGAAGCCGTACTGAGCAGCAGTGAAAGTCTTGTCAATTACCGCTACAAGTACAAGGCGCCGCTGCAGCTTTCGCTGGTACTGGACCTGATGCTGCTGGACGACAACAATCCGCGCTCCCTCGTCTACCAGTTGGAACGGCTGAAGAACTACCTGGCCAATCTTCCGAAGAACCAGCCCGGCAATCATTTGAGCGAGCATGAAAAACTAATATGGGAGGCTTATACCCTGCTGAAATTATCGAACAAGGAGCAGCTGTCTGTTTTTGATCCGGCCATTTCGGATCCGGCTGTCTTTGATACGTTGGGGCGAATTCCCGAAAATGCTGACGGACGGCATGGGAATAGGGAAAGACGACAGGGCGGCATGGACGCTTGGCATGGAAATGCAGTGGGGAGTTATGGAAATCTCGAGGAGTTCCTGTCCAAAATGTATTCGTTGCTCCTGGCGATACCGGATAACATTTCGAAGACATATTTTAAACATGCGCAGTCGCAGAAGCAGCTGTTTACCCACCGGTGAGTTACCCACCGGGGATTGCCGGGGTGAAAGTCGCGGGCCGGGGCTAAGCGGCATACGAGCAGATCCACCATTAGGCAAGTAGATGTACTATTGAAGTGACACGTGGATTATAAACCGGCAAACAAACTGCAAAACGAATTAATCGCACATGCATTATAAAGTGACCCATACGACGCGATACACTTATTATGAGGCGGTAAGCCTGTGTCATAATATTGCCCGGCTGATCCCCCGCTCGACGGATAAACAGGTCTGCCGAAGCGCCGTGCTGGAAATCTACCCGGCCCCGGACATCCTGGATGAATACGAAGATTTCTTTGGCAATAAAGTGACTTATTTCGCCATCCAGCACGAGCACAAATCCCTGACGGTCACCGTATCTTCGGAGATCGTGCGGACGAATCCCGGCACCCTGGAGTTCAGCCTGTATGAAAATACCCCCTGGGAAGCGGTAAAAGAACAATTGTACAGCCTCCGGCCCGTCGATACGGATATCCTCCAGTATATCCCGGAGACGCAGATGACGCAGGCTTCTCCCGAAATATTGGAATATGCGCTCCGGTCTTTCACGCCCGGCCGTCCCCTGTTCGAGGCTGCGCGGGACCTTATGCAACGCATCTACGAGAACTTCGAATTCGAACCCGGTTTTACGACGGTTACGACGCCGTTGTCCCTAGTGATGAAGGAACGCAAGGGAGTCTGCCAGGACTTCGCACACCTGGCGATCGCCTGCATCCGCTCGGTAGGCCTGGCGGCCAGGTATGTCAGCGGGTATATCGAGACAATCCCCCCGGAGGGGACCGAAAAGCTGACCGGTGTGGACGCTTCCCATGCCTGGTTCGCGCTCTATGTCCCCGGCAGCGGTTGGATCGACTTCGATCCCACCAATAATCAGCTTCCTGCCGACCAGTATTTAACGATCGGCTGGGGAAGGGATTATTCGGATATCGTTCCGTTAAAAGGCGTCATCGTCAGCAGCGGTCCGCACAGACTGTCGGTGTCGGTGGACGTCAGGAGGGTCAATAACAATGCAGAACGCCCCTCCTGAATCTCCTATTGGCTCTTATTGAATCGTTATCGTCCGCACACCGCCATAATCGGGTCCAACATATAATACACCCTTGCTATTGATGGCAATCGCATTTACACCATTAAAACTTGCATTCGTTCCAATGCCGTCCGTGCTGGTGTAGTTGGGGTTGTTCTTACCCGCAATTGTGGTCACCACTCCCCTGGGATTAATCATCCGGATCAAAAAATTTGTGTTCGCATAGTCATTATCGCATACATAAATATTACCCCGTTTATCCAATACGATGCCAGAGGGAGAACCAAATTGCGCATTGGCGCCGATACCATCTTTGGCGATTGCGTTATTATTGCCTGCAATGGAGGTAATGGTTCCATTGGCGCTTATTTTCCATACCCTGCTATTCCCCTGGCTTCCATCACTTGCATAAATGTTTGCTGCGGTATCGATATCCAATCCATAAGGGAAAGGGCTCTTTGTGGCGGTCGGGTCAGCAGCCAGAAAGTTTGCAGGAGTAGCCACAAAACTAACCTCGTTGTAAAGGGTAATTTTTCTTATGCCGGCCTGATCTCCTACAAATAGATTCCCGTTCGCATCGAATTTTAACGAAAGTGAACCGATCGGCACAGCGTTTTTATTGCCTGTAAAGGGACCGGTAGTGATATTGGCATTATTGCCAGCCCACCATTCTGTAATACCACTTAAATTGTTTGGATCGAATTTGAAAATGCCAGTGTACTGACCAGGAGCCGTCCCTACCGCGGTATTCTGATAATAAACATAATTCTGATTATCCACCGCTATGGCCCATAATGAATTATCTGGCACAGGAATGTTGGAGCCGTCCCCGTTTGGATTCGGGAATGCAAGAAAATAATTGAGTTCATTGCCAGCCTTATCGATGCTGTTCACATCGATACGCTGCAGCCCGTTGTAGTTGTTATTGGTAAAATATACAATATCATTGGCATCGACCGTTATGCCCTGTACGCCGGATATCTGATTCAGCACCGACGACGGAATCGTGCTTACCACGGCCTGCATGATCCGTACGCTTTGCTTGCTTGTAAGTGTCGTTCCCTTTGTGGTGACGGTCACTGTTCCGGAACTGGCGTTTGGCGGCACCGTGACTACCAGCTGGTTCGCGGTTGCGGTATGGACCATGGCTTGTGCACCGTTTATCTTCACGATATTGTTCGCTGCGGTCGTATCAAAGTTTTGACCATTGATCGTCAATAGCCAACCGGGGAAAGAGGCGGTATCCGAAAGTCCGGTGATTTTAAGAATATGTGCGGCTTTGAGCAAGCCGGAAATGGAATGCACCAGGTAGTTGGTCCCGGATAAGACATCCGTTTTGGAAATCAAGACACCATTCAAATACAATTGCCCGTTTACCGAGGTCACCGTAAGCGGGTATCCGCTAAGGGCGGTAAAACTCGCGCCATTGGTCAGCGCGGATGCCGTGATATTCCCTTTTACAATATAATCCTTCGGATTCGACGAGTCCGGCATGCTTAATCCGGTACTGGCAAGCGTTCCGGGAGGATTACCGGTACTCATCACGGTTATTCCGGGGATATTTCTGACAGACGTAGTGGCATCGATAAACGCCTGATTCACAGGCGCAAATACCGTAATCCCCTGTGACACATCGACATCCGTCAGGGTAATACTGCTGAGTGTCGTCGCATAGCTGCTAAAACTGTCTATGCCGGATAAGGAAGCGCTGACAGCGGCCTGAACGGCTTTACCCGTTGGCGCCGGAGTGGAAGGTGTATCGCTGTTTTTGTGACAGGCCGTAATAATTGTCAGTAAGACCGGTACGGCTAACGGTAAAAACTTCCGCATAGTTTGATTTTTTATATCTTGATTTTTTTATATATCCTGATTTTTATAAGGTAATGACCGTCTGGCTGGTCCTTGTACAGGTATTGGCCTGGCAGCGAATTTGACCGATAATTAATCCGCAAAAATGGGAAAAAACCTATTTTTATGAAATACCCCTTTATAGGGATTTTGATTGAACCATAGTAATGAAACTGGAAATCTTAAATACCGAAGCCAACAGGATCCGGAAGAACGTGTCCGATGGTAATGAAGAAGCAGGAGAATTGCTGCAGCTGGAATTGGAATTCTATAAAAAACTACTTGTTTTCTTTCAAATCGGGGAAAGCGGCTATTTCATTTTTAATTTTCAGCAACTCCGATTCGACTTTGTCAGCGTGGAGGCAGAAGCCTTGTTGGGCTACCCCAAAGAGGTGATTACCTTAGACCTCCTGATGGGACATATTCACCAGGACGACAGGGCCTGGTTCCTGAACTGCCAGGAAGTATCCTGTCAATTTATATTGGGGCTTCCGCCGGATAAGCAGATGAAATACAAGCTGCGATTTGATTACCGGATAAAAAAGCAATCAGGAGAATACATTCGGGTGTTGCAGCAGGTTATGGTCGTTCATAATGATGAGGCGGGGAAGATCCTTAGAAACCTGGTCGTGCTAACCGATATTTCCCATCTGAAGCAGACAGGTCGTCCGGTGTTGTCTTATATTGGTATGGAAGGAGAACCTTCTTATCCGGATGTAGCTGTCAGCAATCAGTCTCCCGGGAAGAACGGCATTTTGAGCAAACGGGAGAAGGAAGTGCTCTATCTGATGGCCGAAGGTAAACCGAGCAGAGAAATAGCTGATATATTATCCCTGAGCAAGCATACGATTGACAGTCACCGAAAAAATATGCTGCAAAAAATGAAGGTCACCAATACCGGGGAATTGATTAAGAATGCCATTAAAAAAGGTTGGATTTGAAATCGGATTTATCCGCACATGAAGCCTCCGGAATCTGGAAGCGATTGTCAAATGATAAAGTACAGGCCAAAAGCCCCCTCATCCCCGGACTTGATTTTTACAAGAAAATGTTATTGCTTTTCCAACTGGGCAAAGCTCCTAATTGCAGGTTTAACATCTGCGCCGATGAAATCAGCGGCCCAATAAAAATCCATAATCAGACTACCAAATCTGAGTTTTGCGCCCGACAGATGAATATAATTGGAATGTTCTTCCCAAAACACGACCTCAGTTTTTCCTTAAGTTATATATCTTTTACTGCCATTTTATTGGAATGGTATGTAGAGAATCAATATATCCAAACCCCGTTCCCTTGATACCGAAAAACGCTGAAAGACGGCAGGCTTTACAAAAACAGGATCATCCGGATATTGCGTCCATCATCGATGTGGCAGGCAGGCTTAAGAAGCTACTACCAGCCCACGATCCGTTCTGGGTGCAATGAAATTATTCGCCAAAAAAAATGGGGTAAAGGTATAAATTCAGGAATATTTTGATACTGTATCTCCTGTCCTTCGGAAGTCGGGCAAATTTAATAAATCCATAGTGGAGAGTCTAACGCCTACCTTTTAAATATTGATCAGGAGTCATGACAGCCAACTCGCTATACTTAAAGTCTTTAGTATTCCTGGTTATTATAATTCCGATTTTTTCCGACAGTGCGGCATAATGCTGTAAAGCGTCCTCAAAATCGCTAAATTCAGATTCCAGCGCATGCATTACGGCCGTCTTAGGTAACCCAATGATATCAACAAGCCTCGCAAACTGGGTTAGCTTTTCTATTACTTTTTTGTGCGGCCCAAGTTTCCGCAGAATGTAATATGCATTCGAGAAGACCAGACCCGTCGTGCAAATGGATATCTCCTTTTTCTCGGATAAAGAGAATATCCGGGCTGCATCCATTGCAAATGGCTGCCTGGCAATCATAAAATCCAGTATCACATCGGTATCAATAAACGCTTTACTCATATTTCCGCCGCTTTTGATCCTGTAATATCATCTTGTAATCAAAATCTTTCGGGGCCTTAAATGAACCCATCAACGATTTCACGGAAGAGGTAAGTTCATCTGATTGATCACCGTTAAGTTCGGTAATCGATTTGAAATAGCTTTCTACCAATTCGGACACGCTCCGACCTTTTGCCTTTGCATATCGTTTGGCAACCTGAATTACTTTATCATCGAGCGTTAGGGTTAATTTTGTAGTCATAACACGTGTGTTTTTCCTTGTAAAGATACGTATTATTTAAAATAATCCAAAGGTCAAATTCTGACGGGATAGAAATCAAATCTTTTAATAAACTCGTTGATTTTCAATAGGTTTTTAGCAAAACGGTTCGAAAACTGTCCCAATAAATCTACAATAAACAGGCTCGAAAGCCGGCGCCCGGCTCTTCCTTGCGCCCGGCAATTAAAAACAGGGAACAGGCTGCCCTTTAATGAAGCTATTGAAAGAAGCTCACTCTCACCCTCGCGCATAGTGTAATCCGATTACTCCGCTTTTCAATGGCGTTGCTTTTACCAGTTTAAGATTGGTTTTGTTTTTTATATGCTGATAGGCAGGTATGCCTCTTCCCAATAGCACCGGGTTAATGGTAAGTTGGTATTCATCAATTAAATCAAGCTCCATAAACGAATGCGCCAGTCCGGGGCTGCCAAATATCACGAGGTCTTTCCCCGCTTGTCCTTTTAGTTTATTTATTTCTTCGGCAATGTTGTCATTTATCACTATAGTGTTGTTCCAAGCTGCCTTCTTCATGGTTTTGGAAAACACGATTTTGGTTGCTTTATCTACCCATCGGGCATGTGCCTTACTATGTTCACTTTCCCCGGGATTATCGAGCACCGCAGGCCAGTAGCCTGCCATCAATTCATAGGTTACCCGTCCATATACAGGAGAGCCGACAGTAGCCACTATTCCTTCAGCGTATTGCTGCAATTCACTGTCATAAGAAATCCAACTCAGCCCGCTGTCTGTATCTGCAGCAAAACCATCGAGCGATAGATGCATAAATAAAACCAGTTTTCTCATAATGCTATTTTTTTAATTGTTATTTGCATTGTTTCGTTATGAGCACCCGGCAACCAGCGACTACCGAATTTATCACGCTAAAATAAGAAACATTTAGCGGCGTGACGCCCATAATTTCGGTAGCAAGGCCCAGCGTCCGATAGGTATCGAAAAAAGCCATCCGCGCAATGGGGTGGTCTACTTCGCTGATGATCGCATACCCTTGCTCGCGCAGATCGCCGGCGACCCGGTCGAAATCGCCAACCGGCAAACGAAAGGCAAGGTGTTGCGTGCCGCCTGCGGGATACCGGGCAAGGTAGTCATGAAACATGCTCTAGCCGGCGAATGGCTGGGGCAAGCGGTCAAGAGGCCGGCGCTCAGGTCTTAGTTCTGTTGATAATGATCTCGATAGTCCTTGCGGATCCGGCGTTGTGGAACCGAAGCAAGCCGTTATAGAACCCGATCCGGTTCTTCACATTTTGCAGCTCACGGATATTGGAAAATTCTGCGACTGCCTGTCCTGTATATTCCAACACCAGGCTGAGAACCGGGTGGTGATAGTATAGGCCTATTTCTACGGCCGAGGCCTGCGTGTATTTTGCGATAATATACAACAGGTCGCTGATGATACGGAAAATATTGAGTTTTTCGGAAGGGCCGATCCCTTCGGCCCGTTTGTCGAAATGGCAAATCCTTATCCTTATGGGATGTCGTTTCCTGAGGTCCCGGAGAACATCCCTAACGGCCTCCTCCAGCCCAAGATCGAATATTGTCAGGGGTATGAGGCTGTCGCAGGTATATTTCAACTCCTCAATAGCCGTCTGAAGGTTTAGGTTGGTCACATTCAGCAGTTCACTATCCGCACTCCTTGCCGTCAGGCTGTCCAGGATGAGTTTGCAGGAAGAGAGCGTCTGCACAGTATGCTCGTGGATTCTTTTGGAGATGACCTCCTTTTCCGTCTCCTGGGCCTCGATGACAGATCGGAGGATTTCCCATTTCTTTTCTTCTTCCAACTTCAAAACCCGCTCATGCGCATTGACCTGCTCCGTTATATCCATAGCCCAGCCGGCGATCATCTGTCTGCCTTTATAGGATAAGGGGAACCGGATGAGCTTATAAGATTTGACAGACTGTCTCTCGTCGACGAATTTCATCGTTGATTCCAAAGGCAGCTTTGTATCCAGTACCTGTCGGGTGGTCTTTAAATATTCTTCGGCCAGTCGCGCAGGGAAGATGTCCTGGAGAGATTTTCCGATCATTTGTTGCTCTAAACGGAAGGCCTTTGCATAGGCCGCATTCATATATTGCATAATCCCTGACTCGTCTCTTATCCAGGCCGGTATCGGAGACATCTCCATGAACCGTTCGAACAATTCCCGGCTTTCATACAGTTTCCGTTCAGTTTCCTGCATGTTCCGGATAAGAGTGGTTTCCGCCACATGGACGATGAGACCCTTGATATTTCCATTTTCGAGATCGGGGTAATAAGTTGCCAGGGAGTTTTTGACCTCACCCGCCGGCGTCCTCAATTCTCTTTCGAAAATCTGACGCTCTCCATTCAATGTTTTTCTGATATAAGGCAGGTTGAGCGCGAACAATTCGGGTCCCAACAATTCCGGCAGGGTCAGTTTTCCCACCATTTCCTGGCTGGAAATGCCGAACCATTCGGAATATGCCCTATTTGCATAGCGGCAGACCAGGTCTTTGTCCCAGTATGCGAGCATGGCATTCACATGGTCGGCTATATGCAACGCAAATTTTTCAGGTCCCAGCTCCTCGCTACTCATATTTTGTCCGTTTTCGAAGTAAAGTTTAAGAATCAATAAGTATTGCCGGTGGCATTCGCATTCATCCGTACTTCCAGCAGGCAGCCTTTATCAGGGCCTGTATCGATCTTCACGTCTCCGTCCAGGAGCTTGACCCGGTTGATAATATTCGTGATCCCAATCCCTCTCCTGGTCGTCCGGATATTGAAGCCCTTCCCGTCGTCATCGATCTGGAGAAATAGTTCGAACCCCTTCCTGCTAAGAATGATATGTACGTGCGAAGCCCGTGAATGGCGGATAATATTGCTCAGTTGTTCCTGTATGATCCGGTAAATCGCAATTTTCTGCTCTTCCTTCATGCCTTGTTCTACCGAATCTGTGACCTGCAGTTCTATCCTGAGTCTTTTCGTCAAATTGATCGTGTCGATCAGGTCCCGAATGGAATTGACCAGACCTGCTTCCACTATTTCGTGTACGACCATTCCCCTGGACAAATGCCTGATCTCCGTGATGGCCTTGTCGATGGCTTTCACACCCTTCTTCACCAATTCGACGGAGATCTCCGGCACTCCCTGTTCGGCCATGAAACACAACCGCGCGGTTGCCAGCAGTTGGTTGATATTATCGTGCAATTCCTTGCCGATATGTTCTCTCTCTTCCTCCTGGGCCAGGAACATGGCTTCTGTAATTTGCTTTTGTTTTAGCTTTTGCTGCGTAGCCAGTTCCTCCTGCAAACGGATCATATCTGTAACATCGTTGATTAAAATCTGCTGGGCCAGGTGTCCGAAATGATCCACGAAGAAGGTCCTGACTTCCACGGTCAGCACGCTGCCATCTTTCTTTTTTGTCTTCCAGGTTTTCCGGGCGTCTGCTCCGCCGTTTATCTCTTTAGGACTGGCGACATTCTTTTCGGTATCGGGAACGCTTAGGAATATATCCAGGATCTTCATTTGCAGGAATTCATCCCGGGTGTATTTGTATTTAGTGGTTGCCGCGTCGTTCACCTCCAGGATACGGAGGGTTCCCGACTCATAAACGAACATTGGATAGGGGTTCTCATTAAACATGACGCGATATCTTCTCTCAGAAGACCGGAGGCGGTTCTCCTGCTGCTTTTTTTCGGAAACATCCCTGATGATGGCCGCAATCTGGTAATTTTTGGCCGACAGAAGCGGGTTTAGACTGATTTCGACCGGGAATTCTCCACCATCCTTCCTGACAGCATACAATTGCAGACCGGTGCCCATTGGCCGCACTTTGGGCTGGGCAAAGTATTCTGCGTGCTGGCCCTTATGATGATGCCGGAAACGTTCAGGGATCAGCTTTCCAATATCTTTTCCCACCAATTCTTCCCTTGAATACCGGAACATTTTTTTTGCGCTTTCATTCACTTCCAGGATTTTTCTTTTTTCCCCGACGAGGACGATGGCGTCCGGGCTGATCTCCAGCAACTGATGGTAATGGTCTTCGAGCTGCATGGCCTCCGTCCTATCTTCAACGGAAATCAGCAGGTGCAGGATGTTTCCGGCTTTATCCGGAAGCGGGGCAATTTCGAAGTCCCAGCATCGTATTTTTTCCGGACGGTCCGGGGAAAGTTCCCTAAGTTTCCGGTTCGGCAGCGTGACTCGACGGGCTAAGCGGTCTGCCTCGCAAAGGCTCTCCCGGAGCAGCCTTATTCCTTCGTCTTCCAAATGAATCGAAGGTCCGTGGAATAGATCCGGGAATGGCATGCCCCCGATCTCTGCGATCCCCAGCCGGGTGGCTTTGTGCCAGGCCGTATTTGCCGCATATACGCGGAACTCGTGATTTTTTGTGCTTACTATTAGAGTTGGTACTTGTAATGCCTCAATGATTGAACTTCCGTCAAATAAAACCTCCCTCTTTCTCATAATGCCGGGTTTAAATATTATATTTTAAAATTATAATATTTACTTCATATGCGATTGGGAGGAAAATCAGGCGAAATGCTGATTGATATTATGGGATTTCAGACGATTATTTTTTATTCTTCCAGGTCTTCCGTAAATCCAGCGTATGGGGATAGTCTTTATTGAATTCCAGCGGGGGCGCGTCGCAGGGAAAGGGCAGTCTGTTCGGATCGATATAGCGTTCAGGACCGGCTAGCCCCAGGGAACGCAGGTAAGGACGCGGCGGCAGTGTATCCTGCGTATGCGTCAGTGTTCCGAACCGGTTGCCCCGGCGGGATTCCGCCTCATAGCTGTTCACAGGAAAGGTCTCATATCCTCTTCCGCCCGGATGCGAGACATAGTAGGTGCAGCCACCGATGGAGCGGCTGTTCCAGGTGTCGACGAGGTCGAAGGTCAGCGGCACATCCACGCCGATGGTAGGATGCAAGGCGCTGGGAGGCTGCCAGGCGCGGTATCTCACCCCACAGACCCATTCTCCTTTAACATCCGTCTCGCGGAGCGGCACCCTGGCGCCATTACACAACAGCACATAGCGGTTGCCGTTCAACCCGCTCAGCTTCACCTGTACTCTTTCCAGCGAAGAATCCACGTAGCGGGCGGTACCTGTACCAGTCGCCTCTTCGCCGAGCACATGCCAGGGTTCTATACCCATGCGAACCTCCATTTCGATTTCCTGCAGCCGGAGCCGGCCATAATGCGGAAAACGGAACTCGAGGAAGGGGGCAAACCAATCCTCCTGGAAAGGATAGCCTGCCTCGTTCAGACCGGCTACCACGTCTTTTATATCCTGTTGCACATAATGGGGTAACATGAATTTATCGTGCAGTTCCGGTCCCCATCTCACCAAGTCCTGTTTATAGGGTTTCTTCCAGAACCAGGCGATCAGCGCCCTGATCAGGAGCATCTGTACCAGGCTCATCTGTTTATGGGGTGGCATTTCAAAAGCCCTGAACTCGAGGATACCCAGCCTGCCGGAAGAGCTGTCCGGGGAATAGAGCTTGTCGATACAGAATTCGGAGCGGTGGGTATTGCCCGTTATATCCGTCAGCAGGTGTCTGAATATGCGGTCTACGGTCCAGAACGGGATAAAACCCTTCTCAGGCACCTGGGTAAAGGCGATCTCCATCTCGTATAGCTTCTCATCCCGCCCTTCGTCGATGCGCGGCGCCTGGCTGGTCGGACCGATAAAAGAACCAGAGAAAAGGTAGGACAGCCCGGGATGATGCTGCCAAAAAGTGATCAGGCTGCGCAGCAGATCGGGCCGGCGGAGCAAGGGGCTGTCCGCGGGTGTCTCCCCACCGATCGTAATATGATTTCCTCCTCCTGTGCCGGTGTGTTTGCCGTCTAGCATGAACTTCTCGGTTCCAAGCCGGGACAAATGAGCCTGTTCGTATAAGGTGTCGATGATGGCGACCAGTTCTTTCCAGTTACGGGCCGGATGAATGTTCACCTCGATCACGCCCGGATCGGGGGACACCACCAATCTCTCCATGCGATAATCCCTGGGGGCCTCGTACCCTTCAATGCGAACGGCCATATTCAGCTTTGCGGCGGTGGCTTCGATGGAAGCGACCAGGTCCAGGTAGTGCTCGAGATATTTGAGCGGCGGCAGGAACAGATAGAGGACGCCGTCCCTGGCTTCCACGCACAAGGCCGTTTTTATGGCGGGCACTTCAAAGCTGACCTTTCTTCTGGCGCCCTGTCCGTTGGAAGAATCTTCCGGGGTTTCCTTTTTTTGTTTGCCTTTCTTTTTATCCTTATCGCCCGATCTGTTCGGATCACCCGAATTTTTCGTGTCGACCGATTTTATGGCGTCACCTATATGCTGATAGCTGATCCTGGGGAGGGGCAGCGGATGTTCCGCCACCAGGCCATACCGGCTTCCGATGGTCTCGTGGAAGGAAGCGAGGGGTGGCAGCTCTTCAAAAAGGCTGCGTTCCACTTTCTCATCACTGCTTTCGCGGGCCAGGGCGGGAATCGATTCCAGCGGCAGCCGTAACCCGAGCGGAGAATCGCCGGGGATCAGGTAGAGGTGTGAGCGGTTCATCAGCCATTCGCAGCTTTGCCAATTGTTGTTCCAGAAATCCCATTGCAGGGGAAGTACATAGCCGGCAGGCTTGTCCAGCCCTCTATCGAGCACATGCATGAGGGTCCTGCGCTCCGACGGGTCATCCATTTTGATGTTCATCGCGTTGATATTGGCGGGCAGTTTTCCTTCCGTCCACATATAATAGAAGGAATCCTCATAGGCGGGGGTGAGGTTTTTTTCGCTGACCGCCAGGTGACGGGCCAGTTCCCAGCCAAAGTTGGCGGCATCTTCGTGTGTATATTTCGTCTTGCTTTTTTCGTGCGCTATCAACGCTTTATTCCGCCACACCGGGTAGCCGTCTTTTCTCCAGAACAAGCCGTACTGCCAGCGTGGCAAGGGCTCACCCGGATACCACTTGCCCTGGCCATAGTGGATCATCCCCTGGGGGCCAAACTGTTCACGCAGCCGGAAGATGAGGTCGTGCGACAGCTCCCGTTTTTGTTTGCCGTCGGCTTCCGTGTTCCACTGCGCCGACTCCCGGTCATCGATGGACACAAAGGTCGGTTCTCCGCCGATCGTCATCCTGACATCAGACGACTGGAGATCTTCCTCGACTTTATAGCCCATGGCGTGTATGGCCGCCCATTGCTCTTCGGTATACGGCTTCGTTTCGCGGGGATCCTCGTGGATCCTTGTCACGGTATTGGAGAAAGAAAAAGTGGTCTCGCATTTGTCCGTCGCCCCTACCACGGGCGCCGCGCTGGCAAAGTCCGGTGTGCAGGCCAGCGGGATATGCCCCTCTCCCGCAAAAAGGCCCGAAGTAGGATCCATCCCGATCCATCCGGCGCCGGGTATATAGACTTCCGTCCAGGCATGCAGGTCGGTAAAATCTTTCGCCGGTCCCGAAGGGCCATCCAGGGCAGGAATGTCTGCTGTCAGCTGAACAAGATAGCCCGATACGAAACGGGCGGCCAACCCCAGATGCCGCAGCGCCTGCACCAACAGCCATGCGGAGTCCCGGCAGGAACCGATAGCCCGGATCAGCGTCTCATCGGATGTCTGCACACCCGCTTCCATGCGGATGGAATAGCCGACGTCCTGGCTGACCTTCCGGTTGATATAGACGAGAAAATCGTTGATCGTCTTTTTTTTCCTGTCTATCCCCAGAAGCCATTGCCGGATAAGGGGACCGTTGTCCCGGATTTCCAGGTAGGGCGCCAGCTCTTTGGCTAGCTCTCCTTTATATCGAAAGGGGTAGTTCCCGGCATAGTCTTCCACAAAAAAGTCGAAAGGATTGATGACGACCATATCGGCGATGACCTCCACTTCCACGCTCAGCTCCCGGGTCTGCTCCGGGAATACGACCCTCGCCTGGTAATTGCCGAAGGGATCCTGCTGCCAGTTTATAAAATGCTCTTCCGGGGTAATTTTGAGAGAATAGGATTCGATAGGCGTCCTCGAATGAACGGCGGGCCTCAACCGGAAGATATGCGGCGATAAGGAGACCAATCTGTCGTAGGTATAGGTGGTGCGGTGATTGATAGCGACTCTTATTGCCATAAGGGGGTAGGTGTATATAAGTTATGATGAAAATGGCAACGATCGTTCTTACTAAAATTAAAGGCTTTTCACCGACCTGTCAAAACTTTATCGGGCCGGTTGCAGGGCCGGTTCAGGGAAGTGGCTTAGGGGTTGACTTAGGGGGCTGGTTCGCGGGAATGGTTTGCGGCGGCGGTTGTGGGGTTGGTTATGGGGCCGGTTTACGGGAATGGATTGGTTTGCGGCAGTGGATTGGTTTGCGGGAATGGATTGGTTTGCGGGAATAACCTGTGAGAATGGCTTGTGCCACCGCTTTGCGACACGGGTTTGTGGTTCTTTCAAAAATTGAACCCCAGTCTCAGTCCTGCATGGGCAATATTCAGCCCACCGGTTCTGACGGTCTCGTAGCGAACGCCCAGTTCGAGGGCCCCGGCCTGTATGCCGATCGTAGGTGCATAGGTGAACCCGCCGTTATCGGTATATTGCGTTTTGTCGCTAAGATCCTTGTAATAAGCGCGGAAGGCGGAATAGCCGGCTTCTCCCATGACAAAGAAGTGGCGCAGGATGATGTATTTGTAGCCTGCCTTAAACGGGACCTGGATGCCTGCTTTCAGGTTGATATCGTCTGTCTTCGGCGCGTAGCCGACGGCTCCCGTCGTAAAAGTGGCAAAGCCGTGTCCAAGCCTGTAAGAGAACCGCACAGTCATTCCCCCTGTAAAACTGTAGAGATCCTTTGCGTCGGCCTCCGGCAGACCCGCCTCGATGCCAAAGCCAACAGACCAACTCTTTTTCAGGCTTTGGGCGCCGGCGGTGTAAGAGCGGCCGACCAGCACAAGCAGCAGGATGGCCGCGGAGATTCGGGTTATAGCCTTCATCGGATTCATTATAAATTTCACTAAGATCGTTAAAGATTTTGCTGGGATCGTTAAAAGTTGAAAATCAATAAAATATACCCGAACACGGTTATAAAACGAAGCGGCCGGGGATTTATTATAAATTTTGCCTGCTGGGTATCGGATGGTAATTTTAGGCCTTCTTGCATGAAACCCCAATTATTAAAGGTGCCTACGGCGCCGACACATTCTTTCAGTGTTCGTGAGGACAGGGATCCCCACATCAACAATCGCTGGCACTATCATGCGGAAGTCGAATTGATCCGTTTCCACAGGGGCTGTGGCACCCAGTTCGTCGGCGATCATATCAAGCGTTTCGATGCGGGGGATATCATCCTGGTGGGTTCCAACCTTCCTCATTACTGGAGATACGATGATGTCTATTTCCGGGGAGACAAAGACCTGGGG
This sequence comes from Puia sp., assembly GCA_031292515.1. Lineage (GTDB taxonomy): Bacteria > Bacteroidota > Bacteroidia > Chitinophagales > Chitinophagaceae > Puia. Next base: position 126,795 of record JARLGZ010000080.1, on the reverse strand, counting down.
GTCCACTCGACGGTCGTCCACTTCTCCGAAAATTTCTGGGGGGAGCGCTTTCTGCATCTTCCGGAAACGAAGCAGATCAAGAGCCTGTTTGAAAAGGCCCGCCGGGGTATATTGGTGGCCTCAAAAGAAGACCGGAGAATGCAGGACCTCGTTGGGAAAATCAGCCTCGCCGAGGGTTTAAACCGGATCATCGCGCTGATGGAATGCCTGTCGGCGCTGGCCGCCACGGAGAAATTACACCTGCTCTCTTCGATCGGGTTCAGCCATGATTTCACGGAGTCGGAGAACGACCGGATCAATGCGATCTACGACCACTCATTCCGCCACTTCCGGGAGAAGATCTATCTGGGAGAGATAGCCGCCATAGCGGGATTGGTACCCAACTCTTTTTGCCGGTATTTCAAATCCCGAACCGGCAAGACCTATTCGCAGTTCCTGACCGAAATACGGATCGGGCATGCCTGCAAACTGCTCATCGACAACCGCTACAGTATCAAGCAACTCTGTTTCGAAAGCGGCTTCAATAATTTCACCTGTTTCCACAAAAATTTCAAGATGATCACCGGGAAGAGCCCCCAGCAGTATCTGAAGGAGCATCTGGCGGGCTAGAGAGAGATTGTGGCACAAAAAAAGCCACCCGCCGGGCAGCTTGTATAAAATAATTCAGTGAAACGTTACTTTTTAGCGCGGAGCTTTACTTTTACTTCGTTGACATATTCCAAAGACACATTTGCCACCGACGCAATCTTCTCCGGGGCGAAGTCTGAATCTTTTAGAAGATTCTCAACGAAAAGACGACGCTCTTCATCACGACCTTCTTTGCGGCCCGTTTTAAGTCCTTCTTCACGCCCCACTTCCCTCGCCTCTTCAAGTCTTATTTGCTTGACTTGCTCTATAATACCCATAGTATCTTTTTTACCGGTTATCACATCTATTTGTTCCATAAATATACGATTTGTTTCTTGTTTATTAAATGCTACGTAGTTGTTCAAAAAGACCAAAATTGCCCTGACCTTATCTTCACTAAACGTCGCTTCCCGATACAATAATTTGACAATCAGCAACTTTTGTTTAAGCAATTTCTGATCCCAAATTTCTTCCTCTCTTTTCTTCTCCTTCTCGTCCACGTTATTCTTGGGCCTCTTCGTTAGCGCCTCTTTCGCCACCATCATTACTATCGCAAAAGGATTGTCGCTTGCCTTCAATACATCGTTGGAATAATCCGTAATACACAATGTCTTGTAGTTATACAAAACGCCTCCCCAAAAAGTTCGCCTTTCGTATTTATCCGGCACCTTCTTTCCATACCGGCCCGTCAGAATCGCCAGCGCGGCCACATCCTTATCTTGCAGACTTTTCCGGTCCAGCAACCGGTAGTAGTAGCGAAACATACGTTTTGCAAATCCGGCTTCATTCTCTCCCTGGACCTCCACATGCAACAGCATCCACGTCTCGCCACCATTACGCAGGTATACCTTCACGAGCTTATCCACCACACGGGTGTCTGCCGTCTCCCCCGGTTCAGGATTGATCGCGGCCAGTTCCTTGTCCATAAATTCAAAACCACGGCCTATATCCAATTTTTTTTCAATCTCCGGATCTACGAACCGCAACAGATCCTCAAATACTTCTTCCAACATACTCTTCCAGAGCATATCATACTTCCCTTTCATCGGATAAAATTTGAAATAAAAAAAGAATATGCGTCTTATCTAACCGTCATCGCCGGCACCCTTCTATCGACTCATCCGCGTATGCCTTGCTAATCCTCGACCTCTTCCCATAAAGTATCATTTTTTCTTCGTGTAGATGAGGTTGCAGGATTGGATAAAAGGGATCAAATGTAGGGCTGCGCAATAAGGCGTTTGCAAAATCTTTTCAACAGCGTGTCGGCTACCGACAAGAGAATTCTTGTACGTGGCGGTAAGGGGGCTCCTGCCTGCGACAAGAGGATTTCCCGCCCAGGTCGGGCAGGTCCTTCCTATCATGTGGCAAAACGACTGGCAACCGATTGGGAGAAAGGTAATATAGATCTAACCTGCAAGGGTGAGTATGCTACCCGGGCGGCTCTCTCTCTAGGAGGGCAGCCGGGTAACCCCGGCCGGCCAGGGGCGCGAAGCCCGTTCAAGCGATCTGCCTATGGCCGCACCCATCATTTTTAAAATATCGTTTACTATGAGAAGATCTGCGATGATTTCCCTGGTGTTTTTTGTCTTGTTTCAAAAATTCGGAAACACCGTACAGGCGCAAACCATAAAGGCTGTGTCCTCCGCGGAGACCGGCAGGAAAACCAAAAAACTGGTCATGGTGGCCCTCGACGGCATGCGGTGGCAGGAGATCTTCGGAGGAGTGGATTCTTCGCTGATGAATGATCCCCTGTATACAAAAGAGAGAAAGGACATGCAAAAACATTTCTGGTCCGCCGACGCCGGAGAACGGAGAAAGAAGCTGCTTCCTTTTTTCTGGTCTACTGTCGCGGTGAAGGGACAACTGTATGGCAACCGGGATCTCGGAAATTTCGTGAATGTCGCCAACCCCTACCATTTCACGTATCCCGGGTTCAGCGAGACCCTGACGGGCAACCCGGACAGCGCGGTGAATTCGAACAGGCTGGTAGCGAACAAAAATGCCAATGTATTCGAGTTCATCAACCGGCAGCCGGGATATGCGGGTAAAGTAGCCGCCTTCACCACCTCCGATCTCTTCCCCTACCTCCTGAACAAATGGCGAAACGGGCTGATCGTCAATTCGGACCAGGACAGCCTGCCCTACCCGGATCCTTCCTTCAGACTCCTGAACGAAATGCAATCGCTATCGGCCAAACCGACCGGCGAGCGTCCCGACCTGCTCACTTATTTTGCGGGCAGGGAATACCTGAAAGCCTACCACCCGAAGGTGCTGTATATCGCTCTCGGGGAAACGGATGCATTCGCCCACGACGGATCTTATGACCAATATATCGGCGTGACACATGCGGAAGACGGCATGATCGCCGACTTGTGGAACCTGTTGCAGTCGATGCCGGAATATAAGGACCAGACGACGATGATCCTGACCTGCGATCATGGCCGGGGAAGTCGTATAAAAAAAGACTGGACGGACCACGGGGTCGATATTCCCGAGTCGGGAGAGATCTGGATCGCCGTGATCGGACCGGACAGCTCTCCGAAAGGAGAAGTCGGCACCCGGATGCAGCTCTGGCAGGGACAACTGGCGGCAACGATGGCGGCCTTTTTGGGTATGTCCTACCAGCCTGCCGGCCAAAGGGTGCTCCCGGTTGCGGAATCGATCCTTCATTAAGAGATCTATCGTGGAGAGCCGCCCCACCCTATTTCTTTTTATCCTTCTATTTCTCCCACATGCGTTCGATCTCCTCAAGGGATTTGCCTGTCGTCTCGGGGACCAGCTTCCAGATAATCCATAAATAGGGAAGACACATCAAGGCAAAGAGAAAAAATGTGCCGGCAGGCGATAAGGCGGACAACATCCACGGTGTAAGCTGCCCGATCAGATAGGTGCCTACCCACAGGGAAAAGCCTGCTATGGACATTGCTATTCCCCTGACCGAAGTCGGGTACATTTCGGAGAGCAACACCCATATGACCGCACAGACGGACACCGCGCAGCAAAATATGTACAACAGGAAGAAGACGAGCAGGGCCTGCGGAGGGATATTCCATACCGCCCCTTTTATAAAATAGAGCCCGATCAGCAAGAGGGAAATTATCATACCCGACACGCCATAGTATACGAGTTTCTTACGCCCTACTTTGTCGATAATGACGAGGGCCAGAACGGTGGTTAGCGCATTGACGAGCCCGACCAGCACCTGGTAAAGAAGGGAATCCCCGTTGGACAACCCGCTGTTCCTGAAAATAGTCGGCCCATAATACAGCACGGCATTGACCCCCATGAATTGTCCCAGGATGGCGATCGCCACACCGATCAGCAGCGCTTTGAAGAAGCCGGGTCTGAGCAATAGCCGCCAATCCGATCGTTGATCCTCTATCAATTGCTCTTCGACTTCGGCAGCCTGTCTGGCGGCTTCGCCCGGATCTTTATAGATACGGTTCATCGTAGCCAGGGCCCTGGATGGCTGGCGCCGCGATAGCAGCCATCGCGGGCTTTCCGGAATAAAAAATATAACGAGGAAGAAGAGAAGGGCCGGCAGGGATTCCATGCCCAGCATCCCTCGCCAGACTTCTGTGCTGAATATCTTTGACAATGGGCCGCCGGCCGGAAAAGCCCCACTACCGGCTATCTTCAGCAGTTCAAAATTTACCAGGTAGGCTCCCAAAAATCCAATCGTGATCGCCAGCTGGTATAGGGATACCAGGCGGCCCCTATACTTCGTGATGGCCATTTCCGAAATATACAGCGGAGAAATGATGGATACCATCCCGATGCCTACCCCTCCCGTTATCCGGTAGAAGATCAGCTCACCGATATTACCCGCGAGCGCACAGCCGATACCGGACACCGAGAATAAGATGGCCGAGACGATCATCGTCTTTTTTCTTCCGAACCGGTCGCTGAATACGCCGGCGACCAGCACACCTGCAATGGACCCTACGAGGGCGCAGCCGACATACCATCCCTGCTGCATGGGGTCGAGATGATATTGAGCGGACACCGTGTCGATCGTGCCGGATATGACGGCCGTATCATAACCAAACAGGAAACCGCCCAGGGCAGCCACCACAGACAGAAAGATCACGTATCCAAGATTCTCGCCGGTTCGTGTTTGCATATTATTTCAGATTAAAATATTCTTTATACCTGTCATAAAGGTGTCCTGCCTGAAGGTAAGCCGATTGCGGGCTCATGAAATGGGAGAATTCGAAGGTGATGGCCTTGTCATAACCGGCCCTTTTCGCCGCTTCCAGCTTCATCCGGAGCTTGTCGAACTTGATGGGAAAAAAACGGATGGGCATGTCCCGGTCGAAGCTTTCCGCATTGGTCCAGCACTTCATGCCATATTTGTCCGCCAGTCTTTTGTTTACGGTGAAGAAGGCATCCAGTTCGTCATAGTCGATATGGCCGTCCTGGAAGGCGCAGGCATCCACGACGTCATGAATGCCATCGAAAATTTCGTTCCACTCTTTTTCGTGCTCCTGAACCGATACCGAATTCCTTTTGGTCAGGTCACCGGAAGCGGCATCTACGGCTTTTTTCCCATCGATCCAGGGAGAAATAAAGGTCGGGAGTCCTCCCGAAACTTCCTTGCACTGTTTGCCCATCGAATGGAAGGCATCGATCGCTCCTTTCGTCTTACGGCTGATCTCGCCGCTGATATACCAACCGCCGAAGCTTTTATATTTTTGCCCATAGTTTTTCCAGACCTCGTCGATCACATATTTATTCTCTTCTATCTCCCAGCTCAGGTCACCGGTATCCCAATAACGTCCCGAATCGTACAAGCCGAAATAGAATTTCATGCCGTGCTTATCTGCCAGCCTCAGGAACAGGTCCAGCAAATCGACGGAGGGCCTATAGCAGCCTTTACCCAGCAGGTATTCGGATGGGTAAGTGATGAATTTCCGGTACCCGCTCCTGATCATGATGACCGTGTCGATGCCGATCGCCTTCATGTGCCGAAAGTCCCTATCCCATTCGGCTTCTCCCCAATTCTGATGAGGGATGTCATGGGAGATCTCATCCAGGAAGGTGCCGGTGATGGGCAACGCATTCCCCGCTGTCACGATCAAAGGCTTGACAGCAGCACCCTCAACGGGGATACTCCTTTCGGCGCCAGCCGTCGCGGCGGCATGTGCGGCCCCGGCATTCGACAACGTAAGACCCAATACGGCGCTGCCCGCAGCAGATGCCTTTCGAATAAAATCACGACGGGTTTTGTGGCTCATTTTTATTTTTTTGTTATGTTTGATTATGATACGTGCTCGCTTGCCATGTTGATGATTGTCTTTTTGCCGGATTCCTGTTTGCCCCCCTGTTTGTCTGGCTAATGAATCGTCCCTTTGGGATGATCGGTCGTCTTTGTATCGACAGGGATGAACACCAATGGGATCGGCAGGCAGGACGCTCCGGGCGGAGAAAATGTCAATTTGATGATTTGTGTCCGTTTGTCTGCCGACGGATGAAATACCTTGACGAGGATCGCTTCGGGCGCTCCGCCGGTAATCAGCCTGTCGGAGGGCAACAGCTCGATCTCCTCCTTGTGTATGCCATCGCCCACTATCATGGTGTTGGCCATTCCGCCGCACCAATGGCTGTTATTGCTCCAGGGATTCCAGGTCACCAATGCCAGGCTCCTGCCATCCGTGCTCTTCCATTCCAGTTCCATCGTATATACCACGCCGTAATTGCCCGACAGCGCGACAGCCTGACCGGTACTCCCCTCCCTGCCTGTAATCCACGGATCCTTTTTGCCGTCGGCAACGACCAGGGAAACCGGTCCCTCGCGGGTGTCGATCGGTTTCTTTGGGGTGATCTTATAATTACAGACTTCAAAAAGGCCGCGACCCGCGTTGGAACGGCTGGGCGGAACGACCGAATGCAGGCGTGCCAGGGCGACAGGGCCTTCGGTATCGGGAGAAGTCTGAAGAATGGCGATCTCCCCGGGCTGGTCGATGGTAAACTCATAGAAGCCGTGAACCAGTTCATCGTAGCTGGCCGTCTGTCGCTCCAGTCGGGGATCGATGGGCGCCGCCTCACCGGGCGGTATGGACAAAATACTGTCGCTGCCCGCAGATGTGAAATAGTCGGCCAGCCCCTGTTTGCCCACCTGGTAATAATTGGAACTGGGTGGCTGGGAGGAGTACTTTAAAAAGCGAAGATGCATGATTCCCTCACCGGTATTCTTCAGGACAGCCGTGATTTTGCGGGGCATTTTGGCAGGACGGACGACTCCGTTCACGTTGTAAAGATACAATCGTACCGGTCCCGGCGACACTATCTCCCGAAGCGCGAGGCATTCGGGTTCCAGGATATATTCCGGGTCGTCGGAGATGATCAGGCGGGGACCGGACAAGACCTCCTTTCGATAGGCTATTTCCGGGATTTTGCCCGGGATGATAGCCGGCAGCGACAGTACTTCGCCCTGTTTCGCGCCCGTCAAAAGCTCCTGCGTCTTTCTGTCCAATTGCTGGGCTTGCAATCGAAGACCGTTCAAAAAGAATAGTCCGATAAAAAATACCGCGCTCTTACATACCATGTTTGTATTTTTTAATTTTGAGACAAGCGTCAGGGTTACAGGAATTTGCTGTTTTTCAGTATGCCGATCCAATGCAAATAGCCGGCGCCTGTCAGATGAAGTCCGTCATAGGTATAGGCCGCATCCATCTGACCCGAGGGATCCAGAAATTGAGTATACAGATCCACATAGACAACATGCAACTTCCTGGCGAGACTGTCCAAAGATTGATTCATCTGCCGGATCGCCTCGTTGGTACCGGTGTAATAAGCCCGGTTGATCAATTCATTATTGACCGGCAGAATGCTCTGGATATATATCTCGGTGGACGGCGACTCCCGCCTGATCGCGAGGACGAGTTTGTCGTAGTTCTCCAGGGATTTTGCAAGCGGTATATGAATATTGATATCATTGGTGCCGACCAGGATAAATACCTTACGGGGCGAATGCCGGGTCACCTCATCTACCCGGTTGACAAGACCATAGGTATTATCCCCGGCGATACCCCTGTTCAGGGCGAAAGCATATCCCGTAAATTCGCTCCAGTCCCCCCAATGGGTGATACTGTCCCCAAAAAATATAAAAGCGCCTTTCTTAACCGGCAGCTGTCGGAAATACGAGGTCCTGCTGTCGTATAAGTAATTCCGGAAGATAGAATCCGGAGCGTTTCTTGCGTTTTGCGCGTTTTGCGCGTTTTGCGCGTTGATGCCGAGGCAATATGCCAAACCGGCGATCAGAAAGAGACATTTCTTCATAACGAACCATTGAATGGGTGACTGATCTTCATCCTGCACCCGCTTATTGAATGACTGATTTTATTTCGTCGTACAGCGGCTCCTTGAACTGATTGTAAGAAGGATCGTCGATATAAACCAGGTCGAACAGCATGATGCCGCTGGTCTGGTCCAGGATCATTTTCATGGCGTCCTTCATATTTTGCAGGTCAGTCCAGGCCGTATTCCCGATATCGATGGATCCGTAGTGTATATTGGCGCCCCTCAGCACTTTTTCCGCGCCGGAAATTTCGCCCTGCACAGTCCACCAGCCGGGCCCCGTCAAAGTGGGGGTATAGTTTCCCGTCATAAACATATCCAGCAGCTCCGCATATCCCGTATTCTTATAGGTGGAGGAGGCCCAGGAGTACCCGTCCGCCGACGGATCGTAGTTTTTGCTGGCCCAGTTCACACCGACATAATAATAGGAGTCATACCAGGCGCCGGAATAGCTGCAGAATGCCAGACCGGGTTTTATCGCCTTGACCGCGTTGCGGGCATCGTTCACAAAATCATAGATGCCCGAGGAGCGAAATTCCAGCCATTTGTCATAATAGACGCCCGTGACGTCGGGGACGACTTCACCCGAAGAGGTCTTCCAGGAGGATACGATGTCCGTGATCTGAACAGAAGAGACGCCCAGCCAGTCCCGGAACTTATCCAGGGAATAGCCGGAGAAGTCGGCACAGATATCATAGTAGCGGCAATAATCGAGCACAAATCCGTCGATGGCATAGTTCGATACGAGCTCCCGTATCAGCGACAGCTCATAGTTCTGTGCAGCGGGTTGAAGCGGGTTCAGCATGCCATAGGTATAGACATCCGTGATATTTTTCACATCCCCGGAGGCCGTCACCACCTGGCTCTGCATACCGGCAAAAGAAGAATCGGTAAAGACTTTGCCTATACGCGCTCCATAATAGTTCATCCCTTCTGCAAAAACGCTCATGGAGGCGAAGACCTTAAGACCCTTTTTCTTCGCCTCTGTAATGGCATTCTGGAGATAATCAAAATCGCCCGCCTGGGTATAGCCGTTCCAGGTCTTCAACTGACCGGCGATGGCCGAATTATAGTTTACCAGACCCGGAATGCCTTTGACATCCAGCACCACGGCTTTTGCACCCATATCGGCCAGTTTCTGAAAAATAGCGCTCATTTTATCCGCGGTTCCCATCCGCTCGAAATTGGCCGCCGCTTCTATCCATACGATGACCCTGGCGCTGTCGAAAAGCTTTTGCATTCCCGAAACATTCGAAGGCACCGAATCGGTGGCCGTCCCGCCGGGGGGAAGGGAAACAGCCGTCTCACGTTTGCAGGACAGCAGGGAGGACAGAACAAACACGAGCAGCAGCCCTGTCCTTATCGGGTTATTTTTCATTTTACGACTATTTTCTGCCTGATAACGGCTATTCCCTGTCTGACGATAGTTATTCCCTGTCTCATGATCGTTATTCCTTGTCTGACGATAGCTATTCCCTCTCATATTATTATATCTCATTCTGCAAGGATTGTCAATAAAATTGAGCCTTTCTGATTCTATTGCTGGACGCAACTTAGTTCGTATGCCACCACGCCGCCGTTCGTCACCAGGAAGTATACCGGCATGGTATACCCATCGGCCGACACGGGTCCGACGGCGATTTCGGCCGTCACATTGTAGTTGGGATCCGGGCAGGATACATAGCTGGAAGATCCGTCAAAGACATGGAACGACGAATAATTGGCGGAAGTAGCCGAAGTCCCGATCACGGACGGGTCGGTGACATCGAAAATATGCAAGGCGCTGCTGTAGGCGCTCGCGTCGACTACTGCTGCAAAGCTGGCGTTGTTGAATGTAAACCAGGTCAGCGCCGGTGTATTACCCCTGGGACTGGCGACGAAGTTGGAGCTGAAGCTATATTCCACGGCATGGCTGGTCCCGTTCACGTACGTCATAAAGCTGGGCGAATTCGAGCAGAAAAAGAAATCGGAGGAGGATTCGGGACCTGTCGGAACGGCCTTCGCCACATAATCATAGGCGACCGGATAGGTGATGACCTCCGGATCCTGTGAAACGATCGCCCCGCCTTTTACGGTCCATTTCAAGATATTATTCACGCCTCCGCCACCGGTGCCGTCTGTTGTCGCCATGATCACAGCATCCCCGGACAGGTTGCCATAAACAGAGATCTTACGGCCATAGAAGGCTCCGCCAACGCTGCTCCAGTCCGTCGTCTTCGCCAGCAATTTCGGGGCTGCGGTGACATTGTCCCATTCGTACAGGCAGACATTATTCCCTGCATAAAGACTGTTGATGCCCACGACCTTGCCCATGCTGTCATTGGCAATGGCATACAGGCGCTCCACGCCGGTCACATTCAGGCTACCCGCATATCCTCCCGTCTTACAGCTGTAATATTGGACCTGGGATCCGCTTACCCATTCATTGGATACGGGTAGCAGAAAATAGCCCCCGCTCACGGCTATGGAAATCTGCCGGTAATCGGTAAAACTCAGGTCCCCTGCCGATTTAGACCATAACATCGTCACCTTGCTGATCCCTTTAGCCACTTTTACGGGCATTCCCAGTTTCACGGTGTAAACGACCTTTGTGCCATCGTCGGCGGTCACCGTGTACTGCACCGGGTTGGAGTAGTCGCGGGAAATCGTGGGGTCGGGGGAAATGGTCGCATAGTTCGAAAGCTCTACCGTAGCCGTCTGGCCGGTCAACGTCGTTCCCGCATAGGGGATGGTGACCGTATCGCCCACGATGACCCCGTTTATATTGGCCTCATTAAGCTTAAACGAGGTAATGGCCGCCTTGCTGCTATGCGTGCGGACCACCGTGATCGTGAAAGTCTCCTTTGTCCCGTTTTGCGCGGTCAGGGTATATTTTTTCGGGGTGGTGAAATTGGTCAACCCGAATGCCGGCGACATATAAGAGCTGTTGGGAATCGAACCCGTTATGATAAGGCTGTCAAGGGAAGTCTGGGTGTAACTGCCATCGGGGTAATACCAGGGAATACGAATGATGATCGCGCTGTCATTAGATGCAGAAGTATCGGGGCTGAAGCCACCGGTTCCGTCCGCAAAGGTCAGGTATAGGGCGCTGAGCGATTTGGCACTGCTTTTTACCGTAAATGCCGGGGCGATTTTTGCGCAGGAGTTCACCAGCAGACCTATGATCAGCGCAAAAGATAAGGCGGCCAGGCATATCGAGATAGATTTTTTCATGTTGTTATTTTTTTACCATCCTAGAATTTGTTCACATCCGGGGTTGTTGACCAGTTCCGCGGATAAAATAGGAAGCGCATACAATTTGGCGGGGAATTCCCGGGGTGCGTCGTCACAGGTGATATAATCGTAGGTGAAGGACGACCCGGTATTGTTCACCTTCAGTCCATGAACATAGATCCCGCTCAGGGTGGTTGCTGCGTCCTGCCATCTCCTCAGATCCCAATAGTGCTGTCCTTCGCCGGCCAGTTCGATCGTCCGCTCCTTCTTTATCTGGGATAGCAGGGCGTCTCCCGAAAGACTCAGCGAAGGAAGGCCGGCACGGTTGCGTACGGCATTGATGCCGGCGTTGGCATCCGCTATCTGGTTGAGCTGGTAGGCGGCTTCGGAATAATTCAGATAGACTTCGGCCAACCGGATTTCCACCATCGTCTGCGAGCTGGCTATGTTTACCAGGTCCGTGTGGGTAGAATCCAGGTTCTTTTTCAGGTAGTAACCTGTCTCAGACGCGCCTCTGTTGCTACCCGCGGCGGGCGGATAAGCGATCCAGCCGTCTGTGCCGCCGGGATAAGTCTCCAGGGTTCGTCCTTTCCAGGTGCTGCCGTTATAAAGGACCGTGGCCTGGAAGCGTGGTTCCAGGGAAGCCCAGGGGGGCGTGGACGTGACGCCGGTATTATGCCAGGGAGACCAGTCCACGGCGCCGCCGCCCGCCATCTCGTACATTTCGACGAGTTCCTGCGTTGGCTGTATATCCCCTCCGAATTGATAGAGGCTGTCGTCTCCGCCCGGGCTGGCGATGGCGTCATAACTATGGGTTAGCTGGGGATAGCTATAGTCGAATTCCAGGATCGCCTCTTTATTCCCTTTGGCATAGGAGCGAAAGGCCGCCGCATAGGAAGGGTTCAGGGCATAGGTGCCGTCGGTCACCATGGCCAGCGTAGCGGTCGCCGCATCATAAGCCGCCTGCCATCGCTGGGCGTAAAGCATGGCCCTTGATTTCATCGCATACGCGGCGCCTTTGGTAATCCTCCCGGCATCGGACCCCGACCAGGTCTCCGGCAGATATTGAGCGGCGGCATCCAGATCTGAAGCCACGAGGTCCCAGCAATCGCTGGCCTGGCTCCGCGGGTTATTTTTGCTGGTAGTAAGCTCTGTCAGCAGGATGACGCTGCCATGATTTCTCATCAGGAGAAAATACAGGTATCCCCTGAAGAACCTGGCTTCGCCGGATAACTCATTCTTCACGGAATCCCCGAGGCTGCTGCTTTGCACCCCGGACAGGAATCCATTGATCAGCCGGATATAATAGTATGCGTTGGTCCAGATATCGAGGGCATCCTGGTCGGGCGTGATCTGGCCGGGCGTGGTGGCATAGATATTGGCGATGGCGCCGTTAGACCCGATGGTGCTCCCTGCCGTTTTGATGATATCGGACAGCCCGTCCGTGTACATATTCCCACCCAGATAGGCCGAACCGAACAAACCATAGTAGCTGAGTATGGGATAAAATGAATTCACATACAATTTTGCATTGGCTTCACTGCTGAAGGCGACGCTTTCCGCATATTTATCGGTGGGATCCGGCGTGAGGAATTTATTACATCCGGCGACCGGCAGAACGGCCACCAGGATGATATATAAAAGATACTTTTTCATGATCTTGCTCATTTTAGATAGTTAGTTCCTTGTAAACAGTTTGCCTGTTATTGATGATCGGCTCTTTTTAACGATTAGTCCTTTTAAACAATCAGCGCCTTTAAACGGTCAGCTCTTTTTAACGATTAGCGCCTTTATGCAATTGGCTCCTTTTAAACAATTGGCTTCTTTTAGAGGATGGTTAGAATGTGATACGGGCTCCCAGGCTATAGGTCTTTTGTTGCGGGTAATAGCCGTTATTGACATTCGGTGCTTCCGGGTCCAGGTATTTAAAGGCCGAAAAAGTCAAGAGGTTCATCGAGGCGAGATAGATCTGCGCGTCGAAAGGAGATCCGTGCCCGGACCTATGGATATTATAGGCCAACTGGACATTTTTCAGCCTGAGATAGGCTCCGTTGACGATCCACATCGAAGAGGCCCAGTTGTTGTTGGCTCTCCACTGATTATCCAGCCGGGGATATTTGCCAGAGGGATTCGCGGGTGACCAGGACCCTTCGACGAGGTATTTCGGTGTATTCCCGCCATTGTAAAAATCACGGGTGAATTGGGTGTCGTCCCACCCTATCCCGTCATAATAACCCATCAGCGCATTGTCGCAGATCGCGGTGCCCTGTATCAAAAAGGAGAGCTCGAACTGTTTCCACGAGGAAGCATAGTTCAGGCTATAGTTCAATTCGGGATAGCTGCTGCGTCCTATGATCGTGACATCCTGGTCATAGGTGATTTTGCCATCGCCGTTGATGTCTTTATACCTGATATCCCCTGCCCTTGCGGTGCTACTCACGTTCGGGGATTCCGCGGCCTGGGCGTCGGTTTTAAAGAGACCTTGCGCGATCAGCCCGGTCTTGGCGCCCATGGGGTGTCCGATCAGGCTCAGGTATTCGGGGATATCGGCGGACTGGTCCATATTCAGGATCCTGTTGTGGGACCAGCTGAGGCTGCCCGTCAGGGAGTAGGAGAACTGTCCCAGCTTGTTTTTATGTCCGAGCACCAGCTCAAAGCCGCGGTTATCTACTTTCCCCGAATTGACGGTGGTCGGATAATAGCCGCCCAGGGACGGGGGATAGGTGCTGGAGACCGTGGTGAGGATATTGGTGGTCAACTTATAAAACCCGTTAAACTCGGCGCTCAGCAGGCCCTTCCACCATTCTACCTGCAGACCGAGGTTGGCCGTTTTCGATTTCTCCCAGGTGAGGTTCGTGTTGGGATAAGAGGTAGGCAGCAGGCCATTGACATTGGAGCCCCCCAGGTTGGCTACAGGGCTGGTCGAAAGATTGAAATATTGAAGATATTGGTAGGCGCCTCCCGTGGCATCGTTGCCCAGGATACCGTAAGAGGCCGTTAGTTTCAGGTTGCTGATCGAAGTCTCCCAATCTTTGAAAAATTTTTCTTCCGATACATGCCAGCCGGTGGAAAAAGAAGGGAAGAAACCATACCTGTTGCTTTTCGGAAAATTGGTTGACGCATCCTCACGCCCCGAGAACTCGAATAAATAGCGGTTGTCATATACATAGTTAAACCGGCCTACCCAACCCACCCTGTTGGTGGTGCTGCTGCTCCCGGTCGGTTTGACCGGGTTGTCCTTTGCAAAGCTGAATTCGCTCAGGTCGGTCAGGTCGAAGTTCTGGGCGGAAGCGCCGAGACCGGTATAATGATACCCCGACTGCTCGGCAACGATCAGCGCTCCGACCGTATGTTTGCCAAATGAGCGGTCGTAGTTGACGTATTCCTGCAGGGTCCAGCGGTTGGACTGGGTATAGCTTTCACTCAGTTGGGCGATGGTGCCGTAAGGCGATGCCGTCTGGTACAGGGAAGGCGATGACTGGGTAGGATCGGCGGTTGCCAGGGTATAGGGTGTATAAAAGGATTTTGTATGGTAGAAGTTCCTGTCGTAGCTCGCGACTGTCTTGAAGGAGAGTCCGCGGACATGGGGCAGTTTGTATTGCAGGGTGAGGCTGTTTTGCAGGCCGGTATTGTCATTGTCGTTATAGCCTGACAGGTCTCTCGCCGCCTGGGGGTTGTTGCCCGGTTCCAGGGCGGAGCTCAGGTATTGCCCGTCCGGGGTCCTGGCATTCAGGTAGGGATGTGCGGTAATGATCTGGTTCATCAGGTTGGTCGTCACGGAGTTGCCATTGCCTGTAAAATTGGAGATCTGGGGGCTGTTCGCGTTGCCCAAATTGCCGCTCAGGTTCAGCCCGATTGAAAAATCGTTGGTCACATTGGCGTCTACATTCAACCGCAGGTTGTAGCGGGAATAATCTACACCGCTGATGATGCCGAGCTGATCGAGATAGCCGAGGGACATAAAATATTTAATGGACTGGTCACCTCCGCGCAGGCTGATATTATGCTGCATGGTAGGCGCCGATTTCAACATCCTTTTCTCCCAATTCGTGTTCCCATAGATGCCGTCGGGATCCCCTTTTGTCACTTTGTTGACCACTGCGTCGGGGAATGTATGCGACCTGCCGTTGATCTCATCTGCATAGTTGTACCATTTCACGAATTCTTCGCCGTTCAGGTATTGCGGCAGCCGGGTGCTTTGGCTGATCGTGTAGGAGCCGGTATAGGAGAAGGTCGGTTTGCTTGTTTTTCCCCGTTTGGTAGTTACCAAAATAACGCCGTTGGCCCCACGTACGCCATAGACGGCTGCGGAAGCCGCGTCTTTCAGGATGGTTACCGATTCCACCTCGGAGGGGTCCAGGCTGCTGATATCACGTTCTACTCCGTCTACCAGGACCAGGGGCGTATTGCTGTTCAAAGACCCGAAACCGCGCACATAGATGTCCACCTGGTCTGATCCGGGGAGACCCGATTCCTGGCGGGTCACCAATCCGGGCAATTTCCCCACGATGGCCTGTGACAAGTTGGTGCCGGCCCCTCTCATGATATCGGCCGCGCCGACCGTAGAGATGGCGCCCAGCAGGGACGCTTTTTTCTGCGTACCATAACCCACCACCACTACTTCGTCCATTTTGTTATCGCCCACGGGAATCACCACTTGCAGGTTGTTGTCCGAGGCTGTGACGACTTCCTTGTTTGGAAGCCGGAGATAAGAGAAAACAAGGGCGATCGCGGTTCCCGGCGCACTGACATGGAACTTGCCGTTTTCATCCGACATCGTCATGATTGAAGCGCCTTTTACTTTGATGGTAACGCCGCTGAGCAGCTGTCCCTTATCATCCTTCACCACCCCGCTGACCATTACGGTTTGGGCGTTGACTGCCGTGAACAGGAACAGCAGGGGGAATAAGCAGACTACTCGCGGTCTCTTTTTTAAAAGCCTGAAGAAATTGATCATATGCGGAAGTTTTGGTTTGAAGAGTTATGTGCCTGAAAGTCATTTGATGCAAGATCCGTGTTACAAAGTATTGTGTTTCAATGTTCTCGTGTTTCAATGTTCTCGTGTTTGAACGTCTCCTGCTCGAATGTTTTGTGTTTCGAAGTCATTTATCGGCCGGGGTCGGGAAATTGATTTTTTCGAAGGTTTTGGAAACCTGGAACAGCGCTCTGGGGATATGAAAACAACCCTTCCATTTTCCGCCTTTCGCGCTCAGGAGCACTTCTCCCCGGCGGTTCAGATACCCGAACCATTCTCCATACTCTTCGTCGCGGAAATGCTTCCACGTATAATCATGCACCTGCCGGAACCAGCGGAGGCATCGTGGATCCCCGGTGTATGCAAAGCCTTTTGCGAGGGCGACCAGCGCTTCTGCATGTACCCACCACAGTTTCTGGTCCCATTCCAATTGCTGGGGCGGGCGGCCGAGACGGTCCAGGAAATAGAAGATGCCGCCATATTCCTTGTCCCATCCGGATTCCAGGGTATTCAGCAGGATAGAGACCGATTTTTCGATCAGGGTCTTATCGTGCATGCGGACGCCGATATCCATGATGAACCACATCGCTTCGATGGCATGGCCGGGATTCAGCAGGCGCCCCTCAAAACTGTCGCTGAGGTTCCCGTCTTTGGAGACGTGCTCGACGACCAGTCCCAATTCCGGCCGGTAGAATACTTCCATGACTTCCCTGACCAGGGAAGGGAGAGAGGCATCGACCCTCTCTTTGCCGAGCAGGTGTTCCATTTCTATGGAGAGGTTGGAGAGGATCATGGGAAGGGCGAAACTCTTCAGCGGCCGTGTACCCGGGAATGTCTTGTCATAGCTTCCTTTCCAGCGGTCCCCCCGGGCCAGGATATTTTCAAACGTCCGGAGTGCGATGGCATCATAGCCTTTGCCGGGTAAGGCCTTATGCAGGGATGAGAATGCCATGGCCGCGAAACAGTCGCTGAATATATTATATGCCTGCGTGAGGGGTTTACCCTCTTCGGTCAGCGAGAAATACCAGTGGCCTTTTTTGTCCCTTCCAAATTTCTCCATGAACCCGGCTCCCCGGGTGGCCGCCTCGAGCCATTCTTTTCGTGGCTCGAGGTGGTTATACATAAAGGCAAAGCACCATACTTCGCGCCCCTGCAGCCACATGAATTTGTCCGAGTCATACCTGCTGCCGTCCCGGTTGAGGCAGGTAAAGTACCCTCCGTGGACGCTGTCCTGGCTGTTTGCAAGCCAGAAAGGAAGGATATTCCCCAGCAGTTCTTCTTTGTAGAGGGCAGCATAGCGTTGGGTCAGGGAGTTGGCAGTATCCGGCGAATCTGAAGAAAACGGAACAGCAAGGGTCATATTCGTAAAATTTTTTCCTAATGGGTCCTTAATAATAAATTAATTTATTTAATTAGCTAAACTAATAATTTTTATTCTTAAACTTTAAATAATTATTAAATTATTTTTTTAATTAGAGAAGCCAAGTCCTGGCTTAAAAAAATATTTTTCGATACCTTGCCTTAAATTGTCCATTCAATACTCTACTACTTCATGCAACAGCATAATTTACTCGACTTCTTTTCCGGGGAGAGCATATCCGGGGTGGCCTATAAGAACAAGGAGAGGAAGAGGATGATCATCAACCATCTCGACCAGCATGGTGAGACCACCATTACGGACCTGGCATCAGCCCTGAATATCAGCCCGCCAAAGGCCACGAGTCTGATCAATGAGCTGATCGCGGATGGTCTTTTGAAGGATTGCGGAAAAATCGATTCGGCGGTGGGACGGCCTGCCAGTATATATGGCCTGGTGGCCGACTCGTGTTTCTTCCTGGGAGTGGATGTGAAGCATTATTATGTGAGCATCGGGTTGCTGGATTTTACAAAAAACCTCGTCACGGCCAATATGAGAATCCCCTACTTGCTGGAGAACACCGGCCAATCCCTGGATGCCTTGATCTCGCTCATCAGGGTTTTTATCCGCGATGCGCCCGTCAATTCGGACCATATCCTGTCACTTTGCATCAACCTGGGAGGCAGGATCAACACGAACAATGGCAATAGCTACAGTTTTTTTCATTTCAACGAGGAGCCCCTGAGCAGCATCGTAGAGCGGCAGTTAGGTATCAGAACCTTCCTCGAAAATGATTCCAGGGCGATGGCATACGGAGAATTCCATAAGGGAATCGTCAAAAATGAGAAGAACGTCCTGTTCCTGAACCTCGACTATGGTCTGGGCCTGGGCATCCTGATTGACGGGAAGGTATACTACGGGAAATCCGGCTTTAGCGGCGAGATCGGTCATATTCCGTTTTTCGACAATGAGATCCTTTGTCATTGTGGTAAGAAGGGATGCCTGGAAACAGAGGCATCCGGGAGGGCCTTGATCCGCCTGTTCAAAGAGAAGATGGACCAGGGCCAGACCTCGTCCATTGCCGGCAATCCGGAAAAACCGGGAGAGATCCGGCTGACCGATATTATCGAGGCGGCGCGGAATGAGGACATGCTTTCCATCGACCTGCTTGCGGAAATCGGAGAAAAGATAGGACGGGGCGTAGCCCTGCTCATTAATATATTCAATGCGGAGATGGTGATTCTGGGTGGTACGCTGATGAATACAGGCGATTATATCTATCTCCCGATCCGGAGCGCCATCAATAAATATTCTCTGAGCCTCGTGAACAGCGATACAAAGCTGTTCGTATCCCAGCTAGGTGAAAAGGCCGGGGTGATCGGGGGATGCCTGATCGCGAGGAGCAAGCTGCTGGCCTAAGAAGACCACGCCCGGCGATTTATTCAGTTTACGATTTGTCCGGTTATTCAGTTTTCGGTCTGTTGGGTCCAGGATTTGTTTAGTTAACTGACATACAAGCAATTAAATGAGCCCCTCATAAAAATACGTCCGCAAAATAAAAAAACGTCCAAAAACGGATCATAGGACGATACATTTCGCCGTTAGAGTGGGCGAATTGCCCTTTAAACAAATCGACTTCCTAAAACCCGTCTATGAAACATCGTCTCATCAGGTATTCCATCCCGCTGCTCCTGTCTTTTCCGGCTCTCATTTCCGGAGCAAAGGCACAAAGCTACCTGGATCAAACCCAGCTTAAGATCGTTATTAACATTACAAGCTATTACTATTCGAACGAAGCGTACCAGGCCTATAACCCCTACCCTGGCTATTCCATGTTGAATGTCTGGAACGGCATGCTGAGCGCTTTACAGGAGCGATATGACTATGCACATAATATTCTCTCGACCGAATATCGCAAGCTGCAGGAGCTGGAATTGGTAAACGCTTACAATAGTGAACTCCTTACCAGCACAAGGAACCAGATAAATGCCTATAGCGAAAGCTATTATTCAAAAGTGGATTTCTCGAACTATAACAATTTCAGCAGCTGGCTGAAATACTTTACCAGTATCTATGCCGTTCCCTCGGTAAGACAGGAAATCGCTCTGTTAAGTGCGATCAACAAGGAAATGTACCGCCTCAAATATAAAGACCCCGATCACTTCTATAAATCAGAAAGATATAGGGACCTCGGCACTGTTTTATCGGAACTGAAGACCATCGATAAAGATTCCATTCCCACGCTATCCTGGAAATACGGGCTCTTTTAAGAACCGGATGAGCCAGGGTCCTTCGTCCCGTTCGCGACCGGGTAATATCCGCATTTGTACATTTTCAAGTAGGTTTGTGAAAAAAAGGATGGCAACCGAGATAAAATGTCCCAACTGTGGTCACCAGTTCCCGATGGAAGAAGCCGTCTCCGAGGAATATAAAAAGGAATTGCGTGAGCAGATGCTGGCTTATAAGAAGGAGAAGGACCAGGAATTGCTGAAGAAGCAAAACGAGTTCACCCGCAAAGAAGAGGAGTTCCGGCAATTGACGCAGAAGCAGGAAGCGGATTTCACGAAACGCTGGACGGAAGAGAAAAGCCGTCTCCAGCAGACCCTGGAGGAGACGATCCGCAAGACGGTGGGCAATGACTATGAAAACAAACTGCGGATGCTGCAGGATGCCAACAAAGACAATGAGGAGAAACTCAGGACCTCCAGACAAAAGGAACTTGAATTCCTGAAAAAAGAACAAGAGCTGAAGACAAAGGAAGCGGAGCTGGAATTATCCGTGCAACGTCAGCTGCAGGCGGAGCGCGGCAAATTATCCGAGGAGATCCGGCACCTGGAGGAACAGAAGGCCGCCGCCAAAGAGACAGAATACCTGTTTCGCGTCAAAGAACTCGAAAAACAACTCGACGACCAGAAGAAGCTGGCCGATGAAATGAAGCGAAAGGCCGAACAGGGTTCTATGCAATTACAGGGAGAGGTGCAGGAACTGGCGCTGGAAGAATTGCTGAAAGCCGCCTTCCCCATGGACCAGGTCAGCGAGGTAGGCAAAGGCGTAAAAGGCGCCGATTGCATCCAGTCCGTCCGGAACCAGTTTGGCCAGGAATGCGGCAAAATCATCTATGAAAGCAAACGAACCAGGGATTTTGGAAGCGACTGGATAGAAAAGCTAAAGACCGATATGCGAAGCCAGGGGGCCATGATCGCCGTCATCGTCACGCAGGCCATGCCGCGGGATATGGAACGCTTCGGAGAAAAGAACGGCGTATGGATATGCACGTTTGCCGAAGTCCGCCCGCTTGCCCATGTGTTGCGGGACGGGATGCTCCGGCTGTTCCACGCCACGAAATCCCAGGAGAACCGGGGCGATAAGATGCAGCTGCTCTACGATTATCTTACCAGCGATGAATTCGGCGAACAGTGGAAGGCGATCCGCGAAGGATTCCTGTCGATGAAGCTCTCCATACAAAAGGAAAGGGATACGATGGAGAAGTTGTGGAAGGCCCGTGAGAAACAGCTTGAGAAAGTCCTGCTCAACGCCGCGCATATCCGCGGCTCCGTGGAGGGGATCGCGGGCAAGGACGCCATCGACATCAACCTGCTGGAAGACGGCGACGAGATGCCGGGATTGGATTGACGCAACGTTGAGGCTGAATTTCCGAAATCCCGGATTTGGATCAGGGACGGCGGTATCACGGATTTCGTGCCGGCCTGTTTCAACCGGATGAACGCGATGCGCGCCGCTTCGATCCGCCGGTTATTGACTTTTGTCAATCGAATTCCCGATTTCATATCAATTGTCAAGTTTCCGCATATTGTTTGCCCCCTATATTTGAGGACGTCTTCACATCAAAACGATTTGGAGAACTTTTCACCTTAAAACAAATTGTATGGGTAGGGTATATGCAGACATCGAGATCATCAATGGCGGCGACCTCGAATTGGTGCGTCGCGGAAATATGGACCGTGACGAGGTGAGGCGTATATGGGTCAATATCCTCGTGGATAGCGGCAGCTTCATGCTGTCCATAAACGAGCATATGAAGGAACTGCTGCAGCTATCGGTGATCAGCAAAAGAAGATCACAGCTGGCGGACGGTTCCGTCGTGGAGTATGAGGTAGTCGGTCCGCTTGAAGTGAGATTCAAGGGCCGGGAATCGATTTGCAGTGCGTTGGTCTTGCCAGGCGACTCGGAGCCCTTGCTGGGGATGATACCCCTGGAAGAGATGGACGTCATGATCGACCCGCTCCGACAGGAGCTGGTGGTAAACCCTGCCCATCCCGAATATGCGTTGATGAAGCTGAAGAAGACCTTACAAAAACCCGATCATCCCGTAAGCACCCAGGCGAAAGCCAGGTCTTCAAAAAATCTGCCATGGACCGTCAACCGCGTATCTCCTCCTTTTTTGAAGACGAAAGGCAGAAGCAGCCAGCCGCCGGTTCCGGAAACGATCGGGCCGCTGAGTTGAATATGCTCTCTGAAATCGACCTGTCCGAGCCCATACCATTTGAAGATAGCTTCTTTGGCGCTCCACAGAAGGGTCAGCAGGGGGCTGGGAGCCGTCGGCGGAAGAAGGGCCATGATTTCAGGTACCGCCTGCTGCCAGTTGGAGACGGCCATCCCATATTCCCGTTCTGACAGGAATTTATGCTGTATACTGCCGATCTTGGGCGTGATCTTTTCGATATCCACCCCTACCCGGCTTTGGCTGCTGACGATGGCTGCCGCAAACGACCCGGAATGGGAAATGGAGAAATGATATTTTTCGCTTGCCAGATAGGGTTTGCGGGTGTCGGCGATGACGATTTCCGACAGCGGGAAGTCCTCTGCCAGCAGAGGAAGAAGCGTACGCCCCGCCAGGTGCTGCAGGCGTTTAAAAGGATGCGTCACATCGCTCTTCAACGGTACCCGCTCCAGGAAGAACGCTTCCTCTTCTTCGATGCGCCAAATTGCCAGTTTTGTGGCCTCGTTGATATTATGTTGATAAAATAACGCCATCTTTAAAAAGGAAACATCATATTCGCAAACTTAACAAGTTAGACCGATTTATGGTCTTTCACTCAATTTTATTGTAAGATGATATTATCAGACAAGCGGATTCTCGAGGAAATGGAAAAGGGTACCATCAAAGTGGATCCATATGACCGGGCATCCCTGGGCAGCAATTCCTATGATGTACACCTGGGAAAATGGCTGGCCAAATACAAAGACGAGGTGCTGGACGCGCGCAAACACAATCTGATCGAAGATTTTGAGATACCCGATGAGGGTTTCATCCTCCAGCCCCATGTATTTTACCTAGGGGTGACGATGGAGTATACCGAGACGCATGCGCATGTGCCCTTCCTGGAAGGCAAGTCTTCCACCGGCCGCCTGGGAATCGATATCCACGCCACAGCCGGAAAAGGGGACGTGGGGTTCTGCGGACACTGGACGCTGGAGATTTCGGTGAAGCAACCGGTGCGTATTTATAAATTTATGCCCATCGGGCAACTTATCTACTTCCCTGTCGAGGGCGAAACCCTGGTGAAATACAACCAGAAAAAAGACGCCAAATACAGCGGGCAGCCGAACAGACCCGTCGAGAGCATGATGTGGAAGAATAAGTTTTAAACAGGCCCCGCCGCAGTATGGGTAGTTGGCCGTTTAGACCGATCCGGCCCCGTATCTCTCATACCAGGCGACCAGCCAGGCGACGACTTCGTTATACGTCATGATACCCTGGGGCTGCTGGTTGGCCTTCAGGTAGTTTCCGTAGAGCCGGCGGATATAAGGCTCCAGCGGATTCTGATACTTCCTGTAAAAGAGGCGTAATTCATTAAAATCCTGCCTGATCCCCGGTCTCAACCGTTCCCGGAAGGGTTTCAGCCGGTTGGAATCCCTTTCATAAAGTTCCCGGCCGGCATAAGAATAGAGTTCAAAATAAACCGAATACCGGAAGACCGGCGATGCGGAAGACTTTGCGGATAAATAACCGGCGAAATTGGCTTCATTCTCTTTCGCATAGCCCAATTGGTGGCCCATCTCGTGACAGGTGGTAAATGGCAGGGTGAAAACGGGCATCGTCGTGTTGACCTGCGCCTCGCCGGAGAAAGGATTGTAATAGCCGCCGAATCCCAGATAATTACCCAGGATAGAGAACAGGGAGGACTTTATGGAAGGAGGGTAACAGGAAAAGGCCGGCTCGGTCATTGCCAGATCGCGATAGGCTTCTTTGGCGCCGGTGAACAGATAGCGGTGGTCTGTCAGAACGCCCCGTTCCCGTCTCGCCAGGCTGTCGGACGCATTGAGGCGGTCTACCACGAGACGCAAAATAGTTTCCAATTCGGCGGTCGAATAGGGGTGCACCCGCAATTGAAGCTGGTCGGCTATTCCCCGGCGGTTGTAATTTAGCCCCCACAACCCGTTAAAAAGGATATAGACCCAAAGGCAAAAGAGCGCCAACTGACGCAAAACGGACAGGAAATAATCACGGCCGACCCGTTTTGAGGCGATCGCTTTGAAAAAACGGATTAACTTGTACAGGATGCCTAGCGACACTGCGACGTAAAAAATGTCCCCGGCGCTAAACGGCAACCAGCCGAATAAAAATCTCAGGCATCTGCCGATGACCGGATAGACGCCCAGGGAATAATACTTTTCGACAGCCGCCGGGAAAAGGGAAAGGATCTTAATGCAGATGGCGGCTGCACCCAATATCCACCATCTTTTGTTCAATATCCGCCATCTTCTGTTCGGTTTGGCCATACCCGCTGAAAATTATTGTATACCCATTGAACCCGGATATACTTATTAAAAATAGATCAATATTACAGCATCCATGTTAAATTGCGTTCCAAAACGCTGGTAATGCCCGCTATGAACCTGGAATTTAACAAGAACGAAGACGCCATGCAAATGGCCCTCAGTGAACTCCGGACCCGGCTGGATACGATCGCGCTGGGTGGCGGGAAAAAAGCGATTGAGAAGCAACGGGAAAAAAATAAGCTGACAGCCCGTGAGCGGATAGCCTACCTGGTTGATGCGGATAGCTTATTTACCGAGATCGGGGCCTTTGCGGGATTTGAGATGTATGAAGAGCAGGGCGGCTGCCCCGCCGGCGGCACGGTGGCGGGAATTGGCTATGTCAGCGGCAGACAATGTATCATCGTCGCCAATGACCAGACCGTAAAAGCGGGGGCCTGGTTTCCCATCACCGGCAAAAAAAATCTGCGCATGCAGGAGATCGCTATGGAGAATCATCTGCCGGTGATCTACCTGGTAGACAGTGCCGGTGTCTTTCTCCCCCTGCAGGATGAGATATTCCCCGACAAAGAGCATTTCGGACGCATATTCCGGAACAACGCGAGGATGAGCGCGATGGGCATCACGCAAATAGCCGCCGTGATGGGCGCCTGCGTCGCCGGCGGCGCTTACCTTCCCATCATGAGCGATGAGACCCTGATGGTAGAAGGCAATGGCTCGATCTACCTGGCCGGCCCCTACCTGGTGAAAGCCGCCATCGGAGAAGACATCGACTCCGAAACGCTCGGCGGAGCCGACACGCATACCGGGGTGTCGGGTATTGCAGACTATAAATTCGCAACGGAACAGGAATGTCTCGACCAGGTCAAAAAGATCATGAGCAAGCTGGGTCACCCGAAACAATCGGGCGGCTTCGACCGGGTAACACCGGCGCCACCGCGTAAGGACATGGCGGAACTGGTGGGCATCCTTCCCGCCGAAACCTCGAAACCCTACGATATGCTCGAGATCATCGAACGCATCGTCGACGATTCCCTGTTCGAACCGTTCAAGGAAGACTATGGGAAGACCATTCTCTGCGGCTACGCCCGCATCGATGGATGGGCCATAGGTATCGACGCCAACCACCGCAAGATCGTAAAAAGCAAAAAGGGAGAAATGCAGATGGGAGGTGTCATCTATAACGACAGCGCCGATAAGGCCGCCCGCTTTATCATGAATTGCAACCAGAAAAAAATTCCTCTCTTGTTTCTCCAGGACGTAACGGGCTTCATGGTGGGTTCGCGCAGCGAGCATGCGGGCATTATAAAAGACGGCGCCAAAATGGTGAATGCGGTAGCGAATTCCGTAGTGCCCAAGATCACCGTCATCATCGGCAATTCCTTCGGAGCGGGCAACTATGCTATGTGCGGCAAGGCCTACGACCCGCGGTTTATCTTTGCCTGGCCTTCTGCCCGGATCGCCGTCATGGGGGGTGAACAGGCTGCCAAGACCCTCCTGCAGATACAGGTAAGCTCACTGAAAGCGAAGGGAAAGGTCATCGACCCCGAAGAAGAGAAAAAACTCCTCGATGAGATCAAGGGGAAATACGAACGGCAGACGACCCCCTACTATGCGGCAGCGCGTCTATGGGTAGACGCCATTATCAATCCTGTCGAGACCCGTCGCCTTATTTCGGAGGGACTACGGGCGGCCAACCACAACCCAGACACCCCCCCTTTCCATACCGGGGTGTTTCAGGTATAGGCGGAGGCACTCCAGGAATCCCTGGTGCGGATGCCGGAAAACCTCGGGAAAGCGGCGAAGCGAAAAAAAGACAAAGGGAAATCCGGCTCAGCAATTTTAAAGAATCGAAAAACGTTAATCCGTAATATGCAGGAAATCGTGATGTATACCGATGGCTCTTCGCGCGGCAATCCCGGCCCCGGTGGGTACGGGACCATCCTGATATGGGCCGGTCATAAAAAAGAACTCTCCGGCGGTTTCCGGCGGACGACCAATAACCGTATGGAGTTGATGGCGGTGATCGCGGGGCTCGAGGCCTTAAAAAAGGAGGGTTTGCCGATCACCGTCTATTCCGATAGCCAGTATGTCGTCAAAGCCGTCCAGGAAGGCTGGCTAAAGAACTGGATCGCCACCAATTTCAAAGGCGGGAAAAAGAACAAGGATCTTTGGCTCCATTACAACGAGCTCGCCCAAAAACATAAGGTCCGATTTGTCTGGGTCAAGGGGCATGCCGACAACCCGCACAACAACCGCTGCGACGAACTGGCGACCTCGGCTGCGGACGGAAAAGACCTGGAGGTGGACGAAGCGTTCGAAAAAGAATCCGGAAAATAATCTTAAAAGGTTGGTTTTAGAAGCAGCCCGGAATTGCTAATTTTGGGAAATCGAGGGTATGGCTGCAAGTGAAATACAATTGTTCCAGGCGTTAAAAGACAAACTGGGGGAGCAGGAGACGGAAGCCCTGCTGAGTTTTGTGAAAGAAAAAATGGACTAAAATAACAAGGAGCAGCAGGAGAAGAACCTTCACGTGCCGGCGACAAAAGCAGATGTACTGCTGGTGAAAGAGGACGTATTTCTCGTGAAACAGGACGTGCTCCTGGTAAAAACAAGATATTGCCGTACTTAGAGGCGAAGTGGAAGTATTCAGGAAAGATCTGGAAGTAAAAATTGCTGAGACAAAATCCGGTGTTGTTCGGTGGACATTCGCCCTCTTTGTTACATTCATGCTTACTTTAATAGGTCTTTATTTCAGACTTTAAGTAAGCAACCTCCGCAATTTTATTTGATTACCAGTAATGGAACAGATATTTTTAATGAGTGCTAAAGGAAAAATCACACCTATCTTTTGACAGGGGATGATGCTCATAGCTATTCCGGAACCGCCGCCCTGTAGATCACGGTGTCTGAGACACCCTGAAGACTGAGCTCCGCCCGGTCAAACGCGATAAAACACTCCCCGGTCTTTCTTTCGAAGACATCGCCGTTTTTCTCCGTTATCTTCACCTTTCCTTCCATGACGATAAAGATTTCCACCGAATGGGATGCGATCGTAACCGGCGATTTCTCCGGAAGCAGGATCTGGCTCAGTTCAAAATCGGGGGCCGGCGTGCGGAAAGCCGCGATATGCGGAAACACTTCCTTCCCATAGATGGTGTGGGGAACAGTTCGTGCGAATACGATATGCTTCATCAGCTCGGGCACATCCACGTGTTTGGGGGTCAGGCCGCCGCGCAGCACATTGTCGGAATTGGCCATGATTTCGACGTTCTGTCCTTCGAGGTAGGCATGAGGCAGGCCGGCATCCTGGAAGATGGCTTCTCCCGGGTGCAGGTTGACCAGGTTAAAAAGATAGACAGAAAAGATCCCCCTGTCCGTCCTTCCATCCGTATTAAAAGTCAGGGCTGCGCGCGCCGCCCAGAAGTCCTCGCTGTCTTTTGGAAGTCGTCCTTCTTTATAGGCAGGAAGAATCCGGTCCAATAGCGGCTGCAGAAGAGCGTTCACACGAGCCTGGTCCATCTCCATCACGGTCTTATAGAGCTCCTGGTAACCTCCGCTCCCGAAGGCAGGCGCCAGAAAGGACAGCTCGGGTATTCTTTGCAGGGTGGCTTTTAACAGGTCCTCCGGCTTGAACCCGTGCAGGAGCCAGAATTCGCTCAGCGCAACCATCAGCTCCGGCTTGTGATTGTCGTCCTTGTAGTTGCGGTCCGCTGCATTCAGCGGAATGCCTCTTTTATTCTCCCCCGCGAATTCCTTCTCGGCTTCCTTTTTGGAAGGATGCACCTGGATGGAAAGCATGTCTCTCACATCCAGTATCTTCAACAGGTAGGGCAGGCGGCCGAATTTCTCCGCCACCTGCTTCCCCAAAAGATCTTGCGGAAAAGCCGCGATATACTCGTTGAGCCTGACGGCAGTCCCTGTTCCCGGCAAAATGATCTCCGAGCTTGCATTGTCATGCGCGCCCATCCAGTATTCCGCATAGGGGCGCTCCCCGGGCTCTTTTATACCGAGCAAAGCCGGCAGAAAGGAATGACCTCCCCAGGCATATTGCTGTAGTTTGCCTTGCAATCTGAAAACTTTATTCTTATACTGCTCCATCTGTAATACTTATTTTACGAGCTTTATACGGACCGCAATTTACGGATGATTCGTCCAATACCGGTTAAAATCCGGGGGTCAAAAACAAAAAAGAACGGCCATGTCCGATCATAATAATCTGGGGGGAAGAGGGGAAGAACTGGCTGCGGAGTGGCTGATCGGGCATGGTTACCGGATCGTTCACCGGAACTGGCGACAAGGCCGTTATGAGGTGGATATTATCGCATGCCGGAAAAACATTTTGCATTTTATCGAAGTCAAGACGCGAAGCAGCCATCTGTTTGGTCTCCCGGAAGAAAACATCAGCAGCAAAAAGATAAGGAATATGATGAAGGCGGCCTCCGCCTTTCTCTACCGGCATCCCCTTTGGAAAAAAGTTCAGTACGATGTACTCGCCATTTCCGGTCCGGCGGCGGGGAAAAACGATCTACGAAAGGACCCGGGCACCGGGACCCGGGGCAAACCCGGGGGTGGGGACTCCAACCAAAATAACAGCAACCGGAATGACACAAACCAAAATAACGCCGGACAGGACCAGGCCGGACAAACCGCCGCGGCGTATGAATATTTCTTTATCGAAGATATCTCGGTTTGAAGATACCTACTCACTACTGACTACTCAGTACCCTATTTCCCCAGTTCTTCGCGGATCCGTTCCACCATCCGGTAGGTGGCCGGGCAATACTCGATGTTCTGCTTGTACATATGCACATAGTCCGCGATCTTCTTTTTTGTATGATGCGGGAACCCGGCGCAATCCCGGGGCCGCACCGAATAGATATCGCATTTGTTGGTTTCCAGGTCCAGGAATTGACACGGCTGCTTCACATTCATCCAATCGCCGGTCCGGTCTTTATAGAGCCATTTCTCGCGGAAAGCTTTCTGCGTCATACCCAGATGCGCGGAAATGCGCCGGATGTCTTTGCCGGTATAGGTCGGAGACATGGTTTTGCAGCAATTGGCACAGTCAAGGCAATCGGTTTGCTCCCATGCTTTTTTATCTGCTTCAAGGGTTATGGCTACGAGGTCGCGGGGGGGCTTCTTCACCAGTTTCGAAAGAAAGGTCCTTATCCGCTTCTTGTTATGGCGGACCTGTTGCCGGAATGATCTTAGATTGACAGTTGGCATGAATGCTTGACTTAAAATGAATACATGACTTATAGGGAACAAACCTACATCAATATGATAAAAGGGGCTCTGATTACAAAGAAAATTTTCGGATTTGCCGGATAAACTTTAAACTTGTCGTATGTGGGAGTCTTATAAGAAAGGGTTCAAGGCATGGCTGCAACTGGAGAAATCCCTCTCCCCCCATTCGGTAGAAGCTTATCTGCGGGACATCGACAAGTTGACCCAATTCCTGGAAGAGACTCCTTCCGCAAAATCGCCCGGCGATATTGAACTTGGCCAACTCCAGCAGTTTCTCAGGTGGATCCACGAACTGGGGATGACGCCCACCTCGCAGGCACGTATACTCTCAGGCATCCGCTCTTTCTACAAATATTGCACCCTGGAACAGATTGCCGCAAGAGATCCTACGGTCCTGCTGGAAGCGCCTAAATTGAAAAGAGCGCTCCCGGACGTCCTCTCGATCGAAGAAATCGAGGCCATTATTGCCGGTATCGATCTGAGTAAGGCCGAAGGGGGACGCAATAAAGCCATCCTGGAGACTTTGTATAGTTGTGGCCTGAGAGTGAGCGAGGTGGTGAACCTCAGGATTTCCGGGCTATTCCTTGACACGGGCTTTATCCGGGTGATCGGGAAGGGAGATAAAGAAAGACTGGTCCCGATAGGAAGCACCGCCATCAAATATATCACCATCTATCAAAGGGAGATCCGCGTCCATATTCCCGCCAAACCGGGGCACGAAGACATCCTGTTTCTGAACCGGCGGGGAGCCAGGCTTACCCGGGTCATGATCTTCCTGCTGCTGCAGGCCCTGGTAAAAAAAGCCGGTATCACCAAACATATTTCACCCCACTCCTTCCGCCATTCATTTGCGACCCACCTGGTGGAGGGAGGAGCCGACCTGCGTGCGGTACAGGAGATGCTGGGACATGAAAGCATTACGACCACGGAGATCTATACGCATCTGGACAGGGAATATCTCCGCGAAACCCTTCACCGCTTTCACCCGGCATTTAAAAATAAAGAAGGAGTAAACCGACGGGCCAATAAGTTATAAGGTTATAATGGCCCCTTGCCCGCGGGAAACGGCCCCGCCCTGACTTTGGGATAACTGGGCTGCATATCTTGTGTGGGAACCTGCTGTGTCCCGGCCCAAAAGGTGAGTATCTACGTAATCCAGTACCTGGGCATCGATTTTTGAATCGAATTTCCGGGCAAACAACCTGCCGGACCTCTCCAGTTTGTGAACATCTGCCATCGTTATTATTTTGGGATGGGCGCCGCCCATGGTCCAGTCGATGTAGCGCTGATTGTTGTTGACGATCGAGTCTTTAAAAGGAGAGTTCAAAAGAACCGTGCTGATCAGGAATTCATCCGAACCCCAGGTATGCTTGAAAAACATACGTTGTTTGCGGCTCATCGTCGTTTTAAGAAATTCATACAGATACACTGCTGCATCCATGCTAATGGTCCAGTACGAAGCACAGGGCCCCCCGTATAGTTTATAAGGCAGGGGGAACTTCCGGGGGGGCAATACAGCTGTCAGAAATTGCTCGATGCGGGTCCTGCCCTTAAACGAGTAATCGGTCATATGGTATTGCCTGAACCGCTGCATGGACTGGTTCCACCAAAGAGAAGGAGGCGTTTCATAGGTAAGAAAAGACTTGCCTATATTGGCGGAGAAAAAATCGTATATATAGCTGACTTTCTTAATGGGGTAATCCTGGCCGGTAAGCAGGTTTACAAAGTCATACTGCTTTCCGCTGTTCAGGACGTCTTCCAGGGATTGAATGATCGCGCGGATAAAACCAAAACCTCCCCAGTGCATCACTGCCCGCCGGGATACAAACTGTGTATTTGGCAATTCGGAAAGACCCTGAAATTCAAGAAAATTACTTTTTTTGTCGACGTGCAGGTAAAAATCAAAATCCTGATGCTCCAGCGCGAATATTTGACGTTCAACTAGTTTCGCATCTTTGTGAACAAAGAGCACATTGGCAATTCTCATAATTTGATCTTTTTGGGACTTGTTAATAAACTACAAGAAAAGGCAAGCCCTCATCGTTAAACAATTTATGAGCCAAAGAATACGTCAGTAAGGAATATTTTGATTCTCAACAGATAGGTCTCGCAACCTACCCGATTTGTGCAAAGATACGGGAAAACGGGTATGAAAGTCCACAACCCGAGTAATCCGTCAGTCCACAGATGTCTGCATTTGGCCCACAACAAGACCCCACCCGCACCTGAAACGTTTTACGCAATGACCCTGTTTCTGCACTGAACATCTACTTACCGGTTCCCTCTTTCTTACGGATCAATAAGCATGCCGTTGTTCTTAAAACGGGAATTTTGCCTATTTTGTACCGGAGAATTATTGCCTTTTATAAGAACCATATCGAATGATCCGGCTGCGGACGAGGAACTCGTCACTCGCTATAAACAGTCTTCCGATCCGAAGATCCTGGGTCTCTTATACCAGCGATACATGGATCTCGTATATTCCGTATGCCTGAAATACCTGAAAGAACCCGAAACCGCGAAAGATTCCGTGCTGGCGATCTTTGAGGAACTGGTACAGAAACTGCAAAAACACCCTGTAGAGCACTTTAGACCCTGGCTTTATACACTGGCTAAGAATCATTGTCTTATGTTGCTCCGATCGGGTAAAAACCATAAAACCCGCGAGTTTGATCCTGAACGTATGCAATTGACGGACAACCTGCATCTGGATGAGATAATGGAAAAGGAAGGACAATTGGAAAAGCTGCAGGATTGTATAAAAACCCTGGCCGGGGAGCAGAAACTGGCTATCGACCTGTTCTATCTGCAAAACAAATGCTATAAGGATATTGAGGCATCCACCGGTCTCGACTGGAATAAGGTCAGGAGCCTTATTCAGAATGGCAGAAGGAATTTAAAGATCTGTATGGAAAAAAACGCAAACCCGGAAGGAGAATCCCGACCGGAGGCCACAAAAATAAAATCCGGCGCCTGAAAATCGCGGCCGCATGGCAAAAATGACTGACCGAAACAAAAATACCGGCTACACGATCCGGGATATTGAAAAATATCTGAATGGCGAGTTAACGCCCCGGGAAATGCATGACCTGGAAAAGGCTTCGCTGGAGGACCCTTTCCTGGGCGACGCCCTCGAAGGCTTCAAAAACGACAGGCAGCGGCGAGACGACACCGCGTTTGGCAGGGACATGCAGGATCTTGCAAGGAAGATCGAAGACAGGGTCGAAAACGAAACCCGTAAATCCCCGCCTTCGATCCCCCTCCGCCGCGCCTGGTGGGTTGCGGCCTCGGTAGCGCTGCTGGCCGGCGTCTGCGCCGTCTCGTATTTTACATTCGTCGGCCACAGGATCACAAATCAGTCCCTTGCGACGAATAAGCGCCCCCTCCCCGGAGAGAACGGGGCACCGGCGCCCTCTTCAGCCGCCCCGGAACCGCCTCCTTCGGGCAGCTCGCCGACCAAAGATTTCGCGCAGGCAGCCGTCCCGGCATCATTGCCGCCCGCGTCCGTCGGGCGGCAATACCTGAGCAAGGCGGACACCCGGAACGATCAGAAGGACACCCGGAACAACGAGAAAAAGACCTGGAACGATGAAAACGGGATTAGTGCCGGCAAACCGGCAAAAAATAAGGCTCCCGTAGAAATGAGGAATAGCACCCCCGCCATTCAGGATACGGCATCGGGGGACGATCAAAATGTCTTTGCGGGAACGGTCGTAAGCACGAACGGCAAACCAGTCGCTTTTGCATCCATCTCTTTGAAAAATCAGCCGGATGCAGCCACAACCGACAGCAGCGGATCCTTCCGGCTCCGTCTTTCCAATTCCGACAGCATCGTCGGTGTCACGGTCCGGTCCGCGGGCTATGCTTCGGTCTCGACGGTCCTGCGGAATAATCAGAACATGCGTCCCGACAATAGCAAACACCGTTTCAGCAACAACAGCGACGGCCAGGACAAACTGGCTATGGCGGGAAACCAGATCCGGCTCCAACCCGAAAACGACATGGCCTTAAAACAGATAACGGGGAACAGCTATTCCCTGTTCCGGAGAAAACAGCCGACAGCCGTTTTGAGCGATGACGAGGCCGAAAAAAAGCTGACCGGGGATAGCGAAAACACGC
Organism: Puia sp.; assembly: GCA_031292515.1. GTDB lineage: Bacteria > Bacteroidota > Bacteroidia > Chitinophagales > Chitinophagaceae > Puia. The sequence continues at coordinate 93,214 of JARLGZ010000080.1, read as the reverse complement.
CTGGTAAAAGAGCGGCGCAACCTTCAGGTGGCTGGTCGGCCTATCACAGCTACCTGGAAACCAGCAAAAAAATCACCACATCCGATTCCATATTGACCGGGAACGAAATCATATCCTTTATCGTAAGCAGGAGCGGAAAGCTGTCTTCCTTTCGGGTCGAGCAGTCCTTGTCACCCGCACATGACACGGAAACCATCGGGCTGATCAAACGAGGACCTGCCTGGAAACTGCAGGGCGACAAAAAAGCAAGGACTACCCTCATCATCGCTTACTAGCGTATACCATTCATCCCAACGAGGCCATTGGCTTTGCCGGATTGCTTACATTCGGCTCTCAAAATTTATTTATGCAACCACTATCATCCCAGACAAAACGATTTGCTTTGTTTGCTCTCGCCGCTTCCCTTTTCCTTTGCACAGAGGCGCAACAAATAAAGGCGCCGGCCCCCTCGCCCCCGCAATTCGTCAGACAGGACTTTGGCCTTTCCTCGATCGAATTGTCCTATTCGAGACCCGGCGTCAAAGGCCGGCAGATATTCGGAGACCTTGTTCCTTTCGGCAAAGTGTGGCGGACAGGCGCCAACTCGGCAACAACCCTCAATTTTGGAGACGATGTCATCATCAATGGGGTAAAAATACCGGCGGGAAAATATGGGCTCCTCACGATCCCGGGCGCCGGAGAGTGGACCCTGATCATCACAAAACAACTGGATGTCGTCAATTCGGCCGTTTACAGGCAGGACCAGGATATTTTGCGGGTACAGGTCCCCGTCACCCCGCTTCCCTTCAGCGTCGAGACGTTCACGATCCTGTTTGCAAATTTGACAGGGAACAGCTGCGACCTCGAACTGATCTGGGACAAGACCCTGGTCACCCTTCCGATCCGGGAAGATATCGACACCCGGATCATGACCCAGATCGACAATGCGATGAACAAGGACAATCATCCTTATTTTACAGCCGCCATGTATTACCTGGATAACGGCAAAGACCTGAATAAGGCCCTGGACTGGTTTAACAAGGCCATAGACCAGGATCCCGACGCTTATTATATCTACTACCAGAAAGCCAGATGCCAGGCGAAAGCGGGAAAGAAACAGGACGCTGTTTCCACCGCTCGAAAGGGCATAGAAATGGCTAAAAAGGCAAATAACCCCGATTATGTGACGCTGAATGAGAAGCTGATCGCCTCATTGAAGTAGTGAGGAGTGAGTGGTGAGGAGTCAGTAGTCAGGAGTGAGTGGTGAGGAGTGAGTGGGGGGAAGATATCATAAAAAGAAGGGAGCTTTTTGTAAGCCCCCTTTCTTTTTTTTCGTACCTATTAGTACGTAATCATTTTTTCGCTGCTTAGACAACTCTTTTACGATACTCACTACTGACTACTCACTATATCACCTTCCTCGTTCCCTGGAATGCCGCGCTCAACAAAAATACCCCTACGGCCCCGACGACGTTCAACCATAAAAAGCTGAGGTGCAGGACTCCTTTCTGATTCAGGATATGAATGGTAATGATAAGTGATTCGATGATCAGCGCGCTCAGGAATACAGCTCCTCCCCCGACCCGTTTCAGATAGAAAGCTACCAGGAAGATCCCCAATATCACTCCGTAGAACAGGGATCCCAGCACATTGACTGCTTCGATCAGGCTATTGCCTATATTATAGGCCAACTGGGCGACGACCACACAGAATAGGCCCCATAGTACTGTATACAACCTGGACAAGCGGTATTCTGTTTTGTCGGAAAGCACCCGGGTCGATAACCGTTTGTGAAAATCGACGATGGTGCAGGAAGCCAGCGAATTGAGGGCAGCCGCTATCGAACCCCAGGCCGCCAAAAAAATGACGGCTATCAACAGGCCTATCAATCCCCTGGGAAGATTATCCACGACAAAGCGCAGAAAAATATAGTTCGTGTCATTCGAATCGCCGCCCACCTTTCGATCGTCCAGCCATCTTTTCAGGGTCGTCCGGAATTGGGTCTTTTGCGTTTCCGCGTTTTGAATGCGGCTCGTCGCATCCGCATAGTCCGGCTGGCCTTTTCTGTCTGCATTCGCAGCCATCCATCTCATCGCTGTCACCTTGCCTGCCTGGGTCTCTTCATAGTTGTGGCGAAGGGTCGCCAGCGAATCCCGGTATTTCGACCCCGCCAATTTTGTAACCTGCGACTGGTTGAAAAAGACCGGTTCCATATTGAATTGATAAAACGCGAATACCAGCACCCCGAGGAGCAGGATGAGGAATTGCATAGGCACCTTTACCAGGCCATTTATCAGCAGGCCGAGACGGCTTTCTCCGAGCGATCTGGCCGTCAGGTATCTGCCGACCTGGGATTGGTCCGTCCCGAAATAAGACAGGGCCAGGAAAAACCCGCCGATTATCCCGCTCAGTAGATTATACCGGTCGTTCCAATCGAAGCCATGTGCCGAAACACCCGTCGTGATCACGTTCAGCTTTCCTGCCTTGCCGCCCACCCGCAATGCGTCTAAAAATCCCACCCCTTCCGGCAAGAGGTGGACGACCATATACGCCGCCAGGAACATCCCGCCGAATATGACGATCAGTTGAAGCTGCTGCGTGTAGGCTACCGCTTTGGCGCCGCCGGTCACCGTATAGATGATCAGCAGACCTCCCATGAACAGATTGGTCCAGAACAGGTCCCAGCCCAGCAGGGAGGATAGGATGATAGACGGCGCCGCGATGCTGATACCGGTAGACAGCCCGCGCTGCACCAAAAATAAAAACGAGGTCAGCAACCGGGTTTTAAGATCGAACCTCTTTTCGAGGTATTCGTAGGCGGTATAAATCTTCAGTCTTCGAAAAACAGGGACAAAGCTGATGCAAAGCACGACCATAGCCAATGGCAGGCCGAAGTAATATTGTACGAAACGCATGCCGTCGGTATAGGCCTGCCCCGGCGCGGAAAGAAAAGTGACCGCGCTGGCCTGCGTGCCCATGATGCTTAGCAGCACGATATACCAAGGCACCGATCTGTTGGAAAGGAAATACCCGTCGAGATCTTTGGAAGTGCGGCTCTTATATAATCCATATGCGATAATACCCAGCAGGGTAAGGATCAGTACCATCCAATCGATCCTGCTCATGAAAAATGTTTGGTAAAAAAATAAAAAAATACAATTAACAACAGCAGGAAGCCGATCACCAGCCAGTACCAGTAGACCCATTTGCCGAATAAAGGAGCTTTGTCCTGTTCCTGATCTTCCATATGGCTTGCGTTACAATTTTATTTCCTGTTCCGGTTGGCGATCAGGGAAGACAAGAGTAATCCCAACCCCAACCCCAGTATGATCCCGATGCTCATCCTCTTTATAACCCTTGCGGCCAGCAGGCCGACGATAATGGCAACTATAATAGCAAAGTCTCTTCTTTGTTTCATTTCTGTCGTTTGTCTTTTAATGGTCAGATGCAGAACTTCGTCGAAGCTTCGTCCCTCGCTTCTTCTCGTTCGCTATCTTCACTATCGCTCGATAGCGCCTTCGGCTCGGGCGATCTGTAGTATTTGTCTCTTAGAATCCTTTCTTATAATTAAGCGCGATGATATTGGCCATCAACCGATAGGCTCCCGGCACGCCGGCAGGCAGCTCCCTGAAAAACACAAGACCCGTGTATACAAATTTCCCCTTCCCGTATCCGGCTATCACCAGGCTGCCTTTTTGTTCGCTCTCTCCCGGGTCCTTCATGGAAAGCACCGTCTCATAAGCAGGGTCGAGCTGGCCCGCAAAGTAGATGCCCCTCTCCTGTATCCATCCGTCGAAGTCCCTATCCGTGATCTTATTCGGGAAATTCAGTACGGCATGATCGGGCTGCGTAAACCTGATTTTCGCGGTTTCGTCCGTGACCCGGCTATTGGAAACGGCGAAGGGATAGGGCCCGATCTTCGTCCCCGTATTTCCGATGCTGTTCCGGTTGTATTGCACGACCAGGTTTCCACCTTCTTTCACATACTCCATCAGCACATCATATTTCTCCAGCAACCACTCGTGTACGTCATAGGCACGGATACCCGTCAGGATGGCGTCGTACTGCCTCAGGCTGCCGGGAGTGATGTCCTTTTCCCTTAGCAAGACCACCTCATAGCCCATTTGCTGCAAGGCCTGGGGCAGCTTGTCGCCGGCCCCTTCGATATAGCCGATCCGTTTGCCGGCAATTTTTATATCCGCGGTAACGAATTTCCCGACGGCCGGACGGAAATAATCGATCCGGGGAATATGATCGTATGAAATGGTCTTTAGTTGCTGCGCCGAATCGGTTCTGCCTCCCCTATCCAGGAGGAGCCGGGAGTAGACGACCCCCGATTCAACTCCCTTCCCGGCCGGCGTGGCCGCATACGTCACAACCGGGGTATTTGCGCCACCCAGTTGTTTTATGTCGATCCCGTCCGCCTGCGTAATCCGCACGGCGGCTTGTACCGGTTGGCGGGTCTGGCTCTTTGTCTGCACTTCAAAATTCCTGGCTTCTCCATCTGTAAACAGGGTGAGGGCGGGATCGAACTGTCCGGTAACTGGTGGCAGCACCGTCAGGGGTTCATACAATTCCCCCTTCACCGGATCGGTATACTTATACTGAACCGGACGGGTGAATACGAAGTCCCGTCCTTCGATGGTCAGCCTGAATTTCGCCTCATACGCAGGTCCGCTCTGCGGGTCTCCGATCAGGGTCTGGTCTTTTACATTATAAGAGCCCTGGGACATTTCCGCCGCAAGCCAGTATGGCTGGGTCACAGGCTTGTCAGCGGAGACAAGCAGGTCATAAGAAAAGGAGTAGTTTCTATTTGCCTGAAGCTCCTGCCGGTACAAAGTGTCGTACCCGTTGATGATGATCTCATCGACCGCGATCTTCGCATTCAGCCGGTTGTTTATCACAAAATTGACCGGCAGACGGTCTCCCTGCGCTATATATCCGCTGTGGACGGAAGCTTCCAGCCAGAGACCGCTGCACATTTCGATCAACTGCTGAACTTCCTTCAATTTCTGTGTCTTCCAGTACCCCTCCTTCAGCCGTCCGATGGCTGTGTACAAATTCACCAGCCCGGGAACCGATTTTTCAGGGTTGGCCAGCGAATACTCCCGGATGAGCTTGTCAATCATGGCCTGGATCCCTGCTCCGCCTTCTACACGGCTCCAGGTCGTTTGTATATTCTCCATCGGGTCGCTATGAGCCGTCTCCCCCGCGACCTGGTCAAAAAATTCCCATGACTGCCCCCGGGCAGGCGTCAGCGCCGCACCCTGGCTCTTATGATTGGTACGACTTGCGGCGGCGATCTCTCCGTAACTTTTGCCCAGGATGGGATTGTATCCGCCGACGTCGATTTTCATCTGGTCGCCGCCGGGCGCATTGTCTCCGCCATAGTTAAATATATTCCACAACAGGCGCCTGGCCTGCCAGGGTTTCACACCATATTTGAGCTGTTCGGGGAAGCGATTGGGGTCGGCCGCCGCCGCAAATGCTTCGTGGGCCAATACGGCGGATGCGGAGTGATGTCCATGCCCGGCCCTGCTGTCTTCGGGAAAGCGGGTGACGATGACATCCGGTTGAAACTTCCGGATCACCCATACCACGTCGCTCAGTATTTTCTCCCGATTCCAGGTCTTCAACGCCTCTTGGGTCGATTTGGAGAACCCAAAGTCGAATGCGCGGGTAAAAAACTGCTCAGCGCCGTCGACCCTCCGTGCCGCCAGCATCTCCTGGGTACGTATCAATCCCAGCTCGACCCCCTGCTCATCGCCGATCAGGTTCTGTCCCCCATCCCCTCTCGTCATCGACAAATACCCTGTCCTGTATAACCTGTCCTTCGCCATGTATGCGATCAGCCGGGAATTCTCGTCATCCGGGTGTGCGGCGACATATAATACGGAGCCCAAGACATTCAATTTATTGAGCCGCAGAAAGAGTTCCCCGGAACCGACGGTCTCCGGCGTCTGGGCACCCGCCCGGAATGCTCCTGCCAGCACGCAAGCGCCAAACAGCCAGGCAAACATTCCCGATAAATTCGTTGATTTTCTCATTATATTAATATTGTTACTTCTTGTTCTTTGCTTCTTATTCTCTATCTCTTTATTCTTTTGTGCCTTTGTTCTTTTGCTCTTTGTTCTTTGTTCCTTTACTCTTTGTTCCTTTGTTCTTTGTTCCTTATTCCTTATTCCTGGTCACCCGCTCCATTCGGCCGCTTTGTTTTACTTATCATCCGGTCCTCTTCCTCACCACTCACTATTCTCTATTCACCACTCATTACCGACCACTCACCACTCACTATTCACTACTGACTACTCACTTCATTGTCCGACCAAAAAAACCGCATTGCAGAACAGCAGTTTCCCGTTTTCCCAAAATCCGCGGAAAAGCGGGTCATCTACCAGGTAGACGATCCGGCCATTACCCATATCCTGCACTCCGAAGACGAGGGCATCCGCCAGCTTCTCTTTGGCCCGGCTCCCGGTAAAGCCGCTGACATATGCATTTTTTTTGATGACCCCTACATTCCATCCTCCCTCCCTGATAAATCCGAACAGGCTATCATCCTGTTTCAGGCTGTAATAGATATCCGGGTAACCAAAGGCCAGCGGATGAGAATTATCCAGTTCGACCTGGTAAATAGAGCCCGGTACGTTCTCGATGACCCCATCGCGATCCCTATTTTCAAAACGCTGCAGTTCATTGTAGTCTTCCGCCTGTTCCCCCTTCGCTTTTCTTCTCTCATCGCGTTTTTCATCACGTTTTTCATCACGTTTTTCATCGTTACCGGGTTTCCCATTGCCTCTTCTCCTGTTACCCGGTTTCCCATTGTCTTTCTGTCCTTCTTCCTTTCTTCCGGCTGTGCCGGTCACCACACGGACATCGCTCCAGCCGGTTTCCGAAATCCTGGCAACAGCATTTTTTATGGCGATCAGGCGGCCGCCTTCGAGAATCCAGCTTTTGAGTCGATCCGCCTCTTTTTTGTCTGCCAAAAAAGGATACTGCCCCGCGGGAAGGATGAGCACATCATAATTTTTCCAATTCAGCCCGGCCGCATCCCGTGCATTCAACAGCGTAACGGGATAGCCCAGCTCTTGTTCAAAAAAATGCCATATTTCTCCCGCGCCATTGGGATCGATGCCTTCTCCACTCATCATAGCCACGCGGGGTCTGTGAATGGTGTGTATATGGCCGCTCCCGAAATCAAACCCCTTGTCGACAAATCCTGAGTTGACGGAGGATATGTCTACGCCGGTCTCGTCGACGAGGGTGGCGATGGTTTTCTCCAAATCCGGTCGCCCCGACGTGTTGCCGGCGCTCCCGATGATCAGCGTCCCTTTCTCATATTCCCCGTCGCCGGAGCGGAAGGCGTTTTCGGCGTACCGGACCCTGATCCCCTCCTTCAATAAGGCTGCAAGGAACCGGGCACTACGCATTCCCGTCCATCGGACGAGCCATGCATAGCCGGGGGCGGGCGATACGCCTGGGGTGGCTTTGGCATCCTGTGGCCTTTCCGCGATATGTCCTCTTGCGGCATCAACCGGGTTGGTCGGGCTCATGTACGAGTTGAGGCCGTAAGCCTGCAGTCCAAATACAAAGGGAAGTGACCAGGCCGTGATATCATAGGTGACCGAATCGGAGATCCGGGCACTACGCTCGAACAAGACCTTTATAAGATTGGACCTCGGCTGGTTTAGATTGACGGCGATATCACCCGCGGCGGCGCTGAAGGCGGCCATCCGGTTAGTGTGATAATCCAGCCCGCTGAAGCTGCCCTTATTCACATTGACCCAGGCTATCGAATTTTTCTCCAGGAGGTTTTTGAGAGCCTGCATCCTGTCGCCGTAGACATCGGTCCTGATGAAATAGGACTTTGTTCCACCGCGTGTCGCCGATCTCGCGTCCTCAAAATATTTTTTGAATGCCGCAACCACCCTCGCGGCATTTTCAGCGCAAGTCCCGATCGTAGTAATACCGCTCGCAAAATGATGTTCGATGCGATCCGCCAGGGTAAGGGTATCACCGTCGTGATTGACGACGGCCAACCCTCCCTTCGACCCACCGCCTTGTTCGTATGTCATGCCGATAGCCCCGTTATAAGTCGGATAGGTATCGCCGTATCCGGGATAAAGCAGGTCATAGGTTTCCTTTGTAAAATAAAGCCACCTGTGAAGATCGAAATATTTTGCATTGTTTCGCCCGATAAGCGTTTGGAACTCCTTCTGCCAGGGCGTGATCACTTCGTGGTAAGGCTCTGCGGCGGGGGCAAAGTAATAAGGGGCATTATAATCCTGCTCATGGAAATCGACATGGACCTGCGGCAGCCATTCATTGTATTTCTTCAGCAGCTGTTGTGTCTCTTTTTGTGTCTGCCAGATCCAGTCCCGGTTGAGATCGAAATTGTAGTGATTGCCCCGTCCGCCGGGCCAGGGCTCGTCGTGCTCGGCAGACTGCGGATCGGGATCGGGGGTTTTACCGGTCGTAGACCCGTACCAGTTCACATATCTCTCCCGGCCATCGGGATTCAGGCAGGGATTGATGACAACCAGGGCTGTCTTTAACCATACCGAACTTTGACTGTCCGTCGCCAGGTGGTAAAGGGTCTTCATGGCCGCCTCCGAAGAGGAAGGTTCGTCACCGTGGACATCGTAACTGAGCCAGATAATTACGGGAGCCTGTCCTCCCGGGTTGTTCGTCCTGGATGATCCGGTCCCCGCCCCTGCCGGTTCCCCCGGCTGCAGGACACCCGCCATCCGGAGGTTGTTCCGCCTGATGGATTCAAGGTTGCGAATATTTTCGGCTGAACCGATAAAAGCCAATAGCAGGGGTCTTCCTTCGAAGGTCTCCCCATATTGTTCAAGTTGTACGTTGCCCGGCATTTCGCCGGCTATTTTTCTGAAGTACCCCTCGATTTTGCAGTAGGACGTAAACCGCTTGCCCGGTGGGTATCCCAACCAGGCTTCCGGGGATGTGGCTACCGTCCGGGATGGCATCGGAGGTGTGAATGGAGGGGCTGCAGGCGATGACGGGGACGGGAGCGGCGATTGTGCAACCGCAACCAGAAAGGATAAAAAAAATGATAGGATCCCCAGGGCTTTCGTCATAACGAACAATATAACCGTGAATGTAAGCCAAGCCGGAAAATAAAAAAAACGGCTCATCAAAAGGCAGCGTTTTTATAGTATATTTATAGTCACAACTTTATAGTCTAATTATCCTAACTTCTCTGTTCTATGACCAGAAATCTGATAGGCAAAACCTGTTTTTCCCTATTTGTGTGGTTTTTACCTTTATCCCTCTTCTGCCAGAATGGAATCAACCCATACCATTACAGCATCCAGAAAAAAGTCCTTTGTTCCAAGGGGGCGGTTGTCTCCGCCCACGCGCTGGCAAGCAAAACAGGCGTAGCCATCTTAAAACAAGGGGGAAATGCCATTGACGCGGCGATCGCCACCCAACTCGCCCTTGCGGTAGTATATCCGGGCGCCGGCAATATCGGAGGAGGGGGATTCCTGGTGGCACACCTGTCTGCAGGAACAAATATCGCACTCGATTTCCGGGAAAAGGCCCCTGCCCTTGCGACCCGGGACATGTATCTCGACAAAGCCGGCAACCCGCTTCTCTCGCTAAGCCAGAATGGTCCGCTCGCCTCGGGAGTTCCCGGAACCGTAGCGGGTCTTTTTGCCTCCCTGAAATACGCACGCCTGCCATTTTCCAAACTCATACAGCCGGCGATCGACCTGGCGGAAAAAGGGTTCACGCTCACGGAGGCGGAAGCCGATGCATTCAACAAAAACCGCGAAGCTTTTCTGAAGTACAACTCGATACCACCGGCCTTTGTAAAAGACAGCGGATGGAAGGCCGGCGACACCCTGGTACAGAAAGACCTGGCGAAAACCCTGAAATTGATCAGGGACCAGGGGCAAAAGGGCTTTTATGAGGGCGAGACGGCGCGCCTGATCACCGAGGAAATGCAAAGAGGAAAAGGAATCATCTCCCAGGACGACCTGAAAAACTATAAGGCCAGGGAGAGAACGCCCGCCCTGTTCGACTATAAAAAATATACCATCCTGACCATGCCGCTGCCCAGCAGCGGCGGCGTCGTCTTGCAGCAAATGATGAAAATGGCGGAGGATCAACCGCTGAAAAGCTTTGGCTTTCAGTCTGTAAAGGCAGTTCACCTGATGACGGAGATCGAAAGGCTGGCTTATGCCGACAGGGCCAAATATCTCGGCGACGCCGATTATTTCAAGGTGCCTGTAAAGACTCTCGTCAGCTACCCCTATCTCAACCAGCGCATGTCCCTGTATAACCCGGAGAAGGCGGGCAATAGCAAGGACATACAGGGCGGTACGATTTCTCCTGTCAGCGAAGAAACGACCCATATTGACGTTTACGACAAAGACGGCAATGCTGTCTCCGTCACCACGACTCTGAACGGAAGCTTTGGCTGTAAGGTGGTAGTGGCAGGGGCGGGATTCCTGTTAAACAATGAAATGGATGATTTCAGCGTGAAACCCGGCGTCCCGAATATGTACGGAGCGGTCGGAGCCGAGGCCAATGCGATCGCTCCCGGAAAACGCATGCTCAGTTCCATGACCCCGACGATCGTCCTGAACAAAAACAGACCCTACCTGGTTGTCGGAACGCCCGGCGGAACCACGATCACGACTTCGGTCTTCCAGACCCTGATGAACATCCTTGAGTTCGACATGAATGCGGACGATGCGGTAAACAAACCAAAATTCCATCATCAGTGGCTGCCCGATCAACTCTTTGTCGAAGCTGCCTTCCCAGCGGCGGTCAGCGAACAACTCAAGAAAATGGGCTATACCCTCAAACAACGGGAGCAAATCGGCCGCACCGAAGTCATCCGGATCCTGCCCGGCGGACAAATCGAGGCCGTAGGCGATAGCCGGGGAGAAGACACGGCCGAAGGATATTAAAAGAAGGATATTAAAAAAAACATCTATGACCACTGGATCGTGCTATCTTCAATCCGCCATTGACCGTTTCACGGGCTATAAGACCCTGGCGGAAAAAGCCATGTCCCAACTCGAAGAGAAGGATTTCCATTTCCAGCCGGCTGAAGGTTCGAACAGCATCGCCATTATCATCCAACACATGGCTGGCAACATGCTAAGTCGCTGGACCCATTTCCTGACCGAAGACGGAGAAAAAGACTGGCGGGACAGGGACGCGGAATTCGATCAGAAGCCGGTCAGCTACCAACACCTGATGGAACTTTGGGAAAAGGGGTGGAATTGCATGCTGGATACGCTACGATCGCTGACGGAGGAAGATCTCCTGAAGACAGTATACATACGCAGCGAGCCCAATACGGTCATCGACGCCATCAACCGGCAACTCGCGCACTATCCTTACCATGCAGGGCAGATCCTCTACCTCGCAAAAATGGTCCGGGGACCGGAGTGGAAGAGCCTGTCCATACCCAGGGGCCAATCCGGTGATTTTAATAAGACGATGAAGAAGAGAGATTGACGCCTTCGTAAATATCCGTCAGGGAAATCGTCTCTCCGATAGCGGCGATTGTCAAAACTCCCCGGAGGCCCCGGGTTTCCGACAGTTCCCAACGCCCGCCCGCATTCAGACTGAAAGTCTCTATCGAACAGGATTCGGAATCCACCATGATATACTCCTTCAGGGTATCTATATCCCTGTATAGCCTGAATTTTTCGCCCCGGTCATAATTTTTTGTCGAAGGAGAAAGCACCTCGATCAGGACGGACGGATTTAAGATATTCCATTCGTCATTATCCAGGGTGAAGATTTTCCCGCAAATGATTGAAATATCCGGGTAGGTGAATAGTGTATTACCAGGGATATGGATCCGCTGATCGCTGTTAAAGGGTCTGCAGGACTTACCCTTCAATCTATGCCCCAGGAAGCCAAGCAGGTTGGTAGCAATGATATTATGGGCGAGTTTACCCCCGGCCATGGCAAAGACTTCCCCCCGGTAATACTCATGTTTTACCGTTGCATCCCGCTCCCACTCGAGGTATTCCCGGATGGTCAATTGGGTCTTGCCATATGCTACGACAGGTTCCCTGACATCCATATTGTAAAATTACAATTTTCCCGCAACGGGAACAATAGAAAAAAGACGGGTAGGAGTAAACGGTTAAGGCCCCGGGCAGAAAGGTTGAACAAGATTTAAAAGAGATTAAAAAAAGAGCGGAGATTAAAACCAGGTGTGACTAACCGTCGGAAGAGAATTAAAGCCTGAGATCAAAGGAGGGCTGAAAGGCATCCCAAAAGATCAAAAAAGATCCAAAAAGACCAAAAGAACCAAAAGGATGTATAAAAGATGTAAATAATATGCAAAGCTGTGGTCCAGGACACAAACCGACTTATATTGGTACTGAATTTGTTCATCCCTGTCTATTACTTAATTTTGCATCTCCTAATTGTCAGCCCCTGAGAAAAATCTGGAAAATATTCCGTTATACATTGCTGGTCCTGGTATTTCTGCTGGTAGCCCTATGGTCGCTGGTGCAGATGCCGCCGGTTCAGACATGGCTGATAGCCAGGGTCACCGGCAAGCTGTCGAAAAACCTCCATACGACCATCCGCGTCAGGCATGTCGATTTTTCCCTTTTTAACAAAATGCTGCTGGAAGGTGCGCTGGTAGAAGATGCCGACAGAGATACCCTGCTCTATGCCGGCCGCATCCGCGTCAATATTACGGATTGGTTCATTTTCAAAGACAGCGCCGAGTTGCACTATGTCGGAATCGAGGATGCCGTGATCAAGCTGCACCGCAAAGATTCGGTGTGGAACTACCAATTCCTGGCGGATTATTTCTCCGGCCCTAAAAAGACCGACCCAAAACAGGGAATTACGTTGAATCTGCAAAAGCTGGAATTGTCACATATCCATTTTCTGAAAAAGGACGAATGGCGGGGAGAGGACATGAATTGCTGGCTGACTGGTCTGGACCTGGTGGCAGACACGTTCAACTTCACCCGGAAGATAGCCCGCATCGGGAAGCTGACAGTCGATGGACCCCGGTTCTCCATCGGCGCCTATACCGGCCGGAGAACCAATCCGCCGGATACGACGGAGAATATCAAAAATGACCCGCTGCACCTGCGCTGGAATACGGATGGCTGGGACATGACCGCCGCCAGCATAGTCATCCGCGACGGGACCTTTACCGATGACAAACTCACCGACTCCAGCTTTAACCAGCATTTTGACGGTCATCATATCAATTTCCATGCAGTCAACTGGGATTTTAAGAATGTCCGTGTGAACAGGGATACGATTACAGCGCAGATACAGCTGAGCACCAAAGAGCGAAGCGGGTTCGAAGTCAAAAAGCTCAGTGCGCGGGTGAAACTTTTCCCGGAGGCGATGGAGTTTTCGAAGCTGGACCTGCAGACGAACAAAAGCCATTTGCGTAATTATTTTGCCATGCGCTTCCGGACATTCGACGATATGTCCGATTTCGAGACCCGGGTGAGGATGGAAGCGGACTTTTCAGACGCGGAAGTCAACAGCGACGATATTGCTTTTTTTGCCCCCGAACTGAAAGACTGGAAAAAGAATATCCGTCTTACGGGTCACGCCCAGGGCACGATCGACAATCTCCACGGAAGGAGCCTGGTCGTGGAGGCCGGCAAGAACACTTATCTGAACGGGGATATCCATCTCCGGGGCCTGTCCGACATCAACACGACCTATATAGAGTTCAAGTCCAACGATTTCAGGACGACTTATAAAGACATGGTCACCCTGGTACCGGAACTAAAGACCGTGACCCAGCCGAGGATCGACCGGATCGAATATCTGCGTTTCAGGGGAAGCTTTACCGGTTATGTGAAAAACTTCGTTACCAATGGCATCATCGAAACCAATTTTGGTACGGTCATCACCGATGTGAATATGAAACTGCCGGATTCAGGACCTTCTGTCTATTCGGGGAATATCAATACCGACAATTTCGACATGGGCGCCTTTATGGATAATGACAATCTCGGAAAAATCTCTTTCAAGGGCGTCGTGAGCGGTTCCGGCCTTAAATCGAAGAGCCTTAACGCCACCCTGGACGGAACGATACAAAGCCTGGAGTTTAATAATTATACCTATCAGAATATCCAGGTGAAGGGTACCGTCGCCAAAAAGAAATTCAACGGCCAGCTGGTGTCCTCGGATCCCAACCTGGATGCCCGGCTGAACGGCCTGATCGACTTCAGCGAAAAGCTGCCTAAATTCGACTTCTACGCCGAGGTAGCCAAGGCCGATCTCACAAAATTGCATTTTGCCGGCAAAACGATCGAATTCAACGGGAAATTCCGGTTCAATTTCAGCGGCGACAATATCGACAACTTCCTGGGCACCGCCCGGATCTACGACGCTTCGGTGCTGAAAAACGGGGAGCGGGTCTCTTTCGACTCGCTCAACCTGGAATCCAGCATCATCGATAACAATAAGACCATCACCGTCGTGAGCAACGAATTCGACGGAGCGATCGTCGGAGAATTCTCGATCAAAGATCTGCCGGCCTCCTTCCAGACGTTTTTGAATAAATATTATCCCAGCTATATAAAGCCGGCCAATAAGGTGATCTCCAACCAGAATTTCAGCTTTGTCATCACCACAAAGAAAGTAGATGAATATATAGACCTCTTTAATACGGACCTGAAAGGGTTCAACAATACGGCGGTCAGCGGCCGGATCGACACCCGGGAGAACCTGCTAGACCTGAACGTGGACCTGCCCCAGTTCGGCTACAAAAATATCAGCTTCAACAACCTGAGCCTGAAAGGCAGGGGCAACCTGGACAGCCTCTTCATGGAGACGACTATCGGGGACGTCCTCGTCAACGACAGTCTCCATTTTCCCGGCACGCACATACAGCTTCATTCCGCCAATGACGTTTCCAGGGTCCAGATCGCCACCAGCGCGAACCAGACACTCAATTCCGCCAGTATTTCCGCCCAGGTGCAAACGCTGCCTACCGGCTTCCGCATCCGGTTCAATCCCTCCACCTTCGATGTGAACAGCAAGACCTGGACCATCGACAAAGACGGAGAGCTCGAATTCAACAACAATATCGTCTCGGCCAGGGACCTCAAGATATCGAGCGGTGACCAGCAGATGCTTGTAACGACCCATCCCTCCCAAACCGGGAACTGGAATGACGTCCATGTCGATCTGAAGAAGATCAATATCGGGGATTTCACCCCCTACCTGGTAAAATCGGTGCGCATCGAGGGGTTGCTGACCGGCGCCGGAGATCTCACCGACCCCTTCGGCAAACCCGCCATGAGCTTCTCGGGAACGGCTGATCAATTCCGCTTCGAGAATGACTCGATCGGCAAGCTGCAACTAAACGCCGGGTATGATAAGAGCGCCGGTCTGCTCAAAGCAGTCGTCCAATCCGATAACAAGAACTATCATTTCAATTTGAACGGATCCTTCAGCACGCTTGACAGCCTGGCGGAGAATTCCCCGCAACAACCGGTCAATATCACCTCTCATTTCGAAAACACGCAGATCGCATTGCTCGAAAAATATCTGGGGGGTATTTTTACGAACGTATCCGGGTTTGCTACCGGTGATTTGCAGATCATTGGAACGAGCGGGGACCAGCTCAAATACCTGGGCAATTTCCAGCTGAAAGATGCGGGGCTGAAGGTGGCTTATACCCAATGCTATTACAAAATACCGGACGCTGCGATACAATTCAAGGATGGATATATCGATTTCGGAAACCTGCAGCTGACCGACAAATTCGGTCACACGGCCAGCCTTACGCGGGGGAAGCTCTATCACCACGGATTCGATGACCTCTCTTTTGACTTCGCACTCAATACGAAAAGGATGTTGCTGCTTGACACCAAGGCGACCGACAACAACCAGTTTTACGGTACGGTGATCGGGAAGGCGGAAGTGGACCTGAAAGGACCCGAAGAAAATATGCTCATGAATATCAAGGGAGAGCCTACCGATAGTTCGAGCATCTATCTTCCCCCCTCCGTAAACAGGGAAAGCGGCGAGGCGGATTTTATTGTCTGGAAGGTATATGGCAAAGAGATGAAGGGCACCGGCTTCGAGCGGAAAGGGTCGAACCTCACCGCCTCTTTGACAATCAATGCCAACAATTACGCGAACGTATATGTGATCGTGGATCCGCTGACGGGTGATATCATCAAAGCCAACGGTCACGGTCTCCTGCAGATGCGCGTGGGCACCAGCGAAGACCTCACCATGAACGGACGATATGAGATCGACCGGGGGAGCTACAATTTCACCTTTCAGTCCTTCCTCCGTAAGCCGTTTGTCCTCAGCGAAGGCGCCGGCAACTATATCCAGTGGGCGGGCGACCCCTATGACGCGAATATTAATATCGAAGCCATCTATAAAGCGGAAAATATTTCTTTCAATGACCTGGGCTATGCATCCGCTTCCAGCGGGGTCAGCGTGACCAGTGAGAACGTGAAACGCTACAGGGGTGAGATCCTCGTCATTGCCGACCTCACGGGTAAACTCCTGCAGCCGCATATCGGTTTCCAGATAGAACTGCCTCCCAACAGCCAGTTGACTTATGACCAGGATGCACAGGGGTTGTTGCAGAAGATACAAAGCGATCCGAACGAACTCAACAAGCAGGTCTCTTACCTGGTCGTGATCAATAGTTTCGGCCCCCTGTCCAACACGACCAATTTCGATGCGTCGACCGCTTTTACGGGAATTGTGGTGAACAGCATATCGGGCATGATCTCGAATGTCTTCAGCCGGCAGTTCTCCAATATCTTCCAGAAGATCTTCAACGACAAGAGCATCCGGGTGAACTTCAATACCACCGTCTATAACGGGAGCAACCTGATTGACAATGTCGATCAGAGCAAGGTGATCCTGGACAGGACGAACCTCAATTTTTCTATCGGAAAAAGCTTCCTTAACGAAAAGCTGTCCCTGAACCTGGGAAGCGCGCTCGACTTCGGGATGACCGCTCAGCAGGTCCAGGCTTCCTCATTCCAGTTCCTCCCCGATATCACGGCGGAATATAAGCTGACGGCCGATGGGAGAATCGCGCTCACCTTGTTCTACCGGGATTCCTATAACTATTTGTCCGCGGGCAACCGGACCCAGAACAGTTCGGGTACGAGTATCTCCTACCGCCGCGATTTCGACAGGATCGACGAACTCTTCAAGAAAAAGAAGAAGAAAGAAAAACCGGTGCCCCCGCCACCGCCGCCACCACCACCCACCCCTGCGAAGCAGGCGGGAGTCGTCGACGCGGGAAGTAAATAACGCGAATATTTATTGTACCGGAATATTTACGGGCGCGACACGAATTCGAACGGAGGGGTCGTTGTCGAAAAATTGTGGTTGACACGATGACACCGGGCTGCCTCGGAGTCATACCCCTTACGGTACTACTTCAGGATCTGGTGCCCCAGCTTGTCTCTTTTTGTCTGCAGGTATTTTTCGTTATGGGGATTGGGATGGATCTCGATGGGAACGGTATCGAAGATTTCCAGACCGTAGCCGGACAGGCCGGCTCTTTTGCGCGGATTGTTGCTGATCAGCCGCAGCTTGGTGATGCCGAGGTAGCGAAGGATCTGCGCGCCTACACCGTAATCCCGTTTGTCCATGGGGAAGCCGAGATGCAGGTTGGCTTCCACCGTGTCCATTCCGTTCTCCTGGAGCTTGTAGGCTTTTAGCTTGTTAACCAGACCGATCCCCCTGCCCTCCTGGTTCATATACAGGATGACGCCTTTACCCGTCGCTTCGACCAATTCCATGGCTTTATGCAACTGATCTCCGCAGTCGCAACGGAGCGACCCGAGTATGTCCCCGGTAAAACAGGACGAATGCACCCGAACCAGGACCGGCTCCTCGGAATCCCATTCTCCCTTTATCAGGGCCAGGTGTTCGTTGGAGGTATTTTTCTCGCGGAAGGCGATCAGTTTAAAATGGCCATATTTGGTGGGCATATCCACCCGGACGATCTCCTCGATGAGGGAATCCGTTTTCAGGCGGTACTCTATCAGGTCTTTTATAGAGACGACCCTCAGATCGAATTTTTTCGCTATTTCCAGGAGCTCTGGCAGCCTTGCCATGGTTCCGTCTTCATTCATGATCTCGACGAGCACACCCGCCGGCTCGAATCCGGCCAGACGGGCCAGGTCGATCGTGGCTTCCGTGTGACCGGCGCGTCGCAATACGCCCCCTTTCTTCGCTCTTAAAGGGAAAATATGCCCCGGGCGCCCGAGATCCTCGGGTTTTGTGGAGGGATCCACCAGCGCCTGGACGGTCTTGGCCCGGTCGGAAGCGGAGATGCCGGTGGTGCATCCGTGTCCCAGCAGGTCTATCGATACGGTAAAAGGGGTTTCGTGGAGGGCGGTATTGTTATTGACCATGAGGTCGAGCCCCAATTCATCGCAACGTTCTTCCACCAGCGGGACACAGATCAGCCCCCTGCCGTACTTGCTCATAAAATTGATCACTTCAGGCGTCACATTCCGGGCCGCCGTGATAAAATCACCCTCATTTTCACGATCCTCGTCGTCTACGACGATCACAAGCTTCCCCTGCCTGATATCTTCTATGGCACTTTCTATGGTTGACAGCATATCAATAAGTTTATACGAAATACATTTATACAAAGGTAACAATTATCCCTGGGGCAATTGTTCGCTTCTGCCGGGATCTTCGGGATCTTCCGGGATAGGAACGCCTTTTCCCCGGTAAACGTTGCTCAAACTTCCGCCCCGGTTCCATATTTCCTTTACGTTAATTCCGCTTTCTCCGATCCCGGGGTCTTCCCGGGTGGGGCAAAACCGCCCAAATCGCAGGATAAAAACTCAAATAATTGATTTTCAACTAATTAAAAATAAATCCAACCAATTTCGCGGAGCCTTTCAGACGGCCCCCTGCCGGCCACCGCATCAATCGTTGCGGTGTTAATCCGGGAGAGTCCGTTTTGGCCCTTGCCGGAATATTTATTTTCTTCATACATTTGACCGCGGATCAGAACAGAACAAAAGACCGGCATCCGAACGACAGAAAAAACCAAACGTCCATAACAGGAACAGAAGGATCAGGATCCGGAAGTTCCGGGTCCGGGTCGAAATACCGGCTTCTGACCAGGCAACCTGATTGCGAAATCTGACAGAGCATTCAAGATCTGATTGAGCACCTGGTTGAGCGTCTGATTGAGCAATACTACTCCCCCTCAACCCCCCGATTTACACGATTGCGCCGCATCGTTTATTTGTTACTGCCATAGTGGCAATGGCATTCCTATGGACATAGGTGAACGCGAATGGACACTCAAAACTAAACACCATGATAAAACGACTGCTATTATTGGGAATTTCCATGATCAGCGCATTTTTCTCTTTCTCCCAGGTGACCACGGGAAGTATTACGGGCAATGTGAAAGACCCGAATGGACAGCCGCTGGCAGGGGCGACCGTGAAGGCGCTCCACACGCCATCCGGCTCCGTCTACACCACGACTACCAGTTCCAACGGGAACTATACCCTGCCCAACCTGCGGGTGGGCGGCCCCTATCTGTTAACCATCAATTTCGTCGGGCATAGCGAAGCGAGCTTCGAAAATCTGAATGTCAGTCTCGGCACGCCCCTGGTGGTGGACGCCGTCCTGGAGATCAAAGGACAGACCCTCAACGAGGTAAAAGTCGTTGGCGCCAGGAAGAACGGGATCATCAGTTCCCAGCGGACCGGCGCCTCTACGACACTGGGATTACACCAGATACAAGACCTTCCCTCCCTTACCCATAGTATCCAGGATTTTACCCGGCTTACCCCCCAGGCGGTGCCCACTTACAGCAATACGGATGGGAGCCCAAGCGGGATCTCCTTTGCGGGTCAGAACAACCGGTACAATCAATTTACCATCGACGGCGCGAGCGCCAATGACGTATTCGGCCTGGCGGCATCGGGCCAGAACGGTGGGCAGTCGGGGATCAACCCGATCCCGCTGGAATCTATCCAGGAAGTGCAGGTGGTGTTGTCCCCTTACGATGTCACGCAGGGGGGGTTTACGGGCGGTGGTATCAATGCCGTCACAAAAAGCGGTACCAATACCCTGCATGGTTCATTGTATGGCACTCTTCAAAATCAAAATCTTGTCGGAAAGGGTGTGCAGACCAACCTGAAATATGCAACTTTCAAAAACAACACCTGGGGTGCAAGCCTGGGCGGACCGATCATCAGGAACAAGGCCTTTTATTTTATTAATTACGAACGTTTCGATAACACCACCCCTGTGGCTTATGATCCTTCGCAAGCCAATTCGGGGTCTAAATTCGATCTGGCCACGCTGCAGTCCATTTATACTTTTTTAAAGACGACTTATCCCGGATATGATCCGGGCAGCTATACCAGCATCAACAAGAAGCAATATTCCAGTTCCGTTTTTGCCCGGCTCGACTTCACCCTGAATCAAAAGAACCGGCTGACGGTCCGGCACAGCTATGTGGAGGGAAGCAATTTCCTGTTCTCCACGAACCGGAGCCCTACCAATATGACCTTCGCCAATAGCGGCTATTATATCAAAAACGTCACGAACTCTTCGGTCATCGAATTGAACAGCACCTTCTCCCGAAGGGCCTCGAATGTGCTGCGTGTGACCTACAACAATATCCAGGACAAGCGGACCACTTCCCCCTTTCCCAATGTTCAGATCGTCCAGAACGGGCTGACTTATAATATCGGGGCGGATTTCTCCTCTTCCGCCAACTCGCTCGGTCAGAGCAATTTCACGCTGACCGATAATTACACCCTGTACCGCGACCAGCATACGATCACGATCGGAACCAATGAAGAGTTTTATAACACGAATAACGTCTTTTTGCAGGCTTATAACGGCGCCTATACTTATAACACGACCAATATCGTAGGTTACGACAATATCGCGGCTTTTGAGAATAATAATGCGGCGCCCAGCGCCTATACGCTCAATTATGCTCCCAACAATGTCGGAAGCAAGGTTCCGGCTAAAATTCATGCCGCCCAATTCAGCGTCTACGGGCAGGATGTCTGGTCGGCAGCCAATAATTTCAAGCTGACCTATGGCGTTCGCATCGACATGCCGGTCTATTTCAATAAGCCGGTCAGCAATGCAGCCTTCAACAGCGACCCGACTTTTGCCGGTTTTAACAATGCGAAGGTTCCCAGGGCCACTCCCCTGTTTTCCCCACGCGTGGGCTTTAACTGGGATGTGAAGCATGATGGCCAGACGCAGTTGAGAGGCGGCTTGGGTTTGTTCACCGGCCGGTCTCCCTTTGTATGGATCTCCAACCAGTACGGGACCAACGGGGTGTCGACGATCAAATACACGACCGTTCCTCCTTCGCTCCGTTTCAACTACAATCCGCAGGCCCCGCTTTCCGGCGCCTATATCCCGAGCGGCAATACCCCGCCGCCCACGGAAGTGGATATCACCGATCCAAAGTTCAAGGTGCCGCAGGTATTCCGTACCAATCTCGCGGTCGATCAGAAACTGCCTCTCTGGGGCCTGATCGGAACCCTCGAAGCAGTCTATTCCAAGAAGATCAACGATATCAATTACCAGAACCTGAACATATCCCCAGCCAGCGGGGTGGTGACCATCGGCAGCAGTACGCGGCCCTGGTATAATTTCAGCAGACCGGACAGCAAGTTTACGGATGTCATGGAGCTGACCAATACCAGCAAGGGCTATGCTTACAATTTTACCGCCCAGATCCAGAAGCCATATACCCGCGGATGGACGGGCAGCATCGCCTATACCTTCGGTCATTCCACCTCCCTGAACGATGGAACCAGTTCCGTCGCCCTTTCCAACTGGCGGTATGCTTACAACGTGAACGGTTTGAATAGCCTGGACCAGGCCCGTTCCAATTATGATCCCGGCAGCCGCGTCATAGGTTATGTTTCCAAGACCTTTCGATATGCTCATAACCGCCTGGCCACGACAATCGGCGTGGTGTATACCGGGCAGGCGGGTCTGCCATTCTCCTATACTTATACCAAAAACATTAGCGGAGACGATGTCACGGGTAAGAACAGCAGTGTCAACGCCGACCTGATCTATGTTCCCTCCGCCTCGGAATTCAGCGATCCAAACGGCTATCAGAACTATAAGTTTGTGGATCTGACTACCACTTCCGGCGGCGTTACGACCGTCACCCGGACGGCGGCGCAGGAATGGGCGGACTTCCAGGCCTTCGTCAATAATAATCCGGGGCTTCGCAAAAAAGAAGGCAGCGTGGCAGGCCGCAATACCGACCGCAGTCCTTTCGAGAGTCATTTCGATCTGAAGCTGTCTGAAGATGTATATTTTATCCGCCAGCACCGGATCCAGTTTGCCATAGACATCCTGAATGTGAACAACCTGCTGAATAAGAACTGGGGCTGGAGTTACGGGACATCGAGCCAGGATGTCTCTCCGCTGACGGTTGTATCCCAGGGAACGGCTCCGACATTCACATTCGATCAGACAAAGATGAATCTGATCAATGGCGTGTACCGCCCCTATTTCGTCAATGACCTCCTCTCCCGCTGGAGGGCACAGTTGAGCCTGCGGTATTCGTTCTGATGAAGGAACGACCTGGAGGCTGAATCTGCGGGGCTGCGGGTTAGGCCGACGGGTTGGATCTGCGATAAGAACCGAGATGGGATCCGCTAACCGTTAAGAGGCTTGAGCGGTAAGATCATTAGGGCGAGGCCGTCTCTCTATTTTAAGACGGCCTCGCTTTTTTAGGGCGCCATGCGGAAAAGTCGATGGCATCTGTTGCAGGATTTGCTTATTTGCCGGAGGAGCTGAGTAATTCGAAGAAGCTCCTTTTATAGGTATCCGAGATTGGTACGAGTTTGTCCCGGATCCTGATCCTGTCTCTTTCGATGGATTCAATCTTATCCAGCGAGACCATGAATGATTTGTGGACCCTGCAGATGATTCGCGGCGGGATCTCCTGTTCGAATTCCCTGAAAGGCCGGAGTGTCATGA
This sequence comes from Puia sp., assembly GCA_031292515.1. Classification (GTDB taxonomy): domain Bacteria; phylum Bacteroidota; class Bacteroidia; order Chitinophagales; family Chitinophagaceae; genus Puia. Next base: position 70,249 of record JARLGZ010000080.1, on the reverse strand, counting down.
TCTGTTTGTGGAGGGTATGAATTCTCCGGTAGTCCCTCATGCCTTCGATATACAGTACATCTCCCAGGACGACTTTCTCCAGCCGATGTTCCGTCTTTACAAAGATAAATTTTAGATCGGGCGCCGGGCCCTCCTTTGCCGGATAGTTCTGCCGGTTGTTCCGCAGGCTATTCTGCAAGTTGTTCTGCAAGTTATTCTGCGCTCTGTCGACGGCCTGAAGAAAACGTTCGAAGGTATAGGGCTTGAGGAGGTAGTCGGTGACATTCAGCTCGAAGCCCTTCAAAGCATATTCGTGATAGGCTGTTATAATAATAATCTGGCAGCCTATGCTTGTCGACTCAAGGAGTTGTATACCCGAGAACTCTCCCATGTTGATATCCAAAAAAATCAAATCGACTGCATTCGATCGCAGAAACGCCCGGGCATCTATGCCATTGTCAAAGACCGAAAGCAGGTTCAGGTAAGAAAGCTTGCTGACAAATCCCCTTAGTCTCTCCTGCGCCAGGGGCTCATCCTCTATGATTATACAATTAGTGGGCATCTTATACAATTAGTGGGCATCTTTTTGGAGAGTTAATCTGGCTCTATAAATGCCGCCGGTCTGGCTCAGCTCCAATGTGTGCTTTCCGGGATACAGCAGGGACAGTCTCCTCCTGATCAGTTCGTTCCCGATACCACCTTGATCAGGAACTGTTTTACCGGAAGAGGTCTTGCCGGAAATAATCTTATCGGGATCAGAACCGCTCATATCGGAAACCGCAATGTCAGCACCGGCCGACGACCCGTCGGGGTAGCTGTTCGTACAATCGAATACGATCCGGTCTTTTTCGATTACGAAGCGGATATCGATCGCATTTTCGATTTTTTTATTCTCCGCATGCTTAAAGGCATTCTCGATAAAGGGAATGAACAGCATGGGTTCGATCCTCCAATCGAGGGGATCTCCTTCGACGGAATAGTGGATGTATTTTTGATTGGCGGTCCTGATCTTCTGAAGATCGATATATTTTTCGATATAGGATAATTCCTTCGAAAGCTCGATCTTCTCCGTCTTCGTCTCGTAGAGCATAAAGCGCATGATGTCCGATAATTTATTCAGATACGCCGATGCCTTTTCGGCATCGATCCCGATCAGTACGTCGATATTATGGATGGTGTTAAACAGGAAATGAGGGTTGACCTGCGATTTCACAAGCGCCAGTTCCGTCTCGTAGTTCTTCCTGTTCAGGTCTTCCTTTAACTGGATATCCCCATAGGACACCACAAACCCCCGCAATACCAGGCCTAGTATTCCATGAATGAGGGTCAGAAGGGTCAGGAACACAGTCATATACATGAGTTCCTCCGGACCATTGTTTCTAAATAGCTGTGGAATTACGAAGAAACCGAGTGTCGCGACTGTCAGCACACCGGTAATCAAAGCCACAGATATCCCAAAGAGCGCTAAAGCGGGAATCTTCTTTTGTCTCAGGAACCTGCCGAATCCGATACTATAGAATGAATAAAAGCCCGATATGCCTGGAATGACCGCAAATACGGTAACCCCTGACCAGAAAAGGATATGGACCATGCCCGACAGTGATTTTGTCGCCGGGATCCGGGAATAACCGGGCACAAGCTTGATGAAGAATGCGATCAGGGTCAGATAGGCGAGCCAATAAGCGGCATGTAAGAGAGCAATGATTGACTTTTTCATAATACGCCGGGGGGTTTATCCGTTGACCCAAAACTAGCCGGATCCTTCTCCGCCTGAAATTGTATTATGCCACCGGGCGGGTATTCTCTGCGAGATGGCCGTTTCGTCCTGCAAACCACTGCAGGAACCCGGGCATGGCGAGCCCCCAGGTCACCACGTCATGTCTGCCATCGGGAATTTCAAGGTACCGGATGTCTTTGCGGGGGTCATACCCTTTTTTCACCAGTTCTTTTATCAGGTCCTGGGTGTCATCGATGGAATCGATGATTCCGTTGCCGTTCCGGTCTTCCAGTTCGTCTTTTGTCCCGCATTCGAAAAAGAATTTCAGGCCGGGGTGATAGCCGCCTTCCCGTACCTGGCGGTGCATGATCCGGTCCGTGTCATCGTTATAGGCCGGATCTTTTTGATCCTTCATACGCCACCAGAAAGAACCGGAGAAGAGACCCGCTACGGTGAACGAATCGGGATGGTTCCAGACGATGTCCAGCGCGCTGAGCGCACCCAGGGAAAAACCGGCGAAGGCTTGCTCTGCGAACCCGGTGATCTTGTATTGGTTGAGGATATAGGGGATCAGCTCGGAGAATACAAAGCCGGTATATTGGGCAGCCTTTGCTCCGCGCCCCTGGTAGTCGGTCATGGCGGCGACCCCATACTCCATCTTCCTGTCCCTGGACGCATGAATGCCCGCACAAAGGATCGGATGGAGAAGCTTTCCGCCGTACAGGTCGCCCAGGATCTTTGAGAAGTCCATGACCGGCAGGTCCTGTCCATCGTTTATCAACAGCAGGCGAAGGGATGAGGGGTCTTCCACCCGGCCCGGCAAATAGAAATCCACCTGTACGTCACGGTGTAAGGATGCAGATTCCAGTACTATCGTTTCATTGAACAAACCGCTGCCCTTTACACTTTGCATAGCGCCAAAAATAATCAATTTGTTTTTGTGTTGTTTTAAAAATAAATTTGAAATATGCGGGAGGAATATCATAAGTGGAGGTCGCCCAGTCTTGGCAAGGATTTCGAAATGCTGGTGTTTGGAGAAGCAGGGCAGCCCGTCATCCTCTTCCCTACTTCGAAAGGCTCGTATTATCAGTACAAAGACCAGGGGCTGATCGAAACGGCGCGTTGGTTCCTGGAAAATAAAAAAGTCAAGATCTACTGCCCCGACAGCATCGACGCTTTCAGCTGGTATGACAGGAGTATCACACCGGCCCGGCGGGCTTACCACCAAAATTGTTATGACCAGTTGATCTATACGGAAATTGCTCCCAGGGCGCTCCGGGAAACCTCCTATGCAAAGGTGGCCGTCGGGGGTTGCAGTTTCGGAGGATATCACGCGGTGAATTTCGCCTTCCGCCACCCGGGAATGACGGGTTATTGTTTTTCCATGAGCGGCATTTTTGATATCCGCTCCTTCACGGACGGTTATTATGACGACACGGTCTACTATAACAACCCGGTGGATTTTATTCCGGGCGACAACGATCCGGCGCTGTGGAACATGGGGATTGTCCTGGGAACGGCCGATGCCGATAGCTGTCTGGCGGAAAATGAGCGGTTGAGCCGGATCCTGGCGCAAAAGAATATCAGCCACTGGCTGGACATACGACCCAACAGGACCCATGACTGGCCGGTATGGAAGGAGATGTTCCCGCACTATCTCTCTTTAATCCGATAAAGGATGGTGTCCTTTGTTTATAGCGGCTATTTGTTTTTTGCGGTTTCGCTGACAGATTCCGGTCACACGCGCGGATGCGGATGCCGGTCGCACACCCGATTTTCGACGCACGAAAAAGAAAAAAGAATTTATGAACGGAAATAAAAAAATAGGCATCCTGTTCGGTCAGGAGAGAAGTTTCCCCATGGCGTTCATCGAACGTATCAACAGCAAGAACGTGCAGGGGATTGTAGCCGAGCCCGTGCGCATAGACAAGGTGATGCAAGGGGTGTCTTCCGGCTATGCCGTCATCGTAGACCGGATATCGCACGATGTGCCCTTCTATCGGGCCTACCTGAAGAACGCCGCGCTCTGCGATGCGGCGGTCATCAACAACCCGTTCTGGTGGAGCGCGGACGAGAAGTTCTTCAATAATTGTCTCGCCACGCTTACCGGAGTCCCGGTTCCGAAGACCGTCATCCTGCCATCCCGGGAGCTACCGCCGGATACAAGCGATCAGTCCTTCTCCAACCTGGTTTTCCCGCTGGATTGGGAAAGTATCTTCAGCTATACGGGATTCCCGGCTTATATGAAACCTTTTGCCGGGGGAGGATGGAAACATGTTTATAAGCTGCATTCCCCGGAGGAGTTCTATCAGAAACATTCCGAGACCGGGCAACTCGTCATGCTGCTGCAGGAAGAGATCGTCTTTGAAGAATATTACCGCTGTTATTGTATCGGCGGCAAGTATGTCCGCATCATGGGGTATGAGCCGCGCAACCCGCACCATCTCCGGTATACCCACGATTTCAATCCTTCCGCGGAGAGGCTTCGACAGATGGAGGAGATCGTCATCCGGATCAACCGGTATCTCGGTTATGACTTCAATACCGTGGAGCTGGCCGTCCGGGACGGCATACCCTATGCGATCGATTTTTGCAACCCGGCTCCGGATGCGGAGCGGACCAGCGTGGGCGAAGACAATTTTGAGTGGGTCGTCGAGACGGCTGCCAACTACGCGATAGAGCGGGCGCTGGTCCACCGGGACGGAATCGATAACCTCACCTGGGGAGAATACATCAGACGCAGCAGTCAACATGTGCCGTTGGTCTGACCGGGAGCTGTTGACCCGGGAAAGGGAGGCGGTCGGTCGGGGTACCGGAGAAAGCTTTATTTATACTTTTAAACCTTAAAAACAATCCTATATGCTTACCATTTACAATGTCGACGATGACAGTTACCAGACGGTGGAAGAACCCGACCCTTCGCTCGTCTATACCTATGCCGATTATATGCGGTGGAAATTCGAGGAAAGGCTGGAGCTTTTCCGGGGAAAGATCTTCAAGATGGGAGTGCCCAATACGGCGCACCAGGTGGTTGGAGGGAGATTATTCAATGAGTTGTATAATCATCTGAAAGGACAGGTTTGCCGGGTATTTGTCGCGCCCTACGATATCAGGCTGCCGGTAAAAAACCGCAAAAGGGATGACGAGATCACCACGTCGTACAGCCCGATGTCTGCGTCGTCTGCGACCCCACGAAAATCGACGATCGCGGGGTATGCGGGGCGCCGGACCTGGTCATCGAGATCCTTTCACCGGGCAATTCACAAAAGGAAGTGCGGCTGAAGTTCGAATTGTATGAGGAGGCCGGCGTGCGGGAATACTGGGTCGTCAACCCCGTCGAGGAGAACCTGGTGGTTTTCCTGTTGGAAACGGAGACGAACAGGCAGGGGGAACGGGGGCCGGGAGAGGTCGTGGGGAGATTTGGTGGCGCGAAGATGTATGCGGGCAGCGACTTGCTAAAATCCAGGGCCGTGCCGGGATTCAATATACAGGTAGATGAAATATTTGAAAAATAAAGTGTTGTATGGCGAATATCAATTACAAGAACTTCACGTTAGGCATCGAAGAGGAATACATGGTCGTGGATCCGGCTACGCGTGAGCTGAAAAGCCATGAGCAGAAGATCGTTTCCGAAGGGCAGAAGATGATAAAGGACAAGGTAAAGGCGGAGATGCACCAGGCTGTGGTGGAGGTAGGCACGGATATTTGTGCCGACATCGACGAGGCGTTTAAGGACGTGTCCGTCCTGCGAAAGACGATTTCGCAGATAGCGGGCGAACTCGGTCTCTGGGTAGGCGCTTCCGGCACCCACCCTTTCAGCCATTGGGAGAGCCAGCTGATCACCGATCATGTGCGTTACAACGAGATCGTAAACGAACTGCAGGAAGCCGCCCGCAGCAACCTGATCTTTGGGCTGCATGTCCATGTGGGCATGGAAAGCCGGGAAATGGCCAATCATATCGCTAATTCCACCCGGTATTTCCTGCCGCATATCTATGCGCTGAGCACCAATTCACCATTCTGGGAGGGGCGCCAGACGGGCTATAAGTCGTTTCGTACAAAGGTCTTCGATAAATTTCCGCGAACGGGTATCCCGGAGTATTTCGAAAGCATCGAAGCGTACGACAATTTCGTAAAACTGCTGGTCAGGACCAACTGCATAGACAACGGCAAGAAGATCTGGTGGGATCTCCGGGTGCACCCTTTCTTTAACACGGTAGAATTCCGGATCTGCGATGTGCCGATGACCGTCGAGGAGACGATGACCATCGCCGCGCTGTTCCAGGCGATCTGTGCGAAGATCTATAAGCTGCGGACCCTGAACATGAATTATATCCAGTACTCCCGCGCCCTGATCAACGAGAACAAATGGCGGGCCAGCCGGTATGGGATCGATGGCCACCTGATCGATTTCGGCAAAGAGGAAGAAGTCAATACCCGGGTGCTCCTGTATGAATTGCTGGACTTTGTAGACGATGTCGTGGATCATCTGGGATGCCGTCACGCCACCAGCTTCGTGTCCAAAATGCTCGAAAGGGGCACAGGCGCCGACCGGCAGCTAAAAGTCTACGCCGACTCCGGCAGTCTCACCAGCGTGGTGGATTATATACATGACCAGTTTCTGCACGGATTGTGATAGTGAGTGGGGAGTAGTGAGTATCGTAAAAGAATTTTCCAGGTGATATATATAAGTAGTATATAACAACAAAAGAGAACAAAAGAGGGGAGCTTAGAAAACGCTCCCCTCTTTTACAATGTCTTCATCCCACTCACCACTCACCGTTCACCACTGACCGTTCACTACTGGAACACCGCATCGCCGAGGCCCGCATTCACTTCCACACTTTGCAGCGTTAGCGTAAAGGTGAAAGCGGAAAGTTCTTTTACGACGCTGTAAGGGAATTTGATGCCGCTCACCTCGCGGTAGTCTCCGTAATCCGTGGTGGCCGTTTTGTTGTCTTCCTGGCTGGTGACGATCTCCCTGATCCGGTAGCCCGTCTTCACGTCATAATAGACGGTATAGACGTCGCCGGAAGGATAGGTCACCTTCATTTCGTAGGCATCGTTGCCATCGATATTTTTTACGCTTGTCAGTTCGGTCTTATATCGGGTCTGCGAGAAATTCAATTCGGGGAACTGCATTTCATCCTCTTTCATCAACTGCTTCATTTTCGGATCGATCGGGCCCGCGTCTTTTCCCATCTGGGTGTGCCGGATGCTGTCACCGTTGATGATCAGTTTCTCCGCCACCATGTTCAGGTCGGGAAGACTGACTTCCAGCAGGTATTTATCGGGGCTCTTGTATTTGTGGGTAAACACGATCTTCTGGCCCTGTACTGCGCCGGAGGACACCGTAGAGAGGTCCATGACAGCCTTCAGCTTGTCTTTGCCGCCGATGCTCTTCAGGTAGTTTTCGATGACGTCATTGGCGGAGACGCCGGCGGGCACGGGCTTCACCATTGCCTCACCGGTCCAGGTATTGTTGGAAGGGTCGATATCGGGGAATTCGTGCAAGGGGTCTATAACGACGGACTTAATCTTCGAATCGGAATGAAAGGCAAAGGTCCAATGCGGGCCTTTCTGCCAGATTTCGGCCGGGAGGGTGATGGTGTCCTTTTTCCCGTTTTCCTGTTGAATGGCTACGACGACAGGCATCACCATCTCTTCCAGGTTTTCAACGGTTATCAAAGCGCCTCTGGAAGGATCGTTGCCTGGGTATTTTACTTCTTTTACGGATTGATCGAGTTTCCAGTTATGGAGTATCCATCCACGCCAGAACCATCCTAGGTCTTCGCCGCCGACATTCTCCATCGTCCGGAAGAAATCCCAGGGCGTCGGGTGTTTAAAGGCCCAGCGGTCGACATAAGCACGGAAGGCCTGGTCAAATCTTTTTTCGCCCAATATGTATTTCCTGAGGAGATCGAGGGCCAAAGCCGGCTTCGCATAGGCCGCCACCCCCAGGGCGCTGCTGTTGATCACGTCGGGGATGGTCATGATGGGTTCCGAGTTCGGGCCGAAATAGGGTTTTGCGAGGCGCTGCATGTCTTCTTTTGCGTTGAATTCTCCGTGATTGAATACCCGGGTATCCACGCCGTTGATAAATGTGTTGAACCCCTCGTCCATCCAGGCATATTTTCTTTCGTTGGAGCCGACGATCATGGGGAACCAGTTGTGACCGAATTCATGATTGGTGACGTTCCACAGACCTCCGTTACCGCTCTGGGCGGAGCAGAAGACGATCCCGGGATATTCCATGCCGTTGACGATTCCTGCTACATTGGTGGCCACCGGGTAGGTGAATTCATACCATTCCCGGGAATATAATTCGATGCATCCTTTTACAAATTCGGTAGACCGTCCCCAGAGGCCGTTTCCGGCGCTCTCGGCAGGATAGACGGATTGGGCCAGCGCCTTCTTTCCGCTCGGCAAGTCGATCTTCGCGGCATCCCAAATAAATGAGCGGGAAGCTCCCCAGGCGACATCGCGGGTGTTGACGCACTTAAAATGCCAGGTCAGCGTCTTTTTGGGAAGATGGGAAGAGGGCTCGTTCACCTCTTCCGCTGTCTTGATAAAGACCGTCTTATCGCTTGCCCTCGCCTTTGCCAGCCTGGCGATCTGCACGGGGGTCAAGACCTCCGCGGGGTTCAGCAGTTCTCCGGAACCGGCCACCACCATGCCGGCAGGCGCGGTGACCGTATAATCGATATTTCCATATTCGAGATAAAATTCGCCGGCGCCCAGATAAGGAAGCAGGTTCCATCCGGATACATCGTCGTACACAGCCATCCGGGGATACCACTGCGCCACTTCATAGATCCAGCCGTTGCCCGTTTGCAGCCTGCCCATGCGGTCGGTGCCGTATTGGGGCACGACGAATGAATAATCTATCTTTATCTGGATGCTCCCTCCGCCGGCTTTCAGCGCCTCTCCCAGGTTGATCTTCATCCGGGTATCGGTAACCAGGTAATCGGCTTTCAGGGATTTGCCGTTCTGCAGAAGGGTCACCGATTTTAAGACATCTCCCTCGGTGAAGCTCTTGTTGGCCCAGCGACCTCCGGTAACCGGGCTCACCGCTTCGCCGCGGGAATCTTCCCGGTAGATATTCTGGTCCAGCTGCAGCCAGAGAAAGGGAAGATTGTCAGGGCTATTGTTCGTATAGGTAATGATGACCGAGCCGGTCAGTTCATGACCGACGGTATCGAGGCTGGACTGAATCTTATAGTCTGCCCGGTTCGTCCAGTATTTGGGTCCGGGAGCGCCTCCGGCGCTCCTGTATAGTGTGCTTCCGGAAGGATAGAATAAGGGGTCAAAGGCGGCATGCTGATCGTAGTGGCTCTTCGTCTGCGCGAAACCCGTCTGCAGCAAAAACAAAAGAGCGGTAAAAAAAAGCTGGATCTTTCTCATGTTACTAATGTATAGATGAATAAAGGATGCGCAAAATAAGAAGTCCCGGCTAATTGGCAGAAACTAATTTATACGAAAGGGACCGGTCTTGCGACCGGTCCCTTCCTATGTTGAAATGATTATGACCTGTTGGGGTATGCCGGGTTATTATAAAGCCGCTTTGCGGATCTTCAAAAAACCTTATTTCGGCAATCTCATGCGTTCGACGGTATCGCGGTGCGGCCGGATCACGGTCGGGATCGAGTTGGCAGGAATGCTGTCGATGATTCCCATTTCCCTCAGATCTCCCACGGTGATGGCTTCCACTTTTCCGTGCTTCATCTTATCGATGATCTTCATGCCGACTTTCATCGCGTCTTCTTTCGTACGGAAACCATGTTTGCCCGGGATGGCCGGGATAAATTCCTGGTGGATGAAGATGGTATCCCCTACCACGATCTCGTAACCCCAACCCAGGGAAGTACTGATGGGTCTGGCCTGGACGTATACATGGGTCTTCTCAAACTGCACCTGCTGATTATGCCGCATCCGCAACCCCACCCCGACCAATAGCATGATGCCAAATCCGCCGGCGATCCATTTGAACTTCTTCATTTGGACCTCCTAGTTACCGGTGATCTGTACACTATCCGGATGCCACTCATATAAATCGCTATATGCGGTGGTACCCGATAAACCGGTTGACACATATCCCCTGTTTCTCACGGTGAAAGCGACGGCTCCCTCCCGGGCTCCGGCCTCCAGCGGTGTCTTCTCTTTCCAGGTGTCATTGGCGAAATAATATTCCCAGGTAGTGGTATACAGAGAACCGTTCTTACCGGTCGTGAGATAGGCCAGGTCACCGTCGCGTACGCCCAGCATGACAAATGCCACGGCGTTCTGACGAACGATATTCACATATCCGTCGTCATACGTGTCGGAACTCGTATTGGCAATATTACGCAGCTGGAACCATTTCGAAGAATCCGGTTTCGCGGGATCGAACAGGTAAAAATCATAGAGCTGCGTATTGTTGGCAACGCCGGTCACTACATATCCCCTGTCTTTATAGGTAAAGGCGACAGCCTGGGTACGGGCTTGTCCCGGGAAGCTGACAGACTGGGTCCAGGTATTGGTGCCTGGATAATAGGACCATACATCGCCCCAGAGGTTGCTCTGGTCGAGGCTGCCGGTCATTACATAACCGGTATCCTGGATACCAAAGGCAACGGCATCATACCGGGGATAGGTTTTGATATTATCGGCCAGCGGAGCGATCGCGGTCCACGCATTGGCTACCGGATCATAAGAGTAGAAATCACTTAAGGCAGTATAACCATCATAGCCGGATCCAACATACGCCAATCCGTTATTGCAGACGAAAGCAACCGCCTGGCTGCGACCGGTCGCCTGGCTTTGACCAACCGGATAGTCCGCTTCCTGGTTTCTCCAGGTCCCGGTTGATCCGGAAGGATCGAATTTCCAGGTATCCGTGAGACGGACATTGGGATTCTGGGGATCATATCCGGTAGCGACATAGGCGTAATTTCCTATCGTAAAGGACACTGCTTCACCTCTTGCCCTTCCTCCAAAAGCCGCACGGGTGACCCAGTCTCCATCCTGGGAATAGCTCAGACTAGTTTTGGAACACGAAAACAAGGTGAACAGCGTAACCAATAACATCAACGATAACAACGAAATGTTAATCCGCTTCATAATTTTTTCGATATTTTTCGCTAATGTATTTGAAGTCACAGTAGCAAAATCGTTAAAATGTATTTTCGGGTCATTTTAATAGACAATACGGCTTTTTTCATATACGAAAAAAAGAATAACACCCCCTTTCCGGTATTTTTGCCGCAAATACCCGGTGAAATGGGTTTTCGCCGTCAGAAAGGGCGAACCATCCGATTTAGCAGCCAGCTTTTTTATGATCGCTTTTTTACTATCTTTGGCCGGGCAAGCCTGTAATTCGTATATAAAAAATGCCGATTGATCGCTTTATTATAGCCATTAATCCATACTAACAAAATAGTAACAGGTAAGCCCCTTATTATTGCAAAAACTTACAAATATCAGGCCGGCACAAATGCGTCACTTACAACAACTTACAAGCCAGACAAGATATCCGCATGACTAAAAATACTAATTGCAGAAAAGAGCGAATCGTTTTTTTGTTACCGTTTTTGGCTGTTTTTTTCCTGGTTTGCTGTCAAAAAGAGCCTACCATCACTTTCGGCAATAGCTTTGTACAGAACAACAGTAATGCCTTAGTTGTTGTGGTCGATACGTTAAGTGTGAATCTTTCCACCGTTTTAGTAGATTCCATTGCCAGCGCCGGCACCGGAACCGCCCTGGTCGGCAGCTACCTGGACAATCAATTCGGGGTGGTAAACTCCAAAAGCTTTTTCCAGGTCGCACCCGCCTCTATTCCCGCCCTTACCATCAACTCGGATTATGATTCCATAGCCCTGATCATGCGGATAAACCATAATTATTATGGCGATACCACCCGGCCGGTCAGCTATAAGGTGAACCAGCTGACCTCGCAGATCCTTTTGCCGTATCTGCAGTCAACATTCTTTACCAACAGTTCCTTCCCGGTCGATCCGACGATGCTTGGATCGGTCAGCAACTTGGTGGTAACCCCTACGGCGGGCTATACTTCTCTTTTCGAGAACGATACCATCCGCATAAAAATGTCGGACGCACTCGGCCAGCGGCTTTTCACCATGTTGAGGAATCAATCCGATACGGTAAAGATCAACAGTACTTTTCTCCAGTTCTTCAAGGGTTTGTGCGTCTCTTCCCTCGACCCCAACCCCTCGGCGCTCTATGGATTCAAGGATTCGATGGTGATGCGCATCTATTATCATGAGCCGACCCTGGTCACGACCAATAAATTTGCGGATTTCCAGCTGAGCAACAAGGCTTATCAATTTAATAGCATTACCACGGACAGGACGGCTACCCCGCTCAACAACCTGGTGCTGCCGGTACAGCCCGTACAGGCTCCTCCCGAGACGCCTTCTACGGCCACCGGGAACAATGCCTATCTCCAGCCTCTCACGGGGTTAAAGATCAAAATGACCTTCCCGTATCTTTCAACGATCCTGCTAAGACCCGACTACCTGAGTATTTTGAGAGCGCAGTTGATCGTAAAACCAAAAATAGGCACCTATAATAATACGAATTACCGACTTCCCCCCGTGCTGGAACTCTATGTCACCGACCAGAACAACCTGATAGGCAGCCCCCTGACCTTGAACGGATCGGCGCAGACAGGAAATCTCTCCATAGATTACCTGAACCCCGGGAACACCTTCTATACCTACGATCTGTCGGCTTATATCCAGCAGCAGGCAGGTTTGACGGGCACCGTCAACCTGGACGGACTTTTTCTCAACATGCCGGCACCGGCGAATGACACCAGCCTGAACAGAATGGTGCTCCCGGACAGGTTCCAGGCCTCGGTAGAAAACAGGGTAACATTAAAAGTATATTATATATCTCTTAAGCAGCAGTTCTAGTAATTATAACCAGAATTATACGGCAATGAAATTCAGCCTACTCATATTCTTCTCGTCTCTCTCCACACTGGGGCTATACGCCCAATCCAATAATTCCCCTTATTCCATTCTTGGAATCGGTGACCTGGACGATAATTTTTATAACCGGACTTCGGGGCTGGCCAATACGGGTATCGCTTACCGGTCCTCGCATTTCCTGATCAATAATAATCCGGCCTCGTTCAGCGCACTGGACAACCAGATCTTTACGGCAGAACTGGGTCTGAGAGGCAGCTTTATCGATTATACCGGCACGCCGGTGGACGCTTCCAACAATCAATCTGCGGATATCAGCTTCCGGAGACTGGTCTTGGGCATGAAGGTATCCAAACACTGGGGAACCAGTTTTGGTCTCACGCCCTTCAGCTCGGAGAACTATGAATTCAACGCCCCGGCCATCATCCAGGGGAGTACCACCGAATCGGTCAATCACTTCTACCAGGGTTATGGCAGTACCAATAAGGTGTATTGGGCAAATTCATACGAGTTCTTTCATCATATCTCTGTGGGAGTGGACCTGGCTTACCTGTTCGGGACCATCTCCCAGAAAGATATTCTTCAAAGCGCGAGTTACGCCACGCTGGTCTCGACGACGAACAATATGAACCTGACCAATCTCGTTGCCGATTATGGTATACAGGCGTTTGGAAAGATCAACAAACACTGGGACTACTCGCTGGGTGCGACCTATTCTCACAGGTCTGACCTGTTTGCCCAGTATACCCAGACGGTGTTGGGGCCCGATTCTACGACGCTTTATTCCAAGACGCTGAGGGAGAGCTATTTCTCTCTCCCTAACACCTATGGCTTTGGCTTCGCGCTGACAAAGGATAAGAAATACACGATCGTAGGTGATTACAGATACCAGGGCTGGTCCTCGCTGAACTATTCCGGCAATAACTACCAGTTGGAGAACAGCCAAAAAGTATCCGCGGGCTTCGAGATCTCCAGGAAGAAGGCCTTCTACAATACCCGGGTCGAAAAAAGCTATTTTCAGTCCGGTGTCTATTATGGCAACTCCTACCTGAGCGCCAATGGCGAACAGATAAAAGACATGGGGCTGACGATAGGTTATGGCGTCAACGCCCTGAAAAGCCCTTTGAGCTATAGTATCGTATTGCAATATGGGATCAAGGGGACCACCTCCAACGATCTGGTAAAAGAAAAATATGTGAACCTGACATTCGCGCTCTCCTTCAGGGAGGTCTGGAATACAAGGGGCAGAAAATGGGATTAGAACCATGCAAAAGCTGAATTGTATCGTTGTAGAAGATGATAACAAGCAAAGTGCGCTTTTACGCGAGTACATTGCCAAGACCCCCCGGCTCCATTTTTCCGGCAAATGCGAATCCCCTTCCGACGTCTATCACCTGGTAACCCATCATAAAGCCGATATCATCTTCTGGGATATCCGTCTGCTGGACAATGCGATCATGCTCCGGTTAAGGGAGACCAGCTATTACCCGATCGTCATCTGTATCGCCGGCAAGCAGGATATGGAGAAAAAAGAGACGGATATGGACATCTTTAGTTTCCTGAGACGCCCCCTGTCCTTCGAACTCTTTCTCAGCACGATGAACAAGATCAAAGACTACCTGTCGACAACGATCTATATTCAACAGGGCAGGAGCAACCGTTTCGTATTCATCAAATCGGAATATAAGATCATAAAGATAAAATTCGAAGACATCCTGTTCTGCGAAGGGATGAAAGACTATACGCAGATATACCTCAAGGGAAAGTCGGATCCCATCCTCACGCTCAATAATCTAAAATCATTCTCGCAGAAGCTTCCGCCCGACGAGTTCATCCGGGTCCATCGTTCCTTTATCGTTTCCATTTCGCATATCGATTCGATTGCCCGCAACGAGATCTATGTCGGCAAAAAGATCATTCCGATCGGGGACAGTTTTAAATCCGATTTCTATCAATTGATAGAGTGGAATTCTTAAGTTTGCAGCCATGCGCAAGACAGGGAAAATACGTGTGGCGATCCTGGATCTTTATGAAGGCCAGCCCAACCAGGGAATGCGGTGTCTGAGGAGCCTTCTCGATCGATATGCCGAAACTCATGGCCTGGACCTCTCCCGGGATGAATTCGAGGTAAGGCTCGAAAACAAGGTCCCCGATCTGTCCTATGACCTATACCTCTCCAGCGGAGGCCCCGGAAGTCCGCTCGAAAGTGAGCATAGCGTCTGGGAGAACAATTATTTTGACTGGCTCCGGCAGGTGGAAACACATAACCGGAAGGCCCCTCTGCAGGATAGGAAACATATACTGTTTATTTGCCATTCCTTTCAATTGGCCTGCCGCCATTATTCGATCGCCCGGGTGACCCGCCGCCGATCGACCGCTTTCGGGGTTTTCCCCGTCCATATGGTCGGAACCGGGAAAGAGGATCCTCTTTTCACCGGTCTCCAGGACCCGTTCTACGCGGTTGACAGTCGCAATTACCAGGTCGTCGGCTCAGACCCCCGAAAGCTGGATGAAATGGGCGCCCGCGTGCTGGCCATCGAAAAAGAACGGCCGCATGTGCCACTGGAAAGGGCCATCATGGCTATCCGGTTTAACGATAGCATGGTTGGCACTCAATTCCATCCCGAAGCGGATGCCGAAGGAATGAGCATGTATCTTCAACGTGAGGACAGGAAAAAGATCGTCATTGCCGAGCATGGAGAAGAGAAATGGCAAAGTATGATCGCACAGCTCGACGACCCCGACAAAATCCGGTGGACGTCCAGTCATGTCATTCCCAACTTCCTGGATGAGGCGTTGGAAGTTGCCACGGCGGGGAGTCGCTGATACTGTGAGTGGGGAGTGGTCAGTGGTGAGTGTCGTAAAAGATTCTGTAAGGACCACTTTAGCGGGTGGAGTACAACGGTCGCGAGTTGATATACCCTTATTAAAGCCGAAAGACATGGGAACACCACTCACCACTGACCACTCACCACTCACAAAAACGCTGTATCTTTCCTAAAATACGATAACGATGGTGCCGGCTTTAAGAGAAGCATACAACGATGCCTTTACAAAGGAACAATATGAGGCCTTCCTGAAAGATCTGGACAAGAGATACCCGGGCGCCATCGAATTCAGGATTGCGGAAACGCCTGTATTCGTGCCTTTTTCTTTTGGCGAGCAGATGAAGGAGGTTTGCGAAAAAATCATCGATTTCATGCTCGACCCCTCCTTTAAATCCATTACCGAACGATCCATTTCTCCGGGAGACAGGGTGCCCGATGAAAACGACCACTGTCATTTCCTGGTTTTCGATTTTGGCATCTGCAATGATGGGATGGGCAACCTGGAACCGCAGCTGATAGAAATGCAGGGGTTTCCCAGTTTGTATGGGTTCCAGGCATGGTACCCGGATCTGCTCGGCAATTATCTGCCCCTGCCCGCAGGATACAGTCAGTACCTGGATGGGCTGGATCATACCGGATATATAGAATTGCTGAAGCAGGTCATATTGGGCGACACGCCCCCCGAAAACACGATCCTCCTGGAAATCAACCCGCATAAGCAAAAAACAAAGATCGATTTCTACTGTACCCGCGACTATCTCGGTATACAGCCCGTGTGCCTGACGGAACTGATCCTGGAAGGAAAAGATCTGTTCTATATCCGTGAGGGATCCGGTATGAAAACGCCCGTAAAACGAATCTACAACCGCATCATCTTCGACGAACTGAATGCCCGGAAAGAAGACATCGGTCCCCATATAGATATCCGGCAGCCCCTGAATGTAAAATGGGTCACCCACCCCAATTGGTTTTATCGCGTCAGCAAATTTACGATGCCGTTCATCCGACATCCCTTTGTGCCCCCTACCTTCTTTTTAAACGAGATCACGCAGATCCCTTACGACCTGGAAAACTATGTCCTCAAACCCCTTTTCTCCTTTGCGGGTCAGGGTGTCATCATCGACCTGACGGCGGAAGATCTTTACAAAATAAAAGACCCCGCCAATTGGATCCTGCAAAAGAAGGTGGACTATGCCGACTGTATCCTGACCCCGGATAAACCCGCCAAAGCAGAGATACGTATAATGTATCTTTGGAAAGAGGGAGATCCGAGACCCAGACCGGCCATCAACCTGGCGCGTCTCAGCAAAGGTAAAATGATCGGTGTCCGTTATAACCAGGACAAAGAATGGGTAGGTGGCAGCGTGGCCTTTTTTGAAAGACCGCAGGCCGGAAAGACAAAAGCAGGCCCGGGCAGACCGGTCGCCAGCCGGTGATCTGACGGATCTAAGCCGGCCGCCGATCCGGATAAAAATGGTATCTTAACTTTTGATCTATATTATATTAACCTTTCATCTATATTAACTTTTAAAAACCGGTTCTTTTATGACCTTAATCGACCTCGAGCCTTATTTGAAACTATACAACCGGCTCAGAAGGAACGGGGAGGATACGACCCTGAACGACCAGCTGCTGGAACAGGAGAAGGAGTTCATTGGAAAATCGATCGTGCTTCAGGGAATCATCAAGGAAATGGATGTGAGCAAAAATGAGGTCATCCTGACCTACAAGGCGCCGCAGGATACCAATGCTGAAGGAGCCAAGACCCTGAAACTCATCAGCAATCTTTATTTTATTTTCGCCAGCTCCGGTAATCTCGCAGCCCTGGTTGAAAATCCCGGGATCGAAAAGGAAGATCTCGTAAAGATCACCGGGAACATTACCGGTTTGCACCGTAATTCGGTGATCAGGCTGACCATCACAGCCGTTTCTGTTATTCAGAAACAATTCGCGTTAAAAAAGAGAAGAAGCAGGCCATAACCCCGGCTATAACCCTCAAAATACATGAGCCTGGCTATTGTCATTACCGGCCGCCGGGGCGTCATCGGGTTTTTTGCTCATGATATTGATGTTGATTACCCAATCGCTGACCAGGTACACCAGTTCCACTTCGATGGTCAGGTATTTGTAACGCGGATCCCCCGTCTGCAATTTCAAAGCGCTGGTCGTAAAGGGAGCTTCTTCTTTTGCGGGTCGCCATTCACCCTTCAGGAAGAGCAGGCTCCCATCCGCAAGCTTAAGATAGCAGCGCTGCAGCTTGCGATATAACTCGCCGTATGCGCGAGACGCTTCCGGAAAATGATCTCCTTCGAACATCCTGGCCTGCCAGCTCGCCGTCGTATCTTCTTTAGAATGATACCGCGTAATGGTACAGCTCACTGCTCCGGGCAGTTCAATGACAGACGCATAGTTTTCTATCTCCGCCTGGGCTGCCAACAGTTCTCCGGTTATATGCCAGAAATTGTAAGGAAAATCGTTCAAGATCGCTTCTATGGCGACGGGGAAATATTCGGGCGGCTTTGGATTCAAGGAGGAGGTTGCCCGGTCTCCCGCCTGCAAGCCGGCGCCCGATTCCGGCCGGTTCGCGTCCTGGGCCATGGTACAAAGCGGGGAGATAGCCGCCCACACAAATAACAGGTTCAGGATCGTCCTCATCCGACAGGGGTTTCTGCAATTATACGCAATTCCCGGGAAGAAAGGCCGCCCGGTTTAATCAACCTGTTAACGGGCATATTTAATGACTATATTCAACCGGTAAGTGGTAGCTTCGCCCGGTGGAACATACGCATACCCATAGTCATGGTCACGACCATGGCCACAGTCATGGCCATCATCATGGCCACCATCATCCGATCGACCTGAAAGAGGTCAACCGGGCCTTCGTGATCGGCATCGCCCTGAACTTCCTATTCGTAATCCTGGAAGTCGTAACCGGCCTTTATATACATTCTTTGTCCCTGCTTTCCGACGCGGGTCATAACCTCGCCGATGTCGCGAGCCTGGCCATGTCGCTGATGGCCATCCGGCTGCTGAAGGTAAAGCCGACCGAGAAGTATACTTATGGTTATAAGAAGACCACGATCCTGGTGGCCTTGTTCAATGCGGCCATCCTGTTGCTGTCCCTGGGCGCCATCAGCTATGAGGCGATCCATCGCCTGATGGACCCGCAACCGCTTCCGGGCAAGACGATCTCGATCGTCGCGGCCGTCGGTATCCTGATCAACGCTCTCACGGCCCTGCTCTTCTTCCGGAGCAAGGAAAATGATCTGAACATCCGGAGCGCCTTTCTTCATCTGTTATCCGACGCCATCGTGTCTGCCGGTTTGGTGATCGGGGGAATCATCATCCTCTATACCCATTTATATTGGATCGACGCCGCCCTCAGCCTGGTGATCGCCGTCGTGATCCTTTTCAGTACCTGGGGGTTGCTGAAAGACAGCTTACGCCTGTCCCTGGATGGAGTTCCGGAAGGCATCGACCTGAAGAAGGTCAGGGAAAATATTGAACAAATGAAAGGGGTCAAGGATTTTCATCATATCCATATCTGGGCCATCAGCACGACGGAGAATGCCCTTACGGCCCACCTCGTCGTGGATGACCAGGCGAAGCTGGAATCCATCGAAAAACTCAAACACGATATCAAACACGAACTGCTTCACCTCAATATTCAGCATGCCACCCTGGAGATAGAGATGCAGGACGAGCCTTGCGAGGAACCCGATTGCGCTGACAACTGAGATCCGGCCACCCGACCGGCATGATCCGCAGGACCGGGATGATCCGCAAGACCGGCGTGACCGGGATGATCGGCGTGACCGTTTTTTTTTTTGCAGCGACCTCTATTTCAGCAGCTTTTTGATCGCCGACTCCAGGTCCCATCCGACGAGGTCCACTCCGCGGACCACTCCCTCCTTATCGATCAGGAAAGACGCAGGGATCGCATCGACGCCATAGCTGGCGGCCGAAGAGGCGTTCCACCCTTTGTTGTCGTTTACCTGCAGCCAGCCAAGACCATCCTGTTGAACGGCGGTCTTCCAATCCTGGTCTTTTTCATCCAGGGACACCCCCAGGATCTCCAGACCCTTCCCGTGATATTTCTTATACAGCTTTACCAGGTGGGGGTTGTTCCTCCGGCAGGGGCCGCACCAGCTGGCCCAGAAGTCTATCAATACGACGGTGCCTTTGAGATCCGATAATTTTACGGTCTTCCCGTCCGGGCCAGGCAGCGATACATCGGGGGCCGGCTGTCCGGCCTTTGGCCGGGATTGTGAAAAGCCGGTCAGTCCCACCGCGGCCGTCAGCACCGCCGTCAATAATAACAGGTGCAGTCCCCTGCGGACCGGAAAGCGTGAGGTTGTGTGCATATTATTGAATTTTATCTTTTTGTCCCAGCCAATAACTGAATTTCGGCGCCAGGATATTTTGCAAATAAGCAAATTTTATCCGTATATCCTATATCCTATCGGCTGCTTCCGTTACCGTTCCGTCAATCGACAAACCCCCAGGAGAAACCTACCCGGATCAACAGACCCGGAGAAGGATAATTGGGTCCCACAAAGTTATAGTTGCTGAATCCAAATCCATTCGGACCTATGCGCATCGTATTCAGATTTTCCGTCCGGACATAGGCAGTAAGGCTCCGGACCCGGAAATGGAGATAGCCGGTGATATCCGGCAGATGCTGCGAAATCGTGGTATCCTTCTGGGTAAAGAACTGACCCGTCAGCGGGGCATATCCGTCGGCTTTGTAAGGCGTAAAATACCTGATTTCAAGACCAAAGCTGATGTTCAGGTTTCTGAATCCAAAATTCCCGACGTAACCTACGCGGTTATTGGAAAGTACGAGAGGCACATTGACGGGTGAGGCGCCGGCCACCTGTTGCAGGTAGGTCTGGGTCCACCATTTCCAGTGCCTGTAGATCGTGATCTGCTTCTCGAGGCTTATCTGCAGGAGATTGAAGAGCGTGGATTCCTGGCTGGCCTTGTAGTAATCGCTGTAATAGGAATAATTGCTGATCAGGTAATAGGACCCCTTCAGGATCAGATGATGTTGCGGTTGCTCGAGAGATGCGAATATATTGGTCGTGTTCTCCTTGTTAAACTTATGAAACTGATCCAGGTAGAAGCTGCTTTCCGGGTTGAAGGTAAAGGAAGGTGTGCGGCTGACGTCCTGGAAACCGACCTGCAGATACCCAACCTGCCTGCTGATATATCTTTTCAGGCTGATATAGGCATTATAATCCCCCGAGTTGAAGCCGCTGAGATAGAGTTTTCCGTTGGCCTCGATGTCCCATTTCTGGTTGCGGGTCTTATTGCGGTATTCACCATGCAGGAAGAGATTATAACTGCTTACGGCGCCTTTCAGGGTGTAGCTGGTGTCGAAGAAACCTTTCAGGCTCTCATAGGAAGCGCCCACTTTTATAAACTGCTGGGCGTTTTTCGAATCGGGGAACTGGTATAGCGAGAAGTCATTGGTCAATATCTTCCAGTTGTCGCGGCGGACGATCGTGTCGGAACCGGTCAGGCTTTTGAGATTATAGAAACTGGCGTAATAGGCGGAGTCGAGCGGCTGGGAATTTAACGGGTCGGGCTGGTCTATAAAATTAAAATCATAGGTACTGTAGGTGAGGGTGTGTTCTATGCGGAGCCGCGGGTAGAACAGAGGGATGACCGTCGAATCGGTTACAATGGAGTCCTTTTGTCCGAGGTCATATTGCTGTCTCATCAAAAAGGTGCCCGTCGCATATTTCGTACCCGTTGCGATATTGGTGCTGAAGGGGTTGCCGTTGGCGATCGTATTGCCTCCTATCTGGGTAGGGAGGGTCGCACCCAGGGAATAGGAGTTGGAGTCGAGGTCGCTCGCGCTTTTGATCCCTCCGTTCTCCCCTACCTGCAGTTTACTGCCTACGATCACGACAAAATTCTGGTAGCGTTTACTTCGGGATTGGTACCAGGAGCTGAACCGGTAATTATTGTCGTTGGAATGCTGGTTGTTGAACGTCCCCACCGAGTTGAGAAAGCGGTATTCAAAGGCAAAATTCCAGTTGGGTTTTATGTTCTGCGTATGGAACAGGTCGACCATGAGTTCATTCTTGCTGCCCTGGAGATAGCCCAGGGTCGAATAGGGCCTGGTCGTGTTATAGAACCGGGTTTCGGGGACATTGAAGGTGTATGTATCCAGACCATGCAGGCCGGCATCCCATCCCGAGACCATGCGCGGGGAGAATACCAGGTCGCGGGACGGGGTTCCCAGGTTGCCCAGATCGATATAAGTCCGTGGCGGGGGCACAAGTTTTGAAAAATTGAACAGGGACGAGTCCAGTTTCCTGTACCTGCTGGAGTCGAGATACCGGAAATTAATGGTTATGGAGTCTTCCAGGCCTGAACGATGGGCCAGGCTATCTTTCTTGCCTTCCCCGCCTCCACCGACGCCCTGGAATTTTGAAAAAGGGCTGCCTTGTGCCTGCACGCCCTTGCTGAACGCCAGGAGGCATCCAGACAATATGATGATGATTATGATCCTGCTTCTCTTCACGGGGATTAAAAATTCGGGAGAATCGACCTGATCGGCCGAAGATACTCATTAACTGATTGACAGCCGTTTATAAGAACGTTAATATTAAAGGCAAGCTACTTGTTGCCCTCCGTATGTCCTCTTACAGGGCGGCTATCAATTCCTGGAACAGCAGGGTGAGTTTAGGCTCCGCCTGGCGGGCCGCCTCCAGTACCTCTTCATGCGTGATCACGTTGTCTTCTTCGCGGATACCGAGATCTGTGATGACGCTCAGCGCAAAAACCCGCAGTCCCATGTGTCTCGCGGCGATGACTTCCTGTACGGTACTCATTCCCACGGCATCCCCTCCCGCGAGGTGCAGAAATCTGTATTCCGCGCGGGTCTCGAAAGTAGGGCCTGTCACCCCTGCATAGACGCCTTCATGCAGGGCGATACCCAACCGTTTTCCGATCTCTTTCGCTTTCCTGATCAGTTCATGGCTATAGGGTTCGCTCATATCGGGAAACCGGGGCCCCAGCGCCTCGAAATTCCTGCCCACCAGCGGGTTCGGGGTGAAAAAGCTGATATGGTCCGTGAGGATCATCAGATCGCCTACCCGAAAGGCCGGGTTCATCCCACCGGCCGCATTCGAGAGCAGGAGGGTGTGGATCCCCAGGAATTTCATGACCCGGATGGGGAAGGCGACCTGCTCGGCGGTATATCCTTCATAATAGTGAAACCGGCCGGCCATCGCCACGATACGGCGCCCGGCATACTTTCCAAATAGCAGCCCCCCGTGATGACCTTCTACGGTGGAGACGGGAAAATGGGGGATATCCTTATAGGGTATTTCTATTTCCACTTCGATACCCTCCGACAAGTTTCCCAGTCCGCTTCCGAGTACGATCCCTATTTCCGGGGGATGGGGCTGGATCTTTTTTATGAATTGAACGGTCTCCTGCAGTGCTTGAATAATAGTATCCGGCATTCGGCGAAAAATTATAATAGGTGCAAACCTACATCAAAATGTGTTATCCGGAATACGCGAAGTGGCACGGACGCGAATGGCGAGCCGCGAATTCGGGGAATGAGGCCGATATCCACGATATATACGATGTGTACGAGATATACGAAATTGTCCTATTTTCGCAACAAATTTTCTTACATGAACTTGCACGAATACCAGGCCAAGGAACTACTGAAGAAATATAATGTACCCGTCCAGGAAGGCATTCCCGTCGATAGTGCCGGATCCGCCGAAGAAGCGTATAAAAATCTTAAAGTGCAGTTTGGAAACAGTTTCGCTGTAGTAAAGGCGCAGATCCACGCCGGCGGCCGTGGAAAAGGCAAGATCAAAGGAACGGAACAGCGCGGGGTCGCCGTCGGAAAAAACTCCGAAGAAGTGAAGCAGATTGCTTCCACGCTCCTCGGAGGCACGCTGGTAACCATCCAGACGGGACCTGCCGGGAAAAAAGTAAATAAAGTACTGATTGCGCAGGACGTCTATTATCCCGGCCCCAACCCGGTAAAGGAATTCTACCTGTCTATCCTGCTCGACAGGGCCAAGGGACAGAACGTCATCATGTACAGCACCGAAGGGGGCATGGATATCGAGGAAGTCGCTCACAATACACCCGAAAAAATCTTCAAGGAATGGGTATATCCCGGAAGCGGTCTTCAACCCTTCCAGGCCAGGAAGATCGCCTTCAACCTGGGATTGAGCGGGGAAGCGCTTAAAAATTGCGTAAAATTCGTTACGAACCTGTACAATGCCTATACCGGCCTTGACTGTGCGATGCTGGAAATCAACCCTCTCTTTAAAACCAGCGATGAGAAGATCATTGCGGTGGATTGCAAAATGAACCTGGACGACAATGCCCTGATGCGGCATGCCGACCTGGAGGCGCTCCGCGATATCAGCGAAGAAGACCCCACCGAAGTAGAAGCGGGAAAATACAACCTGAATTTTGTAAAACTGGATGGCAATGTAGGCTGTATGGTAAATGGCGCAGGCCTTGCGATGGCCTCGATGGATATGATCAAGCTGAGCGGCGGGGAGCCTGCCAACTTCCTGGACGTAGGCGGAACCGCCAACGCGCAGACCGTAGAAGCCGGATTCCGTATCATCCTCAAGGATCCGAAAGTCAAAGCCATCCTGATCAATATATTCGGCGGGATCGTACGTTGCGACCGTGTAGCGCAGGGTGTGATCGACGCTTATAACTCGATCGGGGATATAAAGGTACCGATCATCGTCCGCCTTCAGGGCACAAATGCGGAGGAAGCAAAAAAGCTCATCACCGAAAGCGGTCTGAAGGTGCAATCGGCCATCCTTCTCAGCGAAGCCGCCGCGCTTGTCAACAAGGCAGTGTCTTAGTGAGTAGTCAGTGGTGACTGGTGAGTATCGTAAAACAATTTTCCACGTGATATACTGTATATAAGTAATAACTACACAGAGGGGAGCGTAGAAAGCTCCCCTCTTTTATATTATATTTATAATGTCTTCATCCCACTCACTACTGACCACTGACCACTCACTACTCACCACTCACCACTCACCACTCATGTCTTGACTAAGAGACATATAGTTCAACGATCCGGTCCGAAACTCTATACAAATTTTAGACCCGAGGGGGGATAAGTCTTTTGGCTGAAAAAAACGATTTACATGTAAATCGTTCGTTGCTCCCGGAAGTTCGATTTACTTGTAAATCGAAAAAAACAAAAAAACACATCCCCCACCACGGACCACGCCCCGCTCTCTTTCTCTCCCACTCACTACTCACTACTCACTACTCACTATTTCTATCTATAGTTACCCTTAAAAACTCCTTCCTGTAAACAATTATCCGACAGGGATATACTAGAAAGAACGGGTAATCGTTATTAATTTTATCCCGACCGATCTTATCCAATATCCGATTGTTCCGAATCCGAAAACCACCTTACCATGAATACGCTCTACAAGTTAAAAAAGATGGCTGTCAACCACAGCTATCTGCTGCTGGCCGGCATCTTTATTGCGGGAATGGCTGTTGCCATCATCATCTTAAAGATCTTCCAGGCCTATTAGTAAGTTCCAGGCCCTTTAGAAGGCACTCGCTACTTCTCCCTCCCGGCTCCTTCTTACGGCAAACCCTCGCGGATCTGTTGAGCGGCCCATCGAATGGGTCAGGAATTCCTATTTTTGTCCTATGAGCAATATTAATATAAGGGCGCTGGCAAAAGAACTGGGGCTGTCGGTGGGGACCGTGTCGAAAGCCTTGCGGGATAGCCATGAGATCAGCGCCGGGACCAAGCAAAAGGTGCAGGATCTTGCCAGAAAACTAAATTATATTCCGAACCCTTATGCCAGCAGTCTCCGGAGAAGGAAAAGCAAGACGATTGCCGTCGTACTGCCGGAAATCGCCAACAGCTTCTTTTCGCTGGCCATCGATGGGATCGAAGCGGTTGCCGTTGAAAAAGGCTATCATGTGCTGATCTACCTGACCCATGAAAGCCTGCTGAAAGAAGAGGCCATTCTCCAGGATTTTCAAAGCGGGCGCGTAGACGGTGTCCTCATCTCCCTTTCTGGCCAAACGACGGGAACCGGCCATATCCGCGATTTGTACGCCAAAGATATGCCCATCGTTTTTTTTGACAGGGTCTGTGAAGATGTGGAAACGACGAAGGTGATTACGGACGACTTCGAGAGCGCTTATAAGGCCACGCAGTACCTGATCGGAAAGAACTGCAAGCGCGTAGGATTTCTGGGCATGTCCCCCGGCCTTTCGATAACGATAAAAAGGATGGAAGGCTATAAAAAAGCACTGTCCGATCACCAATATGCCTTCAACTCTTCGGATATCATCCTTTGTCCCGAAGATCCGGAAAAAAGTTACACAACCATCCGGAACGCATTGGAGCGGAAGGATCGGTTTGACGGGATCATCGCCTCTATTGAGAGGCTGTCGATCACTACCTATCTTGTATGCAGGGAGCTCCAGTTGTCCATTCCGGGAGACGTGAAGATCGTCGGCTTTTCGAACCTGTCCTCGGCGGCTATCCTGAATCCCTCCCTGACTACGATCACCCAGCCGGCCTTTGAAATGGGCAAGGCTGCCGCTTCCGCCCTTTTTAAAGCGCTTAAAAGAGAGAGTGCCATGCCGGCCAATGAATGTATCATCATTCCATCGACGCTGATGGTGAGAGACTCTACCGGGTAGCTCAGATAGATTCGCGGCGGACGAGTTCGGCGGGTAATTTGATGTTTATAGGTTCGTGGGCTCCATTCCCATTCGCCGGCTTCAGCCGTTCCATCAGGCCTAGTATCGCCCGTTGCCCGATCTCCCGAACCGGCTGCCGGATAACGGATATGCCGGGGGTGTACAGCCTGAATATGTCGTTATCGTCGAAACAGAGAACGGCCATCTCCGAAGGGACCTTAATATCCAGTCTTTTGATTGCCTCGATCCCCAACACGCCCAGATAATTTGTCAGGAAAAATACGGCATCGATCTTGTCCTTTCTTTCCGTTAAGAGGTCGATGATCTCCTGTAAGGCCGAGCGCTCATCATATCCGTAAGGGATCAACTTCAGGGTGATCTCGTCGGCGCCGATCCCATGCATTCCCAGGACATCGTAATACGCCCGCAGGCGGTCATTCATATGAGCCATGTCTACTTCGATAGACACCAGCGCGATCTTCCGGTAGCCTTTGCCGATCAGGTATTGCATACCCTCGGTGACTCCCGCATAGTTATCCACCAATACATACGGGATTTCTTTGTGATCGGGGAAATACCGGTCGATGAGGATGACCGGCTTATTGTCAGCCTGCAGTTTCCTGATGTCTTCCAGGAGTTCTTCCGTGGGTGTGATGATGTACCCGTCGACCTGTCTTTGAGACAGCATATTGATCAGCTCCCGGGCCTTGACCGCGTCATTGTCGGTACTGCAATACACTACTTTATAGTCGAACTTTTTTGCCTCGTCCTCGATCGTCTTGGCCAGGATCGCAAAAAAGGTATTGGAGATATTTTCAACGATCAGACCGATCGTCTTTGTTTTCCCGGTACGCAGCCCCCTCGCCAGTTGATTCGGGTGATACCCCATCTCCCGGGCTATTCTTTCCACCCTTTGGATCACTTCCTGGCTGATCCTCATCTTCACGGCCTTATCGTTCATCACAAACGAGACGGTGGAAACAGATACGCCCGCCTTCCGCGCAATATCGCTAATGGAAACCTTCTTCATCAGAAATTGATTAAGACTTGATCAAAAGACAAACAGGGTTGTCAAACAAATTATCTTCTTTTCCAATATCTATGTTTCCTATCTTGCAGTATCCGATCTGTTTATCAATTTTCCCAGTCTCCTATAAAGATAATGAACTAAATCGTTTTAGCTATCATCAATTTATGCGATTTTCGACAAAAATCGAATCCCCGCTCGCCCTGTCGCGGGTTGTTCCTACCATCCAAAATAGTTACGTGCGTTATGGTAGCAGATATCCTTTATCACCTGACCGATCCGCCCGATGTCCGAGGGCAATTCGCCCTGATCCACCTCTTCGCCGAAAAGATTGCATAGGATCCGCCTGAAATATTCGTGCCGGGGATAGGACAAAAAACTCCTGGAATCCGTAAGCATGCCGACGAAGCGAGTCAAAAGCCCCATATTGGACAAGGCGTTGAGCTGTCGTGTCATCCCGTCTTTCTGATCGAGAAACCACCAGGCCGAACCATACTGGATTTTGCCGGCGACGGACCCGTCATTAAAATTCCCGATCATCGAGGCCATCAATTCATTATCCGCGGGATTGAGATTATAAAGGATGGTCTTTGCCAGCTTGTCATCGGTATCCAGCCTGTTGAGAAAACGGGAAAGCGACCTGGCCTGTGAAAAGTCACCGATGGAGTCCCATCCCGTGTCCGGGCCCAGGGATCTCATCGCCCGGGTGTTGTTGTTGCGAAGGGCCCCGATATGGAATTGCTGGACCCAGCCTTTCTCCCAGTCCCAGACAGCCAGTTCCACCAGCATGGCGGATCTGAATACAGCCTTTTCGGGTTGACTGAGTTCCCTGCCCGAGCGGATCTTGTTAAAAACATCCTGCAATTCCCGGTGAGTATAGGTTTCCGCATCGATATGCTCCAGCCCGTGATCGGAAAGGGTGCAGCCATTTTCGGCGAAGAAGTCATGTCTTTTTTTTAACGCCGCCAGGAATTCTTCATAGCTTCCGATGGCCAAACCGGAGACCGATTCCAACTGATCGACATACCCGTTAAAGACAGCCGGGTCTTCGACGTTCATCGCCTTATCGGGGCGGAAGGCGGGCAGGACCCTGATGGATCCTTGCCTGGCGATGGTCCGGTGCCACTCGAGTGAATCCAGTGGGTCGTCTGTCGTACAGATCAGTTCCACCTTCATTTTGCGAAGAAGACCGAGGACGGAGTAACCGGGAGATTGAAGCCGTTCGTTGCAGGTGTCGTAGATCCTTCCGGCGCTGGCGGGATTCAGGATTTCGTCAATATCGAAATATCGCTGCAATTCCAGGTGGGTCCAGTGATAGAGGGGGTTGCGCAGGGTGTAAGGCACCGTCGCCGCCCACTGGCTGAACTTTTCACGGTCATCGGCGGTACCTGTGCAATATTTCTCCCCGATGCCATTGGCACGCATGGCACGCCATTTATAATGGTCTCCATCCAGCCATGCCTTTGTAAGGTTTTCGAATACCCTGTCCGTTGCAATCTGATCAGGCGGCAGGTGGCAATGATAGTCTATCACCGGCATGTCCTTCGCAAATTCGTGATACAGGCGCTGCGCGGTTTTTCCGGTCAACAGGAAGTCTTCGTCCAGGAATTTTCTCATCCGTTTCTGTTTTTTTTAATGGGTCGCAATTTTGGGAGGCAGGGTGGGCCTATCAATACGGCATTAGGTCTCAAACGTAAGGATCTCAAACGTAAGGGTCTCAAACGTATGGAGCTCAAACGTATAGGGTTCACACGTATGAGGATCTGTGAATACCCATCTCCAGCCCGCGCAATTCGGCCAGTCCCCGCAACCTTCCGATGCCGGAATAACCGGGATTGGTCTTCTTGTCCAGGTCATCGAGCATTTGGTGTCCGTGGTCGGGACGCATCGGGACCGAGACCTTCCGGGTCTTCATAATCCCGAGCAGTTCTTTTATGACATTGTACATATCGACATCGCCTTCGAGGTGATTGTCTTCAAAAAAATCGCCTTGTTCATTCCGCCGGGTGCTTCTCAGGTGCACAAAATGAATCCGGTCTCCGAACAGCCTGACCATTTCCGGCAACTCGTTGTCGGCCCTGACCCCGAAGGAACCCGTGCAGAAACACAGGCCGTTGGCGTCCGAGGGGACCGCCTCAAACAATGCCCTGACATCGGATGCGGTACTTACGACCCGCGGCAGCCCCAGGATCGGATCGGGCGGGTCGTCGGGGTGGACGACCATTTTGATACCGGCCTCTTCGGCGACGGGCATGATCTCCCGCAGGAAGCCGACCAGGTGAGCCCTCAATTTCGCGGCGTCGATCCCCTGATAGGTATCCAGTATGGAACGGAACTGGTCGATCGTAAAGCTTTCTTCGCTGCCGGGCAGGCCGGCGATGATATTCCGCTGCAACCGGAGCCGCTCTTCCCCGGACATCTGCTCCCAACGAAGTTCGGCTCTTTTCAGTTCGGCGGTCGTATACTCTTTTTCCGCATCCTTCCGTTGCAGGATGAAGAGGTCAAATGCTATAAAAGCCGCTTTTTCAAAACGCAATGCGAGTGAGCCGTCGGCGACGGGGTAAGACAGGTCGGTGCGGGTCCAGTCGAGAACCGGCATAAAATTATAAGTGACGGTGTGAATGCCGCAGGCCGAGAGGTTGCGGAGGGTCTCGCCGTAATTCCGGACATATTCCGCATAGCGGCCGGTCCGGGTCTTAATGGACTCATGGACGGGTACGCTCTCCACGACGTCCCAGGTCAGCCCCGCGTCTTCAATGATCCCCCGTCTTTGCAGGATTTCTTCCCGGGACCAGGGTTCTCCGTTGGGGATATGATGAAGGGCCGTTACAACGCCGGAGCACCCGGCCTGCCGGATATCGCTGAGCCGGACAGGGTCAGAAGGGCCAAACCAACGCATGGTCTGGCGCATCAGGTAATTTTTATCTTCGGTCTTTTTATTCATGGCTCAAACTTAAGAAAACAGCTTTAGTAACCGGCCTTTTTTACGCAACCGTTTTCGACCTGCTATCCGATCGGCCTTCGACTTCCCGTTCCGGAGAAGGGGGATGAGGCGGGGAAAGACGTACAAAAAAAACCTGCAGAACAATTAGGATTTCATAGATATACATATTAACTTTAGTATAGAGACCAGTAGTCTGGAATCATACTGCCGCTTGTCATAGTCCGCCCCTCCCTATTCCGTTACTCCCTTGAAGAATTTTGATTCTATTCATTATCAACCTATATCACATGAAGCCTCCCGTTACCACGGATCCAGCCAATGGCGCACCCGGATTCTCATCCGTAAGGATCATACACTATCCCAGGACAAAAAAAATGCAGGCGAAAGCCCCTGTTCCTCCCGACGACGAGACGTTGCAACGACTGAATGAAATGGCAAAGAAGTATCCTTTCTGCATTCTTCACAGGAAGAAGGATAATAACCTGTTGTGATCAGCGTCTCCCATGCTGAGCCCCGCTCGTTTTAGCAAACGCCGAAAAAGTCTGTGATGATTTGTCTCAGCATGTCGGCGTTCAGCGGTTTGTTTCTGAATCCTGAAATCTCGGGAATCCTTTCTGCCCGGATCTGGTCATCCGGATTCAGGGAGGTAGTCAGCATGACCACCACAATCTCGGCTTTCTGCGTATTTGAAAGCTCCTTGTACTGTGCAAGGAATTCCCAGCCATCCATGGCCGGCATATTCACATCCAGCAGAATCAGGTCAGGACAGGGATAGCCTCCTGCCGATTCCCCGCAATGACTAAGATAATCGAGTGCTTCCCTGCCCCCCTGCATGATCTTTACCTCTCCGGCACAACCGACTTCTTCGATAATCATCCGATTGATAAAATTGGTTGGCTCGTCATCGTCGATGAGCAAGATGCATGACAGTTTCTTTTGCATACCGGTGCGATTGGTTATTTATATGCGGTCGACTTATTTATTGATTGATTTATCGATTGATTTATCGATAACGATCTATCTGTTAACAATCTGTCTGTTCGCGATCTGTCTGTCGCGAGCTATCTGTTGACGAGCTGGTCCTTCACCGGCAGGATCACTTCAATGCGGCATCCTTTGCCGGGAGCGGATTCGATTTCCACCCGGCCGTTGCACAATCCCGCCCGGCTGATGATATTGGAGATGCCGATGCCTTTCCGGCGTACCCTGGTATCGAAGCCTCTGCCGTCATCTTTTACACTCAGGTAAAGTTCTCCCGCGGTGCGGTAAAGTTCGATGACGACGGAGGAGGCAAAAGCATGTTTTAAGATGTTGTTCAACTGCTCCTGGATGATACGGTAAATCGTAATCTTCTCCTCTTCTTTCAGCAATTCCTCCTTTACCCCCTTCAGACTTAGTTTGATCTTCATTTTTTTTGCGGACCGGATATTACGGATGAGTTCCCTGATGGACTGGATCAGCCCCAGGTCGCTGAGGCTGGAAGATATCAGTTCTTTAGACAGTTTCCGGATCTCTTCGATAGCCATCGAAATATTGCGACGGCTTTTCACCAGCAGTTCCATCCGGGGATCCTCTTCCTCGATGGCAAGGTCGAGGTATAGTTTCGAGGTGGCCAGTATCTGGTTTATATTGTCGTGCAACTCCTTTCCCAGGCCTGCCCTTTCCTTCTCCTGGGCATTCAGCACCAGGCCCGTGATCTGTTGCTGTCTCAATTTCTGCTGCATGGACAATTCTTTTTCAAGCCTTATCCGTTCCGTCAGGTCGTTCACAATGACCTGCATGGCTTTTTTCCCAAAATAGTCTATCTGGTGAGAGGTGATCTCGACGATCATCACGGATCCCTCTTTGTTGTAATGCCGCCAGAGTTTCCTTTCCGGGCCGGGGAGTATGCCGGAGCCGACGGGGTCCGCGGAACTTTCCAGGGTTTCAGGAGAGCCTAATGCCTGCAGGAACTCGACGGCATCCTCCGGAGAATGCAGGTCTTTCATGGTCAGGCGAAGGAATTCGGCCTTGTCAAACCCGTATTTCCGGATGGCGGAATCATTGACTTCCAGTATATTCAGGGTGTCGATATCGTAGATCCAGGCCGGGTAAGGGTTCTTATAGAAGACCTGCCGGTATTTCTCCTCCGAC
The DNA here is from genome assembly GCA_031292515.1 of Puia sp. GTDB lineage: Bacteria > Bacteroidota > Bacteroidia > Chitinophagales > Chitinophagaceae > Puia. The sequence continues at coordinate 37,995 of JARLGZ010000080.1, read as the reverse complement.
GCCAGGATGATATCCTCCGCCTTTTTCCTGGCTGTGATATCCTGCATAGCTCCGATCATACGGACCGGTTTCCGGTTTACGGGATCATAGGTGATATATCCACGGTCATGCACATAGGCATATTCGCCGTTACTCTTTTTGAGCCGGTATTCGTCATCCCAGGAGATGACGCCGCCGTCTTTTATGACCTTCCCGAGTTTCTCCATCACGCGTGCCCGGTCGTCGGGGTGCAGGGAACTTTCCCAGAGATCTTCCGGGCCTACCGCATCTACGACATCATAGCCGAATATTCGCTTGAAGGCATCGCCGACAAGGAACATTTTACCGGTGAGAAGGTCCCAATCCCAGATGGCATCGTTTGTGACTTTTGTCACCACATTGAACCTTTCATTACTTTCCCATAGGCGTACGAGGTTACGCTTCCTTTCAATGCTGTATTGTATGGATTTTACGAGCAGGTTCTCATTGAATTCCCCCTTGACAAGATAGTCCTGCGCGCCCTCTTTTATGGCTTCCAGGGCTACGCTGGTATCCTGCAGGCCTGTCAGTATAATGACGGGAATGTCCCGGACCGCCGGTCTGATGCTCAGAAAGGTTTGGATGCCACAACTGTCGGGCAAAGAGAGATCCAGTAAAACGATATCGATCTCTTCGGTCTCGAGGATCCCGAAAGCTTCCGTGACCCTGTCGGATGAAAAAAGCCCTTTTATTCCGAGCGCGGATCCTTTTAGCAGATGCTCCAGCAGATATAGATCACTTGGATTATCTTCCACCGTCAGGATAGTAAGCTCCTCGTTAAATTTTTGCATTTGGGGAGTCATTTTGATAAATCCCAAAAAAATTCAACTAATCAGACCCGGAAAATAAAAATATTCCTTCAATGATGGAAAATGTGTGATCTGTTAGGGAATGGACCGGGAATATTTCTACGATAAATATAGCTTTTTTGAACAACAAAATCATCGTGCGACAGCCCTAAAACGAAATAGCCGTTGATTTATTTTGACTAACCTTCACCCCTATTGGTTAATACCGCCGCCCTCACCGGCCGCACAAAGGACCCTTATCCCGTTATTCGTTTTGTCTCCGCCGGTCATAGTCCTTGCCTCTGCCGGTCACTGTCTTTGCTCTTCAGATCATTGTTTTTGTCTCTGTCGATCATTGTTTTTGTCGTCGCCGGTTATCGCTTGTACTGTCGCCGGCCATCGTTGTGGTAAAAAGGATAAACAGGTAGAAAAGTAATATCCGGAAGGGGCGACTATTAAACCACCATCGCATAAAAAAATCCCCCCGCATAACGGGGGGACGCTCTAATCAAATACCATTAACCATTAAACCTTATCCTATTAAAGAATGAATTTAGGGCTTTTTGGATTTAAATACAAAAAACCTTCTCCCCCGCCTCGTATATCTCCCAATTTTAATCATTTTATATATTAATTATCAAATATTTATAAAATTTATAAATGTTAATACCTATCAAATAAGCAATAAATTCTATATTTTTCTGTTTAACAGAAGAATAGAAATCCCATCTCTTAACCAATCGCCGTTAACTAACAAACCACCTCCGCAAACCAGCAACTAAACTCTTTTCCGGAACCAATCCAAAATCCTACAAAAAAATGGAGATCATTCATGTCCTCATGGGCAAAATCAATCCTGCTCGTCTTACCGGGGTAGGCAGACTCGTACACGAACTCGCTATACAGCAATCCAATTCAGGCGCAAGAGTGAGTCTCTGGGGTCTTACCCGCGCCGCTCACCACGACTATCCAGGCACTCAGTATGACACATTCTTGTTCAAATCGCATGGCGATGCGAGAAAACTGGACAAGCGGCTGGTGCAGGCGATCGTCAAAAAGAAAAACGACTCTATTTTTCATCTTCACGGCGGATTCAATCCAGCCTTTTATTCGCTGGTAAAGGTCCTTCGCCGGTACCGCATTCCTTATGTATTCAGTCCGCACGGAAGTTATGACCGGGCCGCTCTTAAGCAGGACCGTCTGCGGAAGTTCCTCTATTTGCATCTGTTTGAAAGAAAGATCTGGAAATATGCGGAGACGATCCATTGTCTGGGTCAAAAGGAAGCCGACCGGATGCAAAAGCTCTGCCCCAATAAAAAGACTGTATTGATACGCTATGGATATGAGAAAGGCGAAGTGACCAGTCCTTCTCTTCCAGCCGGGAACAGCCATTTCGTGGTTGGATACTGCGGCCGCCTGGATATCCGTGAAAAAGGATTGGATGCATTAATGAAGGGATTTGCTCTTTTCCAAAAGAGTGTGCCTTCGGCCCGTCTCTGGATCAGCGGAAACGGAAGGGGCAAGGTCAAGCTGGAAAAGATGGCGGTCGAACTGGGGATCGTGAGAAAGGTAAGGTTCCTGGACTGGCAGTTTGGCAAGGAGAAACTCGCCCTGCTATGTCAAATGCAGGTCGTGGCGCAACCCAGCCGGTATGAAGACCTGCCGGCCACCATATTAGAAGCCGCATCGATGGGCATTCCCAGCCTTGTCACGCAGGCAACCAATATGGGAGACGCAGTCCGTCGTTATGGTTGCGGAGAAGTGATCAATTCGACCGAAGCTTCTTCCGTATCCGATGCGCTATCCAGTCTGTACCATCGGATACAAGGCGGCGGAACGGCCGAATTGCGTGAAAACGCCCAAAGAATGATCGTGGAAGAGTTCAATTGGAAATCGGTATTGCATGATTTTGAGCAGTTGTATGAAGTGGCCTAAAAAAGCTCCTTCACCTTTGCAGGATCCGGAGCTTTTTGGCTTACCTGAATCTAGAAACCGTCCGTTATTCGTTTATAGGTCTGGTCGTCATTCCTTTATCGGTTTAGTCGTCATTCCTTTATTAATTTTACCGCATAGTTGTCGGTGCCGTTGTAAACGTGTGCCACGTAGACTCCTCTCGCCAGGTGAGACAGGCCGTTCACCTGGAAGGTATTCATGCCTGCCGTTACCGGGGTTGTCTGGCGCAGCATGAGTTGACCGTTTATATCCAGCAGGTCTATCTGCATATTATTATCACTCGCGGTATTCAGCTGTATGGTAACAAAACTGGTGAAGGGGTTGGAAATATGAATCCCCGGCACCTGGGCATCGCTGTTGTTGATCACCCTGACATCGGTGTAAAAGGCTTCGTTGTCCAGGTTCAGCTGTTTCAACCGGTAGTAGCTGATCCCGCTGTAAGGATTTATATCGAGGGCGGAAAAAGTGCTGTCGCTATAATCCCGGGGGTTGCCGGGTGTAATGCTGACATTACTCCAATTGGCGCCATCCTTGCTGCGTTCGATCACATAGAAGGCGGTCTGGGATTGTATAGATACCGACCAGCCGATCTGCACTGTTTTTGCGGGGGTCAGAGTCGCGGTGAAGTTGGTGATCTCGAGGGGAAGAGAGGAAGCGCCGCTGCAGATCTGAAGGTCGAAAAGGTTCGACTTCCCCACTCCGTTATTACCCGACACCAATCCAAATAAAGTGCTCAGGGTAGAACCCAGGTTGAGCAGGCCGGATCCAAAATCGAGGCTTCGTCCCGGTGAGCCAACCAATACCTTGTTGACATCGGCGGCTCCTTTCACTTTCCCGGCGCCGGCCACGCTATACCCTGTCAGCGCGGCAACATTCACGCCCAGTGTCGCATCATAGGTAGCGCCCAGGGACCAGCCCGGAGCGGTCTGATAGGTTCCGTCCGCGTTACCGAAGAATACATAGGCTGATCCGCCGGCTACGTTGGCGCCGACGAGCTGTACGCCGGAAGAAGCCGGTTCCCCGACGATGATATCCGCGATCCCGTCACAGTTCACGTCTTCCGTATTGTCGAGGGAGAAGCCAAACAACAGGCTGCTCTGTACCAGGTTGAGAATGGTGTTGGTGTTTCTCGGGGAACTGAGCTGCTGATCGGGCGCCACGATACCGGAAGGAGAAGCCGATTTCTTCTGAAACAGGCTCACCGTCCCGGTCTTCACCTGCAGACCGCCGAGGAGGTTGGTAAGGACGCCTCCGAGAGGAGCTCCCACCAGGATATTACCGGTCCTTGTTCCGTTTGCGTCACGGACGCCTTTTACGGAAAAACCGAACAGGTTGACAAGGTTTGAAAGGGTCCCCGTGAGGTTTGTCAGCAGGCCACCCGATGAAGCGGCGAGGGTCGCTCCTGGCTGCGTGTAGTCTACTCCATTACCATTTCCATAATAGACCAGGGCGCTTCCCTGAAGCAGCTGGCCATTCAACAGGGCGCTCAGCGAGCTGAGGTTCACGCCTGCCGGTGCGCCTATCACCACATCGGGTTTGCCGTCCCCGTTGTAGTCTCCCGTTCCGTCGACGCTGATGCCGAATAAAAGACCGGAGATATTCGAAGACAATAAGCCCAGACCGAGTAAGGAGGTGGTCGGCGGCGTCAATGACTGAACCGTATAGCTATTGGAGCTGCCGCTGAGAAAGAGGAAGGCTGCGCCGGACTGCACTCCTAAACTGGGGCCAAAAAGACTCGCGGATATACCGGCATAAGCGGGCGATCCTACGAGAATATCTTTTTTGCCATCATTATTCATGTCCTCTGTAACGGCTACCGAATAACCGAACAGGGCGTTGATGCTTAGATTGACACCGCTCTGCAGGAAGCTCGTTCCCAACTGCAGGGTAAGGAGGGGGCTGGTCGTGACGGAGCTCAGGTTGCCTCCCGCAAAAACATATACCTTGCCGACAGTACCGGAAGGACCGCCGGTCGAGAGGGTGACCTTGTCCAGCGGAGCGCCTACGATGATATCGTTCTTTCCGTCGGCGTTGATATCACCTGCGGCGATGCTGAATCCAAACAGGGCGCCGGTAACGGCTGTTGAGGGCTGTAGTTCCACACTCGGGGTAAGTACCAGGCCGGCTGCGCTACCATAATAGACGAACACCGCTCCAACCCCGGTCAGGGTGCCGGTAGAGGTGATCACGTCGGCGAGTCCGGGAGCGCCGATGGCGACATCGGCATATCCGTCCCCATTTACGTCGCCGAGACCGGCTACGGAGAAGCCATAGGCGCCGTCGATGGCGAGTTGGGTCGCCAGGGAAGGAAGCGCACCCTGAGCAGAACCTGACCACTCGGCCGAGTGGCTCAACGGGTCGATGGTGACAGGGTACCGGGCATAACGATCGTTAACGACGATAGCCAGTTCGTTTCTGTCGCGCAATTCCATATGGGCGTCGAGCATTTTGTGATCCGCATCCCAGACTTTTAAACCATCATAACGAAGGAGGGCTTTTCCCTGCCTGTCCTGGAATTGCAGCGTTCCGTCTTTGGAAAGAACGGCTGCCAGATTCGTATTTTTCATTGCCAGGGACAGGGTCAGGGGCTTGTCGCCGGCGGGCCGGCCGAGGATGATAAAATCCTGGCGCAGCCCTGCCGCGTCGTTTGTATATTCGATATCGAACGGTCCGTGGTGTTGCAGCAGATAAGAATCGCGGAGAACAACCGAAGGCCTGTCCGAAGTCCGGAAGGCATTCTTCCCTTTGTCTATGCCGGAGAGGGTCAACGTAGAGCTCCAGGCAGCGGAAGTCGTAGACGACCGGAAAGGACTGGTGGTATATCCTGCCGGGAGAATCCCGTAGACCGTCTTCTGTGCACGGTTGGCGCAGGCATAAGAAGCGCCGGGGGCGCGGCTATCGCCTATCGTCTTAAAGTCATATTCCTTCTTTTGGATAAATGATTGCGCCTGGTTAAACCAATCGCTTTCACGAAGGCCTTTTTGATCCTGGGCGTTTGGGTCCTGGGCGTTGGCTGCTGAGCAAAAGATCCATGTGAGAACGCTCAGCAATAGGGTAAGTAGGGTAGAAGTTTTCATAACAAACACTTTTTGATTCAAGAAATAAGCCGGTAAACAGGTACAGATTATATAAAAGATCGCTTGTGTCAGCAGCCGGAGGCCGTTGACCTTTTGCGATGGTCATTAGATGGTCATTAGATGCTAAAGCCTTACACGTGGTTTTCGAGGATATCCTGAGACGCGACCGCACACAAACCGGGATGCTAATCAGAGCACGAATGGAAGCGAATTAAAACCAAAGGATGCTAAGGGACGCTAATCAGTAGCGAACGAACCCTAAAAGAAGTCTGACGTTGAAATGCGAAAACGTGGAGTTTCGGTGGATAAAGGGTACGTAAATGATCAACTAAATGCGTCTTTACGGTAGGATATTGGTTGTTGTCTTAATTCGTAGGCAAGATAAAAACCTAAGTGTTTCCTTGCAATATTTTACGGGTCAAATTCAATCTAATAAGCGTTTACACTTATATAAAAATTCGTTTTTTATCTAGCTATAAAAACTCAATAAATTGATTATCATTATGTTATAAAATATGTATAAATAAAATACCCTAAACTCCGAAGAATGAGTGTCTTATCTCGCAAGCGGTCGAAAAGCAGACCGGCAGGACTTTTCGAGGGCAGAAAAGGGCAGAAAGAACAGAAAAGGGCAAAAAGTCATCCGGGTCCAGCACCGGTCGTTCAAATAATTGCCTACTAATTTTGTAGACTAATAAATTGATTTATATTTGCCGCGTCGATAAGAGACGCTAACAACTTTTGTATGATGGAATCCTATGCCGCCGCTTTGAGTTTCCTCTTCGCACCCGCTCCCCGGAAGGGCCGTTCCTGTGGTCTTCCGCTGAAGAGTCACCGTTGTTGTCGCTGATATTGTCCCATTCGAGCCGATCGTTAAAAAATAGCGGATGGTCCCGAAAAACCAACCCATTCGTTATTTTTGAGTTTCCGCCTATCAGGTCAGGTATGTCAGCCCTTAGAAAATTTCACGGACTGCGGATAAAAGAGAAATTTGAAAACCAACAAATAAACGGAATGGCCTAAAGGCCTGTAACTGGTAATTTGGACAAGAGAAATTCACATTCCGAACCGGAACTATTACGATTAGTAGCCAAAGGTGACAAAGATGCCTACCAGGAAATTTTCCGGCGGTATTGGAGCCAGGTCTATGGCACCTGTCTGCGGCTGACCAAGTCGCCCGAATTTTCCAAAGACCTGGCGCAGGAGATCTTCCTGAAACTGTGGGACCATCGTTTAAAATTACCGGATGTCAAAAAACTGGACGCCTACCTGTATACCATCTCCCGCAACCAGGTCCTGGATTATCTCCGAAAAAATGTGCTGGCGCCTTCCCATGCGACCCTGCTGGAAGACTATTTCTCCTATAATACGCCCGGGCCCCAGCAAAGACTCGAGTTCCTGGAGCTGGAAAAATCGGTGAAAGAAGCCGTCGACCGTTTGCCGCCCCAACTGAAAACCGCTTTTACATTGAGCCGGGACGAGGGGCTCAGTCATGAACAGATTGCCCGGCAGATGGGTATTTCCCGTGTATCTTCCAAAGCCTATATCGTCAGGGCGCTGACGGAGATCCGGAAGTACCTGTCTGCACATGCCGATAAACCGATCCGGTAATTTTTTCCCGTCGATGTATTCCCTGTCTCTTTTTTTACGTCTATTGCTGCTATGCGGGTGGAGTGACAGGCCGCCCGGGCGATACGCATTATAAAACGAGTACTTCTTTGCAAAATTCGATTGGATGTCCAAAACCACGTTTGAAGAGCTGTTTCATAAATTCCTGGAGGAGACGATAACCGCGGAGGAACTCGCCCGTTTCAGGGAATTATTTGATGATGAGCGCAATCATGCGCTTCGGGATGAGTTGCTGGAGGGGGCTTTTGTAAACAAGGCATTTCAGGAAACAGCCGACTACGATCCCGGAGAAGTCTTTCGCGAGTTGCTGACGCGGATCGGCGAGCGGGAGACGCCTGCCGAAACCACCGGACCCAAAGCCCCGGTCGTCAGTCTGCCCGGGCGTTCCCCAGGGATTGCATCCGGACAGGCAGCCCGGTTGCGGTCTGTCGCCGCAGTGATCTTGCTGGCCATGCTGGGAAGCCTCGCTTATTTTTTTGCGGGCCACAAACACCCCTCCCCTCCTCCCGTCGCGACAGGCAGACAGGTGGGAGCGCCCGGGAGCAACAAGGCCTTCCTCACCCTCGCGGACGGGAGCATTGTGACGCTCGATAGTGTGCAAAACGGAACCCTACCCGACCAGGGAAACAGCCGGGTCGTCAAACTGGACAGCGGTATACTGGCCTATCATACTACAGACAACCCGGGCGGCGAACCGGTATATAACCTGATCACCACGCCACGCGGGGGACAGTACCGGATCGTATTGCCCGACGGCACCCGGGCCTGGCTGAATTCCGCTTCTTCCCTTCGATTTCCTACTTCGTTTTCGGGAAAGGAGCGTGCAGTGACCCTTACCGGCGAGGGCTATTTCGAGGTGACCAGGAATCCATCGATGCCTTTTGTCGTCGCGGTCGGCGCCATGAAGGTGAATGTCCTCGGAACGGGGTTCAATATCATGGCCTACGCCGATGAAGCCGCCGTTAAAACGACGTTGGCGGAAGGCTCGGTTCAGATCGTCAGTGGAAACAACCGGGCTTTGCTGAAACCGGGTCAGCAGGCGCAGCTGTCTGCCGGCGATAACAATCCCGCGGGCGGCCGGATAAGAGTCATCGATGATGCCGACGTGGAAGAAGTGCTGGCGTGGAAAAATGGGAGGTTCCAGTTCAACGAGACAAATATCGAATCCATTATGCGGCAGGTCGGGCGCTGGTACGATGTCGATATCGAATACCGTGGCGATCTGTCGGGCATCGAGCTGTCGGGGGCTATCTCCCGGAAAGAATATGCCGCTCAATTACTCGAATTACTGGAAGCGACAAAAAGGGTCCGCTTTGCCACGGAAGGAGGAAAAATCATCGTGATACCGTATCGACAATAAACAAAGACAATAAACAAAAAAATAAATGAAATAGATAATACGCTATAAACAGCTATAACAGACAAAAGATATCCAACCGAAAACCAAAACTACTGCGGGAGACCACCGCTGCCGGCCACCGGCGCGGACAAAGAAAACCGGAAGTGCTGGTAACACTCCCGGTGAATATTTGGGTCCCCTGTAAACCAGCCAGTTCAAAGATGACTGTTTCTATTTAATGACTGTTTCACTTTCAAAACCCAAACATTTCAAAGGTATGGAACTACTTGTGTATTGCAAAGTCCCTGAACGAAGGGTGATTTTGCCCCCCAAAACGGTCCTGATTATGAAGTTGACTGCATTTCTTATCTTGCTCGCCACCTTGCATGTTAGCGCCAAAACATTCTCCCAAAACGTAACGATTTCCGGCAAGCATCTTCCGCTGCCAAAGATTTTCAAGCTGATCAGCCGGCAGACCGGTTATGAGTTTTTGTATGATCCCCTGCTGATAAAAACTTCGAGCCCGGTAAGCCTTGATGTAAAGGATGTACCGTTGGATGATGTATTGAATATCTGTTTCAAAAATCAAAGCCTGACCTACTTTGTAAAATACAATACCGTCGTGGTACAGCCGCGAAGCGAAGCGGTTCATCCGTCGGCTCCCATTCCCCCGCCTGCTGTCGTCAAGCCACCGGTGGAGATACGTGGAAGGGTCACCGATGAAGCGGGAAATCCGTTGCCCGGGGTCAGCATCTTTGTAAAGGGCACCCATATCGGGGTCGTCTCCGATGCGAAGGGCCTTTACACCCTGAGCCTGAAGGAAGCGAACGGCGTCCTGGTATTTTCCAGCATCGGGTTCACGTCAAAAGAGGTGGCGGTTGCCGGACGGTCTGAAATCGACGTGGCGCTGACGAAAAATATGGCCTCCGCGCTGGACCAGGTCGTGGTGGTGGTGGGTTACGGCACCGTAAAAAAGGCGGATCTGACAGGATCCGTCTCGAGGGTCGATGGCAGCGATGTCGAGTCGGCTCCCGTCGCCAGTGTCGACGAGGCGCTGCAGGGCAAGGCCGCCGGTGTGCTCGTGACGTCTATCAGCGGCGCTCCGGGTGCGGGCACTTCCATTACCATCCGCGGCGGGAATTCTATCTCCGCCTCCAACCAGCCCTTGTACGTCGTCGACGGATATATCGGGGGTGGCGATCTGACATCCATTAACTCTGCCGATATAGAATCGATCGAAATTCTAAAAGACGCATCTGCTACCGCTATATACGGGTCAAGGGGTGCAAACGGGGTCATCCTGATCAGCACCAAACATGGAAAGGTGGGGAACGCCTCCATTACCGTCAATGGGTATACCGGTACGCAACAGCTTCCAAAAGAAGTGCCTTTGCTAACGGGGCCGCAGCTTGCGCTCTATGTCAACGACAGGGCTGCGCTCAATGGAACGGCACCGGTCTACCCGGACCTCTCGAAGGTGACGAACACCGACTGGCAAAAGGCGATCACCCACGATGCGGCCATCCAAAATGCCAATGTCTCTTTTTCAGGAGGAAGTGAGAAAGCCACCTATTACCTGTCGGGCAACTATTTCAACCAGGACGGCATCATCCTGAATTCCGGGTTCCGGCGGTACCAGACCCGGTTAAACCTGGGCCTGAAGCTGACGGACTGGTTATCGGTGGGAACCAACCTGAATTTCAACCGGTCGAACACGAACAACAGCAAGGCCAGCCTTTATGACATCTTAAAGACCGCGCCGACAAGCCTGCCCGTGAAGGATTCCAGCGGCGCCTATACCCTGCTGAGCCCGCTGAGCGGCCAGACTTTCAACAACCCTGTCGCCGTGGCGCTGGAATCGCTGAATAATACCTATGACAATAGCCTGCTGGGAGGCTGGTATGCGGAGGCCTCGTTCAAAAATGGCTTGCGGTTCCGATCTACCCTGAACATCGACAATGACAACGCCAAAACGGAGATTTATAACCCGGGAACCCTTCCCCTTAGCATGGCGCAGCATACGGGAGGATCCGCAACGATAGCCAGTACGCAGTCTTTCAACCTGCAGAATGAGAATACGATATCGTATAACCGGTATTTCGGGAGACATCATGTGGATGTTCTCGGAGGGTTCACTTACCAGAAGGAGACGGACCAGTCGGTTACCGCAAATGCCTCGGGGTTCACGAATGACGCGCTGACCTTTAATAACCTGAGCACAGGGAACCCGTTGCTGGCTACCAATACCTCCAGTTATTCCGATTGGACGATTGTCTCTTTCCTCGGCCGCGTCAACTATTCGTTTGAGGACAAATACCTCTTCACGGCTTCCGCGCGGCAGGACGGCTCCTCGAGGCTGGCGGCCAACCATAAATATGCTTTCTTCCCATCGGCCGCGTTTGCGTGGAAGCTGAGCAATGAAGATTTTATCCGGGACCTCAATGTATTCTCCAGCCTGAAATTCCGCGCCAGTTATGGCAAGACGGGAAACCAGGCGATCGCCGTATACTCGACGCTTCCTTCCCTGTCCGTGTCGAACGCCTGGTTCAATAGCCAGCAGCAGTTGGGGTATGTCCTCGGGAATATCCCCAACTGCGATCTGAAATGGGAGACGACGGATCAATACGATGCCGGTCTCGATGCAGCCTTCCTGAAGGGGCGGTTATCCGTGGACTTCGATGCGTATTATAAAAAGACCTATAACCTCTTGCTGAATGTCCCGATTCCGGGCACCACCGGCTATACGTCCAGGCTGGCAAACGTCGGGAAAACACAAAATGCCGGGCTCGAACTATTCGTTCACGGGATCGTGATCGAACAGAAGAACTTCTCCTGGGACCTGAGTGTAAACATCGCGGGCAACCGGAGCAAGGTGCTCGCGCTGGGCCCCGGAAAACAATTTATCGACAACGCGGATGGTTACCGGCTGATCGTCGGAAAACCGGCCCCGGTCTTCTGGGGGTCTGTCGCGCAGGGGGTCTTCCATACCCAGGCCGAGATCGACCAGTTGCCCGGCTACCAGGCGGGCCTGGTACCCGGCGATATAAAGTTCAAAGACGTGAATAAGAACGGCAAATATGACGGGGCTGCCGATGATACGATTATCGGGAATCCGCAGCCGAAATTTTTCGGCGGTTTCAGCTCATCGCTGAGATACAAGCGGTTCACCCTGAAAATGTATTTCGAATATTCGTATGGAAATGATGTGATCAACGCCCTCGGGACCCGCTGGTTTGCCGGCGACTACGCTTCCAATGTCGGACAGGTCGCTTTGAAGAGATGGGAACCTTCGAATACCCAGTCGGATATCCCCCGCGCCGGGGCCGACGAAAGGATCAATGTGAACTCGCAAGCCTATTCGTTCGCCGTGCAGAACGGCTCCTTCCTCCGGCTAAAGACTCTGCAGCTGATCTATGACCTGGATATCAAAAAGATAAAATGGATGCGGGGCGCCAGCATCTATTTCACCGGTTCCAATTTATTCAACCTTACTCACTATACCTGGGGATATGATCCCGAGGTGAGCAGCAATGGCACCAGTCCTGTACTCGGGGGAGGAGACCAGGCATCCTATCCCCAAAACCGTTCCTTCCTGTTCGGGATCAACTTAAAATTTTAAAAATCGGGTCATGAAAAAATATAAATTGTTTTTTTTGTCTTTGATCTTATTTTCTTCCTGCAGCAAATCGCTCGTGGAGAATCCAAAGAGCTTCCTGAGCCCTGGAGAGTTCTTCCAGTCCGATGCGGAGGCGATCCAGGGCGTCAACGGCGCCTATTCCACCTGTTATTTTTTATATGGCAGCGGCACTACTTACGACCTGGGCTATTGGTCTTCGGAAGGGGCGGGCATCGCCACGCCCACCGGCGGCCGGTCTTCCACCTTCGACTTCCTGACTTATACCCTCAGCACCGCCGACGAAGGGAACCTCGACAATATCTGGCAGACGCTGTACCAGGGCGTGGCCAATTGCAATACGGTGATCAGCGGGGTTAGCAATAATTCCCATATTTCTTCGGCGACCCAGGCACAGGTCATGGGTCAGGCCTTGTTTCTAAGGTCGCTCTATTATTACTGGCTCACCTGTTACTGGGGGGATGTGCCCATGTGGTTAAACGCGCTCGATGTCTCCGTGGTCGGGGGGGCTCTTCCGCGGGTCGCGGTGGATACTGTCAGGCAACAAATGATCCGGGACCTCACCGTTGCGGCGACCGACCTGCCACCCGTCTGGACGGGCGCGGACCTGGGCCGTGCCTCCAAATGGGCCGCGGAGATGCTGTTGTGCAAATTTTATCTTTGGGAAAAGGACTGGACCCATGCAAAAGCGGTAGCGGGGGATATCATCGCCCAGAACGGCGGCAGCAACCACCTGCTGCCTCACTACGGAGACATCTGGGGCCAGGCGAACGAGTATAATGCCGAGGATATCTGGGAGATCGATTTCACGCAGAATACGCATCAGACCGCTTTCAGCGATCGCTATATGCCCAGGCAGGTCGACGAACCGGTGGTACCGGGCTTTACGATGACGGGCTACGGGCTGGTGACGGCCACCCCGCATTTTTTGGCCTCTTTCGATCCGAACGACCTTCGGGAGCCCTGGTACGACTGGCATGGAAACGGGACCATCAATACCAACTTCCATTATGTATTCAAACAGATGGATTGGGGGGAACCCAGGGGTAACAGTGGATTGAATTCCATCGTTTACCGGATGGCCGACGCTTACCTGATGTATGCAGAGGCGGAAAACGAGCTAAACGGCCCTACCGATGATGCGTATTCGAAAATAAACCCCATCCGGGAGCGTGCCGGTCTTGCCGACCTGCAGGGTTTGTCGCAGGATCAGCTGAGGCTGGCGGTGAGAAACGAAAGGCTGTGGGAGTTGAGTTTCGAGTTCCAAAACCGCTGGGACCTGAACCGTTGGGGCACCCTGGTAGAGGCCGTGCAGGCGGACTCCGTGAGCAATCCGACGGGCGCCGCGAATGTCCGGTCTTATCACATGCTTTGCCCCGTACCTTCGCAGGAGATTTTATTGAACCCGGCGCTGACACAGAACCTGGGATACAACTAGTACAAACCGGGATACAACTAATACAAATGGGATTCAAGCAATACAAAAAGGTATGACAAGAAAGAATCGGCTTTATTGGTTTGCCGGGGTGGCGGCCCTGCTGTCGTGCCTGACAGCGACCGCCGGCAATCCTCCTTTTGGCAGGTTCCGGGAGATCCATCTCGGAGCCGCCGTATGCAGGACGACAGACAGCACCCTGGTAATCAACAGCGGGGGCCTGGAGCGCGTCTACCGGATCACTTCGCGCGGGCTTCGCACCGTCGTTCTTCATGGTCTCCAGGGAACCGCGCAGCATGGGAATGCGGCGGAGGGACAGTCGAACGGGCGGGGTGATGGACGGTGGCGCGGGCAGGCTGAGGAGCGGCCGGGTCATCTGGCCGGGGGATGGGCCGACGAGGAAGCTGACTGGGGGCCAGCCCTTCCGGGCAAGGCGGTCTTGGAGGATCTGTCGGCCCGAATCGAAGACGACAGCGGATTTACGACAAAGCATATTACGGTGGTCGCCGAATTCGGGTATGCCTCGATCGGGGTGAAACTGCGATATATACTATGGGTCTATCCCGGATCGGGTATCCGGAGCCAGTTGGCGATGAGGGTCCTGGATAAGGGGCGACAGCCTATTCAGACGGGACAGGCCATTCAGACGGGGCAGCCCATACAGAAGGGGGAGCCTCTTCCCGCGCAGGCGGACACCGCGGACTTCAGGAACCTGGCGGTGGAATCGATCCCGGTCCGGTCCGGAGAAAAAACATCGCTCACCGCCTTCGGATATTATAATGACACCCAGCACCGGAATAACGACACGATGCCGATCTTACGGGAGGAGCGGGTATCGCGGGGGGTGTTTGTCGATTGGGCAAGCGGACTGCTGGTGCGGCAGGAGAAGGGCGGGTTGGTCGTGGTGAAAGAATCTCACAAATGCGTCAATCAGCCGGGTGTGGGAACGGGCGGATTCGATATTGGCGCCGATGGCCTGCGAGTGACGGGGGCTGGGCTGGCGATCGGCGACCTGGATACGGTTGGGTACAAGACCTGCTGGGCGAGTTGGGTCATCCCCTACCGGGGCGATTCGACGGACGCACTGCTGGCGTTGAAGGAATTCGACCGGATCCGTTACCCCGTCAGGGCCAGCGACCGGTATATCATGGCCAATACCTGGGGCAACTCGGATACTTCTCCGGAGGGACAGGGACAGTATGCAGCCCGCGAAGAAAATGTCTTAAAAGAAATAGCCTCACAGGCCTCGTTGGGCGTCGACGTACAGCAGATCGATGATGGCTGGCAGGGACGGGATTATAAACAATGGAGACCCGCGGCGGGAGCCTCCATGCTGTCCACTGTAAAAGGCGTCCAGGGTCCCCCCTATGCTATCTACCCGAATGGGTGGAGCACCGTAAAAGAATATGCGGCCGGCAAAAATGTAAAGCTGGGCCTGTGGGCGTCCTGGACGATACCCGGGGAGGACCTGCGCTGGAATTATGACAACGGCGGATTCCGGTATGTCAAACTGGATTTTTCGTCACTCGACACCAAACACAGGCTGGATGAATTCATGGCCAAAGTGCGGTCATTCGTTCAATATACGCATAATACCGTTCGGGTCAACTGGGACGTCACGGAAAATGCCCCGAGGGTCGGCTATTTCTACGCCAGGGAGTTTGGAAATGTCTGGCTGGAGAACCGCAAACCCGAGGTACCGGTGAGTGTCATTTACAAACCTTATGGGGTGCTCAGGGATTCCTGGCAACTCGCAAAATACCTAAACCTCAACCAATTCCAGCTAGCCATCCAGAATGTCGACAAGATAAACAGGCGGCTAAGCGATGCTTATTTGTATTCCAATGAATACTGCACGGCCATTGCGCTGATGGGCAGCCCGATGTTCTTCTCGCTGACGCAATTCTATACGGACGCGGACCGGGAAAAGATCAGGAAGCTGCTGTCCGCGTATAAGCGTGACCGCGACGAGCTGTTCAAGGGATATATATTCCCGGTCGGAGACCTGCCGGATGATTCCAGCTGGACTGGTTTCCAGGACCTCGTTCCCGGGGCTGCGACGGGGTGGCTGCTGCTTTTCCGGGAGCTGCGGAATGGGAAGGATACCCAGGCTATCCGGCTTGAATATATCCGCAACCGGTCGATCGAGGTCACCGACCTGCTGACGGGAAAAACGGAAGAGCTGTTGGTAGACAAGGCGGGCTATGCTAATTTCAGGATTGACAAGGCTGCGGACTACCGGTTCTATCGCTACCGGATCAGGGCGCAGCGATAAACGACCGGGAGAAAACAGATTGAAGGAGAAGCTGTATCCGTGAACAGACAAACTTTTGTATAATGAAGAGATTCTTTTTTCGATTATCGCCGGGGTTACCGTTTGGGGTTTTGTTTGCATTGTCAGTAATAAAGCCGGCGGGTGCGCAAATCCGGCCTGCAGGGCGACCAGCGGACAAGCGGCCCAATATCATCTTCATTTTGGTCGATGACCAGGGTTATGGCGATCTCGGCGCTTTTTTCCAGAACCAGCGGGCGCGGGCCCATGACCGGGGCAAACCCTGTGAGTATTCGCCGGAGCTGGACAGGCTTGCGGCCGGGGGGGCCATGCTGACACAGCATTACTGTGCGGCGCCGGTCTGTGCGCCTTCCCGCTCGTCCTTGCTGCTGGGGGTGAGCCAGGGTCATGCGAATGTACGGGACAACCAGTTTGATAAAGCGCTGGAGGATAATTACACCATGGCGTCGACCTTGAGGCAACTGGGTTATTCCACGGCTGCGATCGGCAAATGGGGACTGCAGGGGCTCAATGCCAAGTCACCGGACTGGCCGGCCCATCCGCTGAAGCGGGGTTTCGGGTACTACTTCGGCTATATCCGTCATGGCGACGGTCACGAACACTATCCCAAGGAAGGGCTCTATGACGGAGCCAAAGAAGTCTGGGAGAACTATACGAATATAGCGGCCGGGTTGGACAAATGTTATACCGCCGATCTATGGACCGCCGCGGCAAAGAAATACATCACGGGACACCAGGCGGGGGCGGAAGCCGCCAAGCCATTCTTCCTCTATCTGGCCTATGAGACCCCGCATGCGGTCCTGGAATTGCCCACCGGTCCCTATCCCGCAGGAGGAGGTCTTCGGGGCGGGATCCAATGGACCGGAACGCCGGGACAGATGATCAACACCGCCGCAGGAAAACCGGACACCTGGGTACATCCCGATTATGTCCATGCGACTTATGACGATGACGGAGATCCTTCCACGCCCGAAGTTCCCTGGCCGGATACCTATAAACGCTATGCCACCGCCAACCGGCGGATCGACGATGCCGTGGGTGACCTGGTACAATTGCTGAAGGACCTGAACATCGACGACAATACGCTGATCGTCTATACGTCGGACAACGGCCCTTCGATCGAATCTTATCTGCCAAAGGGGTATGTCCCGAACCACCCGGACTTCTTCGACAGCTTTGGTCCGTTTGATGGTATCAAGCGTGACGATTGGGAAGGCGGTGTGCGGGTGGCCACGATAGCCCGCTGGCCGGGACATATCCCTGGCGGCAAGGTTGTCACGGCTCCGAGCATCTCGTATGACTGGGCGCCTACCTTCCTCGACGTCGCCGGTACGCCCGCCCCGGCGCGTATGGATGGGGTTTCGCTGCTACCGGCGCTGACCGGAAAGGGGAAACAGCCGGCTGAAATCCCCTATATCGAATACTTCGAGGGCGGCAACACCCCGGATTTCAAATCATTCGCCCCGGAACGGCGAGGACGCAAACGCAACCAGATGCAGTGGATCCGCATCGGCGACTATGTCGGCGTTCGTTATGATATAAAATCGAAAGATGATGACTTCGAGATTTATGATGTCGTAAAAGATCCCGGAGAACGCCATAACCTGGCAGCCGATGGCGCCGGCCAGGAAAAGGCGGCGCCGGCCTTGCAGCAGGAGATGAAAGACAAAGTACTGCAGGGGCGCCGCCCCGACTCTTCTGCCCGCAGGCCTTATGACGATGCGCTGGTTCCCGCGTCCGATCCGAAGACAAGGCTGAGCCCCGGGTTGCGATGGGCGCAATTTCCGGGCGTCTTTCCCTGGCTCCCGCAGACCGGGACCTTACGGCCGGCAGGATCGGGTCGTGCGGCTCATCCCGACCCCAAATCGGGTTCCCGTACGAATGGGGTATTGTATATGACCGGGTATATCCGGGTGCCCCAGGACGGCGAATACCAGTTCCACCTGGCCTCGGATACAAAGGCGCTGTTGCGTATCCACGAGGCTATGGTTGTCGACGCGGGTTATGGCTATACGCCCGGCGCGGAACGAACGGCTTCGATAAAAATGAAGGCGGGGCTTCACCCTTTCAGGCTGTACTACGAACAAAGGACCACGGGGAAGCCCTATTTATCCCTTACCTGGAGCGGACCGGGAATTGAGCGGCAGGAGCTGTCGGGAAGCCTGTACTCCGGGGAGACCCGTTGATTGTCCGAGCCTGTGATCCCGGTGGCGGAGGTCCCGGCGGCAGTAATTTTGCTGGCGGCGATTTTGCTGGCGGCGATTTCAGGGCGTGCAATTTCAGGAACTGTAATTTCAGGGTCGGTAATTTTAGGGGCCGCCATTCCCAGGTATTTATTATCCGATCATCGGGCGGCCGTTTTCGGACGGCTATTTTCGGACGGCTATTTTTCGGGCGATTCTTTCCTATCTTTAGTGCGCTTTCTTATAAAAACACCTTTCGGGGAGTCCCGGACCAAAGCGACCTTTGTTTTAGGAGACCGGCGGTTTAGGCAACCCTTAATGCAGGCAGCTCTTGATGCAGGTCAACCATTTATTCAGGCAACCATTTATTCAGGCAAACCTTTATTCAGGCAAACCTTTATTTAGACAAACCTTTATTTAGACAACCTTTAACGGCAAGTCCACGTTTTGCAATCAATGCCCGGTTTCCGGGATCAACAGGCCCGTATGAATAGAAGATCGATGTTTTTTGTTTTTGGCTTTCTTTGTGTGTTATCGATTATTTTGAGCGCCTTTATAAAAAAGACAGGGGGAAATGGTTTGGATGAAGGCAAGGATCTCTTCTACAAATATTGCAGTTCCTGTCATATGACGCCGAATCCGGCGGATCTCACCAAGCTCATCTGGGAGTACAACGTGCTGCCGCCCATGGCTGCGAGGCTGGGCATCGTTTACCCAGATTATGACCCCTATTTCGGTCTGACGCCGGAGGAAAAAGTCATTGTCGACAAGAACTATATTTTCCCGGCCGGACCGGCGCTTAGCCAGGAGGACTGGGATAAGATCCGGAACTATATCATCAAAAATGCGCCCGACACGGTGGCTTATGATGCCGGCCGCGTTAACCGCGACCTGCCGCTCAGGCAGTTTATCCGTAAGGACATCCAGATCGACGACCGGGTCCCTTCTTTGATCACGGGGCTTCGGTACAACGATCGGGACAAGACGTTGTGGATCGGTAATTTCTACAACGAGGTATTCACCTGGAAATGGAATGTGGGGGTGACCAGTTTCATCCCGGTCACGAGCCCGGTGGTAGACTTTCAATTCATCGGCGACAGCACCTATCTGACCGAGATCGGTAAGCTATATCCTTCGGAATTGAGCCTGGGTTCGATTGCGACCATGAATGCCAGGACGGACAGCACCGCAAAAGATCTGCTGACCACGCTTCATCGTCCCGTGAACACGCAGATAGAAGACCTCAACAACGATGGCGTACCGGAGATGGTCGTTTGCAATTTCGGGAACAAGACCGGGGGGCTGTCCCTGTTCAAAAAGGACAAAAAGACGGGGAAATATACGGAAGACGTGTTACTAAGGCTCCCGGGCGCTACCAAATGTTATATCAAAGACATGGATGGCGATGGCAAAAAAGACATTGTGGCGCTCTTCTCACAGGGGGATGAGAGCGTCTTTATCCTTTACCAGAAAGACAACCTGAAGTTCAAGGCCAAGAGGGTCCTTCGCTTCCCGCCCAACTATGGGACTACGGATATGGCCCTGGTCGATTACAACCATGACGGCCTTATGGACATCGTGACGGTGCATGGCGACAACGCGGATTATTCGCCCATTCTAAAATCCTATCACGGTCTCCGTTTCAATATCAACCAGGGTGGTGACAATTTCCAGGAGAAGTTCTTCTACCCCCTCTATGGAGTTACGCGGGTGATTGCGGATGATTTCGACCAGGACGGCGATATCGATTTTGCCGCTTCCTGTTTCTTTCCGGATTTCGGGTCTCTTTTGGATGAGTCGTTTGTCTATCTTGAGAATACGGATCCCGGGCATTTCGGGTTCAAGACCTATATCCTGAAGAGCGATGTCCCCGTAAAATCGCTGACCCTTGAGAAGGCCGATATCGACGGGGATGGGGATATGGATATCATCCTGGGGAATTTTGCCCAGACACCCGGTCGGGTTCCTCCGGCCATCGACGAGCAATGGAAAACGGCAAAATACGGACTTATCGTCTTTGAGAATCAGCTACGCCAGCCCGTGAAAAAATGATGGAGACCGATGAAGGCGGAGAGAACCGATGCGTGCGGAGTAACCGATGCGGGTGGAGACAAGGGTTACCGGCGGAGGGAGCCGATGCGGAAGGACGGACGACGGGAAAGGGCACGGACGGAGAGAAAGGGTATGGACGGAAGGAAGAGGTACGCACGCAAGGAAGAGTTATGGACGGAGTGAAGCGATGATGCTGCCGGAGTGAAGCGATTCAGGCGGAAGCCGCGTTATTCAGCGTAAAACCGAACCGGCTGCCTTCTCCGATACGGCTATCCACCCATATATTCCCGCCTTGCGCTTCTATAAACTCTTTCGAGATGGAGAGGCCCAGGCCGGTACCTGTCCGTTCGTGGGTACCCGGCACCTTATAATATCGTTCGAAGATCCTGGGAAGGTATTTCTCGTCGATACCTTTCCCGTGGTCACGGACCACGAATTCTACCTGGTTGAGAGGTCCGTCCGTATGATTCCGGTCTGGCTGACCGTTCAGATCTTCCCCATTCCTGGTTCCTTTGCGGCCGTTTCTTCCGACGTTCACCTCCACTTTCGAGTCTTCGGGCGAATATTTTATGGCATTTGTCAGCAAATTGATCAGCACCCAAGATGTCTTTTCGACGTCAGCCTGTACGGCGGGCAGTCCGTCCTCCAGCACTGAAGAGATATGGATGTTTTTCTGCTGGGCCTGAAACTGAACGGCGTTGAGCGCCTGTTCGACGATCCGGGAGGGATCGGCCGACTGGAGTTTCAGCTGGATATTGCCGGTCTCGACCTGTGACATGTTCAACAACTCTCCCGTAATTTTCAGCAGTCTGTCGGCATCGTCGCCGATGCTCCTGATGAGTTCCTGTTGTTCGGCATTCACGTTTCCGACCCGGTCGTCGGTGAGAAGGCGGGCGCTCATCTTTATGGAGGAGATGGGTGTCTTGAGTTCATGGGACACGGTAGCTATGAAATTTGTCTTCGCCTCATTCAACTCGTGAAAGGGGGTGATATTGCGGAGCACGACCACTTCCCCGACCACTACCCCGTTGGTCGTGACGTTGAGGATATCCTTGCTGAAATAGCTCTCTTTGTTGTCCGCGTAGATCTTTAGCTCTGTCTTTTCGGGGTCGTCCTGCAGCAGGGTCCTCATGAGGTCGTTCTTTACGGCGATGTCAGGACAGTATTTACCAACGATCTCCTGTTCTTTCAGGCCCAGCAATTTCTCCGCCACCGCATTGAGGAACAGGATATTTTTGTTGCCATCCAGCCCCACGATGCCATCCTTCATCTGGTTTATAATCGTTTCGATGCGGCTCTTTTCAAATTTGATCTGGGCCAGGTTGCTGCTCTCATATTCGTCCAGTTTCCCGGCCATGATATTGAAGGCGTTGGCGAGATCCCCGAATTCGTCATCCTGTTTGAGATAGATACGCTTCTTATAGTTTTTGCCTGCAATCTCGCGGATCCCCTCGGAGAGGCTGCGGATGGGGTCGGAGATGATGCCTGGCAGGTTAAAGATGAAGGTAAAGGCCACCAGGGTCAGGATGGTAAAGATGATCGTGAGGATGTTCCTGGCGCTTTCGGCGGTTCGCTGGGCCGCGGCATTCTTGCGGAGGATTGCCATTTCGTTCAGCTCCTGTATCCGGATCAACGACTGCCGGATCTCGGGGTAGTTGGTGGGGTCGGCGGGATTGGCGAGCAGTTCGCCGAAGTTCTTTGTGAGTTCGTCGGTAGCTTCCTTCTCTCCTACTTCGGTGATGTTATTCTGCTGCATTACGAGGTTCTGGCGGAAGTCGTCGACGGCGTCTTTGCGGGTGGCGATGTCTTCCAGGTCCCGGAACATGGCGTTGCAATAGACCAGCGATTCGTGGTTATTCTTCAGAACCAGCCGGGCGTCGACGCTTAGACGATTGATAAAAAAGAGGCCCAGGACACCGAACAGCAGTATCACGATGAAGAGGAAGACCAGGCCCAGCGACAATTTCGTCTTTAAGCGCATGCTCATATCAGGAAAGTATTACCACGTCGATATCCGACGCGGCGAGTTTATTTAAAAGCTGGTTAAACACAGCGGTATTCAAAATTACGTTTAATAAGCTAAGATGCGGTTTTCCGATGCAGATCGTCGTAATGCCATGCTGTTCCGCCACTTCCATGATGCCTTTGGCGATATTGGTCTGACGGATCCGGATCACTTCCGCGCCGGACTCCGTGGCCAGCTTGAAATTATTGATCAGGTGGCGCTGGGCGGCCAATCCTATCTTGTCGCCGTCTTCGCGGGGTGTCTGCACGTACAGGACGATCCACTTCGAATGATAGTAGGTGGCGAGGCGGGCCGTCTTACGGATCACCTTTCTGGCCACCTCGTGGTTGCTGCTGATGCAGGCCAGGAATCTTTCGTTGCGCAGGTGGGCGCCCCGTGGCAGTTCCGTCTCGATCTTTCTTTCGACCTGCGAGGCCACTTCCTTCAACGCGAGTTCCCGGAGCTGCAGGATTTTATCCGGCTGAAAGAAGTTTTGCAGGGCGATGGCGATCTTGTCCGGGGTGTAGATCTTTCCTTCCTTTAGCCGGGTTATCAGTTCGTCGGCCGTCAGGTCGATATTCACCACTTCGTCGGCTTCTTTCAGCACGCTATCGGGTATCCGTTCGGCCACTTCGATGCCGGTGATATTCTTGACTTCTTCGTTCAGGCTTTCGATATGCTGAATATTCACGGCGCTGATGACGTTGATGCCCGCGTCGAGGATGTCCATCACGTCCTGCCAGCGTTTCTCGTTCTTACTACCTTCGATATTGGTATGTGCCAGTTCGTCGATGATGACGACTTCGGGGTGGAGGTTGATGATGGCCTGTACATCCAGCTCCTCCAGTTCCTTGCCTTTATAGAATAGTTTTCGGCGGGGCAGTACCGGCAATCCCTCGAGCAGGTCGTGCGTCTCCCTGCGTTGGTGCGTCTCGATATAGCCGATCTTCACGTCTACCCCATTGCGCAGCAGGTTCTGCGCTTCCTGCAGCATGCGGTAGGTCTTTCCTACTCCTGCGCTCATACCCATATAGATCTTGAACTTACCGCGCCTCGACTGGCGGATCAGTTCCAGGAAGTGTTGAACATTTTCGTCTTTATCGTTATCGGCCATCCATCGTCATTTTATTTCCAGTTGTTTCGTTTGACCTCCGCCGGTTTCGCCCGGGTGGGTGAGCTCCTCCTGCTACTATTTGATTCTGTCCAGGGCCAGGTTCAGTTTCAGTACGTTCACTTTGGCCGGTCCGAACAGGCCCAGCAGGGGTTTTTCGGTCTGGGTGTTTACCAAGTCATAGAGCGTGGCTTCGGGGATACCCCGGACAACGGCAATCCGCTTCACCTGCACGCGGGCGCCGGCCGGGGAAAGATCGGGGTCGAGGCCGCTGCCTGAATAGGTCACGAGCTCCGCCGGGATCTCTTCTTTTCGGACGCCGGGGTTGTGGACCAGGAAGGTATCGATATGTGCCTGGACATCTTTCAGGTAGTCCGGGTTCGAGGGGCCTTTGTTGCTCCCGGCGCTGCCGGCTGCGTTGAAGGCGACGGCCGAGGGGCGGCTCCAGAAATATTTATCCTGGTCGAACTTCTGGCCGATATTGGCGTAGCCCACCACCTTTCCGTTGACGGAGAGGGTCTCTCCCCTACCCTGGCCCGGGGCCAGCCTGGCCACGAGCGCGATAAACAGGGGATAGAGTACGGAACAGAGGATCAGGAAAGCCACCGTAATCTTTAACGAAGGCAAGATATATTTTTTCATAACTAATTTATTTGATAAAGCATCTTATTAAAAATCTTCAGCCACTTTAAACGTCTTCATTCCACTCACTACTCACTACTCACTACTCACTACTGACTATTACATAAACACTGCCAGCAGCATATCGATCGCTTTGATGCCGATAAACGGTACGATGATACCGCCGACGCCGTAGATCATCAGGTTCCTCCGCAAAAGCGCGCTGGCGCCGATCGGTTTATACGCCACGCCCCGGAGTGCCAGCGGTATCAGGAAGGGGATGATGATCGCGTTAAAAATGACGGCCGAGAGGATGGCGCTTTGCGGGCTCTTCAACTGCATAATATTCAGGGCCTGCAGGGCCGGGATCGAGGTGATAAAGAGGGCCGGGACGATGGCAAAGTATTTGGCCACGTCGTTGGCGATCGAAAAAGTGGTCAGGGTTCCGCGTGTCATCAGCAATTGCTTGCCTATTTCCACGATCTCGATCAATTTGGTGGGGTCGTTGTCGAGGTCGACCATGTTTCCGGCTTCTTTGGCGGCCTGTGTGCCGCTGTTCATGGCGACGCCTACGTCGGCCTGTGCCAGTGCCGGTGCGTCATTGGTCCCGTCGCCCATCATGGCTACCAGTTTCCCGCCTTGCTGTTCCTTCTTTATATAGTTCATCTTGTCTTCGGGTTTTGCTTCCGCGATGAAGTCGTCGACCCCCGCTTTCTCGGCGATGAACTTTGCTGTCAGGGGGTTATCACCGGTCACCATTACCGTCTTTACGCCCATCTTCCGCAGGCGGTCGAAGCGTTCCTGGATACCGGGTTTTATGATATCCTGGAGTTCTATGACGCCGAGGGCCTTATCGTTCTGGCTGACTACCAAGGGGGTCCCTCCATTCGATGCGATGGTCTTTACTCTTTCGGCCGTCTCTTCGGGGAAGGGATGGCCCGCGCGGGTCACCAGGTTCCTGATCGCGTCGAAAGCTCCTTTGCGGATCTTCAGGCCGCCGGGGAGGTCGATGCCGCTGCTCCTGGTTTCGGCGGTGAATTCGATAAACCGTGCGCCGTTCGTATTAAAGGCATTGGGGTTGAGGTCGGCCAGTTCGAGGATCGACTTCCCTTCCGGCGTCTGGTCGGCCAGGGAGGAGAGCACGCAGGCTTCGGTGAAGACGGTCTTGTCGATGCCGTCTGCCGGCCAGAAGTGGGTGGCTTTCCTGTTGCCGATGGTGATCGTGCCCGTCTTGTCGAGCAAAAGGGTGTCCAAGTCGCCTGCCGTCTCTACGGCTTTCCCGCTTTTGGTGATGACGTTGGCGCGCAAGGCCCTATCCATGCCTGCTATCCCGATGGCGCTGAGCAAGCCGCCGATGGTGGTGGGGATGAGGCATACGTAGAGGGATACGAAGGCGGCTATCGTGATCGGGGTACCGGCGTAATCGGCAAAGGGTTTGAGGGTAACGCATACGATCAGGAAGATGATGGTAAAACTGGCCAGCAGGATCGTCAGGGCGATCTCGTTGGGTGTCTTCTGACGGCTGGCGCCTTCCACCAGCGCGATCATTTTGTCGAGGAAGCTTTCACCGGGTTCGGTGGTCACCCGGACTTTTATACGGTCGCTAAGCACTTTCGTGCCGCCCGTTACGCTGGACTTGTCGCCACCGGCTTCCCGGATGACGGGTGCACTTTCACCGGTGATGGCCGATTCGTCGATGGTGGCGATCCCTTCTATGATCTCGCCGTCCATGGGGATCGTGTCGCCGGTCTCGCAGAGGAAGACATCGCCTTTTCTAAGCTGGGAGGAGGGCACGGTCTTTACTTCGTTGGTATAGATCTCTCCTACCGGGAAGATTTTTTTTGCCGGCGTATCCTCCCGGGTCTTGCGCAGGGAGTCTGCCTGTGCCTTGCCACGCGCTTCGGCGATGGCTTCGGCAAAGTTGGCGAAGAGGACGGTGAGTAACAAGATGGCGAAGATCGATATGTTATAGGTCAGGCTGCCTTGTGAAGTTTCTCCGGCGCCGATCCAGATACAGACACCCAGCATGATCAGGGTGCCTATATAGACGGTAAACATCACCGGGTTTTTTATCATGATGGCGGGCTTCAGTTTGACAAAGGATTCTTTGAAAGCCTGGGCCAGGAGGTCGCGGGGAAACAGGGATGAACTTTTGCTTCTCATGGGAACATTTTTAGTGTATGCTGAAATACTCTGCTATGGGCCCCAGCACCAGCGGGGGGAAATAGGACAAAGCGGTGATAATGATGATAACGGCGAATGTCATGACACCGAAGGTGAGTGAGTCGACCTTCAGGGTGCCTGCGGATTCGGGGATATACTTCTTATTGGCCAGCAGGCCGGCGATGGCCAGGGGGCCGATGATGGGAAGATATCTTCCGAGGATCATGGCGAAGCCGGCGGTGATATTCCAGAAGGGGTTGTTGTCGGCCAGCCCTTCGTAGCCGCTGCCGTTGTTAGCGTTCGACGAAGTATACTGGTAGAGCATTTCGGAGAAACCGTGGTAGCCGGGGTTGTTGAGCCAGGCGGACGGTTTCACGGCCCAGTCGGCGTTGGCGTGGTGGACAAAGTAATAGGCTGCCAGGGCGGTGCCCCCTTTGATGATAAAGGCCGAGAGCAGGGTCACGAGGGCGGCAATCTTCACTTCGCGGGCTTCGACTTTATGACCCATGAATTCCGGGGTACGTCCTACCATCAAACCGGATATGAAGACGGCGATGATGATATAGATATAATAGTTGAGGATTCCCACGCCACAGCCTCCGTAGAAGGCGTTGACCAGCATGCCGAGCATCTGCATGAGCCCGGAGACGGGCATAAAGCTATCGTGCATGGCGTTTACGGAGCCGGTGGAGATGATGGTGGTCACGATACTCCAGTAGCCGGAGGCGGCGGGTCCGAAGCGGACTTCCTTGCCTTCCATGGCGCCGGTCGGTTGGGCGATGCCCATTTTCGCGATCAGCGGGTTACCGTGGATCTCCGCCAGGATGGTGGGGATCACGAGGCAGAGCATGCCGACGGTCATGATGCCGAAAATCACGTAGGCAAACTTCTTGCGGTTTATATAGAAGCCCAGGGCGAAGATCATCGCGATCGGGATGAGCATCTGGGCGATCACCTCGAGCATGTTGGTGAAATAGTTGGGGTTTTCGAGGGGGTGTGCCGAGTTGGCGCCGAACCAGCCTCCGCCGTTTGTGCCGAGGTGTTTGATGGCGATCATGCCGGCCGCCGGGCCGCGGGAGACCTGGACGGTATCTCCCTGGACGGTGGTAATGGTATCTTTTGCGTCATAGCTGGCCGGGGTGCCGTTAAAGGCGAGCAGGGTCGCCATGACGATACAGAGCGGCAGCAAGATGCGGGTGATCGATTTTGTAAAGAGTTCCCAGAAGTTGCCGAGGTTATTGGTTGTCTTTTCCTTCAGGCCGTTAAAGACTGCTATCAGGCAGGCGATGCCGGTGGCGGCGCTGACGAACTGCAGGAAGGTGATGACAAAAAGCTGGGTCAGGTAGGTCACGCCGGTCTCGCCGGAATAGTCCTGCAGGTTACAATTCACCAGGAAGCTGATCGCTGTGTTAAAGCTCAGGTCCGGGGTCATATTGGGGTTGCCGTCGGGGTTCAGGGGGAGGTGTGCCTGGAAGAGGAAGGCAAAAAATGCGTACACGAACCAAAGGAGGTTGACGGTCAGCATGGCTTTGAGGAATTCTTTCCAGTTCATCTTGCGATGCGGGTCGATTCCGCAAAACCGGAAGATCAGTCGTTCCAGGGGATTCATAAAATCGGTGATCGTCCGTTCGCCTTTAAAGACGCGGGCGATATAGCGTCCCAACGGGAACGCCAGGATCACCACCAGCAGGAAGGAGACGACGACACCTGTTAATTCTGTAAACATGGATACCTAATTTTTGTAATGAATGGGTTTGGGATGTTAATGGGTAGAGCGGTACGGGTTTAAAATTTTTCGGGTTTCAATAGCACATAAAGCAGGTAGATGAAGACCGCGATCGATAATACAAAGAGTGCTGTGATCATGGTGATGCGTTTTAGATGTTTTCGAAGAAGTCGATCGATTTAAAAAAGATGACAAAGCAGGCGAGGCCGGCCAGGAAAAGGAGGATCGTGTCGAGCATATCAATTGTTTTTAAAAAGAGAAGCTGTTTGCCCCGGGTAGGCCAAAACGAGTGCCTAAAGACCCGGGAGGCCGGCGAAAGGTATCGGCAGGCGCCGGAATACAGGACAGGAGCGGTTTGCGGGAAAAAGCGGGTGGACCGGCAGGCGGCGAGGGGGTGATGGACGGGTAGTTTCAGCCACCCGAAATGAAAAAGACCGCATCAAAATGGAAGGGGTTGGGGCTCAGGCTTCGAAGCTGAGGTGATATTCTTCGATCTTGCGGTAGAGGGTGGTCAGCCCGATGTTGAGGAGGCGGGCGGCTTCGGTCTTGTTGCCTTTGGTATGGTTGAGAACGCGCTGGATATGCAGTTTTTCGACGCTGGCGAGGTCGAAGGCGGAGATGGGGCCGTGATGCCTGTAGCCCGTGGACTGCAGGTCGGCAGGGAGGGATTCGATGGTCAGCGTGGGGCCGTCCGCCAGGATGACGGCTCTTTCTACGACGTTCTTCAGTTCGCGGATATTGCCTTTCCACTCGTGGTGGAGGAGTTGAGCCTGGAATTCCGGGCTCATGCCTTCGATACGTTTACCCGACTTTTTGGCAAAGAAGGGGATGAAATATTCGGCGAGGAGGGGGATGTCTTTTTTCCGGTCGCGGAGGGAGGGCAGCGGGATGGTGAAGACGTTGAGGCGGTAGAAGAGGTCTTCGCGGAAGCGGCCTTCTTCCACTTCTTTCTGCAGGTCACGGTTGGTGGCGGCGATGATCCGGACGTCGACGCGGGTGGATTTCGTGTCGCCTACTTTTATGAATTCGGAGGTCTCGAGAACGCGGAGCATCTTCGCCTGCAGGTCGATATGCATTTCCCCGATCTCGTCGAGGAAGAGGGTGCCGGTGCTGGCTTCTTCTATCAGGCCTTTTTTGTCTTTTACGGCCCCGGTAAAGGCGCCGGCCTTGTGTCCGAAGATCTCGCTTTCGAGGAGTTCCTTGCCAAATGCGCTGCAGTTGAGGGCAAGAAACGGCTTCCCTGCTCTTTTGCTGCCGTTGTGGATGGCCTGGGCGAAGACTTCCTTCCCTGTGCCCGTTTCCCCGAGCAGCAGGACGGTGGCGTCGGAGCCCGCCACCCGTTTTGCCAGTTCGATGGCTTCCCGGATGAGGGGGGATTCGCCGAGGATGGAGTCGAAGGCATAGCGTTTCCCGACCTGTTTTTCGAGCTGTTCTACCCTCTTTTGCAGTTGTACCTTCTCCATCGACTTATTTAGGAGGGGGATGATCTTGTCGTTGTCGTCACCTTTTGTGATATAGTCGAAAGCGCCGTTCCTCATGGCCATGACGCCGTCGGCGATATTGCCATAGGCGGTGAGCAGGATGAATTCGAGGGCCGGGTAACGGGGTTTTATCTCTTTTACGTATTCGACGCCGTTGCCGTCGGGGAGTTTCACGTCGCAGAGGACGACATCGACGGTCTCCTTCTCCAGAAAGCGGGTAGCCGCCTTCAAGGTACCGGCTTCCAGTACGTTGAATCCTTCCAGCCTGATGAGCCTGCCCAATAAACTGCGTAATTTCTCTTCGTCATCTATGATCAGAACGGTTCCTCTCGACATAAGGGTGAATTATTCGCCAAAACTATCATCTTATCGATTAATTCCTGAAAAATCTTATTTTTGCACCCCTTCCCGCTTTTGGGGGGATCCGGAGAAGTGCCAGAGTGGTTGAATGGGACTGACTCGAAATCAGTTATACGGGTCAAACTGTATCCGGGGTTCGAATCCCTGCTTCTCCGCCTTACGGCACAAGTCGAGATTTTCTTCGCTTGTGCCGTTTTTATTTTCTTGTAACTCTTTCTCTATCATGTAGATTTGACGGACTGCTTCATTAAGCCTTGCGGTTCGATAATGCTCTCCGTCAAACGTGAGATTTTCGGGATAAATTGAACCGACAATTTCCCGTTGTTCTTTAACAGTCCCCTTTTCAAAGCGTTCATCCAGGCTGATAAGATTGTCCATGCCCCTTCTTGTTATGTTTTCGATTGTTCGTGTGTCGTTAGGTAGCTGGATCATTTTCTTTTCCAGCATGTTGATTTCCTTTTCACCTTCGACCTTCATTATCTTAAAGTCCGCCGGATCAATCTTTTCATACAATACGTCTTTCCTGGCCTTGTTAAGCTGTGCACCGATGACCTCTATTTGCTTTAGCACCTTGTTGCGTTCATTTCGGGTATGGTAGGTCATCTCTTTAAATTCTTCCATAATTAATTCCCCGTAAACATTGACCATTCCGCTCTTTGGGACATATTTCCTTAACTCAGTTACAAAACCGGAGTTCGTTTCCTCTGCCTTAAACCGGATGCCACATTGGGGGGTGCAATGGTAATAGCTATAATAATTGTTCCTTCCTTTTGACTTACTGGCCGTCAGTATCTTGCCGCATCGGGGGCAAATAAGAAATCCCCGCAGTGGAAATTCGGGTTGGGTTTGTGATTTGGGACGATAAATCCGGCCTCTGCCATCCAGCACGTCCTGTACTTCCTGAAACAATTCTTCTGAAATAATGCCGTCATGCTGTCCAGGTACAAGCATTTCTTCTTCGTCCTTGTATTTGGCCACAAAGATTTTACCGCAATAGACTGGGTTTCTGATTGCCAGCCAAAAATTGTGTTTGCTGCATTTCAGCCCTCTTTCTACTGCCATTTTCCAAACCTGTTCCGAGTTGAATATCCTTTTGGAAAGCTCCTGGAATATCCAGCGAATATGTCCGGCTTCGGCCTCGTTAATGGCTATATATCTACTTCCGTCCTCTTTCGCCTTGTTTAAATATCCAATAGGAGCAGGCCCCATCCAACGGCCTTCCTTCCTGGCCCTGCGCATTCCATTAAATACATTCAAGGCCCGTCTGTCGTTCTCCACTTCCGGCGCTGACAAATGAATGGCAAGCATAATTTTGCTTTCCGGCACTGACATATCCAAAGGCTGTTCAATGGCCTGGGGTTCTACGCCTAACTTTCGTAATGTATTAATCATGCTGTAGGCGTCCCCGGTGTTCCGGCTGAACCTGTCCCATTTAGTAAACAGGATCAGGTCAGATTTCCCCTTATATCTACGAAGGTCAAGCAATAATTTTTTCCACTCGGGGCGCTCAAAACTTTTGGCGGAATGGTCTTCGTAAATAACTTTACGTATTGTGTATTGCTTTTGGTCACAATATTTACGCAGCCGTTCTTCCTGGTCACGCTGCGAATAGCCCCTGTCGGCCTGTTCATCTGTGGATACCCTTATATATAAGTCTACAGTCAACATAAGTAAAGTTTAAGCTGTTTTTTTGGTAATATCATCCTCCCTTTCCCGAGGCATTTCCTCTTCCCGGAGATGTTGGGCCACTGCCATCTTAGCTAATTTACGTAAAAAATCCACCACAATCTCGGCCTGTTCTACTGTAATGTGCGTACCATGTTCTGCTAATACTTTCGCTGCTTTTTCTCCCGTCATCTTGCCCATCTGCCACCCCCGTTTTTAACGCCTTACTTCACAAAATGAGTTTCTATAAAAATATCTTTGTTCCTCTAAGTTACTACAATTGTTATGCTAATTTTTAGCTTTACCATAACTATTTTGTAGATTGTGACAGATTTAGCAATGCTTAACGTCATTTAATCTCATTTGCTTTCATTTGGTGCCTTTTGTACAGTTTGGTTAGCCTTCGTAAAGTTTGTGGCACATTTCTCGTTCAAAGAGCATCAAAGTGAATAAAAACGAACAAAAATGGATAAGACATATAAGGTCAGCCATAAGGTATATTTGAATGACAGGCTAAACCAGGTCTTCTTTCATGGCAAATTGACGCACCCCCTGTATGTCCAGGTGACATTTGACCGGCGGACGATCTATTTCAAGAGCTATTACTTTGAGTTGTTTTCCAAGGCCCGGTACGTCATAATCATGGACGGGGAAATGTTCGGGCCTAAAATGGAAGACATTATAAAAAAGGAAAATGAGTTGATCGACTTTATTGTAGAGAAAAACCTGTCCGACTTTTCATTGGACCTGTTTAAGAAAGAATATGCCTTTTATAGTAAAGACCTGTGTGACGTAACGGAAGAGGGGTTCATTAAATATCTGTTCGTTTTCTTCCAGGACGAAGGAATGCCCGCACTGGCTACCACGGTCCACGAGGGTAGCAAATTCCGTATTCTCTATGATGTGGTGCGGGATATGAAAAGGGCGTTTACTCCGCCCCTATATGAGAAGTTGGTAAAAAATTCTTTTGACTATGCGCCTCCGTATTTCCCGCTTTATGGCTTTATGCAGCAGACGAAGAAATGGCCGATGTTAAGCCTTTCCGTAATGGAATGGGAAAACCCGAAGACCAAAGAAGGTTTTCGGGATTATGTACAGAAATATTTCCCAGCTGTGGATGCAGGAGAAGTGGTAAAAGAGGTGGAAGGCTGGCTGCAAGAATTGAAAAAACGGTCAAATGCCTAATATTTCTTTTCCAACCTGTTTTTTATCCTTCCGCCGATATGGGTGATTTCTCTTACATCTATCAGATGTGCGGCTTCGACCAATTTTGTGAGATGTAAGTATATAGGAAGGGTGTCAAAGTCGATACCTGCTTCCCACAGACTTGTCCTGGCAAGGGCATAATCGACTAAATCCTGCAATTCCCGTTTCCATTCCGCCAGCGTTAGATATTTGAAAAAACGTTTAAAAACCAGGTAGGGATTGATATATTCTTTAAGAGACAGCACACGCGGAAAAAAATCCCACTCGTTAAGGCCAGCGTGCCACCCGCAATATAGGTTAGGATCAAATAAATTGTCCTTGTTAATAGAAAGCGGACTTTTCCTTTTTTCTTTGTTTAAGAGGAAGGCGGCGTTAATGACGGATTCCAGTATCTTAAAGTCGAATATTACGTCCCCAGGATTCTTTTTATTGCAAATGCGCCCGGAACAGGCGGCGCTTATTGTATCCTTGATTACCTTCCGGTGAGACGCAACATCCGCGTGGGAGAAAAATTCTGCAATGACCTGATAGGGGTCGGTTATTTCTTCCCTATACCAAAGGGAGGTTTCTAGGTATTCATGTTCCTGTTTCATAAATGGCGTTTTTTAGATTATGATTGCTTAATTATGATCGGTCTTGGCGCGAAAATGCCGGGAAAAGCAGTAGTGATTCTGCCCCCGCTATCGGTTAGTACTGAGATATTGGTAGTGGGTAGCCCGTTCCTATCAAAGCCGACGGTCTTATTTACGTTGACCGTTCGTTGCAGATCAAGGGAGCCGGGGATCGGTGTTCCCAGTTCCGTGGATATATCCCGCAAATGGGACAGGATTTCGGGTATGGGTATGGTGAATTTGCCGCAATCAGGGTGTCGCGGAATTTTGTAATAATGCCTTTCCAGGATATGAGCCAGGGATGAAATGGTGATATAATAGGTCTTACGGAATAAGCGTTTCTTATTATTCATAGGCACTTGCATGACGGCTCCGCTCACCATTTCATTCAGCCAGTCCTGGGTATCACTGAGCAGGAAGATCAACTTTAACCAGGCTTCTTCGTTAAACGGCGGTTGGTTGGGTATTTCTTCCGACTGTTCCATGCTTTTATAATTGAAAGTTTAAAAACATGAAAGCAAATTGCGGAATATGTAGTTGATATTCAATTCAATAAAGCCATATTTTAACAGTTATTGCCGATGTTTTACCGATATTTTATTCAGAATTTTGGCTATCTTACCGTTGAATAAAAAGTTTAAATTTGCACGATGACAACTACCGATATGCCGAAAAAAGTACATGAAGGCCAGAACATTAAACGGTTCCGGGAAATGCTTGGGATTAAGCAGGAGACTTTAGCCTCGGAATTAGGGGAGGATTGGACCCAATCGAAGATTTCGCATTTGGAGGCTAAGGAGACGGTTGATCCTGCAATATTGGATCAGGTAGCGAAGATTTTGAAAGTCCCTGTCGAAGCAATAAAAAATTTTGACGACGAAGCGGCTATAGTCAATATTCAAAATAACTACGACGGATCAACTTTGAACCATAGTGCGAACTATCAATACAATTACCAGCCTACCTTTAATCCGGTTGATAAAGTTGTGGAATTATACGAACGGATGTTGAAAGAGAAGGATGAAAAGATTGCCCTACTTGAAAAACAGGCGGGTGAAAGAAAAAAATAAATTCTGAAATATGACCGATTTTCAATTATACGCGCAAATATCCTCTCTCCCCGCTGACCTCAGAAAGGAGGTATCAGACTTTGTAGAATTTTTAAAACAAAAGGCAAAGCCCAATACCAAATTAAAGGAACGCCAGTTTGGTTATGCCAAGGATTTTTTCAAAATGACCCCCGATTTTGATGCCCCCCTGGAAGACTTCAAAGACTATATGTAATGCAGCTATTACTGGATACCCACACATTTATTTGGTTTATCTCCGGGGATCAAGCGTTACCACAAAGGGCCTTGAGTGCCATAAAAGATACCGACAACAAGTGTTATATCAGCATTGCCAGCATTTGGGAAATAGCCCTAAAATCCAGCTTAAAGAAGTTAGAATTAAAATCAGACTTCGACAATATAATAGACTTTCTGGCAGAAAACGATATTGAAATCCTCCCTATAAACTTTGCGCATTTGCAAAGGGTCATTACCCTTGAATTTCACCACCGTGACCCATTTGACAGAATTATTATTGCGCAAGGGTTGGTCGAAAACCTGACCATTATTACCAAAGACGAAAATTTCCCTAGTTATACCGAAAGGCTCCTTTGGAAATAATTACTAAGAGTTCAAAATAAAAGTTGACCCCACTAAAAAATATTTCCTTCACCGCCCCACTATAGTAACAGCCGTTTACGCTGTTGAATAGCTTTTTGTAAATAAATCTAGCAATATCGAAGCCATCTGCAATGGTAGGCCAGAACCTCAATATTTTCAAAAGAACCTATTTTTGAAGGCTGTCATATACAACAATTGTTCTGATCTTGATATATTATTAAATTGCGCAAAAACCAAAAGGCCCTACCGAAGCAGGGCCAAAGGCTTTCACCTACGGCATATAGCCTTATTGTGGTAAGATTGAGAAAAGAGATATTTCTCTTTGCATAAAGGAAAGATTTATTTTACATTTATCCAAATTTTCCTACCACTTGAGAAATTCCTGCTCCGAATTTCTGTCCGCAATTGATATGATATTTTATTAACCCTAAACCAAAAAAACGACTGCCATGAGTAGAATACTGGGGCTTGATATGGGAACAAATAGCATTGGATGGGCTGTTGTAGATTATGACAGAAGTTATGTTTCACCAAATGGTTACCGCGAAACAGTTGAACAATTTACTTTACTGGAAAA
Organism: Puia sp.; assembly: GCA_031292515.1. GTDB lineage: Bacteria > Bacteroidota > Bacteroidia > Chitinophagales > Chitinophagaceae > Puia. Next base: position 2,398 of record JARLGZ010000080.1, on the reverse strand, counting down.
AGGTGCACACATCTTTAAAGAAGGCGTGGACAAGGACAGTTACGGGAATCCGCAATCAAGGGCTGCTTCACGGACTGACAAAAGAGGTGCAAGAAGATTAAAATTCAGAAAGAAACTTAGGAAATATGAAACTCTAAAAACACTGATAAAACATGGACTTTGTCCACTTGGTATTGAAGAATTGGAAAAGTGGCGTTTACATAAAAACCAGGTTACAAATAAAAACGAAACATTTAAGCATTATCCGATCAACCCTGTTTTTCTGGAATGGCTTCAAACGGATAACCAGGCTGATAGTGAATTAAGAAAAAAGAAAATCAAAAATCCATATTATTTCAGGAACAAAGCGGCAACCGAAAAAATTACAACTCTGTATGAGCTTGGAAGGGCCTTTTACCACCTTGCCCAACGGAGAGGATTTTTAAGCAGCCGTCTTGATAAAACCGATAAAGGCATCCTAGAAATAATAAAACCGGAACTGTTAAACATCATATCAGAGCCGACAAACTATACAGAACTTCATGAGCAGCTGGAACTTTTTTTTGAAGACAGGATTTCGGAAGACGAAACCAACGATGATAAGATCCTTTCTGACCTGCAAAAAAAATTCGCAAAAGAGTTTAAAGAAAAAAAGTACCAGCTTGAAGACTGCAAAAAATTTATAGAATATTACCTGAACAAACCGGAAAACTTAGGGCCTGTAAAGAAAGGGATTTCCGACCTATCTAGTGAAATGGAAACCTGGGGAAAAAGAACACTTGGGCAACTATTTTATAATTGGTTTCAACAGAATAAAAAGATCCGCAGCAATTATACAGGCAGAGAGGAACATTATCAAAAAGAGTTTAAAGAAATCTGTAGCGTTCAAGGCATTGATGATAACAGCGATTTATATAAGGAACTGTACAATAGCATATTTTTTCAACGCCAGTTAAAGTCACAAAAAGGGTTAATAGGAAAGTGTACCCTTGAACCCAACCATCCCCGGTGCCCGGTTTCCCATCCCGCCTTTGAAGAATTTAGGCTTTTGAAATTTATCAATAATATTAAAATAAAAGACACGGGTCAATGGCGGCAGCTTGTGGATGAAGAAAAGAAAAAGATATGGGAAAAATTCTTCCGGAAAAGCAAAGAACAATTTGACTTTAAAGAAATAGCCAAATTGCTTTGCAAAGACTACCCAACTCCTGAAAAGAAAGATGAAGAGCCGGACCCTCGCAAATCATTTTTCAATTATAAAGGAAACGCCACAGTAACAGGATGCCCGACGACTGCCGGCTTGATGGATATTTTCGGCAAGGATTGGAAACAACCTGATTGGGCAGATCGTTCATGGCAGGACATCATTACAGAACCTTTTTGGAAAAAGAGTTTAGCCCGGCAATGCAAGAAGAACGGGATAAAAGATCGAAAAACAAACATTAGAAAAGGAGAAAAAGGAGTTGATTTAATGGTCAATGATATATGGCATGCCTTGTTCACCTATAACAAAGAAAGTTATCTGAACAAATTTGCTAAAGATTATTTCACCGATGATGAAAAGATTGCCGATAAATTTTCAACCATCCAGTTAAAACAGGAATATGCTTCTTTCAGCATGAAAGCCATAAACAATATTGTTCCTTTTTTACGTGAAGGGCTAATTGAATCGCATGCGGTCTTTCTTGCCAAGCTTCCCGACCTTCTTAAAGACACGGCAACTGTTGAAAACAAATGGTTGACCAATATTGAATTGCAGCAGCAAATCAGAACTGCGTTAAAAGATATCATTGACAACTACCAGGATAATAAACGCAAGCAAAGTACTGTCAATGATCTGCTTAAAACATTTAAGGATGAATATGGCAACAACGATAGTGATTACCAGTTAGATGATATAGATAAAGAGAATATTCAAAAAAAATTACATTCTTATTACGGTGAGAAATCATTTAATGATAAACCATTTGCTGAACAGGAAGAAATAAGAAAATGGATAAGTGATACTTTCCAGAAACAGTTACAGAAGAAAACTTTTATAAAGATCAACCGATTGGATGAAGAAATAAAAGAATTTTTCCTGCTTCATCCAGGCTTGGGAATCGATGAAAAAAAGGTTGAAAAATTATACCACCCTTCTGACATAGAAAGGTTCAAGCCACCCGTTAAAAAAATTGATAAAGACGGCATTCAAAGGTATTATCCAAATTCCCCTATTAGCGGTTCAATAAAAAACCCGACTGTCTTCCGTTCCCTGTTTCAATTGAGGAAGGTTATTTGAGATGCACCAATAAATCCGGACAGTCAATTTGCTTAACTTCACAAGACAATGACTGGAAAAAGCACGAAAAAGACGCGGAGAAAGTATGATGCCTCCTTCAAGGAAGAAGTTTTAAAAATGGTCGCGTCGGGACGCTCT
>JARLGZ010000079.1 GCA_031292515.1 Puia sp. | reverse complement strand
TCCAGGTAGAGCGGTTCGTTGCCTCCCCGCTCCCCCACAGACCCGTGCGAGCAGCTTTCCTGCACACGGTTCCTCCATTTACGGTTTCGCTAATTGATAGCTGTGATAGATCCTTGGTTTTTCAAGGGGTATCCATTCCTCTGTGAGTTTGGCAACCTTTTCCCAAGTCCAGACCCGTTTGCCTCCACGATGGTTGAGCCATTTGTGGAGTAAGCGTCTCGTCTGGTAATAGTATGAGTTTAGCCGTCTGCTATTGAATGTGACACCATAATAGGCATAATGGCCCCGGAGCTTTTGGTTTAGATCAGCTATCAGTACAGGCATGCTTAGTTTGTGCCTATTGAGCTTTATCCATTCACTCGTTCGCTTCAAGGAAGCATTCAATTTCTTACTGCTCGTTTTACGCTTTAGGATACACTTTCCTTTCCGGCTCTTCCCCATGTAATGGGTGAACCCCAAAAAGTCAAACGTTTTCTTTTCCTGGCCCTGTTGTCCCTTCCCTTCTTCTTTCAGATCAATCAATCGGGTCTTCTCAGGATGCAGGGTCAGTCCAAATTTTCCTAGACGCTTCGGCAGCACTTGCATCACCCGAATCGCATCTTCCTTGTTCGTAAACCCTAACAGAAAGTCGTCCGCAAAGCGGATGATGAAGCTCTCCCCATTCAGTAGTGGCTGTATTTGCTCTTTGAACCATTCATCCAGCACATAGTGCAGATAAATGTTGCTGATCAACGGTGAGATCGTCCCGCCCTGGGGAGTACCCTCGGTCGGGTACATAACCTGCCCGTTTTCCAGTACTCCGGCCTTCAGCCATTTGTCTATCATCTTTCTGATCACGCCATCTTTTATCCTTCGGTCAAGGAACTCCCGCAGGCATTGGTGGTCGATACTCCCAAAGTAGTTTTGCATGTCCGCGTCTATTATATAGCGCTTCCCTTTTAAACTGACTTCCCGGGATAACTCCTCCAGCGCCTGGTGTTGCGATTTGCCTGGCCTGAACCCATACGACGTGGGATAGAATAGTTGCTCATACACCGGTGTCAATACCCTGGAAACAGCAGTCCCCAGTAATTTATCTTCCACCGTAGGCAGTCCGAGCGGCCGCAACTTTCCGTCTCCTTTGGGTATATATACCCGCCGGATGTTCGGCGCCCGGTATTTTCCACTTTTAAAGGCCGCCAGCAACTGAGGTATTCTCTCCCCTCGCTGATCATTGTAATCTTTCCATGTCTCTGCATCCACGCCGCTTGCCCCTCTCTTATTGAGGGAATCGAAGCAGGCATGAAGCAGCGGGACATCAATAAATTCGTGCAGGTTCGTCAAGGTTTCCTCCGGATATTTCCTCGCCCTTTCCGCTATCTGCATCTCTACTGTTAACACTTTTTCCATGTCGCTGGTACATTTAGTGTTTCTGAAATGCAGTTCCGTAAACAGACACCCCCCTTCCTTACTGAGTGGCTTTCCCTGAGCGGATTTCCCACCGTTCTGACAGTACTATGAGGGTGCTAAGACTGCCTTCGTCCATCTCCGTCCCTTCGATTTCTCTCGGTTCGGATTCCTCCCGATATCGCCTTTTCTTATCGCTTGGCAGGGTGGCAATATCTACCCTGTAAGCTCGGATTGTTAGGGTTCGGCCAATCCTTGGTAAGCCGACTTTCGTTCGGAGACGGTAGGCTCTCCTGTGTTCCCGTACTACCCCTGTCTGCCTTTGATATGTTCTCAGACCCCGGTCGAATCGCCCCAGCTCGTCTTTGACGCTGGTTTGATGTTGCCTCAGTATCTCGAATTACTAAAGCTTCAACGTAGGACAGTTTCGAGGCTCAATCACATACCTTCAGCAGTCGCTGTCTACGCTTCGTGCCGGCATCTCTGCCAACTACGCAAGACTCGCTTCCGGTGGTTGACTAGACCTTGTCGGACAGGATTGGTTACCTGTCGGGTTGTTTCGAGGTGTTTCATCTTTAAATCCCCACCTCACGGACTTTTCACAGCGCAACCGAGATTTGTCTGCCAAATAGAAACGTCCCGGCGAATCATCCGCATTCCTGGCCTGGGAACGAAATAAAGGCACCAGGGAAACCAGAACGACGATTACTGCGCCGTCCATCCGCCATCGATGGAAAATCCCGCGCCCGTCACAAAACCCGAAGCCGGGCTGCATAAGTATAAAGCGAGGCCCCCGATCTCATGCGGCTCCGCCCATCTGCCCAGGGGGATCTTATCCATAAAAGCCTGGTATTTATCCGGATCATTCATAAGAGGTAAATTCATTTCTGTGGCAAACGGCCCCGGCAGCAAAGCATTCACGTTGATGCCATCTTTGGCGACCTCCATAGCCAATGCCCTCGTCAATTGCAGGACAGCCCCCTTGCTCGCAGCATAGGGCGTACGCCCGGCAAAGGCAATCAGGGACAGCATGGAACCGATATTCAGGATGCGACCGTAACCATTCCTTCTCATGACCGGCAATACCTCGCGGGATACCAGCCAGGATCCGGTCACATTCACCTGCTGTACCTTGTTGAAATCTTCCGGAGACAGTTCCTCTATCTTTCCCCGGATATTGATTCCGGCGGAATTGACCAGGATATCGATGCGGCCAAAACGTTCCAGCGTAGCAGCTACCGCATTTTTGACGCTTTCCTCAGAGACGACGTCGCAGACCGTGCTCATAGTCGCGACCATCGGGTATGCCTCCCGGATAGACGCCTCCGCCTGCCTATTGACCTTTTCGTCCCGGGCGGCAATGCAAATACAGGCTCCGGCTTCGGCAAGCGCCTTAACCATCGCCAACCCTAATCCACGATTGCCGCCTGCGACCAGCGCGACCTGGCCGTCCAACCGGAATTGCTGTAAAATACCCGTCTCCATAAAATACCCGTATTTTGGACTTCATTTTCCTCCCGGATCAACGACATCCGTTTCGGCCACGAAGTTAGGGCAATTAACACGCAGTTTGGCCTCGGAATCAAGCCCCCGATCTTGTATATCCACACTGCCTTCGCTCATCCTAAGACAATTGTCTGTCTTGACCCGGGACCGCAGACCATGAAACATCTCCCCTTCTGTCATTTACCACAAATCAGAAAACCGACTCTTTTATTAACAAAAATTGCCATAAATAATTATCTTCAACGACCAACGGGAAAGGCTCCATCCTTAATTTCAAAAAACCTTCGCCTATGGAGCGTTTCGATTCCATCTTTATGGCCGCCCCCGATGCCATCATCGTCATAGACCAGAGCGGATATATACTCCGATGGAACCCAAAAGCAGAAATACTGTTCGGATGGACCGCCAAAGAAGCGACATACAGGCCCCTGAGCGAAATGATTATCCCGCAGCGGTACAGGGAGGCCCATCAAAAAGGCATGAGCCATTTTTTGTCGACAGGGGAAGGCCCGGTACTGGGAAAAACCGTCGAAATACAGGGCCTTCACAAAAACGGCACTGAAATAGCCATCGCACTAAGCATATCCCCGACGATCATAGAAGGCAAATACATGTTCATTGGCTTCATACGGGACATCACCGGGAAGAAGTTGCTCGAAAAAGAGATCCGGGAAGCCAATATGACCCTTGAGAACAAGGTCAGGCAAAGGACCTTGGAACTTGAACAAAAGAACAAAGAAATGGAACAATTCGCCTATATAGCCTCGCATGACCTGCGGGAACCACTAAGAACCATTTCAAGTTTTGCGGCCCTGCTGAAAGATCAATATTATCAAAAGCTGGACGGCAATGCGAATCAATATATCGACTTCCTCACACAATCGTCCGATCGGATGGGGATCCTGATAAAAGATCTATTGGATTACTCGCGTCTTGGGAAAAGCAAAGACCTGCACCGGATTGACACATACGATATCCTTGAAGAAGTACTCGCCGACCTGGATTCGATCATACAGGGCAACCAGGCCGCAATAACCGCAAGACATCTGCCCGTCATCGAAGGCTATCGGACCGAACTCAAATTGCTCTTCCAGAACCTCCTGACAAATGCCATCAAATTCAGAAAAAGAGAGACACCTCCCCAAATATCCATCGACGCGGAAAAGACAGACGGGGTTTGGACATTTTCCTTTCGGGACAACGGCATCGGCATCGAAAAGCAGCACCAGGAGAGGATTTTCATCATTTTCCAGCGTCTGCACACCCGGAAGGAATATGAAGGATCGGGCATCGGCCTGGCCCACTGTAAAAAAATCGTCGAACTGCACGGCGGAAGGATCTGGGTAGAATCCTCACCTGGTGAAGGCAGCACCTTTTTCCTCACACTCCCCGCGACTACGGATTCACCCTAAACCCCGCTTGTGCGCTGACCCCGCCTCGTTCCGTCATCCCTTGCAAAACAAGGGTAAATTCGCCGGCAAGGTCATTGGTATAAAAAGAAAAATCAAAATCGCCCCGCTCATCCGGAGAGTTTAGCGGCGCCCAGAAGACCGTTGTGTGGATCTCCGGATCCGGCGGATTAAATTCCCGATAGTCAGTCGCATAAAACTCCTTCCCCTGGTGAACGGCGGCCACTTTTTTTATAACGAGGGGATCTTCCTTCTTCCTGACACTGCAGCTGTGATAAACCACAGTCTTATAGTCACCCCCCCGCCGGGCCTGGAAAAGATAAAGCCCCCCCTCAACCGGGACATCGCCATGAAGATGACAGCGACAGTTTAGAACATTGTATTCGCAGACCCAATCCCGGCAGGTGGTGCTTTGGAATTCACCGTCGAGAGCCCGGAAAGCGCCTTTCAAAACCGCTTTTCGCGGCGACTTTACCGTGACCGTCTGCAGTAATTTTGCGCCTGGGGCCGGCGGCGTGGCACTCGTCTCCCTGCCCGAAAGATCCGGGCGCGCAACAAACACGACAGGACGGACAAACCGGGCAAGCAGCCTGTTGACACTGTCATATCTGTTAGCCAGCAAAATCGCGTATTTCTCCGGGTCAGTGCCGGCAACCGAGACGCCGATCTTTACACCCGGTCTTGCCAGCAATACCCCATGAGGAAGCTCAAAAGCTCCCGAAGAATCTGTCGAAACAATTGCAAGACCTTCTCCGGTCAAAAGGATCTGCTCAGGCTTTTCAAGTTGTTTCCCGTTCCTGAGAACCCGTCCATAGTCATCTTCGTCGCCCGAAGGCCCCTGAGGCAAATGAAAATCCTCCCAGCAATCGGTGAGCAGAAACCGGCCCGTAGCGTGACCGGCCTCGTTACCTCCACTCATCCCGAATGACCTCCCCGAAATATTGATAAACCGCATCGTATCAAGTTGCTTTGTGTAAACGGCCGCCAATGAGAAAACAACCTTCTGCGCACTCCCATCCGGATCGGCAATATGAACATGCCCCGTTACCCTGCTGCGGGTATGATAGGAGAGAGAATCGAGACGGATCGAACAAGAGACCCCTGGCCCCGGAAAATAGACATCCCTGCCCGCAACCACCAGGCTGTCCTTATTCAAAAGACAAATCCTGGCCTTACCCGGCGGAAAATTCCGTGTATCTATATCTGCAAGTACACCTTCTCCCCGGAACACCAGCTTTGCGGAATAAAGCGGAAGAGCCCCCCTTTGTACCCTGAGAAAACAAGTCGAAACGCTGTCCGAAGAATGAATTCCGAGACGCAGACCATCCCCCGACAAGCGGACTAACTGAAGACTATACCCCGACGACCGAACCGGCGGAAAATCCTGTGCGACCTGCCGTTTTGAATTCGTGGAATCCAGCACGACATGATAGTGACCGTCCTGCTGCGGTATGAAGAACACGGTCCCCCTGCCCCATTTATCCGTCTCAAATTCACTGACGGAATCCTGACCGGAAAATAATATACCATGATAAGAACGCTCAACGACCCGGTCGCCCGTCACCTGCAGGTCCATCCGGCATACACGGCCCCTGACCAGGCTCCCACCCTCCGGGAAATAGGCTATCCGGATCACCGTGTCCGTCCACCAGGAAGTTCTTTGCCTGGCTCCCAGCACAATATTGCCAATGAAAGGCCTTTCCCCGCCGCCATGCAGAAAAGCATTTGTATAAGCGACAAGGCTGTAGTCCCCGGCTTCCAGGGAATCGGGAATAAACAGATTACCCTTTCCGACGCCGTCCGACAAGGGAAATCTGTCTGACAAGACCAGCTTCTTGCCGACAGGATCGATTAGCAGAACATATAAACTATGCCGGTCGGCAGTGTCAAAACCATTGTTCAGGGAGTATCCCGTAAACCAGATATTCTCATTGTTTGAATAGACGGTTTTATCCAGGTGAAGATAAATATCCGAAGCCTCAAATAAAGAAGACGACTGGGCCCGAACATTTATCCCCGGCAGCAGGAGCAAAAAGAAATAAAAAACAAATTTCACAGGCATGATCCTACGAACTTAAGAAAAAATACGCAGCTTCCCCATCCTCCCGGAGATCCGCCGGCTTAATCCAATACCAGCCCCATAGCCGCAAGCGCCGCCTTCGTCTGGTCCGTTTTTCTATGGCAGATTCCCCGGAGGCCGAGACCTTCGGCAACCTGCACGAACATCGGCCTGTCATCGATATATACGACCTGTTCCAAAGGAACCTGCGCAATATCTAGAGCCACCTTCCAGATATCCGCATCCGGCTTGCGGAAGTGGACAAAGCACGAAGAGATAAAAAAATCGACAAACTCGTTCAGCCTGAACGTCCGGATCCTGTGTTCATTCAATTCACGCCCCTCGTTGTTGACCACCGCTATCTTCAGACCATACCGGGCCTTGAGCGCCTTGAACAAACCGATCATTTCGGGGTAAGGCTCCGACTGATCGAACATAAATTGCCGGAATCCATCAGGGGTGAATGACCGGTCCTCGTAAAACACAGCCCTTTTCAAATATTCGTCCAGACTCAGTTTGCCGGACTCATAAGTATCAAAAGTCATTCGATGCCTGTCATTCAATTCATCCAGATCCAGCCCGAATCGTTTTGCCGCATTCTCCCGCGCACGCCTGTCCCACCCATTGGTCAGCATCACGCCGCCGATATCCAGAAACAAAGCCGTTACACGTTCAGAACCAGTATTCTTTACCATACCTGTCGATTATAGGTGATTATAAAACCGTATGACTACGCTTGGCACGTACAAATGGTTTACAGACCCTCAATCCTTTTTATTAAGCTGCAATCCCTATTACAAGGCTGCAATCCTTATTACAGGGCTGCAATCCCTATTACGGAATCGCAATCCTTATTTGGCGTTTTCCACAAACTCATAGAACTTACCCTGTTCTTTTTTAGCGCGGGCATCATCTCCTTCCCTGAAATGAGTAACACCCTCTCTTTCCACAATCCGTTTGAACAAATCGAAACTCCCGTCACGCCGGGCATCGGCCGGCCTACGCGCGCAATAAAGATACAATACCGGCAGAGAAGCCAGTTCCACACGCCGGAGCACGCTGTCGTCATCCGCAACGATCTTTGCCTTCTCAAAAAGCAGGAGCGACCGGGTGACCAGCTCGTCGGTAAACAGGCTGTCCGTCGGCCCCATCCCATTGTGCATGTGCATCGCAGGCGTGATCCGGCCCTGCAAAAGATCGAAGTAGGCGCGGACATATCTCCCGGACCGCCCATAATAACCGGCCATAAAATCATCGATAATCTCCCGGGTATCCGCGTCCGGATTCCAAAGGAGGCGGGCAAGCACATACGTTTTCAACTCCGCGAATTCGCCGCCACGACTCTGATAAGCCGCTTCCTCCATGACCCCGATGGCATGGTTTTCCCGGAAAGTCCGGATATTCGGCTGCAGCACATTAAAATTGGGATAAGGGATGATATAGTTGTGGAAATTGACCACATAGTCCCAGATATAAAGGTGCGGAGCAAGCGAAGACCATCCAAGCAGGTCACTCATAAAAGCCTGGTTCTCCGGGCAGGATTGAAGGTCATGAGCGGAACACACTTCAAACGGACATAGGCGGACGATCACGTTCCGCCGCGGATGAATATTCCTGGGCGGCTTCCGGGTATATTGATAAGCCAGCGTGCCGATAAACTTGTCGGGGTAGTCCTTTTCGACAGCAGCCGCAACCTGGTTGACAAACCAGATAACCGGCCCCGATTCACTCCCTTCCTCTTTTACGATGCGCTGGCACCGGTCGCACTGGCAGGGATTGAAATTATCGTTTTGAGAGACGTCATAGACCAGGTACCCGGGATCGTCGCGCATGCGCTTCTTTATCCGCTCTGTCACGATTCTTAAAACGGCGGGATTAGTCAGACACAACTGCGCCCGGTCATGAGTACGTTTCCCGTCGATCAGGCTATAATACTCCGGATGCTTCCCAAAGAATTCCTCGGGAGGAACGAGCGGATAAAATGTATGCGCATTTCCGTAGGTCTCGACCCCGCCGGGCTGGCTGACGACACCCATTCTCCCATTCATCCGGTTCCTGGCAGCCCAGGTTGTGTCGAACGCCTCAAAATAGAAATCGTTCCGCACCCGGATACCCGGCGATTCGGCATGATCATACCCCATAAACTTCGCTTCCTCTTTCCGGGGAATCAGGGAAACCGACGGAGTATACCACCGGCAGCCAAATTCGTTCTCCAAAAACGACATTACGCCATACAGCGTTCCCCGCTGGCTTCCGCCGACGATCAGGATGTCCCGTCCCCTATTCCAATAATGGAAAGACTCATCGGCATCCGCCGGGCGGTCTGCCGGCGCCGTCTCCTTCGTCAGCGAACTATAACCTACAAAGATGCCCGGCCCGGCAAAAGACGTGTTCACATTTCCCTGCGGACCCTTTCCTTGTCCACCATTTTCCTGCCTGTCCTTCGCCTCTCCTTCCTTTCCCTCGCCATCCTTTCCCCGTCCTTCCTTTCCCTCTCCTCCTTTTGCCCGTCCTTCGTTTCCGACCCCACTTTCCCCGACAATCCGGATGGGGAAATCCGCCCCGCTGATCTCATAAAGCCAATGCCTGAGCTCACCCGCCACCCATCGCTCGGATTCGGAAGCTCCCGGTCCAAGTACAATACTATATTCGGTTCGATGCCCCGAGAACAAGGTATACCCCGCCTCCCGGCTGACAACCCCGCCCTTCCCGTATATACCCGGAAACGCCGGCACAGACAGCCCGGACTGACCCGATCCGAAAGCGGAAAAATTAAAAGTCTGGAAGGCCGTTGCCAGGACGGCTACGCTCAAAAATGACAGTTTTTGCATGATGATCTAAAATAATGATTTTCTATCTTACTTTGCAGACAGAAATCGTTCATTTACCTGCATGTACGAACTACTCCTCCATAAAATCAGCGAGACCGTCCCGCTCACAGAAGATGACAGGGAAATCATCAAAAGACACTTTACACCCAAAAAACTGAAAAAGAAGCAATTCCTGCTGCAGGAAGGTGACGTGGCCAACCGGCTCGCATTCGTTGAAAAAGGCGCCCTGTACTCCTATTCCACCGATTCAAAAGGAGCCCGGCACATCATCCAGTTTGCATTCGAAGGATGGTGGATCAGCGACCTCTACAGCTATTTTACAAAAGAACCTTCGAAACTGGCCATCGAGGTCCTGGAAGAATGCGAATTACTATTAATGGACTACGGGCAGCAACAGGCACTGTTGAAGAGCTGCCCCGCCTTCGAGACCTATACCCGGACCCTCTATCAAAATGCCTATATAGCCCTTCAGGGACGGATTGAAAATACCATAGGCCTTTCCACAGAAGAGAAATATGCCCGCCTGGCGGAACAATACCCCATGATCCCAAACCGGGTACCCCTTCACCTGATCGCCTCCTACCTGGGCGTTACCCCCGAAACCCTGAGCCGGATCCGGAAACAGATAGCCCGGTGATCCGTCTCACACAAGGTGGTCCGTCCTGATAAATAACGAGCGGTCTTGATAAATACTTGATAAATAATAAGATATTTTCTTATCAAAAGTCATTGGGGCAAGCCCGCCGCCGATAGTACCTTTGACCCATGAATTCACTATCAGCATTCAGAAATTTTACAGATACTTTGAACGAACGGGAGCACAGAATGCCGGTCCTCTTCATCGGTCATGGCTCGCCCATGAACGGCATCGAAGACACGGAATTCAGTCGCCGCTGGGCAAAAATGGCCGATGAGATCCCTACCCCTTCTGCAGTCCTGGTCGTCTCAGCACATTGGCTCAGCCAGGGCACCCGGATCACGGCCATGGATTTCCCAAAGACCATCCACGACTTCGGCGGCTTCCCCCGGGAACTATACGAAGTCCAATACAATGCCCCCGGCGATCCGGCGCTGGCAAAAGAGACGGCCTCCCTCCTCCACTCGACCCAGGTGGAGCTCGACCATGATTGGGGTCTGGATCATGGCGCCTGGACAGTGGTAAGACATATGTATCCCGCAGCCAATATCCCCGTATTGCAATTGAGCATCGACTATACAAAGGGAGCCCAATATCATTACGACCTGGCCCGGGAACTGTTTGCCCTAAGAAAAAAAGGCGTCCTCATCATCGGCAGCGGGAACATGGTCCACAACCTGCGCATGGCTGCCTGGGACAAATTAAACACACCCGGCTTCGGATATGATTGGGCGTTGCAATTGAATGACAGATTCAAGCAACTGATCTCTGCCGGAGACTTTGCCGCCCTGATCGACTACGAAAGCCTTGGCAAGGAAGCAAAGATGGCCATCCCAACGCCGGAGCACTATCTTCCCCTGCTCTATACGCTGGGCTTAAAAGATAGCAAGGACACAACCTCTTTCTTTAATGACCGCGCCGTCGCCGGATCGCTTACGATGACCTCCGTTAAACTGGGATAATCGACAACAATAGAAAACCTGATATGGAAGATTTTGTATTGCCCTTTCTCGTCCGCAAACCCGCAAAGACGCCGGACCACCCAAAAGTCCTTATCCTATTGCACGGGGTCGGAAGCAATGAAGAAGACCTGTTCCGTTTTGCAGACAGGTTCCCCGATTATATCGTCCTCTCGCCCAGAGGCCGGTATATCCTCAGCCTGGGAAGATACGCATGGTACCAGGTCGGTTTCTCAACCGGCAAGCCCGTCATCAACGAAGAACAGGAACGAAGAAGCAGAGAACTCCTCCTTCAGTTTGTCAGGCAGGCACGCCAGGAATACCGGCCCGAAGAAATATTCCTGGGAGGCTTTAGCCAGGGAGCCATCATGAGCTACAGCATCGGGCTCACCCATCCGGAAGAAATAGACGGCATCCTCGCTCTTAGCGGAAGAATCCTTGCGGAAATAAAACCCTTTGTCAAAAAGAGTGAAAGACTGCAACGACTGCGGGTATTTATCGCACATGGCCTGCACGACACCACCCTGCCCGTCTCCTACGCCCGCGAAGCGAGGGAATACCTGCTCCGGGAAGGCATAACACCAGGTTATCACGAATACAATACCGGCCATCAGATCGACGAGCGGCTGCTAACCGATCTGGTCGACTGGCTGCCGTAAAACTTCGTCGCCGCGACACCTTGCCACCTGCAACTTTCCACTTCGAAGCGCCGCATCCCTGAAACCTTTCACTCCCGAGCCGCAGCACCTCGCTCCCGGCCCTTCGGAAACCCCGCAACCTTAAAAATCCGGCCAGCGGGTGTCTCGCACCACCAGCCTATTCCCTTTGATACAAGATCAAAAGACACAACCATTAATAACCTTTTAAAAAAGACAAAAAATGAAACAGTCACTACCCGTTACAGTTGCCGCAGCCTTCTTCGTATTCGCATCGATGACAACTATCATCGGCTGCTCAAGCAACAACACAGCCACCCCGGCCGGCAGCAATGAAATCGACTCGCTGAAAAATGAAATCCGGGAGCTTACAGCCGGCAATGAGGCCATCTCAAAAAACCTCATAACCTTCGACACCCTCGATTTTACCGTCTTTAGCAACCAGGATTGGACGAGACTGCATGAAAGCCATGCCAAAGACATTAAGGTGAACTGGCCCGATGGACATTACACGTTAGGTATTGACAAACACATAGAAGACCTGAAGGCGATGTTCGTATACGCCCCCGATACGAAAATCAAACAGCACCCCCTCCGGTTCGGATCCGGCAACATGACCGCGGTTACCGGAATCATGACAGGCACCTTCACAAAACCGATGCCGATCGGAAACGGCCGGTTCATTCAACCCACCGGCAAATCATTTTCCCTCCCCATGTGTACGGTAGGCATCTGGAAAGACGGTGTCATGATTGAAGAATACCTCTATTGGGACAACCAAACTTATATGAAACAACTTGGCCTGGGCAAATGATGCAGGCGGCTCAAAATTTGAAACCCGGCAGGATGGCGGCCCTGGAAATTGCAGGCTGGGCCGTCCCTCCGGACAACAGCTCTTTGCAAATTAAAAAGCCCCGCATCTGCATGCGGGGCTAAATAAAATCCTGGTTGGAAAGGGTCCGATACGGTCAGGACATTGGACCTGTCTTGGCTTTTCACGGATCAGGCGTTCACTGGTCTTTCCTAAGATGGATTTTATATGCTGGATCCGATATCCAGTCCGCATCATAGTCAGCGTCCGGGTGGTCCTGGTATAATGCAGATATGTTTTATTTGTCTCATATAGTATGCCAGAATAGTAGCGTCAGTGAATCAATATATTATAGAGACGCCCCGCCTCATTTTTGTCCCTTCGCGGGAATTTCATTCCCGGAACCGCTTTTTTTGGAATGGGCTACCAAATAGGACATTTCTCCCAAAACGCTATGTAGCCTCGCAGATAGTTTGTATCTTGTATCATCCATATATCCTCTTAGATAACACTTAATCCTCGTACCCATGTCCAAACCTGTCGCAGGCTCAATAAGCCTGGTTATCGCGAGTGCTGTCATGATGTATGGATGCAGTAAGTCATCACTTACACATTCCAGTGATGATCCCGGCAATACTTCCGGCATCTCCGGCAGCTATTTTACTACAGACCGCACCCAATCACCTTATTATGGAGATTCCGTCCTGTACGTGCAAGGGTCGGACCGCTCAGCCTACCTCTTCAGCCCGGTCAACACGCTGGGGACGGGCAAGTATGTCGCATGGCCTTCGGGACTGACGATCGACGAACAGACAGGCGTCATAGACATTTCCCAAAGCGAACCCGGCGCCCGCTATAATGTGGGTTTTATAAAAGCCGGGACCGCTGACACGATCTATAACCAGGTGACCCTGGCGGGGATCACCTACCCCGATGGCATCTATTTCATGGAGTCGGAAGACTCGGTACTGGCACCCTATTACAACACGGGATCCTATTCCATCTGGTCTTCCGGGGATAAACAATCCTCCAGCCTGTCGGCAAGCGGTGGAAACGCTGTTTTTGATGAGAATGGCCCCACGGGTCTCACTGCAAGCGACCAACAGCTCAATGTGAATACCGCCAACGGCTCCATAAACCTGAAAAATTCGATCCGGTCGGGTCTCTTCGGCAACACTCCGAAGAACGGAGATAATAAAAAGATTTCAATATATTACCGCCTGAACGACAATAGCAAGATGAACCTGCAAAAGACCTCGGTGGTTTTGCACTACTACAACACGCTTGCCGACGTCCCGGCCGACCTGGCCAATGCCTGTCTTTCCAGCCAGCAGACCCTTTCCCGGTCCCTTAGCCATCCGGACAGTCTCAATGCCGGCAATATAACCGTCTATGCTACCACCACGACGACCACCACGACGAAGTCAACGCCCACAATGGCGCCGGCGCCTACAACACCCAGACCGCCGCAGCTCGTTATCGTGAATACAGGCCACCATTAATATACCGTAGGTAGGTAATATACCGTAGGCCCCCCGGCAATAATGTACACCGCAATCCGTTTGAATTGTCTAAGAGCCGATTTCTACAGACAATTCAAGCCCGATGCCGGGAAAAACCTTCGCAATATCCGTCCTACTGCTCATCCATGCCCTGGGCATGCGAGCCGATCCCATCCCTCCACCCGATGGCATAAAGACGCTGTACCATAAAGCAGATCAATTCTTTAACCTATCCCATCCCACCCGGGAAACAGATCTCGCGGCCCTTACCCTGTTCAGCCAGGTCATCGAAAAGGCAGAAAATAGCCACTCCCGGGAAGACCTCCTCTTTCAGTCCTATATCAAAAAGGGTATCCTGCTGGACATAAAAGGCAGTTACACGGAGGCCCTCTCTTCCTACCAGGGCGCCCTGCAATGCTTCCGGCGCCATCCGGATTGGAGCGACTCCCTGTCATTCAAAGTCTACATCTATGCGGGATCCGATTACTATCACGCTGACAATTTCGATTCCGCCTATTCGCTGCTGAACAAGGCCGAAGGGATCGCAGATAAACATCCCGGCCTGGAAGAAAGGGACCGGCTTTACAACGCGCTGGGAGCCCTGTATTACGAAAGTGGCAACTATCTTCAGGGGAGGAACTATTTCAACAGGGCCATGGAGATCATCCGCAAAGAGAGGCCGGATGACAAGACCTCCATCAACAGCTTCGCCAACAACATCGCCAGCTGCCTCTATAAACTAGGCTCGTACAGGGAATCCCTGGAAATGTATCGCCGTCTTGGCAATTCGGGCAAATACTCCGACGAGATCGATCTCAACATGGGCAAATCCTATATAGGCCTCGGCGAATACGGACACGCAATGACCCTCTACCGCAAGGCGAACCCGGAAAAAGTACCGGGCATCTTCAACGAAATGGCCTATGCGCAATATCTTATGGGAGAAAACGATTCCGCGCTGTACTTTCTCGACAAATGGCGCACGAAGGTGAGCCCGGCCAGGCAGACAAAAATTGATGCCGGCATCAACGACCTGTACAGGGCGCAGGTATTGATGACAGACGGACTGGTTCTCCCCGCTATCGATTGCCTGCAACGCGCCATCATCACTTTTTCGGGGACGTTTAAAAACACAGATATCCGCGCCAACCCGCTCAATTTCACAGGCTCTTTCGCCTCCTACCGCCTGTTCGATGCGCTGTCCGCCAAGGCCAACGCATTAAAGACCCTTTATAAACAACACGGCCGGGAAGAAGACCTGCTCGCCGCCAGGCAGGCGTATAGCAGCGCCATCCTGCTTTTCCGTTATATCGAGAAAACCTATACGACCGACGACGCCAGGCTCTTCCTGAAAAAAAACAACCAATTTCTCTATGAAAATGCCTTTCTGGTAAGCCTGGAACTGGATCGCCTCCACCCCGGCGGCCCCTACCTGGAAGAGGCTTTTGTAACCGCCGAAAAAAGCAAGGCCTCTATTTTGTCAGGCAATCTCGACCTGATAGACTCCAGGAAGATCCCCGGCATCGATCCGCAACTCCTCCAAAGACAAAGGGCTATAAAATATAATATCGCAAGACTGGAACTAAAAAGCGATCCGGAACACGCCCGGTCGGCCGGACAATCCATGGCAAGCCAGAAGGCCGATTACGAGATCGAGTTGTCTTTCGTACAAAAGAACATGGAATTAAACAGTGATTATTGCAAGATGAAATTCAGCGACTCGTGCCCTTCCATAAAAGACCTGCGGGAGCAACTGGATACCCGCCAGGCCCTCATAAGCCTGTTTGTCTCGGCCGAGGGACTGCACCTGTTCCTCCTTACGAAATCCTCCTTCCGCTATATTTTTATCGACTCGTTCCCTTCCCTGTCGCACGATGTTCAGCAATGGATCGACCTGCTGAACGAAACAGGAACCGGTCTTCGTTTTGGCAACCGGCCGCTGGAGGCGCGGCTCTCGGAAAGACTGGTCAGACCCATCCGGGAAGCCCTGAAAGGAACGGACGAATGGACCATCATCCCCGATGATATTTTCTATCTTCTCCCCTTCGAATCGTTGCCGGCGGACGACCAGGGACATACGCTGATAGAAAATACCACGATCAGCTATCAGCTATCCGCAAAATTCCTCGCGGGCCCCTTCTTACGGAAACGGGAAGTCTTCGACAACTATTCCGTCCTGTCTTTCGCACCCTTCGCCGGCAAAGGAGAATGGGTCAATACCCATACCCTGAAATTCATGGACCGCCTGCCCGCTTCCGCACCCGAAATAGCAGGTCTGCCAGGCAGACAATTCCTCAATGAACAGGCCAGCAAAGAACACTTTTTGCAGGAGATGAATCATTACCCGGTCGTACACCTGGCTACACATGCCTTATCCGATCCGCTGAATAGCCAGAGCTCCATGATCTGCTTCTATCCCCGACACGGGGGGGCCGTGGAAGACTGCCTCTTTCTGCAGGAACTATACGGGCTGAACATGGACTCCACCGACCTTGTCATCCTGAGCGCCTGCGAAAGCGGAAAAGGAGAGCTGGTGGACAACGAAGGCATGATGAGCTTGTCGAGGGGATTTCTATACGCGGGCTGCGCCAGCACGGTGAATAGCCTTTGGAAAGCGGACGACGCCTCCACGGAAGCCATCCTGCAGGCCTTTCACAGATACCTGGAGAAAGGCTATACAAAAGCCGCCGCCCTTCGCCAGGCCAAACTGGATTATATCCATAGCAACGCCATTTATACCACACCGAATTATTGGGCGCATCTGATCCTGGTGGGAAATACGGATTCAGTCATAAAAAAAGGAAGGGGCCTTGCGTGGCTCTATTTGCTGGGAGGCTGTATCTGTCTGGGAGCCCTCATTACGGGCGTCTTTTTTATTTGGCGCGCAAGATCAAAAGATCGATCCCGCTCATACCTGCAACCTGCTTATTAAATACATGATGAGGATCAGACTTGATTTTATCGAGAAGAGGGAGAGCCTGGGCCGTCTGATGGGTAGCCAGGTAACTCATGGCTAGATAGTATTCGGCCTCATCCTGGAAATAGGCTTCCTTCGATTGCTCATTCGATGCGATCACGTTCTTGAAGAGACCAATGGCTTCATAATATTCCTTCCGCTCCATATATGCCATGCCAGTCAGGAAATAATCCTTACCCGTCTTCGACCGCGTAAATTGAAAGGTGTGTATCACCGACGACCAGTCCTTGTCCTGGTACGCCTTTTCGAGCGTACTAAGCCCCTCTGCCCCCCGCGTGCTCCCCATCGTATAGGGGGAATAATAGGTATCGAAAACACCCGAAGGGCTGGTAAACAGAAATTTTCCGGCGCCACCCAGGCAGACCGCAAACACCAGTATCGCCGCAATCCTCCGGGAAGAGATGCTTAACCGCCGCACAGTCGCCCCACCCGAAGCTGCGGACAGGCTCCTTAGCTCGCCCGACGTTTCGACGTGGGCTTCAACCCGCCTGCCGGTCGTGTCTTCAACCCCCGATTCACCTTCCCCTTTATACATCTTTGCCACGGACTTTACCTCAGCGGACAAAGCATGTAAACGGATAGCATCCACCGCAACTCCCAGAATCGCTCTTTCCCGGGCCTGATCCGGATCGCTGTCCACTGGATCCCCATCGACCTGGGAACCATCAGTCCGGGAGCCATCGACCATTGCATTCTTCCCGGGCCGGATCTCAGTATCCCGAAGCCTGGCTTCGGAAAGCTCCCGGTCAAACAGGTCGATCAATTGCTGGTGTTTATTGGGTGTCATAATATATTCTTTAAAAACTGCCGATTATATTTTTCAGAAGCATCTCTCTCAAAAGAGCAAAGAGCAAAAACGTAAACGCGTAAAACATAAAATGTAAAGACGAAAAAGCAGGAAACCGGAAAAGCGGGAAAACCAGGCGAAATCTATAATAAATTGTAAAATAGTAAAGGAAAAAAAGTCAACGTTTTCAAAGGATAATGGAGCAATTGCTTTTCTTCGATATTGGAATGGGTTTCAAGGATACGTTGACTTTTAGAAATTGGCAGGTGATGGACACCCGAGGCTACCATAGGATTTGGATTACTTACACAGTCTGTTACTTACACAATTTGCTACTTACACAAAATTGGCACTTACAGCATTGGAATTACAAAAAAGGTACGATCACTTTCATACAATAATTTTACAGGTGAAAGAATCAGGGTCGCATCTGGGACATTGGATAGTAAATCTCAGGATTTCATCAGGATCTGGATTGGATGATTTCGGATTCGGACGATTCAAATTTCAGGGATTTGGTTTTTAAGGATTTTGTTTTTCAAGGATTGGATGGACATTGAGGACATTGGTTTTTCGCATGCTGGGATATTGGCTTGCTGTATGCTGGTTTTACTCGTAGGATCTGGATATCGTCTTTCAGGATTTGGACCTTGATTTTTCAGGATACCGGATAAAGGTCTTGGATTCAATGGATCAGGATCTTCAGGATATTGGACCACAGTCTTCAGGATACCGGATGACGGCTTTCAGGATATCGGATCAGGCTTTTTACTGGCAGATCTGAATTTTACAAGGATTTGGACAATTTGGTTTGTTTTCTTTCGTTTTCCCGCTTTTCAAAGAACTGCTTACATAAATTAGTAAAGGCAGGAGCCCCTTTTGTAACCCAAAAACCGGAAGATTTTTAATACTTTCTACAATCAATTGATTATCAATGAATAAAAGAAACCAAATCCATCCGCTGTTGATGACATTTCTCGTCTGTTGACATTTATTGAATAGAATCCGCCAGGACGGGATTATCGCGGATCAGGTCGGTAAGCTCCTTCATACACTTATACTTCTTATTACGGACAACCTGGTCGTTCTCATATTGCATTTTTTCCACGATTTCTTTAAAGGACAGGCCCTCAAAATAGAAAAACGTGAGAATCGCCTTACAGGATTCGCCCAGTTGGTCCATAAGGGACAGGAGTTGCTGTGTCACCTCCCGCTTATAAACGCCCTCTGTGACGTCCGCATCCGTCTCGCCCTTATTTATTTCGAAGACCCGGCCCCGGTTGTCAAGGCTCTTCTTCTTTTTCACCTCGTTGAACCAGATGTTTTTTGCTATAGATACCAAAAATGTCCTGATGCTCGCCTCTCCCCGGTATTTACCCTTTTTTACGAGGTCGATAAAAGCAACGACAGTCTCCTGGAAGATATCCTCCCCATCCTGTTCGCTCCCCCCATGAGTGACCACATAGGCGCCCACCATACCCGCATATTGACGATAAATGGAATGAATGACTTCATTTAAACGATTGGAGAGAATACCGGCCAGGATGTCCTCGTCAGTGGGGACTTTCGCATCTGTCATATATACTGGATAGGTTGAGTCATACAAGGCCCTCTAAATATACAAAAAATGCCGCCTATCCGGAACGCTCACCCCGGATTTAATACGGATTGTTGCATTATCAGGGGATTGGGCCAAAATCTGCCGGTTACAGCCGCCATTCGCCTTACATAGTATGCAATCCGCCGGTCGCTGACTGGAAAACCATTTCGTTAGAAATCCCCCGGGCTGTAGGACAAACTAAATTTCTTCAGATCCGGCGGGTATCTTCGCTTCCTCGTCAATTCATACCGGTAAATGATATTTCCAACTTCCTTGAAGAAAGGATAGCCGGTCTCATCATATTCATATTTATCATCGTTCAGGATGCCGTCCCGGTTTACATAGATGACCCCGCTCACCATGAACTCAACCCGGTTCTTAAAATCCACGACATAAGCCACGTCCGTCAGGAATCCATAAGACCAACCCGGCTTATTGAAGACACGGATATACGAGGGAATCGGCGTCCGCCCGGCTTTGAAAAAGAAGAACTTTGTATAGCCGTCAAAATATTCAACCGTATCATACCGGGGATGCCGTTCCTCCGACGGGTATTGCGAAAGATAACGATATAGGAACCGGTAGTCTTCTTCATTCAGACGGAACCGCTTCGCCGGGGAGACCGATTCGGGGAAAAGCACCGATTGCAGGATCTGCTGCAGATCGGCAAGCGGAAGATTATTATGCCGGGTGAAGTCCATCGGCGCGTGAATCAGCGAATCTTTACGGTCCAGGTAACCGGTGCCGATCTGCACCTGCCTGCTAAAATCAAAAGACAGATCGCTAAAAGCAGCCGGCTGACTATAAAGAAGACGATCGCCTTTTTTAAAACGGATCGGGTTGGTATGCCGGTTCTCCTCCTCACTCATCGGGACAAAACGACGCGTGATTCGCACATCCCGATACCCCATTTGCCAAAGACGCTCATTGATGGCCCGCTGCCCCAGAAATTCATAGAGCCGGTTATACGCATCGTTATCGCTGACCAGGAATACCTTTTTAATATATTGTGCCAGCGAAGGCTGACCGCCGGCGGCACTCGTATCCGTATAGGCAGGGTGCTGACCACTATAGCCGCTGTCCGTTAACATCGGCGTAAACTTGTCTATTCCATAGGCCGCAAGACTGTCGATTTTTTCCAGGGCCAGAAAAGCCAGCGGCATTTTTACCGTAGAAGCGGGATTGAAATACTCGAGTGGGTTGACCCGGTAATAGAAGTTGCGAAAATGAGGCCGGTTTTGCCGGTCCCTGTCGATCCGGGTATAAATGAGCTGATACCGGAAAGAATCGGGGTGGTCCAACACGTTTATAAGCGCCGGAGAAGCCTGCTGCCGTAGGAGTTCCTGAAGAAAGGCATCGTTCCGCTCCTGTCCGGAACAGTATCCGGAAACACAAAAAAGACAAACGGCCACAAGAGCAACAGCTCTCCCGCAAATCGTCAAAAATCGAAAATCATCTTTACCCGTCCCCATACCCCAAATCTATCGATTTTCGTGTATCCACCCATCCCCCTGTCAGCGTCCTCAAAACCCACCCCCAGCTATCCATGTCCTCAAAATCTCCTTCCCTGACACTCCCCAACACTTTTACCCCGCTCACTACAGACCACTCACTACCGGCCACTCACTAATACGTTTCCCAAATGAACCAAAACGGCGATACGCGGGTTAATAGGGATACCCAAAAAAGGGCCGTGCATGCAGCAACCGTTAAAAGACAGACTAAAAGACAGAACCTTAAGGATCCTCCAATCGCCAAACTTCAAAAACGGCTCATTTCAGAACCTTTCCGACACCCCGATGAAGCCACCCGACGTCTCCTATTTCACGATGCTCGCGGCAACGCTCAACAGACCGAAGGACAGCCGGCCGCGCGGAATCGTCCCTTCCGTAAAGACCGATCTGAAAAACCTCCCGTCAGATAAGCCTGTCATCGTCTGGTTCGGGCATTCGTCCTATCTCATACACGCCGCCGGCCTGAACATCCTGGTCGACCCCGTTTTCAGCGGTCATGCCTCTCCGTTCTCCTTTATGGTGAAAGCCTTCCCCGGATCGGATGCTTATTCGATAGAAGACCTGCCCCCGATCGACGTCCTGCTCATCACCCATAACCACTACGACCACCTGGACAGTGACACCGTCAAAAAAATTCTCCCGGGCGTAAAATCCGTTTATACTTCGCTGGGCGTGGGCAAACACCTGGAGGAATATGGCCTGGCAGCCCAGCCGCTCACCGAACTCGACTGGTGGGAAACCGCAACACTCCCGCTTCCCCTTCCACTCTCCCTCCCTTCTTCAACCCCTTTCCCCGCAGCCATTACCCCCACGGCACTCACCCCTGATACCTCCACCCCTCCCCCTCATACCCCATCGCCCCTCTCTACCACGGCCAACCTGTCATCGGCCGTTCCTACGGCAGCCCGCTACCCCCAGGCCCGGCTTACGGCCACACCGGCCCGCCATTTTTCAGGCAGGGGTTTAAAAAGAGGCGGCACCCTCTGGTCTTCCTTCGTCCTCCAAATAGACGGGTATACCCTCTACCTCGGGGGCGACTCCGGCTACGACACCCACTTCAAGGAGATCGGCGAACGATTCGGGCCTTTTGACCTCGCGATCCTGGAATGCGGACAATACAATGCCTACTGGCCCTATATCCACATGATGCCGGAACAGACCGTCCAGGCAGCCCTCGACCTCGGCGCCAAAAGACTGCTGCCCGTCCACTGGGCTAAATTCGCGCTTTCTCTCCATGCCTGGAACGAACCCATCCGGAGGGTCACGCGGGAAGCCGCAGAAAAGGGCCTCCCCCTTACAACACCCCTGATCGGCGAACCCGTGGTCGTCGGGGAAAGTTATCCGCAATCGCACTGGTGGGAATAGGCTGTCGTCGGCAAGGGACCCCCCCACCGGAGGCGGCAAATTCCAGCCGCTGTTTTTTCACATAGAGGAGCGCACGCCTGTTTTGACTAAATTGCGTCCTTTCTATGTTACCCGACAAGAGCAACCATATCTTCCAACTGGCGGCGCAGTTTGTCAACCAAACTTCGAGACCCATATTTCTAACCGGCAAAGCCGGCACAGGCAAGACAACCTTCCTGAGATATATTCGCGACAACAGCTTTAAGAAAATGGCGGTGGTTGCACCGACGGGCGTCGCAGCCATCAACGCGGGCGGCGTCACCATGCACTCTTTTTTCCAGCTTCCCTTCGGGCCCTATTTACCGGTGACCCATAGCGGATGGGGCGAGCAGGAACCCCCATTTACCGATCAGCACAGCCTCTTTAAAAATATTCGTTTTAACGCGGCAAAAAGAGAGTTGTTGCAGGAACTGGAACTGCTCGTCATAGACGAAGTGAGCATGGTCCGGGCCGACGCCCTGGACGCCATAGACACCATCCTCCGGCATTTCCGCCAGCAACCCCTGTCTCCCTTTGGCGGTCTGCAGGTCCTCTATATCGGCGACCTGTTCCAGCTTCCACCCGTAGTATCCCGGGAAGAATGGGAACTGCTGAAACAACACTATAAAAGCCCATTCTTTTTCGACGCCCTGGCCTTGCAGGAATCGCCCCCACTCTACCTCGAGCTGGATAAGATCTACCGGCAGAGCGAAGCCGACTTCATCGGCATGCTGAACAATATCCGCTTCAACCGGACGACCCGCGAAGACCTCGACCGCCTGCACACTTACTACCGGCCCACATTTCAACCCGGCAAAGGAGATCACTATATCACGCTGACCTCGCACAATGCAAAAGCCGATGAAATTAACCAATTTGAGCTAAGCCAGCTATCAGGGAGACAATACTCCTTCGAAGCCGTCCTCACCGGCGAATTCCAGGACAAGTCCTTCCCCGCAGACAAAAACCTACAACTGAAAGTGGGGGCGCAGGTCATGTTCATAAAAAATGACAAAGGAGAATCCCGCCGCTATTTCAACGGCAAAATCGGGCTGATCAAGACACTCACAGCCGACAAGATCCTCGTAAGCTTCCCGGAAGAAGGAGGAGAGCTGACCGTGGAAAAGGAAACCTGGAAAAATATCCGCTATCACTACGACAAGGAAAAAGATCATATCGAAGAAGAAGAGCTGGGCAGTTTTTCACAATATCCGCTCCGCCTGGCCTGGGCCATCACCATCCATAAAAGCCAGGGCCTCACCTTTCAAAAAGCCATCATCGACGCAGGCGCCTCCTTTGCGGCCGGACAGGTCTACGTGGCCCTCAGCCGTCTTACAACGATCGAAGGACTGGTGCTCCGCTCCCGCATCCACGCCCAGGCGATCACCACCGACGAACGCATCCTCGCATTCACGGAGAGCAAACTGGGACAGGCAGCCCTCCGCGAACAATTGCAGGAAGAACAAAAAACCTTTATCAGCCGCTCCCTGGTGCAATCTTTCAATTGGGACAGGCTCGTGGACATCCTGGAAACCCATTTCCAGGACGCGGGCAGCAGACAGATTCCGGACAAGAAAACGGCCTACGCCCTGGCCAGAACCCTCCTGGACAAAGCCATCGGCCAACGCGAAACAGCCGTCAAATTCTCGCGGCAACTCGAACAACTCCTGGCCACCGCGGCCGAAGACGGATACCGGCAATTGCAACAGCGGATGGAAGCCGCCGCAGCCTATTTCATCCGGTCCCTGCAGGACGACCTCATCGATCCGCTGCAGAAACATCTCGGGGACATAAAAGGCGCCGGGAAAACAAAAAAATACACGAAAGCAATGCAGGAGCTGAAAACGGTGTTCATCCGGAAGAAACAACAGATCGAGCAATCCCTCCAAACCGTATCGGGCCTCGCAAAAGGCGAAGACACCGGCTCGCTGCTCTCCAGGATGGAGGAACAAAAGAACATCCACTCCGGGCATACCCGTTCCGCCGCAAACGCCGGAACTGCGGGCTCCGACACCGCAAACCCCGTAGCCCCAAACCCGGGAACCCGAACAGGCCCCTCCGCTCAGGGGCGACCGAAAAAAGGAGACACGCACCGCGTCAGCCTCGAACTCTACCGGGAAGGCCTGTCCATCGCGGACATATCTATCCGCAGGAGCCTCTCGAAAACCACCATAGAGAGCCACCTGGCCTCTTTCATCTTTACCGGAGACATCGACGTCAAAGACCTCGTCCCCGAAAAAAAGATTGCCCCCATCCTCGCCGCCCTTGAAAAAATGGAAGGCACTTCTATCAACCCGGTCAAACGCGCGCTGGGCGACCAATACTCCTTCGGCGAAATCCGCGCGGTATTAAACTATCGCAGCTACATGATGCAAAAAAACAATTAATCGTTCGCTCCTTCCCACCCTCACAACCGATACGCTCCCATTCTCTCCCCTCATCCCATCTGACACCCATCCCTTATCCTCGCCCAACCTACTCCCCAATCCATATCCTCACCCCAATCTACTCCCTACCTTCACCCAGCCTGCTCTCTCATCCACTTATCCTCACCCCAGCTTATCTCACAACCCTATCCTATCCTCACCCCACTCACCACTGACCACTCACTACTGACCACTGACCACTCACTACTCCCCACTCACTTCCTCCTCCCCCTTCGCCAGCTTCCAGTCATTATCAAAGAACCCGGCCAGCTTGATACCGCCGCTACCGGTCTGCAACATCCCCAAACCAAATACCATAAAATCCGGGAAACCACTCGCGCCGGCAAAATATTGGTTTGCATTCGCAGCTTCCATCCCCTTCACACCGGTCCCCCCGATGACGGCCACGGAACTGACCGGCGAATTTTTTAGCGGCCACACAAAATAAGCAGCCAGGTCATCTCCCTTCCACACATAGTCTCCCGCGCTCACGACGCCCCTGTCGATCCGGATCGGGCACTCCGCCAGCAATTGATTATACGCGGCATTGGTGCTGGCATTCCCAAATAGAATGACGCCCCGGCCGGCATACTCGCCGGGAGAAAATTCCTTGTCGCTGATGATGTCCACGCTCCCATTGCCCCGGTAGTACCATGTCTCGGCATCATAACGCGCCTTGTTAAAACTCCACGCATTCTCTTCCTTGCTGCCGGACGTACCATAGACATATACCATATTGTGGTTGAAAGCATCTTTAAGCGTTCCATATCGCTGAGGCCCCTTCGCATACGCCCCGGGCCATGACACCACAGACCAGGCCCCATGCTCCTTCAACAGGAAAAGGCTGTCGGCGGCCCCTGCCGTCTTATACTGTACAGCCGGCATTCCATCCAGTTCTACCTTTATCGTGGCGCCCGCGGCGAAATCCGCCAGCGAGAATTTCAACATCCGGATATTTTCCGTCGTACCCGAGATCGTCCCCGACCCCGTATTGCGGACCAACTGCATACGGCTATAAGAGAGCGGGTGCTCCTGCTGCTGGATAGTAGCCCAATAATAGGAAGCGGAGATCCCCGGGCTCGCCGTCATAAAATCGATATGGTTCACCAGGCTGTCCGGCTTCCGGCTATGCCATTGGAAAAAATCGAACAGCGGCTTCCAGTCCACACTCTGGTTGCCATACCAATGTTCGGCGCCCGGCACTTCGTGATAGACAAGATCGGATTGAAAATCCCCCAACACCTTGCGCATCTGCCTGGCATACTTGACAGGCACCACTTTGTCGGAATCTCCATGCAGGATATAAACGCCCATCGGCTTGTAATTGGTGGCAAGCTTGATCATATCGCTCTGGTCGCTCGCACGGATCAGCATCTGCTCGATCGCCGTCTGACCGCTGTCCGGAACGACGCCGTCATGCGAACCATAATCCTTCAGCGTTGGATAACCCGAGCAGGCGCCGATGGCAGCCCACTTGTCCGGATAAGTACCCCCCAGAAACCAGGTGCCGTGACCGCCCATTGAATGCCCCGTCAGGTAGATCAGCTGCGGGTCCGGATGAAACCTGGCCTTTGCCAGCGACAACACTTCCAGCGCATCCAGCCTTCCCCAGTCCTCCCAGTTGAATCCACGGGGACGACGGTTGGTGGCCGCCACCAGCGTCCCCCAGTCCTTCGACCGGTAAGCACGCGCCTGCCCCATCGCTTCGACACCGGCTCCATGCACCGAAAGAAACAGGGCCGGCCCCTGCGTGATGGTTACGCCGCCGACGCTTACACTCTTTTTGCCGGTGACGCTTCCCACAGTTCCAGGCGGAGGCGGCGCATCGGAAACGGATCCATTAGACCCGGCGCCCAAGCCCGGAACGGCCTCCGATCCCTGCGGCGTTACCGCATAATATTGCAGGCTTCCGTCGATCGCGCTGGTAAAAGTCACGCTGTAGGGCGAACCCACCCCCACCGCTTCGACCGTCAGCTTCTTTTCGTCGACGGATTTTTTCTTCTCCATCAGCGTCAGGACGCAATCAAAACGGCCCTTAGCCGTAATCCCCGCCCCGCTGAACGCGAAGGCCACTTTCCGGGTACTCATGGGCTGCACGGCTGGGATCTCTGTCACGAATTCCTTGCCTTCCAGCAAGGCCCGGATCCGGTAGTTCCTCAAAACCTTCGGCGAGTTGTTGATTACCACGACCGCCCCCTTCAGCGACCCGTTTTCCGCAGCACCGGCCTGTATAACCGGAATCGTCGGATCCTCGACATTCAACTCCACCGCCTTATTGGAAAAGACCAGCCGGGCTTCCACCGGGCCCGCCGGACGGAGATAGATTTCATTAAGCCCTTTTTTGAGCCGCACCGGCAGATAAAACCACCCGGCGCTATATGGGTCGCCCGCATGCGGCGCCCCGTTGAAAAACAACCCGGCACAGCCCTTCACATGCAATAACGCCGTCTTCTCTTTATCAGAAACATAACTTAGATAGAAATAGCTCCCACCGGCCCCGGCGCCAAAACCGCCGCCCCGCATCCCACGCATCCGGAAACGGTTGAGACTGTCTGCCGACAGCGTCTGCCAGGGGATGGATTGCCCCTTGCCGTCCGCCCCGAAGACCCCGCCTTCCACCGGGGGCTTCAGCGTATGACTGTAAAGCTGCCAGGCCAGGGGGTCCTCATACAAGGCCTCCCGCCCATAGCGGGTGCCCGCATTCGCAAAAAGCGCCTTGGTGAACGTATAGACGTCCGGGGCGACAGCCTGTTGCGCAAAACCCGAAAAACCGAACGAAGAGAAAGCAAAAAAGAGCCCGAAAAGGGGTAGACGATATTTTCTCATGCCCATAGATAGATTGTTAAGCCTGTTGAATTATAAGGAGTACTTCCCCTTATAAGGAGTACCTCCGCGACCAGAATCCCCTATACAAAAAAGCTCCTTTTTCAAAGAAACTCCATGAGCGGAAAAAAGCCACACCAATTCGGTTGCAACTCGAAAATCATCGGTTGCAGGCCCAAAATCATAGGTCACTGGCATAAAATGCCGGACAGCCGCTATTTTTAACAATATCCTAAAAAACATTGACACATTTTCATCGTTACTTGGATCAGTTTCGGTCGTCACCCGGATCTGCCCGGGTCTTTACCCGGTTTTTTCGCGGCCTCGTCTTTCCGCGGTCTACGAGCCCTGCAAACGTTCAAACTAAATTCTTAACATTTGAATAACAATGATTTAAATACTTTCAAAAAACTTTTCCGCTTTCAGACAGTCAAACTTCGGCTAGTTATACAATCATTCTATTCACCCTATCGGACTAAAAAATTCTATATGAGACGATTTTCCCTGGCAGCGCTTTTTGTTTCCGTGGCCCTCTTCCTGTTCAGTTGCAGTAGCTCGAAAAAGATGTCGGCCCGTTTTGTGCCCTTTACGGCAAGTCTCAAGTCGAGGCTCGAAAGAGACAGTATCGACCTGAAACAAGTCCAGTTCTATGTTGACCAGAAGATCATTTTATCCAGGTACCTGGGCAGCCAGAAGGCAGAAGTCACTTCGGGTGTCGTAAAATTCGAAAACGGACAATATATGAACGAAGTGATCGTACCTGCTTTCACGCCAGGCCTCTGTGAAGACATCGTCAACGGCCGGCTCATGATCAGCTTCGAAAAAGGAAATAACAATATCGCCTTCGGTCTCGGCAGCGGATATACCGCCGGCAACTACGTCATCTACGGAACCGACTGGAAGAACGGAACGACGGCAGTGACCTTCGACTCCAACAAATTCAGGGCCCGCTGCGGATCCTGCTCCGATGTCGCCTCCGCTATGCTGGTCGTCAAAAAGAGCGAAATAGACAAAATGCAGAAAAAGACCCGCACCGTTAAGGGCAGGAAAATCGGCAGCTAGTAATTATTCCCGATCTTTGCGGCTCACCGTCGCTATTCAGATGTCCCGGAAAAGAATCGCCAGGTCCCTATCGGTCTATACGCATCACAATAAGGTAAGATTGGTCCACGGCGGACAGGAATTCTTTACCCTCCTGGTCCAGATGATCGACCAGGCCCGGTTCCTGATCCACATGCAGACCTATATCTTCACCGAAGACAAAACCGGCACCCTGGTCGCAGATGCCCTCATCCGTGCGGCCCGGCGGAACGTGCAGGTCTACCTGCTCCTGGATGGCTATGCTTCGCAGGAACTGCCAAAGCCCTTTATCGCAAGGCTGAAAGACGCAGGCGTCCATTTCCGCTGGTTTGCCCCCCTGATAAAAAGCCGTCATTTTTATTTTGGCCGCAGGATGCATCACAAGTTCATCGTCACCGACGCCTCCAACAGCCTGGCCGGCGGCATCAATATCAGCGATCGGTATAATGACATCGACGGAAACAAAGCCTGGCTGGACTGGGCACTCTACACGGAAGGCGAAGCCGCCGCAAAGCTGAATTTCATCGGACAGCGGATGTGGGTAAAATCTTCCTGGAATAAAAAGGTGGCCCGGTATTCCATGCCCCACGTCGAAAACACTCACCCGGATGAAGAATGCCTGGTCAGGGTGCGACGCAACGACTGGGTCCGGAAAAACAACCACATTTCTGCCAGCTATATGGAGATGTTCAGGAGCGCCGGCGACCATATCACCCTCCTGTCCAGCTATTTCCTACCCGGCAAAATCTTCCGGAAACAGATGGCGCAAGCCTCCAAAAGAGGAGTGGCCATCCGCGTGATCCTGGCAGGCGTCTCGGATGTCAGAGTGGCCAGGCTCGCCGAACAATACATGTATCGCTGGCTCTTCAGGAACAATATAGAAATCTATGAATACCGGGACAGCGTCCTCCACGGAAAACTGGCCACCTTCGACGACAAATGGATGACGGTCGGATCCTATAATATGAATAACATCAGCGCATACGCCAGTATAGAATTAAACATGGACGTGCTGAACGGCCCCTTTGCCAGGAATGTCCGGGAGCAGCTGGACGAAATCGCCAACGCACACTGCACCCATATCACACGCGAGACTTTCTATAGCCATACCTCCTGGTTCAAAAGAGTTCAACAGCAGGGAGCCTATCTCGTCATCCGCTTCCTTTTCTTTCTCTTCACCTTTTATTTCAAACAGGAGAAATAAGCTACTCTCCCCTCACTACTTAATACTACTCCCTACTCACTCACCACTATTCACTACTCACTACTGACCACTCACTACTCACCACTCACCCCTGTATGCCCCTCTATCCGCCGGATAAAAGCCATAACAGCCCGGCGGTCCCAACCCTCAAAACGCCCTCTCTGCACGATCACCTTATTGTTACCCGGATCCTGCAAATAGTAATGAAACACGAACCGGGCGTCCGGCATCTCCCAGCCCCTGATCTGCCCAAAATACAAATCATTCAATACCAGCGTGTCATGCCAGTGCTCGACCGTATAATATCCTTTTGCAAATCGTACCAGGTTCCGCACGTCTTGCCGGTCCCTGAAAGGAACCAGCAAGGAATCGCCCTTCGGGAAAAAATGAAAAGGAATGGCATCATCCCGGTCAAAAACCGAAGCATACCCCGTCTGAAAACCACCCGGAACCTCGGCTACCACAAACCATAAAAAACTATTCAGCGGCGTGGGGGTGGTAAAATACCGGGTATAGGATAACTGGTCCTGACGGAACTGCCGTTCCACCCGGGTATCGATACGCTGTTTGTTCAGGATCGCATAGAGAAGATAGATACAACTCAACAGGATGCCGCCGCCCGCCCAGTATTTCCGGGATCTGCGCCCCCTTTTTAGCATCAGCAGGACCAGCAGCGAGAGGGCAGGCCACATGGAAAAGAAAGGATCGGCGACAAACAGGCTGCCAAAAGACACCCGGTAATGACTGAAAGGCTCGAACCATCCGGTCCCGTAGGCATTGAACGCATCGATAAAGACATGCACGAAGAGCTCCAGCCCGAAAAAAAACAGCCAGCTGCGCAGGGATAGCAACCGGCCCCAGCTCCATCGCCTCACAAGGAGTGCCAGCAGGAACGCCGCGAGCAGCACAAATAAAAACGAATGGGTAAATCCCCTGTGCGCCAGCACATCCCGGGAAGTATCCAGCCAAAAAGAAGCCACAAAATCGATATCGGGAAGACTCTGCGCGAAAGCTCCCAGCAACAACGCCTTTTTCCCAAGCCTCCGGCCCGCAATAACCTCGCCGATTACCGCCCCCAGTACAATATGTGTGATTGAATCCATAATACAGTCCTCCTCAAATGAACGCCCAAGATACAAATGGATCGAAATTATTTATTATCTTAGACAAATAGCCGACAACCTTAGCCCGATTCCTGTGAAAAAAAATAATAAAGAGGTTAAATCTGATGAGCAATTTCCTTCCTACGAATATACCGAGGTTGCAGGGCAACATACGCAGACTCCTGTTTTTTACGATCCTGGCGCTGCTATTCTTCATATGGATCATCTTCAAAAACAGCAGGGAGGCAGAAATGAGCGCTTTTTGGGGGCGCCAGACCAATAACGTTATCAGGCATCTCAGGGAGATAGACGTTCTCATCGCCGAATACGGATCGGCAGCACAGAACTATAAGCTGACCGGGGAACCCGAATGGGAGAAGCAATCCCTGATACTCCGGCACCGCCTGGATACCACCCTCGAAAGCACCCGTTTGCTGGTAAGCGATGACCCCCGGCAACAACTCTATATGCAGGATCTCACCCGGCTGATCAATGACCGCCAGGATCTCAGCGACTCCATGACACCCATCCCGACGACTATAGCGACCCTCTCCCGGCATGCCGGCTTCAACAGCCCTTTACAGATCACTACCCGCTCGATCCAGGGCACCCTCTCCAAAATGACCCAGGAAGAAAACGATGTCCTCTCGGACCGCATCATCAAAAACAAAGACAACCGCACCAGGACTTTTTATATCACCCTCGTCAGCGGGGTCTTCGCCTTCACCCTGATCATCGTCATCCTGATCCAGCTCAACAAAGATATCCGGCGCAGAAAAATGGCCGAAGAAGAAGCCCGCGCCAGCGAAATGAAATACCGGAACCTCATTGAAAACGCGGGCGGGGTCATGTATACCGTCGACCCGGACGGATATATAAATTTTGTCAGCTCCCGCTCTACCCAGCTGACGGGCTATAGCCCGCAGGAATTACAGAACAAGCACTTCTCCTCCTTGGCGGATCCCGAATGGCTTGAAAGAGTGACGACCCATTATATCGATCAGGTCAGGAACCGCGTAGAAGAGACGGTCATGGAATTCCCGATCCTGAATCCGGCCGCCGAGGTGATTGGCGTCTGCAGCATCGGCACCGATATCACAGACACCATTCAATACCAGCATCAGCTGATCGAAGCCAGGCAACTCGCGGAAGACGCCCGGAAGCTCGCGGAAGACGCCCGGAAGCTCGCGGAAGATGCCCGGAAAGTCGCGGAAGACGCCAAGAACAAAGAGGAATTGTTTCTGGCCAGCATGAGCCATGAGATCCGTACGCCTATGAACGGCATCATGGGGATGACCGACCTGCTGCTGGAGACCTCCCTGAACGACAAACAAAAAGAATTCGCGACCACGATCAAACATTCGGCCAACAGCCTGCTGGTCATCATCAACGATATCCTCGATCTCTCCAAAATCAAGGCCGGGAAACTGACTATCGAAAAAATAGATTTCAAACTCTCGGAATCTACGGATCATATAAAAGCCTTCTTTGTACACCACCTGAATCAAAAAAGACTCAGTCTCGGAATGCAGATCGACAAGGACATCCCGGATGTCCTGACAGGCGACCCCGTCCGCCTCAACCAGGTCCTGGCAAACCTAATCAGCAATGCCATCAAATTCACCGAGACCGGTCATATCGGGATCAACATACAATTAATGCATAAGACGGAACAGGAAGTACAATTGAAGTTCGTCGTCGAAGACACGGGGATCGGCATAGCCGAAGACAAAATACACCTCATTTTCGACGACTTCTCGCAAGCAGGCACGGACATCACCCGGCGCTATGGCGGAACAGGGCTGGGGCTAGCCATTTGTAAACAGCTGCTGAAAATGCAGGGCGGTGAGATCTCCGTCCAAAGCCGTGTAAATGAAGGGACCAGTTTCGCCTTCACCATACCCTACTCCTATAAAACCGCCGGCTTCCTGCGTTCCTTCGAACAGGACCGGATCATAGACCACTCGGCCTCATTGAAAGGCAAAAGATTCCTGGTAGCGGAAGACAACGAGGTCAATCAGAAACTGATCGCTTATATATTGGAGAGGGCTGGCGCCCACGCGGATATCGCAAATGACGGACGGGAAGCGATCGATCATATCCTGCGTGGCAATACCTACCACCTCATCATCATGGATCTGCAAATGCCGGAAATGGACGGTTACGAAGCTACCCGGTACCTGCGACAGGAAATGAAAAATACCTTGCCCATCATCGCCATGACCGCCACGGCCATGAAAGGCGAAAAGATAAAATGCCTCGAAACAGGCATGAACGACTATATGTCAAAACCCTTTGAATTCAGGGAACTCTATAAGAAAATCGCGGCATTGATCGAACAGCCCCTACCGGCATCGATATCCTCATAACTTCAATCCCCTTTCAATCCCATCCCCTCTTTCTTTCAATCCCACGAATCACTACCAGACTCTCCCGCTCTCCCTAT
The DNA here is from genome assembly GCA_031292515.1 of Puia sp. Lineage (GTDB taxonomy): Bacteria > Bacteroidota > Bacteroidia > Chitinophagales > Chitinophagaceae > Puia. Next base: position 83,349 of record JARLGZ010000079.1, on the reverse strand, counting down.
CTCTATTTCCCGCATACCACTTCTTACGTTCTATTCACTACTCACTCCCCCCGGCAAGCTCATATAGACCAAACTCAGCAAGCGTCGGATTGCTGCGCGAAGACTCGATCCTTAATCTCACCTTGCCCGTGGTGACAGCCGGGAATTGCAACAAACGCTTATATCCCACTGTAGTCCCTTCCGTAACCGTCTTCCAGGATCCGTCCCGCTGCCTGTATTCCAATACGAATCGCTCGATCCGTTGTCCCGCGCGGATATCTTCCTGCAGAAGCAATACGTCGAAAGTCTTCTCCCCTTTCAGCGTGAATTCGATCTGCGTCGTCGTATCGGAGCCCTTCGTGGTGAAATGGGTATCGTCCCTGCCATCCAGCAAAGCCGCGGTATTCAGACCGTTGAAAGAATGGATCCCGGCGCCCCAGGCCCGGTTGACAGCAAAAGTCTCGTCTATTTTCTTCTTCCAGGCCAGCAGGTTCAGTTCATCGTTCTTCCCGATCAAACCGCTTTTATCGGGCGGTATGTTCAGCAACAGTAAGCTGTTTCGTCCTACCGAGCTAAAATAGATCGTCAACAGGTCCTCGGGAGTCTTCACCTTTTCGTCTTCTTCCGGGTGATGGAACCATCCCGGCCGTATCGAAACATCCGTCTCCGCAGGATACCAGATTAACCCTTTGGCAGTCAGGAGCCGGGCCCTGCTTCCCAGGTCCTCCTTCATCATGTCTCCCTGCGGGGCAAAAGCGACATCCGTCTGCGAACCCGCGGCAATTTTCTCCTGGAGCCTGGAATCAACCGGGAGTACGCTCCATTCGGTAAGTCTTCCAACACCGCTTTCCGTACCCACCCAGCGCACATCGGGTCCCATGATCGCAATCGTCGCGGTCGGCTGCAATCGACGGATCAGCGCATACCACGCATCGAAATCATATACGGGTTTCTTCCCGTTGGGACCTTCCCCATTAGCCCCATCAAACCAGACCTCGTCGACACGCCCGTAATTCGTCAGCAGCTCCGTCAGCTGGTTCTCGAAATAGGCATTGTATTTTTCGGAATCCCCATAAATCGCAGAATTGCGGTCCCAGGGAGAAAGATATACGCCGAACCCGATCCCATATTCCCGGCAGGCATCCGAGACCTCCTTCACGACATCTCCTTTCCCGTTTTTCCAGGGAGTATTCTTCACCGAATGCTCCGTATACTGACTGGGCCAAAGACAAAAGCCATCATGATGCTTGGCCGTAATGATCACCTGCCGGACACCCGCATCCCTGGCAATCCGGACCCATTGCCGGGCATCCAGCTTTTCAGGATTGAACTGGCTGATATCCTCTTTCCCGTCACCCCATTCGTGGTTGGTAAACGTATTGATGCCAAAATGAAAAAAAGCCGTCACCTCGAGTTTCTGCCACCGCAGCTGCCTCGCCGAAGGGACGACATGCGCCGCCTTCCGGATAATATCCGCCGCCGAATCCGATGGCCCGATCACAACATAGTTTCCGTTCTGCGCCCTTACCGAAACCGATAAAATCAGGATAACCGATAGAATCGCCGCCCCCGGCAAAAACACCAAAACGCCTCCTGCTTGCTTCCGTTTATTCATATTTACTTCCTATTCATGTTTGCTTCAGATAAGTAATTTTCCAGCATTTTGGACCGCGGTATCTTTGCACATTGCACATACAACAATCCGTCTTTCGAAAACGACCGTCGAATAACCATCAAAAGACGATCAAAAGACGATCAAAAGACCATCAATAAAGCTGCTCGACGCCCTCAACAGTCGCCGTTTCCCGCTGCTGCAGGTCGAAGACGATCACCTGGTTGGTTCCCTTACGCAACCAGGAAGCCGGGCAATACAGCCGCTGCTGTGGACCGACATACCAATATCTTCCCAGGTTGTGGCCATTCACCCAAACCACCCCTTTTTTATAATGACTCATATCCAGGTAAGTATCAGCCGCATCGGCCAACGAGAATTGGCCGGAAAAGAAGATCCCCGGTCTCGACGACGCGGCACCCGTGGAACCGGACGCTGTGGGACGGGAAGCCACAGAACGGGCAATCCCTTTTATATAGTTGTCATCCATCGGCAGCTTGAAGATCTCCCAATCCATCAGCGTCATCCCATCGAGGGTAACCCTATCCGTTATACCTTTCCGGTCGATCATATACTGCGCGAAATTGATATGCCCCATGCTCTCTACCAGGATCTCCAGCACAGGATCCTTCACATCCGTCTTTGGCAGCTGTACCGTCCACTTTCCGCCATCCCGGAAGACCGTATCTATAAATTGCCCGTTCAAAAAGACCAGGGCATAGTCATGCGGTTCGGTAAGGGTCAGGCTCCCGCTCTTATGACCGATAAGCCGGGTGCGGTAAAGAATAAAGCCTTCCTTTTGGTCCAATGCCTCCATGGGCCTTGGCTGAGCCGACTTTACCGGAACAGGCAGATGATCCCATACGGAAGTAACAGGCTGCAAAGCGAAGGCAGGGATGGCTACCGTCGGAACGGGCGCCGGGATCTCCGGGATCTTGTAAGGGACATATTGGGATAAAAGATTCCTGATAGCAAAATATTTAGCCGTCGCACGTCCCTGTTCGCTGATCGGCGCGTCATAATCATAACTCGTCACGTCGGGCTGGAACTGTACCGGGCCGAAAGCATTGGCGCCCGCACTAAACCCGAAATTGGTCCCGCCATGCACGACATATAAATTAAAAGATCTTTTATGATCCAGCAGGTAACGAAGATCCTTCAGGAGAGACACAGTATCCGGCTTCTGCCAGTGCTCCTTCCAATGCGTAAGCCATCCGGGATACGTCTCGCTGCTGAAGACCGGCGCATCGGGATGAAGTCTTTCAGCCACCGCAAAGTCACCATCGCTCGTACCGGGATCCAGTCCCACCGCGCAACCGTCCAGGCTCCCCGCTTCCAGCATAAAACTAGCCGCACCGTCGGCCGTATAAAAAGGGGTATTGATCCCATTCTTTATCCAGAGCTTTCGCATCGTTTCCATATACCCCCGGTCATTGGCATAACTGCCGTACTCATTCTCAACCTGCACCATCAGGATAGGCCCTCCATTCGTACATAACAAGGGCACGACTTCCTTCGACAGATGGGTCACATATCTCTCCACCGCACTCATATACCGGCTGTCGAGACACCGGATCTTAATATCGGGGATCTTTAGCAAATAGGTCGGCAACCCGCCCCAATCCCATTCCGCGCAGACATACGGGCCCGGTCGCAACAACACCCACATCCCCTCTTCCTGGCAGAGACGGATAAAAGCGGCGATATCCTTATTTCCGCTACGGAAGTCGAAGACACCGGGAGCCGTCTCGAGATAATTCCAGAAAATATAGGCGGCGATCGTATTACATCCCATCGACTTGGCCATCTGTATCCTCTGTCTCCAGTATTCCCGGGGAATGCGGGCCGGATGCATCTCGCCGCTAATGAGTTGAAAAGGCTTTCCGTCCAGCAGGAATGCCTGCTTGCCCAGCGAGAAAATATGGGGCTGTCCGGAAGAATGCGTCTGCCGGGAAGCGACGGGCCTCTCTGCCGGGCCGCCCTGCTGAGCCAGCCCCGGAAGAATCACATGTAAAAAAACAATCATCGGTAATACTACTCTCATATCGAAAACATTCTTGCTGAATCTGACTTTAATTTCTGCGTTGAAATTAGCCCAAACCCGCTGCATGAACAAAAGGAATATATTTGCGCCTTCGATAACCTTCCAAACATGAAACGATTATTCTCTATCTATACGCTCGCTGCGCTCCTTCTTGCACTTCCTGGTCTCAGCCAGACCCGGCCGCCCTATAAGAACCCGCAGTTGCCGGTCGCGGAAAGGGTAAAGGATCTGCTTGCCCGCATGACCCCCGGGGAGAAGTTCTGGCAGCTCTTTATGATCCCGGGAGACCTCGACCATGCACCGGATTCGCAATACCTCCACGGCATCTTCGGCTTCCAGGTCAGCGCCGGCCCGGAGAACGGCGACGCGGCGGCGCAACTGCTCCATTACGGGATGTCCGAAAATGCAACTGCCCTTGCCCGTAAGATCAATGCGATCCAGCGTTATTTTGTGGAAAGATCCAGGTTGGGTATCCCGATCATCGCCTTCGATGAAGCGCTGCATGGCCTGGTGCGCGACAGAGCCACCGCCTACCCGCAAGCCATCGCCCTGGCAGCCACCTGGGACACGGCCCTGGTCGGTCGCGTAGCGGCACAGATCGCCCGTGAAGCGAAAATGCGCGGCATACGCCAGATACTAACCCCGGTCATCAACATCGCCGGCGACCCCCGCTGGGGACGCACGGAAGAAAGCTACGGCGAAGACCCCTTCCTCACATCCGAAATAGCGGTCGCATTTGTCGGCGCCTTTGAAAAAAGAGGCATCATCACCACCCCCAAACACTTTGTAGCAAACTACGGCGACGGCGGCCGCGACAGCTATCCCATCCATTTCGACGAACGCCTTCTCGAAGAAATCTACCTGGCTCCCTTTAAAGCCGCCATCCAAAAAGGCGGCGCCAGGTCCGTCATGACCGCCTATAACTCGCTCGACGGGAGCCCCTGCACCGCCAACGACTGGCTGTTGAATAAAAAACTAAAAGGCCAATGGGGCTTCTCCGGTTTTGTCATCTCCGATGCCGGCGCCACCGGTGGCGCCAACGTATTGCATTATACCGCCAAAGACTACCCCTCCTCAGGAGCTCAATCCATCACCAACGGACTGGACGTCATCTTCCAGACCGCCTATGATCACTATAAATTATTCATCCCTCCCTTCCTCGACGGCACCATTCCGCAAGAACGGATCGATGACGCCGTATCCCGTGTGTTAAAAGCCAAATTCGAACTGGGCCTCTTCGAAAAACCCTATGTCGACACGACAGAACTCGCTAAATGGGCCGCTGACAAAACCCCAAAGGCCCTCGCAAAACAGGCCGCCCTCGAATCGATCGTTCTGCTGAAAAACGACACAATAGAAAAAAGAAATACCCCTCATGACCGGAGAATTCCGGTCCTTCCGATCTCCCCGGGCGCAGCCGTCTCCTCCATCGCAGTCATCGGCACCGACGCCGTGGAAGCCAGGCTTGGCGGTTACAGCGGACCGGGTAACGGCAAGATTTCCATTTTGGATGGGATCCGCAGTGAAGCGCAACGCGCGACTGACAACGGGAAACCGGTAAAAGTCTCCTATGCGCCCGGATGCGGCAGGAGAAGCGTCGAATGGACCGTCGTCCCCTCAAAATACCTGCAAAGCACACGGGAGGGGAAACAAGTGGCAGGACTGGCCGGAGAATATTTCAACAACGTCTCCCTCGCCGGACAACCCGCTCTTGTAAGAACAGATGCCGCACTCAATTTCGGCTGGACGCTTTTCTCCCCGGATCCTTCGATCAACAACGACTTCTACTCGGCCCGATGGACAGGCACTCTCCGCTCTCCCGTGAACGGGCGCTTTAAAATCGGTCTCGACGGCAATGACGGCTACCGTCTATATATAGATGACGAACTGGTCGTAGACCGCTGGCTCAAACAAACTTACAGCACCCGGCTCACCGACTTTGACTTCGAAAAAGACCGGCCATATAATATCCGGGTCGAATTCTTCGAACCCTCCGGGAATGCGCACATCCGGTTGATATGGAATGTGGGTGTCGAAAATGACTGGGCGACCCGGATCCACGAGGCTGTGGCAACAGCCGCCCATTCCTCTGTCGCAATTATCGTTACGGGTATACAGGAAGGTGAATTCCAGGATAGGGCCATGCTCAATTTGCCCGGCCACCAGGAAGAACTGATCCGGCAGGTGGCAGCTACCGGTACGCCCACCGTCGTCGTCCTGACAGGCGGCAGCGCGATCACGATGTCGTCCTGGCTGGACAAAATACCCGCAGTAATAGCCGTATGGTATCCCGGGGAAGAAGGAGGCGCCGCCGTTGCCGATGTACTATTCGGCCATTATAACCCCGCCGGACGACTGCCCATCACCTACCCGGTGTCCGAGGCGCAACTGCCCCTGGTCTATAACCATAAGCCCACAGGCCGGGGAGACGACTACAACAACCTGAGCGGCCTGCCCCTGTTTCCTTTCGGATTCGGGCTCAGCTATACCCGCTTTGAATACGGGAACCTCCGGTTCACAAAGAATAATATTTCAAAAGAAGATTCGACGACCGTGCATTTTACCATAAAAAATACCGGCCGCCTGGAAGGTGAGGAAGTAGTACAGCTTTATATCAGGGACCTGCTGTCCACAGTGGCCAGACCCGTCATGGAACTCAAAGGCTTTCAAAGAGTGCGGCTCACACCCGGTGAAACGAAGGAATTGTCCTTCGCCCTGACACCCGAACTACTCAGTATGCTGGACAAGGACCTGAAAACGGTCGTGGAACCCGGCGATTTCAGGATCATGATCGGCAGCTCCTCCCGCGACCTGCGGTTAAAAGGCACACTGACGGTTCGGTAACAGCCATGCCTCATTCGCGAGTCTTGGCGTCCATCAGCGATATCTCATTCGCGTCGATTCGCGTTCCCCCCTTCGTGTCCATTCCGCGCCATCTCATTCGCGTCCCTTCGCGTTATTCCTCTTCGCGTCTATTCGCGTCTGCAATAGCCGCCAGCACCCCGTCCCACAGCACCATCCGGGATTCAAGGGCCGCGATCGCAAACCGTGTGGCCTTTTCCCATTTGACGGGATCTTCGCCGCAGAGCTCTTCGACCATGGCAAGCGCCAGCTCGCCATGATGTCCCCCATCCACTTCGATATGACGCTCCAGGTAATAGGTAAAGAGTCCGAAGGACGCCACATCCCCTTTTGCAAGATCGCCCACGATCCGCAGAAACATATCCGGGATCAGGTCTTCCCGTCCAAAAGTAAACACAGCCGCAAGGACCGGCAGATCGCCACCGGCGATCGTATCAAAAGTAAAAGAGAGAAAATGACGCAACTCGCGCCCGGGAATCTTGTCGATGAGGGCTTTGACCGGCACACCTGACGAGACGGATTCTACCAACTCCCGGATAGGCCGTTCATCGGCCCCGGCCTCCCGCATAGCCTCCAGGTACAATTCAAAATGACTCATCCGCCGGCCTGTATCGTCGACATCGCTCTCCTCTCCCGTCACGATCTCGTTGATCAGGTACCGGGTATTAGCGCTGCCAACAGGTACCCAGGGGAGCTTCACACAGGTAAGGCCCTGTTGCAGCGCTTTGAGCAGGGACATAAAATCCCATACCGCATAGACGTGATGCTCCATAAAAATCCTGAGATCGGAGGCGCTCCTGATGCTGTGATAGATCGGATGATTGATCAGGCGGTCACGGACGGGACTTATCGCTTCTTTAAGTGTGTGGATATGTATGCTCATAAATATCGTATCGCAAAGATAAAAAGTAATCCACTCGAAGTTTCCTCCTTATTTATAATAACTTTATTCCAAATAAGACCTTCCTATGAACGAGACACTAATATGGGAATCCGACGTACTAGACTGGGAGAAAATATCTGTTGATGCTTATCGGTTTGTAATCGATCGTCGATCTATACTTTTAGTCTTTTATTCAGACTAATATATCCCAAAACCCTTTTTTACAAAGGAAGCCCACCCAAAGAGATTTTTTTCAAAGAAGTTTTTGACGGCTTATCCGAGCCGGAAGGGCTAAAGAGCGTATTGTTTGACGAAGTAGTAAGAACCCAAGATAAAATAGAAAGAATGGAAGAAGCAAATAACAAGCGGATCAAAACATATAGGACAACGCTCAGAATATCCTTGCAATTCATAGCCATTGCCATATTTGTAATCGTCAGAACTATTTATACCTAGTCTTAATACTTATTGAAGGTGTATTAGGTTTGGGTTGTCCTTTTGGCTTTGCCATAAAACTAATTTTATTGGCAAATTTACTTCATTTTATCCTTATTTCCAAGTTCGATTGGCCAGCCACATCCCCTCATCAGCACTAACCACTCACGCGCTCCACCAGTTTCGTGCTCCCGTCCTTATAAGCGGCAATCACAACATCCGCCATATTGATAAACAAGCCGTTATCCATGACTCCCGTTATCGCATTCACCTGCTCGTGCAAAAGAGCGGGTTTGACAATCTCACCAAATGCGCAATCCAGGATATAATGGCCGTTATCGCTGAGAAAGGGTTTGTCATTTACAGAACGCAGGACTGGCTTACACCCTAACTTAGAAAGCTGAAGACTCGTCATTTCCCAGCCAAACGGAGCGACTTCCACCGGGAGCGGAAATTTACCCAACCGGGGAACCAGCTTGGTCTCATCGACGATAATAATATAAAAAAGGGTCGCCGAAGCCACGATCTTTTCGCGCAGCAAGGCGCCCCCACCGCCCTTTATCAGGTTGAGCTTCTCGTCCACCTCATCCGCCCCGTCGATCGTAATATCCAAATGATCGATTTCAGCAAAGGATACGATGGGGATCCCCGCCTCCCGGGCCAGGGAATCCGACTGGACCGAAGTAGCTATCGCCCTGACCGTCAGGCCCTGTTTGACACGTTCCCCGATACCCTGAATAGCCCAGTAAGCCGTCGAACCGGTACCGAGCCCGAGGGTCATGCCATCCCGGATATAATCGATCGCCTTCACGGCGGCGAGTTTTTTAACGTTTTTGACCGGATCTTCCATATACGCAATAGTTGATTGGTATTCAGGGAGCAAGATAAATAACTATCTATCAATGGCAAAGCCCGGCAGCCCCTCTTTTCCTCAAATTCCCTGACACCGCTGGGAATTTTAAAAAAATGGTTATATTTGTGTACAATCAGTCAAAAACCAGATGAATCAAGCCTTCGCCCATACTGCATGTTGTTGTTGCTGTTGTCGGCAAGCCATGGTCATTATGGTGGAGGATGTCCTCTTATAGCTGTTAAACTGTAACAAAAACAATATTTAAAAGCTCCACCTGATGTGGGGCTTTTTTTATGCATGATACTGTTTCAGGATCCCTTCACTTCATGTTAATAGACAGATAAAAAATATGATGACAGACACCGCAACTTTGAATACCCCCGAACTGATCGCAAAAGTCCGTGCGCTTGAAAAACAGGTCGGTAACACCCCACTCCACGAAGTCACCCATCTGTTCACAAAAAAAAACGTGCACATCTATGCCAAGAAGGAATGGCAGCAGCTCTCCGGAAGCGTAAAGGCCCGGGCTGCCTACTCCATCATCCGCGGCGCCATCGAAAGGGGGGAGCTTACAAAACAAAAGACCTTGCTGGACGCCACCAGCGGCAATACGGGCATCGCGTATGCAACGATCGGCGCTTTGCTGAACATCCGTGTCGCTCTCTGCCTTCCGGAAAATGCCAGCCGCGAAAGAAAAGAGATCCTCCGCTCCCTGGGAGCAGAACTGATACTGACCTCACCCTTCGAAGGGACCGATGGAGCGCAACAAACGGCCCTCGCCCTGGCCGAAGAAGATCCCGGAAAATATTTCTATGCCGACCAATACAAAAACCCCGACAACTGGAAAGCCCACTATCGCACCACAGCCGTCGAAATAGTCAGGGAACTCCCCGGCATCACTCACTTCGTGGCAGGTCTGGGAACAACCGGCACCTTTGTCGGCACCGGAAGAAGACTCCGTGAATTGACCCCTTCGGCACGACTCATCTCCCTGCAACCCGAACTGGCGATGCACGGTATGGAAGGATGGAAACACCTGGAAACAGCCATCGTACCCGGCATCTATGATGCCTCCCTGGCAGACGAATCACTGGAGATCGGCACCGAAGAAGCCTACGACACGATCCGCGCCGCCTACCGCTATGAAGACCTGCTCCTGAGCCCCTCGGCAGCCGCCAACCTGGCTGGCGCCATCAGGGTGGCCGACAAACTTGAAAAAGGGATCGTCGTAACCGTATTCCCCGATAATGCCGACAAATACGGCGAAGTCATTCAGGCCCTAAAAATCAAAAACTAAACCATGATTATCATCGAACCAGCCGCCAGAGAACAATTTATCGGGGACGCCGTCAACACTTTTCCCGATGAGTGCTGTGGATTCTTATTCGGTACGGAAAAAGACGACAACCGGGTGATAACGGCCATACAGGTCGTGGACAATTCCAAAATAGGCGACAAGACACGCCGTTTCGAGATCTCCCCACAGGACTACCTGAAAGGAGAGTTGTACGCGCTGGAGAACAATCTGGCCCTGCTCGGCGTTTATCATTCGCACCCCAACCACCCGGCCATCCCCTCCGAACATGACCGGGTCGCCGCCCAGCCCTATTTCTCCTACCTGATCATCTCCGTGCTCAACAACGAGATCATCACGCTGAGATCCTGGAGGCTGAACGAAGAAGCGCAGTTCGAAGAAGAGAAAATACACGACTATCAATATAGCTGAAATATTAAAGGAATTCAACCATCCATTTACAACATATAAGTTAACAGTACAACAAAAAACAACAATATGGCCACCGTCATCATCCCGACACCTTTAAGAAAATTCACCAATAATACCGCCCGCCTCGAAATAAAGGCCGGCAATATAGAAGAGACCGTCAAGGAACTCACCGTCAATTTTCCGGACCTGAAAAAACACCTGCTCGATGAGAAAGGACAGATCCGCTCCTTCGTAAACATCTTCGTCGGCAACGATGATATCAGGAACCTGCAGCACGAGAAAACCTCCGTAAAGGACGATACGGTGATCAGCATTATACCCGCCATCGCCGGCGGGGCGCCCGACGAAATCACCTTCACACCGGAAGAACTCGCCCGCTATAACAGACACATCATCATCCCGGAATTCGGTTACGAAGCCCAGCAAAAGCTGAAAGCAGCCAAGGTGCTGGTCATCGGTTCAGGTGGCCTCGGCAGCCCCGTCCTGCTCTATCTCGCGGCGGCAGGTGTCGGCAACATCGGAATAGTCGATTTTGACGTCGTCGATGACAGTAACCTCCAGCGACAGGTTTTATTTGGTGTCGAAGAGATCGGCAAACCAAAGGTGGAAGCGGCCAAAAGAAGACTCCAATCTCTCAATCCGTATATCCGGCTGACGATCTACAATACCCATCTTAATTCACAGAACGCATTGGACATCATCCGCGACTATGACGTGGTGGCGGACGGAACCGACAATTTCCCCACCCGCTACCTGGTGAATGACGCAACCGTACTGCTTGGCAAACCAAATGTTTACGCATCCATCTTCCAGTTTGACGGACAGGTCTCCGTTTTCAACTATACGGATCGTAACGGCCATACCGGCCCCAATTACCGTGATCTCTATCCCACCCCTCCCCCTCCGGGCCTGGTACCCAGTTGCGCGGAAGGAGGTGTCCTGGGGGTATTGCCGGGCATCATCGGCAGCCTCCAGGCACTGGAAGTCATCAAGGTGATTACAGGTGTGGGAGAAACTTTATCCGGCCGTTTCTATACTTTCGACGCCCTCAATTTCGAAAGCAGGACCTTCAATATCAAGAGCCGCGAAGACAATCCTATCAGTGGCAAAAACCCCACGATCACAGCACTCATCGACTATGAACAGTTCTGCGGCATGAAAGCCATCGAAGAGAAACCGCTGAAAGAGATCACCGCAAAAGAATTGTATGACCTGCAGGTGCGCGGCGAAAAATTCCAGTTGATCGATGTGAGAGAACCACATGAATATAAGATCGTCACGATCGGCGGCGAATTGATCCCGCTGGCAACTATCGCTGCCAATGCAGACAGGATAGACCGCGACCGCAAGGTCATTGTTCATTGCAAGATGGGCGGTCGCAGCGCAAAGGCGATCCGCGAGCTGGAAGAAAAATTCGGTTTTACAAATCTGTACAACCTGAAAGGCGGGATCCTGGCCTATATCGATGAAGTGCAACCCGAGCTTACAAAATATTAATAATCAGTTGTGAATAGTGAGTGGTGAGTAACTTAAAGACATCAACAAGTTACTTGTCACTCATTTTTAATTTACGACCTCTCCAACCTTCTCACTTCTCACTTCTCACCAGTCTTCATCCCACTCACTACTGACTACTCACCACTCACTACTGACTAAGCAGGTTCCCGATCGCGACAGCTACTTTTTCCGGCCCGGGAAGCATTGCTTTTTCGAGGCATAGGTTCATCGGCACGGCAGGAAGATCGAGCGCTCCGAGCGCCTCGGCCGGAGCGTCCAGCGAGCGCCAGCAATGCCGGGAGATGCGCCCCGCCAGGGCTTCGGCAAAGGAATTATTCTGGGGTTCTTCTGTGAGGACCAGGCATTTTCCGTGTTTCTTCACCGTGGCATAAATCAGCTCTTCGTCCAAAGGATAAAGAGTTCGCAGGTCGATGATCTCTACCTGCCCGGGAAAGTCCCGGCATGCCGCTTTTGCCCAATAGACGCCCATGCCATACGTGACGAGGCAGCAGCTTTCCCCGGAAACCACCTTATCCGCGGAAGCCTCCTGCACGATTCGGGCCTGCCCCAGAGGGACAATATAATCCCTCGAAGGCTCGGGCGCCTTTGCTTCTTCGGCACCCGGTATCTTGCCCCAGTAAAGCCCCTTGTGTTCAAGCATGATAACGGGATTGGGATCGAGGAAGGCTGCTTTCATCAACCCTTTCATATCAGCAGCGTTGGAGGGACAGACCACTTTAATCCCCTTAACGGACAACAGGGTCGTTTCAATACTGCCGCTGTGATAAGGGCCGCCGCCACCGTATGCGCCCACCGGTATCCTGATGAGAGACTGCACCGGGAACTTCCCGCAACTGAGATAACATGATTTGGAGATCTCCGTCACCAACTGATTAAACCCGGGATAAATATAATCTGCAAATTGTATTTCCACGATCGGCTTTACCCCGGTCGCACTCATGCCCGCGGTAGACCCGATAATGTAAGCTTCCTGGATCGCGGTATTGAAGACCCTGTGATCCCCGAACTGCTCGGCCAGGGTCGCCGTCTCCCGAAAAACACCACCGAGTCTACGGCCGACGTCCTGTCCGTAGAGGACCGCTTCGGGATATTCTTCCATGATCTCCCGGATTGCAAAAAGGGCCGCGTCTACCATTAATATTTTCTCCCCGCGGCCGGCCGGATGCCGCTCTCCGCACTCCTTGTTTACAGCGGGAGGAACGGGAACAAATACAAAGTCCGAAACGCTCCCGGGATCGGGATCCGGCGAGGCCACCGCTGCCGCAAAATGCTTTACAACCTGGGACCGCGCGTCTTCCCGGTCCGCCGACAACCGGCTTTCGGAAACACCTCTTTCCAATAAGCCTCTTCTTAGCAGGGGGATGGGATCGCGGGCTGTATCCTGATCCAGGTCCTCCCGGGAACGATAGGTCTCCTTCCTGACCCCGCTGGTGTGATGGCCCAGCAGAGGCACCCGCGCATGCACCAGGAAAGGCGCCCGGCTGTCCCTCACCGCCCCGACCACCCGCCCCATGGCCTCGTAACTGTCCTCAAAACTACTACCGTCAATACGCAAACGCCCTATTCCCGTGAAAGCCGCCGCATAATCATAGGCATCCGACACCCGGGACTCCGCGGCCCTGACACTGATGCCCCATCCATTGTCCTGGACGAGGTAGATGACAGGCAACTTCTTCAAAACCGCAAACTGGAGCGCTTCGCTGACCTCTCCTTCCGTCATACAGGTGTCTCCAAGCGAACAAAGCACGACCGGAGCCTCGCCGCGACTTCCCCTCTTTAACAAGGAAGAGCCGATCGTCTCAAGATATTGTATTCCCTGTCCGATCCCGGTAGAAGGGATCGCCTGCATACCGGTAGCACTACTCTGGTGGATGATAGTGGGTTTCCCGGCCCCCCTGAAATTAGGATGTGAATAATATTCGCGACCGCCGGTGAAGATGTCGCCGCCCTTTGCCAGCAGTTGCAGCATCAGCTCAAACGGGGTAAAACCCAGGCCCAGCAACAGGCTTTCGTCGCGGTAATAAGGGCTCGCAAAATCACAGGGAAGCAGATGGAACGCGGCAGCCAGTTGGATCGCCTCGTGGCCCCTCGACGTGGAATGCACATATTTACAAACGGAGCGATTGTTCTCGTAGGTCGCGGCCATCTCCTGCGCCATGCACATCAGACGATAGGCTTTCAGCAATACATCGGTATCGATCATCAGCAGGCAATCTAGAAGACAAACCTACCAAAAAAACCAATAAAAAAGCCACCCCGCGGGTTGCGGAATGGCCTATGATGAAATGCGCTGAATCAGTCTATTTTACTTCAAGCGTAAGAAGGCTATCGTCCTCGATAAACGCTTCCAGCTCGTCACCGACTACACATTCGCCCACACCCGCCGGCGTACCGGTAAAGACCAGGTCTCCGATATTCACCGAAAAATAATTGGAGATATAAGCGACGACTTTGTCAAAGCTATTGATCATCAGGTTGGAATTGCCCTGTTGAACAAGCTCCTTGTTCTTATAAAGACAGAAGTTCAGATCCTTTTTATTCTTGATATTCTGCAAAGGGATCCATTTCCCGATCGCAGCGGAATTATCCCAGGCCTTGGCTTTCTCCCAGGGAAGACCTTTCTCCTTTAACTCATTCTGGATATCGCGTGCAGTGAAATCGATGCCGACCGTCACGGCATCATAGTACTTACTGGCAAAACGGTCCTGTATATACTTTCCGTTCTTTGAAATACGAAGTACCAATTCGCATTCATAATGCAATTCATTGGTGAATTCCGGGTAATAGAACGGAGTATGAGCCTGAAGCAAAGCGCTCTTAGGCTTCATAAATATGATCGGTTCATCCGGAACTTCATTATTTAACTCCTTGGCATGCGCCACATAGTTACGGCCAACACAGAATATTTTCATATTCAATAAGGGTTTTTAAATAGAAAATTCTTGATTCAGTTTGCATCCGGCCTGAAAAGGCCCCGGGGCACTGGCATAGGCATATTGAATAATAAAAAACCGTTGGTCAGGTGAGAGTACAGTATTATGCGAAAATAAAGATTCCCAACTACAAATCATAGTGTTATATCTAATTTATTGTACTTGTTCATCGTCTGGCTGATTCCGCTCAGCACAAAGCTTTCGATGATTTCGACCGACTTTTCGATCTTCAGCCTGACCACGGGCCACTCCGAATCCGGCCATTTTCCCAATACGAACTCCACCTGCCTCCCCTTCGCAAAATCGTTGCCGATCCCAAACCGCAACTTGGGGTAGGCATCTGTCCCAAGAACCTCCTGGATGCTTCGAAGCCCGTTATGCCCGGCATCGCTACCAGCCGGCCTTATCCGGAGTTTACTCAGAGGCAATGCCAGATCGTCCACCACCGTCAGCGTATTCTCTATCGGCACCTTTCCCGCGTCCATCCAATATTTGACCGCCTTCCCGCTCAGGTTCATGAAAGTGGTCGGCTTTATGCAAATCAACTGGTGCCCCCTCCATTTTATTTCCACCATCTCGGCTAACCGCTCGACACGAAAATGTCCGTTTTGTTTTTTCACCCATTCATCGACTACGTCAAACCCGATATTATGACGTGTATGAGCATATTCGACGCCCGGATTGCCCAGGCCAACGATTAAAAACTTACCCATATACCCTTTTTAGGCGACCGGAAAACGAAAAGACCCGGTTAAAAGTCTTAACCGGGTCCCTATCCATGACTTTTATTATTTCTTGGCGGCTGGTTTTGCGGCAGCAGCGGCCGGGGCTGCAGCGGCAGGAGCAGCAGCTTTAGCGGCGCCGGCGGCAGGAGCAGCAGACGCTTCTTCCTGTTTCAACTGACGTGTCAACACGATCGAAGCAATTGGAATACGAGGCGAGTTCAGGATTTCATAGTTCTCGGCCTTCACATCCTCTACCCTAACATTGGCATTCAGCTCCAGCTCGGTCAGGTCCACTTCGATATTTTCCCTCAGATGCTTGGGATAAGTCTTCACCTTCAGCGCCTTCATCTTTGTGATCAACTTACCGCCATCCTTCACACCCTTCGCGGCTCCCGTAAATTTGATCGGGATCGTGGCAATCACCTTTTTGTCTTCCACCAGTTCCAAAAAATCCACGTGGATGAGTGCATCTGTCACCTTATCAAATTGCAGGTCCTTCAGGATACATTTGTAGGAATCTGCACCCAGTTTGACTTCTGCTAACTGAAAATCAGGTGTATAAACCAGTGTCTTGAACGATGTGGCAGGTGCTGAAAAACTCAGCTCCTTTGCACCCCCGTAAATTACACCGGGCACATTTCCCTCAGAGCGAAGTTGGCGGGTGGCTTGTTTGCCGTGTTCGGTCCTGAGTTGTCCTTCGATTGTAATCGTCTTCATTTTATATCAATTTAAAAATTACGCTATTTGTTCCTTAATTGCGAATGGATAAACAGCCCCGTGATACTCCTGTTCTCATACGCATTGCGGATGGCTACCGCAAACAATTCCGCAACACTCAATACCTTTATCTTGGGGCTCGGATGACGCAGGGGAATGGTATCGCAAACCACCAGTTCCTCCAGGACGCTGTTCTCGATGTTCTGATACGCATTGCCGCTCAAAACCGGGTGCGTACACATCGCCCTCACACTCCGCGCTCCCTTCTCTCTCAGCAAGCCCGCTGCCTTCGCCAGGGTGCCGCCGGTATCACAAAGATCATCAATCAGTACAATATCCTTATCCGCCACATCCCCGATGACAACCATGCTCGCTATCTCGTTGGCCCTCTTCCTGTGCTTATCGCAAATCACCATTTCGGCGTTGAAATAGGATGCTATTTCACGGATACGATTAGCACTTCCCACATCAGGGGCGGCAAAGGTAAGGTTTTCCATCTTAAGTTGCTCAATATAAGGGATAAAAATAGCAGAGCTATCGAGGTGATCCACCGGGATGTCAAAATACCCCTGGATCTGGGGCGCATGGAGGTCCATCGTGATCACGCGGTCCGCCCCGGCAGACACTAACATGTTGGCAATCAGCTTAGAACCAATCGCTACACGGGGCTTGTCCTTTCGATCCTGGCGGGCATATCCATAGTAAGGAATGACGGCCACTACCTTGTAGGCGGATGCTCTCCGGGCCGCGTCGATCATCAGCAGCAATTCCATCAGGTTCTCGGTCGGAGAGAACGTACTTTGGACCAAAAAGACCATATCCCCCCTTATGCTCTCATTGAAAATGGGCTGAATCTCCCCATCGCTGAAATGCTGGATGGTAATCCTGCCAAGAGGGTGCCCGAACTGCTGAGATATTTTCTCGGCCAGGTACTGAGAACCCGTGCCGGCAAAAATTTTAGCGCTGTGCTGCATATGTGAGTGGAATGTGGCGCAAATATATAAAATGAAAAAGCAACGCCCTCCCCGCGGCCCGGGAATTTATTGACGGGACAGCAGGTCTTATCAACAAAACGTCCCGGGGAGGCCCCGGGACGTAACTATTTAATGATAAATAAAATAATAAAATCAACCGGCATCAATAAAACCAACCGGCATCACCCGTTAATGACTGACTGCAGCCAGTTGCTGCTTTTCCGCACTGACGACTGCTGTTTTCTCAGTCTCTTTTCCAGTCCGGGAATTCAACGCGTAAAAAATGGAAGAACAAAGAAAAATAGAGAAAAACAAGGCGACTACATACATACCTACACAAAAGAGGAAAGGCTGCCAGCCACCGATAGAAGAAAGCGTTGTACGTTTCATTGGATTGGATTTAGAATTGTTTTCAAGGTTACGGTCAATAATCGTGCAAATTCAATAATCGTGTAAAAAAGAGCTTACTGATGAGTATAACGAAAGATTTACACTATTATTTCACCGCTTTATTCAACAACAAAATAATACCTTAATTTGGTTTATGCAAGAGCGGAAATACTCCATAAAAAATTGGGCAAAGGACGATAGGCCGCGGGAAAAACTACTGAGTAAAAACCCTATGTCACTCAGTGATTCTGAACTACTTGCAATACTCATAAATCATGGCACCCGCGACCGTTCGGCAGTGGACCTGGCAAAAGAAGTGCTCGGAATGGTCGGTAACGACCTCCAGGATCTAGGCAGGTTGACCCTGAAAGAGTTGATGAAGATCAAGGGCATCGGGCCGACAAAAGCCATCACAATCGCCGCGGCGCTTGAACTCGGCAGACGAAGACAGGCCAGGCTCTCCTACCCCTCAAAAATTTCCGTAAAAAGCAGCGGGGAGGTGGCTTCCTATCTGCACGCCATCCTGCGCGATTATACCCACGAGGTCTTTGCCGTCCTCTTTCTCAACCGGGCCAACAAGATCCGGCATTTCGAGATTATTAGCCAGGGCGGCATTACCGGTACCGTCGCGGATCCCCGGGTAATCCTCAAAAAAGCCCTGGAACAGGAGGCCACAGCCATGATCCTTTGCCACAACCACCCCTCCGGGAGCCTCCGCCCGAGCCAGGCGGACGAAGATCTGACCGGAAAGATCAGGGAAGCCTGCCGCTATTTTGACATTCGACTGTTAGACCATATTATTGTAAGCGAGGAAGGGCACTACAGCTTCGCGGACGAAGGATTACTCTGATATCCTCCCCTCTACTCTCCCCCCTTCTACGCTGTCTCCCCGGCCCGGAAAAGGCAGTTTTCCGGCAGGATCAGCGGCCACAGGAATGACGAGCCCTGCACACTGCAGTCCGGTTCAATCCGGACAACAGCCGGATAACAGATTCCTTAGGCCTGGGCGGTCGGCCCCCCGAAATTCATGGGCAATTGCACCTCCTCCAGGTCCTGTATCTTTCCGTTGCCGGCTTCGAACCGGGTGACGTTTTCAGTCAGCGCCTTCATGAAGCGCTTAGCATGCTGGGGTGTGAGGATGATACGCGATTTGACCCGGCTCTTGGGCGTCCCGGGCATCACATTCACAAAGTCTATCACAAATTCCGCATGGGAATGGGTGATAATGGCCAGATTGGCATAGGACCCTTCCGCTACTTCTTCCGATATCTCGATGTTCAGTTGATTATTAGGCTGCTGATCGGCCATATAGGTGTTTTGTACAAAAATAAGGAAGATATCGGCCACCGCTCCCCAAATTCCGGATCTCCGGCAGATTGGCAAAAGAAAGGTCAATCACCTCGCACCCAGAAAAAGGGCCGACCCCGTCAGGTCGGCCGTCTACTAGTATACAACCCATATTCTATACGGCCCGGTTAAGGACTAATAATCGTCTTCGATAAATCCTGTCCTGGCCGTACCACTCACGATATAAGTATTAAAATACGGCGCAGCGACCATGTTCGTATCGTCGTCGGAGTACTGGATTTCGAAGTAAATGCTGTCCGTCACATTACCCGCTCTCGAATGGCCGGCCTTCAGCAGCACCTTTCCGTTGGCGATTTTCGCTGTATCCCCGTAATAGTCGTTTATACACATTGGGTTACTAAACGTCAAGGCCTTATAGTCAACGCCCACCACGCCTTTGAAATCCCAGAATTTTCCCAAGTCGTCGACCCACATGGAATCTGCAGTGTTCCCGGCAGTATTATAAGTGCTCATAAACACCGGATCACCCAACAATGACACTCCGCCAAGAGAGTAGGTCACCCACCATCCATTGGACATCTTTACGGTAGCCGTGGTACCCTGGTCAGGCAAGGTTCTCTTACAAGACATTGCAAACAAACCTGCCATCATGATCGCAACAAATATTAATTTTTTCATAATATATAATAATTATATTTTATTGTTCAACAAATTTCCTGACAGATGTTCCGTAGTTTGGCGCATTAAAAACCCAACTGTAAGAAGCCGGAGCCGGGGTGGGCTTGTAAACCGCGCCGCTGGTAGAAATCGTCCCGTTGAAATAAAGACTGCTTTGTGAAGGGATCTCTATGTCATTCCCGGAATAGTTCGTTAGGATTGCATAAAGGCCCTCCGCTCCCGCAGCCCCTCCCGGGTTCTGCACCGTATACACGCCGGGTCCGATTTTGGTCCAGGTACTTGTCACTCCGGTTGCCGCGCGCAGATAAGTGCCTGAAAAATCATTGGCGCCCACCACTGGATCGGCTGCAACAGAGGCAGGCACGACGACAACTACCCTAAAATCACTGGCCGTATACCCTTGCGGATTTGCCGCAGTATAGACGACATTGTAGATTCCCGCAGAGGTCTGATTGGTGATCGTCATACTGGTCGTATACTGAACAGGCGCCCCGTCTAAAACAGCAGTAGCCCCCGAATCCGTTGGGGAGGTTCCCTGAATTACGACCTGGAATTTGGAGCCATTTATGGCGATGGATGGGAAATAGATGATTTTATAGCCTGCCACGGTTCCCTGCGGGTAGTTGAAATTATCCTTTATACACGAGGACAAACTGAGCAGGAAGAATAGTGAGCCGAATATTGCAAGTTTTTTCATGTTCCTGTTTTTTAAAGACATTTAATTTATTTACTCCACCATACAGCGGTTGTCATCGGCACTACCGCCGGCGCATTGGTATTCCGGGACGTTTCATCATACGGGAATATCAGGCGTTTTGGCAGGGCGGTGGCAGGTTGCAGAACGGAGTTTTTAGCAACGACGATCTGACCGGGAATATAGCTGTCGTCCGTCGAATATACCGGGCTCTGCAGAGGATATCCTGTCCGGTTGTGTTCGAAAAAGCTTTCGATACCATGGCAACCGAAGGCGCAGGAAGCCCACTTCTGCCGGATGATCTGCTGGATAGGATCCAGGACTTGCGAGTTTTCTTTCTCGGCGCCCCAGGCATAAGCTCCTCCCGAAGCAAGAAAAGTAGTGGCATCATTGCCCGTCGCAGCAAAGGCGGCGGACACGCCCTGCTCATAAAGGGTTTGGGTATTCAAGCCGCCGTTATACCGGAAATCCGCCTCGGCCTGCAGGAAATAGGATTCAGCCAAAGAAATAAAGTCCACGGGATCGGTAGGCGTTTCGACAAACACGGCAGCATTGGCAAGGGTTGGATCTCCGTTACGAAAATCACCCTGATTAATGGCGATAAACGGTGAAGGGCTTCCGAAGAAAAAAGCGAGCCTCGGATCGCCGTTGGCCTGCAGCCAGCTGGTAAAAGTATAACTCGCCCTGATATTTACCGTCGTGTTCAGGGAACGGATGTTTTGTTCGTATAGCGGGTTATCCAGGCCGGGCGCATTGGTAAAGTTGGTAACGCTAGCCCCGCCGGTGCTTGAATTCAGGAAAGTGGCGCCGGCATTATACATAGCCATAATACCAGCGGAAGCAACATCCGGGTGCGCGTTGATCATTCGCAGATACATCTTTAGTTTTAGTGTATTGGCAAAAGCTATCCAGGAGCTGATATTGCCGCTGAATACCAGATCCTGCCCCCCCGGGGCAGTGACAGTACTGGCCTTAAAGTCTTTATTCAAGGCCGTATCGATGCTTGCAATGAGTGCCGTGTAAATAGAATATCCATCGTCAAATTTCGGGTTCAGCTTCGCAGTGCCGCCCAGGGCCTCGGAAAAAGGAATCTGGTCATATAGATCCACGAGTATCTCAGCCGTATATGCCTTCATGACGGTTCCTAACAGATAATAATTCCAGTCTTTCAACGTGTCCGCCTGATCGATGACGTATTGATAATTTTTCAAGCCATCGGGGAACAGGATATCCCAGGTATTTTGGACAAATCCATCCGTGTTCAGCATGTTATAGGAATCCACATCCGTATATTGCTGTGAAAGGACCGCCTGCGCGATGTGTTCCGACCACATGCCTCCCACAATTTCAAGGTCTCCGCCGACCTTCGCAGTCGTTGCCAGCACAGCTACCGGGAATACCAGCGAGGGATTGCCCTGAGACAAAGTAGGATAGTTTGGATCCTGGTTGATATTCAGTTGCTTTTTACAGCCTGTATCGAATAGAATGATTGCGAGCACACAGGCGCAGATGATCGTATGTCTGTTAACTGTTTTCATGTCTTTCTGTTTCATTGATTGGTTAAAAAACAACATTTAACTTAACCCCATAGGTTTTGGTGAGCGGGGTACCCGTAAACTCACCGTATTCACCCAGGAGATCATTGCCCCCCTGCGTAGCTTCGGGATCTACATATACATTACCCTTGGGTGTCCATAAAAGGAAGTTTCTGCCGTATACACCCAATGAAGCGCTACCGGCGCGGACTTTTGTCGCCCAGCTTTTGGGTAAGTTGTAAGACAGGTTGATATCCCGCAATTTCAGGAAAGATCGGTCGATGATCCGCTGTGCGTCCGCAGCGCCCGAGTAGCTGTTGGATTCCGAATAGGTGTTATAATAGAGATCACTCTGGCTTGCCCCGCTTGCCCCTACATAAGTGTGACTGGGCGTATAAGTCGTCTGACCACTGACATCCGTGTTAGCTACTACCGAGTTAGGATAGATAAATGGCTTGCGGTCATTAAAAGTCGTGGTGACGCTGTTACCCGTAAATAGTATCAGGTTCGCGGTACTGCTGAACATGACGCCACCATACCGGAAGTCCAGCGAGAAGTTGAGCGTAAAATCCTTATAAGTGAAGGTGTTCGAAAAGCCCATCTGATAGGTATACAACGCCGTTCCGTAATAACCCTTGGTAATTCCCAGCTTGGGATCCAGGACGCTGGTGTTGGCTACCGGAAGGCCGGTTCCGGCACTTACGACCACCTGCCCGGAAGGAGACAATTGTGGGGTGCCGCTATAAATGGACGCTACTGTTTTCCCCACCACTGCACGCATTTCGGCATCGATGGCCGAGGCGAAGCCCACCAATAATGGATCTTGCGAAGCTCCTGTCAGACTAAGCACCTTGTTCCAGTCGCGGCTGAAAACATAGTTGAAAGACCATTTGAAATCATTGGTTTGAACGGGTGTTACGTTCAGCGTAAGTTCTATGCCCTTGTTCTGAACGGTTCCGAGATTTTGAACAAGATTGGTATAACCCGTTGAAGGCGCGATCGGAACGGCAAAGATCTGACCCTTGGTTTTCTTATTGTATAAAGAGACATCAAGACCGAGCCGGTCTCTAAAGAATCTGGCGTTGGCGCCCACTTCCTGCTCATCCGTAAAAATGGGTTTCAGGTTAGGATTGCCAATAACATCGTTCACACCATAACCGCTAACCCCATTAAAAGGGACAGTCAAGTTGCCGAAAGGCAGCGAGATATTTCCCGTTCCCAGCTTAGCTAGTACCTGGTAAGGGCCCGGATCGGATCCGGTCCTTCCGTAGGCTGCCCTGAATTGCAGGTACGAGAGGAAATCGCTTTTTATCAGCTGCGAAGCGACCCAGGAAAGGTTGGCGCCCGGGTAAAAGATCGAGTTGGCTCCAATAGGCAGGGTAGACGACCAGTCATTCCGGACGTTTCCCGTAAGGAACAGTTGATCCAAATATCCCAATGTGACCTGGCCATATACACCGATTCTTTTTCGGTCGAAGTCGTAATTATAGGTGGTAGCCGGCTTACTCGTGTTTGAGAGATTATAAAAACCGGGAACGACGAGATTGGTAATAGTTGTCGCTACCGTCGTTTGGGTGCTGGAATAATAGTTGGCCCCCGCAAGCGCGTCCAATGTGAAATTGTTACCGAGATCTTTGCCATACTTCAGGATGAAGTCTCCATTGACGAGACTGTAGTTGTCCGCGCCTTTTGACACGGAGCCGTAGTCCGAGGCCCGGGATTGTCCCTCGGGGTTACTCGCATTGGGTCCGTCCCAGCTACCCGGCTGCGCATACGCTGAGTTCTTCCACTCGAAGGTTCTGGCATCCGTAAAATCACCCCCCAGCCTAAATTCGGCGCTAAAGTCGTTGGTGAACTTATAACCAAAATCCAGGTTACCAAAGACCCTGTCCAATTTTTGCTGGTTCCCGTTTTCGATCAGCCCGAAATAGGGGTTTTCCGCATAGGGTGTGAAATAATTATTGGTATTGAAGAATTTGTTGTTGATGTCCCGGAATGCCTTAATTGGGAGATCAACCGGAATCTGCAAAATGGATTCAAAAACGCCGCCGCCATTGGAAGTACCCTGACCAGTATTGGGAACCTTCAGGGCCTGGTTGATATAGTTTATCGAAGTATTGAATGTGAATTTGCCGAATGTGCTGTTGGTTCGTAACGAAAACGAATTACGCTGTTGCGTATTGGCGTTCATCGGGACGACCCCGTCGCTGGTGACATTACCGTACGAGAAATAAAACCGGTTTGTTTCGGATCCCCCTGACAACGCAAGCGTGTTATTGAATTCCTGGCCCGTCACATAAAACTGGCGCAAGGGATTTTTGATTGCTGAAAAAGGCTTGATCAGTTGGGAATTGTCCACGACGGAACCCCATAGTCTCATTTTTCCGTCGAGTCTCGGGCCCCAGCTTCCATTCTCGTCAGCTACGAATACACCACCCCATCCCTGTCCAAACTCCGTCTCGTAATCAGGCAATTTGCCCACCTTGCTGAAATTCGCCGACCCGTTATACTCGATCTTCAATTTTCCGGGACGCCCCTTCTTGGTCGTGATCATGATCGCGCCGTTCTTTGCAAGCCCGCCGTACAGGGACGAAGCGGCGGTTCCTTTTAAAATGGTAATGCTCTCGATATCGTTCGGATTGACATTATTCATCCCGTTGCCATAGTCGGCTCCATCCGTCCCGGTGATCCCCCCGGTGGTAGCCCCGTTCCCGGACAGCGCTCCGCCGGACACAGCAGCGCCCCCTATGTAATTTTGATCACTCAAAGGCACACCGTCGACCACATATAAAGGCTGATTATTACCCCCGGCCACGACGCCAAAACCTCTTAATACTACTTTTGTTGAAGACCCCGGTCCGCCGATATTGGAGATATCAGCACCGGCGACCTTACCCTCTAATCCGTCAAGGGCGCCAGTTGCCCCATTCTTGTTGATCGCGGCCGTATTGAATGTTTGCGTGGAATAACCAACCCGGGCCTTGCTCTGCGTCTGTCCGAGCGCAGTCACCACGACTTCCGTCAGGTTATTATTCTTCCGGGGAACGACAAGATTCATCGAAACGCCGGAACCTACGGGGAACTCCTTGGAAGAGATCCCCGTCCCGCTGATCACCAGGACATCCCCGGCTTTTACCTTGATGGAATAATTCCCATCGGCGTCCGCGTTGACTCCTTGTTTCGTGCTTTTGATGATTACAGTAGCGAAGGGAACTGGTTGGCCCTGGTCGTCCAGGACCCGCCCGGTTAGCTGGTGGGTTTGTGCGAGTGCCCAGTAGGAAAACAGCAGCAGCACTCCTAACATTGTCAGAAATTTTCTCATGTGACTGTAAGTTTTAAATTTTTGAGGCGGTAAAAGTAACAATTTTAAAAAAAGTCCAAAAAAAAAGTTAAAAATCCCCCGCTTTTAGATAAAAGTTAGACAATACGATTTCTTCAATTGCTGCAAGATTTTAAAAAATCTAAAAAAAGGGCGATAATTCGGGGAAATATGAAGTGGGGAAAAAAGGGGCCTTCCTATTGAAAGTATTAAAAAATTTCTCATGTGACCGTAGTTTTGTTACTGTTATGAAATTATGTGTAACT
Source organism: Puia sp. (assembly GCA_031292515.1). GTDB lineage: Bacteria > Bacteroidota > Bacteroidia > Chitinophagales > Chitinophagaceae > Puia. The sequence goes on along the minus strand of JARLGZ010000079.1, from coordinate 57,898 downwards.
TTTAAATTTAACAAAAAAATAAGTGCGTTTTACACCTGATTTTTGACAATTATACGTTATCCGGGGCTCAAAATATCATATATCATTAATGTATATGTAAATAATCTTACACATACCCCTGATATTACACTTATAAGTATCGGAATTTGTCCGGAATGATCATCCGGAAATCGGTATAATAGCCCCGGATCCCTTCATTTTGGGGAAGAAATGACCGGTTTGTCTTTATTCATCAGATATGTCTTTTTTTGATAGGTCATGGATCAGACCGCGGTATCTCCTGCCCTCCTTGCGATTAGCTGGTCAGCTCCTGCAATTTTTATGCGTCCGAATCATACCTTTGCGCCATGCAATTATTAGATGGACAACTCGCCTCCAGAGCTATCAGGGATTCACTGACCCTCAAAGTCGCACAACTGCTCGCCGAAGGAAAAAAGACCCCCCACCTGGCAGCCGTCCTTGTCGGCAACAACGGCGCCAGCGAAACTTATGTAGGCGCCAAAGTGAGAACCTGCTCCGAAATCGGTTATAAATCCACACTCGTCCGGCTGGAAGACACGATCAGCGAGAACAAACTGCTGAAAGTCATCGAAGAACTCAACAACAACCCCGATGTAGACGGCATCCTTGTACAACTCCCCCTTCCCAAACATATCTCGGATGAAAAGATCATCAATGCCGTCCATCCGGATAAGGATGTGGACGGATTTCATACGATCAGCGTAGGGAAGATGGTACAGGGTCTGCCGACCTTCATCCCCGCCACCCCGCACGGCATCATGCTGCTCCTCGAACATTACAGGATCGATACCCGGGGAATGCACGCGGTGATCGTCGGAAGAAGCAATATCGTCGGCAGGCCCATGAGCATCCTGCTTAGCGGGAACGCCAATCCCGGCAATTGCACAGTCACCCTCTGCCACTCTCAGACCAGGGGTCTGAAAGACTACTGCCGGCAGGCCGATATCCTCGTTGCAGCCTTGGGAAAACACGAGTTTGTAACCGGAGACATGGTGAAGGAAGGCGCCATCATCATAGACGTTGGCATCACCCGGGTCCCCGATTCAACCCGCAAAAGCGGCTTTGCCCTGAAAGGAGATGTGAACTTTGCAGAAGTGGCGCCCAAATCAGCCTATATCACGCCCGTTCCCGGCGGAGTAGGCCCCATGACGATCGCCGCGCTTATGAAGAATACCTACAAAGCCTGGGAAGACAAAAATTAATTATGCAACCTGCTATCTTACATCCGGGAGAAAACCAACCCGGAACGCCGGCAACCCTGCCTGTTATGGAATCATTCTACACGATACAGGGAGAAGGTTTTCACCAGGGGCGGGCCGCCTATTTTATCCGGCTCGCCGGCTGTGACGTAGGCTGCAGCTGGTGTGACGTAAAAGAAAGCTGGGACGCGGCAAAACACCCGCATTTCACCATCGGTCAGATCGTCGGACAAGCGACCGGCTTTCCAGGCCGCCTCGCGGTGGTCACGGGAGGCGAGCCGTTGATGCACGACTGTGGCGAATTAACAGACCAGCTTGCACGCGCCGGCTTTAGCACGCATATAGAAACTTCAGGAGCGTGGCCGCTCACCGGAGAATGGGATTGGATCTGCCTGTCCCCAAAAAAATTCAAAGCGCCTCTCCCGGACATCCTACCCCTGGCCAACGAGCTGAAAGTGATCGTATATAATAAGAGCGATTTTGAATGGGCAGAGAGATACGCCTCACAGGTTGCGCCCTCCTGCAAACTCTTCCTGCAGCCGGAATGGAGTAAATCGGCAACAATTACCCCTTTGATCATAGACTATATCAAGGCTCATCCCCGCTGGGAATTCTCCCTGCAACTTCATAAATATATACACGTTCCCTAATTCGTGCACAACTTTATTACGGGGCTCTCACCTGCCTCAGACAACTTTGGAAGATCCCCCGCCCGCGCTCTCTCCAACGGCGGCGGCCCCTTTCCCCAAAGCCCCGACCCGGTCATTCTCCGCAGAATAAATCTCCGGAAGATGCGTTTTTACATTTTGATTTGTAATTTCCCATAATGAAGAACCTCTGTGCCGCCTTACTATCTCTGTATCTCCTATGCTTAAGCCATCCGATAAGGGCACAATACGATCCCGCAAAAGTCGGCAAAAAAGCAGCCCAGCTCTACTCGAAAGGCCTGGAACAGGCTCAGAATGACGATTTTAAAGGGGCTATTCAGTCGATGAAAGAAGCCATAAAAATCGATCCGAAATTCGAGGACGCATGGCTTTCCATGGCCGGCATGTTCCAGGAGCTGAAAAACTACCCCGAAGCCATCACCGGCTTTGAAACAGCCCGATCGATCGACAGCAACTATTTTTTCGACTTTAACCTCCCCTACTCGATCAATCTCGCCGGCAAGGGGGATTTCGACAAGGCGCTGGCCGCCGTGACCCTCTTTCTGACCGATACCAATCTCAACGAAACCAGCCGCAAAGCCGGGCAATACCGGCAAAACTGCTACCAGTTCGCGGTGGACTATGCCCAAAAACACAAGACGGCCGACTATAAATTCGAACCGCGTAACCTGGGAGACAGTATAAATAGCGAGGTATCCGAATACTATCCCACCATTACCATAGACGGGAATAAGCTGATCTACACCCGGCGTGTGAATAACAACAACGAGGACTTCTATGAATCCGACCGGGTAAACGGCCAATGGAGCCAGGCCAGGGGCCTTTCCGGGAATATCAACACCAATATGAACGAAGGAGCCCAGAATATCTCGCAGGACGGCCAGTGGCTTATCTTCACGGGCTGCAATTTCCCCGATGGCTATGGCAGCTGCGACCTTTATATCTCCTACCTCGAAGGCGATGGCTGGAGCACACCGGAAAACCTGGGGCCAACCGTCAACACCGAATTCTGGGAATCAGCGCCTTCGCTGTCACCCGACAAAAGAGATCTCTACTTCGCCAGCCGCCGGCCCGATGGTTACGGAGGAAGCGATATCTATGTAAGCCACAGGATGCTGAACGGCCATTGGAGCCAACCCGAAAACCTCGGCCCTACCATCAACACCGGCGCCGACGAGAGCACTCCCTTCATCCACGCGGACAACCATAGCCTGTATTTCACATCCGGCGGCCATCCCGGGTATGGCGGGGATGACCTGTTCGTCACCCGGAAAAATCCGGACGGCACCTGGACTACCCCTGAAAACCTGGGATATCCCATCAATACCATCCAAAACGAGGGAAGTCTCGTGATCGCAGCCGATGGCAAGACCGCCTACTACGCCAGCGACCGTGCGGACAGCCGCGGCGGCCTGGACCTCTACACCTTCGAGCTCCGCAGCGATATACGCCCCGCCCAAACCCTATGGGTAAAAGGCAGGGTATTCGACCAGTCGACCCGGAAAGGGTTGCCCTCCAGCGTCGAACTGACGGATCTTTCAACCAAAGAGCTGATCAGCAAATTACAAACCGACGCGACAGGGAACTACCTGATCACCCTGCCCAGAGGCAGGGACTATGCATTCAACGTAAACAGAAGAGGTTATCTTTTCTATTCCGCCAATTTCTCGCTCAGCAAGGAACAAAAAGACTCGACCTATAACATCGACATCCCGCTGCAACCCATCGAGAAGGACGCCGCCATCGTGCTCAAGAACATCTTCTTCGATCGCAACCAATTCGATCTGAAGCCCGAATCCCAGGTAGAACTCGACAAAATCGTGCAACTGATGAAGGAGAACCCTACCCTGCAGATCCAGATCAACGGTCATACCGACAATATCGGCAAACAAGCCGACAACCTGCGGCTGTCGGAAAACCGCGCCAAATCCGTCGTTGGCTATCTGACGGCCAAAGGCATCGCCGCACAGCGTCTCTCTTTCAAAGGCTGGGGAGACAGCCTGCCGGTTGCCGGCAACACCACCGACGAAGGTCGCGCATTGAACCGGCGGACCGAAATGAAGGTCATCAGCAAATAGAAATTTATTCTATTTTTACCGGCCAATAGATCCTCATGGAGAATGATCTGATATACCGGCTAGCCCTTACCGGTATCCCTGGAATCGGTCACGTACACACGAAATCATTGATCGACCTGTTCGGGGAAGCCAGGGCGGTCTTCCGCGCCAAAGCGACCACGCTTGAAAAGATAGACGGGATACCCACGGCATGCGCGGCAGCGATCGCAGGCTTTGGCGATTTTTCGAAGCAGGAAAAAGAGATCGCCTTCCTGGAAAAACATTCCATCCGCCCGCTGTTCTTTACAGACCACGGTTATCCCCGCCGATTGCTGGACGATCCCCTCTCCCCGCCGCTCCTGTTCTACAAAGGCAACGCGGACCTCAATGCCCGGAGGATTGTTTCCATTGCCGGCACACGGACCCATACGGACTATGGCAGAGACTCGACCGAACAATTGATAAAAGGCCTGGCGGGTCTCGATATACTGATCGTCAGCGGGCTGGCATACGGCATCGACACGCTTGCTCACCAGGCGGCACTTAAAAACACCCTGCCGACCATGGCCGTGCTGGGTCACGGGTTACATACGATCTATCCTCCGCAAAACAACGCGCTTGCAAGACAGATCGTCCGGTCGGGCGGCCTGCTCACGCAATTCTCCCGCGAGATGGGACCGGATGCCTTCCGATTTCCCATGCGCAACAGACTGATTGCAGCGATGAGCGACGCCACCGTGATCGTAGAATCTGCCGGAGACGGCGGCAGCCTCATTACAGCCGGCGAAGCGAACAGATGCGGAAAGGACCTCTTCGCCTTTCCCGGCAGATCGACGGACACCAAAAGCGCCGGTTGCAACGAACTGATCCGAACAGGCAAGGCGATCCTGCTGACCCATGCAAAGCAACTCCTGAACACCATGGGCTGGCTCGAACCGGCAAAAAACGCCAAACCGGTCCAGCAGGAACTATTTGCTCCTTTATCCGATCACGAAAAAGCGATCCTGCAAATCCTCCACGCAAAACAGCCGATGCCATTCGATGAGATCCGCGGCGGATGCCAACTCGGTTACAGCGCAGTAAACGCCGCTATCCTCAACCTTGAATTGCAGGGTCTTATCATCTCCCTGCCAGGGAAATCCTATAAGCTCGCCTAGACATCGCTGCAAGCCCGCGGGATAAAAATTTGGACCGAATTTATCCGCTGCCTTATCTTTGCACATGGCAAGAATAAATACCCCGGTCGGCAAGACCAAATCCCCCACAAAATTTTTCGGAGAAGGACTGACTTTTGATGATGTGCTCTTAATGCCCGCATTCTCAGAGGTTTTACCCCGTGAAGTTGATATCCGGACCCGGCTCACCAAAGAGATCACCCTCAACATCCCCATGCTATCCGCCGCCATGGATACCGTGACGGAAGCTACCCTGGCCATGGCCCTCGCAAGAGAAGGCGGCCTGGGCATCCTCCACAAAAATATGTCGATCGAACAGCAGGTAGAGCAGGTCCGCAAGGTGAAACGCAGCGAGAGCGGTTTGATCATAGACCCCATCACCCTCCGCATGGACGCCACCATCGGCGATGCCCTGCGCCTGATGAAAGAAAATAAGATCGGCGGAATCCCCATCGTCGACGCCAGCCAGACCCTTGTAGGGATTCTGACCAACCGGGACCTTCGTTTCGAAGACAACAAACGCAAGCTCGTAAAAGAAGTGATGACCCGGGAAAACCTGATCACCGCACCCGAAGGAACCGATTTGAAAAAGGCGGAGAAAATCCTTCAAAAATATAAGATCGAGAAATTGCCGGTAGTCAACAGATCCGGCAAACTCATCGGGCTGATCACCTACCGAGACATCCTCCAGCTTTCCAGTTTTCCAAATGCGGTAAAAGACTCTTACGGCCGTTTATTGGTGGGGGCCGCACTGGGGATCACCAAAGACCTGTTGGACAGGGCAGCAGCGCTCCAGCAGATCGGAGTGGACGTAGTCACCCTTGACAGCGCACACGGACATCATATCGGCGTTATCAACGCCGTAAAATCACTCAAAAAAAATTTTAAAAAATTACAGGTCATCGCCGGCAACATCGGGACGGCCGGAGGCGCCGCGGCGCTCGCCGACGCCGGCGCAGACGCGGTTAAAGTCGGTATCGGACCGGGCTCGATCTGCACCACCCGTATTGTAGCAGGCACGGGGGTACCGCAGATCACGGCCATCATGGAGGCCGCATCGGTCCTTAAACAGAAAAACACACCCCTGATCGCAGATGGCGGTATCCGTTATACCGGCGACATGGTAAAAGCACTGGCCGCCGGCGCCAACGTTGTCATGATGGGCGGTGTCTTCGCCGGCACCGAAGAGAGCCCCGGAGAAACGATCATCTATGAAGGCCGTAAATTTAAACAATACAGGGGCATGGGCTCCATCGGAGCCATGTCACAGGGTAGCAGCGACCGATATTTCCAGGACGTGGAAGACGATATCAAGAAGCTCGTTCCCGAAGGCATCGAAGGGAGAGTCGCTTTTAAAGGCCACCTGAGCGAAGTCGTCCAGCAATACGTCGGCGGATTGAGAGCGGGGATGGGCTACTGCGGCGCAGGCAACATCGAAGCCCTCCAGGATGCTCAATTCATAAAGATCACCAATGCCGGCATGAAAGAAAGCCATGCTCACGACATTGAGATCACCAAAGAGGCGCCTAACTATAGCAGGTAACCACTAATAAGCTTATTTTTACCCAAAGTTCCACGGTTTGAAAAAGCTTCACTTCTTTCTTTTGTCTCTGCTTGGGGGGTTATTGCTTTTTGCGGCGTGGCCTGTTTCGCCGCTCACCTTCCTGATCTTCATAGCGTGGATCCCGTTGCTGTTCCTCGCCGACGAAACGCCAAAGCGCCTGCCTTTTTTCGCCTGGACCTATCTTACCATGCTCTTTTGGAATGCCGGCACTACCTGGTGGGTCTGCAACTCCACCCTGCCCGGCGGTATTGCCGCCATTCTCGCCAACAGCCTCCTCATGTGTATTCCCTGGATGGGCTTTTATAATATTAAAAGAAGGATGGGCGAGAGGATAGCCTTCCCTGCCCTGATACTGTTCTGGATGAGTTTTGAATATATTCATCTCAACTGGCAGTTGAGCTGGCCCTGGCTGACCCTGGGGAATGTGTTTGCCACCCACCCCGGCTGGGTACAGTGGTATGAATATACCGGTACGAGCGGCGGGACCCTTTGGGTACTCGTCGTGAACTGGCTGCTCTTCCTGTTCATACGGGAAAAATGGCTGACCGCCATCATCAATATCCGCTATTCCCTGGCCTTCCTGCTGGCGCTTGGCATCCCATTCCTTTTTTCCATCATCCCCGATTATTCAGTCACCCCCGATACGGCCGGTCACAATGCCGTTCCCTACTCCGACTCCCCGGCGACAAAGACCACCATCCCCATCGTTCAGAATCCGAATATCGTCCTGGTCCAGCCCAATATCGACCCCTATGACGAGAAATTTGTGGCAGGCCAGGCGGAGAGACAATTACACGAATTGATCCGGCTGAGCGAAGCCCGGATCGACCCCCATACGGCCCTCGTCGTCTGGCCCGAAACAGCCATCCCGGTACAAATCAACGAGGATGAGATGAAGACAACTTATTTCATGGCCCCCGTCTGGGATTTTCTGAAAAGACATCCGGGAATCAACCTCCTGACCGGTATCGAAGGCTTCCGCTTTTATGATGCCCAACACAAAACGCCCTATTCCACCCGGATACCCGGCAGCGAAAAATACGTAGAACCCTATAACAGCGCAGCCGTCCTCGACAGCAACGATTTTCACATCTATCATAAATCCAGGCTGGTCCCCGGCGTGGAGACGATCCCCCCTTTCCTGCATTTTATGGACGCCTGGTTCGAAAAATTCGGGGGTACCACCGGCGGCTATGCCCCTCAGCAGGAAAGAACCGTGCTAACTACCTTTAACGGCAGCTACCGGATCGCACCGGCAGTCTGTTATGAGAGCATCTACGGCGAATTCATGTCGGAGTATGTACGCAACGGCGCGGACCTGATCGTCATCATCACCAACGACGGTTGGTGGGGGAATACCGCCGGGTACAAACAGCATGAGAACTATGCAAGGCTACGTGCCATCGAAACACGGCGCTGGATAGCCCGGAGCGCCAACACAGGCATAACCTGCTTCATAGACCCCGGTGGCCGGGTCATACGCCCGCAGCCCTGGGATACGCCGGCAGCCATCAAAATGGAAATCCCCGCTTCAAAAAAAATGACATTCTACGCCCGTCACGGAGACCTTTTGTCCAGGCTCGCTCTTATAGGCACGTTGCTGCTGGTGTTATGGGACGCAGTGGCAATCGCCCGGGCATTCGGGAGCCGGGAAAAAACATCCCGCGAAAAAAATGAATAAACTCCTCACACAACATTCGACGACCCTCTTCTACCGGGTCGGGGGCGAGGGGAACCCCGGCCTCCCCGTACTATTGCTGCACGGCTTTGCGGAAGATGGCTCCGTTTGGGACCGGCAGGTGGCTCACCTGAAAAAAGACCACCGCCTGATCATCCCGGATCTGCCGGGAAGCGGCAGATCCCCGGCACTTGCCGAAATCACCGAAGCGCCCTCCATAGAAGCCCTGACCGAATCGGTAAAAACGATCCTGGATGCCGAAGCAATCGACCAATGCGTGATGATCGGTCACAGCATGGGCGGGTATATAACCCTTGCTTTTGCCGAAAAATATCCGGACCGGCTGAAAGCTTTCGGCCTTTTTCATTCTACCGCCTACGAAGACACCGGGGCAAAAAAAACAAACCGCAGAAAAAGCATCGAATTCATCCGCAGACACGGCTCCGCTGAGTTTATCAGACAGTCGGTCCCCAACCTCTTCGCAGAACACTATAAACAGGAACATCCGGAGGTCGTAGCAGAGTTGATAGAACGATATAGCGGCTTCCCGCCGGCCTCTCTTATCTACTATTACAGCGCGATGATCAACCGGCCCGACCGCACCCGCATCCTGCGGGAGTTTCGGGGACCCGTTCTGTTTATCATCGGGGACCAGGACAACGCGATTCCCCTGACCGACAGTCTCGAACAATGTCATATGCCCGCATGCGCGCACATCTTGATCCCCGAAGACTGCGGGCATCAGGGTATGCTGGAAAAGACGGGGCAGTGCAACCGGATGCTGTCCGAATTCCTGCGATCGATCCCGCACTAATCCCTAAATTTGGGGATGAACAAAATCGTATTCATTACCGGGGCAAGCTCCGGGTTCGGGGAGGCTTGCGCCCGCAAATTTGCCGCAGCAGGCGGATACCATATCATTATCACAGGCAGAAGAAAAGAAAGACTGGAGAAGCTGAAATCGGAACTGGAGCAGGCTGCCCGGCCGGCAACACCACCCCCTCCCGGAGCAGAACCCGTCCGGGTTATGCCACTGGAATTTGACGTACAGGACAGAGAGGCGGTCTTTAGTGCTGTCAGCAACCTGCCCGAGGCCTGGAAAAAGATCGAACTCCTGGTCAACAATGCAGGTCTCGCCCTGGGAAGAGACTTCTTCCAGGATGCCGTCCTCGACGACTGGGAGACCATGATCGACACAAATGTCAAAGGACTGCTATATGTATCCAAAGCCGTTCTTCCTTTGCTGATCGCACAAAAGAAAGGACATATCATCAATATCGGCTCCACGGCCGGCAAAGAAGTTTATGAGAAAGGGAATGTCTACTGCGCCACCAAACATGCCGTGGATGCCATCTCAAAAGCCATGCGGATCGACCTGCTTTCCGAAGGGATCAAGGTCACGGCCATTCATCCCGGAGCTGCGGACACGGAATTTTCCAGGGTACGTTTCAAAGGCGATGAACAACAGGCTGAAAAAGTCTATGAAGGCTATACGCCCTTGTCAGCCGAGGATGTCGCAGAGGTGGTCTATTATTGCGCATCCCTCCCTAGCCACGTATGTATCAACGACTTAACCCTTACCTGTACGGCTCAGGCAAACTCCTTTTATCTATACAAAAAGGCCTGATCCAGGCGCCGGCCGGCCAGGATTACCTCGCGGGCTTCGCAATACACAGCTGAATTACACGTTAATACAGGTAGTTCGAAGTCTGCCCGGGAGGTTTAGTATGAATAATCCTTCCTGAAATGAGGCTGGTATAGAAATTGATAGAGGGTTTCAAATCCTGCGTCAATTGTTTATACTTGAACCGAGAACGATCCGTAACCCTATAAAATCCGGCACCATGTCCACTACCCTATGTAAAGCGGTCTTTGCATCGTTATTACTATTCTCCTGCAGGCTGCACGCCCAGGAAGTCATCCGCCAGGAAGGTTGTGATATCAACCCCTATTCCAAACAAATCGATAGTCTCAAAAATCTCTTTACAAACCAGGGTTATGTCGTCTTGCGCGAAGCCTCCATGGCTATGCAAAGCGAATACGAAATGCCGATCGTCGTGCCCATGAGCCAGGGCGCCTTATACCAGTTCGTCTTCATCGGGGATCCGACCTCCCGCCTCTACGAGGTACGCATGTACGACTGGAATGAAAAACAGGTTGTCTTTAAACAAAACAAATGGGGCGACGTGGACGGGAACATCATCACCTACGCCTATTCTCCGCAGTTCTCCGAGTACCACATGATCAAACCGGTTCAGGTCAACAAAAACCATAAGAAATTGTGCGGCTATGTCCTGCTGCTGAAAAAGGTGAAATAGCAATCGTTGACGGCGGATTACTACCCAAGCCGGATCATTCGCTCTCTGCCTGTCATTCGCTCACCGGGGATCCTTTTCCCACAGGAAGTATCTGACACCCTGTTGATATCTTCCCACCCGCCGCAATCACAACGGGGCGCCATATCACGAAATACCCGTTGGCGGAAGTACAGTGTCATGCGCGACTGCGCCAGGGGCGGAAACCTATCAGAATCCTGTATTCTTCGGGACGTTTATGAAAGCTCCGGCAAAAGCATTTATGGCGCCAGCGAAATCCTCACCTGCAACCCCAACTTGGTCGTAACCGTCGGCGGCGAAGTCGATATCGTGGGATTCGTCCTCTGCTGATCAAAATAGAATTTCAGGTTGAGCCGGTTATTCAAGACATAATCGATGGAAGGGTCGATGCTGATAACGGTTTGCCCGGCCGTTGGAAGGGAAGATCCCTGGTCGAGATAGCTGCTGGAAGTAGCCTGTTGCATGATGCTGAAATCCAGCCGCAGCGTAAGATCGTTCTGCACCTTTTTACCGGGCCCGGGCGTTACAGGCATCTTCATATGAAAAGGCAGCGGGACGTTCTTCAACCGCCAACCCGCTCCGATCGTAAATTGCGTGGAATGCGTCTCGCTAAGTTGAAAGTCGATCAGGCTGAGGCTCAACTGCCGCGACTTGTTCAGGCCGAACTTAGCCTGGAGCTGGTTGACAAATTGCATGTCGATATTGATCAGGGGCGAAAACTGCTCGGTTATGGTGACATTGGGCACCTGGAAATAAGGCACATAGTTCCCTGTCAACGTATCGATAAAGCCCGGCTGCCCATACCTCGACGGATCCGCATAATTCAGCTGCGACTGGAAGCTGTTCATGCTCAACGTACTGGAATAAGCGTTTGTGATCGTCAGGCTGGTAAAGATCTTGTCGAGACCCGGCAGCTTGGCCAGCCCTTTGTAAGACATGCTCCAGTTGGGCTTTGGCAGATAGCCCGAAAAAGGATTGGACTGCACGCTGCCGCCGTTGTCGTTGATCAGGGCGACCTTCGAAGGGCTTTTGCCCGTATAGGCCGCGATAAACGCGGGGATGATTACATCCTGCGCATATTTTCCATAGCCCACCGCATACCCGTCGGAGCCAATCAGACCGCCGGTATACGGGTTGATATTACCGAGCCGGAGCGAAATGACATGGCGGTAAGTCTCGAACTTCTGGAAAGTGGCCGAGACCTCGTCGGGCTGATATTTTTTAAACAATGTCTGGAAAGAGATAAAGCTCACGCTGAACGTACCGGCCATATACGGGCTGAGACGCGAAAAGCCGGCCCCCCCTGCCGTATCTTTGTACAACTCCGAATAGTTCTTACCGTAAGTCTTATCCCAGTTGATATTGATATTCAGGTCGCGGATAGGTTGCAGCTGCGCCACAATATTGATCCTTTGCGTGTACGAGATCAGGTTCTGATTATTAAAAGTGGTGTCGGTGCTAAGGATCCCCTTTTGACCGAGCCGGTTGATAAAATTCGTATCCGGCCGCTGGCCCAGCACATATCCCCAGCCCGGCTGCATGGAACGGAAATCCATCCCAAGCGCACGGGTGCTGTCCATATATCCGAATATGGTGGACCCCGAGTTGTCCCCATACTTGACGGTCACATGCTTTAAGGACGTCAGTATTTTCGCGAGCGCCTTCAGCGCACCTGTCAGCTGGGGACCCGGTGGAGGCTGCGGAGGCGGCCTTCGCCGACTGCTCGTATCCTGCCCCCTCCCGCCCGGGGACGAGGTCCTGGCAGGAGCCGCCGTTTGATCCAGTCCCCGGAGTATCCTCCACTTCGCATATAAACGCGTAAAATCGAAGTCTGCATTGACCGTTCGCTGCTGGGTGTTCTGCAGGGTGTTCCCCAGGCTCCTGGCCAGCTCCGAGGCGCCGGTCCAGGTGTACGACGCGGAATAGGCGGCCTGGATATTCGTCCAGTCCGTCAGCGGAAGCTTATTGGTGGGTAGCGTATACGCCATGTTGACCGTCTGCGTATAATTGATATTACGGCCGCCTCTAAAAAAATTATCCCACATCCTCCGCCGCCCCGCCTTGCTCAACCGCCCGCTGTCCTCATCCACCCAGGCCTGGTTCTGGGCATTGTAGTCCAGGCTCAGCGACCGGGTAAAATCCCAATGAAGCACATAGGTCCGGTTATAGGTGAAAAACTTATTATAGGTCTCGGGTAATATATCGGAAGGCCCTCCTACGTTCCGGGAACGGTAAGCCCCGAACTGGCGGTCGATATCCGCGCGGAAACCCAGGGTAGTAGGCATCGGGTTAAAGTTGAAATCCTTGATGAGCTGCCACCACGGAGATCTTGACCTGATCAGTTTTTTGAAGGGCTCGCGGAACCTCGGCGCATTGGTATAATTATAATTCAGGCTCCCCTTATGGGTGATCAGCTCGTCCTCCACGGCGAGCGGGCTATGATGTTCCGAACTCGTATAGGAATAGCTCACATTGACATTCTCGATATTCCAGATCTTTGGCTTTTTAGCCGTATTGTTGAGCTTCCCGACATTGGTGAAATTCACCGTTTTGACAACGGTGGCGTCTATCGCTTCCTCCTTGATGGAATCCCGCTCGCTGGCGGGTGCCGCCTTGATCTTATCCTTTAATTTGATGTCGAGGTCATACGGATCGTATTCCGGCGTGCTGGATGTCTTCGTGACACTGGCATAGACGGGAATCGTCATACCCGCTTTTTTGGGCAGGAGTTTCCCAAGCTCCAGGTTGGTGGCCACGTCGAACTGCGCGTCCGTTTCCAGCGAACGCTCGCTGATATTCTGGTCGATGGTACCCCAGCCGGCCGTCTTATAAGATCCCGATACATAGGCCGTACCCAGGTCCGCCAGCTTGATATCGACCCTGCCCGTAGTAGCCCAGGCGGAATGGTCGTTCAGGTCCGTGAGCCGCAGTTCATTGAACCAGACCTCCGTACAGGCGGTGGGGATCCTGACGTTCTGTACCCCCAGGAAGAAGGCGCTGATCTGTCCCAGATTGGGGTTCCCCAATATCGCATAGGTCCGACCGGTAGTATCTGTCTCCTTGTAGTATACGTCCGACGACCCCTTGTTGTTACGGTTTGTCTTCAACGTGATCAGCCGGCTAAGGGTGAGGTTCAGGTCGTTCACGGCGGGCCAGACGTTCGTGACCACCGTCTCATACCAGTTCGTCTTCTTCAGGGGGATCCGGATCTCGTAGTAGTTGCTGACAAAATCGCTTCCCAACCGTATGACAGCCGACAAGTCGTAGTCGTTCATGGTCCCATTGCTTCCTCCGGCAGCTTCTGCATGGATGAACATATCCATATTTCCATACTGGCGGAGATCCAGGTTCGTGGTCTTGTAAACGCCCCGGACATCCCCATTTGCCAGGTTACAGATCTGCAGGCTCATCGCCTGTTCGTTGAGCAGCAGCGTCGTATTGTTGGTGCCCAGTTCCTGCTGGCGGACCACGCCGGGCGGGCTTTGATAAGCCACCGGCGTCCGGGAGCTGTTCTGCTCGACGTTGACCGCCGTCACGTTGAAAGTGGTCGGCGAACTGGTAGGAAGGACCGTATAATTTCCCGTCGTGTCGATCACATAGTTAAAGTTTCTCCAGGAATTCCTGACCAGCTGGAACTGCGCAAACCTGCAAACGACCACCGTATCGGTGAAGTTGGTCAGGTACATACGGATGAACTGGATGGATTTAAAATCCGGGATGCTCCCCACCTTCTGGCTATAGGACGCGATCGGGATGCTGAACTGATACCAGGTCTGATTCACGGCCCCGGCGCCCGTGGGGGTGAAATTGACCTTGTCGGTGATGAAGTTGGCGCCGACAGCCTGACCGGGTTTCAGGTTCACCTGGTACTCGAAATAAGACTCGAGCTCATTCATGGTATTGTCATGATTGAGGTCCTCCTGGTCGGGATACAGCGTGAAAGCGGTCAGCGTGCTCGATCCGGTCGTAGCGATCGGGGAGTTGCCCTGCGGGTTGTTCACGTTCTTATAACGTCCGAGAACATCCGTTTTCGCCGCGTCATAGCCTGCGTCCCTGTAATTCTTAAAGTCATCGTTGGAAGGGTCGTTCAGGGCATTCAGATAGATCGGGGACAGCGGTCCGTAAACAGTAGCCAGTTTGTTCAGGTAGTTGGCGAACCGCCGTCTTTCACCGGGGTCGTCCAACCCGTCGAAGCCGACGTCCTGGTAAGGACGATCCGCTGCATTGTTGCTAAACGCCGTGGTGATCTGGATGGCATTCTCCGGGACGTTTCCCCATACCGAGCTGCTGTCGATCGCGGCCTGGATATTGGGCGTATTCAACCCATTCTCATACAGCTTCCGGCCATCCTTGAGGACATCCTCCGAGACGCTACCCAGATCGATATATAACTGGCCGCCGGCGCTGCTGGGGTTCAAAATGAAGGGGTCCTGCATCCAGAACTGGATCACCTCGATATTATTGGTCTCGAAGTCCGTCTGGTCGATGGCGCGCATGATCCCGCCCCATCGTTTTTGCGGATTGTTCAATGCCCCGGTATTGGTAATACTGCCCGGTCTCGCATCAAAATTATAAGGCCCCTTTTGCGTGGGATAATAGGCCAGGTCGAAGGTGACCAGTTGGGCCTGACCGGTCTGCACCGTCTGGTTCGGGAAAAGCTCCTGGGTAGTGATCGGCGCCACGCGTGGATCGGCCAGCGTATTCTGGTAACTGGCGGGGTTGCTGGAATTGGTCTGGTCCTGAAGCGTCGGATCGATATTATACCAGGCGATCTTCGCCCGGTTGAAACCATAATCCAGCGAATCGTTCAGGCTTCCTTCAGGAAACAATCCATTGCCCTGGGGCGTCGAAGCCAACGCCCAGCTTACCAGCGGAAACCGGAGGTCGATCGAACTCGTAGACCCCTCGAAATCGTCGATGTAGACGGCTCCGCTGCTACCCTTCCCGATCTGCTGGGGATGGCCGGGCTTCAGCAAGGCAACCTCTCCATAGCCGTTGATCGTACTCATTTCCTTGGTGGTGTAATTAGGAAGCTTATTCAAGGCGCGAGTCAGCCCGGGAAGCTGCGAGCGGTAATTGACATCCGCTCCGTACATGGTATTGTTGATCGGATCCTCTCCGACATTCGTCTTGCTGAAAAAAGGCCGCTCGCTGAGTTTTTCAATGGTGGCTCCCAAGGTCAGGGATTCGGTGGCCGAGCTCTTCGCCAGGTAGTCCAGCCGGAGCGCCATAAAGCTCCTTTGCTGGGCGCCGAAATTGGCATTGTTCTCAAACGACACATTAACGGCCACCCCGGAATTGATAATAGCCTGGTTGATGATCTGGACCGTCCCCAGGTTATAGTCCACGATATAATCCACATTCTCTTTCAGGGTCTGACCGCCGGCTGTCACCACCACCGACCCCTGCGGGACATTGAAGGCCCCGAGAGACAGGCTGGAAGTAGCCTGCCCCTTAGCGGTGCCGCTGAGAACATACCGGTCCACATTGGCAAAAGTCTTCGCGACCTCCTTGATCGTATCGTATAGCTGGTAAAAGACATACTGGTTCTTAAGCGTTTGGGTAGAACCCGGGAAGGCGAGGGTGTCGAGATCCCTGCCAAAGGGCTGCAGGACGGGAAAGATGATCTTTCCCATGGAAGAGATCACGGTATAGCCTTCTATATAGTCGAAGATCCCATCCGGCTGCGGATCGTTACGGGCATTCAGACGGTCCAGGTTCAGAATCGTCAGCAAGGGAACCTGCGCCTTCGGCCCCGCATCCAGGTATCTCTTGGTGCCCTTGCTCGGTTCATTATAGAGGATATTACACTGGAAGCCGGTCGACTGAATGTTCGACAGGGACCCGCCACCGGCCGTCTTTAAAGCATATACGTTCTTCATCATCATATTCCAGATCGGCAGGTTGGTCCTTTGGGCGGTGGCCTTCAACAGTTTGAGGTAGAGCACCTTCTGCGTTCCCGATGCACTGCCCGCCGTCGTATCCGGAGGGACATCCTCCGAGAACTCGCCGACCTGGTAGATGCGGCCATTGTAGCTATACTGGTAGGCCACACCCAGCACATCGTCCGACTGCAGGGCCTGGTTGATGGAAATGAAACCGATCTTGGGGTTAAAATAGAAATCGGTGGTATTCAGCTTACGGGCATATACCTGTTCGAAATCCTGGACCTGGGTGAGCCCGATGCTGTTCAACGCCGCGATGGACAGGGAGGAGGAACGGCTGTTGGGATTGTTAATGACGGTCCGGTATTCCGTATTGGCATCGTTATATGGGTAAGGCACCGTCGCCTGTCCGTGAATCGAGGGGTTGTACGGAGATGCCTCTCCCAGATCCATCAGCCCCACGACATCCCTGGCGCCGGTGATCGTCCCGTTGCGATTCGTCACCCAAACCTCGATTTTCAGGATCTGGACCTGGGAATTGACGACCGGCAGGTTCTTCATCGCCGAGTTGTAGTTGTTCACGAAATACTGACCGAGCAGGAAGTGCCGGTTCTCCTCATAGTCGTCGGCAGAAAACGAGAAGTTTGTGACGGAGGCCCCACCCTGCGAGTTGACCGAAGACTTCTGCGAGCTCTGGTTGGCCAGGACGGCGGTAACGGATAATTTGCCGAATTGAAGCTGCGTCTTGATACCGAACAAGGCCTGGGCGCCCGTGATGAGCTGGCTCTTCGTGGTAAACGAGATATTCCCCGCTTCGATCTTTTTGATGATCTCATCCGCACTACCCGTATAGTCCAGTTTTAACTGGTTCTCGAAATTGAAGTTGGCCTGGGTGTTATAAGTAATCGGCAGTTTGAGCTTGGTGCCGATATTGCCGATGACGCTCAATGCGGCCGACTCGTTAAAATCAAAGCCCCCCGTCTTACGCGCGCTCTCGGGAAGAGTCGGATTCTGGATATTCTGTCCCTGGTATCCGGCCGTGATATCCACATTCCCAGAAGGGCGGATATCCGGTTTCGCATTCCCGAAGATACGGTTGAACAGGTTGTCGGTGACGGAAAGGTCAGGGCGAAGCATCTTTTTATTCAGCGCGGACAAGGCATCAGCCCGCTGCCGGAAATAGTCATCCTCCGATTGCTGCGCCTGCAACCGCATCATCTCGTCGAAAGTAAGAAAGGTTGGCTTTCGGAAATATTGATTACCAATCTTTTCTATAAGATAGTACTGCTTGGTAGCGGGGTCGAATACGATGGAATCCTTGAGGTTGATCGGATCCTTGAGGTTAAAGGGGTTCTTGTCGGGATTGGAGATCGGATCACCCCGGCGGTCGCTGATGGGAAATCTCAGGCTGTCGGAAGCCTGCTTTTGCTGTTTCGTCGTATCCGGTGGCGTGACCTGTGCGGATACAGTTGAGCAAAGCACCCCCGATGCTGCGGTGATCAGTACCGTTGCAAAAAGCTGGTAAAACAAATGGCGGGTCAAACTTTCCTCAAGAATTAGTTAGGTAGAGATACAATACAATAGGCTACAAAATTTTTAAGGCTTTTTTAATGATATCCTCTAAATTATCCGATGCGCTTCCCG
The DNA here is from genome assembly GCA_031292515.1 of Puia sp. Lineage (GTDB taxonomy): Bacteria > Bacteroidota > Bacteroidia > Chitinophagales > Chitinophagaceae > Puia. Next base: position 39,671 of record JARLGZ010000079.1, on the reverse strand, counting down.
TTGCAAGGACTTTTTTAACGGATTGCTCCGCGACAGGCCGGGCGATGCCAAGTGCAATCAGAGCATTCAACGCATCACGTTCCAATGTATTGTTTATCAACGGTGAAATATTTGATTCCGCAAAGTTTTTACCTATTTTATCACGCAGTTCCAGGATGATCCTTTCGGCTGATTTCTTGCCGATCCCCTTGACCGACTCCAATAACTTTGCATTGCCCTGCAAAATGGCCCTTCCCACCTCTTCGGGGTTCATCGCAGACAGGATCATCCGGGCGGTGGAAGCCCCCACCCCCGATACGCTGATCAGTTGAACAAAGACTTCTTTTTCTGCCGGATCGAAAAAACCATACAGGATATGAGCGTCTTCCCTTATTTGCAGATAGGTCTGCAGAACGCCTTTTTCAAGATGCTGGATGCGGGAATAGGTGTGCAGGCTGATGTGCAATTCATATCCTACCCCGGCTGCCTCCAAATATACCAGGGATGGGGTCTTATAGACGAAATCTCCGCGTAAAAAAGCTATCATAACCGGTCTTATTGTGTTCGCCCGAAACTATGAACTTTTTTCCCCACCTTTGCAAAAATATTTTCTTAACCTGATTGGAAATAATAATGAGTCAAAAAATCACTGCCGCCATTACAGCCGTAGGAGGATACGTACCCGAAGACCGACTTACAAATGCCGACCTTGAAAAGCTGGTAGAAACCAACGACGAATGGATCCTCAGCCGGACGGGGATCAAGGAAAGAAGGATCCTGAAAGGCGCCGGCAAGGCCACTTCTGACCTATGCGTCCCCGTTGTGGAAGAGATCTGCAGGAAGAGAGGGATACGGCCGGATGAGATCGATTGCATGATCGTGGCCACCGTCACCCCGGATATGGTCTTCCCCGCCACCGCAAATATCGTTTGTGACAAAGTCGGAGCAAAAAATGCCTGGGGCTTCGATATGAGCGCCGCCTGTTCCGGTTTCCTCTACGCCCTGACAACGGGTGCCATGTATATCGAAAGCGGGCGTTTCCGGAAAGTCGTCGTGGTGGGCGCCGATAAGATGAGCGCTATCGTCGACTACAGCGACCGCACCACCTGTATCATCTTCGGAGATGGCGGCGGCGGCGTATTGCTTGAACCCAATACCGAAGGATTTGGCGTACTGGACAGCATTCTGAAGAGCGACGGGAGCGGAAGGAGCCACCTCCACATGAAAGGCGGGGGCTCGCTCAAACCGGCAACCCACGAGACCGTCGCCGCCAAAGAACATTTCATCTACCAGGAAGGGCAGTCGGTGTTCAAATTCGCCGTCAAAGGCATGTCCGATGTGAGCGCCGAATTATTGGAACGCAACCACCTGACAGGGGAAGATATCGCGTGGCTCGTTCCTCACCAGGCGAACAAACGGATTATAGACGCTACCGCGGCCAGGATGGGACTTTCCGCCGATAAAGTGATGATCAATATCCATCGCTACGGCAACACCACTGCGGGCACCATCCCTTTATGTTTGTGGGATTGGGAGGACAAACTAAAGAAGGGGGACAACCTCGTGATGGCGGCCTTTGGCGGAGGCTTCACATGGGGCGCCACCCTGGTGAAATGGGGGCATTAAATGAACCACTCGCCTGAAAAATCGCTTATCCCCTCATCATTCCTACAACCTAAAATCTGGTTAACAGGCTCACTATGGCAGACAAAGACTTTAAACCCTCCGGCTTTGGCACGCTGGCCATCCACGCGGGACATATACAAGACCCGAACTATGCGCACCTGACCCCGATCTACGCCAGCAGTACCTTCGTGTACGATAGCGCGGAACAAGGGATGCGCCGCTTCAGCGGCGAGGAGCCCGGGTACATCTATTCACGCTGGGGTAATCCGACCTTCACAGAAGCGGAAAACAAAGTGGCTTCCATGGAGACCTTTGGCCTTACCGACTCTGCAGGCGCCCCCCTGCAAGCCCGCGCCCTGCTGCAGGCATCCGGGATGGCCGCGATCAGCACACTGTTGCTGATGAACCTGAAGACGGGTGACAAAGTGCTCAGCCATTTTTCGCTGTACGGAGGAACCGAGGAATTATTGCAAAACGTGCTGCCCGCACTCGGCATCTCCGCCGTCATCGCCGATCTCCGCGACCCGGGCAGGGCCGAAGCAGCCATAAAAGCCGATCCGGCCATCCGGATGCTGTATTTCGAGACCCCGGCCAACCCCACCGTCCAGTGCGTGGACATCGATGCACTCACAAAGGTGGCAAAACTTCATGGCCTCATCGTCGCCTGCGATAATACATTTGCCACGCCCTATCTGCAACAGCCCTTCCGTTACGGGGTGGATTTTATCGTTCATTCCACCACCAAATTCCTGAACGGCCATGGCACCGCCATCGGCGGAATCCTGTTGGGCAGGGACCTGGAGTTCATGAAGACCAAAGCCACACGGATACATAAATCCCTGGGAGGCAATAGCAATCCGTTCGACGCGTTCATGCTGGTCAATGGCATGAAAACGCTGGAGGTCAGGATGGACCGGCATTGCCACAACGCCATGGAGATCGCCCGCTTCCTGGAAAGGCATCCGGCGGTCGCCAAAGTGAATTATAACGGTTTGCCCACCCATCCGGACCACGCCATCGCACGCAAACAGATGCGGCATCCCGGCGCCATGATGAGCTTCGAATTGAAGGGCGGACTGCAGGCAGGAATAGATTGCATGAACCGATTGCGCCTGTGTACACGCACGGTCTCCCTGGGCACCTGCGACACCCTCCTGTGCCATCCGGCATCCATGACCCACAAAAGCGTACCCGCCGCACAGCGGGAGAAATACGGCATTACAGACGGGCTGATACGCATGAGTGTCGGGATGGAAAATATACAGGACATCCTGGCCGACCTCGACCAGGCCCTGTAGCACCCGTCAGCCGCTGTAAAATGGCGGCAGGCCGGAAAATCGTTAATCCACATCAGTTCAAACCATGAGTACAACCATGAGCCCCCATACCATTACAGTCAGGAGAGCCGTGCGGGAAGACTGCCCCCGGTTGCTGGAATTGATAAAAGAACTCGCCCTTTACGAGAAAGCACCGCAGGAAGTCACCGTGAGCCTGGAACATTTTTCGGATAGCGGTTTCGGGGAAAAACCCGTATGGTGGGCGTTCGTAGCCGAAGTCGCCGGGCGCGTGGAAGGCTTTGCCCTGTATTATATCCGGTACAGTACCTGGAAGGGGCAGCGCATGTACCTGGAGGACATCCTGGTTACGGAAGAGATGCGAGGTCAGGGGATCGGGAAACTCTTGTTCGACCGGTTGATCGTGGAAGCCCGGGAGAAAAAACTGAATGGCATGATCTGGCAGGTGCTCGAATGGAATGCACCCGCTATCAACTTCTATAGAAAATACCAGGCTTCCTTTGACCCGGAATGGATCAATTGCAGCATAGAAACACCTTGAGACGGTCTCTGAGACCGTCTACTGTCTCCGGGACTGTTATTTTTACTCTTCCTTATTTCAATCCAGGCGCTGGTTATTTCAACCCTGGCATTTCAATCCAGTTGCGAGCGGAAACGATCTTAATTCACGCCCTCTACCTGCATCTCCTTGCTTATCTTCTGGATCAACCCCTGCAGGACTTTCCCGGGACCAATCTCCGTAAAACGTGAAGCGCCTTCGGCAATCATCGCCTGTACGCTCTGTGTCCAGCGCACTGCGCCGGTGAGCTGATCGATCAGGTTCTTCTTGATCTCGTCCTTGTTGACCACAGCTTTGGCCGTCACATTCTGGTAGACAGGACAACTGGGATTATAGAAGGTCGTTTTATCTATCGCGGCTTTTAACTCTTCTTTGGCAGGCTGCATCAGCGGCGAATGAAAGGCGCCGCCCACCGGTAACACCAGGGCCCTCTTGGCGCCCGCGGCCTTCATCCGTTCGCAGGCTATCTCTACCCCCCTGGTCGTCCCGCTGATCACCAGTTGCCCCGGGCAATTGTAATTGGCTGGAACGACGACTTCCCCGGTCTGGTCCTGGATATCGGAGCAGATCGTCTCTACTTTCGCATCCTCAAGGCCTAATATGGCCGCCATCGTGGAAGGAACTTTTTCACAAGCCGCCTGCATAAACTGCGCGCGTGATTTCACCAGATTCAGTCCATCCTCAAAACTCAACACCCCATTGGCGACGAGGGCGGAAAATTCGCCCAGGGAATGCCCTGCTACCATATCGGGTCTGTTATTGTCCACGCCCTTAAAAGCAATTACAGAATGAATAAATACAGCTGGCTGGGTCACACTGGTTTGCCGGAGATCTTCCTCACTCCCGTTGAACATGATATCCGAAATTCGAAAACCGATGATCTCGTTCGCCTGTTCGAACAATTTTTTTGCAAAAGCACTATTCTCATAATGGTCCTTTCCCATTCCCGGAAACTGAGACCCCTGACCCGGGAAAACATACGCATGCTTCATACTCTATAGGAGTTTATGTGCACCGGGAATTGCTTATGCCCAAAATAACCCACCCCGGTGCACGATTATCGATGGGAGCTTCGGCGGAGCTGCATCCTTTGCTCCTTCTCGCTGGGCTTCACCCGCAACCTTCGTCCCGGGCTCCGCCCGATCCTCAGTCGCCTTCGCTTTCACTTGGCTGCAGCCTGCGAACCCCTAGTTCGCTTAAACAAATATGCCACAAAGAGTGGATTCAACAAAGAAAATCTTCCGGCCACGCAGAGCGACCCATCATTCCCTCAGCATATGCCACGATTCTGCAAAACATGAGGTCGCTCCCGCAGGTTAAAAGCCATCGTTTCAATGGAGGTTCGACGATATCAGCTTTGTAAATTCGCTGCGGGTTTCATTCTTCTCGAACTCCCCCCAGAAAGCGGAGGTGGTGGTGACCGAGTTTTGTTTTTGTACACCCCGCATCATCATGCACAGGTGGGAAGCCTCTATCACCACGGCGACACCCAGCGGATTCAGAGAATCTTTTATAGCATGCAGGATTTGCGTAGTCAGCCTCTCCTGCACCTGCAAACGGCGCGCATACACATCCACCACCCGGGCGATCTTGCTGAGACCGGTGATCCAACCATTTGGAATATACGCGACATGCGCCTTTCCGAAAAAAGGAAGCATGTGATGTTCGCAGAGACTATATATTTCGATATCCTTTACAAGGATCATCTCACTGACGTCTTCATGGAATTTGGCCGAGTTCAGGATCGCCTGGGCATCGAGCCCATATCCCTGGGTCAAAAATTGCATCGCCTTTGCGACACGCTCCGGTGTCCGTATCAGCCCTTCCCGGGCAGGGTCTTCCCCGAGGAGGGACAAACATTCTTTGTAAGTTCCGGTTAGTCCTTCGGTAACTTTCTCATCATAGTGTTCGACTTTCTTATAGGCCATGGCTGGGGATTTAACGATCTGAATTTATTCCGCCGTATTTTGGTCCACCTTATTCGACTATCCTATCACGTATTCGATTATTCTAATTCGACTATTCCACTTCGATTATTCCACTTTGATTATTCCTCCGGGTATTCGGCAAAATTCCGCTCCGTCTCGTAAAGCCTCACCCGCAACCCGAGCGCCGGGTCGATCCGGCTCCTTAACAAGTCATAGATCACCATAACGATATTTTCCGCCGTCGGATTCATTTCCCTGAAAAAAGGAGTGTCCAGGTTCAGGTTTTTATGATCGAACTCCTCGATGACATGAACCCGGATCAGGTCTGACAACAGCTTCATATCCATTACAAATCCCGTTTGCGGATCCGGCGTTCCCGTGACCTTGACGACCACCTCGTAATTGTGCCCATGATAATTCGGATAGCTGCACTTCCCGAATACCTCCGCGTTCTTCCGATCATCCCATGCCGGGTTGAACAGGCGGTGCGCTGCATTGAAATGCTCCTTGCGGAAAACGGCTACTCTTTTCATAACTGCAAATTACGGGTGTCTTATCCTGTCCCCACTCTCCACTTCTCATTCTCTCATTTTCATTCTCTAATCTCTATTCTCTAATCTCTAGTCTCTAGTCTTTGTTCTCCAATTTCTATTCTCTATTCTTTGTCCTCCAATCTCTGTTCTTTATTCTCTACGCGCTATCCCTTATTACCTTCTATTAACCTTTAACAATCCCCATCGCGCCTCTCACAAGCGACTTCAGACAACTCACCACTCACCACTCACAACTCACAACTGACCACTCACTACTCACCATAATATTCCACATAGATTCGCGGAGTTTCGTATAACTTGATACAGTGCAACTGAACACCGGCAGGCAGGTGTGGTTGCAATTGCTGCCAGATGCCGATCGCCAGGTTCTCGGTAGAACACATCTTCCCGTTCATAAAATCCACATCGATATTCAAATTCCGGTGATCAAGTTTTTCGGTCACATGATCCCTGATAATCCCGCTCAGCCTTTTTACATCGAAAAGGAAACCGGTATCGGGATCGGGCATCCCCTTGATCGTTACAAATAATTCATAATTATGTCCATGCCAGTTCTCATTGGCGCATTTTCCAAAGACCTCTTCGTTCCGCTCCCGGGTCCATCCCGGATTAAACAACCTGTGCGCGGCATTAAAATGTTCTACCCTGGTCAGATACACCATAAACCCATATTAAAGAATTGCACCAAAAATTTTCGCAAAGGTAATACATACCGCAAGAATGTCAATGATTCCGATATTTGCAGGATGGACATCCTGTTAGCAGCAGCCACAAGGCTTGAAATTCAACCGACTATTGATTCCCTCAAAAATACCGGATTCCGCGCAGGCGATAATACCATTCAAATCCTTATAACCGGGGTCGGGTCAGTCGCAACCACCTACCAGCTCACCCGGCGGATCAGGGATTCCAGACCGGACCTGGTGCTCCAGGCCGGCATCGCAGGTTGCTTCACCGGGAGGAAGAATGGAGATCTCATAGCCGTAAAAGAAGAGATCCTGGCCGATCTGGGGGTATGGGAGGACGGATCCTTCAAAACTCTTTTCGACATGAACCTGGCCGACAGAAATGCCCCTCCGTTCACGAACGGCGGCCTGGTCAATCCTTTTCAGGAACTATTGTCCCTCTCCGGCCTCGAAGCCGTAAGAAGCCTCAGTGTCAATGAGATAACTACCGCCCCGGATCGTATTGCCTGGTATCAACAAAACTGGTCCCCGGTTGTTGAAAGCATGGAGGGTGGAGCAATGCATTACACCTGCATCCGCGAGAACCTGCCCTTCCTGCAGTTAAGGGCCCTCTCAAACCGAGTCGGAGACCGGGACAAAACCAGGTGGGATTTCCCCGCAGCGATCGGTACCCTGAACGGGAAACTGGCCAGCCTGCTGTCAAAGACGTTTTGAAATCACGACGACAACAAAATATCATCAGACGATCATAAAGAAAAAAAATGAAACTCAGCCTCGGATTTAGCCCCTGCCCGAACGACACTTTCATCTTCGACGCGCTTGTCAACGGGAAAATAGATACGGAGGGATACGAATTTGAAACGGTCCTCGAAGACGTCGAAACACTCAACAAATGGGCCCTCACCGGGCGGCTGGCGCTCTCAAAGATCAGCTATGGTGTATTACCCTTGCTGCTCGACACCTATGATCTGCTCGATGCCGGAGGTGCCCTCGGAAAAGGCGTCGGCCCGCTGCTGATCGCGCGGCCCGGCGACAAAACGCCCGATCCCGCACAGGGTCGCGTAGCCATTCCTGGCAGACACACCACCGCCCATCTGCTATTCTCTTTGGCTTACCCGGAAGCGCACAACAAGGAATTCATGGTATTTTCCGGTATAGAAGAAGCTGTCCTGAACGGCCGGGTCGATTGCGGGGTAATCATCCACGAGAATCGTTTTACCTATCAGCAAAAGGGCTTGGTAAAGCTCATGGACCTCGGAAACTTCTGGGAACAGCAGACCAACTGTCCCATCCCCCTGGGAGGGATCGTTATCCGGAAAGATCTGGGCGAAGATCAAGCCGCGAAAATCAATGCATTGATCAGGAAAAGCGTCGAATTCGCCTTTGGCAACTACCCCGACCTTCCTGATTATACCAGACAGCATGCGCAGGAGATGAATGAGAACGTGATGCGCCAGCATATAGACCTCTATGTGAACGATTATTCCCTTTCCCTCGGAGATGACGGGAAAGCGGCCATCCGGACGCTGCTGGATACCTATGAACGTATCCATGCTTAGCAAGTCGATTTCCGGCAGTCCCCGCTGAGCAGGCCCATCCGATAGCTGCCTGTCCGGCGGACTACCGGTCGGGAGCCTTTCTGCCCAGGGCTTTCTTATAAACCTCCAACGCCCTTTTGCGGGCGAACTCGTGCCCGACTATCGGGCCGGGATAGTTGAAATCGTCCAATTCCGGCACCCAGGTGCGTATGTACTTCAACCCGGGATCGAATCTTTTGACCTGGAGATAGGGATTGAAAATACGGAAATAGGGCACCGCATCGCAGCCGCTTCCCGCAGCCCACTGCCAGCCGCCGTTGTTGGCCGCCAGGTCGAAATCCAGCAGTTTCCTGGCGAAATAAGCCTCCCCCCAGCGCCAGTCGATCAGCAAATGCCGGGCGAGAAAAGAAGCGACGATCATCCTGACCCGGTTGTGCATAAATCCTGTCGCATTCAATTCCCGCATGCCCGCGTCGACGATCGGATAACCGGTCATCCCGGAGCACCACCGCTCAAATTCCTTCTCATCGTTTCTCCACCGGATCCAATCGTATTCCGGCTTGAAAGAAGCGCCCTCCCCGACCCGGGGGAAATGCCAGAGGATCATCTGGTAGAAATCACGCCAGATCAGTTCATTCAGGAAAGTCTCGCTCGTCCGCAACGCCTTCGCGGCCAGTTGCCGGATACTGATCGTACCAAAACGCAGGTGTACGCCTAAACGGGAGGTGCCCTCGACAGACGGGAAATCTCGCTGCTCATTATATTTTTTTATGACCTCCGCCTTTAGCATTTTCGCGGGGAAAGGCTGATCGACCGCCTTGAAGCCCATCGACTCCAGGGTCGGAATGGCGCGTTTATCCGCAGATTGCCCGAAGAAGTTATGAAAATACTTTTCGACCGGATAAGGCTTCAGGTGGAAATCCGTAAGCAGGGATTTCCACTTTTTACTGTAAGGAGTAAAGACCGTATAAGGTTTGCCATCGTCTTTCAGCACTTCAGCCGTATCGAAGATTGTCTGGTCTTTATAATACAACAGAACAGCCCCCGCGCTTTTCAAAAGCCGTTCGACTTCTTCATCACGTACACGGGCATAAGGCTCATAGTCCCGGTTGACAAATACCTTTTCGATGGCATAGCGGGACAGGAGCCCGGCAAACGCTTCCGCCGGAGTCCCATAAAACACCTCCAGCGAAGAACCCGCATTTTCCAGGATTGACTGCATATCCTGCAAAGCTGCCCGGATAAATTCCACCCTTCTGTCAGACTTATCTTCCAGTTGATCCAGGATGTTCCGGTCAAAAATAAAGACAGGCACCACGGGTTCGCCGCTTTTCAGCGCATGATAGAGCGCAGCATGATCCTTTAGCCGCAAATCTCTCCTGAACCAGCAAACATTGACTGTTTTCTTCATCATCCCTCTTTTAATTCCCGAAATTAAGGAAGTTATAGGTGTCCGATGAGCGGGTTGTTTCTGATAAGCCCATTATAAAGATCGAGCGTCCGGCCATTGGAATACCGGGTGTCCCGGAAATGTTTGACCCAGCGTATGCCGGAGATGGCATTCGTCAAAAATAACTCCTCCGCATTTTCCAGCCCGTTTACCTCCGTCTCCTGCTCCCTGACCTCAAATCCGGCAGAACCTGCGTGCTCCAGTAAAAACCGCCGCATGACCCCTGCTACGCAGCCTTCCGACAGAGGAGGGGTATAGAGAATGCCTCCGCGGATATAAAAAATATTGGAAATCGTACTGTCTGCAAGGCGTCCATGACTGTTCAGCACCAGGCAATCGTCCAAATGCTGTTGCCGGGCATAAAGCGCCGCCATCGCATAAATAAGGAAATTGTTGGACTTCAGGTTGGCAAAGGCATCGCAGGATTTTCTGCCTTCCGGGAAGACGCCGACCACCAAGCCGTTTTCATTCATCGACATTTCTGCCGGAACAGGCATTGTCTGAATGATATGATGCGGAAAATGATCCTGCGGATCATAGAGACCTCCGTCGCCACGGAATACCACCAACCGGAGCCTGGCATCGTTGGCGCGCCCGTTTTTCCGGCAGAGTTCCAGGATCTGCCTGAGCAGATTTTCCTCCGTAAAAGAAGCAGGTCGATCGAAGCCCAATAGCCGCGCCCCGCTGAACAAACGCTCAAAATGATAGTTCCCCAGCCTGATTTTCCCTTTGACCAGCCTCAGGGTTTCGAAGAGGCCGTCTCCATATCGGAAGCTGCGATTGTCCGCTTTGAGGATCGCCTCATCGGACAAACAGATCTTCCCGTCGAAATTCAGGTAGGTATCCATACGTCTCAAAAGGACTATTGCTGCTGTATGATCCCGTTTTTGACCGCATACATGACCAGGCCGGCCATAGACTTGGCGCCGGTCTTGGTCTTGAGTTTATCCCGGATGGCCTCCACGGTCCGCGGGCTGATATCCACGATATCCGCTATCTCTTTGGTAGTCTTTTCTTCGCACATGAGTTTCAATACGGTCAATTCCTTTTCCGTAAGATTGACGTCCTGCGGTGTGCCGATATCGGTCCTCTTGGTACGAAGCCCGGTTAATAAGGCTTTATTTGTTAGCTCATTAAAGAAGAACTCCTGTTCATAGCAGGTTTTAATGGCCTGGTAGATGGTCTCGGAATCAGAATTCTTGGTGAGATAGGAATTAGCCCCTATTTCCATAAGCTTGGAGATCATGGAATGATCATTGTGCATGGAGAGGATAATCACCTTGACATAGGGATAAAGTTTTCGGATCTCCGGAAGAGTCTGGATCCCATCCATGATGGGCATCTGGATATCCAGCAGGATTACATCCGGCTCGACATGCTTCAGCAGGTTCAGCAATTGCATGCCGTTGTCCGCCTCCGCGATCAGTTCTACGTCTTTCTTAACAGCGAGAGCCGTTTTTACTCCCGCTCTGAATAGGGCATGATCATCGGCAATGGCCACTTTGATCACCCGGTTGAATTCTGGTTTTTTCATCCGACTGTATTTGTTTGTTTCAATGGGTTAATGGATTTTCCTGGTATAGAACGTAATTTTTCTTATAGTATGATTCATACGGCCTTAGGAATTATTAGTGCAAAAAGAAACAAAAAATGCAACACTTACTATAGGAAATCTACGAAATCGGGACGATTCGGAAACTACTAAAAGCGAATATAGCTAGTTTTTTTACGATCGCCACCAGGAAATTTTCCGCAGAACCGATCGTTTTTCTACGATTTAATGAGTAAAAGCCGAATATTTAAAATTGGGGACTTGTGCTCTTGTCCACATAGTTATTCACATCTATTTTTGTCTCATAAGTTGATTGACCGGATTAGCAACCTCAGACCATCCAATGTCCTAGAAACCGTCCGGAAAGATTTTCAATATTCTATGAAACCAGCAAAATCCAATGTCAATCAACTTTTTTTTAAGATTTTCACTGATTCGCATCAGTATCCTATAAGATCCGCACAAATCCAAATCCTATCCTATTAATCGCCTTAATCGCCGGCACCGACCCTTGAAAGCCCGGTTCGAAAGCCCCGTTTCATCCAATTCCTGTTGAATTCCGATCCTTTGAACCCATATCCTTTGAACCCATATCCTTTGAACTGCTGCCTCTTCCCGACCCGGAAGCCCCGTCCAACCCCTGCTGAAGCTGAAAAAGTCATTTAACGCATTCATCCATGAAAAACCCGGCCGGCAAACGTCCAATGCCTGCCGCACCGGCATCCTATGCAAACGGGAACACAGAATTGACCGCGCTCAAAAGATTTAATCCAACTCCTCTTGTTAAACCTTATCCATTTTTTACCATTCTATCGACTGCAAGATATTTTGCCTGTTTTCTGCTTTGCGGATACCTGACAAAAAGCAACGAAAACAGGCAATTTTTTACCCCTGCCCTCGCCGGTCGGCGGGAACAGTCATTTCCGGAGACGGTAAACAAAGGGAATTCAATCGATCAGCTTGTTCCGCATTCCGTACATGATCAGCCCGGCGATGGTCTTGGCGCCCACCTTGGTCTTCATGTTCTGCCGGATCGTTTCGATGGTACGGGGACTGAGAAATACTTCTTTGGAGATCTCCTCAGTCGTTTTGTCTTCTGCCAGGAGCTTTAGGATTTTGACCTCCTTCTCGGAGAATTTTATGGGACTCGGGTAAAATTGCCTGACCTGTCTTTTCGTCTGCAATTTGGAGAGGACCGCCTTGTTTACCAGGTCATTAAAATAGAAGTCGTCGTTCATGCAGGTCAGGATGGCCTGGTATATTTCATCGGGATCGGTGGTCTTGGTCAGGTAGGCGTTGGCGCCCATTTCCATCATCTTCGAGATCATCTCCTGGTCGTCATACATGGTAAGCACGATGATTTTAACCTCCTCGTACTCCTTCCTGAGCATACCAATGGCATTGATCCCATCCACCTCCGGCATCCTGATATCCATCAGGAGCACATCAGGTTTCTTTATCTGCATCTTGTGCATCAGGTCTTTGCCATCCTCCGCCTCCCAAAGGATCTTCAGGTAGTCCTTATTCTTTAAAGCCATTTTGATCCCGTCGCGGAAAATCTTATGATCATCCGCGATGGATACTTTAATTACCAATTCAGCAGTCATACCCGGCAGGTTTGTAGAATTAATGGGATAGAATTTCATTTTTACAGTTAGAAATCATTACCAAATCATAAATCCTCAGACAATGATAGCTGGCTTTACAGCCGGTAAACAAACTTAAGTACGGAAATATACCAATAATATATCTGGAATTATACGAACCGGAGGGTAAATCCTGTACAGAACAAACAGGGCAGTTCTGCTATTGTACGAATCACCGTTTCCCCCTATTTTTGTTTCGGAAGTTGATTGATAAGATCATCGTCTCAAACCATCCAATGTCCATTACCGTCCAAAAAGATTTCAATATCCATTGAAAACCGAACAGTAAAATCCAATATCAATCAACTTCCTATCCTTTATCTTTTCGAATTTTCTCCTGCAAGACTTGCCAAAAACTGGTTTTTCCGCCTCCCGCCATAACAGGCAGGGTGAATAGAACGCAAAAACCGTGATTAAATTACGCCGGGTAGCCCGGTATCCATACCTGCCATACCCTTCGGCCCGCTGAGAGGCCACCCATCGGATCAGTCCCGTTTTTAAATCCAATGACCCCGTTTTCAACCGGATTCAGGCCGGGTTTCGCACCGGATCCCCCGCCAGGTCCGCATCGCGTCTTTATGGCCGGCCCCCAACCATCCTCCCGGGTGAGAAACCTATGGTTTACCACCAATTTTCCCCCTCTATTTGTTATCCACAATGTCAATAAACCTGTGGATATCTCCTTTTTTCGGATATTTCCTAATTGAAATTTCGTACTTTTCCGATAGTAAAAATACGGTAAATCACAAGCACTTTTACGCTAATTTACTATAGTAGATGCCCTATAAAAATCGGCTGTAACCCAATACCACCTTGAATTACAGGCAATTTAAAGCATTTTACCATAAGTTCTGCCCGTTGGCCATATTTTTTTTTAGGGGTTATTTCGAATCTAAACTAGCATTTTTCACACCTCTAAAAACATTTTACTATGATGCAAAAAGAGCTACTTACCAAAACCAACTACGCTGCTGTCGGCGAAGAGATCAGCCACGAGCTCGGGGCTAAAATGGTTAAGGATTTCCAGGATACCTACCCGGAAGAAAACCAGTTTTACAATATGGGCAGAAACATTATCGAATTAATCCTCGCCCAGCCCGGTTGCGCCGGCATGCGTTTTTACAACGCTATTAACGAAGAAGGACAAAAAACCATGGTATACGTAGGTATCGATGCCAAGGGAAATAATATCCTCGAATACACCGTAGTAAAAGGCGAAGGCAAACTCATCAAGATCGCCCACCAGGACGGTATCGTTGCTGACCGTTTAGCAGGCGGCGGCGCTCCCAATGGCGGTGTATGGAGCTGGACCTAAATTATTTAGGTGAATAAGTTATAATTAGTTCCACTCTTTTTTTATATTTGGTTTTATTAACAAAAATGAGTGGAACAGTTGAACTGATATACTTCATCTCAGAAATACTATCTTTAATTCTTTTCCTTCTCTTCTGTCTGAAGAAAAGCGGAGTGGAATTAAAGATAGTTTTCTTTTATGTGGTGGCAGAGTTTTTCGTGGATTTTGTCTCCACAAAGACCGCTTGGGGCGCCCGCTCCTCCTTCATGCTTCTGTCCATCTTTACCATCATCGAATTCGTCTCCTTTACGACCTTCCTATACTTAGGTATCGCTAACAGGATCATAAAGAAGACGATCGCCGGCTGCGCCATCCTCTTTTCTATTTATCTGATAATGAGCTTTTTTCAAACGGAAAAAGATCATTTTGACGCCATCCAGGCCTCCGGCGAATCCATCCTGATTATCATTTTTTGCATCATCTATCTTTTCGAACAGATCAATAAGCCCCCCGATTTCCTGGTCTATTCCACCCCTGGCTTCTGGGTCATCCTGGGATTCCTGATCTATATGTCGGGAACCCTGTTCCTGTTCATCATAAGTGACAGGCTGGCCCTCGAAGAAAGGTCCAAATACTGGCAAATCAATAATTTCTGTAATATCATCAAAAACATATTGTTCTCTGTAGCGTTTCTGGTAAGTCACTATTCGTCAAAACACCGTTCTATTGAAAAACCCTATCCCGATATGCTGGAAAATCCATATGAAAATTGGAAACCTTAAACCCCATCGCATGGAGAAGATTATTGCATGATACTATTACAAACCCCAACCCCCGGTAGCACCGTCCCGCTGGAGTTGTTCTTTGGCACAATCGGAATGCTGGCCCTGACTATCGGACTGATTGTCTTTACCATCTTTCACCAACGCAAGGTGATCCGTTATCAGCTGCGTTTGCAAAGAATGGAACAGGATCAGCAGAAAATGCTGCTGAATGCCTCCATCCGCCTGCAGGAAGAGGAACGGCAAAGGATCGCCGCGGATTTGCACGATGATGCGGGCCCCCTGCTGGCCACGGCGCGTCTGTATCTCAATGAGAACCTGGTGAACCTGGACAAGACTTCTCAATTGCAAAGCATCTATAACGCCAAGCAGATTATCGACGATACAATCCAGCTCATCCGTAATATCTCTCATAGCCTCATGCCCCCTACCCTGAAAAACTTCGGTCTTGAATCCGCCGTCAATGATCTTTTTCAAAAGATCAGCGGCTCGGGCAGCATGAACGCCAGTTCCCGTTTCCATGATTACCGCGAAAGACTGCAGCCGGAAAATGAACTGATCATCTTCCGCGTGATCCAGGAATTGGTGAACAATATTCTCAAACACAGCAACGCCAGTTTTATCCACCTGACACAGAATACGAGCGCAAACAAATTTTTTATACGTCTGCATCATGACGGACGCGGCATCACACAAACGGATTTCGAAAAGCTCAACAAAAGCAATGTGGGCCTGGGTCTGAAGAATATTCAAAGCAGGCTGAAGGTCCTGCATGGCAAGATATTCTTTGAAAAGGATATGTCCCAGACCTATTACAAAGTGACGATCGAACTGGTCCGGAACGAAGAGGAAATCTTCCCTGCCGGCAATAAATAGAAATTAGTGTGTATCTTTAATTGCACAATAACCTATGGGAGTAATTAAAGTTGCTATAGCCGATGACCACAAAATATTCCGCAGGGGCGTGATCCTTTCTCTGCGCCCCTACAACAATATCAGGTTTGTGCAGGAGGCGGAAAACGGACAGGAACTCCTCGAAGGGCTCGCAGCCTCCGAGCCGGATGTCATCCTGATGGACCTGCGGATGCCGCTGAAAGACGGAATAGAAACCACGAAGATCGTTGCCAAGCAATTTCCCCATATTCATATCATCGCCCTCACGATGTACGAGGACGAACGCTTTGTAAGCCATATGATGGAAATAGGAGCCAACGGTTATCTTTTAAAAAGCGCGGATCCTGCCGAGATCAAACGGGCAATCATGGAAGTGGCGACCAAGGGTTATTACCTGAACAATTTCGTGAATCGCATACTGCTAAAGAAATCCCACTCGAGGACCAAAGTAATCCCGAATCTGAATACTGAGGTCTCCCTGAACGAAAGGGAACGTGAGGTAGTGAAATATATCTGTATGGAATTTACCGCCCAGGAGATTGCCCAGAAGATCGATGTGAGCCCACGCACGGTGGAAGCCATCAAGGATCGCCTCATGGAACGGTTCGGAGCAAAGAATACCGCGGGACTGGTGTTTTTCGCCGTAAAGAATAACCTGATCGACTGATCCCGGAATCTCAGCCCCTCAAAATCCCCATCTCTTTATGAAAGACCGGTTCCCCAGCAACAAACTCGCTTATGTTCAAGACCGGCAATGCTTTTATCGACGCTTTTTCGAAAGGGATCGTTTTACTTCCGCTGGTACCCGCGGGCATTATTTTCTTACGGAAAATCTACCGGCATACCATCCTGAATTTCCTGATGATCCTGTGCCTGCTCAATTTCAGCGAAAGCCTCGGTCTGCTCCTTCCGGGACTGACCCCCGAAAACCATTTCGCTATAAAAAATATCTTTTTCCTGCTCGAAGCCGTTGCACTGGTCAGGATCATGGGATCCGGTCCCGGGGGCATCCCGTTGAAAAACGCCCTGAATAGCTTCCTCGTAGCCCTTGTATCCGTATTTCTCACCTATTTTACCCTGGAAGGCTTCGATCGCAGCAGCATCGAACTCGATACGGCCAGGCACGCCATTACCCTTCTCCTGGTACTGCCTGCACTCGTACTCCTGCTGCTGGGCGACAGTCTGTATATTTTCCGTTTGCCTCTTTTCTGGATCGCTGCCGGTACCGCTTTCTACTTTTCCACCCTCCTGCTGGTGGAATGGACGGGGCATCACCACCCGGTCTTACCGGCCCCTGCGAATGCGGGGGAAATAGTCCTTATCGACATCGCCGGCCTGGTGAGATATTTTCTGTATGCGCTCGCCGCCCTCAACTACCAGCCGGGGCAAACAGACCGCCAGGACCACCCGGCCTTCCCGAAGGAAAGCGACCAACCCCGGGATTAGTCGAATCGCATAACGGGTATATCCCCTTCAACGACCAGCTTGCCGAGGGTCTTCCGCCGGATCTCTTCCACAGACACATCAGGAGCCCTTTCCAGCAGCTTAAACCCATCCGGGGTGATATCGAGCACCGCCAGCTCGGTGACGATCCTTTTGACGCAGGAGACCCCTGTGAGCGGCAAGGTGCAGACAGGCAGCAGTTTCGATTCCCCCTTTGGGTTGGTGTGCTGCATGGCGACAATGATCCTCTTTGCGCTGGCCACCAGGTCCATGGCCCCTCCCATCCCCTTGACCATTTTGCCGGGAATCTTCCAGTTGGCGATATCTCCCGTTTCAGACACCTCCATGGCGCCCAAAACCGTGAGATCTACCTTCCCCGCCCTGATCATGCCAAAGCTCTCGGCACTGTCAAAAAATGCCCCTCCCGGCAACACCGTGACGGTCTCTTTTCCCGCATTGATCAGGTCGGCATCCACTTCCTTTTCCTCCGGGTAGGGCCCCATCCCGAGGATACCGTTCTCCGACTGAAGCATGATCGAGATCCCCGCAGGGATATAATTGGCCACCAGGGTGGGGATCCCGATGCCCAGGTTCACATACATGCCGTCACGCAATTCCAGCGCAATGCGCTTTGCAATCCCAAACTTGTCGAGAGCCATAACGATCGCTTATTTTATTAAAAATTGCAGGTAGGGCGTTTCCAGCTTCTCCTGAAGGGAATCCTCAAAATAGGCGCCCAACTTCCCGTTGACGGATCGAAGACGGGCAAAGTTCTCATGCAGATAGGCGATGGCATTCCGGACAGCCTCCCTGCCTTCTCCGAAATCGCCGATG
The DNA here is from genome assembly GCA_031292515.1 of Puia sp. Lineage (GTDB taxonomy): Bacteria > Bacteroidota > Bacteroidia > Chitinophagales > Chitinophagaceae > Puia. The sequence continues at coordinate 21,611 of JARLGZ010000079.1, read as the reverse complement.
GAATTCTCTTCGCCGTTTGCCGCATCTTCCTCGAGATCCATCACATCATCCATCAGCAGGAAAGAAGGCACCAGCGCATACCAATCCCTGATAATATCACCAATCCGGCCATCCCCGGGCCGCAGGCAGCAAAGAAGAAAAAGCAGAGTATCACCCCGGTTCAGGGCCATACTCGGCGTTCCCAACATCTTATACGGACGCAGGCCGTTCTCCCCGAAATAAAACGACAGATCCTGGTAAAGATCCCGGTTGGCGGTCCTGCCGGCAACCAGTTCCATACATTTTGCAAGGTGCGACCCGAAATCCTGTTGCTCACGCTCATAGCTGGCCGCACTGTCGAGTATGTCTTCCATGAGGCTGACATAGGGCTCGGACAGCAAAATGGCTTTGGGTACGCCCGAGCGATATTGCAAATCAAAAAACAAGGGGATGAACAGGAATCCCGTTCCCTTCGAAACGTATAAAAGCCGTCCCTTCCAATAGAGGTTCCCGGACGGAACCTTTCGATCGACAAAAAATGCGGCTATTTCAGGATCTACTCCCATCTCATCAGACAGGAATTTCTTGCTCGTGAACATAATTGGTTTTTCAGTTGGTTTTTTTAGCTGATTTTTTTGGCAGAATCGCCCACGACCGGGTTTGTTCCGGGCCTGACGGTCCTCCGCTCGATCCGCCGCTCATAGCGTGAGCCCTGGAAGATCCGGTGGACATAAATACCCGCGACATGGATAAGATCCGGATCGAGTTCCCCGGGCTGCACCAGTTCTTCCACTTCGGCAATCGTGACGGTCCCCGCCTTGGCCATGGGAACGGAGAAATTACGGGTCGTCTTCCGAAAAACGAGATTGCCCGCAAGATCGCCCTTCCATGCCTTGACAATGGCAAAATCCGCGTGTAAGGCATATTCCATGAGATGGGGCTTGCCCTCGAAAACCCTTACTTCCTTACCCAGTGCGACTTCCGTACCATAACCGGCGGGCGTAAAAAAAGCGGGGATACCCATCGCCGCCATCTGTATCCGCGTGGCAAGGGTGCCCTGCGGTGTCAGTTCCACCTCCAGCTCTCCGCTCAGCAATTGCCTTTCAAACTCTGCATTTTCACCCACATAAGAGCTGATCATCTTCCGGATCTGCCGTTGCTTCAGCAGGAGGCCCAGTCCAAAATCGTCGACACCGGCATTGTTTGAAATACAGGTAAGCCCCTTCACTCCTTTGCGGGAGAGGGCGGCGATGCAGTTTTCGGGGATTCCGCACAACCCGAAACCTCCCAGCATGATCACTGCATGATCAGGAATATCCGCGATGGCTTCATCGGCGCCGGCAATCATTTTTTGCATGAGGCAACTCTTTAGGTCCTAAAAATACAATTCAAAACGCATACGCCAACGCCGGCAATCATTGCTTCAACGGGAGCGACTTTCCGGGAGCGGGATGAGACGACGGATGAGAGCCGCGGCGAGTTGTATCGGAAGGTTTCCGGCCGGGAGAGTGCCCGGAAAGATCGTTTTTGGGGGCAGGTTTGACGAGGGTACGGCCGGGTATTATCGGGACAGGTCCGGGTACCGGAGCATGGCCCGGCGCCGGCGTGTGTACGGGCAGGGAAGTGCCTCCGGGTGGTATGGGCCTATGACCGGGTACGGGGCCATGACCCGGTATGGGAGCGACGGGAAAAGGATGATTCATCGGGGCCTTACCCGGCGCGGCATTGTTTGGAGCAGTATTGTTCGGCGTATTCACCCGGCCGTGATTGTAATCCTCTGTCCTCTTGCGTGTTCCCATGGCGGCGAGACTGTCAAAAAGAGGCTCTGCGATATCCGGGCGGGAGAAATAATACCGGATGCTTTTTTCAAATTCCTCCTTGGATATTTTGTACAGTTGAAAGACCTGTTCATAGCGTCCTGCGGTCTCCGCCTTCACGTTGATTCTTGCAGAGTCTCTTGACAGGTAGAGGAGGGAATATTGATCCGCTTCTATCATATCCCATAAAACCAGCTGCATTTTATCACGCGGTAACACGCCGGAAGGCCGGCTATCGGGCCCCGAACAACCGGTTAGCGCCATTACCGAACAAAACGGGATGAAAAGACGGATCAGCCACCTCATTGAAGGTCTTGTTTATATTTATTGACATTGGTAATATCCATTCTGGTCAGCAGGTCCAGAGCCTGCTCCTTTTCATCCGGCGGCGAATTTTTGAAGATCTTGGAAAGCTCGTTCGCCTTGCTTTCGAAGAAAAATTGCAGGATCATGCTGTTGGGATTATCAGTATTGATCGTATTAAGCAGATTCAGGACATTTAAAAAGGCCTTACGGGCCTCCGCATCCTTATCATATAACTGATCCATTCCCGACCTGTAATAGCCGTAAAAAGCATCGTGGATAAGGTTGTATTTGCTGTTGGTCAGATTTTCGATCAGCCAATACCGGTTGCGGAGACCGTCAAATGCCTTCCAGCCCGAGATCTCCCTGCTATCGGGTGCGTTATTGACGATATTCAGCGCTTTCTGATAATAGGCATCCCCTCCCCGCTGCGAATAGGAGTCGAAATCCAGGCCAAGTATCAGGTATACATAATATGCCAGGGTGGCGGTGAGGTTGGCTGTCAGCGGATCAGTCCCCTGAACCCTGCTGTCGCTGAAGTCCAGCGGCTGGTATTCCACATACCGGAAAACGAAGGACTGGTCGATAAAATTGATCAGGGGGCTCTGGTAGGAGGAATTGAAAACCGGCCTGCTGGCCTGTACCGTCAGGGAAGCCTGGTACGAATTGTTGTCTGCCGCCTGGCTGATGTTGATGAGAAAATTGCAAATGATCTTTTCGTTGGCTTGAAAATTCTCGTTCGACCACTTCCGGGTGTTCAGGAAATCGTATAAGCCGGACTGAAGCGTCTGGAAGATCTTATGATCGACATTGGTGCCCACCCGCGTGGCCAGGACGGTGATATTCGCCTGCAACTCCTGTGCCCTAAGCCGGGGACAGGCCAGGCCGGCACAAACAAAGAATATAAGAAGCCTTTTAGCCATAGAAGAGTTTTACAATCCCGCCAACTCCACGATCTTATCAACGATATCTTTTGCCACTTGTTGTTTCGTCTTTTTCTCAAATACCTGCTCGGAACCGTCCTTTCCGAAAAAGCTTACTTTGTTCGTGTCGAAGCCAAAACCGGCCCCTTCGTCGTTGAGGGAGTTTAAAACGATAAAATCTGCGTTTTTGGATTTCAGCTTGCCCCTGGCATAATCCTTCTCATGGGCATTTTCCAACGCGAAACCGACCAGGATCTGTGACGCCTTTTTCTGTTCACCCAGCGTCTTGAGAATGTCTTTTGTCTTTATCAGCTCCAGTAGAAATACACCCTCGTTTTTTTTGATTTTTTCCACGGATTTTGTCACAGGTGTATAATCCGCCACGGCCGCGGTCATCACTGCGATATCCGAATCCCGGAACGCTTCAACCGACGCCTCATACATCTCCCGGGCGGATTCAACCCGGTGTACCCGTATCCCGGGGATATTGCCGACATCCAGCCCGGAAGGCCCCAGGACCAGCTCCACCCGGGCGCCCCGGGCGGCGAGTTCAGCGGCGATAGCCAGTCCCATTTTACCGGACGACCGGTTTCCGATAAACCGCACGGGGTCGATCGCTTCATAAGTAGGGCCGGCCGTAACCAAAGCCTTTTTCCCGGCAAGCGCGCCTCCGCCGGCGACAAAATGATCCTTTATATGCCCCAAAATGGCTTCCGGCTCCGCCATCCTTCCATCCCCATACAGACCGCTGGCCAGTTCTCCCTTTTCGACGGGAATGACGGTGTTGCCATAAGCATGCAGTTTCCCCAGATTCACACCGGTCGCCGGATGGCGCCACATATCCTCATCCATGGCCGGGGCCACAAAAACCGGGCAGACAGCGGAAAGATAGGTCGCGAGCAGCAGGTTATCACAAAGCCCGTTTGCCATTTTTGCAAGTGTATTGCAACTCAGGGGAGCGATCAGCATACAGTCCGCCCACCTGCCCAATTCGACATGGTTTACCCAGGCATCCCCTGCCGTAAGGTCTGATAACACAGGATTTTTTGAAAGCGTGGAAAGAGATAAAGGGGTGACAAAATCCCTGGATGCCGCGGTCTGGAGGACTCTTACAACGGCTCCGCTGCGTACAAGGAGCCTGATGAGCAAAAGAGACTTGTAAGCGGCTATACTCCCGGTAACGCCCAGTAATATTTTTTTTCCCTGCAACATAAAAATACTTCAGGATGTGAGAGACAAGTCCTGGCCATCTTCATCGGCCGGCCGGAACCGGGTTCAGCCGTTTATTTAAAGAGATCGTCGTCATTCTTACGATAATAGATCTTGTCTTCCATAAATTCCTGGGTAGCCAGCAAGGCAGGATTGGGCATCCTCTCATAGGCCTTCGAGATCTCTATCTGCTCCTTATTTTCATGGATCTCTTCGAGACTGTCGGTATGACTGGCAAATTCCTCCAGCTTATTGTGCAGCTCTTCCTTCAGAGATATATTGATCTGGTTGGCCCTTTTTGCGATGATCGCAATAGACTCATAGAGATTCCCGGTCTTGGCCTTGATATCTGTAAGATTCTTCGTCTCTACAACGTTGGTTGTGTTGGCATTAACTTGCCTTCTTAAGCGGCTCATTTTTTACAGATTTAATGTTTTTTTCAGATGAATTCAAATATTCCTGGACGATTTTGAGCTGTTTGCTCTCCGGAAAACGATCTATAAACTCATTACAGGAAGTGACGACCTGCCCATACCTTTCTTCCTTCCGCTCTTCGATACTGATCTTGGCAAACTCAAAATAAGACTTTATAATCAGCATTTTATATACCTCGCTCTTATCGGAATCGGGGTAGCTGTTCATCAGGCTGTTCAAAGAGACGGCGGCAGCTCTGAAATACCCCAGGTCGAAATAAAGCTGCGCATTTCTGTAATCTTTCAGCTCCAGTTTGCCCCTGCACTCCTCGACAATCTGGGCAGCTTCTTTGTTTCGCGCGGAACCCGGATGCGTATTCTGAAAGGCCTGCATGAAACCGATCGCCTTGGTGGTATTCGTCTGGTCCAGTTCGGGCTTTGGAGATTGCTTATAGAAGGTGTAAGCCCGCATATAATCCATCTCCTCAGACCGGGCACTATTGGGAAATACCTCGACGAACCCTTTGAAGAGGTTCTCCGCATTGATATAATCCTTCAGATAATATGCGCAATAGGCGAACTTATAATAGATATCCTCAAAATGCTCGCTGCCCTTAAACACCCTGAAAAGCTCCTCATACAACTGCTGGGCATGATTATAGTCTTTCGATGCGTAGAACTTCTCAGCCATACGCAACTTGTACTCGTAATCATTGCTTTTCAAGATCCTTGAAAATTTGGAGCACGAACTGAACGAAACGATCCCTATGAATAATACGGTAAATAAACGCATAAAGGCTGGCAAAGTTAATATTTTGGTGCGAATTACTCTAATATAAAACGCCAATTACACCAATAGGGTGCTCGAATTGACGCGAATAAGGCGGACAATCTGACGCCGGACAGACACAGAATCCAGACAAATATCGCTGATCAAGATACACATCCGTATACAAAACACTTATAATCAGCAAATTACCATTCGGTTTAGGAGTCGGTGCCACCCGGCCGAAACAAAAAACGATACGCGAATTAAGGCATTTTTGGACGTTCACGGACACCTGCCAAAATAAATTAACACCAATTTTAGAACTTTCCCTTGAAAAGCGTCCTAAAACTGGTGTTAATCAGTGTATTACTTACCGTCTCTACTTCTTACGCAGGTTCGGGTGAGGAGCAGGAACATTGTTCGGGCCTTCTTCGCCGGTACCATTCTTCAGATCCACCGTGTTTTCATCCCCGCCGCTTTGTCCGTAGCGGAAGATGAACCTGTCGGAGCTGATACCTTCTTTTTCCACCAGGTAATTGATGACCGAATTTACACGATCCCAGCTCAACTGCTGAGCAGCTTTGCTGGATTCGCCGTAACCGATGACGGCAACCTTACAATTGGGGTTATTGCGCATCTTTTCAGCAGTGCTGGCCAGGAGAGCCTTGCTGTCTTTGCTCAGGGTCACACTACGGCCCTTGAAAGAAATGCTGGGCAGATCGCCGATATTGCAATTACCTCTGCCGCTTCCGAATCCACCGGAATCCAATGCATTACGAAGATCTTTACAGCACTGCGGATCCGGGCATTTGCCGACGCCGTCAGCATCTACAGGCTGGCACTGGGTCGGGGTGATTTTTTCCTTATCCCTGCAATCGGGTACTCCATCTCCATCGGTATCCAGGCTCACACCATGCGTATCTACCGGGCAGCCGGCGGGAGTATTGGGTTCATGATCGAACTGGTCGGTCACGCCGTCTCCATCCGCATCATCCAGCACGGGTTTGGGCAGCTTCATGTGACGGGGAGCATTGATTTCGCCGTACGCATAGTCCAGGGGGTTAAGCCACCAGAGGGGTTCGACGGATTTCCGGCCGATATTATAGTTCAGGCCGATGGAAGCGAAATTGTAAGAATCGTAATCACGGGTCTGTGCGACAGCCTGGCTGCCGGTGGCGATGCCGCCGACATAATTATTCTGCCATTGCTGACCGTCGATCAGGTCGGATTTGGTGATAGTATATTTATCTTCGATCTGCAGATTGAATTTGTTGTTGAGCTTGAATTGGACCCCGATACCCAGCACTCCGACAGGAATAAGCGGCTGATCGCCGATCATCGGTTGTGAATGATCGACTTCGGCATGCGTCTCATAAGATTTATCCAGCAGGGCTTTCAGTTCCTTCTTGATCGTCTTGCGATCCTTATAGAGACCCGATTGATCGATCGTGGAGAAATTGTAAGGATTTCCGTTGGCGTCCAGCGCATTTACATACGTGTCATATGCCGCAAATCCCAAACCGCCGAACATATAAAGGTTGAAGCCGGTCTTGGTTTTATGAAACCGTACGTTGTTAAGCGTGATCACCCCCTGCAACGTCAATTCCTTCACATCGGTTTTATAGTTATAGAAGACCGTCTGGGTGGCAGGATTATAATATTGCGCCCAAGCCGGATCTTTACCATAACCGGAAGAGGGCGAGAAATTCAGGCCATAACCCCTTCCCCACATAAATTCACCGCGCAGCGAGAAAACGTATCCAAGCGCTTTACGGGCAGTAATGGCTCCTCCATATCCAAACCTTGACCTGACGTCCCCCGATACAGCAAAATAGCCCGCCTGCAAGCCCAATTCCCACATGTTACGCGGCTTTGCAGGAAACGGATAAGCATTATTTAAAAATTCGTTGTGCTGGGCTAAATTTTTGGTCGGGATCAGAGAAGAATCCCGGACATCATAGCTTCCTCCCACCTGGGCAAAAGAGCCAGAGACAAAAAGGCATAGCAAGACAGAGAAGAGTAAGCATTTTTTACCTGCCATAACTGAAGTTTATTGTGAATGAATGAATTAAGCCAGAAGGAATATTGGAAAGGAATATGGTGCAAAAATATCAATTGGTGAGCAAAAACCAAATTTTTTTAACAATACATATAAAAATAAAGTCTTATTGACCGTACCGTTAGACAAGCAAAATTTAAAATTAGATGCTTTCCGGAGAAAATATTTTCAAAGTAGTAATATTGCTGCTGATCGCTGATTTGACTGTCATTTTAAGCAACCGGATAACGCTTTCCGGGATAATCATAGACGATTCGAACAATGAAAATAGCACAAGAGATACTGAGGGAAGAGCTGATCCATTTCGAAAAACAGTTCAAAGAAGCAGTGAAAAGCCAGGTGCCCTTGCTGGACAGGATCATGCGGTTCATCGTGAATCGGAAAGGCAAACAGATCAGGCCGATGTTCGTCCTGCTGCCCGCCAAGCTTTGCGGCCCGATCAACGAGACGACTTACCGTGCCGCATCGCTTGTGGAACTCCTGCATACGGCTTCGCTTGTACATGATGATGTAGTGGACGAATCGCTGGAGAGAAGAGGATTCTTTTCAACGTATGCATTATGGAAGACAAAGATCTCCGTGCTTGTAGGAGATTATTTACTGGCAAAAGGGCTGCTGCTGTCGTTAGATCACAGTGATTTCAGGATATTGCAGCTGCTTTCCGATGCCGTTAGACAAATGAGCGAAGGCGAACTGCTTCAGATGGAGAAATCGCGGTCACTCAACCTGAGCGAAGATGTATATTTCGATATCATACGCGGCAAAACGGCTTCTCTGCTCGCTTCTTCCTGCGCGGCGGGCGCCTTTTCTTCCTCCCGTGATGAAGTATTGACGGCCAAAATGCGCGATTTCGGCGAAAAAGCAGGCATAGCCTTCCAGATTAAAGACGATCTCTTCGATTACGGTCTCTCGGGTGCGGTGGGCAAGCCGACGGGAAACGATATCAGGGAGAAAAAGCTGACACTCCCGTTGATCTACACCCTGAACGCCGTCGAAAAAGCGACCCGGAAGGAGATGATCAATATCATAAAGAACAAAAACAAAGACACGGCAAAGGTGCAGTATATCGTCCGGAAGGTGATAGAGACCGGCGGCATCGAATATGCCACGACAAAAATGAATGCTTACCGGGACGAGGCGCTGGCCATCCTTCATGAGTTCGAAGACGGCGAAGCGCGCAGGGGTTTGGAAGAACTGGTAAGATATACGACCGACCGAAAATATTAGATGCCATCCGCCCCCCCGATTCTTACAAACTCGTCACCACTTACAAAAAGATGCAAAAACAATGGACGATATTGCCGGATGATCCCGGAAAGACCAGGACCCTGGCGGATACCCTGAAAATCCATCCGGTCTTGTGCAGGATACTGACAGGCAGGGGGATCGACGACTTCGACAAGGCGAAAAGCTATTTCAGACCCCGCCTGGAAGAACTGCACTCGCCCTGGCTGATGAAAGACATGGAGAAAGCAGTGGACAGGATATTCGCCGCTTTCCGGGAAAAGGAAAAAATACTCGTCTTCGGGGATTATGATGTCGACGGCACGACTGCGGTTGCGACCCTCCTGGATTTTCTCAGGAAGACCTATTCCCCGGATCTCCTGGACTTCTATATACCCCACCGTTACCGCGAAGGGTACGGCGTCTCGAAAGCCGGGATCGATTTCGCGGCGGAGAACGGGTTTTCCCTGATCATTTCGCTGGACTGCGGTATCAAGTCGGCGGACCTCGTCGCGTATGCCGGCACCCTGGATATCGATTTTATTATCTGCGATCACCATCTTCCGGACACCCATCTGCCACCGGCCATAGCCATCCTGAATCCCCGTCAGCCCGATTGCGGGTATCCGTATAAAGACCTATGCGGTTGCGGGGTAGGATTTAAACTGATAACGGCCCTGACGGAACGACTGGATCTGCCGGAAAATCTGCCGGCCGGCTACCTGGACCTGGTTGCGACCGCCATCGCTGCCGATGTCGTGCCTGTCACCGGGGAGAATCGCATCCTCTCCTACTTTGGCCTCAGGAAGGCGAATGAAAACCCTAATCACGGCATCAGGTCACTTGCGGACTTGGGTGGCCTGCAGACCGTCATAAACATGAACAACCTGATCTTTACGATCGCACCCCGTGTGAACGCGGCAGGAAGAATGGATGAAGCCGGCAAGGCCGTGCAGCTTTTCGTCGCCACCGGCGCGGAAGAGGCGATGAGCTATGCCCGGAGCCTGCACTCCGACAATACGGACCGCAAGGAAGCAGACAGCAATATCACCGAAGAGGCCCTGGCCATGATCGAAAATGACAGGGATCTCGTCGGGAGGAGGTCCACCGTCCTGTTCCAGCCGCACTGGCACAAGGGGGTCGTCGGCATTGTGGCCTCGCGACTGATCGAAAAATATTATCGTCCGACCGTCATTCTGACCCGTAGCGGGGAAGTGCTGTCCGGAAGTGCCCGGAGTGTAAACGGCTTCAACCTGTACGAGGCGATACATGCCTGCCGGGAACATTTGCTGGGATATGGCGGCCATTACGCCGCTGCCGGGCTTACACTGCTGCCCGAAAATCTGCTGCCCTTCAGCCTGAAGTTTGAAGAGATCGTCTCGGCCATGCTGGGCCCCGAATCCCTCTTCCCGGAAATCCGGATCGACGCGGAAATCGCCTTCAGGGATATCAGCGTTGCTTTATACAGGATCCTCTGCCAGATGGAACCCTTCGGACCCGGCAACCGCAAACCTGTCTTCATCGCCAGGCGGGTATCCGACAGCGGGTACTCAAGGATCGTAAAGGAACAGCATATCCGGTTCTCCCTCCGGCAGGACCAGTGGCAGTTCGATGGCATCGGCTTCAACATGGCCGCCAAATTCCACTGGGTACGACCGGGATCACCACTGGACATCCTCTTTCACATCGATGAGAACGAGTGGAACGGCCAGAAAAACCTGCAGTTAAAAATACTCGATCTCCGGCCGGCCGAAAACTAGACGATAATTTTGCTCTTCTTTTCTCCCGCCAGCAGTTCCACGCTGCGATTGATAAACGTGGTCAGCTCATTGCCCTTCAGCAAGCCCTGTGAAAGCAGGGCCAGATCGGCCAGGTTATGCGCCAGCTTTTCCTGCTTTGAAAGGTCTTCCTGTTGCAGGAGAGACTGATAGATCGGATGATTACCATTGATGGTCAGCGTGACCTCATCGGGCATATTCGCGTAGAAGCCGCCCATCGGTCCACTCACCGCCGCCATATCTTTCATGCGCCGCATAAACTCGGGACGAGTCGCCACCACAGGGGCCGATTCGGCACTCAACCCTTTTACCTCGACGGTGATATGCAGGGAAGGCACCTGGAAAGCAAACAGGGCTTTGAGACTCTCTTCCTCTTCCTTCGATAGTACAGACTCACCGGATTCCGCCTTATCGACAAGGTTGTCCGCTATATCGGCGTCCACCCTGATAAAATGTACATTCTCCCATTTGGATTCCATCTGGTTGATAAAGGCCGCATCCACGATGGTCTCCAGGATGACGACTTTATAACCTTTCGCCACGGCCGCCTGTATATAGCTGTCCTGCTGTATGGGATTGGAAGTATAAATGATGACGGTCTTGCCTTCCTTGTTCTTTTGCAGCGTCTCGGTCGCCAGTTTGTATTCTTCCAGCGTGTAAAAATTCGCCGACGATGCGTTTTCGGCTCCCGAAGCAACTCCGGCGGGTGTACCTGTTTCTTCCAGGATCAGGAACTTTTCCGCCTTCTCCCGGAATTTGTCGTCGGTCATCATTCCATATTTGACAAACAGTCCGAGGCTTTCCCATTTCTCCTGGAATTCCCTGCGCTCCTTATTGAATAACTCATCCAGCTTATCGGCCACTTTCCGGGTGATATGACTATTGATCTTCCTGACATTCGGATCTCCCTGCAGATAACTGCGGCTGACATTGAGCGGAATATCCGGACTGTCGATCACCCCATGCAGCAACATCAGGAACTCGGGCACGATATCCTTGACCTCGTCGGTCACAAAGACCTGGTTGCTGTACAGTTGTATCTTATCCTTCTGGATCTCATAGCTCTGTTTGATCTTCGGGAAATAGAGGATCCCCGTCAGGTTGAAGGGATAGTCCACATTCAGGTGAATCCAGAACAGCGGCGCTTCGCTGAAGGGATACAACTCCTTGTAAAAATCCTGGTAGTCCTGGGCCGTCAGTTCGGACGGTTTGCGGGTCCAGGCAGGTTGTGTCTGGTTTATCTGTTGGCCTTCGAAATGAATGGGTACCGGCAGGAAACGGCAGAACTTCTTAAGGACAGTACGGATCCGTTCCGCGTCCAGGAACTCGCTGCTCTCTTCGTTGATATGTAAAACGATGTCCGTTCCGCGACCTTCCTTGCTGGTTTCTTCGAGCGTGAACTCCGGACTCCCGTCGCACTCCCATCTGACAGCCGGCGCCCCCTCTTTATAGCTTTTTGTAAAAACCTCCACCCGCTCACTCACCATGAAAGAGGAATAAAAGCCCAGCCCGAAATGCCCGATGATCGTCGCCTCGTTCTGCCCTTTATATTTGTCCAGGAACTCCTCCGCGCCGCTGAATGCCACCTGGTTAAGGTATTTATCGACCTCTTCCCCGGTCATCCCGATCCCCTTGTCCGAGATCGTGATCGTCTTATTTTCCTTATCCAGCCTTAGCTCGATACCGATATCCCCCAGTTCGCCTTTGGCCTCTCCCATCGAAGAGAGGGTCTGCAGCTTCCGGGTAGCATCGACGGCGTTACTCACCAATTCCCTGATGAAAATATCGTGCTCGCTGTACAAAAATTTCTTGATGATGGGAAAGATGTTCTCCGTCTGGACACGTATGTTTCCTTTTTGCATAGTTGTTTTTTTATAGTAGGTTTTTGATATGGTTCTTTTTTTTCCTTTGCCATGTTTGGGCCGGCGTGCACGGATCCTGTCGCTCATCGCACTGCAAATTCCTTCGCCAACAAACCGAATGCCAGTCTCGCCTCCCCTGACACACTGTCAAAGATTGGTATAAATAATTGGTTATTAATAAAATAAATTCGTGCTTTCCCGGTGCCGGCCCCCTATCCCGGTCTTGTAGTATATTTGCTGCCCCGTCCCGCTAATCCAAACTTTATCCCTCAAAACCATTGCCCTTTGGCCCAAATACATTACCTTTGCAGCCCATTTGTCATTTTCTATTTTTTAACTAAATTAAACAGGGATCATGAGCAATTACGAATTGATGGTGATTTTTACCCCTGTGCTGTCTGAGGAAGACTTTAAAGTCGCTCAGAAAAAATACACGGCCTTCATAAAAGAGAATGGAGGCGAAGTAGTGCACGAAAATCCCTGGGGTCTTAAATCACTGGCGTATCCGATCCAGAAAAAAACGACCGGTTTATACTGGGTTCTGGAGTACAGTGCGCCATCCGACTTCAATGAGAAACTGAAGATTCAGATTCTCCGCGACGAAACCGTGTTACGTTTCATGGGTACAAAACTCGATAAATACGCCGTCGAGTACAATACCAGAAAGAGAAGTGGCGCACCTACAGGAACCGAAAAAGTGGAGGCTTAATCATGGCAAAAGCAAATGAAATTAAGTACCTGACGGCGATTAAGCCCGAGAAGCGCGCAAAGAAGTTCTGCCGCTTCAAAAAGTATGGCATCAAGTATGTCGACTATAAGGATGCCGAATTCCTTAAAAAATTCCTGAACGAGCAGGGTAAATTATTGCCCCGCCGCATTACCGGAAACTCCCTGAAATATCAGCGCAAAGTATCCGACGCGGTGAAAAAAGCCCGCCAGATGGCACTATTGCCGTATGTAACAGACCTTTTAAAGTAAGCCTCATTTCCTAACTCCCCGTAGGATTCCGCCTGGAATGCCCATGGGAGGACAGTCCCCCGCTGGATCGGGGGCTTGGAGTGAACAAAAACAAAAAAATGGAAGTCATTTTAATTCAAGACGTAGATAACCTGGGCGCCGCGCATGAAAAAGTGAGCGTGAAGAACGGTTATGGCCGCAACTACCTGATCCCCCGCAAATTGGCAGTTGAAGCCAACCCTTCCAACCTGAAACAGCTGGAAGAACGCGTCAAGCAATTGAAGAAAAAAGAAGCCAAACTGCTGGCGGAGATCAACAAAGTCATCGAAGTGCTGAAATCTTCCCCGCTGAAGATCGGCGCCAAATCCGGCACAAGCGGTAAGATATTCGGCAGCGTGACGAGCGTCCAGCTTGCCCGTGCTATCCGCGACCAGAAAGGATATGAGATCGACCGTCGCCGGATCCATATCACGGACGAGGTCAAGGAACTGGGCTCCTATAAGGCCCGCATCGATTTCGGAAACGGCAACGAGACCGACGTCGAGTTCGAAGTGATTGCTGAGTAATTACTTTATAAGGCAAATACCTTTTTTTTAAAGCCCGTGAATAAATCACGGGCTTTTTTTATCGACATACAATGAGTTGCCCCCGATTCGTTAAAAAACGTCAAAACCGCCCCCCGGAATATCCTTTTAACCGACCGTTTAACCCCCTAAAACCGCCATTAGCAGCATTTTCCGGAGATTTAGTAAAAATTTAAATAAGTAATAAAAATCCCTATCTTTACAATAGCTCTATTATTTTTTGTTATTGTGTACTGTCGCAGCTTTCTTTTTAGTCAGATTCCTCAGTTCAAATAGTCTAAATAATAAGGAGAGTGGTTTTTTTCATTTTTTAATTTTTTGTACAATGAACATTTATGTAGGTAACCTCTCCTGGCAAATGACAGATGAGGATCTCAGAAACCTTTTTGAACAACACGGCACCGTTGCATCTGCCAAAATCGTAAAGGACAAAGTTTCCGGCCGTAGCAAAGGCTTCGGTTTCGTAGAAATGGAAGACGACGGAGAAGCTCAGGCGGCCATCACGAACCTGTATGACAGCGAAGTTATGGGTCGCAAGATCATCGTAAACGAGTCGCAGCCAAAACAACAAGGCAGCGGCGGCAGTGGCGGTGGCTACAAGAAAAGAAGCTTCGGCGGCGGTAGCGGCGGCGGCGGTGGTTACAAAAAAGGTGGTTACGACCGCGGCGGTGGCGGCGGTGGCTACAACAGGGATTATTAATTTATCAATCAATACATCTTTGTTTGCAAAATCCTTCCTTGAACGGGGAAGGATTTTTTTATGCCCCTCCTCTTCCTGCCCGGAATCTGCTTTCAAAATTCGAATCCCATTTCCATGACTCCTCCTTTCGGAAATTTCAGGGCACTGGCCTCATTCGTCCTTGCTTCCTCTCTTTGCTGGCTATTCCCCGCGGCAACAGGCTGTCGGGACCATCCGCAAAAACCAGACGATCGTCCTGCGGCGTCCACGGCCAACCCGCCAGGCAATACCTACCAGAACCGGGCAGCACAGGCCGAGGGTCCTCAACAGCAGGATGCGTCCATACCCGGGAATTTCAGCCCCCAGGAAGTCATCCGTTTTGACAGCAGCCTGATTCCTCTGTTTATCCGCCGGTTCCCGGTTTTCGGTCCCCTTCAAAAAGACCTGCAACGGTTCTATGCCGGAAGGTCCTACGCCTATGCCTGGTACGACAAAAAAGGGGTGATAGAGCAGGCCGACAACCTGTTCAACCGCGTCATGAACATCACAGACGAAGGCATCCCGGATAAGATCCCTTACAAGGATACCCTGGCCGCCCTGATGAACGAATTTACAGGCCCTCCCGAAAACAGCCCGGGCGACACCCGAATTACCGGAAACGGATACACGGAAAAAGAACTTATGCTGACGGCACAATACTTCAATTATGCCGGTTTGGCCTGGCAGGGACTTCCCGAAAACAAGACACGGTCCATGAATTGGTTCCTGCCGAGAAAAAGGTTGGACCTGCCGGCCCTCATGGACTCCCTGCTGCGAGACACCTCCTCCGCCCTGATCCGCTATGGCTATAGCTACCGCCAATACAATCTGCTCCGGAGCTATCTGAAGAAATACCGGGAGCTGGAAACCCCGGGGAATTGGCCCTCCTTCTCTTCAGCACGGAAGTCTTACAAACCCGGCGATACAGCAGGATCTATCAGGACTATCCGTGACAGACTTTTCCTGCTGGGAGACCTCGCCGGTAACAGCGGCAGTACGCTTTATGACCCGGATTTGGAAGAAGGCGTCAAAAACTACCAGGAAAGGACAGGCATGAAGACGGATGGAATATTAGGCCCCGCCACATTAAGGGATATCAATACCCCGCTAACGGATCGTATCCGGCAACTGATCGTCAACATGGAGAGATACCGCTGGGTACCCGTATCCCTGAACGACGACTACCTGATCGTCAATATCCCAGCCTTCCACCTGTTCGCTTTCCAAAAAGACTCGCTCATCTTTACGATGAAAGCCGTAGTGGGCCGCGACGTACATGAGACCGTCATCTTCAATGGAAACCTGAAATACATCGTCTTCAGCCCCTATTGGAATATCCCAACCGGCATCCTGAAAAAAGAGGTCCTCCCTGCCATAAAAAGAGACCCCGCATACCTGAAAAAGCACAATATGGAATGGAATGGCCAGACAATCCGTCAGAAGCCGGGCAGCGGCAACCCTCTCGGTTCCGTAAAATTCCTCTTTCCCAACAGTCACGATATCTACCTCCACGACACCCCCGCAAAAGGACTTTTTGAAGAAACAGACCGGGCATTCAGTCATGGGTGTATCCGGTTGGCAGAAGCAGAGAAACTCGCCCTTTACCTGCTTCGCGATGAGCCGCAATGGTCCGCGGAAAAGATCTCTGCGGCCATGAAGAAAGGCCGGGAACAATATGTGACGTTGAAAAAACAGGTTCCGGTATTCATCGCCTATTTTACGGCCTGGGTGGACAGGAACGGAAAGCTCAACCTCCGGAAAGACCTTTACAAAAGGGACGCCAGGCTGGCTGCCCTGGTTGCGAACTAGAATCCGCTTTACCGCCTCATGTTACCAATAGCCCGGCCGGTTGGGTTTTGCCGTTTGCCGGTTGTATCCGATTCATTAACTTTAAGAAAACAACTTGCCATGCACCGCAGACAATTCCTCCGGAACAGCTCCCTGACAGGCGCGGGCCTGACCATTCTCAATTTCCCGATTTTTGGAAGCCAGGCCCCCAGCAACAAAGTGATTGTGGGTGTGATGGGTGTAAACAGTCGTGGGTCCTTCCTGGCCAAAAGCTTCTCCCAGCTGCCGAATGTGGAAGTGGCCTATATCTGCGATGTCGAGCAAAAAGCCATCCAAAACGGGCTCAATGCATTGAAGGACGCCCCCAGAAAGCCCATCGTCTTCGCGGACATCCGGAAACTGGTGGAGCAAAAAGATCTGGATGCCTTGGTAATTGCTGCGCCGGATCACTGGCATACCCCCGCTGCCCTGCTGGGCGTCTCGCATGGCAAACATGTCTATGTCGAGAAGCCATGCGGCCACAATCCCTATGAGGGAGAGTTGCTGGCAGCGGCGCTTCATAAATACGGAAAACATATTCAAATGGGTAGCCAGCGAAGATCCTTCCCTTCCCTGATAGATGCTGCCAAACAGGTTAGAGAAGGGGTCATCGGGAATGCGTACCTGGCCAAGGCCTGGTACGCCAATAGCCGGAAGTCTATCGGTTTCGGCAAAAAGGTTCCCGTTCCATCCACCCTGGACTTTGAACTATGGCAGGGGCCCGCGCCGAGAAGAGATTATCAGGACAACCTGGTGCATTATAACTGGCATTGGTTCTGGCATTGGGGGACCGGGGAGGCATGCAATAACGGAACGCATGAGATCGATTGCTGCCGGTGGTTCCTGGGCGTAAACTTCCCGCAAAAAGTGGTGTCGGCCGGTGGTCGTTATGCGTTTAAGGATGACTGGCAGACGCCCGACACGCAGATCGCAAGCTTCGAGTTTGCGGAAGGCAAATCGATCACCTGGGAAGGACGCAGCTGCACCCATTTCCCTACAGAAGGCAGCGACCGGGGATTCATCATCTATGGCGACAAAGGCACGCTGGTAAACCTTGGCGGTGGAGACTACAAGCTATACGATGACAAGAATAAACTCATAAAAGAAGTAAAATCGGAGGTGACGGCGGATCCCACAAACCCGGTGGCTGCCAGCGGTAATATGGACCTCTACCATTTCGGGAATTTCGTAAACGCCGTCCGTGGGGAGGCTGCCCTTACGGCGCCGGTCGACGAAGCCAGCAAGAGCGTACTGCTTTGTCACCTTGCCAATATTGCCCAACGGACCGGAGAGACCCTTCATTGCGACCCCTCCAACGGGCATATCCTCAACAACCCGGCTGCGATGGCACTCTGGCAAAGAAAATATGAAAAAGGCTGGGAGCCCTTGGGGTATTCGGCAATATAGCCGGTCCGCCAGCGCCACCGGGGAAACCCTGTCAAATGGCCTAAAACAAAAAAAGCCCTGTCAAATAAATGACAGGGCTCAAAGAATATGGCAGCTACCTACTCTCCCGCATTGTGGTGCAGTACCATCGGCCATGAGGGGCTTAACTTCTCTGTTCGGTATGGGAAGAGGTGAACACCCTCGGCAAAACCACCATAAGATCATACAATCCGCCTTCGCGAATTTAATAATGTACATATTGGGAGGTTGTAATACCAAAGTAAAAAAAAATTAAAGCATACGGGCAATTAGTACTACTCGGCTTTACTGTTACCAGTTTTATACCTATAGCCTATCAACGTCATAGTCTCTGACGACCCTTAAAAGAAAACTCATCTCGTGGTAGGTTTCACGCTTAGATGCTTTCAGCGTTTATCCTGTCCGTACATAGCTACTCTGCACTGCACCTGGCGGCACAACAGATACACCAGCGGTACGTACGACCCGGTCCTCTCGTACTAAGGTCATGTCCACTCAATTTTCTAGCGCCCATCACAGATAGGGACCGAACTGTCTTGCGACGTTCTGAACCCAGTTCACGTGCCACTTTAATCGGCGAACAGCCGAACCCTTGGGACCTTCTCCAGCCCCAGGATGTGACGAACCGACATCGAGGTGCCAAACCTCCCCGTCGATATGAGCTCTTGGGGGAGATCAGCCTGTTATCCCCGGAGTACCTTTTATCCTTTGAGCGACGGCCCTTCCATGCAGAACCGCCGGATCACTTTAGCCAGCTTTCGCTCCTGCTCGGCCTGTATGCCTCACAGTCAAGCACCCTTATACTAATGCGCTCTTCGTACGATTACCAACCGTACTGAGGGTACCTTTGCAAGCCTCCGTTACACTTTAGGAGGCGACCACCCCAGTCAAACTACCCACCATGCACTGTTCCCCGCAAGGGGTTAGACTCTAAATCAAAGAAGGTTGGTATTTCAACGACCACTCCACAATGGCTAGCGCCACTGCTTCAAAGTGTCCCAACTATTCTACACATCCGTAATTCAAAATCAATGCAAAGTTGTAGTGAAGGTTCACGGGGTCTTTCCGTCCCGTGACGGGTAACCGGCATCTTCACCGATACTACAATTTCACCGGGCTCGTGGAGGAGACAGCGTTCAACTCATTAGACCATTCGTGCAGGTCGGAACTTACCCGACAAGGAATTTCGCTACCTTAGGACCGTTATAGTTACGGCCGCCGTTTACTGGGGCTTCAGTCAGAAGCTTTGGCTTGCGCCGAACATCCTTCCTTAACCTTCCAGCACCGGGCAGGTATCAGGCTCTATACGTCATCTTTCGATTTTGCAGGGCCCTGTGTTTTTGTTAAACAGTTGGTTGAACCATTTTACTGAGACCATCCGAAGATGGTACGCTTTATCCCGAAGTTACAGCGTTAATTTGCCGAGTTCCTTCTCCACGGCTCACCCGAGCGCCTTAGAATACTCTTCTCGTCTACCTGTGTCGGTTTACGGTACGGGCCGCTTTAGCCTAACCTTAGAGGTTTTTCTTGGCGGTTATATAGCTCACTCAATCGGGCCGAAGCCCTCATATACTTTCGTATTTCGCCATTCTCTGCGGATTTGCCTGCAAAAAATATAGCTACGTACTTAAACGTGGAATTCCGTATCCATCGTGTGAGGTTCACTTCCGCGTCGCCCCATCGAAACTAAAGCGGGTACTGGAATATTAACCAGTTTTCCATCAGATGCCCCTTTCGGGTTTTCCTAAGGACCCGACTAACCCTGATCCGATTAACGTTGATCAGGAACCCTTAGACTTTCGGCGTTAAAGTTTTTCACTTTAATTATCGTTACTTATGCCTACATTTTCTTTTCTGAACGCTCCAGCATATGTCGCCATACACCTTCGCAGCGGATCAGAATGCTCCCCTACCGATGTACCACCGAGTGGCAATCTTAGAACTTCGGTTTGCAGCTTGATGCCCGATTATTTTCCGTGCTTGAACCCTCGACCAGTGAGCTGTTACGCACTCTTTAAATGAATGGCTGCTTCCAAGCCAACATCCTGGCTGTTATAGGGTTCAAACTTCGTTTGATCAACTTAGCTGTAGATTAGGGACCTTAGTTGCTAATCTGGGTTATTTCCCTCTCGGCCACGGATCTTAGCACCCGCAGCCTCACTCCCGGAGATATATGTTAGCATTCGGAGTTTGTCAGGGTTTGGTAGGCGGTGAAGCCCCCTAGCCCAATCAGTAGCTCTACCTCTAACATACGTCTATAATCCGAGGCTGTTCCTAAAAACATTTCGGGGAGAACGAGCTATCTCTCAGTTTGATTGGCCTTTCACCCCTATCCACAGGTCATCCCAGAGCTTTTCAACGCTCATGAGTTCGGTCCTCCAGTGTGTGTTACCACACCTTCAACCTGCCCATGGATAGATCACAAAGTTTCGCGTCTACCCCCACTGACTAGTCGCCCTATTTGGACTCGCTTTCGCTACGGCTCCGTTACTAAAGAACTTAACCTTGCCAGTGAGGAGTAACTCGTAGGCTCATTATGCAAAAGGCACGCCGTCACTTCTTGCGAAGCTCCGACCGCTTGTAGGCGTACGGTTTCAGGTACTATTTCACTCCCCTGTTTGGGGTGCTTTTCACCTTTCCCTTACGGTACTGGTTCACTATCGGTCTCTAAGGAGTATTTAGCCTTACCGGATGGTGCCGGCAGATTCAGGCAGGATTCCTCCGGTCCCGCCTTACTCAGGATACCGCTCGTCCCTGTCAATTTGTACTTACGTGGCTATCACACGCTATGGCCCAACTTTCCAGAAGGTTCAGTTTGATGACAGTTTCTAAATGCGGTCCTACAACCCCGCAGCAGCACGCCACTGCGGTTTGGGCTGTTTCCTTTTCGCTCGCCACTACTCAGGAAATCACGTTTGTTTTATTTTCCTCCAGGTACTTAGATGTTTCAGTTCCCTGGGTTAGCTTCCTTTCGGATAATACACCTTCAGTGTACTGGGTTGTCCCATTCGGAAATCTGCGGATCTAATGCTTGTGTGCAGCTCCCCGCAGCTTATCGCAGCTTACCACGTCCTTCATCGCCTCTTAGAGCCAAGGCATCCACCATACGCCCTTAATTGCTTTAAAAAAATTGAAATTTTATAGAGTTTCACCTCTTGTAATTACTCGGTATTACAACTTATTTCCCAATATGTCAAAGAGCTAAATGCAGTCGTCCCGTTTAAAGGACTATGCTTTGCTGATGTTATGGTTGCGAACCAACAGACCCTTTCAGTCACATCAATGTTTGTTTAAAAGAACTTGGTAAAAGTGGAGGATATCGGATTCGAACCGATGACCCCCTGCGTGCAAGGCAGGTGCTCTAGCCAGCTGAGCTAATCCCCCAGGCGGTTTTGAGCTGCATCATCATTCTTTCTCTCTCACTCCAGCTCGCAGCTTTCGAATAGTAGACCCGAGCAGATTTGAACTGCTGACCCCTACATTATCAGTGTAGTGCTCTAACCAGGCTGAGCTACGGATCTGACTGTAGCCCCCAGGGCTCGGCCTGGGCCTCGCCTGCAAACCGACGATTGTCCGGCTTTGCGATTACTCGGGTTACTAATATTTTAAAAGAACTTCTTCAAATAAAGACCATAGGTCCTTCGGGCAAAGCCCATTTAATAAATTGAAAGAGTTGGAAACAACAGCCAGGCCATTTAAACTTAGCTCTAAAAAGGAGGTATTCCAGCCGCACCTTCCGATACGGCTACCTTGTTACGACTTAG
>JARLGZ010000078.1 GCA_031292515.1 Puia sp. | reverse complement strand
TCGTTCGTAACCTTCGATTCTCTCAGAACTTCGTCAGAGCTTCGTCCCTCGCTCTGTCTCGTTCGTAACCTTCGATTCTCTCAGAACTTCGTCAGAGCTTCGTCCCTCGCTCTGTCTCGTTCGTAACCTTCGATTCTCTCGGTTACTCTCGCCACGCCGATATTCGCATTCAACATAGCGATGCTACGGACTGCACTCCCGGCAAACTCGAGAAAGGCCTTTCTCGTGGCGGGATCATCACCTACCATCGCGGGTACGCCGGTGTCCCCGCCTTCACGGATCCCCTGGACAAGCGGTATCTGGCCCAGGAAGGGGATGTCATATTCCTCGGCAAGCTTTTTGCCGCCATCCTTGCCAAATATATAGTATCTGTTATCAGTCGTCCCGGAACCACCAGTCGCCCCGGAACCACCAGTCGTTCCGGACCCGGTTGCCCCGCCGCCCGCCGCATGAGGCGGAATAAAATAGCTCATATTCTCCACCAGCCCGATTACGGGGACCTTCAGTTGAGCCTGCCCAAACATCGCAATCCCTTTCTTGGCGTCCGCCAGGGCCACGTCCTGCGGCGTGGTCACGACGATGACACCCGTCACAGGCACGATCTGCATGAGGGTCAGGTGGATATCCCCCGTTCCCGGCGGCATATCGATGACCAGGTAATCCAGTTCGTCCCAGTATACATCCGTCACAAACTGACGGATGGCACTGCTGGCCATGGGCCCCCGCCAGACCACAGCGCTTTTCTCATCCACGAGCAGACCGATGCTCATCAGCTTGATACCATATTTCTCCAGGGGTACGATCAGGCCCTTACCCCCTTCCCCGCCCGCCATCATCTTGGGCCGCTCTCCACGTACCCCAAACATGATCGGTACGCTGGGCCCGTAGATATCGGCATCCATCAACCCCACGCTGGCGCCCCCCGCCGACAAGGCCAGGGCGAAATTAGCCGCCACCGTACTCTTACCGACACCACCCTTGCCACTCACCACCGCGATGATGTTTTTTACACGGGGCAGCAGGGAATCTCCCTCCTTCCGCTTGGTGCTCGTGTGCGAAGTGAACCGGACATTAACAGTAGCCTCTTTATTTATCAACAACCTGATCGCATTGATACACGCATTTTTGATCATATCCTTCATCGGGCAGGCAGGTGTGGTCAGCACGACGGTGAATGAAACATAATTACCTTCTATCTGTATGTCTTTCACCATATTAAGGGTGACGATATCTTTTCCCAGATCCGGTTCCTGTACATTGCTCAAGGCCTCTAGAACTTTTTCAGTTGTCATGCGCAAGATTTTGTTAAAAACTTTAATTTGAGACAAAATTAACCCTTGGTCTCCTTACTTTGTTTATGAATTCCGGTTTAAAGTTTATTTTTGGGCCCGCCAGGGGTTTTTGAGACTGATTGACAATCACTAACTTGACATGCCTGTGAGGACGGGTAGATGAAAAAGAACGACGAATGAAAAAACTTGTACTTTATATCCTGCTGTTATCCGCACCTTTCGCCGTACAAGCCCAATTTGATAAGCTGAAGGATTCCGTCGTCGAATTGTATGGGGTAATTATGACCGCCGACAGCCTTCGGGGAATCCCCTCCGTGACCGTTCAGGTCAAGGGGCACAACCAGGGTGCCTATTCCAACGACCAGGGGGTCTTCTCCCTGGTAGTGCTTAAAGGAGACCGGATCGAATTCACCAGCGTCGGCTACAAACCCATCACCATCACCATCCCCGACACGCTGAAAGGCAACCAGTACAGTGTGATACAGTTAATGGTCACAGACACCGTTTTTTTGCCCGCGACCATCATCAGGCCCAAACCCACCCGGGAACAATTCGAGCGGGATTTTGTAAACACCCATGTCCCCGACGACCAGATAGAAATAGCCAGGCAGAACACCTCTGCGGCTAAACGACGAATCCTGGCCCGCAGCCTGCCCGCAGATGCCCAGGAGGCAGCCGGAACCTATTTGAAACAGAACGCCACCAAATATTATTACCAGGGACAGGCGCCACCCCAGAACATCTTTAACCCGCTGGCATGGGCCGACTTCATCCAGGCCTGGAAACGGGGAGATTTCAGGAACAACAACTAGCGGATCCGAAAGACCGCCGAACAACAGACTGCGACAACAATTCACCCGCTCCATATGCAAAATATTACTGTAGTAGGCGCCGGCACCATGGGCAATGGGATCGCTCACGTCTTTGCGCAGCATGGATTTACGGTCACCCTCGTGGATACCCAACCCGCTCAGTTGGAGAAAGCCCTTCAGACGATCTCGCGTAACCTGGACAGACAGGTCGCCAAAGGCAGCCTCACCGAAGAACAGCAGAAAACCGCCCTGGCCTCGCTTCGGCAGGAGACGGACCTGGCAAAGGGAGTCCGGGACGCCGACCTGGTGGTTGAAGCAGCCACGGAGAATACCGTCCTGAAAACCACCCTCTTCCGCCAAATCGACGAATGGGCGCCACCAGCCTGTATCCTGGCCTCCAATACTTCTTCCATCTCCATCACGAAAATCGCCGCGACGACGAAACGACCCGGATCCGTGATCGGGATGCACTTCATGAATCCCGTGCCGGTCATGAAACTGGTGGAGATCATCAATGGCTACGCCACCCGGAAAGAAGTCACGGAAACCATCACGGCCCTGTCCCGACGCCTCGGAAAGACCCCCTGCGTGGTAAAGGACTATCCCGGATTCATCGCCAACAGGATCCTGATGCCGATGATCAATGAAGCCATCTCCAGCCTCTACGAAGGAGTCGCGGGCGTGGAAGAGATCGATACAGTCATGAAATTAGGGATGGCCCACCCGATGGGGCCCCTGCAACTGGCGGATTTCATCGGCCTGGACACCTGCCACGCCATCCTCCGGGTCCTGCACGAGGGCTTCGGAAACCCGAAGTATGCACCCTGCCCGCTGCTGACCAATATGGTCACCGCCGGCTATCTCGGCGTCAAAACGGGGGAAGGCTTTTACCGGTATATTCCCGGAAACAAGGATCTCTTCGTCAGCGACCGCTTCCGGCAATAGTTGACCGTCCGCACGCTATCACTTCCGGCAATAATCCCCGGCGGCCCAAGCCCAACTTTCCTGTCCGCTAATTGCTCCGCAGAAAATTAAAGCTTCCCGTCATCGGATAACTGACCCTGCTGACCGTGTCAACCAGGGTGCCACTCAGGGTGCCGCTGATAAAACCATTCACGGGACCATAGGAAGAAATAGTCATCTGAACCGGGCTGGCCGACGGATTCTGATAATCCTCGTTGCTTAATACGAAATCGAATATAGGAATGGAATAGGTCCCTGTCCCGGTCACATTCTGCACATTGAAGGAAATCTCTTTGCCGGGAGTTATCCCCGTCCGTGTAGTCCCCCATACGTTGAAGGTTGTCCCCTGCGCAAAATATTGGATCGAATCGGTGGGATAATTCAGGCTATACGAGCTGCTGCCTCCCAGGACAAGGGTGATAAACTGGGTAGTATTGGTGCCGCAGGCTATGAGTTGTCCCAGGTCCTGGCTGCCCGTTGTCACAGAGACCGTAGTGGCCGTTCCTGCCTGTGAAGTCGTATTGTCAACCGCGATCACCTGCAGCGAAGCCTGTTCTGTCGAACAGCGACTGATGCTCAAGGTGAAACTTCCATTCATGACCGCCGCGCGGTAGG
Source organism: Puia sp. (assembly GCA_031292515.1). GTDB lineage: Bacteria > Bacteroidota > Bacteroidia > Chitinophagales > Chitinophagaceae > Puia. The sequence continues at coordinate 15,721 of JARLGZ010000078.1, read as the reverse complement.
TGAGGCCTTCCAGCAAGGCGCTGACAGTGCCGCTGGCCACCGGGTTGCTGCTGCAATCCACGACCGTACCCGTCAGGGTCAACGCCGTGGATGACTGGCTGACGGTAATCGTCCCGAGATCCAGATCCGCCAGCACCATACCGGTACTCTGCGAATAAATCACGCCGGCACATTTGTTCAGTACCTGGACTGTGTAGATCTGTCCTTCGGGAATCATGCCCTGCACAAAACCGGAAGTATCCGAATAACCGCCACGGGTACCATAGGCACTTGACACAAACTGCAAATAGGTATAAGGTACCGGATTGCCGTTCTGATCCTTCAGATAGACTTTAAAAGAGACCAGCCCGGCGGGCACATCGCAATTCCAGAAAGTGAAATGCCCTACCTGGCCCACATACGTATTCCCCTGTTTGGTGGCAGTCCCCTGTTGGATCCATTTCCCCGTCGTATCGTTGAAATACCAAAGAGGAATGGTGGCGGGAGCGGAAGCCAGCAGGGAGGCGGGGATCGTCATCGTGATCGTCGCCGACTGGCCTGCCGCGATCTGCAGGGGATTACCGGCATCATCCTGTAATTCGACGCCCATCATGCCGAAGCTCTGCAAACCCGTCTCCTGGTTGGCAGTGTTGATACCCCGCAGGTCGCCAGGCATATGCAGCGGCAGCGTGGAATCGGTAGGATCCAGGTAGGTCGCATATACGTTCACATTCCCGGTATACGAGGAACCCGAGGAAGCAGTAACCACTGAAGACGCGGTGAAAGCCACGGTGCTGGAGCCCTGTATCGTGATAGTGCCTCCGGAAGCAGAGGCGAAACTACCCTTCGACACCCGTGGCAACAGGTTTATCTCTACGAAATTGCCCGCGTTGGCATGCGTGAGGATCGTCCTTGACCCGGTGAAATACCCGGACTTGACGACTTTCACAAATCCGAACCGGCTGCTCATCTGTATATTGGTGAAGCTGAAGACGCCGTTGACATCTGTGGTAGTCGTAGCCGTACCACTGGTCACGGCCGCTCCCTGCACGGGAACCCCGTTCTCGTCGAGTACCCGGCCCTGTAAACCGGCCATCACCGTCTCATCTGCCGGCGCAGGGGGATTGGCACTGTTTGTCTGTGAATTATTTTTATGACAGGATCCTAAAAAGACGAGGCTTGCAATCAAAAAGATCCCTGTGAACCAGAGGAGGTTTTTTTTCATAGTATATTGGGTGTTGTCTTGCAAAATGGCTTTGCCTTGCAAAGATGGGGCAAATTTTTAGATTATGCAAGCCACCCCCACACGCTAAACCGCCTTTTTCCACTCCAGGTTCGGGATCTCGTTGAGCCGGTAAAGAGCTTCCTCCAACCTGCCACGGGAAATGCCAACCGACATCCGGCAGAAGAGATTCAGCTCCTGCTCGATGACCGAACACCCGATCTGTTTCACAACCATCATTACATCATTCATTTGCGTATAATCAAATTGTATAATATACTTCGTCTCGACCGGCTTTTGAACGATAGGCGTCATCTGGATGGCCAGGGAAGCCGCTGAACGGTAGGCATTGATCAGACCGGGGGCTCCCAGTAACGTCCCCCCGAAATACCGGACGACTATGATCAGCGTATTGGTCAGCTGTTTACTGTCCAGCTGTCCCAAAATAGGCCGACCCGCCGTTCCCGAAGGTTCTCCGTCATCGCTCGAACGGAATACATTCCCGTCGATGCCTATGCGGTAAGCGAAACAATGATGGGTCGCCTTGGGGTGCTCTTTCCTGATATCGTTCAGCTTAGCCTTGAACTCCTCGACGCTCTGTATCGGGCATGCATAGGCTATGAATTTGCTGCCCCTGTCCTTGAACTCGGCGACGGCCTCTTTCTCGATCGTATAAAAGAAATCTTGTTCGGGCATAGTTGTTGGTTCTATAAGGCAGCTTCGTTTCTATAATACCGGATCGTATCGGCAAGCAGTTTTTCACTGCCCGCATCCCGGCCATCCTTTAAAACGGGGGCGGGCAGACCTTCGCCGATCAGGAGGTCCATATTGGAAATTACACGGGCTTCGTCCCAGCAGCCTTCATCGATAAATGACTGCAGAAGCCGGGCCCCTCCTTCCACCAGCACGCTCTGTATCTTCAGCCGATGAAGCGCCACCAGGACCTGTTGCACCAGGCTGCTGTCGTCCGCCACCTGGTAAAAGGAGACAGTGCCCGTTTCCTCGTGCCGGTGCCGGTTGAAGACGAGGGTCCTCACCCGTCCGTCAAAGACCTGCAAAGTCGGTGGTAGTTTTAAATCCAGGTCGATCACCAGCCTGACGGGGTTCGGTCCTCCCCAAAGCCTTACCGTCAGCTCGGGATTGTCCGTCATCGCCGTCTGCGTCCCAACCAGGATCGAAGCCTCTTCCGAACGCCATCTATGGACCAGCCTGTTCGAATATTCGTTGGAAATAAATACCCTCGACCGGTGTGCGGACGCGATCTTCCCATCGACGCTTTGCGCCCACTTCAACACAATATATGGCCGGTGTTTCGTATGAAACGTAAAGAACCTCCTGTTCAGGTCTATGCAGGCAGCTTCCGATATCCCCAATTCGACCGATACCCCCGCCGCCATAAGTTTTTCGATCCCCTTCCCGTTGACGGCCGGAAAAGGATCCCGGCAGCCGACCACCACCGAAGGGATTTGCCGCCTGATGATCAGATCCGCGCAGGGAGGCGTCTTGCCATGATGCGCGCAGGGCTCCAGGGAGACATACAGAACGGACTGCGGGATCAGGTCCTCGTCCTCCGGCCTGACAGACCGGATACAATTCACCTCGGCGTGTTCCTGGCCATATTGCCGGTGATAGCCCTCCCCAATGATCCGGTCCCCATATACCAATACGGATCCGACCATCGGGTTGGGCGCCGTATACCCCCCTCCCAGTCTGGCCAATTCCAGGCACCGGTGCATATAATTTTCCTTGGTCACAATTACAATTTGACGGCAAAAGTACTCCATTCCGCCCATTGCCGTAACTTTACAAATGACCTTACCGGAAGCAAAGCTGCAATTGCTAAAGAGCCTGCGAATAATTTATGACGAAAGGGAATCCGCCACCATCGCCGACTGGGTCCTGGAAAAGATCACCGGGCTGAAAAAGATAGACCGCATCTTGCTGAGGGATCGCACCCTCCCCGCCAAAGACCAGGACCTCCTGGAAAAATACACCAAAGAGTTGCAGACCCATAGACCCGTCCAATATGTATTGGGTGAAAGCTGGTTTGGCGGGCTTCGGTTCCGGGTAGACGAACGGGTCTTGATTCCCCGTCCGGAAACGGAAGAACTCGTTGAATGGATCCACTCACTACTCACTACTGACAACCCAACACTCACTGCTCACCACTCACTACCTTACCATTCACTACCTTACCGGATCCTCGACATCGGCACCGGCAGCGGCTGCATCCCCATCACGTTGAAGAGTCGATTCCCGGCAGCCTCCGTATTTGCAGGCGATATCAGCGAAGACGCCCTGACCCTCGCCCGGCAAAATGCAGCGGACAACGGGACGCCGGTAAATTTCTTTTATATGGACATCCTGCAATCGTTGACGGAAACCGGAACCCCGCTCCCGGCTTCTGAAGCCGTTCAGCCCGTCCCAGTTCCTCCTGGCTCCGGTCCTGCTCAATCCTCCAGCCCCTTTCAGCCCCTACCCCTTTCTCAGGTCTCCTCGTCTTCTCCGGCCACCCAACCTTCTCCGGCCTCCCAGCCGTCTCAAACATCTCGTCCCGTCTTCGACCTGATCGTCAGCAATCCTCCCTATATCCCGCAAAAAGACCGGCAAACCATGCAAGCCAATGTCCTGTCTTTCGAACCCTCCCTCGCGCTGTTCGTGGAAGATGATGACCCTTTTATTTTTTACAGGGCCATCGCCGCGTTCGCGGATCATCACCTCTCCCCGGGAGGAAGCATCTTTATCGAGCTCCACGAAGATCTGGCGGAAGAGACCATCCGCGTGTTCAGGAACAAAGGCTTCGAACACATCTCCCTAAAAAAAGATATGCAGGGCAAAGACCGGATGATAAGGGCTGCGAGGTAACAAAAAATTAATACCGGCGCCCTTTCAAAAGCAACATCGTTGCCATAAAAAATTTGGCTCAATAGCCTACCGGGTCTAGTTTTGCGCAACTTTTATTATGATTTTCATCCGCCAACTTCTGTCGTTTTCCGTATCCATCCTGGTGTTGACTGTTACTACCGCTGGTCAGCAGACCAATCCTTCACAGACCATGTCTTCACAGCCAGGCGCTCTGCAGTCCGCTCCACCGCAGGCTCCCCCTTCCAATAATGGCGCCTTATTAAACGACGCCCTGTTTAAAGACAGCGGATTCTCTTATCATTTCCAGTTCACCGGCATCCTCCAGTGGCATCCATCCTTTAAATCCCCCTATAGCGGGCAGAATAGCTTGCAGAGCCATAGCGAACAGGCCTACTCCGTTACCTCGACCCTCTACCTGGGCAGAAAGCTTTGGAGGGGCGCAGCCTTGTACTTCGATCCCGAAATGGCCGGGGGCGCAGGGCTCAGCAGTACCCTGGGCATCGCCGGCTTCCCCAATGGCGAGACCTTCCGCATCGGAAACCCGCAACCCACCGTCTATACCGCCCGCATCTTTCTCCGCCAGCATATCTTCTTAGACCGGGATCACTTTGAAGACCTCGATGACGACCAGCACCAGGTGAGGGAACGGGTCTCTACATCACGGATCACGCTTACAGTAGGCAAGTTCTCCCTCGGAGACTTCTTCGACAATAACAACGTCAGCCACGACCCCCGGTCCGATTTTATGAACTGGGCCCTGATGAACAACGGGTCCTATGACTATGCCGCCAATACCCGCGGCTACACGTATGGGTTCGCAGCGGAGTATACACGCCCCGGCTGGACTCTTCGGGCAGCCACGGCCCTGGAGCCCAAAGCCGCAAACGGACCCGATATGGACTGGAACTATTCAAAAACGAATAGTCAGAACCTGGAACTGGAGCGGCGTTATGCGCTAGGCAAACACAAGGGGGTGATCAGACTGCTGAGCTTTTATAATGTAAACAGGGCGCCAAACTACGACGATGTCGTCACGGCAAAACTAAACGGGACCGACACTACCATGAACGTCCTCGATGGCAATAAATACGGTTCAAAAAAGATCGGCTTCGGTCTCAACGCCGACCAGGAACTGAGCGAAACGATCAGCGCTTTTTTTCGCGCGGGATGGAATGACGGCAAGAATGCCTCCTGGGCCTTCGCGGAAATCGACAATACGTTGAGCGGCGGCATCCGGATCTATGGGAAAAGCTGGCAACGCGCCGCCGACAATATCGGGATCGCAGCCCTCTCGAATGGGATTTCCAGCGGTCATCGCAACTTCCTCGCAAATGGGGGCTATGGATTTATGATCGGGGATGGCCGGCTACCACATTATGGAAGAGAAAATATAGCCGAACTATTCTACCAGGTGAAACTCACAACTTCGTGCTGGGCGACGCTGGATTACCAGTTTGTCGACAATCCCGGGTACAACAGGGACCGGGGACCCGTACACGTGTTCGCCGTCCGCGGACATTTTGAGTTATAGAAATCTCCCTCCTCTCACAAATTGCCTTTCTTCAACTCGCCCACTGCATGGTCACAGGCCCGGGCGGTAAGTGCCATATAAGTCAGGGAGGGGTTCTGGCACGCCGAGGAAGTCATACAGCTCCCGTCGGTAATAAAGACGTTCGGAGCATCATGTAATTGATTAAAGCCATTCAGGGCCGAGGTCTTTGGATCTCTGCCCATTCTCACGGTCCCCATCTCATGTATCGCCGCCCCCGGCGCCAGCCGATAGTCAAACCGGGCGACATTTTTCGCCCCGGTCTTATGTAGCATTTCTTCCGCACTCTCCATCGCATCCTTGCGCATCGCTTCTTCGTTCCCCTGGTATTCGAGACGAATACGAACCAGGGGCAGACCCCATTGATCTTTCTGTTCCTTATCCAGCGTTACCTGGTTGTTGTAATAAGGCAGGGTTTCCCCATAGGCGCCTATCATGAAATTCCAGGGCCCCGGGCTCGTGATCTTTTGTTTATAATCCTTCCCAAACCCTCCGAGAGACTTGGACTGATCCAACCAATCCGCGCGTCCGGCGCCGCCCTGGAATGCGAATCCCCGCACATAATCGGTACGATGAGTGGCAGGACTGATATTGCGGAACCTCGGCACATAGATACCGCAAGGTCTCCTGCCCGTATAATATTTGTCTTCGAAACCTTCGTATTCACCCGAAGCCCCCGCATAAATAAAATGATCCATCAGGTTATGTCCTACCTGGCCGCTGGAATTCCCGAGCCCGTCGGGGAACCGGTGCGAGACCGACTGCAGCAGGATGGAAGCCGTGCCGATCGTAGAAGCATTCAGGAAGATGATGCGGGCGAAATATTCGGTTACCTGATGAGTATGCCGGTTCATGACCCTGATACCCGTCACCTTGCTCTTCTGCGCATCATAGATGACTTCCATCACGATCGAATCCGGAAGCAGCTCCATATTGCCGGTTGCCGCGGCCATCGGCAGGGTCGCGCCGTTACTGCTGAAATAGCCGCTGAAAGGGCAGCCACGATTACAGAGATTGCGAAGCTGGCAGGGCCCTCTCCCCTTCCAACCCTTCGAGAGATTGGCCACGCGGGCGATGGTGAGAAGCCGGTCCGTATATTGTGTCCTTAGCTGACCGGCGACATGCTCTTCGACGCAATTCATCTCCATCGGAGGCAGGAATTGACCATCCGGAAGCTGGTGCAGCCCCTCGGCCTTACCGCTGATGCCCACAAAATCCTCCACATAGTCATACCAGGGAGCAATATCCGCATAACGGATCGGCCAGTCGACGCCATGACCATCCTTCGCATTGGCCTCAAAATCGAGATCGCTGAGCCGGTAGCATTGGCGACCCCAGGTCAGTGACCTTCCTCCCACCTGGTAGCCGCGTACCCAGAGAAAAGGCTTCTCCTGGATATAAGGATGCTCCTTGTCGCTTACATAAAAATGTTTGCAACCCTCATTGTAAGCCAGGCTCTGAATCGGATCTTCTTCCAGTTCTTTGAGCGTGTCGTTCAACCGGTGCGGAAACTGCCAGGGAGCCATAAAAGCCGTGGTATAGTCCTTTATATGCTCCACCGGACCACCGCGCTCCACGACCAGTGTCTTCAGGCCCTTTTCGCACAGCTCCTTTGCGGCCCAGCCACCGCTGATACCGGACCCTACGACAATGGCATCATATGTATTACCCATAATTTTTCATTTTGTCGCCTGTTTCCTTTTGTCGCCTGTTTATTTGTCGCCTGTTTATTTTGTCGCCCAGGCTCGTTGCCCGGGCAGCAGGTCGATACAACCCTGGTACTTACCCGGTATAGGAAGATAGACCAGCCCACGGGTCGCGCCCAATTCGGAAGTGCAATAGCCCTGCGTGGTATATTCCTTTAAGAGAGTAAAAAATGGTCTGCCCAAAAGCATATTCTGCACCTTTGCAGCCACGCCCGCCGAAAAAACGGTCGCTTCCTTCTCGAAATGTGTCAGGATAGCCACCCGCTGCTCCTCCGTGCACCGGACAAAAGGACGTTTATAATGGGAGTAAGCAGAGCTGTCCACGTCCTTGAGACCATCGATGAATTGGTTTTGTTCCTTGACGGTCGCACAGTCCCGGACCATCACGACGATAAAATCCTGCACCCCCGCCTCCCGGGCCCCCGGCGTATCCGTGGCGGGAATGATCGTCTCGGCCAGCACGGCAATCAAGTCCTTATGCCGGTCAAGATACCCGATATCGGGCGTCTTCTTCAAGTCGTACCATTTATACCCGGCAAAACCGGCAATGCCCGCCCCTCCCGCGAGCAAAATGCGCCTAATCGCTTTACGCCTGTTCATAATAATGGTTTCTTTGATAAAAATAAGGAATAAAGGTCTTATCGGACCGCCTTATTGAACGGTCTTATTGAACGGTCTCACCTGACGCTTATTGTATGGCAGTATTTATTGCACCCCATTCTTGTCGACGGCCAGGACAGTTCTGGCGCCCAGTTCACGGGCTACACGCATGACGGCGACGACATCGTCGATGGGAACGGTCTTGTCTGCGTTGATGACGATAGAAGGCTGGTCGGTCTCTTTGGCCAGGAAAGGTTGGAGCCGGGCCTTCAGCTCTTCGATCGTGACACGGGTGGTGCCCACGTAAAATTGCTTGTTGGCGTCGATAGATACCACCACGGTCTGCTTGGATTTGGTATCGCTCTTCGATTTGGGCTGCGACAGCTTGACCACATTGGGATTGGCCAGCGTCGACACGATCAGGAAGAACAACAAAAGAATGAACAGGATGTCGTTCAACGGCCCGGTATGTACTTCGGCATCCTCCTTATGTCTTCTTCTTAAATTCATCTATTTGTTTTGTAAACCGCTATATTGTATTAATGCTACCTTGACGCTCCCACCCTCTTCACATCTTCACCCTACTCACCACTCACTACTCACTACTCACTACTCACCACTCACTACTATCGCGTCGGTTCCTGCAGGATATCGATAAATTCCGAGCTGGCCGATTCCATCCTGTTCGTCGATTTATCGATCTGCGAATTCAGATAGCGATAGCCGACATAAGCGATGATTCCGATGATCAGACCCGAAGCTGACGAGATCATCTTCACATAGATACCGCCCGCGATATTGGCGATGCTGTATTCCCCGGTGGAGGCGATGCTATAAAACAACTGGAACATCCCCGCGATAGTACCCAGGAACCCGAACAGCGGGGCGATATAGCCGATCACCGATAGGATCGACAGGTTCTTTTCCATATTATATAGCTCCAGCTTGCCGACATTTTCCATGCTGCGTTCGATCGCGTCGATGGGTTTCCCAATCCGCTGGATCCCCTTGTCGATCATCCGGGCCACCGACGTAGGCGTATTCTTTGCCAGGCTCCTGGCCGCCGTGACATTTCCCGTCACGATATGGTCGCGGATAATATTCATGAAATTATCGTCCAGCTTCGAGGCCTTCCGGATCGCGAGCAGCCGCTCGATAAAAACAAAAATGGCGATGACCAGCAGGATAGCCAGCGGAATCATCAGCGGGCCTCCCTTAAACAGGATATCCCATAGATTTTCTTTTTGCTGAGCCGCCATCATAGCCACCCGGGCCAAACTGTCTTTGATCTTCGCTGAATCGATGAGAACCTGCAGGAAAAATAAATTCATCCGGTATCTGCTTTAATGTTTTAGGCCCCAGGAGCCCGACTGATGGTAAAAATAAAGATTTAAGCCTAGACATTGGTCCCGGAGACCCCCTATTTTAACAAAACCTTGTAAACCGACACGCAGCATTTCCCGATGCCGGAACGAGAAATTCCCCCCACTCACAATCATCCCGACCACAATGTCTTTCCATTTGCCTCGATGAATCTCCTTCAGAGATTTATCTCGATCTCTATGTCTCTTCATCGGCCTCGATGGACCGTCGATCGACGGTCTCACTACTCACCACTCACTGCTCACCACTCACTACTGACTACGCTTGTTCACCATCAACGCCTGTATCTGCTGCATCGTCTTCTGCATGCCCTCGCTGCTCCCATCCAGGAAGATGATATTCCCTTTACCCACTTCCGCAAAATTCTTGATCGCCTCAGTCCACATGCTAAAAAGGATCACATTGGTATCCAGGTTAGCCCGTTTCATCTGCTCTGCCGCCTCGCTCATACCCCTTGCCACTTCCTCCCGGAATAACGCAACCCCCTGCCCACGCAACCTCGCGGCTTCCTTCTCCGCTTCCGCGGAGATCTTGATGGCATTGCCCTCCGCTTCGGCAGCCTTGGTCTTCGTAATCAGAAGCGCCTGCCCCTCATTCTCAGCAGCCGCCTTCAGGTTATTGCTCGCGACGACCTTGCTCATCGAATCGATGATGGCCTGGTCGAAAGTGATATCGTTGATCTGCAGATCGAGCAGGTGATAGCCCCATTCTTCCAGCGAATGATCGATCTGATCCTTTACAAACTCCACGATCTCCTTGCGCAGCCCCAGGATCTCCGCCTGTCTCTTGGTAGCCACAAAGGAACGGATACTGCCTTCGATCGTACGCGTCAGCGCCTGCATCAGGTCCCGGTCGCTGATAAACTTGAAGGCAACTCTTTTTATCGTCTCTTCGTCCGCATTCTGCACGGCATACAGCAGCATACTCTTGAAATACACATTCGCCTGGTCGGCGGTGACAGCCTGGAACTCCAGTTCCACCGATCGGTTCTGAATCGAAATACGCTTGTAGACCTGTTCGAGGAAGGGGATCTTGAAATTGAGCCCCGGACGCAGAATGCGCTGGTATTTGCCAAATTTCGTCACGACATTGATAAAGCCCTGGTTGACCGTGACCAACCCGCTGAAAATAAACAATATGACAAGAAGTATCCATCCATATGACAAGAGAAATTCCATATATAATTCGGGATTTAAGGATGAATGTACACATTTTTCGGATGCAATTATGTCCTACATTTACGGATGCACATATCATACGATCTCATCATTGTGGGAGGAGGCCCCATCGGCCTTACCTGCGGCCTCGAAGCCCGGAAGGCCGGGCTCTCTTACCTGATCCTGGAGAAGGGTTGTCTCGTAAACTCCCTGTATAACTATCCGACCAACATGACCTTCTTTTCCACCTCCGAATTGATAGAGATCGGCGGGATCCCTTTTGTAAGCAATAATCCCAAGCCGGTCCGCGCGGAAGCCCTGGAATACTATCGTCGCGTGGCCGTATCGGGTCACCTGAACATTCACCTGCAGGAAGAAGTTCGCCATATCCGGCCGGAGAACGGCAGGTTCGAAGTGACTACCTCCCGCCACAGGCAATACCAGGCCGCACAGGTCGTCATCGCTACCGGTTTTTATGACATCCCCGTACTTTTGAATGTCCCGGGAGAAGAACTGCCAAAGGTGAGACACTACTATAAGGACCCGCATTTCTATGCCATGCAGAAAGTCGTCGTCGTGGGCGCCAGCAACTCTTCTGTAGACGCAGCCCTGGAAACCTGGCGGAAAGGAGCCGAAGTGACAATGGTCATCCGCGGAGAAGGAATCGGACCCCGGGTCAAATATTGGGTGAAGCCGGATATCGAAAACCGCATCAAGGAAGGCAGCATCCGGGCGCTTACCCATTCCACCCTGCTGGACATCCGCGAAGACGAAGTCGATATCCTTACACCCGAAGGCCTCCTCACGATCCCCAACGACTTTGTGATCGCCCTGACCGGCTACCAGCCCGATTTTAATTTTCTAAGACAGGCGCACGTACAGCTGTCGGCAGATGAACACCTCCTGCCGACCTACGACCCAGGCACGATGGAGACCAATATAAAAGGTCTGTACCTCGCCGGAGTCGTCTGCGGTGGAATGAATACCCATAAATGGTTTATCGAAAACTCGCGGGGACATGCCGCCCTCATTGTGAAACATATTACAGGCAAATAAACCTAGTGATTCATGATCCACCCCTTTCCCATTTCACCAGCCTTCTGCCCTGGCCGCCTTCTACACCCTACCCGCCATCTTCAACCCACCCACTACTCACCCCTCACTACTCACTATTTTCCCGCCCAGATCATGGCGAGATGCACGATCGTCTCCACCGATTTCTGCATATCCTGGATGCTCACATATTCCTGTTTGCCGTGAAACGCCATTTCACCGGTAAAGAGATTCGGACAGGGCAGTCCCATAAACGAGAGACGGGACCCATCCGTTCCCCCACGTGCGCTCGACCTCTTGACGGACACACCCGCCCGTTCGATGGCCTCGACGGCGTATGCCGACACCTCCGGATGCTGGTCCAACACTTCCTTCATATTCCGGTATTGTTCCCTCACCGAAAAATCCGCCCTTGCCCCGGGAAACTTTGCCAGGGCATCATCGACCGCCTGACGCAAATAGTCCGCATAAGCTTCCAGCTTCCGGGTGACAAAATCCCGTATGATGAATTCGACAGTCACCTTTTCGGCAATCCCTTCGATATGGACGGGATGGGCAAACCCATACCGGTCTTCCGTCGTCTCAGGCGACCACTCGTCTTTGGGCAGGGAATCGAGAAAAGAGGAAGCCACTTTAATCGCATTCACCAGCTTCCCTTTGGCATAACCCGGATGAGCGCTCACCCCATGAAACACCACCTTTACCGCATCCGCCGAAAAGGTCTCGTCTTCGAAAGCGCCCCGCTCTCCCGCATCCAGGGTATACCCGAAGTCGGCACCCAGTCGCTGCATGTCGAGTTTGTCTACCCCCCTGCCAATCTCCTCGTCCGGGGTGAACAGGATTCGTATCTTCCCATGCGGAACCTCCGGATGACTCATTAAATAATGCGCCATATCCATGATGACCGCCACGCCAGCCTTGTCATCCGCCCCCAGGAGCGTCTTACCGGACGCCGTAATAAGGTCTTCTCCTTTTTTTTCCAGCAGATACGGATGGTCGCGGGGTGAGAGGATCTGCGATGGATCGTCCGGCAACACGATATCACCGCCATCATAGTTCGCGTGCATAAGAGGCTTTACATCTTTTCCCGTACAATCCGGCGCCGTATCCACATGCGAGCAGTAGCAGATGACCGGTACATGGGCGGGAGTATTGGAAGGGATGGTCGCGTAGACATAGCCAAAACTGTCCAGCGAAGCATCCCCGATACCCATCTCCTGCAATTCTTTTACCAGTATGGTACCCAGGTCTTTCTGCTTCTCCGTGGAAGGGTAGCTCTTCGACTGAGGGTCGCTTTGGGTGTCGACCTGCACATATCTTAAAAATCTTTCCGCCACGGTGAATGAATAGTTATCGAACATTTTCGTAATTTATGGGGCGAATATAAAGACTATGCCCGTAATTCTTACATCGGGTCTCCCCGAAAAAAAGCCATTGCTGGAACAAGGTTGGTTGAGGGTATTGCTGTTCGGCATCTGTTTTCTCATCCTCACTGTAGCGATCGCCATCCCGGCAGTATTGGTGTTCGCCGACATGAAAATGGACGAGATCGCGGAAGATCCTTTGCACCTCATCACCAATCTTTTAAACGGGAAATATCTATGGCTGATTGTCTCTCTGGAATGGATCGTCTCGATGTTGAGTGTACTCTTATTCAGGTTGTTTGTCGACCGGCGCAGCGTGGGCAGCCTGGGGCTCAGGTTGCCGGGTTATTGGAGAGATGCTGCCGCCGGCTTCTTCACGGGAACGGCTCTTTTGGGTCTCGGCGCCCTGATCTTATTCCTGAGCGGGCATTTTCATTGGACGGATATCGACTTCGACGGGCCCCTCCTGCTGAAGTCCGTCTGCCTGTTACTGGTCATCGCCTTCAGCGAAGAGCTGGTATTCCGCGGCTATGTCCTGAACAATCTCTTGCAATCCTTTGACAAATGGACCGCGCTCATCGTGTCGGCGATCCTTTTCGCGGGTTTCCATATCACCAACCCCTCGATTACCCCGCTCGCTTTTGTCAACCTCGCCCTCGCGGGCGTACTTATGGGGATCAACTATATATATTCGGGCAATCTTTGGTACTCCATCCTGCTGCATTTCAGCTGGAATTTCTTCCAGGGCCCCCTGATGGGGTTCAGGGTCAGCGGTCTCAGCATGCCGGCGATTCTCCAACTGGAGACGAAAGGAGACCTCATCCTGACCGGGGGAGACTTCGGCCTGGAAGGCTCTGTTCTCATTACCGCCATTACCATCATAGCGATCCTGCTCCTGAACATCGCGTTCGGGAAAAGATACAAGGGGGCCTAGGCGGGAAATATCCACCCACGCCCCTACCGGCGCACTTGCGGAATCTCTTTATAGCATCTGGTCTTTATAGCACCTGAATTTATGGCATCCGGCGTTTAGCGTATTTCGCCGCGCCGGGTCCTTATCGTATCAATCATGACCTATGGCATGATGATCCGCGACTTCGGAGCTACGATGTCAACCAGTTCCAGGTCGAAGATCAGGTCTTCGCCGGCCAGCGGGTGATTCGCATCTAAAACGACCGCGTCTTCTTTTACATCTACGATGACGACGGGAATATGCTGTCCTGAGCTATTGGTCATATTCAATTGCATGCCCACTTCCGGCTTAACATCCGGGGGAAACCGGTCGATCGGAAACTCCATGACCATCTGGGGATCCTTGGGCCCATAGGCTTCGTCCACCGCTATCTCCACGGTCTTCTTGTCGCCGATGGCCATTCCCATCAATCCATTGTCGAAACCTTTGATCACCATGCCGCTTCCCACCTCGAACTCCAGGGGTTCGCGTCCTTCGGAAGAATCGAATACCGTTCCATCGGTAAGACGGCCATGATAATGAACTTTCACTGTGTCACCGGCTTTAACTTGCTGCATAAATCAACTCGAATTTTTAGATTAAAATTAGGGATCCGGTGCTACCTTGCAAACGGTCCCCGTGCAAGGTAGGATTATTAATCAAACTTGCCTAAATGGCCGATCTTGCAACCAGAAATCACAAACAACCGGAAACCTCATACAACCAGAAACCCAAAATTATGACTGTAAGAACTTCCAATACCGCACACGCCTTCTGTGAAGAACGGCTCCTTAAACGACCGCTCCCAAAAGACCGGTCAGCGACCAAAACGACCAACCTGCTTTTTCAGGCACTCCTGGTCACCGGCTTGCTGATGTTAGCAGGCTTGCCATTCCCGGCCTCCTCACAAAAAGCCGCGGTCCCAGCACAAAGAACGCAAGCTCCCCCGACCCATCTATCAAAGACCGGGCACACCGCCCCCGCGGAGACAAGCCCCCGCATACTGACAGGCGCCGACCAACTGGACCGTTATCTCCCCCTGTTACGGGGTCTCTCCGTTGCAGTTTTTGCCAACCAGGGCTCCCGGGTGGGGGGCAGCCATCTCGTGGACACCCTTTTGAAAAGAGGCATCCATATCAGTAAAATATTTGCCCCCGAACACGGCTTCCGGGGAACGGCAGATGCGGGAGAACAGGTAGGCAACGACAAGGATCCCCAAACCGGCATCCCGGTGGTCTCCCTCTATGGAAACAAAGAGAAACCTTCAGCAGACGATCTTACGGGTGTCGACATCCTTCTCTTCGATATCCAGGACGTCGGCGTTCGCTTCTATACCTATATCGCATCCCTGCAGAAGTTTATCGAAGCCGCCATTCAATACAACAGACCCCTGGTCCTCCTCGACCGCCCCAACCCGAATGGTTTCTATGTCGATGGGCCTGTGCTGAATCCGGCATTTAAATCCTTTGTAGGCATGCAACCGGTTCCCGTCGTCTACGGAATGACGATCGGGGAATACGCGGACATGCTGATCGGCGAACAATGGATCGATCCGGCCATCATCAGCCAGCTAAACTCCGTTCACGCCATCAATGAGACCGCCCGGAGGATCGATTCGGTCATACAGGCCATGCGGAAAAAACCCTTCAACATCGGGCTGAATGATTTCAGGCTGGTCGTGATACCGTGTAAAAACTATACGCACAAGAGCAGGTATGCCCTTCCCGTCCGCCCCTCTCCCAACCTGCCGGACATGCAATCCATCTACCTGTACCCCTCCCTTTGCTTTTTTGAAGGAACCGCCGTCAGCCTGGGAAGAGGCACCGACAAGCCCTTTCGCCAGTTCGGACACCCCTCGTTCCCAAAAAACCTCTACAGCTTTATCCCGCGA
>JARLGZ010000077.1 GCA_031292515.1 Puia sp. | reverse complement strand
GCAGTTTTTATGCCGAACTCGGCGGACTCGACATGTTGGTCTTTACCGGCGGCATTGGCGAGAACGACATCGCCGTGCGTGCGGAGATCTGCGCCGGCCTCGGAGCGTTAGGCATCGTGCTTGACCCGGCACGAAATAACGTTCGCGGCCCGGCAATCATCTCCGCAGAAAACTCGCTGGTCACCGTGCGCGTCATCCCTCCCGCAGAAGACCTCATCATCGTCAACCATGTGGTCAGTTTGCTAGCCGCGCAGCAGCAACACCCCGCCGAAGTCCTCGTCGGCAATAGCGCGTATTAGAACCGGTTGCATAAACCGGTCTTGAAAGGGCACGGCTTTAGCCGTGCCGTAGAAGGTGCATGAACACTGGGCTTTAGCCCCTGAGGGATGTTTTCCACCTACCCAAACTATTTATGCAACCAGTTGTAGAACTTCTCCCCAAATAAGTAGCGCCGGTCTCCAGACCCGCACTATGCCCAATAGGGAATTCCGGAGGGAGCAGGGGGTTTCAACCCCCTGAAAGACAGCGAATTTGCGAGGCCTTCAGGCCCGGGCTTTCGCCGCTTATCCAGAACTCGAAGCAACTACAACTGTAGTACTAGTGTCCTGTCCCTAAAGTTCGTATCATAAATTGCACTGTCATCTTGAGCGCAGTTTGGCCGTTTTTTGGCCAAACGGAGTCGAAAGACCTGCGGTTGCTTTTCGTGATTTATGGCACGAACTTCGGAGACGCCACACTAGAACCTCTCCCCAAATAAGTAGCGCCGGTCTCCAGCCCCGCACCATACCAAACATGGGTATAGATGCTGTTGAAATCGCAGTTGTGCCACCGGCTTTACCTGAATCTCCAATGTACGGATACGTACTTAATACCGGAGTTACAAATAGAGGCTTCCGGAGCGGGCAGAGGGTTTCAATCACATGCGCTAAGGTAAGCGAAACTACCCCGGGTTAACCCGTAATACGTCCGGGACCTCGAAGGTTGGCCCGCCAAGTCCCCCAGAGCGTTCGCTGAGCGACTTGTCGATTTATCTCAAATTGAGATTGGAGACCCGACCGAGGCCGAGCGAGCTTCATGCCCCCCCATGCGCATAAAACTAATGATTATGCGCCTACCACACGCTCCATGACGTAAGGAAGTCCCATCATCATGTTGTAGTGATTCGTATGCCCCATCCGAACAAATACCTTTTGAAAGACCGCCAAATAACGCTCCATCGTGGCCTCATCCAAAGTATGGAAGATATCATCCGGCAATCCGTGTGACCCGGCATGGACCCAAGAAAGCAGAGAGCGGCAAATCAGCTTCTCCTCCCCATTGAATTTCTCGACAATATCGTCGAAACTAACACCACCGAGAATTCGGAAATAGTTTTCCAGTATTCGACGCATAGTGTTTTGAAGGCCTTGATTCGCTAAATTATGATCACGGAGTTCGGACCAGAGAAGATCATAGGATGTCTTGATCGGATTGGATGAATGATTCTTGACTGACGAAATGCCATTTATCTTGTGGACTGTCCAAAATGTGTCGTCATATAAAGCGTCTCCACCGTTTCGATTATTGACGAATGTGATCTCCTTATAGAAGTAAACGTTATGCGTTAGCACAAAAACTTGTTTGACAAGTGCCTTTTTAGATCGAACTTCCTCGATGGTCTGCTTGATTAGACTGCTCACGACAAAGAGGACATCACTATCTAGACTTGAGACCGGATCGTCAAAGACCACAACGCGATCCCTAGTCATGCCTGATTCGCTATAGCTACCCTTCAGTAGATGATAGAAGTATAGGAACGTGATGAAGCTGCGCTCCCCTTCGCTCAGCGTATCCTTCGCATCGCTACCATCAGCTCGGCGCAACCGATAGCGATTAGCGTCTGTTGCTTCGATAGAAAAGTTCTTGAATCCAAATCCTTGAAGTAACTTGTTAATGTCATTCACGCTAGGGCTAACACTTGTAACGCTCTTCTCTAATGATTGAATTGCAGATTCTTTTTGGGCGCTTTCCTGCCTTTTCTTCTCAATTTGGGACCTTAACGACGTTATAGCCGCCTCAACGTCTTTTTTGTCTGTGGCATATTTTTTAAATGTAACAGCAATCTCAACCTGTGCGAAGAATGTCCAGACCTGATTCGTTAGTTTTAACTTTTCCAAAGAAAGGTTGGAAACTAACGAATTGTGTGCCTGAATCTTCAAATTGGCATCGGCAAGAGCACTTTTGACCGTGGCCAAAACTGTTCCCAATGGCTCAAGCGTAATGATTTGACTTGGCTCTTTCGCTTTAGTCTCGATGCGTTGCAAATTGAGTTGGAAGCGAGAATCAAATATCGCCTTGTCCGCAGCAACTGTCTCCAAATCCAAAAAATGGGACGCCGTCGAGAGCGCAGTCTGCATAGTTTGCTGTAGCCGTTCTCCCTCCAGTTTATATGCTGCCTGCAACATAATAACTGTTTGACTGTCTCTCAGAAAGGCTTCGTCAAAGTAGTCCTCTAGGCTCGCAGCCAATTGTGCAGGCGCCTTTTGTTGACAGAATGGGCAGGTGCCTTCATTGCTTTCGAAGAAAGGGATTCCTTGTTTTACCCAGTCGCTGTTGCGAAGTTTCTGGATCATGGCCGCAATATCGACATCAGTCTTGCCTAGAACACGGCGCGCTAGAACCGGGTCCGATTCCCATTTGAGAAAATCTGCGTCATTTAGGGCAGGGATAGGCGTCTCTATTGTGGGCGTGGGCCCGAAAACAGATGTTGCATTGGACTCGATATCCGATTGAGAGGGCGGAGGAGTTGTCGCGGTCTTCGTGCATTCTGCCACAAGTTTCTCTTTGAATTTTTGTTTGTCCTTGCGGTATCCAGTCATTGCTTCCTGCAGCTTGTCGTCATGCTTGATTTTGATTTCCCAGCATGCATCTCGGAATTGAGATTCGATCAACTGCAGCTCACCGGCCTTTCCGCCGTTCCCATCGACACCTCCGAGCGTCTGTGAGAGTGTTTCGATATCGTGCCCGAGCTTGTCAATATCTTTTTTTGCCTGCTCGATCTTGTTCTCTGTTTCAATGTTTTTCTGGCCGAGAGTAAAGATGCCCTTGAAATCAATACTCTGATTGAAGTTGGCATGGACAAAGTCTCGGTTATAGACCAGCGTGTCCAGTTTTGTCCCATGCTCCCAATGGACAGCGCAACCGGATTGCGGGTTGGTATCTGCAATCAGACGAGAGATTGTGGTCTTCCCTGCGCCGTTTGAGCCATACATAAAATTGACAGCCTTTAGCCCCCTCATTTCTTCAACGGTGTCGCCATAGCTTGCACATCGTGAAATCTCGATGGATTCGATCATGACAACTCCTGGGCGCCCAACTCGGGAACGCTAAGCTTAAGCGTTTTGGAAACGCGAGAAGCATACACCTCCAGCGGAGAAATAGAGCGAAATTGTTATGCCGGAGACTATAAAATCGATCGATTAGTAAGCCAGACGGCGCTGATCGAATTGCCACAGACGAATCTCAGTTGTTGCCAGCCCGAGGCACTCATCCAGACGGACCGGAGGCCAAGTTGCGGCTTCTGTCAACAATTCCGCCCCGGAAGCCATTGTCGAGCAATTGGATTCCGCTCCCCAATCTCGAATGCCGCTTACTGGATCAAGCGACTCACCTTAGCGCTCATGGGGGGCACCCCCATGAGTGAATTTGCCGGTTGCCCTGGACTGACCCCCCATAAGTGAGACCTGGGATAGCACAAAAGCTCCAGTCGGGAAATATTGCTCCCCGAAAGTCGGCTTAGCTACTGGAATTCCAGGACCGGGCTTTTCTTCACGCTGCCGCGCAATATGATGAGACGAACCTCAGCGTTACACTAGTTCTGTTATGTCGAGTCAACGGTTGTCTATTTCCCCGATGAAAGATCCCGTTACCTGGCTCTATCCCCCGATCGAGCCCTACCGCACGGACCGGCTGCAGGTTTCGCCCGTGCACGAACTCTACTTTGAGGAAAGTGGCAACCCCGCCGGCAAGCCGGTGGTGTTTCTCCACGGCGGTCCCGGCGGCGGCTCCGATCCGAAACAGCGCCGCTTTTTCCATCCCGAAAAATACCGCATTATCTGCTTCGACCAGCGCGGCTGCGGCAAAAGCACGCCCTACGCGTCGCTGGAGGACAACACCACCTGGGACCTGGTAGCGGACATCGAAAAACTTCGCGCGCATCTCGGTATCGAGCGCTGGCAGGTATTCGGCGGCTCGTGGGGCTCCACCCTTGCCCTCGCTTACGCCGAGACGCATCCGGAGCGCGTTACGGAGCTGATTCTGC
>JARLGZ010000076.1 GCA_031292515.1 Puia sp. | reverse complement strand
TGACCATTCAGCAATTGAGTATTATGTTTGAGGGGAGGATGCCGGCAATTTTCTAAAAAAATTTTCCCCCAGTTAATCCGGCCCATGGGCCGGATTAACTGGGGGAAGAAAAGACCCTGACACAGTTTACTTTACACTCCCCGTTCTACTGGTATATGGCGTAGCCGGTCTTGGAGCTTCTTGGATGTAAAATTTGTTACCAATCTGTTACCAATTCTTCTCAAACCCACGTCCAATGCGGGAAAGTATATTTTGTATTGGGAATTGACCGCTTTGCATGCGGCGCACGGTTGACGCGGGTTATATTTTTTCGCTCCTGATTATCAGGTTTTTCTTTTGCTTTCTTCGGCTTTCTTTTGTCTTTAGGAGCCAGTTTTTTGTTACGATCCGGGACTAAGATGGGTTTTGAGTGGATCTTCAGGTTATAACTGGGGATATTGATACGTTATGATACAGTATGGTACTTTGTGATGCGGTTTTACTGTGGGAGAACTTATGGACTTTAGACATTACAGAAATTGCACGCCAGCTAACTCTCTACCGATTTGCTGAACTCCCTTCAATATCCTGTTCGTTTGGGTGGAAGAAGGCTTTTTGACACCTTTGATATATTGTGCGAGCAAACTTTGATTCATACCGATTCTTTCGGACAAGGCTTTCGCATTAATCACCTTATAGAATTCAAAGAACTGCGGGAGGTCCAATACGATTTTCAGATCATCTTCTTTGATGGATTTACCCGTTTTTTCAAGGAGAAGGTTGACTGCTTCCAGGATATTGTGCTTGAGTTCGTCCAGAGATTTACCTACGGTATAAACCGGATATTTTTCAGCGTAAGCTGAATAGCCGTTCTTAGTTTTTTCAACGATTATAGTAATTTTCATATATTAAATAGTTTATTTTATTCCCGCGTCTTTTTTGATCTTTTTTTCCAGTCCTTTACCCACTTCCTGGCTGCCATGAGAGGGGCAAACGACTCGTCCTTTCTTCGTAGGATGCTCCATAATCATATGGCTACCGGATTGCCTTACCACAAACCAACCGTCTCTTTTAAGAAGTCTGACAAGCTCGCTGGATTTCATTACTCAAAGGTAATAAATTTATTACCTTTTATGGGAGGATTATTTAAAAATCAGGTGAACTTCAGGTGGAAACCGTCGAATTATCAGCTAAACCATTGATTTTATGAGTGGTAATATCCGGATCGTAAAAATATGCGAATTCTGTCAAGACGAGTTTGTGGCGAAGACCACCGTCACCCAATGCTGTTCAGACGCCTGTGCGAAGCGATTATACAAGGTTAAAAAGAGAGATGAGGTAATTAGCCGGGCGAAATTGGAGACGATGATTAAACAGGAGGCTGAGGCGTTTATTACAGAAGAACAGGTGAAGGTCATTCAAGCGAAAGAGTGGTTGACGCTGGTCGAGGCGGCGTTATTACTAAATGTGTCCCCGCTGACACTGAGGCGGTGGACCCTGTCCGGGAAGGTTAGGTTGTAGAAAATAGCGAGGAAGCATATGTTTGGGCGGAAGAAACTGCCGTTACTCTGGGGATGAGCCATAGAGATGAGTATATTTGGGAGTAGTGTACTTTTAGATAAACCGAATGCCAAGACGTCGAAACCTAAACGGAATTCCTCACAACATCACCCAAAGTTTTTTTGGGACCGAGCGTTATTATAGTCGCGGCTATATGGGAGATTGGTTATTAAATGCGGCAAGAAAACTTAGCTTGAGAAAAGCTTCCTTAAATGTTTTGGACGCAACTTTCCAGCCGGAAGAACTTAATATTCGTCCATTAGTATTCCATGCAAAAACACTAAAAGATATTATAGATAAAGAATTATCAGCAAATGGCTTTCCCACCGATTTTATAGCGGAGGCACATATCGACTTCCAATTTCCAGACCAGGCACTTTACGGAAGAACAATATATTGTTTACCTTATTTGATTGACAAAGACGGCAGGCGTTATCAATCAGCGCGAATAATCGCCGGCGGATTTGAACCCAACTTTGATCCGTTCGACAAATTAAATATTTATCCGACACTAAAGATCGCCGAACGGTTGAAAATTTGGTCTGAAAGAAAGTTTTTTTATAGGACCTTTTTTTGGGTTTCTCTTTTTTCACTTCTCTCGTTTTTTATACGGTTCGGATACTGGCTTTCGAGTGTAGATATTGATAATGGCGGCATGGGCTTAATTATATTTGTCCCGCCAATAATTATGAGCGTTCTCCTACTGATCATGTCTCTCCTGGCTTTATTTTACTATATGAAAAAGGGAATAAAGGTAAGTGGTGGGGTTTTCGTGGTCATGTTTTTATTGTCAATCCCAGTTCTTTTGTTTGGAATCTTTTGTCTTTGGATACTTTGGCGGTAGGGATAAGAAGCTGGGTACTGCGAAGGCGCTTATAAGGGTTGATCCTTTGAATTTGAGCTCCGGTCCTGTTAACTGGGAGGAATTAACCCGCAAGCCTTATTTAACAGTTTCTGCCGCGAGCCCGGAAAGAACTTTGGACGCCTGGATTGGTACGATGACGGATGGAGCGGTTTAGGCGATAGGTTCAGCACGTTTCGCTCGTAGGGATCTCCAACCGGAGGACTGTCTCCTTTTTTGTTACAGGAGAGAATGCAACATGCTGTCAGCATAAAACAGACATATCTAAAACAAAATGCGGATTTAGGGAATCTCATGGATATAATATAAAAATAGGCACAAAATTCCGTATGTCTGTCCATTAATCTTGGGAGAAAGAGTTTTTCCAGGGACAAAACCATATCCGGCGGAGATTTACAAAGCATAGGTATTTTCTACAGGCGAATATGCCTAACCACAAGATCATTCGGTGCGGAGACTTTTGACCGGATTCATCAACGCCGCCCGCACAGCCTGGTAACTGACCGTCGCCAGTGTGACGAGCAGCAAACCCATGCCGGCGAACACAAAGATCCCTGCGGATAAAGAGGTATGAAGCGCATAGTTCTGGAGCCATTGATCCATGCAGTAATAAGCAAGGGGCATCGCGATCAGCATGGACAGCGCCACCAGCTTTATGAAGTCGCCGGAGAGCAGCGCCAAGAGACCCGTCACGCGGGCGCCAAGCACTTTGCGGACGCCAATCTCCTTGGTACGTTGTTCGGCGACGAAGGACGCGAGACCGAAGAGGCCCAGACAGGAAATAAGGATGGCCAGACCGGAGAACACCGTCGCGAGATGGCCGATCCGCGACTCCGTATTGAATTTCATTTGAAACTCCTCATCGATGAAAGAATAGATAAAGGGGCTGGCCGGGTTGAACTGTTTGAAGACGGGTTCCATCGCGGCGAGGGCGGTGCGCACCGGCGTACCGGGTTTGATGCGGATCGTAAAGACGGCATGGCCACCTTCGCCCATGAAGATCGCGGGTTGTACCGGGTAATAGGGACTATTGCTGATCATGTCCTTCGCGACCCCGATGATGGTATAGGGTTTTCCCTCGTGTTTGATGGTCTTGCCGATGGGGTCTTTAAATCCGAGGATGCGGGCGCCCGTTTCGTTAACGATGGCGGCCATACTGTCGGTGAGGTGTGCGCGGGAGAAGTCGCGCCCTTTGAGGATGTTCCAGCCGATGGTGGGGCCAAAATCGGCGTTGACGAAAATGTCGCGGAATGTGAGGGTTTTTGCTTCCTCACTCATTCCTTCCCATTCGAGCCAATTATTCTGATAAAATGCGTTGAGGTTCGTTGAGGAGTTGGCGATACCCGCGACCACGCCCGTGTTGAGCAGGCCATTGCGAAGGGCCTCATAGTGAGTGTCCAGTTCATGCGTGTTATCGGGAACGGTGATCAATCCGGCCTGATCATAGCCCAGCGGTTGATCTTTGGCAAACTGGATCTGACGGAATACGACGATGGTGCCGATGATCAGGGCGAGCGAGATGGAGAATTGCGCCACGACGAGGACTTTTCGCGCCGTGCCGGCGCCTTTGCCGGTCTTGAACGTGCCTTTCAAAACTTTTACCGGTCGGAAACCGGAGAGATAAAAAGCCGGGTAGCTGCCGGCCAGCAGACCGGTGAACCCGGTGCAGGCGAGTGAGGCAATCCAAAACAGGGGGGATGTCCAGGGGAAACTCAATGATTTTCCGGATAAGTGACTGAACCAGGGGAGGGTCAGAGCCGCCAGGGCGATGGCGAGGACAAAGGAGACGAAGGCGAGGAGGACGGATTCCCCGAGAAATTGGGCGATGAGATGGCCCCGTAGCGAGCCGACCGTCTTACGGATGCCCACTTCCTTCGCACGTTTTTCGCTGCGGGCCGTGGCCAGGTTCATAAAATTGATGCAGGCCAGCAAGAGGATAAAGACCCCGATGATCCCGAGCATCCTGACGTAGACCACCCGGCCCTCACCGACGGAGTTGGTCTGATCGTAATGCAGGTACAGGCTTTTGAACGGAACCGCCTGGTAGCTTTCGTACGAGTGTTTCACATAAGGGCTGCAGATATTCTTGATGCGGGCTGTCGCCTGTTCGGCGGTGACGTTATCGGCGAGAAGTGCATACATACGGCAATCGTGGTCTTCAAAACTATTGGTATTCCTGACCCCGCTGTTTTCCTCATTGGCCATCGGGATAAAGAAGTCAATGTCCTGTAAGCTGCTGTTCGCAGGCTGATTGGCATAGACGCCCCCCACGGTGAACGGACGGCGATTTTCATATTTAAAGGTTTTCCCCACTGCATTCTCGCTGCCATAGAGCGCCATGGCCGT
Organism: Puia sp.; assembly: GCA_031292515.1. GTDB lineage: Bacteria > Bacteroidota > Bacteroidia > Chitinophagales > Chitinophagaceae > Puia. The sequence goes on along the minus strand of JARLGZ010000076.1, from coordinate 196,839 downwards.
CGATCTTGAAATAAGGGCGGTGTTGGGGTCGCGCATGGATTCGGCGGTGCCGCTTAGGACACGGTAGCCGAAAATGAGCGGGAAGGTATACTCTGCCGAGGTGCCAGTTTGGGCGATGCTTTTGTCGCCGTTCACCAGCAAATGTTCGTCGGCCCAAAGCGTCATGGCCGTTTGGGCGAAGACATCCTGATAGTTTCCTTTTTGCAGCCAGGGGTTGAGGGCCGCAGACACGGTAGTGCCTACATACGAGGGCGGCGTTTTCTCGCTGGTCTGGCCCTTTGGCCACTGATTTTGCATAATCTCCACGATGCGGTCGCCGTTTGGCATCCCCTGATCGACGGAAAGCTCGTCGACTGCCCAGATGCCGATGACCAGGGCGATCGCCATGCCGGTGGCAAGGCCGAAGATGTTGATAAAGGAGTAGCCGCGGTTCTTGCGGAGTTGGCGGAAGGCGACGAGGAGATAGTTTTTGAACATGCTCTTGGTTTTAGAATACAACAGAAGGGTAGCTAGAAATGTACCTATTATTTTACGTGTTAATAATCAATTATTTGTGATTTATTTGATTTTATCAAATGTCCGGTTCCGCACACTCTATGCCCGGTTCTATATGCATTTCCCTGAGCGCTGGGGCTACCTGCTTTTTGCCGATCTGCCAACCTCGAACGTGACGTCTTTTGTCATGCCGGCTATGGAGATACTGAAAAAGAAATTGTGGGAGTTGTATTACCGGCAGCATCTCTATTACCTTTTGAACGGAGTCTATGCCGGCACTAGGGCCCAATTGAATATGGATGCGAAAACCTCATTAGACGAATCCGGAACCGCGGCGACCACCCTGGTGATCGAAGCTACGCCTCATACCTACAAAGCCATACTGAGTTCCCCCGCAACCGGAGATTCCTGGAGCATCGATGCGGACGGAAATATAGAAAATTGGTCGGTTGCCAGGGGCGGCCGGGAAGCACAAGCGTAACCTGGTAACTCTTAAATTTTCATGAAAAAGGGCCTTTACCTTCTTCTGCTTTTTATATTATCATATGCCTGTAAAAACCAGGGGTCCGCACATGCCGCCAAAGGTCCGCGTAACACGGTCACCTATCAATTGGCAAAAGACTGGCTCCAATTGCCAACGTCTATGTTGCCGACCGTGAGAACAGCCGAATCCAGGTTTTTGGCCCTGAAGGTCGGTTCCTTAAAGAGTGGAAGGACGATAGCTTTGGAAAAATGTATGCTGCAAGATTTGACAGAAGCGGCAACTATAGTGGGCCGGTTTGCAGATACCATGACCTGGCTATCGACAAAGAGGGAACTATTTATGTAGGAGACATTCTTGGCAACAGAATCCAGAAGTTCAAAAGAGTTCCCGATTAAGACGCGCCTTATTTGCCATAAACTTTTCTTGCAGCAAAAGCAATACACCCGCTCTCCTGCTGCATATCTTGATTCGATTGTAACATTAAATATTTTTGTCAACGAAACAATATTGCCGGGGTAAATCAGTTCCCGCCTAACATTACGTTAACATACCCCGCCAATTCCTCGTCCGGTCCCCCTCCAGATAATGGATTATCTTTGGTCAAATCACCCGGCCGCGGAGCATACATCAAATGAAAAAAGTCTTATCCTTCCCTATATTACTGCTGGTCTGTCTGTCTGCCTTTACGGCCGGCGCGCAGACCAATATCCTTACCGGGATCATCAAAGACTCCGCCAACGGCAAGCCGCTGGCAGGTGTAAGCGTGTTTCTCAACGGCACCTCCAAAGGAACGGTTACCCGTAGCGACGGGACCTTCGTATTGCAGTTTCCCCAGGGGCGCTATGAGTTGATCGTCTCTGCGATCGGCTATGCTACCTACTCGACCGGGGTCAACAGCCACAATCTTCCTCCTTCTTTAAATATAATCCTCCACACCTCGGCCGACGAGTTGGCTGCGATAACCGTGGAGCCCTTTCTGAAAGACGGCTGGAAGAAATATGGAAGGACCTTTCTGCAGTATTTTATCGGTACTACCGACAACGCAAACCACTGCACGATAAAAAATAAGGAGGTATTGCGGTTTCATTATTATCTCAAGAGCAGACAGCTGGCCGTGACGGCCACGGATCCTCTGCTGATAGAGAACAAGGCTTTGGGCTATGAGCTGGAATACAGGCTGGAGCGATTTGTTTATGACATGGAGTCTCATATCATCTCCTATTTTGGCTATCCCCTCTTTCGGGATATGCCCACTACGGACATCGAAAAAAAGAAGAAATGGGCGGACAACAGGCAACTGGCCTATATGGGTTCCAGGATGCATTTTATGCGTAGTCTTTATAACCATCGGGCAAAGGAAGAGGGGTTTATCATCAAGTACAAAATGCCGGTTCCGAATACGGAAAAACAACGGGTGAAGAAACTTTATCAGCCCAATTTTACCAAAACGGACTCTATTCCGATGGATACCCTTCACCATTACTGGGACGTGTTGCGGGAGCCCGATTATTTTATGCAACCCAGGACCGATCCCGACGGGCTAATGACTATTTTACAGGACCAGACCCATGTCCTGTTTTTCTATGAAGATTGCACCGTCATCTATGGCAATCCGAGAAGGGGGATCGCCTATACGGAATCTTCTATCCGCCTGATGAACCAGCAGCCCGTTGCAATAGACGAAAACGGCAGCTTCTACCCGCAAAACGAAGTACTCAATCTTCAGAACTGGAGTATTACGGAAAATATGTCTAATCTCCTGCCTCGTGACTATGATATCAATGTGTCGGTTCCCTGATCCGGGCCGACTCAACGCGATCCCGTTGTGATTTGCTCGTAATATTTGGTCCCTGCATCCCTCCAGGAGAATAGAACACGCCCGCGATATTCTTTCGGGGCTTCGGATGGAGGAAACTGCGCACAGACGATTTTTGCATTTTTGTAGTATTGGACTCCATGATACAAGATGGTTCCTATACCGTTCGCCTCCAGTCTGACCTTTGCGCAAATTAATTGCTTGTTCCGGAAATAGTATGTTTCGTAAATGTTCTTGTCTGTATTGTCGTGATAAAGAAGTTTTAATACGGTATCATTCTGATACGTGTATTTGAGTGAAAATCCGCCGATCACGTTGGGGAGCCAGCTTGTGTCGTTTTTCGATTCTGCCGTATCGTAAACAACCTTCATTGTAGTGGTTGTTATTGAGCCCTCGCTAATTCCCGTGGTTAGTTTTTCGGCATGTTCAAGGGAGTCGATTTCCGCAATATAATCGTCGGCATTTTTTACATACGATGTATCAAACTGTGCGCTGGCCGGGGTTGTTTCAAGGGCAAACAGAAGGCAGGGAATCATCTTACAAAACAGCCATATGTGTCGGTTCATGAGATTTTGTTTGATAGGGGATATATTGTCGTTATTGCTTCGATTTGAATGTACGAATATTATTTAAATTCAATATCTTAGATATATACAACCAGGCATCAATCCCAAATCAATATGCAGACGTACCAATCCTTCAAAATTTATCTTTTTAGCATTATCCTGTTTTCTCTCCCGGTGTTGTCGTTCGCATATTTCAAAGTCGATTGCCGCATCGGGATGGCGGGTCCGGCAAATGCCAAAGACAGTTCGGTAGTCCCCGTTCGCGTCCATCCTGATAATCCGAAGTGTTTTCTTTTCAGGGGGAAGCCCATGGTTTTTTTAACGGCTACCGAACACTACGGCTCTGTCATGAACCGGCCCTTTCGATATGAGCGCTACCTGGCGGATGCCGCCGCCAAAGGCATAGCCTATACCCGGTTATTTCTTCTTTTCCGGGAGCTTCAAAGCGCCACCAATCCATACTCTACCTGTAAGCCCGAATCGCCTGATTATATTTCCCCCTTTTTGAGGACCGGGCCAGGCCGGGCACTGGATGGAGAACCAAAATATGACCTGGACCAATGGAACCCCGAGTATTTTTCCAGGCTGCAAAACTTTCTTGACCTTGCTTCGCACTACGGAATTGTGGTCGAACTGACGCTTTTGAGCAATACCTATGAACCCGATGTCTGGGCTTTAAACCCCTTGAATGCTGAGAACAATATCAACGGATTGGAGAAGATAGACTGGCCTGATTATATCACGATGCGGAATCCCCGGATTTTTGAAGCGCAGAAAAGATATGTTCAAAAGATCGTCGGGTTTACAAAACGATATGACAATATCATCTACGAGGTCTGCAATGAGCCGGGCGGAGGTCTCCAGGGCGACAAAAAAAATGCCGCTCCATCGGAAGTGAATCAGTGGTTGATGAAATTAGCGGACCTTATCCGCGGATCCGAAAAGGACCTGCCCTATAAGCACCTGGTGGTGGGCGAGGAAGCCTATACCGATGTCCCCTGGCAGCAGTCTTCGGATAGTTCTTTTCGCGGTTTGAAATTCGATGTGGTCAATATTCATCCCTTGCCGAATACCACCTATCACGGCAAGGGCTACGATATGGGCGAGTTTATGTCCAAACAATTAAAATTGAGAACGGTACGTGACTATTGCCTCGCGACCTACAACGAAGCCAGGCCTTTGAATTTTGACGAGGACAACGTCGCCAGTCAATATAAGGATTACGAAGGATGGACGATTGATAGAAAGCGTGCCTGGGTGACCCTTTTTTCCGGAGCCCACTATGATCTTATCGATTTCAGCATCATTAACTATTCCGAAACGGGCACGGACAGCTCGCAAAAATACATCCGGACCTGGTTCGGGAATTTGTCTGCCTATATGCATACGGTCGACATCGTGAAAGGGAAGCCCGTCGCAAACTGGCTGAAGGAGAAACCGGACAATCTATTGGAAGCCGTTTTTGCGACGCCGGGTAAAGATTATAATATTTACCTGGCGGACGAGCGGGAGTTGACAGACAGGAGTGCAGGCAAGCCGATTCATGGCCATATTCGGTTTGACCTTCCCGAAGGGGAGTACGAGTTCCGTTCGTATTCTCCGGAGACCGGGTTGTATTCGCCTTCGATAAAGATCAAGGGATCTTCGGATCTTCAGTTTGCCACCCCTGAAATTCGCGGAGATATCGTTTTACGGATTACGAGGGTTAATTAGATGATTCCGGATTGTTTTCCCGCATTCCGCATACTTCGCTTTCCGTCAGGGGAAATAAAAAGTTATTATCTTTAGACACTGGGAAGTCTACTAATTAAATAGATCAGTTTTATTGGCTTATTTTCGCCTTACACCTTAATTAACAACTCACATGACTACAAATAAGACTGAAACAGCAGGTATGAATCCGCCCTCCGGCGTACAGAAATTCTGGTCGAAGGAGGACTGGTGGGCTGTTTGGGTGGGCCTGGGCATCATTATACTGGCCTATGTCTTTTATCTTGCCGGCTCCGGCATCTCCTGGATTGCGGTGGCTCCGGCCAAATGGTCAACCTTTTCGGAACTTGCCGCTCAATTTTCCACGAACGCCATTCGATACCTCGCTTTGCTCGGCGCCTTCCTGGTTCTCTTCACGATCGTCACTTCTTTTATTGGGCAAAAGCCCAAGGCCTTTATCTCATCTTTTATTTTTGTCTTTATACTTTCGACCATCATCTACGCCTTAGGCAGCTGGGATCAGGCCAGTCGGTATAACCTGGAACCGCCGCTGGTGGCCCTCGTTCTCGGATTGATTATTTCAAATCTGATCGGACTGCCGCGTTGGCTCGATGCCGGTTTCCGGGTCGAATTTTATATCAAGCTTGGCATTGTCCTGCTGGGGGCTACCTTGCCGTTCACGTTGATTATCTGGGCCGGCCCGGTGGCTATTTTGCAGGCTTCGATTGTTTCCATCGTTACGTTTCTGACCATCTTCTTCGTCGCCAGAAAGCTGGGTCTGGACCAGCGGCTGGCGGCAGTATTGGGGGCGGGCGGCGCGGTCTGCGGCGTCTCGGCGTCGATTGCAATTGCCGGCGCCGTACGGGCTAAGAAGGAGCATCCGCCAATCGCCATAAGCCTGGTCGTATTCTGGGCCATTATTCTCATTTTCGCGTTACCGCTGGTTTCGCGAACGCTTCACCTGCCGACGGGCGTAGGGGGCGCCTGGATCGGGACCTCCGAATTCGCTGACGCTGCCGGCCTGGCAGGCGCCCAGTCCTATGGTGGTCTGGCCGGTAAGGGGCTGGGCATTTCCGGAACGGCAGACCAGGCGCTTGCATCCTATACGCTGATTAAAGTGATCGGGCGGGACATCTGGATCGGTATCTGGTCGTTTATATTGGCGCTCATTTCAGTCCTGGTGTGGGAACGCTCTGAAACAAACTCAAAGGTCCAGGTCGGCCAGATATGGTGGCGCTTTCCCAAATTCGTACTTGGCTTCCTCATCGCTTCGGTGCTTACGACGGTGATTGTCCATGGATATACGCTGGGTGAATACAATAAATTGGTGAAACCCTCTCTCATTGCCCCCATCACGTCGCTCAGGACCTGGGCGTTCACCTTTAGTTTCTTAAGTATTGGTCTTACGACGCGATTCCGTGAATTGGCAAATGCGGGTATCAAGCCCTTCGTCGCATTCACTGCCGGCGTCATTGTAAACGTAATTTTGGGCTATATCCTGTCAGTCGTCGTTTTCGGTCATTACTGGGCTTCCGTCGTAACACATTGACGCATGAAAATTTTTGATTCAATCCAACTGGGTAGTACCGGACCGGTCTGCGAAAACTGCGCACATTTTCAGAACGATCCGGCTTTCATTGAAGAGACCTATCGCGGTCTCACGGTCATGAGTTCGGGGTTTGCGTCGGTGCGGGACCGGGACGGTTTCTGCAATCATCACCAACTTTACCTTTCCGCAAGGGACAGCTGTCCAGGCTTCAAGGCTGCCCTGCGGGAATCGCCGGAATAAAGGAATCGCAGATGAAAAATATTAAATTTCATCTTTTGCTTGTCTTGGCAAAGCAAATTTTGGCCACGCTTGCAGGATGAGTATCCTCATCATTTGCTTCAACAAGAAAGTTTCAACAAAAGAAGCTCCGACAAAAGAAGCTCCGACAAAACATGTTTCAACAATAAAAGCTTCAATAAAAAAGCTGTCACCGGAAAATGATGACAGCTCTGTTTATTTTGTTTCGGCCTTACACGTGCTTCGATCTATCAGGCCTGTATCTATCAAGCCTTGATAAACGCCAGGAGGTCCGCATTGATGGTCGCGGCTTCCGTCGTCGGCATCCCATGCGGAAAACCTGGGTAGGAGATCAGTTTTCCGTTTTTCAAAAGCTTTGCCGCCTTTGCTCCGGAAATGGGGAAAGGAACGATCTGGTCGTCTTCGCCATGCAGGACGAGTACCGGCAAATCCACGCTTTTGAGATCTTCTGTAAAATCTGTTTCTGAAAAAGCCTTGATGCAATCATAATGCGCTTTTATCGCGCCCATCATCCCCTGACGCCACCAATTATCTCTGACACCCTGCGATATCTTTGCCCCCGGACGGTTATAGCCATAAAATGGAATCGTAAAATCCTGAAAATATTGTTGTCTTTTCGTGGCGGTACCTTCCCGTATTTCATCGAACACGGATAAAGGCACGCCTTCCGGGTTGTTATTGGTTTGTAACATGAGTGGAGTGACCGCGCTGATCAGGACCGCTTTGGCCACCCGGCCCTGGCCGTGCTTCGCAACATACCGGATCACTTCGCCGCCACCGGTAGAATGGCCGATATGTACCGCATTTTTCAGATCCAACGCTTTCGTAAGCTCGGCAACATCCGCCGCATAAGTATCCATATCGTGCCCATTGGCGGTTTGGCCGGACCGGCCATGCCCCCTGCGGTCATGCGCAATAACCCGGAATCCCCTGTTGAGGAAAAACATCATTTGTCCATCCCAGTCGTCGCCCGATAAAGGCCAGCCATGATGAAAGACGATAGGCTGCCCGGTTCCCCAATCCTTGTAGTAGATTTCCGTCCCGTCTTTTACTTTAATCGTGCTCATTTTTTGGATTTTGATTGTTATTATATTATTATGATTGCTAAAACCATATTGTGTGAAGGCTCGCAAAGGCTGCGATAAATTGATAAATAAAAATAGTGATAAATGATGAAAACCGGAATTTTCGAGGCTTGATTTGCCCGGTGAGAGTGCTTGTTAAAATCCTGCGTCATTCCGGATCGGTCAGCTCATCCGCGTTCCGCGGTTGTAGTTATTGCCTTTTCGTATTCACCCCGTTCCCATTGTACGGATAAACCGGGTAACTGCCCCTGTCCACTCCGATACTGCCCGATATCGAAAATGTCCTGGCATCGTTGATATACATGAGGCCCGCTTCCACTCTCGCGTGATAGCCCAGGCCATAGCCGTTTGAAAAGCCGTTGCCGGGATAGGATTTGTTGAAAGCAGGATCCGTGAAACGGCTGAAGTTAAAAAAGACAGGCGCCGCGGAAACGCCGCCGAACGCATATAGGTTCTTGTTCAGGGGGCGGCTCAATTGCAGCCCGACGGGCGCGGACAGGAAACTCGTGCCGCCGCCAAAAAAGATATAACCGGCAGACAGACCGGCATACTTGCTGAGTTGCCATTTGTGATCTGTGTGACTGCTGTCAACGATGTAATGAGTATCCGGAGCGAAAAGCCAGGGTGTATAGTTTGGCTGGCTCGCCGGCAAATACGTCTGGGCCTTTGGGGAAAGGACTGTTATCGATGCAAGTATTGCCAGTATTATACGCATCCCTCGTAGATTATAGTATAAAAATACCGATTCCTGCGCTAAATGAGACCAATTTAGCATCTTTTTACGGTGTTCATTTTCTCCCTGCTGACTGGCTTTGTCCGGAAGCGAAGCTCCATAGAATCCCAGGCCAAAGCACCCCTGCGAATGTCGCATTTGCACCCCTCTTTCTTCTGCGAATAGCCTTACTTTTAACATCATAAACCAAAAAACACGATCATGAATTCGATCAACCCGTACATCGGTTTTAACGGCAAATGCCGCGAAGCCATGACTTTTTACAAGGAATGCTTTGGCGGCGACCTGGATCTGCAGGAATTGGACGGATCTCCGATGGAACAGTTCTGGCCCGCCGGGAAAGGCCAGATCTTCCATTCGGGACTGACCTTAAAAGGCCAGCTCCTGGTTATGGGATCCGATATGAGCGGCCCCGAAGGACAGACCCATGGCAACAATATCCAACTGGCGATCAGCTGCTCCAGTGAGACAGAGATCCACACCCTGTTCGAAAAGCTCGGCAAAGGCGGCAAAGTCCTCGCCCCCGTGACCGACACCTTCTGGAACGCCCTGTTCGGGTCCGTACAGGATCAGTTTGGCATCAACTGGATGCTGAACTATTACAAAAGCTAACGGATCTTTACGCGGTTTCTTTAGCCCTCAGCCTTCGCTCCCGGAAAACCCCTCTATTTCACATAAACAGTCTTGATATTTACAAGCTCCTTAAAGCCATAGACACCCAGCTCGCGGCCATAGCCTGATTGCTTGATTCCGCCAAAAGGCAGACTCGCATCGGACTTCACGGAAGAATTTACAAAACAGGCGCCGGCCTCGAGACGGGTGGCTGCGATTCTTTCCCCGCGGGCCGTATCCTTTGTAAAGATCGCGGCCCCCAATCCAAATTCCGAATCGTTTGCAATGGCGATGGCTTCTTCCTCGTCTTTGACGACAATAACTGCCGCAGCGGGGCCGAACAACTCCTCGTCGTAAGCCGGCATTCCTTTTTTTACACCGGTGAGGATGGTGGCGGGGTAAAGGGCATTGTTGCCTTTTGGAACCGTGCCGCCCAAAATACATTTCGCGCCTTTTTTGATGCTTTCCTGTACCTGATTATGCAGCTCGTCACGCAGATCGATACGCGCCTGCGGACCCAGATCCGTCCCCGGATCGAGGGGGTCGCCCAGGACCTTGGAAGCCATTTTCCTGGTCAGCAGGTCCACGAACTCCTTCTCCACGGCTTCGACTACGATCAGCCGCTTGGCGGAGATGCAACTCTGGCCGCTATTGATCAGCCGGCTGTTCGTACAGGTCTCGGCCGCCAATTCCAGGTCGGCATCTTCGAGTACGATATACGGATCGCTTCCTCCCAGTTCCAACACCGACTTCTTGATCAGCGACCCGGCTTTCTGCGCCACCTTCCTGCCCGCGGCCACACTACCGGTGAGGGTCACGGCCTGGATAAACGGATGCTCTATCACCGCATCCACGCCGGCGCTGCCGATCAGCAAGGTTTGGAAAACATGCTCCGGAAACCCCGCCCCCCTGATGATATTTTCTATTTCGATGGCGCATCCGAAAACATTCGAAGCATGTTTCAACACGGCACAGTTGCCGACCATCAGCGCGGGGCCCAAAAACCGAAACACCTGCCAGAACGGGAAGTTCCAGGGCATGATGGCGAGGATGACGCCGATGGGCTGGAAGTTGACATAACTCCTGGCAGCATCCGTTTTTATAAACTCTTCCTGTAAAGCGGCTTCGGCGTGGTTCGCGAAATACTCGCAGGAGACGGCGCATTTTTCGATCTCCATAATACCTCCTTTGAGGTTCTTGCCCATCTCCAGGGCCATCAGTTCCGCGAGTTCGTTTTTCCGGCGCCTGAGTATCTCCGCTACCTTGTTCATATAGGCCCCCCGTTCAGCAAAGCTGGTGGCTTTCCAGCGCTGCCAGGCATGATGCGTCCGGTCGATCATTTCGTTCACCTGTTTGTCCGTATGCGTCTGGTAAGATTTGATGAGTTCCCCATTGAAAGGGTTTACAGAATCGATAGTCATTTTTTTGGCATTAAATCGTGTGAGAGAAGCAGTTTGACACAGACAAATTAAATATAATTATTCAATATCCCATGAATCCTTATATTCATAGTTCTAACCATCTGACGAATGGCGACCCATAAGATAAGCTCCGGTCAAATAAAAGTGATTGCGACAGGCTTTCTCAGCCTCTTCTCGCTGGTCGGTATCATGTTTTACGGTCTCCCTTTCTTCTATGATTTCTGGTTTAAGGAATTTGGCTGGTCACGAGCTACGATCACATCGGGCAATGCCTTTGCAAAGATCGTCGTAGGCCTGTTTGGTTTTTTTGCCGGCTGGCTGATCGACCATTATGGCCCGCGGCGGCTTATGCTTGCGGGGATCCTGATGGGCGGCATCGCACTGATCGGCCTGAGCCGGGTGACCGCACTCTGGCAGTTTTACCTGTTTTATATCTTTAACGCATTGGGCTATATGTGTGGAGGCCCGCTGCCAAACCAGGTCCTGACCGCGCGCTGGTTTAATAAGTCGCGGGGGAAGGCGATGGGCATCGCCTATCTTGGGATAGGCGTGGGAGGCATGCTGGTGCCGCAAATAGCAAAATGGCTAAACCTGCATTTGGGCTGGCACGAGGCCTTGATGATCCTGGGAATCGGCATGGTCGGGATTGCCTTTCCGATGGCCTGGGTCGTACAGGAGAACCCGGGACCTCCGGCAAAGGACCACCCCGCTTCCCTGATAGACGGGGCCCGTAGCGACAGACCGGAGATTTCTTTAAACACGATGCTGAAAAGCCGGGCCTTTTACGGGTTGGTGATCGGCAGCATGTGCTCCATCGGCGCGGTGAGCGGGACGAGCCAGAACCTGAAATTATTCTTTAGCCTCGACCTGAAATACTCCCAATCGGAGGCGGCGAATATCATTTCCCTGATTCTTTTGTCGAGTATTGGCGGACGGTTGCTGATGGGCTGGCTGTCTGATAAGTTCCCCAGGAAATATATAATGATCCTCATCTACGCATTGGTTGCCGGATCCATACCCTTGCTCTACTTTGCTGCTTTACCGGGGGTCATATATTTGTTTGCCTTTGTATTCGGCATCGGACTGGGCGGTGACTACATGATCATCCCCCTGATGGCCGCCGAATTGTTTGGCGTAAAGGTGATGGGGCGTATCATGGGCCTCGTCTTAACCGCGGATGGGATCGCCGAAGCATTGTCGCCGATGCTGGTCGGCTGGCTTCGCGATTGCGGCGGAACCTATGCCAACGGATTTGCAACGGCGATCCTGCTGGCCGTCATCGGTATCATAGCCATAGCGATGATGCCGGGGAGAATGGTCACGCAGAGAGAACCATCATGAAGAATCGTTTATCGTTTTTACAATTATCATATAATCATTACATTTTTTATAACTGATGATCAGCATAGACCATACGCTCAGGCCGGCGGATCTCGCCTCCGGATTGAAAAGATTCTGGGATCTGTCCGGTAAGAAGATTCGCCTGCTGGAAAGAAATTACGACAATGCGAAAGGATCCCCGGTATTTACAATTGAAGGCAGGTATTCGACAAGAGGATGGACGGAATGGACACAGGGCTTTCAATTTGGCTCGGCTATCCTCCAATATGATGCCACCGGGGAAAAGTCCTTCCTGGAATCGGGAAGGACCAACACCCTGAAGCTGATGGCGCCGCATGTGAGCCATACCGGCGTACATGATCATGGGTTTAACAACGTGAGCACCTATGGCAACCTGCTGCGTTTGATGAAAGAGAATAAAATCCCCTTTAACGAATGGGAGAAGGACTTTTATGAGCTCGCACTCAAGATTTCAGGCGCCGTACAGGCGGCCCGCTGGACGACTATAAAAGACGGAGGCTTTATTTATTCTTTCAATGGGCCGCACTCTTTGTTTGTAGATACGATCCGTTCCTGCCGCGCCCTGGTCATCAGCCATTGCCTCGGCCATGTCTTCCAGGGAGAGGGAGACCGTAAAATAAATTTGCTGGAGCGGGCGATACAACACCTTCGGGCTACGGCCGCATACTCCGTTTTCTACGGAGAAGGACGCGATATCTATGATCGTTGGGGACGTACGGCACACGAAAGTATCTTCAATACCAAAGACGGCAATTTCCGATGCCCCAATTCGCAGCAGGGTTTCTCCGGTTTTACTACCTGGACAAGAGGGCTGGCATGGGCCATGTGCGGATTCGCCGAGCAACTGGAATGGATAGACAGCCTGGATGAGCAGACCCTCCAACCCTATGGCGGAAAGGAGACCCTCCTTTCCACCTTGCTCAGAGCGGCGACGGCTACCTGCGATTTTTATATAGAAAACGCCTGTACCGATGGGATTCCCCATTGGGACACGGGCGCGCCCAATCTCTCCCGCATGGGCGATTACCTGGACAGAGCAGCCGATCCCTTCAATTCATTTGAACCCGTCGACAGTTCCGCGGCCGCCATCGCATCACAGGGCCTGTTGCGGCTGGGGAAATATCTCAAGGATAGGGCAGCGGCAGACGAAAAAGGGGAATCAGGCGGAAAAGGACACTCAACCGGGAAGGCAGATCCAACAGCGGAGAACGGTCCGTCCGGAAAGAGCGCTCTAACAGGGAAAGCGGACGCTGCGCGCAACGGCGACCGATACTGGCAGGCGGGCCTCTGCGTACTGAATACCTTGCTGGAGGAGCCTTATTTGAGTACCGGCGACAAACACGAAGGGTTGATTCTGCACTCCATCTACCATCGCCCGAACGGCTGGGATCATATCCCCCCGGGAAGCCGGATTCCGAACGGGGAATCGAGTATGTGGGGAGACTATCATATACGCGAAGCAGCCCTCTATATGCAACGGGTCATTGATGAGGACAACTATTATACATTCTTCAATTGCACGCTATGAGCCACTCCCTGAGCGGTGAACAGTCTATAGGCAATGAACGGTTTACAAGCGGTGAACACAGTGAACAGTCTGTAAACGCCGGAGAACTGACGGATCTTTCGCGGCTGTGCATTCATACCGTCACAACGAAGCCCTGGCCTATCGAAGAAGCCGCGGCAAATTTTTCCGCTGCCGGGGTGAAGGGAATAACCGTCTGGCGGGATGCGTTGGAAGGAAGAGATATTCGTCAGACCGGCCGGCTCCTGCGGGATGGAGACCTGGCCATTGTCTCAGTTTGCCGGGGCGGCTTTTTTCCCGGCAAAGACGGCAGGAAGAGGAAGGCCGCTATCGACGACAACCGGAAAGCCATCGAAGAAGCCGCCGAACTCGGCGCCCCCCTCATCGTACTCGTTTGCGGCTCCGACCCCGGACAATCACTCGAAGAATCAAGAAAACAGATCCGGGAGGGTATCGAAGCGATCATCCCCGATGCCGCCGCCGCCGGAATCCGGCTGGCTATCGAACCCCTTCATCCTATGTATGCCGACGCACGCTCTGCCATCAATACGTTGCAACAGGCTAACGACCTGGCCTCGTCGTTGGACTCAAAGACGGTAGGCGTCGCCGTGGACGTTTATCACCTTTGGTGGGACCCCGACCTGGAAAGGGAGATCAAACGCTGCGGGGAGAACGGCCACCTCTATGCCTTTCATGTCTGCGACTGGAAGACGCCAACCGCCGACCTGCTCCTCGATCGCGGGATCATGGGCGAAGGCTGTATCCCGGTAAAGAAGATCCGATCCTGGGTGGAAGCCGCCGGCTTCGACGGGTTTTATGAAGTGGAAATATTCTCAGGTACCTATTGGCAACAGGACCAGTCTCAATATTTAAAGAAAATCATAAAAGCCTATAAAGAGAATACCTGAACAAAATATCTGCATAATGAGAAAGCATACCATCGGAATTATCATGAATGGCGTAACCGGGCGGATGGGTACCAACCAGCACCTGCTTCGGTCCATAGCCGAAATCATCAAACAGGAAGGAGTGAAAATAGGCCCGGGCGAGACCATCATCCCCGACCCGGTGCTGGTCGGCAGGGACAGAGACAAGCTGGAGAAACTATGCGCGTTGTCGGGAGTTCAAAAAATGACAACCGATCTCGGAGAGGCGCTGGCCGATGCGGATAATAAGATTTATTTCGACGCACAGGTGACAGGCAGAAGGGCCGATGCCATCAGGCAGGCCGTACGCGCGGGGAAACATATTTATTGCGAGAAACCGATATCGGTAGACACTGCCACTGCAATGGAACTCTATCGTCTTTGCCAGGAAGCCGGGGTAAAACACGGCGTCGTCCAGGACAAACTATGGCTTCCGGGTGTCATAAAGCTGAAGAGGCTTATCCAACAGGGGTTCTTTGGCACCATCCTGTCGGTACGCGGCGAATTTGGTTATTGGGTATTCGAAGGCGATTCGATCCCCGCGCAACGCCCTTCCTGGAACTACCGGAAGGAAGAGGATGGCGGGATTATCTCAGACATGCTGTGTCACTGGCGGTATCTCCTCGACAATGTCTTTGGAAAGGTGAAAGCCGTCTCCTGTCTCGGCGCCACGCATATTCCGCGCCGTATCGACGAACAGGGAAAGACCTATGCCTCCACGGCCGACGATGCCGCCTATGCCACGTTTGAGCTGGAAGGAGGCATCATCGCCCAGTTCAACTCCGCATGGACCGTTAGGGTCAGACGCGACGACTTGCTCACCTTACAGGTCGACGGTACGAAAGGGTCGGCGGTAGCAGGTCTGCGGGAATGTTATATTCAGCACTATGGCAATACCCCCAAACCGGTTTGGAACCCCGATATCGCCCAACCCATCAATTTCTTCGAAGGATGGGCAAAAGTGCCCGAACAGGAAGTCTATGAGAATGCCTTCAAAGTACAATGGGAGTTATTCCTGCGACACGTTGTAAAAGGCGGACCGTTCCCCTGGGACCTTCGTGAGGGCGCAAAAGGAGTGCAACTCGCGGAGAAAGGGCTGGAGAGCTGGAGCAAACGCTGTTGGCTGGATATCCCGGAATTGTAAGGGCAGAACAGGTAGGAAATAGCGCGTCGGACACCAGGTGCGAAGAAAGAGATGAATCGGAAAGAAAGAGATGAATCGGAAAAAAAGACCGTGAATTAAAAACAAAGAACATGAAAAAAGTCGCATTTATTACCGGAGGCACCCGTGGCATCGGGTATAGCATCGCCAGACACCTGGCGGCGGATGGGTTTGACATAGCCGTCAATGGGGTGCGCCCGGCGGGGGCAGTAACCGATACAATAGAGGAGCTTCGCGCAACAGGAGCCGATGTATTCTACTGTCAGGGGGATACCGGCTCTGCGGCGGATAGGACCAAAATGCTGCAGCAGGTGGGGGAGTATTTCGGCAGACTGCACGTATTGGTAAACAATGCGGGTGTCGCGCCAAAAGAAAGACGGGACATCCTCACCATGAGCGAGGACAGTTTTGACCAGGTATTGTCCGTCAACCTGAAAGGCGCCTTTTTTCTCGCTCAGCAGGCCGCCAATTGGATGATCGGACAGAAAAATGACGACGGTAATTTTGCCGGGTGTATCATCAATATCTCTTCCATCTCCGCCACCGTCGCTTCCATAAACCGCGGGGAATACTGTATCTCCAAAGCAGGTCTCAGCATGGTGACCCAACTTCTCGCCGTCCGCCTGGGTGAATATGATATCCCGGTTTATGAGCTTCGTCCCGGCATCATCAACACGGACATGACGGCCGGCGTAAAGGAAAAATATGACAAACTCATAGAAGGAGGCCTCTGCCTGCAGAAACGCTGGGGATACCCGGATGATGTGGGAAAGGCGGTAAGCGCACTGGCCCTCCGAAATTTCCCCTATTCGACCGGCCAGGTCATCATGATAGACGGGGGCCTCACCCTGCCCCGGTTGTAGAAAAAGGTTGATTTAGTCGAAGCCCTGGACGAATTCGTCGAATTATTTATGCGATGAACAAGAGAAGCAATAGTTTTATACCGTTGCACAAATTTATATCGCCGTATAAACTATGCCCATAAAGACCTTCACCTCCCTTGCCATCTCCCTGGTGACCTATTCGTTAACCATTGGTCAGCAAACAGCCCTTGGTCAGGAGAAGACGCCGCAGGATACTTATAACGTCGTGAATCGAACCCTTTCCAGCGAGGAGGGAACAGGAACTATCCATTTAAACGAAGCGGATGGAGTCGGGATCGCCTGGATCAAAGGCCGGGAATTCAAAGAGGGTGCTATCGAATTCGACATAAAAGGGAAGGATGCCTTTCAACAAAGCTTTGTAGGTTTTGCTTTTCATGGATCGAATGATACGACTTATGAGGCCGTCTATTTCCGCCCTTTCAATTTTCGGTCAGCCGATGCGGTAAGAAAGACGCATGCAGTACAATACATCGCCGGCCCGAAATACGACTGGCCGAAATTAAGGGCCGGCTATCCCGGCAAATATGAACAGCCCATTTCAGCGGCCCCCGATCCCAATGCCTGGTTTCACGCGAAGATCGTGGTGACCGCTCAAAAAATAGCCGTCTTTGTCGATGGAAACGAAACCCCATGCCTGACCGTTGCCCCGCTGGTTCAGTCGACCGGGCGGCAAATAGGGTATTGGGTAGGCAATGGATCCGCCGGGGATTGGAAGAATTTGCAGATACGCCCACTGAGTCAGGGTCAATAGTCAGCGATTGCCCTTCCTCCTGCCCAAAAATCTCCTGACCGGTATATCATAGACCTTCATCACAAAATAGGCGAAGGCCAGCAACAGAACGATAGCCCCCGGTATTATAAGGAACAACTAACCCGTTCCCGGTTTGTGGGTGCCATAATAATTGCCAAACATCCAGAGCACGGCATAGTGTGTCAAATACAGAGGATAAGATATCTTCCCCGAGAACACACAAAGTCTTTTGAGCCCCGGCGTCAGCCTGGCCCCGGCGCCCAACCTGGCCCTGAAAAACGCCACAAGCCCCATCTTTTCAATACGGCCATCATAGGCATAGGCGATTACAAACCCTGACAGGCAGAAAAAGAAGTCGACCGCTAAAAACCCATGCCCGATAAAGTTTTTACTATAGTCCGAAAAGACGATCTCCATAAAATGGAAGGTCACGACCGCCAGCGCCGCTACGCCCCGCAGGCCATAAGGATCTCAAAATGCTGCCTGGTTCTCAAAACGTACGGGCTTCCCTCTCCGGTCTTCATTTGCCTGCTATGATTTAGCCCGGCAAGATATTAAATGAGGACGAAACCTTGTCTTTTATCGGCCCGCTTTTGCAGTTTTCAACATCCCCACCAGCCTCGGATCATCCGCGGACATCGCAGGAATCCAGAGACCGAGCCGCTCGCGGATCCACCAGTGCCCCCCTGGATTCCCCGGTCGGGCAAAGCGGTAACGATACAGGACCGCGCGGACATAACGCGGCGGCCGGTCCGGGAAGGGATTGCCGGCGAACAGACCGACGGCCCCGGGATCATTGTGCAGCAGCTTCGAAATCAAAGTAAACGTCCAGGGATATTCAGCGGGTGTCGACATGGCGGCGAACCACATCTGCCAATCGAGGCGTAGATGGTAGGGTGCAACCTGTGGCGGCCGTTTGTCGGGATCTACCGGAAGCCCCTTATAGAGATACTCCTTCCACTTTGCGTGCTCACCGGGGAAGGCCACCGAATCCAGGCCCGCAGCCTGGCCCTTTTCCGGGTCCCTTTCCTGATCCCTCTTCTGCTGGTCCTTGCTCTTTCCGATTCCCTCCCGATCTTGCCCGGCAGTACCCATCGTGCCCTCAAAAACCACGTTAAACCGCTCCCTGCCCACCGATCCGAAAGCTCCATAGGTATTTACAAGATTCAGCGGATCGAACGAGGTATTCATGATCTGCCGGGACGACAGCATGTTTAGTATGGGCTGAATACTGAGAAACCCGATGACAAAAGCGACAACCCGCGCGGTGACCGTCATCGCCCGCGAAGGCTCGGCACGGGCATTGGCCGCTTCCGCCCGGCGCACCCAACCCCGGGGAAGCAGCTTCGACCAGAAGCCGTCGTCGAAACAGGCCAACGCCGGGACGATCGTCAGCCAGTTGAGAAATGACAAGTTGCCGCTGAGAAGCAGAACGACCTGTAGACCGATGATCACGAAACCCGAGAGCTGACGCGCGCGACGAGGCCAGTAAACAAACAACGGCGCTACAAGCTCCGCCAGCCAATTGAACCAGACACCGCCCTGCAGGACCGCTCGGGGCAGAAAATGAAACCACCTGCTCAGCGGGCCAGGCAGCGGCTGGGTTTCGAAATGATAATAGAGCGCCGTCCCATTGTGCCAGACATCATCGCCGCGGAGCTTGATCAGGCCGGCGCCAAACATCACGCGGAAGATCAGCCAGCGGAACAGCCAGATGACCGGCATCGGCGGCGCATACTTTGGGAATGGACGCAGGTCGAGCAGGGGACAGAGAAAGATCGCGAGGAAACCGGTTTCCAACAGCTGGATCTCCCACCCATAGCCATACCACTCCTGCCCGACGTTCGCAAACGACATATACAGACACCACAATACAGCCATCACCAACGCATTCGCGAAGCCGGCCGCTACGATGCAGGACAGCAGGAAACCAGTCCAGGCTGCTGCCAGGAGCGCCCCATCGGAATGGCCAAACCAAAAGATCGAAGGCAGACGCAAAAAACCAGCCGCGGGTCCGAGCGCATCCCCGACCCGCCGAAGAAAGTCGCCAACAGGAAGAAGACCATTCGAACCGATCAGGGGAAGCGCCTGGTTGATAGCCGCAAGAAAGGCCACCGCATACACCGCTCCCAGCAGACGAAGCAGGAGAAAGCGGGTGAGCCAGTACGTGGGACGGGGACCCCGCATCCCAATGCGGTTTTTTATGACAGACAGATCCATGTGGTAGACCTCCGGTGCAAACTGTATCCGTAATGTAACGATTTGCAGGATCTTTTTTACGGTCTGCAGGATGTTTCCGAAAGATTTCTCTGCCGGGTTCACCGGCCTCCCCATCGCTTACCCCCTCTAACCGTAATAACAGATATACGCAAAATCCGTGTCGCACTCGATATCGAATTTCACCCCCGCTTTCAGCAAAATGACCTCCTGGGGCGCATATTTCCGCCAGTTCTGAGCATCCACGCTCAAGCTTGCCGTGCCCGAAATGACAATGATTTTCTCTGGTTCCGACGGCGTAAAAGCATAAGCCCCCTTTTTCATGACCCCGAGCGTCGCTCTGCCGTTTTCGGTTTCAAGTCCCAAACTTTGAACAGCCCCGCCAAAATAGACGTTGTGGGATACAGGGCCGCCGGGGCCCGAAGTTTTTGATTGACTCATGGTTGTTTTATACGGTTAAAAATAGTATGGGTTGCAAATTTATAATTTATTTTTATAGCGGATAGGGCGCCTGCTTCGTCACTTGTCATACATACCTATTCACCTAGGCAGGTACAGACTATGGAGGACTTCTTTGAGCAGACATTCAAATCTCATTTCAGCGGCATCACCGGCAGATCCCTTACCCTTTTTCCGCAGGCACGGTAAACCGCGTTGACGATAGCCGCCGCAGCCGGACCCTGCGCCGCTTCCCCGGCCCCCAATGGGCCATCCGTTGGGCGCTCCAGCACGACGACTTCCACCTCGGGATCCTGGCCAAAACGAAAGATGGGATAGGCGCCCCAATGGCGGCTCGTAACCTGCTTCTCATCGAACCGCACCTGTTCCAGCAGCGTCCAGCTGGCTGATTGTACCATGCCCCCTTCGATCTGGTTGCTGATGCCATCGGGGTTGATGACCTCTCCCGCATCGACAACGGCCCACATCTTCAGCACCCGGACGACACCGGTTTCCTCATCGACAGACACACGTGCGGCGACGGCGCAATAGGCGCCGCCATTCTTGTATCTTGAAAAAGCCATCCCGGTCGCCATCTTCTCTCCCTGGGGCCCATCCTGTGTGATCTCTCGCAGCTTGCGCACCACGTCTTTCGCCCGCTCATCATCCAGGTGCAGCAGCCGGAAGGTATAGGGGTCCTTGCCGGCCTTTTCGGCCAGCTCGTCCATAAAAGATTCGATGGCGAAGAGGTTGCCATAGGCGCCCAAACCGCGCAAGGACGAAACCCGCAAGGGTCCGCGAAAAAAATGAACGTCCACCTGCTGGTTGGGAATCGTATAATAAGGTTCCGCATTCCGGGTCGCTCCGCCGCTATAGCCGGAAGGCTCCCCGGTGAAAGGCTTTGCAAGATAGCGCGCCGGCAGCAGGTTGTCCGCATTGCCACCGGGACGCGTGCCATGCGTATCCGACCACAACGTATATTGCCAGTGGCTGATCCTTCCGGAACCATCCAGCCAGGCTTCCAGCTCCATGACCATCGCGCTGCCATAGGGTTCCCACGCATGCTCATCCTCCCGCGACCACTCCACACGCACGTGTTTTCCGGGATACGCCACGGCCAGCAGCACGGCGTCTGCAGCTGCATCATCGGCGCCATTGTGCCCGTAACAACCAGCGCCCGGTACGCCCTTGACATGAATTTTTTCTACGGGCTGCTGCAGCAGGTTCGACAACGTCTCCCGCAACGGGTATACGCCCTGGCTATGCGTCCATACATGCAGTTCATCTTTATCATACAAGGCGACCGCACAGGAAGGCCCGATGGAGCCATGCATGATATAAGGTTTGGAATAGCGGGCCTGCAGCGTGGACCCTGCAACCGGCGTCTTCATGCTTCCCTTTTCACCGACCCGTTCGGTTTGCACCGGCAGGCTCATGAGGTAGCCAGGCAACTGTCCCCTGCCGACCTTGGGAAATGAGGGGCCGTCCGCCCATTTCGCATTTTCCCGCAACAACTGCTGCGCTTTGATCGCATGGTATTCGCTGGTGGCGATCACCGCGAGGAAGCTCCCGTCCACCACTGTTTTCAGGAAACCCGGCACTTCTTTCCGGACGGCCTGTTCGTCGAAGGAGAGCAGGCGGCCTCCATAAGACGGTGGACGAAGCACACGCGCATGCACCATGCCCGGGAAATCCAGGTCATGCACATAGAGAGGCTTTCCGCATACCATCCCGGCGACCTCGTCCCGCGGAACCGCCCGGCCAACCACCCGGTGAAGATCCCTTGCTTTCAAAACCACCGGCTCACGCACCTCGCCGGTCAACTGTCTGCCATCCAATAGTTCGGAAAAAGACAACCCGCGGCCCCCTTTTTCCGGCACGACCATCCCGTTCGATATCGTCAGTTCAGCGACGGGGACGTTCATCTTCTTTGCGGCCAGCTCCAACAGCTGCTGCTTTGCCGCCGCCGCCGCGTACCGGACCGACAATCCGCTGCTTTCAATGGAGTTGCTGCCGGTGGTATATCCTTCGTCGGGTGTGCGGCCGGTCTCGGCCAGCAGCACGTCTACCCGGGATAGGTCCATATCCAGTTCCTCCGCCGCCAGTTGGGCCACCGCCGTGCGAATACCCTGCCCCAGCTCCATCTTGCCCGTCAGCACCCGCACCCGCCCATCGGCCAGGACTTCCAGCCATGCATTGATGGCGGGATTGCGCTGCAGATCCTGCGGCAGTTCCTGAAGCCCGGGGAATAAGGGAGAGGCCCGGGAAGCCACGCGAACACCCAGAGAAAACCCGATCGTAAGACATCCGGCTGTTTTTAGGAAGGTTCTTCGGGAGCTGTGCATATTCAAAAGCTTCAAAAAGATTACAAAAGACTTCAAAAAGAGGTTCGGACACATTATTGGTCGCCGGCAGCCATCAGAAAATTACAGCTATACCAAATTTATCCGTCAATTCCCATGCCGCCGCCCCGATTATTCAGTATATTATCTGATGAAATACTTCTTCACCAAGCTCGTTTTCGGAGTCATATTCTCGGTCTCCTGCACGATCGCCTCATCGCCGGCGTGGGTGACAAAGGCGGTATTAAAATACCCGAAGGGGCCGTCGTGAAAATCTGCACCGGCAAGACAGTGATCCCGGGCATGGTGATGCTGCACGAACATTTGTATTACACGATGGAAATGGGCGATTTTTTTAACGTGGCGGAAATGCCCTACTCATTTCCACGCATGTACCTGGCCGGGGGCGCCACGACGATCAGGACAGGAGGAAGCATCGAGCCGCAGACCGACCTGGCGATCAACAGGATGATACAAGCCGGGATGTTGATCGGACCCGACATGGATGTCACGGCCATGGTCAATTTCTGGGCCGACAGGGGCTGCACCTCTTTCAAAATGTATACCCATGCTACCCGGGAAGACATGATCGCGGTCGCCCGGGAGGCGCATAAAAGACATCTCAAAGTGACAGGCCATATCGCTACCCTCAAATTGACCCCGATCCAATTCCTTGTCATATCGCATACTGCTTCTTCCTTTCACATCCCTACTCCTTCCGCTGTGACAAATACGTGATCAGTGAAGCAAACTCTTCATACGACAATGCACTGGCCATTCCCGTCGGCATCATCGAGGTCTTCAATTCCTCACGCTTCTGGATATCTTTCATCGGGATCGTATGCACGGCCCCGGTGATATCCCGCAGGACGATCTTCTCCGACGACTCTTCGGTGACAAAACCCATCAGCGTCTTCCCGTCCTTGGTCGTGACCTGGTTGGTCGCGAAACCCTGCGCAATCGACGCACTGGGCTGCAGGATCGACTCGGCGATCTGCTTGCGGCTCATGATCGAACCGATCTGACCCATATAAGGTCCCTTTAGCAGCTCGCCTTTTTTTATGCTATGACAGGCCACACATCCCTGCCGGACAAAAATGACCTTTCCGCTGTCCGGGTTCCCCTTGAGAGCGGCCATCGCCAGCATGATGTCTTCGATGGACGAACTCCCGATCTGACCCTTTTTATTCCGGATCTTTTCCAGGTCGATCTTGGTCTCCTTGTCGATGACCACCGGTTCTTCATCGCCGCCGAAAGGATGGATACCCAGCCGGAGCCGGCCATTGAGATCGGCAAATGCTTTCTTGCCCGCTGCATTCGACTTTTTAAATTCCTCCATCAGGAAAGCCTTGATTGTATCGGACGAAGCCCAGTCGATAGGCTGGTAGTACGGTCCGTGTGAGTCCGGCCGGGTGCTCCACCACCAGGTGCCATCATAGGGAGCTTCCTCATGATAAAGCCGCGCCAGCGTGGAAAGGATCTGGCCTTTCAATACTTTGTCGGTGGAAGTCCGGTAGGCGGCCAGCAAACCGTTTACGGCACGGGGATCGTGCATATAACGAAGCGCCCAAAGCGCCAGTGTCGAATGAGGCGTACCGATAGCCGCCACGCAGGCATCGACGGCATTGAGGCTCACCAGCGCCCGCACCGCAAGATGAGGAGGGATGATGGCGGAGTTCGGGGTGGCATGGGGCCCCTCTTTTCCGTTGGCAGGGGCGACAAACGAGGCAGGCACCGGTATCTGCAACAAGGCGGTCGCCGCCTCCGGGCGTCCCAGGCGCCCCAGGCCGATAATCGAAGCTATCTCCACCCGTCGCGAAGTATCCTTCAGCCCATCCAAAAAGGGTTCGATCGGAACCGTCTTCAAAAAAGGTTTGCGGTCCGCCAGCGCCCGTAAGGCGAACTCCCGCATCGGCTCTTCCGAAACCAGCTGTACGAGATTTTTGATGCCGCTTTCCCCCGCCGCCTGCGCATAGGTATACAGACCCGCTACACGGGCATACAAAGGCAGGCTCTTGTCGGCGGCGACATCCCATCCGGCTTGCGTCGCATCCGTAGTCGGCCGCTGGAGCAGCGCCTGCTGGGCGTGCAACCGGGCCACGCCGTTGGCGGACTTCAGCAAAGACTCGAGTTCCGGCAGCGAGGCGGCAGCCAGATCGGGAAAGGGCTTGTAGACCCAGTTGGCAGGCACGGCACGGACGACAAAACCCTTGCTGGAATCACCGGAATAACCAGCGCCATCCCAGGCCGACAGGTAGAGACAACCGGATCCGTCGACATCGAGATCGGTGATCTGCGGCAGTGCCAGGAAATCCTCCTGCTGCTGGGTGAAACTCCCGGAATCCGGAGTGAGCCGGTGGATATAGAGCTCGCTCCGGCCCCAATCGGCCGTCATCGGCACGTGGTTGTAGGCGGCCGGCCAGGTGCTGTCGTCCATGAATAGCGTGCCCGTGCCCGAGCCGCCACCCAGATCCGCCAGGGCCGGGATGATCTCATCGGTGAAATGCTGGAACAGGACAGGATACCCGAATTCGCTGGTCTGGATCTGGTGATGGAACCGGATATTCCAGCCGCCACCGTCATTGGTATTGTCCCGCGTAAAAATATTCATATAGGGATCGATCGCGACATCATAGATATTGCGCAGGCCATGCGTATAGACCTCCATCTCCGTTCCGTCAGGCCGCACCCTGACGATCCCGCCACCCAGCATCGTCAGAGTCGAATCATCGCTGCCGACGGCCTCGTGGAAACCAAAATCCCCCACGGCAATATAGATCCACCCGTCGATACCCATCCGGATCCCGTTGGTCGCATGATCGGTGCCCCGGCTTTTCAGATAATTGGGATTGCTCATGTGACGGATCAGCGTCTTGGGCGGTCCATCGGCGATGCCATCATGATCCTTGTCTTCAAACATCACCAGGTCCATCCCGGTGGCGCTGTCTTTTGCAAAAGCCGTATGCAGCACGAAGAGCCGGTTCCCTACCGAAAAGATCCCGCGGGGATTGTCGACCTTTGCAAACACCGTATGACTATCGACGATCCCGTCGTGATTGCAATCCACCAGCCTCATGATCATCCCCTTGCCGGGCTCCTTGCCCAGCGAGCCGATCATATCCACTCCCACAAAGACCTCGCCCGTAGGCGCCACGGCCAGACAGGCGGGACTCGGGGTAAGCGCAGGCCCCGAAAACGCATTCGCCCGGATATCCTTTGGCCAATGAAGACTGTTGAGTACGGAATCGAAGGAAACGAGGGCCTTGCTTTTTTCTCCCGGCTCACAGGCTGATTGTGAATTGTGGCAACCGGTGAAGAAGAGGCCGCATCCGGCTAACAGGAGGCCGCAGACTGCGGAGTTAAAAAAGGCACGGAAAGGACGAGTCATTGCTTTTTGCATGTTGGGGTCGTTAAAAATGGGCTTAAAAATAGGGATTTCAAGGCGATTTCCCCAAGACAGAATAAGGACAGGTACCGATGGTTGATAAACGGTAAACAGTCTATTCATATCGGGTCTCGATGGGAGTGCCCCCGGCAATCGTCTGGTAGACTACACAGTAACGCTCCGTCAGCTTCGCCAGGCTTGCCAGCTGCTCCTCCGTCGCATCCGAATCGAACCGGAAACGGAGCCGGATCTTTTGGAAACCCACCGGTACTTCTTTCGAAACACCCAGGGTTCCCCGGAAATCGAGATCCCCCTCGGCTGCGATAGTCCCTCCCCTGATGACGACACCGATGGCAGTGGCTACCGCCGTCAGCGTAACACCGGCACAGGCTACCAGGGCCTCCAGCAGCATATCTCCCGAACAGGCCAGCAGGCCATCGCCCCCTGTGGCCGGATGGAGACCCGCCTCGACGAGAGCCTTGCCCGTTTCTACTTTACACGAGATGCCTTCTCCGATATTCCCCTCCGCTTTTAAAGTGACGAGGGCGGTCTCCGGCCGTTCCTTATATTTTTCCTTGAGGGGCGCCTGTAAGTTCTTTAATCCGGACGAGTCCATATTAGTAAATTTTTAACTGCGGTCGCGGTGCGGCCAACCGGATACCAAATTACGCCTTTCCGCCTTACGGACGAGCGGCGGGCTGCCTCCTCCGATACCGCGCCCGTTTTGTGTTTTTTTTATGGTTTCGGATGCTGCCGTTCCGGATAGGGGTCTTACTTTAGGGCAACCCTAAACCATCCGATGAAAAACGTACTGCTTTTCCTGCTCTTCCTCTATTGTTGTACCCCGGCAAAAGCCCAGAATACCGATACCCTATCGGCCATAAAAGGCTCCCTCATCGATTCGGCTGCAAATAAACCGGTGGCTTATGCCACCCTGGTGTTACAGGATGGCATAACCGGTCTCCCCATCAAAAGCACGCTGTCGAAAGAAGATGGCCGTTTTCAGTTCTCAGGCATAGCGGCAAAAGAATACCAGCTTGTATGCGCGTGTGTCGGCTATGCCAGCAAGACCCTTCCGCTGACAACCGGCAAGGGAGAAACAGACCTCGGGAAAATTAGCCTCTTCGCCACCGGCAAACAACTGAAAGAAGTGGTGGTGACTTCGGTAAGACCCGTTATAAAAAGAGGAATAGACGGGATCAGCTATGACGTCGGCGCCGACCCGGAAAGCGCCGCACTCAGCGTATTGGACATCATGCGGAAAGTGCCGTTGTTGTCCCTGGACGCTGCCGATAATATCAGTCTGAAAGGGAGCGGCAATTATAAGATCCTGATAAACGGCAGGGAATCCGCATTGATTGCAAAGAATCCGTCCGACATATTACGATCTATGCCGGCGGCAAATATTGAGAAGATAGAAGTCATCACCACCCCGCCCGCCAGGTACGACGCGGAAGGACTGGCCGGCATCATAAATATCATTACAAAAAAAAGGACCGATCAGGGCTATACCATAGGCATGAATACCCTCTACAACTCGATCGGAGGTCCGGTCGTCAACCTGAACGGTACCCTTAAACAGGCGAAATTCGGCATGTCGGCTTTTGGTGGCTATAGCCGGCATATCCCGCAAACGGATCCCTTCGGTTTTTCGCAGACTTTCCTGGCCGATCAATCGACCCTGTCCCAGGCGGGCGGCAACACGTTCAGCGGTCATGATGACTACGGCAATATGGAGCTTAGCTATGAGTTCGATAGCCTGAACCTCATCACCGCTTCTTTCAACATAGCCGACGGGATCAATATTCAAAATAGCGGCGAACTCACGGTCACGCAGAACGAGGCCGGCGGTATCACACAGCAATACCAACTCGCCAATACCGGCAATAGTCATTACAAAGGCATGGATGCTACGGTCAACTATCAGTTGGGCTTTAAAAAAGACAAAAACCGGCTACTGACGCTTTCCTATAAATACAACTACTCACCCAATAGCCTTTTTAACCAGAATAGCTTCTCGGATACCCTGAACTACAACCAGCCGGATTACCGGCAGACCAATACCGCCGGCAATAGAGAGAGTACCATCCAGGTTGACTACATACGCCCGTTTAAGACAGTGACGGTCGAAGCAGGGGGCAAAACGATCGTCAGGAACAACTACAGCAATTTTCAAACCTCCGCGTATGATGATACGACAAAACAATATGTTTTGAACCCCGCTCAAACCAATGACTTTAACTATCACCAGTATATTTACAGCCTGTATAATTCTTACCAGGCAAAATGGAGCAAATGGACTGTCAAAGGCGGTATCCGGCTCGAACACACCGCCATCAACGCAGATTTTGAATCCGTGGGAAGCTCCGTCGATCAGCAATATGACAATCTCATTCCTTCCTTATTGTTACAAAGGAGTTTCAAAACGAGCAGCCTGGGCTTAGGATATACAGACCGGATCGGTCGCCCGGGCATCTATCAGCTAAACCCTTTCGTGGACAGGACCAACCCAAAGTTCATCACCACCGGGAACCCGGGCCTTCAACCGGAATTGAATCATAGCCTGGAATTAAATTACAGCAACTTTGCAAAAAGCGCCATAAATATCGGGCTGGACTATGCGTTTTCAAAAAGCTCGATTCAAAACGTCACCAGCCTGGAGATAGATAATACCGCTAATAACACCCATGATACCGTGACGCTGACGACCTACAGGAACCTGGGCACCAACAGCCGGCTCGGGTTGAATATCAACACAAATTTTACCATCATAAAGGATCTGTCGGCGAGCATAAACGGGCAGGTAACACATGTCTGGCTGAGCGGGTATTACAGCAGCGATTTCTACCGGAACCAGGGATATACGGGCGGCATCTTTTTTAACGGCGCTTATAAGATCAATGACAACTACCGGGTGAGCACCGATGGCGGGATCTATACGGGAGACGTATACCTTCAGGGAAAAGCCCGCGGGATGTTTTGGTCGTCTTATGTGCTGACAAGATCTTTTTCAAAGAATAGGGCCAGCCTGTCCCTCGTTTCCTACAACCCCTACGACAAGTATTGGAATCTGTCAGCGCATAGCGCCACGCCTGATTTTCACCAGTCTTCCTACAACCTCTACCCCTATCGTTCGTTTGTGGTGAGGTTCAATATAAAATTCGGAAGGCTCAACAGTGAGATCAGGAAAAATCAGAAGGGCATCAACAACGATGATAAGGCCGGAAAAGGCGGGAGTTAAAAGAACAGAGAACTTCCCGGGGGTTGCCATTTCACCGGAACCATTTCATGATCTCATCCGCAATCAGCTGATTGCCCGCTTTGTTGGGATGGTTTACCTGGGACATATAATCTTTCAGCGAATCACCCTTGCTGTATAAAGACTTGAATATTCCGAAACTGTTGACAAGCCCGGTATGGTATTCCTTCGCCAGGGCTTTGATCTGGTCGGTATGCCGTTGCAGGTCATTACCGGGATTGGAGAAATCGACCCGCAGATCCGGGGAAGGCGTAAGCAGGATGACCGGGATATGCCGCTTTTTTGCCATTTCGATCATCGTACTCCATGCCTTGCGTGAACGCTCCAGCCCGGGCCCGAAATCATTCAGGGCATAGTCGATAAAAACCACGTCCGGCCGGTGGATAAGAACATCCTGTTCAAAACGCGCCGCGCCGCTCTCCGAATTTTCACCCCCCTTCGCGGTCACGATGATATTTACGACCGCATAGGGATATTCGGCTTTCAGCGCTTGTAAAAACAGGTAGGGATAGGAATCAAACGTATTCACCATAGGCGTCCTGGCATAGCCGGACGGCACGCTGTGACCATGAAAGACAAGATTGATCGTCCTGTTTGCCGGCCACTCTTTTTTCAGCTCATTCCGGATGCCGGACAGGTATTCCTGCTCATTGACCCCGGATCTGTCCTTCTTGTCATATTGCACGACGGGTAGATGTTTTGCAGTTCCGCATGCGGCAAAGCCAGGCATCAAACAGGCGATCGCAGGAAGCCAAAAAAAAAGGCCTGCGGGAAGCCGGAGGGCCCGGCTCATCGTGAATCGAAAAGGCCAACGGGACGCGATCAGAGGCGTATTCATAATCATGAATGCATATAAAAAAATAAAGATATCCGGCTCAATCTAAGAAGATAAAATGATTTTGCCGGACCTGATTCTGCGCGTATCTTTAGGACATGCTCATCATCCATTCGGTGCGGAAACTATTAAATACCTCAAGGGTGGAAGCAGCCTTGTATATCACCGAGCCGAATCAGAGCCAATACCTGCATGGCTGGTATGCCCGGCTGCTCCCAAGTGGTTTCGCCGGTAAAATGATGGTCATGTATGTCCACGAACCGTCCCTGATGTGCATAGTCTGCAAAGGCAAAACGATACAAGGCACCTGGGACAACTTCCTCGAAAGACTGGAAGCGCTTTTAAAGAGATTCAACTTCCCCAATGCCTTTATAAAAAATGAACTGCTGCAGGCCGAAGGCTATGTCATATCGAAGACGAACAGCCGGTCGATGCTCTCATTCATGAACCAGATGGTTTTCGACCTGGAATATAATTGTATGAAATCCGAAGACTTTGCGGCAATTCCCCTGGATTGGATGGAAGAGCAGATGATGGACCGTCCCTATCAACAGGGGAAGAAACAATACGAGTTCCGCACGCCTCTGCAATACTGGCAACAGGCGATCGGACTGGTAGCCCGGTAATCGGGATATCGGAATCGCCAAAAGGCCCCGGGTTTCGCCAACGGCTCCGGTGTCGCGAATGGTCTGGCTTTTGTCAACGGCGTGGCTTTTAAAACGCTACCGCGCCTTCGGGTGTTACCGTGCCTTCGGGGTTAAAAGCGGAGCGATGACCCTCCAGACATTCTCCGCGACGATCCGGTGACCTCGCGCGGTAGGATGGATCCCATCTCCCTGGTTTAAAGCCGGAACGCCGCCCACACCCTCCAGGATAAAAGGAATCAGCGCCGCCTTATTTTTCTCCGCCAGCCGTGGAAAGACCGCCTTAAAGTCGGTACTGTACTGACCGCCCATGCTGGGAGGTATCTGCATCCCCGCCAATACCAGCCGGGCCGCCGGATAGCTGGCTTTTACGGAATCCAGGATCGCCTGCAGGTTGGCAGCCGTCGCCGTCACCGGGATACCGCGCAGCCCGTCATTGCCACCTAATTCCAGGACAAAGACGTCTACCCGTCTACGAAGGATCCAGCCGATCCTGCTCCTTCCGCCCGAAGACGTCTCGCCGCTCGAACCCGCATTGACGACCTCATACGGTAAATGGAGCGAGTCGATCCGCTGCCGGATCAGCGATGGGAAAGCCTCTTCGGCATCCACGCCATAACCTGCCGTAATGCTGTTCCCAAAAAAAACAATGGTTTTTTTGCCCGATCCTTCCGGTCCTCCCTTACTCCCGGCGCGCACGCCACCCGTGGTAGCCGCTGAATCTATGGCATTTTTGGAGTTCCCCCCGCCCGCTGCCTCCGCTGAACTCCCTGGCTTCGTCGACCCGCCCGATCCCGTTGGCTCCGGGGATCCGCCCAGGGCTCGCTGATTACCGCCCGAATGGCAGGCCGTTATAAAAGACAGGGTTAGCAGTAAGGTCAGCAACAATGGCATGACCGCCGGGAACGACCCAACTACCCCGGGCACTCCATCCTGTTTATAAAATACCGACATACCCATCCTTTTACCATTTACCGAATACTTGCAACAGTTGTATAAATATAGTTGTAATTTATACTCATAACTATACTTTTGGAGACGATGCTATCTGTTCAAAATGTCAGCAAGACCTATCAGTCCGGCGGCCGCGCCTTATACGTATTGCAAAATATCAATTTTATCATCGAAGCAGGGGCCATCGTAGCCATCGTC
The DNA here is from genome assembly GCA_031292515.1 of Puia sp. Classification (GTDB taxonomy): domain Bacteria; phylum Bacteroidota; class Bacteroidia; order Chitinophagales; family Chitinophagaceae; genus Puia. The sequence continues at coordinate 165,228 of JARLGZ010000076.1, read as the reverse complement.
GGACCATCGGGCAGCGGGAAGACGACACTCCTGGGTCTCAGCGCCGGCCTCGACCGGTCTACCACAGGAACCGTCGCCTTGAACGAGATCCCCCTCGACCGGCTTAGCGAAGACGAGAGGGCAGATATGCGTAACCGGTATGTGGGCTTTATCTTTCAGAACTTCCAGTTGCTCCCGACCCTGACCGCCCTCGAGAATGTCATGGTGCCGCTCGAACTGCGGGGGGAGAAAAATATCCGGGCCCGTTCCAAAGACCTGTTGGACAAGGTGGGTCTGGCAGACCGGATTCACCATTACCCCGCTCAGCTCTCAGGCGGGGAGCAGCAAAGAGTCTCCCTCGCCAGGGCCTTCTCCAATAGCCCCCGCATCTTGTTTGCGGATGAGCCGACCGGGAATCTCGACGCCGAAACCAGCGAAAACGTGATAAAACTGCTATTCGATCTGAACCGCGAAGCAGGGACTACGCTGGTCATCGTAACACACAACGCGGAACTGGCCGGTAGCACCCAGCGTATCATCCGGCTCACGGGGGGACACATCATATCCGATGAAAAAAAATAAATGAAAAAAGACAAACCGCTTGAAAATAGTTCGCCCGGCATCCGTTGGCTCTTCCTCATGGCCTGGCGCGATAGTCGCAGGAACCGCGGCCGCCTCCTACTTTTCGTCTCCTCTATTATTCTTGGGATCGCCGCCCTGGTAGCTACCTTGTCGTTTGGTGAAGACCTTCGCAACGGCATCGATGACCAGGCGAAGGTGCTGGTGGGCGCCGACCTGGTCATCCGGTCCAACCGGCCCCTGACACCCGCGGAACTGGCCATACCCGATACCGTTCCTAACCGCCATGCCCGGGAAGACAATTTTGCATCGATGATCTATTTTGTCAGGAGCGGGGAAAGCCGCCTGGTCCAGGTGCGCGCCCTCGACGGTGAATATCCCTTCTATGGCTCGCTCGAAACGACCCCCACGGAAGCCGGCCACTCGTTCAGAAACGAACGACAGGCATTGGTCGACAAGGGCCTGCTCCTTCAGTACGGCGCACAGGTCGGCGATTCCATCCGGATCGGCTCCCTGAATTTCGCCATCGCCGGCATTTTGAACAAAGCTCCCGGAAGCACCGAACTGTCCATGACAGTAGCTCCCCCGGTCTATATCCCCCTCCGGTACCTTTCACAGGCGGGTCTTCAGCAAAGAGGGAGCAGGATCCAATACCAATACTATTACCAGTACCCCTCGCCGACAGATATCGGCAGATTCATGGATTCCCTGACTTCGCGGCTCGGGAAGGCCCACCTGCGTTATGAGACCATCGAATCGCGAAAGACACGTATGAGCCGCGCCTTCGGAGATTTTACCGAATTCCTGACCCTGATCAGCTTCATCGCCCTGCTGATGGGATGCATCGGCGTGGGAAGCGCCGTCCATATTTATATCCGCGAGAAGATAGACGGGATCGCCGTCCTGCGTTGCCTGGGCGTTAAGGTCCGCCAGGCTTTTTTGATCTATCTCATACAGATAGCCTGCATCGGGCTGTTGGGTTCTGTCGCGGGTGTCTCGCTGGGTCTGGTGATCCAACGGATACTGCCCGTCGTGTTCAGGGACCTCCTGCCGCTGGAAGCCGCCACCCACCTCTCACCCCGCTCCATCGGCCAGGGAATGATAACCGGGCTGACGATCTCCATTTTGTTTGCCCTGCTGCCCTTGCTATCCATCCGGTCCATCTCCCCCTTATACACCCTGCGTCGCTCTTTCGAGCCGCCCCGAAGAAACCGGGACCCTTTGAAAGGGGTGGTCTACACCACCATCTTTCTCTTTGTGGCCATCTTCTCTTTTTGGCAGATGCATGCATGGACAAAGGCATTTATCTTTTGCGGCAGCCTGTTCGCCGCATTTCTCCTGCTGGCGGGAGTGGCCCGGCTGCTCATGTGGTCGGTACGACATTTTTTCCCCGCTTCCTGGAACTATCTCTGGAGACAGGGGTTTGCCAACCTGTACCGGCCTAACAACCAAACCCTGATCCTTATCGTTACGATCGGTCTGGGGACGACTTTCATCGGCACCCTTTATTTCGTGCAACAGATGCTCGTCGACCGTATTGCGATATCGTCCGGCAAAAACCAGGGGAATATGGTCCTGTTCGACGTCCAGAACAGCGAACTGAAAGGAGTCGTCGGCCTGGCCATCCACAACGGCGTGACCATCCTGCAGGACGCGCCGCTCGTGAGTATGCGATTGACGCAGATCAGGAGACGCCTTCCGGACCGGGCCCGTGAAGATAGCGTAGACCATCATGACCGCCGCTGGGTCTTCGATGAAGAAGCGAGAGCCACCTATCGCGATACCCTGACCGGCACCGAGAAGATCCTGTCCGGGAAATTGGGCACTCCTGTCCGGTCGCCGCAGGACATCATCTATGTTTCCCTGGAAGAGGAATATGCAAGGGCCATGATCCATGCCGGCCTCGGAGATACCCTGCTTTTTAACGTACAGGGCCTCCCCCTGACGACGGTGATAGGAAGCATCCGGACGGTAAACTCCCGGAGGCTGGAAACCAATTTCCATATCGTGTTCCCCGGCGGTGTGCTGGAACAGGCGCCGCAGTTCCATATACTCATTGCCCGGGTTCCCTCCGTCGAAGTCTCCGCCCGTTTTCAAAAGGCGGTGGTACAGCAGTTTTCGGGTGTCTCCGTGATCGACCTGGGCCTGGTATTGAGCATACTGGACGAAGTGCTGGACAAGATCGGCTTCGTAATCCGTTTTATGGCGGGCTTTAGCATGCTCACGGGACTGATCGTGCTCATCGCTTCGGTCCTCATCAGCAAATTTCAACGCATCCAGGAGACGGTCCTGCTGCGCACCCTCGGGGCCCGACGCCGGCAGATCCTCATCATCGCCACCCTCGAATATTTTTTCCTGGGTGCCCTGGCGGCGGGCACAGGGATCCTCCTATCCCTGGCGACCAGCTGGTTCCTGGCACGATATAGTTTCGAAAGCTCTTTTTCTCCGCACGCGGCGCCCATCGCACTCCTGTTCGCAAGCATCTGCCTGCTGACGATCACGATCGGCTTGCTGAACAGCCGGAGCGTACTCAACCGGCCCCCGCTCGAAATCCTGCGGAAAGAGGTCTGAGAAGGTCAAAAGGCCTGAGAAAAACAAGAGGTCTGAGAAAGATGCGGGAAGGGGATAATTATTTTCCCGGAAAACCGTTCTCCCAATAGGAGAAGTTTGCTTTTCAGGAGAAGTGTCCGCTTTTCCGGAGAAGTTTCACCCTTTATGAAGAAATTGTCTGTCATCCTCTTGTTCGCCTTGAGCGCCGCTTCCATCCTTTTCCTTCTGAACTGCGTTCATAATCTCTTTGACCGGGATCTCGGTCCATTGCCGGGTTACTCGTTGTTGTCGCTGCTTTTATTGTGCGCGATACCTTTCTTTATCAAGAGCCCGGCTTTATTCAGAAAACGCGGAAAGGCCGGTTTCCGGGTTGCCCCGGCCCTGTTATTCGCCGCGGGGACCTTTATCTGCCTCTTTGCCGGGCTATTGCAGGATTTATCCGGGCAGTCAGGGCTGGATCTGAATTTTCACGACACGTATATCATCCTTGCCCATTTCAATCTCCCGATCCTTTTTGCGATTGTCCTGGGGCTGTTGACGGGCCTCTACTGCTTGTTGCCGGGGATCTTTCACCTCCCCCTGAATGACAGCCTCGGACGAATTCATTTCTGGATCACATTCTCCGGCATTTGTATCCTCTTTTTCACGACCCTCTATTACGAGCCGCCCAGACTCCAACGCTATCTGGACTATGCCGGGAGGAGCGCTCTTCATCAATATCATTGGACCGTTGATCTCATCGGCTGGACCCTTTGGGGGGTGATCGCCGCCCAGCTGATATTGCCGGCTGCCATCATTTATAGTCTTGTAAGGGGTAGGAGAGAGGCGCCGTTGCGCATTCCGGACAAAGGCAAATAGATCACAAATTGTTCCCGCTGCCATACAGGGTGCGGTTCTGCCTGGCTTTGTCTGCCTGTTTCTTTTTTTGAAATGAGGGTCATCATCTCCCGCTCATTTTTCCCGGCCCAGCCCGTTTTTCCCGTTTTTTCCCGGTGTCATTGCAAAGACCCCGTTCCCTTGGGTGACAGTAGCATCGCCGTTCCCGCCGACAAGGGCTCTGCGATAAAGGCGATATCCGGCCCGATATAATTGGCATGTGAATCCATATGCAGGATCGGAATGGTAAAAGACAGCGAACCATTGGACGCGCTGAGTTCCGTCGTGTCGAGGAACTGTCCCTTCCAGGTATGGTAGATCCTAAGCCGGTATCTTCCCGCGTTGACGCCACTTATTTTCACCGTCTTCCCCGCGACATCCGTCTGCGGATTGGCTACCCATCCGAAGATCATCTCGTCGCTTTTGATCGCATAGGCATCTCCTTTGGAGACAGAGACATTCGCCTTCCCCGGGTGGGACAGCCTGGCAAACGGGATCTGGTCGGTGAAATTACGGATGGCGGTGAGCTGGGAAGAGATCATGTTCTCATTCATACGTTTGTTATACGCCCACCAGAAAGGCGTCATGGCGGTTCCAGAACAAAGACACACCCACATCGCATCGTGATAGAGCGAGAGGTAGCCCGGCATGGACGGATCATAGAAGACATGGTCCCAGCCCGACTCGGCGATGATCGCCGGTTTCTCGAAGCCCTGCCATAACTTGTCTACCTGGATGGAATAGTTGGCATAGCTGCGGGTAAGCGGATGGATCGTCTCCCCCTCCACCGTGCCGCGGCGGTCCATCGAGTGTCCTTGCGCCTCATAGATCTCCCGGGCGGCCATGTCAAAGAGCCGGTAGGAATCGGGCCACCATTCCTGGATACCCCCGCTCCGGGTTCCAAACGTCATATGCCGGTAAGGGTCATTCGCTGCAAAATAACCCTGTACTTTTTGGGCCCAGACGCCCGCGCCGACACTATCGCCGCCAGCCCAACCGTCCGTGCCGTTCACCTCATCCATGACCATCCAATCCCCAAGCGCACGGCTGTATCCCCAGCGGGCGATCATATAACGATAGAGCTTTTCCTGGTAGCCCCAGGCCTCGGTACTGTGATAGAAATCCTTTGCCGCGGTGATCGAATTGTAGGGATTGGTAAACCACCGGCCGGGAGGCCAGGTCGTATCGGACAGGAAAGCGTGGAACCAGATATTCAGGCTCAATACCAGTTCCCGGTCTTCGCATAATTTCAACACCGAGTCCAATCTGCCGCTGATCCCCTGGTCATATCTTCCCAACCCGGTGCCGATCGTTTCGAGCGGGATGATAAAGGAAGCGATAAAATTGACACCGAGGTCTTTCAGTTCATCCAGCACCTCCGGTTTCACCTGGCCGCCGCCAAAACCGGAATAGCCGTCGTTATACCAGAAGCCCACCCCATAAAAAGACTTGCCGTCGGCGTGTTCCAGGTAGCGTTTGTTGGAGGCGATATGCAAAGGGCCGCTGAACGAAGAGGGAATGACGGTAAAAGACCTGAGGGGAACGCTCGTCTTGCCATTCTTATCGGTGATTTGCATCGTGTAACTCCACTTTCCACGCTCATCCGGGGAGAAGCGGATCTTCCAGAGGGTGAAGCGCGAATTGTCATAGTACCCATGGATCTTCCACTGTCTGCCCGAAGGCGCCGTAAAAATGGCGGTGAGGTCGATTTCGTCTGGATTGAAGGGGTTGACAAATTGAGCCTTCAGATTGAGGCCGACCTCGAATTTGTCATAGACGCCGACCGTGTCCGCGAGCGCGCGAATCAACAGAACTTCGGGAGCCGGGTTTTTTGCAATCGCGCTGTGGACGGTAAGGGATAGCGAAGATACCGCGCAGAGCAGAAGGAATCTTGTGGTAACCATTTTGCAGTCATTTAATGATTTTAAAGTTAGAAGTTTTGCGCATCCGGTTTCCATATGCACCGGGATTGACGAGAGATGGATAAAAAGATATCAGGATTTTTTCTTACCTTATCACTACGATGTACACCCAGTCTCTCAAACTCCTGCTCTTGTGGGTCCTCGGGTTCAGTGGTCTCCGCTTTGCCCCCGGGGGCGCGGCAGACCCCGCCGGCTCTTCAACCCGGGTATCGGCCTGGAGGGCTTCACCGGATTCCGCGCAGCTGCCTGTTCACCGCTACCTCTATGTCGCCGTGCCGGGCGTTCGCAATTATCTCGAATATGGAGGTCATGGCCTGCTGGTCTTTGATATGGACGATCATTTCAAATTCGTAAAAAGGATTTCGACCGCGGGGTTGGATGACAGGGGTCAACCCGCTAACGTGAAGGGTGTTGCCGTCAGCCTCTTTACACATTGCATTTATATCAGCACCATACAGACCGTACAATGCATAGACCTGGTCACGGAGAAACAGGTCTGGGGAAAATCCTATGAGAAGGGATGCGATCGCCTGTCGATATCACCGGATGGCAGAACGATCTATTTGCCGAGTTTTGAAGGCGACGACTGGAAAGTGGTCGATGCCCGGACGGGCGATGTTCTTCATCGCGTCGTCACGCATTCCGGATCTCACAATACGATCTATGGACCGGATGGGAGAAAAGTCTACCTGGAAGGCCTCCGGTCCAACTATCTCACGGTTGTGAATACCGGCAACCACGAGGTCTCGTCACAGGTGGGACCTTTCTTCAATCATATCCGCCCTTTCACGATCAACGCCGGGCAGACCCGTTGCTTTGTCAACACAGACAGCCTGCTTGGATTCGAGATCGGGGATCTGCGGACGGGAAAAAGAACGGCACATGTCGAAGTGCGGGGATTTCATACGGGCCCCGTAAAAAGACATGGATGCCCCAGCCACGGGATCGGCCTTACTCCTGATGAACACGAGATTTGGCTCGCCGATGCCTTCAACGAGTCGATCCACGTCTTCGACATCGGTCAGCCCGAACCCCGGCAGACCGGCTCTATAAAGCTCAGCGACCAGCCCGGATGGATCACCTTCAGCATCGACGGAAGATATGCTATGCCTTCGACAGGAGATATCATCGATGTGAATACGAAGAAAATCATAGCAGCCCTGCTGGATGAGACCGGAACCCATGTCCAGAGCGAGAAGATGGTCGAAGTACAGTTTGCCGGCCGGAACCCCGTCCGGGCCGGCGACCAGTTTGGCATAGGCAGGGCGCACCCCGGAAAAACCGGTCAACGATAAGCGGGGAGCAGCCGAACTCCCGCATAAACCGAACGGCGGGGAAGGTTGGCGGGCGGGTGAACCGGATAGGGCGAAATACGCAAATCAGCGAAAATGGACAAATCAGCGGAAATGACTCAACGGCCGAAAATGGGCAAGTGGGGAAAATGGGAAAATGACCCAATGGCAGAAAATGAGCAGGTGAGCAAGGCCTGCTAAGTGGAAACGAATAGAAAAACCGGGAGAAAAAAATGACAAAAAGAGCTAAATAAATGAGGGGGATGCGGGACAATTTTGTATTTTTAAAATCGAATCAAATAAATAAGACATTTATGCGATGGATAGCGATTGTACTGCTGCTCTTCTGCGTCAGCATAGCAAAATCACAACCGGTAATACATCATACGGCGGGCGATGCGACCGGGATGAGGACTGCCGGAAAGAATGGCGATCCTGCTAAACCCATCGTCAGGGAACGTTTCAGACGTCATCACAGATAAGTCATCACAGATAAGCAGATATGTTCCATAGAAGAAAATTATTGAAGTTGCTTTCTGCTTCAGCCGGTGCCTATCTGTTGCCCCTTAAAAGCCGGTCCACGACACCCGTCCACCAACAGACCTCAACGACCCGCGTCATTCCGACGCCTTCGGTCCCCGGCCCTGCATCCCCTGCCGATTTTACGTTCTGTCTCAATATGGCCACACTCCGCGGCCACAACCTCGGGTTCATAAAGGAACTGGAGACGGCTTCCCGCGCAGGGTTCCGGTCGGTCGAGATCTGGATCGATTCCCTGCAGCATTTTATCGACGGCGGAGGCACGCCGAGCCAGGCCAGCCAACATTTGCAGGACCTGGGCATCACCGTTGAAAATGCCATCGGATTTGCCGAATGGATCCCGGATGACGAAGCGGCACGGAAAAAAGGGCTTGCACAATTGCAGCGGGAAATGGACATGCTGGCCCGGATCGGCTGCAAACGGATTGCCGCGCCCCCCACCGGGGCTACCCATACCGGAAAACTGGACCTGCGGGTGGTTGCGGAACGTTACCGCGGCATCCTTGAACTGGGAGATCAGTCGGGCGTGGTGCCGCAACTCGAGATGTGGGGCTTTTCGAACAATCTAAGCAGGGTCAGCGACGTCCTCTATGCGGCCATGGAGAGCGGACACGCTTCCGCCCGGGTGCTGCTCGATATTTTTCATATCTACAAAGGTGGATCCAGCGTGGAGACCCTTCCCCTGATGGGAAAGACCGCCGTCGGAATCCTTCATATGAACGACTACACCGAAAAATTTACATCTGCTGCAATTACCGACGCAGACAGGGTCCACCCGGGGGACGGAATAGCACCCATAAAAAGGATTCTTTCCATTCTCAGAACGCCCGATCGTTCCCTGATCCTCTCCGAAGAAGTCTTCAACCCCGCCTACTACCGCCAGGACGCCTTAGTGGTCGCTAAGACAGCCCTGGCAAAGATGAAAGCGCTTACGGAAAGCATGGGCTGACTGACGCGATCAGCCCTGCCCGGCCGGCATCATTTATGCATTTCATCAATGAAACCCGTTAAATGGTCAATCGGATCATGACCTCGATAGGAAAGCCTTACATTTATAGGGACAAATTCAATCGTAGACAAATACTATCACAGGCTAATACTATTGCAGACAAATGCTATTGCGGAAAAATGCTATCGTATGAAAGAGATGCACGAACTGATCCGGGCTTTTGACGAAGCCGTGAAAGCCGGCAGGAAGACGGCACTGGCGACGGTTGTGCATGTCGACGGCTCTTCTTACCGGCGACCCGGGGCGAGAATGCTGGTCGATGACACCGGCCGGCTGACGGGGGCTATCAGCGGCGGTTGCCTCGAAGGAGACGCTCTCAGAAAGGCGCTCTGGGTCCTCAGCCAGCAAAAATCGCGGCTGGTGACCTACGATACCATGGACGATGACGATGCCAGGTTTGGCGTAGGCTTGGGTTGCAACGGGATCATCCAGGTGCTGATCGAGCCCATCAATCCCGCTGATCCGGCAAATCCCATCGAATTGCTGAAGGCCTTTGCGGACACGAGACAAAAAGTCGTCCTGGTCACCCTGTTTTCCCTGCAAGATACCCGGGGCGAACAACCCGGCACCTGCCTGTTATGGAAGGAGGATGCCAGCTTGCTGACAAAAGGAAGCCTGGCCGGAGACCCCGGCATCCGGGAAATATTGCTGGAAGATGTACGGCTGGCATTCGCCGGACAATCCTCGCATTTCAAAAACTATGTTTCCGCGCATCGAAACCTGACCGCCTTCATCGAATATATCCCCCCTCCCGTATCCCTGGTCATCATAGGCGCAGGCAACGACGTGGTGCCGCTGGTCGGCATGGCGCAAATGCTGGGCTGGCAGACGACCGTGATCGACGGCCGCGCCACCCACGCAAAAACGGAACGGTTTGCACCCGGATGCCAGGTAAGGGTGTCAAAACCCGAAAAAGCACTGGAAGGTCTCGTCATAGACGAACAGACCGTTTTTGTCCTGATGACGCATAACTACAACTATGATCTCGCCATGCTGCGCGCATTGCTGGGCAGGAGATTGGCCTACATAGGTTCGCTGGGGCCAAAAAAGAAACTGGACCGGATGCTGGGCGAATTGAAAGAACAGGGCCTGGTCGTCACCGGTTTCGAACGATCGGCTCTCTATGGGCCTTCGGGATTGGACATCGGTGCGGAAACACCCGAAGAGATTGCCCTGTCGATCCTCGCCGAAATCAAAGCCGTGCTGGCCGGACGGACGGGCCAGCCTCTGCGCAACAACACCGAGACGATACATGCCCGGGCCGCGACAGCCATTCAGAAAATCAGCCTCGGGCAGGAAGAGAACCCCGAACAATAAGCCGGCCTCGACAGCAAACAGGCCCCGCCTGACCCCACCCCACCTGATCCGCCTGATCCCGCCTGAACCCATGAGAGACCGGTGCCCGGCAAAATCATCCTGTTATCTTCGATCAGATTGTTACCTTCAATATAACGGGATAGCAGGTGGATCCCCGAAACAGATAACCCGAAAATCGATGGCAAAAGCAAACACCCGACCGGCGTCAAAAACAGACCCGGCAACAGACGTTAACATGGAATCGACGTCAAAGGCCCCGGCGCCGTCAAAAACAAAAGCAACGACGGTCGGATCCATCCGGCATTTGTTAAAAGACCAGGGCGCCTATTCGGTAAAGGGAAGCCTTTGGATGGAGTTCGGGGGAGAACGCTTCTTTGGACCCGGGCGCGTCGAACTATTGGAGCGGATTGAACAATCGGGTTCCATCAGCCAGGCCGCGAAACAGATGCGTATGTCCTATAAGAAAGCCTGGGAGATGATCACCCAGCTCAACACGCAGTCAAAAAGGCCGCTTGTCATCGTTCAGGCCGGCGGCCAGAAAGGAGGGGGATCCGTCGTCACGGATGAAGCCCGCGAATTGATCGGCTACCACAAGCGCCTGCGGGAACGCTTTACCGCCTTCCTGGAAAACGAGACAAAAATCCTCAACGCCGAATAGGTTTCACGGCAGGCAACCTGCTTCCACTATCTTTGCAGTCTATGATCTCCGTTCAGGAAGCCCGGGAAATCATCCGGGACAACGTCTCCGCCCTCTCTCCGGTAAAGATTCCGCTCGCTGCGGCAGCGGGTCTCGTGCTGGCAGAAGACCTCTATGCCGGAATCGACATCCCGGCTTTCCCCCAGTCATCTATGGACGGCTATGCGCTCTCTTATGAATCCTGGAAATCGGGGGGAAGGCTGGCCGTATCGGGTAGGGTCCCGGCAGGCCACAAAAAGGACACGGTGCTCCTGCCGGAACAGACCGTACGCATTTTTACGGGAGCCCCTGTTCCTACGGGCGCCGATACCGTCGTGATGCAGGAGAAAGTGCGGGTCGAAAATGGCTGCCTGGTCATCGAAGACGATCGCCTCGTGGCAGGCGCCAACGTGCGCCCCGCGGGCGCCGAGATCCGGGCGGGCGCCCTGGCACTCGCAAAAGACAGCCGCCTCACGCCCGCTGCAATGGGGTTTTTGACAGGCATCGGCATCGCCCATGCCCGTGTCTATCCCAACCCTTCCATAACGATCATCGTTACCGGCGATGAGTTGCAGGAGATCGGCCAACCTCTTCAATACGGACAGGTCTATGAAGCCAATTCCCATGCCCTCACCGCTGCCCTGGCGCAATGGCGCATCGGCTCCGTGAGAGTCATAAAGGCTGCCGACTCCCTGGACAGGCTAACCGAAATACTGGGACACGCTTTAACAGACAGCGACCTCGTTTTTCTGACCGGGGGCATCAGCGTCGGAGATTTTGATTTTGTATGGCAGGCCAGCAGAAACTGCGGCGTGCAGCAGCTCTTTCATAAGGTCAGGCAAAGGCCCGCCAAACCTCTCTACTTCGGGAAAAAAGACGATCGTTATGTCTTCGGACTACCCGGTAACCCCGCTTCGGGGCTGACATCTTTTTATGAATATATTGTTCCGGCCCTGTGCGCCATGACCCGAAGAATGGATCAGCTCACCGTCCGGAGGGTCCCCTTGCAGACGCCGCTTAAGAAGCCCGCCGGTCTCACTCACTTTTTAAAAGGCTTCTACGACGGCTATACGGCCACCATTCTGGAGGGTCAGGAGTCTTTCCGGATGGGCTCTTTTGCGAAGGCCAACTGTCTCGTCCAGATCGATGAAGGCGTGACCCACTGCGCGGCGGGCGAAGAGGTGGAGATTCATTTGCTGCCCGTCTCCTGAACGATCCTCAGCCTGATTGGGTCTTACCGGCTCTTCCGCTTCAAAAAATCCAGGAACACTTTCTCGTCCTCCTGCAACCCCGTACCGGTCCTCCGGGCCGCATCCACCCTTCGTGTCGTGTCCGCCCTTTCCGCCATACTTGTTTCCTGCCATACATTGAATACTTGTCTCTAAAATGCTGGGAATGCCTTCTTCAGGGTATAAAACCGTGCCACGGCCGGTCGCCCCGCTGTCCGTCGCAATGCCCCCCGGATTGGTCGGTTTTGCACTCACCACATTGTTCCTGAATTTCTCCATCCGGATGAAGTCGCCGGGCTTCGTCGACCCCGGCAATCCTACGCGGAGCAGGGGCGAAGCCACACAGGTCTTGAAAAAAGCAGCGCAAAACCTGGAGGACCGCGTAATGAATACGGATCTAACACTCACCTGCACGGATATCGAATTGCCCGTGTTTGGATGCCTGACAAGATATGAATGGATAAAATTTATCAGCGTTCATATACAAAGACACGTTCATCAGCTGAAAGCCATTCTCCCATCGGTATTAACATATTTTTGACGGTCGTCAATTGCTTTTTCTTACCCGATTGACTACGTTTATGTACAAATCAGGACTATGAGAAAAATATTGATAGGGCTGCTCATCCTGGTCTCGCAATTTCTGTCCGCACAACAGACCCTCAGTACGCAACAGATCCCCGGTACGCAAAAACTCACCGACGCCAGGACCTCCGGCACGTATCCGTCCTCATCCGGACATTTCATGACAAAGTATATCAGGATCGTCTGGGATAAAAAAGAGAAACCCTTGCCTGGCAGCATTCCATTCAGCGGGACAAGATTCATCGATGACCGCCTCGATACCGGGTCCATAGCCAATTTCTTTTTAGGAGGCGAAAGGCTCAGGTTAAACCTGGAGAACGGCTTCAGTACCGTAAATCAGTATGTAAAGGACGGCTATGGCAGTAATTTTAGCGATGACCGGGATAGCCTGCTCGTAATGGTAAACGATTTTTCGACCAGCGGTTGTTATGGGAAGGCAGGTCAGAGACTGATTACCAAACGTTACCAGCTCATCAGGTTGAAGGCGGAGCTGGCGGAAAAACACGGCAGGGACCTGACCCCGATCGGCAGCATCGATACGCTGCTGGTCTTCGAATACCATCGTTCAAAGGGGTACCGGTCGGGGATCAAACAGGCCATCAGGAAGATCCTGCTGCAAGCCGGCGACCTCTCCAAAAATCAGGTCACATCCGCGGGACAACCGGTAGTGGGAAAGCTGACAGAAGAATCGTTCGTCGAAAAATACGGATGGAACGGGCGCGGTTACGCGATCCTGCGGGACAAGGATTTGAAGAGAGGCGTCTACCTTGATTTTCGCCAGTTTGTCGATAATTCACCGCAACCGGGCATCCTCGTATCGGTGGAAGAACATCCAAAAAAAATGCCCGATTCGGCCGGCTTACAAGAACAGGAAGAGATGCCGGAATACCAGGAAGTGACCTTGTCTAAGCCGGTCACGGATAGCGGCCGGTCTGTCAAATTGGATTCAAGTAATATCTGGGGATATTGCGACGGGAATATCATCTACGTGAATTCGAAGTCACGGGCAGGTTTTTATCCGCTGACCAGGGACGGCTTCCTCTACAATATTCCGGCCACGAATGAAAAAGCCGCAAAGGCACGTACCGCCAGGCGGGGCTCGACGGTAATGACCATCGTGGGCGTGGCCGCGGTCGTGGCACTGGTAGTGGTGGTAGTCTGTCTTAGCCGCAACGCACCCTCTGGTGGATCCTCTTCTCGCGGAGGCGGGGGCTCGTCCGGAAGGGGAGGCTCCGGGCGTGGGGGAGGCGGAGGCTCGTCCGCGGCCCATCATAACCCGCCCAACATCGACTTCGGATCTTTTTCCGGCGGTCCGGTGTCTTACGGCAATATATTCATCCTCCCTGAAATCATCGTTACCGACGGCGGCTCGTCCTACAAGACCAGGGCCACCCGGATCGACATGCAGACGGGTTTGCTCGTATTTTAGCGGTGAACAGTGACTACTCACTACTAACTACTTCCTCCGCTTGCCGGAAGACCTTGGTTTGCCCGTCTCCTGTGTGAGGAGGGCGGCGGGGAATTCGCTGGTATAGCTGGCCCCATGTCTCAGCATTCCGCTCCCGTTCTTCTTTGTCCAGAACTTCAGCGGCACATAGATGCGACCGATCTCCGCGACTTTTCCATTGCCGGCGGGAGCGTCGTCGGGCGATTCGTTGTAGTAGACGCCGATTCGTGCTTCCGACCCGCGGCCATACCGGTCTCCGCCAATGATACCGATGGGCTGACCGGCTTCCACGACCTGCCCCGGCTTCACAAAAGCGCCGTCCTTTTTTAACGTTCCATAGTGACCGAAGGAACAATCCCTGTGAACGATCTCGACATAATCTTCGTCTCCCGAACTGGTCCCTCCCAGGTCATTGACATCACTGCTGACGTCCACCGCGACGACGGTGCCGCGTCTGGCAGCAAAAAGGGTATCCCCGGGATGCATCTTCAAACGGATGGTATAAAAGGTCTTTGTCGGCGGCTCACCGCTCTGGGGTCTCGGCAGATTCCGGAGCTCATAGGCCTGCGCTTCCTTTCCCGGCGAGATCGGCAGCAGGTAGGTGATACCGGTATCGACAGACGGGTTGATGCACCCCTTGAAAAAATCGACCGAATATTTGAACCGGACATCGCCGCCCGCCTGCTGTTTTGAGAGCTTGAACAATTTTGTAACACCCGGTTTTACCTGGGCCTGGTAAGGGAGAAGATGATCCGACTTCGCATTTTCGAGGGTCGTGAATTCGACCGTCAGCACATAATTGCAAAAAGCATGGTTGGTGCAGGAGAAGACATAGCTGCCCTGGGCATCCTGAACATAGCTGACATCGATCGCACGCTGCGCATGCAGGGGAAATCCAAAAATAAGCACCAGGGGCAATGGCAACAGCAGAAACGGCAGGATCTTGTCTTTCATCGTGCGTTTATATACCGACAAAGTAAGTTATTTTTTGATAAACTCTTCCAACAGCCCCGCCCTCTTTGACGATTCATCCCCGGATTCGATATTTTTACAGCTATGGATATGAGTAGGAACATAGGCATCGAAACGCCCCGTACGCTGATCCGTGAGATACAACTCGCCGACGCCGAAGGCATGTTCGACATGGATTCCGACCCGGAAGTCAAGCGCTTCCTGGGGAAAAAACTCGTAACGACGATCGGCGAGAGCAGGGATCTCATCGGGTTCATCCGGCAGCAGTATGCGGATACCGGGGTAGGACGATGGGCGATAGAAGACCGTCTCGCCACCGGATTCGTCGGCTGGGTCGGTTTCAGGCTGATGAAGGAGACGATCAACGGGCATACCGGCTACTACGATTTTGGCTACCGCCTTCGCCGAAAATATTGGG
Organism: Puia sp.; assembly: GCA_031292515.1. Classification (GTDB taxonomy): domain Bacteria; phylum Bacteroidota; class Bacteroidia; order Chitinophagales; family Chitinophagaceae; genus Puia. The sequence goes on along the minus strand of JARLGZ010000076.1, from coordinate 149,837 downwards.
GCCGGGGATATGGGATAGAAGCCGCACGCGCCGCCCTGAATTTCGGGATACAGGTCATGGACATGGATCCGAAAAAGATCTTCGCTATGACGGATATCGACAATCTCGGTTCCTGCAGGATCCTGGAGAAGATCGGGTTCGCATACACCGGCAACTTCCCCTATGACGGTGAACCCACCTGGCGGGATCCCGGCCAGCCTACCGCCTGGTTTGAGCTCGTCAGAAAATAGCCAGGCGATCCGGCCCGCTAGGTAGCCTTATCATTGGTATTTTTCACCAGCCCTATGCCGGCTACAAAGAAAATGATGCCCAGTATCGCATATACAAAAATACTTTTTATATGCCTGGAACTTTCTCCGCCGCTCATGAAGGTGACGGCTGCCAGAATGAGGCCGGCTATGCCCAATATGGATATTATTATACCCAGGATTCGTTTTTCCATGTCTCTGGTTTACTGAGATTTACTCACTTGCCCTTTAGGTGGCAAATAGCCTCTCTCAATCAAATCCAGTTCCATGCCGGAAAACGGCGAGGCTTCCTCCTGCGGCAGGGCGCCCTGCCGCGACATCGGCGTCCTAACTCATCGCCGAAACCGTAGGATCGTATAAGAATGGGCAGGGAAGGTATACCCATAAATACCGCCGGCGGGTTTCCGGGGGAGCACGACGACGGATTTCCTTGCACACACCCTCTGCGGCTCTTCGGGTGTGTTTTCCGCGGGCAGATCCCCGGCCAGCCTCCAGGCGCCGGCCTGAGGCAGGCAACCCGGAAATCCCGTAAGTGACAAAGACGTCTTTACAGGCCTGCTTTCGACGTTTACGACATGCAGCACCAGCGTCTTCCCATCCTCACTCCGGGTAGCGGTCACGTCGAGCGGTCCTGTAACGCTATCCAATACCCGCAGCGGCTGGTGGTTTCCGGCCGCCATCTGTTGGGCGTAGAAGGGCGGCATCCCCCAGACCTGGTCGGGTGTAAAAAATACCTGCCCCTGATCCCAGCCGTTGTCGTTTTGTCCCAGGGCCTGCAACCCGTTGGCGGCACAAGAGGTCAGCAGGAAATCGCCGTGCCTGCGGGCAGCATTGAGGATGGTCGCATGGCCCAGCGCCCGCTGCAGGTTGTGGAGACCCCCATTCTCTTCGAAGATGGTGCATTTCATCGTAGTATGGGGATTCCATTGCAGGAACAATCGCTGCATTTTCGCCAGCCGTTGATCGACGGTCAGACCGGAGAGCGCGCTGTCGGCGTCGACATGCAGATCCCAATAGGCTGCCTTCCCGTCCAGGGCTTTGAAGACGTGCTCCATATTGGCCGATTGAGAACGCCACCAGGCCGCATTGACCAGCCTGATGCCGGGATACTTCGCGTGGATGGCTCGATAGATACCGTTAAACCGCTCGATATAATGGTCATACCCCCGGGTATCGTCGCTGTCGATCACCTCTTCGTTCCCGATCTCGATAGTCTGTATCTTATACGGCTGTGGATGACCGTTATCAGTTCGTTTTTTACCCCATGTCGTGGCCTGACTTCCCTTCAGGTATTCAATGAGGTCGGCGGCATCCTGGTCGGTTTCTTCTATGTTGATGGCAAAGGCGGCCTCGAAGCCGGCAGCTTCGCAGAACTGCAGGAAGTCTTCGATGCCAAAGCCATTGCTGGAATAGGGGTACCAGGTGCCATTATATGGAGGACGCCGGTCGCGGTCGCCGATCATCTTTTTCCAGCGATAGCCAGGGGCGTTCACCATGCTGCCGCCATAGCGGACGAAACGCAAGCCTTCCTGTTGCATCTTGACGGCAATATCGTTGCGGATCAACAGACCTTTGAACCGATCCGGTCCGGTGGGAAAGAGAGCGACCTGGTCCATCCAGAGTTTCCCCGGAGCTTCGGCAATGACGACAAAACGGGAATGGGCGTCCGTGCCAGCTGCAGTCAAACGAAAGGAGTATTTTTTCCAGTTGGGGCTGGGGGTGGGGAGACGTTGCATCGCATAGGTCCGGCTTCCGTCGGAGCTCTGCAAAGCCACGGTCACGACCCCTTGCGGCTCTATCAAATCTTTCGGTTCTTTCAAACCCTTCGGCCCTTTCAAACCCTTCGGCCCTTTCAAACCGGGTAGCCTTTTCCGGCTTTCCGTTTCGCTCGGACTTTGCAATTCTTGCCAGCGCAGGTAGAGCCGACCCTCGAATGACTGTCCTTTGCGGACGGCGATACCCCAACGGTTCAAACCCCTGTTGGCTACACCGATCCTTCCCGGCGCCCCGGCATGCAGGATCACCTGCGACTGTCTGCCCGTATACGCATCACTGCTGTCCAGCGCCAACGACGAACCCGCGGCGCCATCTCTGATACCATCCCACATCCCGCTTACTCCATATAATTCACCGCTATGATCCTTGTCAGACGCCGTGGAATCACTTAGACTGCCGGCTCCGGACCGGTCCGTTTGCCCGGGTCTGCGGGGCGGTTCTTCGAAACTCTCCCCAAACAGGCGCTGACCGTACAGACCCCCGTAAATCTCGTGGTTTACATCCTCTATACAGGATCCGTATAGCAAAGGGCTAATTTTATTCAGGATACGCGTAGCATCGACCGATATGCCGGCGAGGGCGGCGGGAGCGACGGTATCAGCTTGAAAAACAGCGCCCCCGCGGTGACTATCTGCCATCTGACTGTCAGCCGCCCCGGAATCCTTGCCATTCACAAGGGGCACAGCGCCCTTCACAAGGGGTACAGTGTTCTTCACAGGGGGTATAGCGTCCTTCACGACGGGAGCAAACGGAACAGCCACATGCAAAGAGCCGGGAAGAAATACAATCACTATCAAGGCGTTCCGGAACCTTTTCATGCGATGTCCGATCGTATATGGATCCTTATTCCTGCTTTTGCGCTCATGTTTGTTTTCAGACGCCTTCTTGCGGTCGTCCGTAAACCTGTTGCTTGTAAGCTTATTGAGCTTATTGAGAAGCATGCCCATATCCTGTCTTTTTTATAACCTAAGATAGGCAATCCATTTTTCCGGAGCGAACTCATCCTTCCGGGGAGCAGCCGTTCTCTCCTCCACGGATTACTGCCCCTCTTTCCGTCGCCGCGCTCATGTAAAATGTCTCTCTATGATTTTGCCGATGGCATCCGCCAGGTCCGCATTGTCCGCCGTCTGAAAATACCAGGCAGGCCTTTTCTCCTCGTCGAGCCCCCGGTAGAGATAATGGACCGAACGATCGGGAAACTCGATGATGAATTCCCGCAGATCCTGCGAAGTGATCCGGATCGGATCCTCATCCAGCAAGGTGACGAAAGACGCCGGGACAAGGCCACTATTTTCAGTAATGCCATACTGCATGAGGATAAAGGTAGGGAAAATAGCAATTTAAAAACTAAATTATTTAGTATTTCTGACTAATATTTTAAACACTTGCACTTCTGTAAATTCCAAAATGGTCTGGCTTACCGGCGGAATCTTCATTCGCCGGCGGCATTATTCAACCTTTGTTATAGTAGAAGTATAACCCGGCGCGTGGATCACGAAACCCGTGACTTTGCCGGAGCCGTCGAAAGAGAAGACATGGTTGTTGGGGAACACTTCATACATATAGAATTCCGCGGGCTTTGTGAAATGCATTTGCCAGGCAGAAGGTGCACGGCTATCTTGCATAAACAAATGCCCGTCCCTGATAAATATTTTGGTGGTCGAGGGCTGGTCAAGCTTGAATTTATACGTGCCGGTGTAGCGGGTCATCTGTTCTTTTGTCAGCTCGATTTCCCGCGTATTCGATGTGCCCGTCGCAATAGATGCGGCGAGTATGGCAGGCCCGCCCGTATTGATATTCATCCGGTTGCTGAAACAGACTGCAAAAACATCTTCTGTGGGCAGATATAGCTCATAGGCGGAAAAACCATTGATGCTGCCGCTATGCTGAATGGCAGCGGATCCGCCGAGTGAATCCAGCGCCCACCCAAAGCCATATTTCGTTTTTTGCCCGTTACTGAGCGTAAAGGGCGTAAACGCTTTGGCGAGGGTTTCTTTTTTCAGGATGCTGTACCGATATAAACCCGTATGCCATTTAAAAAGGTCTTCGACGGTCATGACCAAAGCCCCCGCGGCATAAGCGTATGATGGGTCCAGGTAGTCGGCATTCACCACGGTGTCCCCCCGTAATTGCATATACCCGGTGACCCTGCCCGGAATGATCTTTTCGGGGGTGTCATAATAAGAATGGGTCATGCCGAGCGGAACAAAAATATGCTTCCTGATATACTGTTCATAGGATTCACCACTCAGCTTCTCGATGATATAGCCCAACAGGACATAGTTCGAATTGCTGTATTGATAGGCTGTCCCGGGGGCAAATTCCATAGGCTGGTCCTTGAACAGGCCGATGAGATCGGTAACACTGTTCTTTCTCCGTCTGATATCCGGACTTAACCCCTCTATTTCGGTGCAATTTTTAATACCGGAAGTGTGAGAAAGCAGGTTGGCCACCGAAATATGGGTTCCGTGAACAGGGTAGTCCGGGATAAATTTGGTGATGTCATCATCCGGTTGAAGCAACCCTTTTTCCATTAACTGCAAAACGGCGACCGCTGTGAATTGTTTGGTGATCGACCCGATCCGAAATACATTGGAGGTGGATAAAGGCGTATTCAATTCAATATTAGCCTTCCCAATGGCTTTTTCATAAACGACGGTCCCCTGTTCGGCGACGAGTAGCACGCCCCCTAAGCCATCTTTATTAAAAGATGCACCCATCACCTGGTCAAGCTTTTGTGCCAATGCCTTGTTCTTGTTCTCAGGTTTTGTCAACCTGGACTGCGCAAAAACCTGGTGGATACCCGGTAAGCCAGCCGAGCCAACTGACAAAAAAGCGCAAAGAAAAAATGCTGACGGTTTCATATGAAATATTCGTTTTTTGTTACGAAAACAAACGTACGAATTATTTCCTAACAAAAATACCAATCATTTAAATCTTTGAAAAAAATGCTGCGAATCAGTAAATGCCGCTAATCAGCCCGCAAACTCCCGACCGGGCTCGCCTTCGCTGCCTTCAAAGCCTGGAGCCCCACCGTGACAAAAGCGATCAGTAAGGTGACACCCCCGGCGATGGCAAACAGCTCCCAGCCGAGAGAAATCCGGAAGGCAAAGTCCTGCAGCCAGCGATGCATAAGCCAGCCCCCGATTGGTGAAGCCACCAGCATCGCAATTGCCACCAGTTTTATAAAATCCATCGACAACAGACCCACGACGGAAGCGATGGAAGCGCCCAATACCTTCCGCAGCCCGATCTCCTTTACCCGGAGGCTGGCCGAATATACGATCAGGCCGAAGATACCGAGGGAAGCCAGCACCATCGTCAACGCGCTAAAAAAGGCAAACAATTCTTCCAGCTTCCGTTCCGCTTTGTATTGATTATCGAGCAGTTCCCCGACCCTTCGAACCTCCAGCGTTCTTCCCGGGAAAAAACGCTCCAGCACCTTTGTGATCGGGGCTCTCACCTCGTTCTCCCGCCCTGGTTCGACCCGTATCAGCATACCTCCGTATTCCGGTGCACGCTCCGCCATGATGAGGGTCGGTGCCAGGGGATCGCGCAGGGATTCATTATGGAAATCTTTGACGATGCCCACAGGCGTCGCGAGGAGATCTTTCTTTTTCTCGTTCAGCGAACGGATACCCATGATCTTCGCGGTGCTTTCGGTGACCAACGCGGTTTGATTGGAGAACTTGTATCCATCCGTTGTATCGACGGGAGGCACATCAGAAGCCAGCGACGGATCGAAAACACGTCCGCTCACCAGGTGCAGTCCCAGCGTCGCCGCCAGATCCACATCTCCGATCATAATCCATTCCGTTATCTTAGTACCTGGATGAGAAGGATCCTCGATCTGCGTAGAGAATGTTCCGGCAGCCCTGGGAGGGACAAAAGAAGAGATGCTGCACAACTTCACCCCCGGAATCTGCAGCAGCTCATTTTTCACATCCTGTCCCTTTTTACCCCAATCGTTGAACCCAATGCTCAGCAGACTTTTTTTATCATAGCCGATATCCGCCTTCTCCATAAACCGCACCTGCTGCTGCACCACGATCATGGCCAGCAGCACGACGATGGAAATGGAAAACTGCACGACCACCAGGGCCCTCTGTAAGCTATTCTGCCCCGGCCGGATGCCGGATAAACGACCGCGCAACGCCAGGACAGGCTTGAACCCCGAGAGAATCCAGGCAGGATAGATACCGGTGGAAAGGCTGATCACAAAAAGGGAACAGATGCCCGCCACGATCAGCGATAACCGCGAGACAAAGGTCTGCACCAGCACATGTCCAAGAAAGCGCACGACAACCGGCAGGAAAGCCTGGTACAAAATCACCGCCAACACCGCGGAGACCCCGAAATACACCACCGATTCCGAAAGAAACTGCAAAAGGATATCCTTCTTGCCGGCCCCGATGATCTTGCGTACTCCGGTCTCCTTCAGCCGGGAGATAGTCCTCGCCGTGCTGAGATTGACGAAATTGATACAGGCGATCAGCAGCAGCAGCACCGCCACCCCCGAAAAAATATAGATATTCCGGATATTGCCCCGCCGTTCCATCCCGCTTTCAAAATCCGAATGGAGATATACGTCTTTGATAGGCTGGTATTCGTATTGATATCTTCCGTCCTTCTTCGTATACGCCGAATACCAGGCGTTCACCTTGGCTTCAAAAGCCTTCATATCGGTACCCGGTCGCATCATCAGGTATTGCGTACCATAACTGCCGCTATAGTCATGATTCAGGGGTTCCACATGCGGTTTTCTCACGAGGATCATATCCCCGTGAAGATGGGAATTAAGGGGCAGGTCCTTCATGACCCCCGTGATCACGTAAGGCTGGGGGGCATCGTCCCCATTCGGCACATCGTAAAACGTCTCCCCTACCGGGGTATGGCCCTTGAAGAACCGGTCCCGCAGGCTTTCCGAAATAACGAGATTACCGGGCCCATCCACGAACCGTCGCGGATTTCCCGCCAGTATGGGAATATCCAGCATTCCCCAGAAGGAGGTGTCGGCCCTGAGCATCGACAGGGAGACGCCATTCGGCCCGGCCCCCTTGAACCGCAAACTGATCTCGTCGGGAATCATGCCTGCGGTGGCCTCGACTTCCGGGAAGTTCTTTTTTAGCTCCGGCCCCAGGCCACGGAGGGCATTCCCGAAACGATTGAACACCTGTTCTCCCAGCTTGTTGACGGTGATGATCCGGTAAAGATCCTTACCGCGACTCCATTGCTTGTCGTAAGAGAGATCGTCTATGACGACCGTCGCGACGATCATACAGGCGCAGAGACCCAACGTCAATCCCAAAATATTCACGAGAGAATAGATCCTGTTTCTGAAAATCGCCCTGATTGCGGTGCGGAGATAGTTTTTGAGCATATAAAAAGTCGACAAAAAAAAATACCAGCTTCTTAATCCTTGATTATCAATATATCAGATCTGCCCCGCCTGCTGCATTGTCCGTTTCCGATACATACGGTGTTTCACTTATCGCAGGGTTATTTCACCAACCGGATTGTCCGAAAATTGCAGATCTTCTAGCCCGGCAGATCGTCTAATCGGGTTCTTTCCTTGCCCGGTCCCTCCCGGAGCCCTTTTATTCTATGAAATGATCCCTGATATCCCAGTGTCCCATCCCACTTGTCTCTTTCTCCTATCCGTAATCACGGCCTGCGCCGGTATGCGATGTCGCGGAGGAGCCTTAGCCCGGCCCAGACCGCCCCGCACAGCACAAAATAGCCCGGCAAGCGCAAGTCACAAAATCACGCTGGCCAATTTGGGAGAGGTACAGCGACGGAGTGACATGGCTATTCCGGCGCATCGTTACAACCTTGCACACAATCACGACTTCATCCCTACCCCCATTGCAACCTCACTGCCCGAATGCGAAACACCCGCTGTATTAAAACCGTACAGTCCCACCCATATTCGCAGCCTAATTCATTGAAAACAAGCTCAATAAAAACCGGCATCTTCTTGGATACCCAAAGACAGCACTATATAAACGGACCAGAAGACAAACCGACCAGGACATAAACCGAACAGAACACAAATCGACCACAACATAAACCGAACAGAACACAAATCGACCACAACATAAACCAAACACCCTCCGGGAAAAGACGCTTATGCTGAAAAATTATTTTAAGACCGCCATCCGCAACCTCCTCCGCAACAAAACCTATGCATTCATCAATATCGGCGGCCTCAGCCTGGGGCTGGCCTGCGCGATCCTGATCCTTCTGTACGTCAGGGACGAAGTCAGCTATGACCGCTTCCATCACCATGTCAGCCAGATTTACCGCGTCGACCGTGACATCACCCGCGAGAACGGAGACAAAGTACAGGGTGGCTACTCCGGATATTTCCAGGGCCCTCGCTTCAAAGCCGGTGTCCCCGAAATAGAGGCTTTTGTCCGCATCCAGGAATCAGGAGTGGAAATCCGGAGAGGAACGGATATACAGTCGTTACCCGTGAGCCGGGTCGATACAAATTTCTTCTCTGTCTTCAATTTCCCGCTGCTGAGTGGAAACAAAGACGGGCTAAAAGAACCTCATTCCGTCGTCATCACCGAAGACCTGGCCAAAGCCCGGTTCGGGACCACGGAGGCTGTCGGTAAAACGATGTTGCTGAGAGAGGGCGATTCATTTGTGCCCTATATCGTCACCGCGGTGGCCGCGAACTGCCCGCAGAATTCCTCCATCAAGTTCCAGGCCCTCCTGCCGCTGAATATGGCGCCGGAAGAAGCGAATAAAAACGACAACTGGTTTCAGTTTTTCCTGAACACTTTCGTCGTGCTCCGCCCGGACGCGAATGTAAAGACGGTCGATGCCAAAATGCAACATGTGTTCGAAACGGATGCAAGGGAAACTATCAAATCGATCAAAGAGAAATACAACCTGAAGAGCTTTGGCCTGTCTTACTTCTTGCAACCCCTTACCGACATCCACCTGAGCAAGCAAGCCGGCGCCAATGAAGGCCTCTCGGATGGCAGCGATCCCATCTTCTCCTATGTATTGTCCGGCATCGCCCTCTTCATCCTGCTCATCGCCTGTATCAACTTCGTCAACCTCACGGTCGCCCGCTCCTTGAAAAGGGCCAAAGAGATCGGCATCCGGAAAGTGATCGGCGGTGGAAAAAATCAACTGATCCTGCAGTTCCTGGGTGAATCCCTGCTGCTCTGCCTCGCGGCTTTTATACTGGCCTTGTTGATCGCCTACTCCCTGTTGCCGTTGTTCAACCGGTTGTCGGACAAAGCCCTCGCCTTTTCCTATTTGCTGGATGGCAAACTGGTGGCAGGCTATATCGCTCTGTTTGCCGTCACCGGATTATTGGCGGGCTTTTACCCCGCCCTGGTCCTGTCGAACTATCAGCCGGTCCAGACACTCTACGGCCGCTTTATGCAAGGCGGCAGGAACCGGCTCCAGAAATCCCTGGTAATATTCCAGTTTGTACTCGCCTCCTTCCTGATCGTGGCGACCCTGACGCTTTTCCTTCAGCTAAACTACCTGTCTTCTCAAAAACTGGGGTATGACGACAGCGACCTCGTCATGGTAGGAAACCCGGGGATGAGTAACCGGGAAGTGGAATCATTCAAAGAAGCGTTACTCAAGAACCCGGCAATCCTGGGAGTGGCCCCAAAAAATCCCGGCACCTCCGGCACAACGGTAAGGATCAACGAGCAGACCGGCAAACCAGAGGCAGGTAAACAGATCAATATCGCCTACGAGACCATCGACCCGTCCTATCTTCCCCTCCTGAAAATCCCTGTCGTGGAAGGCCGGAATTTTTCACCGGAATTCCCCGCCGATTCCACGAACGGAGTCCTGGTGAACGAGACCTTTGTAAAAGAAGCCGGCTGGAAAGACCCGATCGGCCAACGGATACATATCTACGAACCCGAAGGACAATACAACGTCGTGGGCGTCGTGAAAGATCATCACTATAAGGCATTGACGGAGAAGATCGCCCCCCAGTTGTTCAGGATGAGCGCCGGCAATGGCTTCGGCATGTTCTATATAAAGATCGCCCCGCATAGCGAATCGAAGAGCCTGACCTATATTGAGAGCACATTCAAACAGCTATTCCCGCTAGTGCCCTATTCCTACGACTTCAAAGACCAGGCAAACGCGAGAAGCTATGATGCCGAGAGAAAATGGAAGGACATGGTTTTATTCGGTGCCCTGCTGACGATCTTCATCTCCTGTATCGGCCTGTTCGGCCTCTCCGTCTTGTCAACCGAGAAAAGGGCCAAAGAGATAGGCATCCGGAAAGTGCTGGGTGCTTCCGTCAGCGGAGTGGTCGCTACCTTGTCGGCCGACTTCCTGAAACTGGTGGGGATCGCCTTGCTCATCGCGATCCCGCTTTCCTGGATAGCCGCAGACAAATGGTTGGAGAACTATCCTTACCGCATCCCGATGAGCGCATGGATGTTTGCCTCCGCCGGGATCATCGTGTTATTCATCGCGCTGGTGACGGTCAGCTTCCAGGCGATCAAAGCAGCCATCAGCAACCCGGTAAAGTCGTTGCGGAGCGAATGATCGTTCTTGCCTTTTGTCATATAATAAAAAAATATAATTGAGCGCCCCCGGGCGCTTTTTTAATAACCTTGAAAAATATTATCCTCCGGAACACCAGCCACCCGGACCATTATCTTCGCAAAATATGTACCTTAACGACATCCTGACCCTGACCCTTATCCTTAACTTTGCCAGCCAGAGACCCCGTGAATAAATGTTGTGAAGTATGGACAACCCAACAGATTTGGAATTTAAGGAATCCGCTTTTTTTGAAATGACCCCGGATCTGGTATGTATAGCCGGGAAGGACGGCTTCTTTAGAAAAGTGAACCCGGCCGTCCTGGACAAACTCGGATATACCAGCGAAGAACTCATGTCCCGCCCCATCTCGTCGTTTATCCATCCGGAAGACAAACCCCTTACCCGGCAGAAGAGAAAGGAATTGCTGAACGGCAAGGCCCTCGTGAATTTTCAAAACCGTTACATCACAAAGACCGGCGCCATCCTTTGGCTCGAATGGACTTCCATCTACTTCTCCGACAGAGAGATCGTATTCGCCATCGCAAAAAATATAACGGAAAGAAAGGAAATAGAAATAGAGATCGAAAACAAATACAGGAAATTCAAAGGACTGACGGCTCATTTCAAAAGCAGCATGGAGGAGGACCGGAAATACCTCGCAAACGAGTTACACGAGGAACTGTCCCAACTGGCTGCCGTTTTGCAGAGGGACCTCGAATGGCTCGGCAGCAACGGACAGGCTTGGGAGCCCTCTTCGAAAAGCAGGATGGAGCATGCCCTGGGAATCTCCAAACTGCTCATGAAGACGATCAGGAGGATCTCCTTTTCCATTAGCCCGAATATGATCGGGCACCTTGGGTTGAACGCCACCCTCGAAAGACACTGCAGGGAATTCTCCCTGCTGAATGGCATCCCCTGCAACTTTGAAAGTTCCTGTGACGAGCAGGGGCTGACCGAAGAAGTCCGGATCGACTTATTCAGGATCTGCCAGGAGGCCCTGATGAATATCCTCTATCACGCACAGGCCGGCCAGGTGAAGATCACCATCGAAGACACGGACGGACAGATCCGCCTCACGATCGTCGACGACGGGAAAGGCTTCGATGCCAATCGCCAAAATACCCAACCCGGGTTTATCAGGATGCGCGAACGCGCCGCTTCTATAAACGGGCAGTTGACGATCCGCAGCGGCATCGGGAAGGGCACGACAATCTCAGTGACCATCGTACGCTCCTCATAGCGCTCATACACTCCTCATAGCGCTCACACGCTCCTCATGGTACCCATACGCTTCTCATGGTGCCCATCACCCCCTCTTGCTTTCCGCAATCTTCGCCTTCAAAGACCGCCCTGCCTGCCCGTAGTCTCTTCCTCCTCACCGGTAGACCCTTCCTTCCTCGCCGGGTAGACCTTCCATCAGGGAACACCCTCCCATCCGGCACCCCCGTCCGGCCCTCTTCCCACCCGGCGACTCCTTCCTGTTTTCGAAACCCGTCCCATTTTTGCACCTCTTTTCCGATTATGGGAATGAAGCCTGAAAATCACAGAACTAACCTGTTGATTTTCAGTTATTTGGAATTGGCAATTATTTTGATTATGACGGATAGTTGTCATGCAATCCAAATCCTAAAATCCATCCATGAATTTTCTTTACCAGGTTTCGTTATTGACTGCTTTCCGCCAGTGGGCTGTTGTCGCTTCGCGGGCCTTTTCCTTATCCCGGGCACGGTTCAGCGCGCTTTTTATCCTCGGCGCTGGTCTTTCATTGCAAACACGGGCTCAATCCTATTATCCCGGCGGGCTGGGAAACGGCAGCCTGAAGCTTTGGCTGGACGGCGCCGATCAGACCACCTTATTGAATACGGGAGGCACCCAGGCAGGCAATGGCAATTTTATAGCCAAATGGATGGATAAGAGCAGCAATAACAACCATGCCGTACAAGCTACCGCCGGCGCACAACCGATACAGCAATCCGCTTCCCTGAATGGCTATGCGGGGGTCCTCTTCCAGAACGCCAACGAATACCTGACCGGTCCCTCGGCCGCCTACCAGACCATCGTATCGGTCCGGAGCATGCCGGGTACGGGCCATTATCAGACCCTGTTTGCTTCGCCCGCCAATACGGATTTCAGCATCCGCGGCGGCGGCGCCAGCAGCGGCTATACGGATGGGCCAAACGCGCAGGACTGGTGTTATAATACCGGTACGACGCCCACACAGTGGCTGAATGGCGTACAGACCCTGAACGGGAGCAATACAAACCAGATCCTTGTATCCTCGGCCGCCGCCGCCACAGGCTCGACTTATTCCATCAATTCTACGGTATTCGGGAATACCAGGGCGATGAACACCAATGACCCGGTCTACGAACTATTGAGCTATAGCGCCACACTCTCGGTCACGCAAAGGGAGATACTCGAGAACTACGAGGCAGTGAAATGGGGATTGGAATCCCTCCTTCCCACCAGCGCCTACCCCGTTTTTAATCCGCCTTCTTTGACGAGTTACTATAAGAACCTGGTCGGCATCGGATATACAAGCAGCACGGACAATTTCCTGGCGAATGCAGCCGCTTCCATCGACGGACTGGGCTTCAGCAGCGGTTCGGGAGCCACCGACTTTCTCAATACCTATGGTTTCGCGATGGCCGCCCACAACGGACAGGCGAACACGTCCCTGACAAATGTCACGATCAGCGGCATCGGCACCGGGTTGAACAGGTGGAACCGGTCCTGGGATGTACAAACGGTCGGGGGCAACGGCAGCGGAAATATCACCTTGAATTTTAATTTCAATAGTTACAATGGCGGTTCCCTCCCGGGGGGCAGCAGCAACTACTATCTGTTATACAACGCGACCGACGGCAGCTTTGCCACAGGTACTAATTCGGTGATCGCCGTCAGCAGTTCCGCATCAGGCAGCAACGTCGCTTTTACGGTGAAGGCCTCTTCGCTCGCCACCGGCTACTATACGATTTTATGGACTTCTCCCACGACGAAATTAATCACCCCGGGTTCCAACTCGCTTTGTGCGGGAGGGAATGTCTCCTACGCGGCACTGACGGCCACCGGGTTCACGTATCAATGGCAGGTCAATAAAGGATCCGGGTTTGCCAATGTGCCGGCGACGGATCCGGGAGGCGCCGTATACGGAGGAGCCACCACCGCCGTCCTTTCTATAACGGGCGTTACGGCCGGTATGAGCGGGTATACTTATCAGTGCGTGCTGACCCCGTCCGTGGGGTTGCCGGCAACCGTGGGCCCCGCCAGCCTGACCGTAAATGCCAATCCTGCCGTGGCGGCGATTACAGGGACCGCCTCCCTGACGCCGGGCGCCACCGCCACCCTGACCGATGCCACTACAGGCGGTGTCTGGAGCAGCAGCGCGACCTCCGTAGCGACCGTAAACGGTAGCGGAGCCGTCACGGGTATCGCCTATGGAAGTACCACCGTCTCTTACACAGTGACCGGCGGCGGGGGATGCGCGACGACAGTCACCCAGGCGGTCAATGTAATCAACTCACACTATTTCCCCGGCGGATTGGGGAATACGAACCTGAAGCTGTGGTTAGATGGCGCAGATGGCGCATCCGTGCTGAACCCTTCCGGGTCGCCGGCGGCCAACGGGGATTTTGCAGCCACCTGGATGGATAAGAGCGGCAATAGCAACAATGCCGTGCAGACCATGGGCGGCGCCCAACCCCTCTATGAGACCGGGCAGCTGAACGGCAATGCAGCCTTGCAGTTCCAGACGACAAATGAATACCTGGCAGGCCCCTCGGGCGCCTATCAGACCATCGTATCCACGAGGAATATGCCCGGAGCCGGGCATTACCAGACCCTGTTCGCCTCGCCCGCCAATACGGATTTCAGCATCCGCGGCGGGGGAGCCACCAGCTCTTATACCGATGGTCCGAACGGTAACGACTGGGTATACAATACCGGCGCCACCTCCACGCAATGGCTGAACGGAGTGCAGACGCTGAACGGCAGCAATTCCAACCAGATCCTCGTGTCCGCTGCTGCCGCCCCAACCAACGCGAACTATTCCGTCAATTCCACCTTCACCTCGAGAGGCATGAACGGGACCGATGATGTCTACGAATTACTGGCCTATAATACGACCCTGAATACGACCCAGCGACACATACTCGAAAATTATAACGCAGCCAAATGGGGCCTGGGCTCGCTGCTCCCCGCCGTGGGATATACCGTCTTCACGCCTCCGACCGCATCCACCTATAACAAGAACCTGGTTGGCATTGGCTATACCAGCAGCACCGATAACTTTCTTGCGAATCCCGTAGCCGCTTCCAACGGATCCACGGATGGACTGGGTCTCAGCAGCGGGACCGGGGCCTCCGATTTTCTGAACGTAGCCGGATATGTCATGGCCGCTCATAACGGGCAAGCCGCCACGATTATTACAAATCCGGCGACACCGGCGATCAGTACCGGCGGAACCGGCAGCCTGAACCTGTGGAACCGCTCCTGGTATCTGCAAAAGACGGGAGGGCTTGCAACCGGCGTCGTTACCCTGAACTTCAATTTCAGCGACTATAATTTCTCCAGCCTCCCTTCCACTACTTATATTTATGGCTTACTGTATAACGCAACCGACGGGACCTTTGCAACGGGTACCACCGCCCTGGTGAAGACCACGGCCACCGCCTTATCCGCCAGCAATGTCGGCTTTACCGTCAAGGCCGCAAACCTCGCCAACGGCTACTATACGCTGGTCTGGAGCACCTCCAATACCCTTCCGATCCTCCTCGTGTCTTTTACCGCTGCCAAACAGGGAAGCAGCGGCCTCCTGCAGTGGAGCAGTTCACAGGACCGGACCGGCGGCTATTTTGAGATCGAACGTCAGAGCCCGGGCCAGGCTTTCTTACCGATCGGGGAGGTGGCCGCCGACTCCTCAGCCGGCCTGACTGCGCAATATTCGTTTAGGGACAATACCCCCGCCCCAGGTTTGAACAGCTATCGCCTGAGAATAACGGACGCGGATGGAGATACCCATTATTCGGATGTCCGCACCCTGGATTTCGATGCGGGCCAGTCCCCCGGTCTGAGCCTCTACCCAAATCCGGTGACGGACTTGTTGCAGGTCAGTACGGAAAACCTGCCGGCGCCCTTTGTCATCCGGATGATCGCCATCGGCGGCCAGATCGTCCGCAGCATCACGGTGAGCACGGGCACGTTGGTCAGCATTCCGGTCAAAGATCTTCCGGCAGGCATCTACCTGGTCGAAATCAGGGCCGGGGGCACAAGATATACCCGTGAGATCCTCAAACACTGATCGATAAATAATATATACGAAAAATAATACATGCGCCCTTATGCGTTTTACGCATACTCATGCCCTCCGGCGAGCCCCCCTCCCGGCCGATCTTTCTTCGCGTACAAGGCGATGACGGCCACATGCTTGCCCTTTGCTGGCTTTGTTTCGTCTCATCCTGCCTGCTGATCTGGTTGCCAATCCTCCCGTTTCGTTTCCATACCCGCTCATCCTCGTTTTTCACAGTCACTTGGACAACGAGGCCTTCCCGTCTCCTCCACGCGGAGAATAAGCTCCGCCGGCCGGCCCCTCAATCCCGGGGACCATGAAAATGGCGATACCCCTTTCCACACCAGGATTTTTCACGACATTTATCCGAAACTTTTTTAAATCGCCCGAAATGAAAAAAGCCTGTCCGTTTCTTTTTCTCATCCTCACCACGCTCTCTTTTCACCTTTCCGTTTTCGCGGATATCCGCTTGCCCTCCGTCATCGGCAGCAATATGGTCCTGCAGCAGCAATCGGACTGCAAACTCTGGGGCTGGTGCGAACCCAATGAAAAGATCTATATCACTGCTTCCTGGAATAACAGGACGGACTCGGCGATCGGGACACGCGATGCCAAATGGATGGTCCCGATCCCCACACCCGCGGCCGGGGGGCCCTATACCCTCACCCTGAAAGGCCGTAATACGATCATCCTGCAGAACCTCATGATCGGGGAGGTCTGGATCTGCTCCGGGCAATCCAATATGGAGATGAGCGGACCCCGGAGACTGCCGGATATCCGGGACGAACTGGCCGCCTGCGCCACCAATGACATTCATTTTTTCCGGATACCCCGCACGACGGCAGCGTGGCCCCAGGAGGGCTGTAGCGGGGAATGGACCGCCTGTGATTCGAACACCTTGAAATCTTTTAGCGCCGCCGCCTATTTTTTCGGTCGCAAACTGAACCAGGAGCTCCATGTTCCGATCGGGCTGATAGAATCCGCATGGGGGGGCACCCCGGCAGAAGTATGGACGCCGGCCGCACTCGTAAACGAAGACGCCGCGTTGGCGGAATCGGCAAAACGCCTCGAAGTCACCGACGGCTGGCCCTATACGCCCGGCCTGTGTTACAACGGGATGATCGCACCGGTCGTCCCCTACAATATAAAAGGGGCCATCTGGTACCAGGGCGAAAGCAATACGATAGCCCCGGAGACCTATAGCCGCCTTTTTTCGACGATGATCGCTTCGTGGAGGAGAGCCTGGAATAAAGAGCTCTCTTTTTATTATGTACAGATCGCCCCTTTTACTTATGACAGGCCCGGCGAAGGCAGCCTGCTCCGCGAACAACAGGCCCTGACGATGAAGCTCCTTCCCGGGACCGGCATGGTCGTGATCAGCGACCTCGTGAGCGATACCACCGATATACACCCGAAAGACAAACACGATGTAGGCCTGCGCCTCGCCGGCTGGGCGCTGGCGGAGACCTATCATAAAGATGGGATCGTCTATAGGAGTCCGTCTTTTAAAAGCATGGAAGTCCGCGGGGATAAAATAGCGATCCAACTCGAAAACGCCCCGCAGGGCCTGATCGTAAAAGGCCCGCATGTGAAGACGCTGTTTGTGGCCGGTGCGGACCAGCAATTTTATCCGGCCGATGCAAAATGGGAAAACGGTCATTGGATCGTTCGGTCGCCGCAGGTGAAGGATCCCGTGGCCGTCCGCTACCAGTTCAGCAATGCGGGAATCGGAAACGTATTTGGCAGGGAAGGTCTCCCCCTGGCGCCCTTCCGGACCGATGACTGGGCCCTGGCTGACCTTGCTAAATAATAATTATTTTTCTTTTTAATAAGCCTTTGTCTTTCTCAAAAAAATACGCATGAAGAGATTGCCCTGGATGTACCTGTGTTTCCTGTCGGTTGTGCTGACCAGTTGGGCCGTATACATGTTTACGACCCATAGTTTCTATCTCTACGGCAAACACCTCTACGCGCTCGTCACGATGATCTTCGGCTCCTTCGTGGCCGGCTCGAGCCCGGAAGGGAGCGCCGCCATCGCCTACCCGGTATACACCCTGCTGCTGAAGATACCACCGGCCGTGGCCCGCAATTTTGCGTTTGCCATTCAAAGCGTCGGCATGGGATCGGCGACTCTGCTGATCCTGGGGCTGAAGATAAAAGTGGACTGGAATTATATCCGGTATGTCACGCTGGGCGGCGTCTTTGGGTTGGTCTTCGGGACCTGGTATATCGTTCCGCTGATCTCTCCTCCGCTGGCGAAACTCTTTTTCGTTTCCTTATGGCTCAGCTTCGGACTGGTATTGTGGTATGAGAACCGGAAGCCGAAACGGATCGTATTCGATGCCATCCGGGATTTTGCCGGGCGGGACCTCGTCCGCCTGCTGCTCTTCGGATTGGTGGGGGGCATGATCTCTTCAATTTTCGGCACCGGTATCAATATCTTCTCCTTCTGCCTGATGACCATCTATTATCGGATCAACGAGAAGGTCGGGGTGCCGTCCTCTGTCATCATCATGACCATAGAGACGCTGTTGGGCTTCTTCCTGCACGCCGGGGTGGTCAGGGACTTCCAGCCGCTGGCTTTCGAGATGTGGGTGGTATGCGCTCCTTTTGTCGCCATCTTTGCGCCTTTGGGGTCCTTCGTCATCCACAAAGTGCCGCGTCGGGCAGTCGCCACCTTTCTTTATTGTATCCTGATCGTGCAGTTCTTCGGCGCGGTATGGGTGATCAGACCCAATACGGCTCAATGGATCATGTGCCTCTCCGTACTTCTCGCCGGCCTGGGACTGTTTGTGGGATTATCAAAGATGAGACGATTGGATCGGCTGTCAGCCGAATGATGATACAGGGCTGCTCCCCGGGCTGCTCAACCTCCCTGCAGCTCCTCGAACTGCCCCGTGCGCTTGTTCTTCCTGACATTATCCCAGTCGAAATAGCGGCCGTTCATAGACACATATACCCCCGCGGGAAGCACCTGGGCAAAAGCCAGCGCACTCCCCAGGTTGAAGAACCCATCCGAACTCCCGAATTTATAAGGGATCATGGCGCCCGTCAGCACAATCGTCTTCCCGTTCACTTTTTCCGCGAGAACCCTGGCTGTCTCGGTCATCGTGTCCGTACCATGTGTGATCACGATCTTGTCTTCACCGGCGGCCCGGCATTGACTGACGATGAGGTCTCTGTCCTCGGGCGTCATGTTGAGGCTGTCGATCATCATCAGCGTCCTGACGGTCACATCCAGCGTGCTGCGGCTTCGTTGCAGCATTTCAGGCAGATGGGTCTCCTTAAAGAAGAGTTCGCCTGTCAGCTCATTGTACTCCTTGTCAAAGGTCCCACCGGTTATAAATATGCGGATCATCATTAAAAAAGGGTTAAGAACATAAAATTTCTTACCGATCTGCGTCAGCGTGCGGCGGAACGGATCCAGACTTCCAACGGCGTGGCTTTCTGCCCCGCCTCCGCAAAGGGCACCAGCACGATTTCCCGGGGCTTGTCATGGATCAGACACGTGACGGCATAGGCTTGTTTCCAGCCCCAGTCGGCGGGGACCTTATCCGAGGCATCCGGAAGCAGGACCGGACTCCATGACCCTTTCTCCGAAATCTTCGATCCGGTATAAACGATACCCCGCAAAGACGCCAGCGAATCCAGCCCGGGATTCAGGGCCGCATCGACAGCCAGGACCTGCGGGCCTCTCTTGAAGGCGATCTTGCCCGGATAGGACAGTCCGCCCGGCAGGATCTTCACCGGTATCCCGAAGCTGACGACGATCTTGTCACCCGGCTTCCAGTTTCGCGAGATCCGAAGCAGGGCGCCCTTTTCCCCGTGGTAGGTCTCCGTCCCGACACCGGCTGTAAAATTTTCCGACCACTCGGGCACCCGGAAATTGAGCGGGAAATCGCCGCTGACGGAAGGAACCACGGTATATGTCAGCTTGCCGGAAGCCGGAAAATCGGAAGCCGACTCCAGGTGCAGCGTGATCGACTGGTGATCGGCGGTAGTGATCGTATCGGTCACCGTACCTGCTTCATACAGCAGCACAGAGAAGACATGGTCGATCTTGCCCCATACCATCGAGGGGATCAGCGAAATGCCGCGTGGCACGCTGGAAAGACAGCAGGAGTAGCCCTGGTCGCATTTATAAGGCTTGGCGCCCTGCAGGGCCGTGTAGTAGCTTACGCAACCCGTCTGCGGGTTTTCGGCGGCAAAAAGATGGTTGTACACCGAGCGCTCCAGCTCTTCGGAATATTTCCGGTCTCCTGTGATCTGCAGCAACTGCAGGTTGAACTGGATCCAGGTCACCGTCACGCAGCCTTCCCCCATATCGTCTTTGTTTTCGGCCCGCAGCACATGGTCGCCCCGGAAGATCTCGTGATCGCTCGCCGTACCGGTGATATACATGCGCTTCGAACGGATGTCTTCCCAGGCCGTTTCCAGGGCTTTCAGGTACCGGGTGTCACCCGTCAGCCGGTAGTATTTCAGGATGCCCAGGAAACAGGAGATCATCTCATAGGCCTTGGCATCTCCCACCTTGGTCACGTTCCCGTATTTTTCGATCGTGCTGATGATCTTAGGGCCGTCGGGCTGCTCAAATGCGCGCAGGATATATTCGCAGAAATGCAGGTATTTCGGATCGCCGGTATACCGGTAGAGGTCCACCATCGGCTCAAGGATACTGCCGGGGGCTAAGCCTTCGTGGAAGCCGGCAGGCATGAGATCCCGCTTACCCGGCTCGTCCCCGAAAGTCGCGCAGATAAGATCGGCGGCTTTCTTCGCTCCGTCGAGAGCAGGCGTATAACCGGTGACGGAATAATAGTTCAGCAGCCCGATAATGGCATATTTATGCGCCCAGACATCCCATTCCGTCCAGCGGTCCTTGAGCAGGTAGGTGCCCAGGTAACCGTCCGGAAGCTGGCAGGAGAGATAAGTCCTGACCATGGCGTCCATCAATTGTTTGATACGCGGATCCTGGTTATACCGGTAGGTTTGCGAAGCAGAGAACAGGAATTTGCCGACATGCTCGCCGATCCAGGTCTGGGAACCGGGCCTCTTTTCGAAACCGGAAAGCAGGATCGCCGAATCGATCCGCAAAAGCCTCTTTTCCAGGTTCACGTTCAGGCGGTATCCCAACACGCCCTCGATCGCCTCATTCCGCGCCGGGACATAGCGGTCTGCGACTTTATTGGGGATGATGGGTTCGAGAACGTTGATCGTGCCGGCGCCCCCGACAGATCCGGGAATGCCGGGAATGCAGATCGGTCCGGGGACCCTGATGGCCGCGCCGGCTGTGGGACCATTCGTTGAAAATGCCGGCGGGACCGAAGACAAACCCGGCGGGATCGAAGAAAACGCTAGCGGGATGGTAGAAAATGCTAGCGGGATGGAGAAGACCAGCAACAGGCGATTGACCATTTTATAAAAAATTTATATTCCGACCGTAAAGATGCTTAC
Organism: Puia sp.; assembly: GCA_031292515.1. Taxonomy (GTDB): domain Bacteria; phylum Bacteroidota; class Bacteroidia; order Chitinophagales; family Chitinophagaceae; genus Puia. Next base: position 128,534 of record JARLGZ010000076.1, on the reverse strand, counting down.
AAATGTAAAAAATTAAAGACAAGGCCCGGGTTTCCGCGGAACGATTTTCCCGATTGGTGATTTTGGTTGACATTCGCGTGTAAACCGGTTGACATTCACCTGGGATCGGCAATCGGCTAATTGCGATATTCACTCAAAATAGGAAAACTAACCATATGACTACTGAAAAAGCCATTCTTGCAGGAGGTTGTTTTTGGGGGGTGGAAGAGTTGATCCGGGCCCTTCCCGGCGTCATCGATACGACGGTCGGTTATACGGGCGGCGACGTGCCCAATGCCACTTATCGTAATCATGGCACACACGCCGAAGCCATCGAGATCGCCTTCGACCCCTCGCGGCTATCCTATCGTAGATTACTGGAGTTTTTCTTCCAGATCCATGACCCGACGACCCGCAACAGGCAGGGCAACGACATCGGCACCTCCTACCGGTCGGCGATCTTCTACCTGGACGAAACACAGAAAGAGACAGCGGAAAAACTCATCGCGGAATTGACAGCCGCAGATATCTGGCCCGCGCCCATCGTCACCCAGGTGGTTCCCGCCTCGGCGTTTTGGGTGGCCGAAGAATATCACCAGGATTATCTGCAGAAATTACCCGAAGGTTACACCTGCCACTATATCCGCCCCGATTGGAAGCTGCCCTGATCCGCACGGATGGCTATTGTCTGCTCCGTTTTCAACGGAGTACCTTGCCAAAAAAAAGAAAGGCCGCCTTTCTCGGCCGCCTTTTCCGGATGTAAACGATTTTGGGATTTCGGACAATCCCGGAGTGCGGGCGATAGGGGTCGAACCTACATGCCTTGCGGCGCCAGATCCTAAGTCTGGTGCGTCTGCCAATTTCGCCACGCCCGCTTCTCTCATCGGCCCGACGGCCATCGCCGGGGCCTGCAAAAGTAGGTGTTTTCGTGCCAACTATGCCATCTATTTTGTAAATTCGTAAGGTATGGAGACAGTAGCCGCGATACCGAAGTATAATCTTACAGAAGACCAGGAAAAGAAACTAATCCTCCGCGAGTACAGGGCCCTCTTGCGCTCGCTAAAGCCCAAACTGAAACCCGGCGACAAGGAGTTGTTGCGCGTTGCTTTTGAAATGGCCGCGGAAGCGCACAAGACGATGCGGCGAAAGAGCGGGGAACCCTATATCCTTCACCCGCTGGCCGTAGCCAGGATCTGTTCCGAAGAGATCGGCCTCGGCGTCCGTTCCACCATCTGCGCCTTGCTGCATGATACCGTGGAAGACACCGATATCACCCTCGAAGATGTGGAGCGCGAATTCAGCAGTGAGATCGCCCGCATCGTGGACGGGCTCACGAAGATCTCCAACGTCATCGACGTCAACGCCTCCCAGCAGGCGGAAAATTTCAAAAAGATATTGCTGACCCTGACCGACGACCCCCGCGTGATCCTCATCAAACTGGCGGACCGGCTCCACAATATGCGCACCCTGGACAGCATGAAAAGGGAAAAACAGCTGAAGATCAGTTCCGAGACGGTCTACGTATACGCACCCCTCGCGCATCGCATGGGCTTGTACAATATCAAGACCGAGCTGGAAGACCTCGCCATGAAATACCTGGAACCCGAAGAATACCGGGAGATCGCCAGAAAGCTCTCGGAGACAAAACGGGAGAGGTCGCGTTATATTAACGAATTCATAAAACCCCTGAAAGACAAACTCGAAAAGGGGCAATTCGACTTCGAGATCTATGGCCGCCCGAAAAGCATCCATTCCATCTGGAACAAGATGCGAAAAAAGGGGGTCGCCTTCGAAGAGGTATACGACCTGTTCGCCATCCGGGTGATCCTCAATTCGGCGCCCGAAAAGGAAAAAGAGGAGTGCTGGAAAGTCTACTCGATGATCACCGACGAATACCTCCCTTCCCCGGAACGTTTGCGCGACTGGTTGAGCAACCCGAAATCCAATGGGTACGAGGCCCTGCATACGACGGTGATGGGCCCCCAGGGGAAATGGGTGGAAGTGCAGATCCGTTCCAAACGGATGAACGAGATCGCCGAAAAAGGGCTGGCGGCCCACTGGAAATACAAGGAAGGGGCTGCCGACGAGAGCCGTTTTGATAAATGGTTCCAGCAGATCCGGGAAGTACTCAACACCCAGGATAACGACTCCATCGATTTCCTGCAGGATTTCAAGACCAGTTTTCTCGCCGAAGAGATCTATGTATATACCCCCAAGGGGGATGTGAAAATGCTGCCGGTGGGCTCCACGGCCCTCGACTTCGCCTTCGCCATCCACAGCGCGATCGGGGTCCAGTGCATCGGGGCAAAAGTCAATCACAAGCTGGTTCCGCTCAGCCATAAACTGCGCAGCGGGGACCAGGTCGAGATCATCACCAGCAGTAAACAGCGACCCAACGAAGACTGGCTGGGCATCGTCGTCACCGCCAAGGCGAAGAGCAAGATCAAAGACGCGCTGAAGGAAGAGAAAAGAAAGATCGCGGATGAAGGAAAATATATCGTCCAGCGTAAGCTGGAAAATTTCGGAGCGGCTTATAATCAGCACAATATCGACGTCCTGACCGCTTTCTACAAGTACAATTCGTCCCTCGACCTCTTCTACCAGGTCTCCGTGAAAAATATCGACCTGAAAGAGCTGAAGGAATTTAACCTTCTGGGAGACAGGCTCGAACCACCCCGCCCGCCCAAGCCCGTCGCCGAAATAAAAACCGATACGGCCCTGCCCCGTAAGGATGCCGAGCTCATTATCTTCGGCGAAAGCAGCGACCGGATCGTCTACACCCTGGCCAATTGCTGCAAACCCATCCCGGGAGACGACGTATTCGGTTTCGTATCGGTAGGCAAGGGTCTCACCATCCACCGTACCAATTGCCCCAATGCCGCCAAGCTCATGGCCAACTACGGCCACCGGGTCGTAAAGACCAAATGGGCCAAAAACAAGGAGATCTCTTTCCTGACCGGGATCCGTATCGTGGGCATGGACGATGTCGGCGTGGTGAACAAGATCACCAATCTCATCTCCGGGGAATTGCGGCTCAATATCAACGCCATCACGATCGAAGCCAAAGAAGGGTTATTCGAAGGCAATATCAGGATTTATGTCCATGACAAAGAGGAACTGGAAGAGCTGGTGGGAAGGCTGAAACAACTGAGTGGTATCCACTCCGTAACCCGCTACGATACCGAAAATGCATAAAAATATCCGGCATTTCTTTTTCTTCACCTATTTTTGCCCCGTTTTGACAAACAGGACCGGCCCGGGCGATTTTTTTACCCGGCAATAAGGACACTTGCAAATCGCAGAAATCATAAGGAATAAAAAATCATAAGGAATAATGGTTGATGTAATTTTAGGCCTCCAGTGGGGCGACGAAGGCAAAGGAAAGATCGTGGATTTTTTTGCGCCCCGCTATGACCTGATCGCCCGCTTCCAGGGTGGACCCAACGCCGGTCATACGCTCTACGTAAATGATAAGAAGATTGTATTGCACCAGATCCCCTCGGGGATCTTTCACGAAAAGACGACCAACCTGATCGGGAATGGAGTGGTGCTGGATCCCGTGACCCTGAAAAGAGAATGCAATTCGGTGGCCGCCTTCGGCGTGGACTATCGCAAAAACCTGTATATCTCCCAGCGGGCGCACCTGATCCTGCCGACGCACCGGGCGCTGGACAAAGCCTCCGAGACTTCCAAAGGACACGAGAAGATCGGTTCCACCCTGAAAGGCATCGGCCCCGCCTATATGGACAAGACGGGACGGAATGGGCTGAGAGTGGGGGACTTGCTGGACAAAAGCTTTACTACACAGTATATAAAACTGCGCCTCAAACACCAGAAATTGCTGGACGGGCTGAACTTCCATGAAGACATTTCCGAGTGGGAGGAAGAATTCTTCGAAGCCCTGGAGTTTATGCGATCCTTCAAGATCGTCAACGGGGAATACTTTATCAACGAAAGAATCAGCCAGGGGAAAAAAGTGCTCGCGGAAGGAGCCCAGGGTAGCATGCTGGACGTGGATTTCGGGACCTTCCCCTTTGTGACGTCCTCCAATACCATATCCGCGGGCGTTTGTTCCGGGCTGGGTGTCGCCCCCCAGCTGATCCGCGACGTCATCGGTGTCAGCAAGGCTTATTGCACGCGGGTTGGCAGCGGTCCCTTCCCGACTGAACTGGAAGATGAAACCGGGGAAGAACTGCGGAAGACAGGCAGCGAATTCGGCGCCACGACCGGCAGACCCCGTCGCTGCGGCTGGATCGACCTCGTCGCCCTGAAATTCGCCTGTATGATCAACGGCGTCACAAAGATTGTCATGACAAAGGCCGACGTGCTGGACGCATTCAAAGAGCTGAAAGTCTGCACCGCCTACGAAGTGAACGGTCAGAAAACCACGGAAGTCCCCTTCCAGATGAGCCGCCTGCCGATCGTTCCCGTCCTGGAATCCTTCGAAGGCTGGAAATCGGATATCACTTCTTTAAAAAATTATAATAACTTGCCTGCCAGGATGAAAGAATACGTAGATTTCATCAACAAATTCCTGGGGGTAAAGGTGGCCTTTATTTCCAACGGACCCGGACGAGACCAGTTAATAGAAAACCTATAGAGAAAAGAAGCCAACCGGGCAATAAAAAAGAGCTTTGTTTTTAAAAAAATTATTTTAAAAAATTTGGCGGATTAAAAACTTCGCTGAAATTTTACAGAACAATCTTATTAGACCATGGCATCAAAATCTGATAAGGAGGAAAAGGGTTCAAAGAAATCCGCACCTCAATCATCAAAGGAGACATCGGCAAAGTCTACGCCCAAATCCAAAAAACCTGCGGACGAGGATGAGGATGACGACGACGATGATGATACGGAAGATACTAAGCCCGCATCCAGGAAGGCATCAAAGGCTCCGTCAAAATCCAAAAAGGATGCCGACGAGGAGGATGATGAGGAGGAGGACCTGGCGGACGAAGTAGACGAATGGGAAAAAGTCGAAGAAGACGAAGAATGGGACCCTGACTTCGACGAATTCGATATCCCCAAATCGAAATCCAAAAAGACCACCGGTAGCGGCGCCGGCAGCCCCGGCGGCGCCTCAAAAAAATCTGCAAAAGAAGAAGATGACCTGGGCTTCGACGAAGACTTTAAGGACCTGGATCTTTTCGGGGAAAGCAGCTTCGACGAGGAAGAGGACGATTTTTGACAACTCTCCATAGTGACCAGACGGTTCGTTACATTCGCGATCACTGATTTTCAGAAAATAAAAATACAAATGTTGAATTGGGCTTCCCGGTTCAACATTTGCCTTTTTCTGGATAGCCATGCCTACCGGATAGCCCCTCATACCTTCGAGTGCTTGCTGGCAGTGGGTGCTTCGGAACAGTTGCGTGTTCCGGCGGATAGGGTTCCCGATCCCTTTTCGTTGCTCGAAGAGTTTGCCCGGAAGAACAATTCCGAATGGCTCTTTGGTCATGTCGGCTATGATGCGGGAACGCCCTCAACCCTCCCCGGCAAGGCGCTGTCTGATCATCCGGATGGGGTTCCCCCTGCTTACAGCGACCCGATCGGCTTCCCCGATCTTTTTTTCTTCGTCCCGGAGACCGTAATCGAGTTGAACAAGGACCACCTACGCATCGGAGTGCCGGCTGAAGAGGCTGAACAGGTTGAACGGCAGGCCACGATCATTTTTCAGCAGATCCTCGATTCGCCGTCGCGGGCCAGGGGGCCGGCGGTCACAACGCAGGAGCCACTGCAATCGAAGTTCACGCGTGAAGAGTATATAGAGACGATACAGCGGCTGCGCGCACATATCCTGCGGGGAGACTGTTACGAGATTAATTTCTGCCAGGAGTTTTTTGCGGACGGGACCGTGCTCGATCCGATAGCCGTCTACCTGGCCCTGAGCGAGGCCTCACCCACGCCCTTCGGCGCTTTTTACAGACTGGACGACCACTATCTCTTCTGCGCCAGCCCCGAGCGATACCTGGCCTGCAAAGCGGGAAAGCTCTTCTCGCAGCCGATAAAGGGTACTTCGCCTCGGAACCTGCCGGATCCTGAACAGGACCGGCTGAACAGGGAAAATCTTTATCATAGCGAAAAAGACCGCGCCGAAAATGTGATGGTGGTAGACCTGGTGCGGAACGATCTTTCCAGGGTCTGTCTGCCGGGCAGCGTGCGGGTCGAGGAGCTCTACGGCATCTACAGCTTTCCGCAGGTACACCAGATGATTTCCACCATCAGCGGCGAACTGTTGCCGGGCATGGGTCTCGGCGATTGCCTGCGGGAGACCTTTCCTATGGGGTCGATGACCGGAGCCCCGAAAAAGAGGGTGATGGAATTGATCGCACAATACGAGCGGAGCCGGCGGGGCCTGTTCTCCGGCGCCGTCGGGTATGCATTGCCGGGGTCAGGAGCCGATGCCCGCGATTTCGATTTCAACGTGGTGATACGAAGCATCTTCTATAACCGTGCAAGCCGTCACCTGTCTTACCAGGTGGGCTCGGGGATTACCTTCAACAGCGAGCCGGAAAAGGAATACGAAGAATGTCTGCTCAAGGCGCAGGCAATCCGGAAGGTGCTGGACGGCGAAGGGTAAGTCCTCTATTAATAGTAACGACCACCTGCCGGCGGACATGTTAAGCGACAGTTATAGTAGCCGGTCACTTTCTGACAGCCGGATTTTGTCTGTAAATTACCCTCTTAAGCCATCTACCGCTTAACCGTAAAAACACCTCCAATGAAAAAGATTCTTGTGCTCTTATTCATCCTGTTTTTTTGTGCCGGTTCCATTTCCTTCGCTCAGGAAAAGATAGATTCTCAGGCAAAAACCGAGAGATTTTGTGAAGTCCTGGTCAAACAAAAAAAAGCATTCAACTCCACCGAAACAGCCATCCTTTCATTAGGCTATGCAGACAGCCTTTTCTCGTTTAAAGACACGTCCATTGTTTCGGGATTGACGAAGGTCAATCGGTTTACTACCTCCGTGGATGTTCTAAACTATATGTCTGCGCTCGGATGGACCTTCGTGGGTGTTGTCAGCCTCTGGGTTGGAGCCTATGAAGAGCGTCTCTATTTTAAGAGAGCATTTGGTCCGGACGAGTTCGAAAGCCGGCGATGAATGGATTCTTTCTTAGCTTTACCGCTCAAATCCGGATATGCTCAACTTTTTAACCGCGAAATGGCAGAACCTGATCATGGCGAATTACGAAGTGCCACCCGCGATCCTGGAGGAATATTTGCCGGCAGGCACGGAACTCGATAAACATGAAGGCAGGACCTATGTGAGCCTGGTGGGATTTTTGTTCGCCGGGACGAGGATATTCGGTCTACCCACCGGTCGTTGACCACTCGATCCGCTGTGATTTTTCGGCCATGTATGGCGGGGAATTTGGGTTTCTCGCCAAAACGCAGCCTTCCTCCGTGATGCTGGCCGAAGGGTCGGAGATTTCGGTCAAGTGGAGGCGGGTAAAAATAAACGGGATCTCCAGACCGCTAAGCGACCCCCTAAAACAGACCCGCTAAATAATCGGCTATTTGCCGTTGCCGGCGTGCCGACCGCCCGCCGCCCGCCGAAGGCGCCCCGACTGATTGAGAAAGACCGTGAGCCCGTAGGGAGCCCTTTTCCAGGCGTTTTCCAGTGAATCCGGCACAGCGATCGGGGATTGGGAGAAATTGCCCAGAATGATATCCATATATCCGTCTCCATCAAGATCCGCCATTTCCAGGGCAAAGGACTTCACCGGCAGATGACCGGCCAGGGTATAGGACTTGAACCGGAAAGAAGAGGCCCCTCCGACGTTTTCCAGGTAGACAAAGGATTCGTCCTGCGGATTGTCATAGTCGGCATAAAAGGCCGTCGCGGCAAAATCGATATCGCCGTCTTTGTCGAAGTCTTCGGCGATGACCCGCGTGGCTCCGTAGAGCGGGTAAAAGAATTTCTCTTTAAAAGAAGGTGTTTTGTCAGGCCGGTGCCCGTCTCCCGCAACTATCCTGCTGCTCCCCTTACTCCCCTTGTCCCCCTTGCCACGCTTCCCCTGGTTGATATTAATACGGATACCGTGATAGGGCTTCAGGATCCGGGAATAATCGGCGTTATCGCCCTGTACGGTGACAATGTCCACCAAACCGTCATGGTTATAATCGGTGAGAATCAGGTCCGTGGTACCATAGTCGGGCGGGTATCGGAGAACTCTTTCCACCTGGAATTGGAGAGGCGCCCGCTGATAGAAGATATAGACGCTCTCATCCGCCTGCGCAAACAAGGCCACGATATCCTTTTTGCCGTCCCCATCCATATCCCGGACAATGCATCTGACCGCGCCCGGCATCGCCAGCAGCACCTGTTCCGCATAGCGGCCGGTAACCCGATCCTTTTTAAACAAGGAAAGAGAGCCGGAGAAATTGCCAAAATTGCATACCAGGATCTCGGGCACTCCATCGCCGTCCAGGTCTTCGACGACCGATTGCACCGGCCGGTGCAGACCCGTAAGCAACAGGGAATCACCCTCGGGTCCAGCCGTCGCAAAGGCGCCGATCCTCAGTTCGGTAGGCAGGATCATGCCGATCTCGGTCAGGTAGGTCTGTCCCCCGTAGAAATTGAAATCCACCACGGGACTATGTGCCGGCCGGGTATTGACTATCCCCTTATTCCATTGCCAATTGAAGACCCGCTTATACAGGTCGCCGACCCAGAGGGTATGACTGGCTTTGTCGTACCCCAGACCCGTTACCAGCGAAGGGCGCCGGTCATCCAGCGGGAAATCCTGGCGGACAAATTGCACCAGGGACGCGTTGCGTGACTGCCGCCGGGTGTCATACGGGAGACTATCGGGGGCCTGGCTGACGAGATAGCCCTTCAGGGCGTTCCAGTCCGGCTCGCTCATCATCGGGTGACCGGTGTGGTTGCCGGGCCTGTTCAGGATGTCCCTGTCTTTATCGGAGGAGAAGTCGAAAGAATCGATGGCCGAAGGGATGCCCATCAGCACCCCCATAAACGGAAGAACATGCTCCTTCCAGACTATCCTGGTGAGGCTTCCAGGATCAGGCTTCAAATGACAGGCCCCGCAATACTGCTCATAAAGCACGCTTCCCGAGGCGCTTGACGACCCGGTCGCACCCATGCCGGCGGCTCCTGCGCCTCCTGCCGGTCTATCCGGCTTCGCGTCTCCGCCATTCGGGCCATTAGCGTCCCCACACCCCATAAAAAACCACATGCCCGCCCCTAATAACAGGGACAGGCATGCGATACATTGGCTCAATTTCATGGATCCTTATTTTTTCACCGTGTCATCGTTGATCAGCATCTGAACGGACTCGTTCAGGATCTGATACTTATTGGCGGTGAACTGATCCATCTTGTCGGAAGGCAACTTCAGATCGTAAGTATTGTTAACGCTGGCCATAATCTTATCAAAATCAGGGTTGTAGCGATTAAAATCACCGAGGTCCATGACGACCACATGGGCGATCGCCGCAGCGCAGTATTTTCCCGAAACAGACAGGGTCTTCGAGTTGACCAGCTCTTCGGCGCTGATTTTCCGGGTAAAGACATACTGCGAGGAACCCGGCAACTGCTCGGTAGCCTCCTGCTTGGTCAGGGTCGTGACACTGCCCTGGCCCTCGAATATATACTGAGTCCCGATAAACTTCTTGACATGGAGACGGGTCTCCAGGGGAAGGTAATACTGCAAATCCCAGAAATTCCGGCTCCCGCTCCTTTTGATGGCGCGGTACACATTGTTCGTACCTCCGTTATAGGCGGCGATCACCAGCAGCCAGTCTCCCAATTCACTATATAAGTCCCTGAGATAGAGGGCGGCAGCGCGTGTGCTCTTGTAATAATTCTTACGTTCGTCATAGCTGCGGCTGACCTTCAGACCCAAATCACGCGCGGTAGTCGGCATCAGCTGCCAGGGACCCACGGCCCCTACCCAGGACTTGGCGGTAGGCTTTAGTTGCGATTCGATAACGGCGAGGTATTTCAGCTCGCGGGGCAGGCCGTATTGGCTCAGGATCCCGTCGATCAGGTTGAAATAAGGCCTTCCCCAGCTCTTCATGCCCTGGAGGTCGGCCCAGTTCTGTTCCATATAATCCTGTACAAAGCTAAGCGCGCGGGGATTCAATTTGACGCCATTGCTGCTTCCCAGCGAAGCTGCTATAAAGAGACCCTGGAAATACGATTGCGTATCCACCGCAGCGACTTCAACAGGAGAGGCGCCGTTCCCCAGACGAATGTCTAAGTAGTTGTTCTTGCGGCTCTTGCGGGTGTTTGCGTGATGAGTGACACGATGCGCGGAAGCCTTGGCCTTGCTTCCTCTGACGGCGTCGTCCGCCTGGGTACCGGGTATCCAGCCAAGGCTGATAATACCCAACAATAAAAGTCTCTTGTGCATGTCCAACGTTTTTTTGGATGGTAAACACCCATATAGGCGTCTACAATCTTTCACAGGAGCGGGATCAACGGGAAAACGTGATTTTGTCATGCCTGGATTAGGGGCAGCGGACCTTCTTCAAATTCTCTCAGTCACATAAGGTAGGATTTTCGTAGGACTTATATTGTTGCATCATCAGATGCGAGAATTGAAGCAAAGATAATTCTTTAAATCGGTTTGTCATAGCCTGAACACCAAAAGGCATGCCATTTGAATGCCTGAAAAGGGGGATGGAAATACCGGGGATACCGGTCAGATTCGCATAAACTGTATAGATATCAGCGAGATACATCGCAATCGGATCGTTTTTCTTCTCTCCGATCGGAAAAGCGGTGGTGGGAGCAGTTGGCAGGATAATTATATCGAAGTCATTGAATAACAGACTGGTACGATCGACTAAAATTTTTCTCACCTGCTGGGCCTTTGTAAAATAGGCCTCGTAATACCCCGCACTTAACACGAAGGTTCCCAACAGAATACGGCGTTTTACTTCGGCTCCGAAACCTTCGGACCGCGTCTTTTTGTAAAAACTTGTTAAATCCTCTCCTGTGTCCGGAGTCCTGTAGCCGTATTTGACCCCATCGAAACGGGAAAGGTTGGAAGAAGCCTCCGCCGTGGTGAGGACATAATAGGTGGGTACGATATAATCCAGGTATTCAAAATCGACGCCCTCTACGGTATGGCCGTCCGCCCGCAGCCGCTCAAAATACGTTTCGAACTGTGCGGCGATGACCGGGTCCAGGCTCGGATGGGTCAATGCGTCCTTGAAAAAGGCTATCCTGAACTTATGGCCCTTTCCGGCCTCCAATTCTTCGGGGCGGGGCAGGGGAGGCGGATGAGCCGCGGCCGTACTGTCGTAATCGTCGGCTCCGGCGATCACCTCCAGTACAAGGGCGATGTCGGGGGTATTGGTGCCGAAAATGCCGATCTGGTCAAATGAGGAGGCATAGGCGACAAGCCCATAACGGGATATGCGCCCATAAGAGGGCTTGAGACCCAGGATGCCGCAGAAATCCGCAGGCTGCCTGACAGATCCCCCCGTATCAGACCCCAGGCTGACCATGCAAAGACCTGCCTGGACCGCCACTGCCGAACCCCCCGAAGAGCCGCCGGGTACCCGGGAGGGGTCCAGCGCGTTCAGCACGTTTCCGTAGGCGGAATTTTCATTGGTGGATCCCATGGCGAATTCATCGCAGTTGTTCCTCCCGATGAGGATGGCTTCCTCCGCCAGGAGCTTCTCCACGACGGTGGCGTCATAGATAGCCGTAAAATTCTCTAAAATCCTGGAACCGGCGGAAAGCCGGTGATGTTTATAAGAGAGTACGTCTTTCAGGGCCACGACCACGCCATGCAGTTTTCCCCGCGCGCCACCCGACCTTCTTTTCTCATCCAGCCATTTCGCCCGTTCCAGCGCCTCGGCGGCAAATACTTCCAGGAAGGCGTTCAGGGACTTGTTCTCCTCGATCCTGGACAGATAATGACGGACCGCCACCTGGCATCCGTCCGGGTTGGCATCCAGAAAACGATGGTACTCTTCTATCGAATGAAAGGAAAACAAATGGCTTTTTTTATAGGTTATTTTTATTATTTTATTATTGCGTCGGCATCTTTCACCATTCGGATCGCCGGTGTTCTCCTTTTCGATCCTTCGCGCCTCCCCAATTCGCGTCCCCTCGTGTTCTTTTATTCGCGTTCCCCCAATTCGCGATCATTCGCGTCTCAATGCCACTCCGCCTCTTCCTGCACCTGTTTCTTCTCCACTTTTACACAGAGCAAAATGCTGATCTCGTACAGGAGGATTAACGGGATGGTACATACGATCTGGCTGAGCATGTCGGGAGGCGTGATGATACCCGCCACGATGAGCATGATCAGGATCGCATATTTACGCACCCGCCGCAGATACGCCGCGCTCACCACCCCGACCTTCGCCAGGAAAAACATCACCAGCGGCAGTTGAAACGCCAGGCCAGCTCCCAGGATGAGCGGCACGATCGTATTAAAATAGCTGGAGATCGTCCAGATGTTTTTGATCTTGGGGTCGAGCGAAAAATTTGAAAAGAAGTTGATGGTATAGGGCGAAATGATGAAGTAGCCGAATAGCACCCCCAAAAAGAACAACAGCGAAACCCAAAAGATCACGCCACGCGTGTTCTTCAGCTCCTGGGGCTTTAGCGCCGGCTTTGTAAATTTCCAGAACTGCCAGAACACATAAGGGAAGGCGAGGATGAAACCGCCGATGAGGATGACATTGAAATAGATATTGAACTGACCCGCCACATCGGTGCTCTGCATGTTCACATTGATGGCAGTCATACACAGCTTATTCCCGAGCCCCAGCTTTGCGCTGATCTTGCACAGGTAGGTGTAAGTGACAAAATCTCCGTTGGTAGGGCCCATCAGTATCCTTTCCACGATAAACTTATTGTAAATCGCCATCACGATGGCCCCGATCGCAACGGCGACGGCCGACCTGAACAGATGCTTTCTCAGTTCATCCAGGTGTTCTATAAAAGACATCTCTTCCAGCGATCCGTCCTTGCGGGCTCTCTTAAATAATTTCATGAAATTTGAAAATACATCCGGGTATAAAAGTATTGCAAATAAAAGAAAAACCCCGCAAAAACAAGTTGCGGGGTCTCACGAAGTTAATACAGAAAAATGTCTTAATTGTTGAGAGAAGAACCGGATGAAACCTGTTTATTAGGTGTGGTAGTAGCAGAGGTCGAATTGGTATTGACCCTGTTGTCATCCTTGATATGGTCTTCTATTTCTCTGGTAACGTTGTCCTTTGCATCTTTGAACTCACGGATACCCTTGCCTAACCCACGCATCAGCTCGGGGATTTTTTTGCCTCCGAATAAGAGGAGGACTACAAATGCTATGAGTAAGATATGCGGACCACTGAATAAATCTCCCATGTCTCTAAGTTTTTGTACTGATAAAGGTAGAAAGAAAATCGATACCCGGGGAACTATTTAACTTTTTCTCCAAAAGCCCTGAATGGTCCTTTTCCCGTTTTGGGCTCCTAAAATCTTTTTTCCTTGATACGGGCGCTCTTACCGCTCCGCTCGCGCTGGAAATACAATTTAGCGCGACGTACACGGCCTACCTTGTGCAGCTCGATAGAATCGATATTCGGCGAGAACAGGGGAAAAGTCCTTTCCACGCCTACGCCATCGGAGATCTTACGGACGGTGAAGGTAGCGGTTTGGCCGTCACCCTGTCTTTTGATGACATCTCCCTTGAATCCCTGGATACGCTCCTTGTTCCCTTCCAGGATCTTATAGTTGACGGTGATATTGTCACCGGCCTTGAACTTCGGAAATTCCTTTTTTCCGGTCAATTGCTCATGTACAAATGCTACTGCGGAGTTCATGAATGTAATTTTTAACGGACGGCAAAAGTATCAATAGTTGCCCGATATTCCAAATCTTTTTAGTGAGTGGTCAGTAGTGAGTAGTGAGTGCTTATGAAGACTTTGCACTCGCCACACTACCGGGCCACATTCACGGCTCTCTTCTCCCGGATGACGGTCACTTTGATCTGGCCCGGATAGGTCATTTCCGTCTGTATCTTCTGGGCGATCTCGAAACTCAGCTTGTCGCTGTCGATATCCGTTACTTTATCGGCTTCTACAATCACACGGAGTTCCCGGCCGGCCTGGATGGCATAGGCTTTTTCAACGCCCGGGTAGGCCAGCGCCAGGTTTTCAAGGTCCTTGATACGCTGAAGGTACTGTTGCATGATCTCCCTGCGGGCTCCGGGACGGGCGCCGCTGATGGCGTCGCAGGCCTGTATGATCGGCGCAATGACATATTGCATTTCTACTTCGTCGTGGTGGGCTCCGATGGCATTGACGACGGCGGGGTTTTCACCATATTTCTCCGCCAGTTTCATACCCAGCAGGGCATGGCTGAGCTCCGTTTCCTCGTCGGGGACCTTGCCGATATCATGGAGAAGACCGGCCCGCTTGGCCAGTTTGGGATTCATGCCCAGTTCAGCAGCCATGATTCCGCAAAGATTTGCTACCTCGCGGCTGTGCATCAGCAGGTTCTGGCCATAGGAAGAGCGGAAACGCATCTTGCCTACGATACGTACCAGCTCCTTGTGCAGGCCATGGATACCCAGTTCGATCACCGTACGTTCCCCGATCTCCATGATCTGCTCCTCGATCTGCTTTCGGGTTTTCTCCACGACTTCCTCGATGCGCGCCGGATGGATACGTCCGTCAGCGACCAGTCTTTGCAGGGAAAGACGGGCTATCTCGCGTCTAAGCGGGTCGAAGGAGGAGAGCACGATGGCTTCCGGGGTGTCGTCTACGATCAGGTCCACACCCGTCGCCGCTTCGATGGCGCGGATATTGCGCCCTTCACGGCCGATGATCTGACCCTTTATCTCGTCGCTTTCCAGGTTGAAAACGGTGATCGAGTTTTCGATCGCCTGCTCGGCGGCCGTGCGCTGGATGCTCTGTATAATGATCTTTCGCGCCTCTTTGTTGGCTTTCTGGCGGGCGTCGTCGATAATCTCCTGCTGCAGGGCGAGGGCGCGGGTCTGGGCCTCCTGTCGGAGGCTTTCGATCAGCTGGGCCCTGGCTTCTTCCGCAGAGAGGGCGGCAATCTTTTCCAGGCGGCGGATATGTTCCTCCTGGTGTTTCTCCAGCTCGGTCCGTTTGTGATTGACCACTTCTATCTGGCGATTCAGGTTCTCCTTGATGACATCGTTCTCTTTGGCCTGCTTCTCCAGGTTTTCCAGTTTTTGGTTGATGCCCTGTTCTTTCTGGATGATTCCCTGCTCTTTCTGTTTGATACGGGCCTCCGTATCATTGATCTTGCGGTTTTTTTCGAGGACCTCCCGGTCATGCTCGGCCTTCAACTGAACGAATTTCTCCTTGGCCTCGAGCAATTTCTCCTTTTTCAGGTTTTCCGCAGTCGTTTTAGCGTCCGCGACAATCTTTTGAGCCTCATGCTGCGCCTCTTCGGCCTGTTTCTGGCTGGTCCTCGCAAAAATGAATTTACCCGCAATAATCCCTATGACGAGGGCGACGATACCTGCAATGATGGGTATAATATTGGAAGTCATTTCTTGATTTTAAATAGTTCGCAATCATATATTTGTTATTCCTGTTCATGATTGCATGAAAATGTGTTAGTTGGCGAAGATAAGGATTTAGCCGCACGCAGCAAGCGGTTTTGGCGGACAGAAAAGGGCTGTTTGAGGCAGGAATTCCGGAAGGATCCTGACGACCCGTCCGGCGGCCGCCTTTCCCCGAGGCTGATCGGAAAGACTGCAGTCGATCTTTTCCGGCCCCCGCCGGCTCTCCGGCTTCCTCAGGACGCCCGGTCGAGCAATTGTTCCATCCGCGTCAGCGCCTCCGAAACCGCGCTGGTGATGCCCGGTTTGGCCCCGATCGAAGCCTGGGTGGCATACCACAGCAGCACCATGGCCACATAATCCTGCATATCCCGCCCGGCAAAAAGGGTTTTGAACTCCACAATCTTGTCATTAATCGTTTTCAACGTCTTCCGGACTACCTCTTCATCCGCCGGTTCTATCTTGATCCTGTAAGTGCGATCACCTATGACGACATTAATTGGAATTAAATCTTGCATAGTTCAAATTCTTATTTTATATTTATCCACATATTATTCAGAACCTGTCTATTAAATCCAAATCCGATTCAGTTTCTGAGCGTACCCAATAACCTTGAAACAACCATGATATTCCTAAAAATCAAGTCCCCCGTATTCATCGACCGCTTGACCTTTGAAGTCAACCATCCCCGTAAATGCCTTCTTAAAGCCGTTTTGAAAGACGATACCGGAATTGTATGCAGCGCCATGGAAACGGAAGTTGAAAAAGATCAGCGTTTTCTTAACTGGAACGGCCTCAACGACCTGCCCTACGGCGTGTATACCCTTGAGATTTCCCGGGGCACCGATGAAATGAAAATGCGCCTCGTCAAAAGGGTCTGAAGCGATTTCGGATCTTTCCGGGGCGACGCCCGGCCGGATTATCCTTATCCGCCGCCGGACTTCGGACCATAAAGTCTGTCCGTCCTGCCTTTATTCCCCTAGCAGGGCGATACAGCGATCTATTTCTTTTATATACTGCCCAAGCCTCTTTTCAAACTGTTTCTTCTCGGCCTCGCTCATTTCCGTCCTGGATACCTTACTGATCGCCACCTGCTGCTCCAATCGCTCGATGGTTTTTTGATGCTCGTGTCTTTCGCTTCGCAAAGCGCCGATCTCCTGCTTCAACTTTACGTTCTCCTTGAGCAAAAGCTCCCTCTGCTTCAGCATCAGCTGCAGCTTCTCGCTTACCCGTTTCAATTGTGATTCCAGATCAGTCATCTATCCGTGGTTGTATCTTGCTTTACCGTGTCGGTCTGCGCCAGGTGCTCCGGTGAACGCCACCCGTGCTTACCCGAAACTCCTCTACCTGTTACCACCCGCCTTCCCGATCTATTCCACCCGAATTCAATTAATACCCCAATCCCTCTCAACCCAACCCTCCCTTAACCCTAAACCCAAGCTCCCAAAAATCTCCCCAATACTCACTACTCACTATCTCACTTTCTTATCTCCGCCTTCAACTCTTTCTCAAGGGCATCCATAATGCGACCGACCATTCCATCAATCTCCTTGTCTGTCAGCGTCTTTTCCGGGTCCAGGAAGCTAAAATTGACGGCGAGGGATTTCTTCCCGGCGCCGAGTTTGTCGCTCTCGAAGATATCAAATAGACGGATTTCCTGCAATTTATCCAATCGCAGCCTTTTTATCGTCTTCTCGACATCCCCGAACGGCAGGGAACGGTCGACGACCATGGCCAGATCGCGTTGGGCAGGCAGCTGTTTGGGCAGTTCGCGGAATACGATCTTATTTTTTGCGGCTTGCGCCAGGATCCCGTCCCAGTTAAAACGGGCAAAAAGGACGGGCTGCCGGATATCGAAACGTTTTAGCGTTCCGGCCTGTACGATGCCGGCCTCCAGCAGCGTCTCTTCCCCTGCCCGGGCCGTCAGCATATAGGCTACTTTGGCATCTGCCGGTTTCGGGCCCGTCGTCGCACCGGCATCCGCCGCTTTCGGATCGGGGTCGGAGAATCCGGGAAGGTCCCGGCTCCCGGAAAGGGGCGTGTCGACGAGTGGAATATCGATCCCGGTCAGTTCCAGCAAACGTTTACAGATCCCCTTCAGGTAATAGAAATCGGCGGCGGCCCCTTTGGCCTTCCAGGAATCCGCGGCCAGTTGACCGGTAACATACAAAAAAAGATGGTTGGTCTCGGTATACTGCCCTACGCCGGTCGTATGATACGTCTTACCGAATTCGAAGAAACGCAGGTCGGTTTTTTTCCGGTTCAGGTTATGGGCGATCGATTCCAGGCCCGTCTCCAGCATAGACGGCCGCATCACATTCAATTCCACGCTCAGGTTGTTGATCATGGTCACGGTAGTCGCCAGTTCTTCTTCCCCATAATAGGCGCTATTGGTAATGGAATTGGTGAAGATCTCGTAGAAACCGAGACCCACCAGGTATCCGGCCGTCTTTCCCCGGAAAGCCGCCGGAGCGGCATCGGTCTCCACGGAAGGAGAGAGGGTGATCGTAGCCGGGATGGGGATATTGTCGTAACCGTCTATGCGCATGATTTCTTCGACGATATCCGCCGGCAGGTTCACGTCGGGCTTGTGATAGGGGACCGCCACGCGCAGGTCGTCCATGCCCTCTTTGAGGATCTCGAAACCCAGGCTCAGCAGGATATTCTTTACGGTATCTGGATGATAATTCTTGCCGCTCAGTTTCTTCAGGTAATGGTGCTTGATGGTGATCTGGGTCTTATTCTGCGGGTAGGGATATATGTCCACCGGTTCGGTCGTCACTTCTCCGCCTGCCAGCTCTTTGATTAGCAGGGCCGCTCTTTTCAGCGCCGTCAGGGTACCCGATATGTCCATGCCCTTCTCGAAATGTACCGCGGCATCGGTACGCAGACCGTGCCGGAAAGAAGTCTTGCGGATAGCGGTGGGGTTGAACCACGCACTCTCCAGGAATATACGGGTCGTACCGGCCTTTATACCGCTGTGCAGCCCGCCAAAGACACCGGCCATGGCCATGGGCTCTTCGGCATTGCAGATCATCAGATCGTCCGCATGGAGCTTTCTTTCTTTTTCATCAAGGGTGATAAAGGGTGTTCCTTCGGGAAGATTTTTTATGATCAGCCGGGATCCTTTTATTTCGTCCGCATCGAAGGCATGCAGGGGCTGCCCGGTTTCATGCAGCACAAAATTGGTGATGTCCACGATATTGCTGATGGGCCGTATGCCGATGGCTTTCAGCTTGTCCTGTAACCACTGCGGGGATTCACGGACCGTGATGCTGCTCATGCTGAGACCCGAATAGCGGCCACAGGCATCCGTATTTTCGATATTCACCCGGATAGGACCGCTTTGAAGGCCGCCCGGTTGGGAGCCGGCGGCAGGAACTGCTTTAAAACTATTTATCGACGGGGTACGTGGCCGGTAGTCCTTATTCTCATGGTGGGAGAGATACGCACATACGTCGCGGGCTACGCCGAGGTGGCTCATCGCATCCATATGATTGGGGGTCAGCCCGATCCCGATGAGTTGGTCCTGGTAAGGCTGAAAATGAGCGGCAACCGCCGTTCCGGGTTTCAGACCGGCGGGTAGCACCAGGATCCCGGCATGACTTTCTCCGAGACCGATCTCGTCTTCCGCGCAGATCATTCCCTGGCTTTCTATCCCGCGGATCTTCGCCAGCCGCATGGTCACCGGCTCCCCTTTAAGCGGATAGATCGTCGTTCCCACGGCGGCTACGACCACACGCTGACCGGCTGCCACATTCGGAGCGCCGCATACGATTTGAAGCGCCTCCGGACCGCCGGTATTGACGGTCGTCACACTGAGTTTGTCGGCATTGGGGTGCCGCTCGGAGCTGAGGACTTCCCCGACGACCAATCCCCTCAAACCGCCTTTTACCGATTCATATTTTTCAACGCCTTCGACTTCCAGTCCGATCGAAGTCAGTATTTTTGCCAGCCGTTCCACCTCGATCTTTATGGGAAGGTATTCACTAAGCCAATTGTAACTGATGGTCATGTAAAAGATCCGATTTTATAAATGAAGGGCAAAGATAGGATTCCCGGAAATATTTACCGGATTGATTCGTTTGTAAAAGGTCTGGCTGCAACTCATAATTGAATGTTAATGATTGTTTTGGGAATATACTTAGCATGAAAGATGTAGTCAAACGGCTAACTTAAAAGTACTATAAAAGCTAATTTATGAAGAAACTGCTGTTTGCGGTCGCCATATCGGCGATCGCCCTGACTTCCTGTGGTCCCACCCAGATAGTCGTCGAATCGAGACCGGCCCCCATCCCGCCACCACCACCGCCCGCGGAACCGGAAGTCACCTATCAAACTTTTTACGACGATCTCAGCCCTTACGGAGAATGGATCGACTATCCCAATTATGGCTATGTGTGGCGTCCGGATGTCGGACCCGATTTCAAACCGTATGCTACCAACGGGCATTGGGTATATAGCGACGCCGGATGGGTATGGTCCTCCGATTATAACTGGGGCTGGGCTACCTTTCACTACGGCCGCTGGTTCTTCCAGGACGGTTATGGCTGGATGTGGATCCCCGGATACGACTGGTCACCCGCCTGGGTCAGCTGGCGAAGAAGCCCCGACTATTACGGCTGGGCGCCGCTGGGACCGAATATCAGCGTCAGCGTCTCATTCGGTGGCGGCTACAACCCGCCCGCCCACTACTGGAACTTCGTGCCCCACCAGTACGTCACGAGCCCGCAAATCAACAATTACTATGTCAATGAGACGAAAAATGTGACGATCATCAATAACACGACTGTCATCAACAATACCACGATTGTCAACAATAATGTGACCAATAACAATATCACCAACAACCGCATCAGCAATACGACGATCAACAACACCACGATCAATCGCAACACCTATGCAGGCGGTCCGGATCCCCGGGAAGTGGAAACGGCCACAGGCGCTGCGCTCCGACCGGTCGCACTGCGGACCGCAAACCGTCCCGGCGAGCAAAATACGGGCGGCCAGCTGTCACTGTACCGTCCCCGCGTAAATGCGGCGCCCTCCGCTGGTGCAGGCGGCGGCAACCGGGCCGCCGGAAATGGAACCCCGCCCGCGGGAACACCGGCTCCTTCCCGTGTGCAGTCTTTCCAAAGCCTCCGACCTTCTCCCAATTTTAACAGGCCGGCCGCAGGCAATAATCTTCCGGCGAATCGCACACCTTCAAACAATGCGGTGCCGGGCAATACTCCGCCGAATAACAGCAACGCCCCCAACAATACGACACCCGGAGCCAGTCGTGTCTATACGCCGCCCAATGCCCCGGCGAATAATACCCCGGCAGTCACGACACCGGTGAATCGGCCGCAGCCCCCCGCGGGCAATGCGAACGCAGGTGGTTTCCCGAGACCCGCGACAGGCGCCCCGGCCGTCAATCCTCCCGCCCACAGCGGTCCGGGCAACGGACAGACGAATGGAACCTATACCGGTCGTGGAAACGGCGCGAACGGCGCCTCCGGCGCCCCAACGAATCCCCCGGGTAGCAATCGGTTCGCCAACGGACAGAACAACGGACAGAACAACGGGCAAAATAACGGCCAGAGCAATGGTCAAAACAACGGGCAACACAACGGAGCCGGTGGCATAACGGGCAGCGGTGCGGGCAACAACGGCAACAACAACGGCAGCAGCAACGCTGTCAAACCCGGTGGACAGGCTCACACGGGACAACCAGGACAAGCCGGACAGCAGCCCGGCCAGCCGAATAAAGCCGGCAGATTCAGAAAACCACCTCCTCCACCCCCAAAACCCGTAAAACAGGATTGAAAGAGTGGCCGATAACAAATAAAAGCCGGTCCCGTCTGCAAGAGACCGGCTTTTTTACGCCCGCTTACGCCCCTCGCTCCATTCTGTAATCCCGGTAACCCGGCAAAATATTTCAATCGAAATCTTTCTGCACAGACTGTGTGAATTTAAAAAGACAAAAAGCTGAAAACTTTTTTAAATTGTGGAAAGCCGAAACAATACTGTGGGTAAGCCTTGATTTATTGTGGATAACCAGGTGGATTATCGAAGGAAAAATATAGAAAAAGAAAAAATTTTTTGAACGGGAGTTTGGGGTTTATATTCGCCCTCCTGACTCAAAGGGATAACATTCCGTTCATACTGCCATAATAATTTCTTAACAACAAGGCCGAGAACACTGACCCAATGAGCCTGGTTAAAAGAGTTCGATTTAACCATGTGGCCTCCTCGTCTGCGTGCCCGAAGGACCAGACCACGGACGGAAGCCACACCGAAGGACACAATATTTTTTAATTCTTTTGGACGGATAGAATAATGGACCTGACAAATCTCAATAAAGACCGTAAACTCAGACGCAAGCCTTCGGCAGACCTGAGTACCATGGTATATGGAAAAGTACCCCCGCAATCCAGGGAGCTGGAGGAAGCCGTCCTGGGCGCCATCATGCTGGAAAAAAGCGCTTTCGATACGGTCGTGGAGATCCTGAAGCCGGAATGCTTTTACCTTGAGGGACACCAGCGGATCTACCACGCTATGCAGGGACTCGCCCAGAAGAGCCAACCTATTGATATTCTTACCGTTGTAGAAGAATTGAAGATGCGTGAGGAGCTGGACATCGTAGGAGGCCCCTATTATGTGACGAAACTCACCAACTCCGTCGTATCGGCCGCCAATATCGATACCCATTGCCGCATCATCCTTCAGAAATTCATCCAGCGCGAATTGATACGCATCAGCGGCGAGATCATCGGCGACGCCTACGAAGACAGCACCGACGTCTTCGACCTGCTCGACGATGCGGAAAGCAAACTCTTCGAAATCACCAACAATCACCTTCGTAAAAATTTCGACAGCATCGATACGGTACTCGTCAAGACGATCCAGCGTATCGAAGACCTCCGTCACAAACAGGAGGAGATCACCGGGGTGCCGAGCGGATTCCCGTCCCTGGACAAGATCACCTACGGATGGCAGCCGACCGATCTGATCATCCTGGCAGCCCGCCCCTCCGTGGGTAAGACCGCTTTTGCGCTCAACCTGGCCCGCAACGCCGCGTTGAACCCGACCAAGCCGACACCGGTCGCCTTTTTTAGCCTGGAAATGAGTTCCGCCCAGCTCGTGCAGAGGATCCTGAGCGCCGAAAGCGAGATCTTCATGGAGAAGATCGCCCGCGGCAGACTGGAGGAACACGAAATGAAGCAATTATACAAAAAGGGAATCGACAAGCTGGCCAAAGCTCCCATATTCATAGACGATACGCCCGCCCTGAACATCTTCGAGTTGCGCGCTAAGTGCCGTCGCCTCCGGAACAAACACAATGTCGGCATCATCATCATCGACTACCTGCAGCTCATGAGCGGCGCCGGCGATAGCAAGAACGGTAACCGTGAACAGGAGATCAGCCGTATTTCCCGCGACCTGAAAGGACTCGCCAAAGAACTCCAGGTGCCGATCATCGCCCTCTCACAGCTGAGCAGGGCGGTCGAATCACGTAAGGAAGGAGAGAAGATCCCCCAGTTGAGCGATCTCCGCGAATCGGGCGCCATCGAGCAGGACGCGGACATGGTCATGTTCCTGTACAGACCGGAATACTATGGCATCACCGCCAACGAAATGGGCGAAAGCAATAAAGGCGAGACACACGTCAAAATCGCCAAACATCGTAATGGCTCCCTGGAAACGGTCAAGTTGCGCGCCCTGCTCCATATCCAGAAATTTACCGAATATGGCGCCGACGACTTCGGCGGCATCGGCATGCCTTCGGGCGGAAACTGGAAACCGGTGCAGGACGACGAAGGCGGAGCAGGAGCCAAGCTCTATATCCAGGCCGGCAGCAGGATGAAAGACCTGCCAATGGATGAGGAAGACGCTCCTTTTTAACGCAACCCGCCGCTGCACCCCAACACCCCCGCAGGGCCGCCGGACCCGGAAAGGATTTGGCCGGGCCAGGGCACTTAAACAGTCTGAGGTTCGCTAATTATAATAATTGCTCCGAAATTCCGGAGCTTTTATTTTTTCAGGGACGGCTCAATGCCATAACAACCCGCAATCCAGGCAATCATCTTCCGGGGTTCCTTCATACATTTACCGGTTAAAAGAGTGCCGGCATGTCACTACCCTTTTTCTACATACCCCATTATAACGACGGGCAAACAGAATTCCTATTGGACGAAGACAACTCCCGCCATATCGTCCAGGTTCTTCGGATGAAGCCGGGAGAGACCCTGTACCTGACCGACGGCAACGGACAACTCCTGACCGTCGCCATCCTGGAGGACCACAAAAAGAAATGCAGGGTGCAGGTGGTGTCCGCGACCCGTTATCCACGCCCCGAAAAAGAGGTCGTCGTCGCCATCTCCCTGCTGAAGAATACCGCCCGTTTCGAATGGTTTCTTGAAAAGGCGATGGAGATCGGCGTTAGCGGCGTGATCCCCCTGCTCTGCGAGCGGACGGAAAAAGCCCATTTTCGCCAGGACCGGATGCAGAACATCCTCGTTAGCGCGCTGCTGCAATCGCGCCAGACCTGGCTGCCCCATCTGTCCGGACCCACGGCCTTTGATACCTTGCTTGAAAAGAACGTAATCCCCGTAAATACAGCCGGCGGCCTGCGCAGATACATCGCCCATTGCCTGGAAGAACAGCGCCTGTCCCTGGCGGAGGAAGTCCGCGCGTCTTCGGCCATGTGCGCAGACCCGATCCGCATAACCGCAGACCCGGATGCCATAATACGGGACGCTATAACCCCGAATGCCGCAATCACCGCCCCCGCATCCCCGCAAACTCCCTTGACCGGAACTCCCCTCCCGGAACCACCCACGCCGGATACCAGTAGCCCACAACCCACTCCGGTCCTGATCCTGATCGGTCCCGAAGGAGATTTCACAAAAGAAGAGATCACACGTGCCCTGGCGCGGGGATATAAACCGGTAACATTGGGAGAGACACGGCTGCGCACGGAGACGGCGGGAATCGTCGCGGCCACCCTGCTCTGTATCGATTAATATATTTTAATACTCCCGACTGATAAAATTCGCTAATTTGGTTGCCAAAACATTGATTCGCATATGAAAAAATTAATGGTCTTCGGTACGATTGTCTGCCTGCTCTGCGCCTTTTCGGCCGCAAAACACAAGTCTGGTAAATGGGTCTCTTTGTTCGACGGCAAATCACTGAACGGATGGCAGGTCGGAAAAAATGCCCAAACTTTTTCGGTGCAGAACGGCGAGATCGTAGTCCACGGTCCGACAGCCCATTTGTTCTATATGGGGGACTATAAAAATCACGACTTTAAAAACTTTGAACTCAAAGCCGATGTCATGACCTTCCCGGGCTCCAATTCCGGCATCTACTTCCATACGAAATTCCAGCAGGAGAGCTTCCCGGATAGCGGATTCGAAGTACAGGTGAACAATTCGCATACAGACTGGAAAAGGACCGGCAGCCTCTATGACATCGTGGACATCAAGGAGACCTATGTGAAGGACAATGTGTGGTTTACCGAATACGTTAAGGTAGAAGGGAAGCATGTCATCATCAAGATCAACGATAAAACCGTCGTAGACTATACGGAGCCCGAAGGCTACAAGCCTCCCGCAGGCCACCCCGGCAGGTTTATCTCCGACGGAACCTTTGCCTTGCAGGGCCATGACCCCAAAAGCGAAGTCCACTTTAAAAATATCATGGTAAAGGTATTGCCGGATTAACACCCTGGAAAAATATCACCGGGAATTGATGGAGAAGCTCCAGGCCGCCAAGACAGGCGACAAGCCCGCACTCTATCCCGACCTGAAAAAGTACATCGGAACACGATATGATTTTGTCGGGCTCTCAGTGCCCCGGCAGCGACAGGTCTTTAAGACCGGGTTTGGCCATGACCATCTCACGCTCCAGGAACAACTGAAGATATGGGATTTCTGCTGGCGTCATTCAAATCTCTATGAAGTCCTGAGCCAGGCCTTGCTTTTCATCAGTCATCATCTCGAAAAACCCGACCAGCTCAACCACCGTCTCCTTTGGAAGACGACCCGCGGCTGGGTAGGCCGGATCGACAACTGGGCCCACTCGGACAGTCTGTCTGCCATCTATTCCTATCTGCTGGAAAAGGACCTGGAGGTATCTTTCACCGCGGCCAGGACTAGCACCCGCCCCAAAGCTCCGGCATATAAACTCACAAAACGCCGGGCCGGGGAACGACAGTCGCCCGTAAACCCCTCCCCGGTCTATAAACAGCTCAAAACCTGGAACCTGTCCGCCAACCCCTGGGAGCGGCGACAGTCCGTCGTCTCGCTGCTCGAATACGATAAAAAGAGGAAGACCGTCCTGCCCGCGGCCGAACTCCTGTCGATGGTGGAACCCCTGCTCGGCGACGAGGACTATTTCGTGCAGAAAGGCGTTGGCTGGACCCTGCGGGAAATAGGCAACAGATACCCTGGCGCCTGTTGGCAGTTTCTCCTGGATCATGTGACCGACATCCGTCCCGCCGCATTCACCGCCGCTATCGAAAAACTCGACCCCGCAAAAAAGGAAAGACTGAAGAAACTCCGGAAGAAGAGATAGTCAGTCCACTCACTGCTGACCACTCATTACTCACTACTCGCTACTCGCTCCGCAGGCTCCTGACGGGATTGCTGATCCCGGCCCGGATCGACTCATAGCTCACCGTTATCCAGGCGATGACCAGGGCGGATAGCGAAGCGATCGCGAACAGGCTCCAGCTTACGTCTATGTGGTAGGCAAAGGTCTCCAGCCAGCCATGTATGGCGAACCAGGAGAGCGGTACGGCCAGGACTACGGCAATCAACACCAGCCGGGTAAACCCGGTCGAGAGCAGGTACACGATATTGAAAACCGAAGCCCCCAGCACCTTGCGAACGCCTATTTCCTTGGTACGCTGCTGTGCCATAAAGGCTGACAACCCGTACAATCCCAGACAAGAGATAAAAATAGCAAGCATGGCAAAGAGGTTGAAAATACGACCCATCTGTTGCTCCCCTTTATAGAGGTTGGCCAGGTCCTGGTCCAGGAAATTATAACTGAAAGGATAGGACGGGCTCAGCGAATGACTGATCGTTTCCAGGACCCGGACGGTAGCTTCCGTAGCGCCGGGTTTCGCCCGGATCACCACATTCCCGCCATAGGTATTCAACCGCATGATCAGGGGCTCGATGGCCTGCTGGACCGGTTTGAAATTGAAATCCCTGAGTACCCCGATAATGGTACCCTTCTGCCCGTGCAGCGTCAGCGATTTACCCACCGCAACATCCGGCGTAAGTCCCATCGTCCGCACCAGTTTCTCATTGACCATATAATTCATCGTATCACCCTTAAAGGCGGCCGAAAAACCCCGGCCATAGAGGAGCTTCATCTTAAAGACATCTACAAACCCTTCGTTCACGTCCAGCGTCGGGACAATATACTGCGTGTGCGGATCCTTGCCCACCCAATCCACTTCCGCGGTGGCGTTGTTGACATTGGCGGGTATTTCGTTGACAAAGGCATATTCGCTGGTGAGCGGGTTTCCGGTCAGCTGTGCCTTCAACGCCTGCTGCTTGCCATACATCTCACCGGTCATCGGCATATACAGGAGATTCGACTTCTCAAAACCCAGGTTTTTGTCCTTGATAAAATGGAGTTGGTTATAGATGACGACGGTGCCCACCAGCAAGACGATCGAGACGACGAATTGTGTAACGACGAGGGTATTCCGGAAGACCAGGTTGCCGCCGGGTGATTTCAGGTTGCCTTTTAAAACCTTTACCGGCCGGAAGCCGGACAGGAACAGGGCAGGGTAGCTGCCTGCCACCAGCCCCGTGGTAGCGGTGATACCCAGGAGTATCAGCCAGAAACGCCCGTCCGCCAGGTGAAGGGTCAGCTTTTTGTCGGCCAGATGGTTAAAGCCCGGCAGAAAAAGCAATACAAGGCCAAAGGCCAGCAGCATCGCGAAAAAGGAAATCAGCAGCGACTCGCCCAGGAACTGGTAGATCAATTGCCCCCTCAGCGCGCCAATCACCTTGCGAAGCCCTACTTCCTTGGCGCGCCGCGCAGACCTGGCCGTGGCCAGGTTCATAAAGTTGATGCAGGCCACCACGAGGATGAAAATGGCCACGATGAAAAAAATGTTTACATACTGGATATTTCCACGACCCGGCAGATCGGCCTGCAAGTCGGAATGGAGATGGATATCCGTTAAAGCTTGCAAAAAAAAGGCGACCCTGAGGTCGGTCACATGTTTCTTGTAGATCTCGTCCATCTGCCGTTCGATGCCGGCAAGGGCCGCCTTCGTGGGTGCGAAATTTTTATCCAGCTCCAGATAGGTATAAAAGTTGAAATTATCCCACACATTATTTTTGACATCGTAGTTGCTGTTGGCGATCGACGAGATCGGCAGGATGAAATCGAATTGCAGGTGCGAATTTCCAGGCACATTCGCCAGCACGCCTGTGACGGTGGTATAGCCTCCGTTGTCCTGTCTCAGGGTCCTGCCAAGCGCCTCTTCCTTTCCGAAATACTTCTTTGCCATGTCCTCCGTGAGCAGCACGGCATCCGGGCGCCGCAGGGCCGTAGCCGGATCTCCTTTCACGAGGGGAAAAGAGAACACCTTCAGGAAGTTGGAGTCGACAAAGAAGACCCGCTTCTCCTGGAATTTCCTTACGCCGGCTTGCCCCGAAGCTCCGCCCCGCCCTGCATCCCCGCCCCGCCCCGCATCCGTTGCCTCAAACAGGATACTTTGGATCGTGCTGATCCGCACGGAGCTTTTGATAGCGGGTATTTCCGCTTTCAGGGTCGCAGGCATGCCGGCGGGGTTCACCGCCACATTATAATTGCTGGCGGACGCAGTGACCCGGTAGAGCTGCCGGGCATTTTTATGGAACCGGTCATAACTCCATTCGTTCTGCACCCAAAGCAGGATCAGGATACTGGAAGCCATGCCGATCGCCAGACCCGCAATATTCAGGGTCGAATAGGCTTTATGACGGGCCAGATTCCTGAAGGCGATCTTGAGATAGTTTTTGAACATAAAGCTTTTTTATGGTTAGACGCGCACCTGCTATAGAAGACATCGTTTCCGGTTAAATGTTACACTTTCCCGGAAATAAATTAAAAAATCGTTACTTGGCCATCTATCCAAAAAAGAAAACCCGATTCACATGATCAGGAAGTCGTATATGATAGCCTCGCTTATATCGCTTATAGATATTCATATCCCTTCGCCGGCGGCAGCCCTCTTAGCCTTGTTTTTTTTTGTCGCCGGCCCCCCCGTATTTCTCAGCCCGCTCGACGCCCAGGTCACAGAGCCCTGGCGGCCACTCCACGGAGGATGTTTTTCGGGTACCCGGGTCCGTGAATCTCCGGATCCGCTGGTGTCTTACCGCTGGGACGATCCGAAAGCAGGCGATTCGCTGCAGATCTATACCCGAACGCCCGTCTCGATGCAGGGATTTCCCCGATCCGCCTTTATGAGTTCTGTAAAAGAAGGCGGCCCGGCCCCAACTATCCCGATAGCGGCAGGTTTGTCTGAAGCAGCATATCGGGGAGGTCGCCGGCCCGCTGGTTTGGCTGACGGCGGTTTGATCGCCGGTCTTTCAATAGCCGTAAAAGGTACGGGATCGCTGCGCCTGGATTTTGGAGTGGAGTGTGCGGGCTGGCTGGAGTTTGATTCCGACGACCTCCCGGATTCCGTAGAGATGAGCATCAGCGAATACAACGAGCCCGCCATAGTCAATACGGGAGCGAGACATCCCATAAAAACAGCCAGACCGGCAAAATACGGGCATACCTACCGGCTGGAGTTGAATGAGGAACTCTATGAAGGCGTCCGGTTCGGCTGGATCCATGTACGCCGTTATAAAAAGACCTGGCATATCCTCAACCCCCGCCTGGTCTGCCAGGTGCGCCCGGTGAACTATGCCGGCAGCTTTTCGTGCAGCGATCCGGAACTGACCCGCATCTGGTATACGGGCGCCTATACGGTACGGCTAAACCTGTTGCAGCACTATTTCGGCGCCATCCTGATGGAACGCAGCGACCGGCAGTCCTGGACCGGGGACGCCTATCCCGCGCAGGCAGCCGCGTTGGCCGCCTTCGGCAATGACGATTTCATACGCGCCAACATCCGCATCACCGCCGGACAGGACAACGGCATAGCGTCGTATCCGTTATACTGGGTGTTGAGCCTGGTTGACTACTATCGCTATACGGGAGACAGCTCTTTTTTCCGGGAATATACAGGTAACGCGGATAAAAAACTGGAACGCGCCTACCGGCACTACGACACGCTGCCATCTCTGGGTTTTATGGGTTGGGACGAGCGGCTGGGGGCAGGCTTCGAACACCCGGATGCACCGGAGGCACAGGAGACCTACCGGATGCTGTGTATCCACGTCTGGAGAAAAATGGCCGCCGCGGTCTTGGCGACAGGGGATACCACCCTGGCCACAAAATATGAGGGATATGCCGTCTCGAAGAGCCGCGAATTATTCAATGCAGATGAGCGGGCTGCGGCATCCGGTATCATTTCCTCAGAGAGTGCGCCAGTATCAGGCGCCTTCTCATTCGGGATCCACGCGGTCTCCGAAGCCGTGAATGCGGATCTGTTGCAGGATCCGGTAGTAGCCGCCCGCGCAAAAAAATGGTTTGCGGACCGCCTCAACCGGCTTAGCTATTCACCATTCAACCAATACTTCATTATCCAGGCGATGGCCTCGGCAGGACGATACAAAGAGGCCCTTCGTACGATAAAAGACCAGTGGGGCGGACAACTCCGGTACGGCGGCACCAGCTTCTTCGAAGTATACCGCCCATCCTGGAATACCATCCTGCAAAAGAACGACCCGCCACCGAATAACCAATGCGGATACACGAGCCTGGCCCATCCCTGGGGCGCCGGCGTCACAAAATGGCTGTCCGAAAATATACTGGGTATCAGGCCCTCGATCCCCGGCTTCAAAAATTTTGTCATCCTTCCCCACCTGGACGGACACCTGACCTGGGTCCGGGGAGAGATGCCGACGCCCTCCGGCATCATCAGCGCATCTTTTGACAGCCGTAACGGAATAAACAGATTCTTCATCCCCCCCGGGCTCCTCGCCGAACGGATCGGCATCCCCCGGACAACGGGAACCGGCAGAAAGATCGTCACGGTGGCGGTAAACGGGCGGTTGCTGTGGTCCAATACTGCCGCTGGGAAAAATGCGCAGCAGATTGCCCCGGAACAAGCCCCGGAACAAGGCAAAGAACAAGCCAAAGAGAATACGAAAGAGAATGCCAAAGAAAATGAAGTGGACGCCCCTCCGGTGTGGAAGGGCCTGAGGACCGTCGCCGAAGATAGCAGTTATATATACCTGTTACAGGTGCCGCCGGGGGACTATTCGGTCAAATGTGCATACGAAGGAATAAATAAACAAAACAGGACCGGATCATCCATAGTCCGGTCAACCACTATCCGGTCTATGGCGACCCGCTCTATGGCGACCCGCTCTATGGCGACACGCTCTGTGGCAGCACGATCAGGATCGGCCCCGTCAACAGCCCCCCGGCCGGGAGAAGCCCGGTCAGAGAAGACCCGGTCTGCAGAGACCCCATCCGGAGACCTTGCATACCCGTTGCCCGGCATCACCCTGGATCGCCTGACCGGGGGGGATTGGCGGAAGAAATACGGAAAAGACGGATATGAGTTGTTCGGTTATGGAGCGGCTGGTAGATCCTGGCCTTCCTATGTTGAAGACATACAATATCATGGAGAAGAACGGGTCGTTTGGGATTCCGCTGTGAACGATTCCCGTGTACTGACGCTTCCAGGGTCAACCCCCGGGTCAAACAGCGGCAAGGCGGCGGCAATCATCACCGGTGACCCCGCACCGACCCGGCAGACTTTTACGATCGATGTCAGGCTGAAGAAAGAACATCCCTATTACCTGACCCTGTATTTCCTGGATTGGGAAGGGGGAAAAGAACCCCGTCGGAGTGCCCTCGAATTATTCGATCTCGGGACCCTGAATATCCTGGCGCCCGTCGGCATGATACGAAATTACCGGCAGGGCCGCTATGTCCGTTTCCGCTTTTATAAATCGGTGAGGGTCCGGATCGACCAGGTGCGGGGAGTCAACGCAGCCTTGAGCGGCATCTTCTTCGATCCCCGGTGATACGGTCCGCAGGCGCCTCGCATAAGTAAGTACCCGGGACGACCCGGCGACACAGCCGTCTTAGAGAGCTGCCATATATTCCTGGAGCGTGATCTTACCGGTCATCAGCTGGATGTACAATAAATCGGTGTCGACTTTCATTTCTTTGATCCGGGCTACCAGTTCTTTGTCGAAAAACAGATCCTTGAGCAGAGATTTCATAGTATTAAAATTTATAGTGTAAAAGATTGATAGCGATATCTTTGTTGTGTATTTGAAATCGTTGGCAGGCAGGCATCAAAAATCGTTGGCAGACGGTTGGAACCGTTGGTTGGCGTCCGACAAAAGCCGCTGACAGGCAGAAATCGTCGATCGGCGGGTGAAACCGTTCTCAGGCAGGCGATAGAATCGGCAGACGGTTGGCGACGTGGATAGTGCGCGGTGGTAAACACTGAACCGCTTGGGCAATGGTCGCTCCAGAGAGCCGAACCGGTGGCGGCGACAAGAATGAAAGGCGGACCCGCAAAACGGCAAAAAAAACAAAAAAAAGGGTCGGCTGTGGAAACAGCTGACCTCTAACGATTGCTTGCCATATGAAAATTCTTGCTTAGTCTATATTGCTTTTCCTTCTGATGTAAAAGTACGGCGGGTTTGGTTCCTGCGGAAGACAACTTATGGCGTTCCCTATCATCCCAAAGCCTTCAAAAAAACAGGAAAACCCTCTCCTGAACTGAGTTTCACGATTTTTTTCGGATGAAGCCCAAGACCCTTTCGGGGGGTTCATTTTCTTTTTCGAAGCTTGATATTCAGCAATTCGACGCCAAAAGAGAAAGCCATGGCGAAATAGATATATCCCTTGTCGATATGGCTGTGGTGGATGGGCTCCAACCCCTCGAAAACCAGGCTGAAACCGACCATGAGCAGGAAAGACAAGGCAAGCATCTTAAGACTGGGGTGCCGGTGGATGAAATCAGCTATTTTTTGAGAGAAGAAGAACATGATGAACATCGCGATGACAACAGCCGCGATCATGACGGGTAGTTTCCTGGCCAGCCCGACAGCCGTGACGATGCTGTCAAAGGAAAAAATAATATCCACCAGGATGACCTGGCCCATGATTGCCCCGAAAGATCCGCGACCGGCACCCTCCACCCGAATCCCCTCCGGGCCCGGCTCCTCGAATTTTTCATGGATCTCTCTTACCGTCTTATAAAGAAGGAACAGGCCGCCGCCCAGCATAATCAGGTTTCGGAGCTTGAACCCATACCCGGCTACCGCAAACAGCTCCTTGCTCCCGTTGCTGACCAGCCACCCGAGACCCAGCAGGAGCAGCGTGCGGGACAAAATACCCGCGATCATCCATATCCGGCGTGCCTTCAGTCGCTTTACGGCGTCCAGTCTTCCGATAAGGATGGAGACGAAAATGACGTTGTCGATACCCAGCACAATTTCCAGCAAGGTCAGCGTCAGCAGGCTGATAAGGGAATCGGCGGTAAAAAGGGGGCTTATCATAAATAGATTCAGTTAAAAGGAGCCGTAAAAATACAAGCCGGATACAATATATCTTGGATGCGCTTTAAGTATTTCCACTTAGCGTTTTTCTATTGTCCGGGTATTTATGGACATTGGATACTTTAGGGGAGTATTTTGTCGTTTTTCATGAATTCCTGGATCCTATGAAGTAAAACCCCCTTATGAAGCGGATACTACACCCTGGCCCCGGGTTTGTGATGTTGTTGATTTTACAGTTTGGCGTCTTATACAATGGCTTTTCACAGACCTGCAACGGATTTACTGCCACCTGCACGGCCACCGAATCCCGGTGTACGGCTACCGGCTCCATAAAAATCATCCCCTCCGGTGGTTCGGGTACCTATAACTATCAGGTCCAGGGCCCGACAAATACCGGGTTTACCTCCTCCAGCGTCATCGACGGCCTGCAAAGTGGTACCTACACCGTAACCGTCAAGGATATCGTCTCCAACTGCACCCTCCAGATAAACAATGTAGTAGTTCCAGGTACCTATAGCCAGCCAAGATTCGGCCTGACCGAAACGGATGTCACCTGCGTCAACGGCTCGAATGGCTCGATCTCGGTGACAGGATTGCAGAATGGCCTTTCCCCGTTCACTTTTACCCTGGTAGCTCCTTCCCCCATGGGTGTGGGTACGTCCAATTCCACCGGTACTTTTACCGGCCTTACGCCAGGCACCTACGCGGTACAGATGACCGATTCCTGCGGCGCCATACAAACGAGAACTATCAGTATTCAGAATTATAGTTGGTCGATCAATACTACCACCGTGACACTGGCAAATTGTACCAGTTATAATATGCAGATAGCCTTGAAGGACAGTAAAGGAAATAGCAACCTGTCGGGCACCGCATTCAGCGGCTTTCTTTATGGGGTCGTGACCGCACCCGGAGACACCACCTGGTTCACTACAGCGTCCTTTACCTATGATATCGGCCAGAACAGGTCGCTTAGCCTGGTCGCGAAAGACGCCTGCGGACTGGTAAAAACCGCGAGCTGGACGAACACGGCAGTACCTTACATCAGCTCGACTATTGTATCGAGCGCGTTGGGATGCACAGGCTTTACCGCCTCGGTATATTCTCCGTTAAACCTCTCCAACCCGAACTACTGTCTGGCCGATCTTTCGGGAAATCCAGTACCTGGCCAGCCCTGTAATTCCACCGGTGTTTTTACAAATATCCCCTACGGCTCCTATTGTATAAAACTCACCAACAGCTGTTATGACACCGTGATCACGCGTTGCTTTATCGTGAACCGGCCCGTACCCGCCATCACGGGATCCGTCAGCCTCACAAACTATACCTGTACCACCGTTCAGGCTACCGTGACCGGCCAGCAGAACGTTTCCAGCCCGACTTATTGCCTGTTTACGAGCGCTGGCGTCCAGGTCGGCGCCTGCAATACAACGGGCGTTTTTACGGCGATTCCTTATGGCAGCTATACCATCAAAATGACAGACGGCTGCACGGGAACGGTAGTACCTGTCAACTTCACGGCTGCTGCAAAAGTCCCCTCCGTCGCTGCAAATATTACCACCGCTGGAAATACCTGTACCTCTTTCAATGCCTCGGTCACCGGCGCCACCAACCTGAATACCCCGCAATATTGTCTGGTCGATAATAACGGAAACACCCTGTCCTGTAACTCCACCGGCTCGTTTACCAATTTATCCTACGGCACTTCCTATTGTATTGATGTGACGGATGCCTGTATGGATACGACGATCCAGCGATGCTTCAATTACAACCGGCCCAGTCCGACCACCGGCGTTGCCACCATTTCCAATAAGACTTGCTCGGGCTTTACCGTGACGATCAACGGACAGGCCAATATATACAGTGGGGGCTTGTACTGCCTCACGGACGCGTCCGGTAACCCTGTGGCTGGAGTGTCGTGTAATGCCACGGGCGTGTTTACAAATGTGCCGTATGGATCCTATTGTGCAAAGACGACCGATTATTGCACCGGAAATACATTGAATACCTGCTTTACGGTAGCACCTCCTGTCCCCTCTGTAGGGACGGTCGCGATCAGCAACACCACCTGCGCCGGCTTCACGGCTACCCAGGGCGGCCAGACAAATCTCTTTTCGCCGACCTTTTGTTTGTATGACTCGCTAAACAACCAGGTCGGCACCTGCAACGGCACCGGCATATTCAATATCACCAGCTTTGGCTCCTATACACTAAAGACCACCGATGGCTGCACGGGCATACAATTTACCAACCATTTCAGCGTGGCAAAACCCGTCCCCTCCGAAGCGTCGACGGTGACCATCGCCAACCAGACCTGTACGACCTTCTCAGCCTCCATTACCGGACAGACAAATCTTACAGGTGCGAAGTACTATTTAACAGACAATCTCGGGAATCCAATAGCCAATAACACAACCGGCATTTTCACCGGTATCGCATATGGATCTTATTGTATAAATACTACAACCGCCTGCCTTGATACGACTATCCGAAGATGTTTTACGAGCAGCTTCCCGTCGACGGTAGTCGCCCTGACAGCCACTCCCTCCTGTAGTTATAACACTACGAATGTGACCGTTCAGATCAGCTCCGGGATCTCCCCGTTCAACGTGCAGATATACGATACGCTCAACAACCTGATAAAAGACACGGTCACGACCAGCACCAATATCGTGGTGTCCGGCCTGCCTTCCCTGATCTCGGCGAAACGCTATAAAATCACAGTGTCCTCCGCCTGCGGCTCGCCTGTCACAACCTATGTGACGGCCACGCCAAGCGTGCTCAACCACACAATTACGGTGACCCCGCAGTGCCCCTCCGGCGTTTCGAGCGGCTCCGCCAACCTCCAGGTAGTCGCGTCTACCAATCTTTCAGGGGGGGTATTGCTTTCGATCACACAAATGAATTTTTTACCGGTGACGATCGGCTATTCATTTAGTTCCGGCAACACTTATACATTCAGCAACATGGCGGCAGGCACCTACGTGGTCACCTATACTTTTCCGGGATGCACGGCCTCGATCAACGATACTGTCAGCGTGCCGGTTTATAGTTTCCCCAACCTTTCGAATTCGGCCGCTTATCAGTGCGATAATAATAGCTTCAGCGTCGGCGCATCTGTCACTGGCGGGGCTCCACCCTATACCTACCAGGTGATCGGAAGTACGCCCTCCATGCCTGCCATCAGTTCGACCTCCCAGAGCAACCCTGTATTTAGCATTAATAACGGCGTACAATATTCCCTGGTGCGGTTACGTGCCGTCGATGCATGCGGCAATGCAGCTCTGGCGGACGTGAACATCCTCCCCTTGGCTAACACGATCGTCACCTCCACCTCCGATTGCCTCTACCAGGGCGCCTCCTTATCGGTTCCCATAGTCGCCAATGCAACCTATACCTGGTATCAAAAGGCAAAGGCGACCTCCACCGACAGCGCAATAGTGGGTACCGGAAATACCTATACGATACCCTATGTAACCGTAAGCGATACGGGGATCTATGTGAACCGAATGTCCGTCAACAGCGGATGCCTGACGAAGCTTTCCTATTTCGACCTGGATGGCAGCTGCGGTGGCCTGATCATCCTCCCGGTTGACATCACGCTGAAGGGCAATACCGTTTCCGGCGGCGTCAATCAACTCAGCTGGACCGTGCCGGGCGGAGCTCCTTTTACCGGGTTTACCGTGCAACGAAGCACGCAGGCAGTAAGCGGTTTTGCCGCGATAGGGACGGTGGCCGCGAACCCGTCCTCCACCGATGAGCCTTACACCTATTCCGACAACGACCCCGCCGGCGGTGCTAACTATTACCGGTTGGAGATTCAACATGCCGACGACAAGGTGACCTATAGCAATATCGTGGTGTTGAAAGGCAATGCAGGCTGGCAGGTCTCCGTGTATCCGAATCCCATCACCGACCTGCTGAACATCAACATCCGCGGCGAGCGAAGCCAGGACTATGCGATCTCCCTGTACAATATTACCGGGCAGACCCTCTACACCAGCGTGCAGTCGAACATCCAAAGCAGCACGATCATCTACCACCGGAACCCGGGGATAGCCCCGGGCTGGTACTTTCTGCGTGTGAATAACCTGACGACCGGAGAGAGCAGCGCCTACAAGGTTAAGTTTGATTAGAACCGAAGCGCCGATATGGCTATACCGGCGCGGCTTCAGTAAGTAATCAACGAAACTATACCGGTGCAGGCTCCGGCAAACCATCAGTGACATATCGCGGACATTATTCCGTCCGCAGATTCTTCACCGGGTTCGCCCTTGCCGCCCTGAAAGCGATCCCGCCGATCGTTAGCAACGCCAGCACGAGCGTCAGCAAAGCCGCACCCAAAAAGAGTTCCCAGCCCGGAGAGATCTTGTACGCGAAATTCTCCAGCCATCGGCTCATCGCATAGAGGGTGACAGGGGCCGCGATTAGAATTGCGATCAGGATATAGAGCAGGAAATCTTTCGCCATCAGCGACACGATGCTTTGCACACTCGCACCCAGCACCTTTCGGATGCCGATCTCCCGGGTCCGTTGAACCGCGGAGAAAGAGATCAGCCCGAACAGGCCCAGCCCGGCTATGACGATCATCAGACCGGTGAAGAGACTGAAGATATCCGCCAGCCGGTCTTCCGCTTTGTAGGCGGAATTGTAGACATCATCCATGAAGCGGAAATCGAAAGCCGTATGAGTATCATACCGGGTATAGATCCGCCGCAGGGAT
The DNA here is from genome assembly GCA_031292515.1 of Puia sp. GTDB lineage: Bacteria > Bacteroidota > Bacteroidia > Chitinophagales > Chitinophagaceae > Puia. Next base: position 90,684 of record JARLGZ010000076.1, on the reverse strand, counting down.
TCTATCACCGTCGGAATATTTACATGCGGATCGATCCTGGCAAAGAGCACACCCCTGCTATCGCCCCAGCCGATCGCGGTATCCTTCGAAATCAATAAGGCCTGGGCGCCGATCTTATCATGCAGGGATGAATAGACGAAGTTTTTGACGACGCCCGCGACCTGGAGCCTCGATTCCCCTAACCGGATATACTCGCCAACCGGGTTGGCCGGCAGGTTCAACCCGCCGATAGCCGCTTCGTTGACGATGATCTTGTGGTCATCGTTGTAAACCTCGCCTCCCTTGGGTGGGATCAGCCATTTTATATGCAGCAGGGAGACAAACTGGTCGTCCACATTCAGGGCCGCAAGCTGCCGGGGGGTCTTATCGTAAGCGGTCGTCACCGAAAAAATGGAGTAACCGGTATACAACTCATCACGCCCCGTCGCTACCTTGCTGATACCCGGGACTTGCAGCACCTCATTCTTAAACGATTGATAGTGTTTGCTGATATCCTTTTTGAACCGGATCATGACCACGTTTTCCCGGTTCACACCGGTATCCGTATGACGGAAAAAATACATCTGCTTTTGAATGACCAGGCTGCTGATGATCATGCCGACCGATAAGGAGAACTGCAGGACGAGGAAGAATTTACGGATGCCCGATCCGCCCTGTTGTTTGCTGAACCTTCCGTACAAAACGGTCACCGGGTTAAAAGAAGACAAAACAAACGAAGGGTAAGATCCAGCAATAAAGATCGTTGCCAGCAGAAGCGCCAAAAACATTCCCAGCACCCGGGGATTATAAAGAAAAGAAGAGTCGATGGACAATTGGATCCTGTCGAAGAAATAGGGCTGCGCCAGCCTGAACAGGATGAAACCCAGTACAAAGGCGATCCCGGCGTATAAAGCGGACTCTACATAAAACTGGCGGGCGATACTCGGGCGACCCGCGCCGATCACCTTGCGGACCCCGATCTCCTTGGCCCGGAGCGTAGCCTTTGCCGTAGCAAGGCTCATATAGTTGATCAGGGCGAGTAGCAGGATCAACCCGCCGGCGAGTATAAATATCTGCAGGTATTTCGTGTTCGATTGGTCAAAACCGCCGATAGACAAATGCATCGATGGGAGAGGGAGCAGGGCATAGCGGGTCGCCGAGTCCGATTTGTCAGGATTCAACGCCGCCAGCCTTCTCAGGATGGTTTCCGTTTTCTTCGGATCGGCGCCTTTTTTCAGCAGGATGGACGTAGCAAAATTACCGCTGCTCACAACAGCCTGATCCTCCCGGTGCGGTTTAAACGCGGGCATCGACAACTGGCTGGACAAGGATGCGACAAAATCATAACGGACGGTGGAGTTGGACGGCGCTTCGGCCGCCACACCCGTGACGGTAAAAATATAAGTGCTGTCATACTTGAGCATCCCGCCTATCGGATCGGCATCCCCGAAATACTTCCTTGCCATCCGCTCACTGAGGACAATCGAAAACGGCCTTGCCAGTACCTGGCCCGGATCTCCTTCCCTCAGCGGAAAAGAGTAGTATTGAAAAAAATTGCTGTCGGCGAACAGCATGCCTCTTTCCTGAAACTTCTTATCCGGAGATTGCGGGTTGGTGATAATAGGATTTTCGCCAAATGAGGCAGGCGTCCGCACAAAACTTTCCACGTCGGGATCCTCCCGTAAAAGGGCCGGTCCCGTATTATAACTCACGAGGGGATAGTCGAAATAATCTCCTCCGTCCATCTTCATTTTTGCATCTACGGAATAGATCCGGCCGGCATTCCTGTGAAAGCTGTCATAGCTGTACTCGTGGGTCACATAGAGGGTGATCAGCAGACAGACGGCGATCCCGATGGACAGACCGCCGATATTGACCAGGCTATAGACTTTATCCCTCAAAAGATTTCGCCAGGCGATCTTGCAGTAGTTTGTAAGCATGCCGTTTGCAGCGCCGCCGCGCCGGCTGAAGGACGTCTTCCTGCGGTTGACGGAATCCCTGCCGGGAGCCCGGCCCGTCTCCGGAACCGTTGATTCATCCACCGTTGTTTCGCCCGTGGCCACCCGCGCCATCAGCCTTTGGTACGCTTCCCCGACTTCTTCCGGTGTCCATTGTCCCGGATCAGAAGCCGGGCCGGCCTTGCCATCCGGAGACCCGGTCTGTAATTGACCCAGGGTTTGCAAATAAAGGGACAAGGCAGGGTTCTCCTGCGCCAGCCGTTGTAATTCCAGCAGTTCTGCTTCGGATGCTTCACGGGTCAGTTTCAGAACGATTAACTTCCAAAGGCGTTCTTGCTCCATTTGTCATGCCATTTTCGGTGCTTTTGTTCCCGCAAAATTATGCCCGTTTATATTCTGCTGAAAAACAGAGCTTTGAGAGTATGCGAAAAGTCGTATCGTTCGGTAATGATACAAAAGCCGTTTGATTCCGCTACAGTTTTTATCATTCGGCCAGCTCCGCGGTGATCTTCCCCGCGATAAAAGGCCCCTCATAAATGAATCCCGTCCATACCTGCACCAGCGACGCGCCGGCAGCCATCTTCTCCCGCGCATCCGCACCCGTAAAAATTCCTCCCGAAGCAATGACAGGCAGCGCTCCTCCGGTCTTTTCATGGATATGCCGGACAAACGCCGTGGACTTCTCCTTTAGCGGAGAGCCGCTGAGGCCACCGGCCCCGATGCATTCCCATTCGCTCTGTTTGGTGGCCTGCAGGGTATCCCTGCTGATCGTGGTATTGGTCGCCACCAATCCATCCAACTGTATTTCGAGGGCCAGGTCGATGACATCGTCGAGTTGTTCAGGACCCAGGTCAGGGGCGATCTTTAGCAGGATAGGCTTGGGCCGGGGATACTGACCGTTGAGAGTCTGGAGATGCGAGAGGATCTTCCGCAGCGACTCCTTCTCCTGCAATTCACGAAGACCCGGCGTATTCGGAGAACTCACGTTTACGACAAAGTAATCCACACAGTCGAACAGCTCGCGGAAACAAATTTCATAATCCTTCCAGGCATCTTCATTGGGAGTGGCCTTGTTCTTGCCGATATTGCCACCGACGATCAGGCTGCTCTTTTCCGCATTCGCCTTTCGCCAGTCGCGAAGGCGGCCCGCCACTGCCTTGACCCCGTCATTGTTGAATCCCATGCGGTTGATCAGCGCACGGTCCTTGGGTAGACGGAAAAGCCGGGGTCGTTCATTGCCGGCCTGTGGAAAAGGAGTCACTGTGCCGATCTCGACAAAACCAAAACCCAGTATATCCAGCTCCGGCAGGTAGAGGGCATTTTTGTCAAAACCCGCACCCAGACCTACCGGATTGCGAAAGACGAGCCCGAACAATTCCCGCTCGGTCCCTTTTGCCCCCGAAGCCCGGGACACCCCGGATTCCCTGCCAACCCCGACTCCCCCGGACCGCTCATTCCTGCCCGCACCCTGCAGGCGAGCCGCCGAACCGGGCAGGCCCATCTTCCGGAGAAGACTGCGCAGAGGACCCAGGCGGCAGGCCCAATGGAGGGCACTCATAGAGAAATGATGGACCTCTTCCGGGGGGAAGAGGAATAATATATTACGAATTATTTTATACATAGTGCACGCAAATATACAGAAGCAGTCCGTAAATGGAAGCGTGTACTTGCGGGTTTGCCGATTCGGTGTAAAGAAGTATCTTTGAGATAGAAGGTTGCATAGACAACTATTGGAATATTTTATTTTAAATACTCTTTTATGCAGGATGCTTATATAGTTACCGGATATCGAACCGCTGTCGCCAAATCCAAACGCGGCGGTCTCCGTTTTTATCGTCCCGACGATCTTGCTATCGACGTAATCAAGGCCTTGCTGGCCTCCGTTCCGGGGCTGGATCCCCGTCGTGTCGACGATGTCATCGTAGGCAATGCCGTTCCCGAAGCAGAACAAGGCCTGCAGGTAGGTCGCATCATCGCGGCCCGCGCCGTTGGGATCCATGCGCCGGGCATGACCGTCAACCGCTATTGCGCCAGCGGCCTCGAAACTATCGCGATCGCCACTGCGAAGATCCGCAGCGGACAGGCCGAATGTATCATCGCCGGGGGCACCGAGAGCATGAGCATGGTGCCTACGGCCGGCTGGAAAACCGTCCCCGCCTATTCCATCGCATCCGAAGACCCCGACTACTACCTGAATATGGGACTGACCGCGGAAGCTGTGGCCAAAGAATACAACGTGAGCCGGGAAGACCAGGATCAATTCTCCTATCAGTCGCACCAGAAAGCGATCAACGCCATCAGGAACGGTTATTTCAAACAGGGAATCCTGCCGGTGACCGTGGAAGAGATCTACCTCGACCCGAAAGGGAAAAAGCAAAAGAGATCTTACACCGTCGACACCGATGAAGGACCCCGCGCCGACACTTCCCTGGAGGCGCTGGCTCGCTTGAAACCGGTATTCGCAGCCGGCGGCTCCGTAACAGCCGGCAACTCCTCGCAGACCAGCGATGGAGCCGCCTTTGTCATCGTAATGAGCGAAAAAATGATCGCGGAGCTGGGCCTTACGCCTATCGCCCGGCTGGTGGCCTGTGCGAGCGCGGGCGTTCATCCGCGTATCATGGGCATCGGGCCGGTCGAGGCCGTTCCAAAGGCTTTAAAACAGGCCAATATGTCCCTGGGCCAGATAGACCTTGTAGAACTGAATGAAGCCTTTGCCTCCCAGGCGTTGGCCGTCATTCGCAAATTGGAGATGGACCCCGGCCGGGTCAATATCAACGGCGGAGCGATTGCCCTCGGACACCCGCTGGGTTGCACCGGTTGCAAATTGACCATACAAATCACCCGGGACATGAAACGCCTGAACAAAAAATATGGTCTTGTTACTGCCTGTGTCGGCGGAGGTCAGGGTATCGCGGGGATCATTGAAAGTATTAATTAAAAACACATTAAATTTTAGTAAACTATATTTTTTTCAAAAGAGCCCTTCAAAAGGGCCTTTTTGTCGGCCTGTATCACAAATAGTTATAACTTGCCTTTTGTTAAACAACTTTATCTGTCGAAAGATTGATGGTCGAAAGACCGATCAGCCGGAAACTTATCTATGAGAAAGCTCTATCTGCTAAACGAATCCATTCAAACACGATGATTCGGGTATTTATAACGGACGACCATGAAATGTACCTGGAAGGATTGGCCCTGCTGCTCGGCAGGCAGTCTGATATGGAAGTCGTCGGTACCGCTTTATCCGGACAGGATCTCTTACAGCAATTACCGGGTCTCGCGGTGGATATCCTGCTGCTGGATGTCTACCTGCCCGATATGCTGGAAGAAGAACTATTGCTCAAAATAAGGGAACTCAGACCTGATCTGAAGATCATCTACCTTACTTTACTGCGCGGGACCCGGTATATCCACAAACTCGTCAAACACAATATCCAGGGATACATGCTCAAAAATGCCCCTATCGGCGAACTGATCGTGGCGCTGCAGGCGGTATGGGACGGGGGCACCTATTTCAGTAAAGAGATCAACATCGGCGACAGACAGGAAGACTTCCGGACCACCATCATCATCGATGACCGGAAGGTAGACGAAATCCTGTCCCGCCGCGAGCTTGAAGTACTCCGTCTCATCTGCCGGGAATTCAGCAATGCGGAAATTGCCGAGAAGCTGTTCCTGAGCGTCAGCACCGTAGAGACCCACCGGAAGAACCTGATCGCCAAACTGGGGGTGAACAATACCGTGGGCCTGGTCAAATTTGCCCTGAAGCACAAACTGATCGACTAAATAAGACATCGTCTTCCCGTGAAGTCAGCGTTACCTTTTATTGCCCTGTTCTTCTTCTCTGCGTTGCGGGCGCAGCAGGATACTGCCAAACTGAAAAATCTCTACGCTCATGCCCTGGACTTTACCGAAGCCCGCGTCGACTCCATCGGTTACTACGCCGCCTATATCAGCGCCGAATCAGGGAGACTGAATTTTCCGACAGGCGCCCTCTATTCCCTGAGGCTCTATGGGTTCTACTACGAGAACAAAGCCGATTATAAAAGAGCCATCGACTACTACCTGCAGACCCTGTACGAAGCCCGCAAACAAAACGATATCGAAATGCAGACGGGCGCCCTTACCGATCTCGCGGTCATTTATACAGAGAATATAAAACAACCGGTTAAGGCCAAAGAGATCTACCTCGAATGCGTGGCCCTCAATAAAAAGAAAGGCGATGCCCGCTCGCTCATCGACAGCTATACAAATCTCGGCGCCATCTATGACCGCCTGGGATTATATGACAGCGCGCTTTTGTTCCTCCACGAAGGACTGCGCATCGGTAAACCGCTCGAGGCGAACAGCGGGGAAGATCTCTCCACCCTCTACAACAATCTGGGGAATACCTTTTTCCTGAAGAAAAAATACGACGAGGCCTTGTTCTATTTCCGGAACAATTTCGAATTTCACCAGGGCTCGGGAAACTTCGCAGACAAATGGTTTGACGAACTCAACCTCGCCGATGTATACACCGAACAGGGCGCCTATGACTCCGCGGGCAAATATGCCCTGCTTTCCATGGCGCTGGCACATACATTGGAATCCCGCAGCAAAGAGGCCGATAGCTATGCCATCCTCTCGAAACTCTACCAGCACAAAGGAGACTACAAAAGGGCCTTCGACTACCAGCGTCGCTGGTATGAACTGGACACCTCGCTCGTCAATGGAGAGACCTACAAAGCCATCGCCGAACTGGAACAAAGATTCGAGGCGCGCCAACGGGAAAACGAAAAGCTGCTGCTGCAGGCCGAAGTCTCCCAGCAACGACTCCGCTACCGGATCACGCTGATCTTGGCCATCAGCCTGCTTATCGTCGCCATCGTGGCCGCCATGGCCTTCGTGATGAAGCGGAATAACAACCGGACCCTTCAACGCACCAACGAACTCATCGTCCGCCAGAACGAGAGACTCTCCGAACTGAATTATGAGAAGAACTCCCTGATCAGCATCGTATCTCATGACTTGAGCACCCCTTTCGCTAGCATCGGCATGTGGAGCCAGCTTCTCCGATCCGATCCCGAAAGCCTGACCGCCGAACAGCAAAAGGCATTGGCTCGCATCGACCAGGCCACGGGCTATGGTGAGAAACTCATCCGCAACATCCTGGATGTGGAAAAAGCGCAGACAAACCAGCATAAGGTGATGCTCGAAAACCTCGACCTGAAAGCGATCGTATCCGGGATATTCGATGAATTTCATTCCGCCGCCGCCCGGAAAAATATCAGCCTGCACCTCGATGCGCCCGCCCCGGGGTATCATATCTTAAGTGACCGGCAGTTGCTCGGGCGCATGCTTGAGAACCTGCTCTCCAACGCCCTGAAATTCTCCCCCTCCGGGAAAAAAGTGAGGGTATCGATCCGGGAGGAGAAAGAAGCGCTCGTTATCCGCATCCGGGATGAAGGGATCGGCATAGACTCCGATGAACTGCCCCATCTCTTCTCCAAATACAGCCGCATCTCTTCCCGCCCTACCCAGGGCGAATCCTCTACCGGCCTCGGCCTTTCGATCGTCAAACGCATCGTCGAAGAACTCAACGGGCAGATAACCTGCGAAAGCGAACCCGGGGAAGGCACCCTGTTTACGATCACACTGAAGAAGTGAGACAGGGATAAGACAGGCAATGAGACGGCAAATGCCTGAAAAATTACGACGGCAACCCCCGGATCTTTGTAACCTTTTGCCGGCTCCGTCATCCAATAAACAGGGACACTGTCTCCCCTTAATAAAAAAATAGCAGCATGGAACAAGTAATCTTTAGCTTTTCATGGATTTTTTTGATTCTCTGCCTCTTCCTGGCCTGGTACTTCTCCAACAAAGCCCGGTATGAAGAAAGGAAGATGCTGATTCAGCAGGGCGCCAACCCGGACGAGCTCCTGAAGGACAAGGGGTTTGTCTTTCCCTGGTTGAAACTGGGCATGATCGTGGTAGGATTGAGCGTCGGCCTGGCCATCATCACGGTCCTGGTGAACACCGGGCTTGCCGGAAGATCGGACGCCATCTATCCCGCGATACTGGGTTTGTGCGGCGGATCTGCAGTGATTGTCTCGCATTTTGTCGATAAACGAAACAAATAACGTTTATCGATGGATGATCTTTATATCCGTAAAGTATGCGAGGGAGACACCAATGCATTCCGGTATTTTTTGAAGGAATACAAAGACATGGCTTTTTCGATCGCGGTCTCGGTTGTGAAGGACCCGTTCCTGGCAGAGGAAGTCGTCCAGGACGCATTTCTAAAGACATTCAACGGCTTACCCGCTTTTAACAAAAGATCAAAATTCAGCACCTGGTTCTACCGGATCGTGGTCAACGAATCCCTGATGAGGCTGAAGCGGATAAAAAGAGAGATCGTATCCTTTGAGGGCCTCCCTGGTCACAACCTATCCGGCGAAGACCTCCCCGACAACGCCGGGGAGACGGGCAACGAAGGACTGCTGGACTCGATCCGCGAAGAGGAGCAATCCCGGTTGATCAACAAGGCGCTGGAGCGTCTCGACCCGCGGGAGAGCCTCGCTTTACGCCTCTTCTATTTGCAGGAAGAAAGCATCAAAGGAGTATGCGAGCTGACCGGATGGTCCGAAGCGAACACAAAAGTCATTCTCTTCAGGGCGCGTAGAAACATGTTTGCCCTCCTGCGGACGGCGATGAAGACAAATCCATGATAAGCGACCGGGGAAGACCGGGTGTAAAAGCCAAATTTTTAAAAAACATTTATGCCAGACGAGGAACCGAACAACCACAAAAAAACCGGCAGAACCGGAGACGGCCCCGCGGGAGACGCATCGGAAAAGCGGTTCGCCGGGCTGATGAAAAATAGCCTGCTCCCGATGCCTTTTTCGAATTTCGAAGATGACACCATGTGGAAGATCGAACAGAACCTCCGCCATCGGAAGAACATCTTCAAAGACCTGAAACTCTCCGGCCTCTTCTTCGGGTTAGGCACCAGCTTCGGACTGCTAATCAACACCCTTTTATTACGAAATCAGTTGCTGCCGCCGGGCTTTTCTCCCGGGCAGCTGGTCCTGCCCTTCCAGCTGCTGTTTGTACTTTTCGTTATCCTGCAATTGGAAAAGATCGTCCGGCTTGCCATCAAAATGAAGACCGGTTCCGGAAATTAACAACCGCTTATCACATAATGCCCCGTTTTGGACGCTCGGTTGACCGATAAATTTGTTGAAATCGGCGCTCTCGCTCTATATTTGCAACAGTGTAACAAAGCGCCGGTTACAGGGCAAATGATGCCGTCATCGGCGCAGAGCCCTCGTCCGAACAAGATACTGATTGTCAAAACAAACAAACATACCGAGAAGTCGCTGTGACCGGGAATGGCTCCGAAAACTTTCGGCGGGCCTCCTGTTGCTGTTGTTTGTCTTCAGTATGACACCCCGCAAGGATCTCCACGATTTTCTTGCCAACCACCACGATACCCCCGTCAAACACGGCGTCCCCGGTACCACCGGGTTACATACGGCCGGCTTTCATTGTAATTGCGAGAGCCTGGTCGTAGAATCCCCGTTTATCGGTGGCCTCCCCCCCGTCTACGGGGAGACGATTGCCACCGGCGCCTGTTGCCCTCCTTCGGTCGTCGTCAAAAGACTCTTTTCCGTCACCCTGCTATCCACGGGGTTGCGCGGTCCGCCTTTTGCATGATCACGGGACACCGTCCCCGATCCCGTTCCTGTTTCACCGTCTCTGTCTCCTGACTGACTCCGGCTATTTCCATTTTTATCGCGTTTCGTCGTCAGAACCCGTTTGTATCATGCACCAATTTTCTGTCATGCGTTTATTTGTACCAAAGTATCTTATACCAAAGCCTCGCCTTTTGTTTTTCACAGCCTTTCTGCTGACCGGCATCATCCGCGGATTCTCACAGAATCCCTCGGGACCCTCCGCCGGATCTATAGCAGATGGATCTTCACGTCCCCCCGCACATTCCCTGCCCGGCACCGGATCCCTTTCGGGCAAAGTCGTGGACAAACTCAAAGGCCATACCCTGGCCGGAGCATCGGTCTATATATCCGACCTGAAACTGGGTGTCATAGCGGATTCCACGGGTTTCTACCGGTTTGGTAACCTCCCGAACGGGAAATACCTGGTGGAAGCGCATTATGTGGGCTATAAGACACAGACGAAAAATATCACTATCAACGGCGCTACCATCCAGGACTTTGAACTGGCCGATGAATTCGTGGAAGAGAGCCCGGTCGTCATCACGGGTTTGTCAAAAGCCACCCAAATCAAGAGGAGCCCGGTGCCGATCATCTCCGTCAACCATGACTATATCGCAACCAATCTCAGCACGAATATCATCGACGCCATCGCGAAGGTGCCCGGGGTAAGCGCGCTCACCACAGGCCCCAATGTGTCAAAACCCTTTATACGGGGGCTCGGTTACAACCGGATCCTTACGCTATATGATGGCATTCGCCAGGAAGGACAGCAGTGGGGGGACGAACACGGGATCGAAGTGGACCAGTATGGGATCGACCGCATCGAAGTCATAAAAGGACCGGCCAGCCTGACCTATGGCTCGGACGCCCTTGCAGGGGTCGTCAACCTGATTCCCACACAGCCGGCGCCGGAAGGCAGGATGATCGGCGACGTCGTCACGGAGTATCATACCAATAATGGCCAGTTCGGCGGATCGGCCATGCTCGGCGCGACAAAAAACGGCTTCGAATGGATGGCGAGGATCTCAAAAAAACAAGCGACCAACTACCAGAACAAGATCGACGGACCTGTCTTCAATACCGCCTTCAACGAGACGGACGCCGGCTTGTCCCTCGGCCTGCATCGTGGTTGGGGTTATTCCCACCTTAGCCTCCAACTGTTCGACGACCTCCAGGAGATACCCGACGGCAGCCGTGACTCGGCGACGGGTAAGTTTACACAGCAGATCACCGATGCAGACCTCTTCCGGCCCATCGTCTCCGACGCGGAATTGAAATCTTATTCGATGACGCCCCTTCATCAACATGTGCAGCACTACCGCGGCTATCTGAACAACAATTTTATTCTCGGCAGCGGTCGCCTGGCCGTCAACTTCGGCTATCAGTATAGCCAGCGCCGTGAGTACAGCCATCCCGAGCAGCCGGATATCGCGGGTCTCGATCTCCAACTTGCCACCTATTCGTATGACTTGAAATACTATTTTCCCGAATGGAACGGCTGGAACCTGACTGCCGGGCTGAATGGTATGTACCAGGATAATAAAGTCACAAACGGCACGGAGTTTATCATCCCCTCCTATCACCAGTTTGACATCGGCCCCTTCGCCATGCTCCGTAAAAGTTTCGACAAACTGGACCTGTCCGGCGGCATTCGCTTTGACAGCCGCTCTTTCAGCAACCAGCAGCTGTACACAAAACCTGGCGCCAACCCTGGCTTCGATATCCCCGTCTACGGCCCGGATACCGCCGGGGCCAACCTGAATTTCGCCGCTTACAGTCACGTGTTCTCCGGCGCCTCCGGCAGCCTGGGCGCAACCTATACGGTCAGCGAGAAAGTGTCGCTGAAGGCCAATATCGCCCGCGGTTTCCGCGCCCCCAATATCTCCGAGATCGCCGCCAACGGCGTACATCCGGGTACAGGCATCTACCAGATAGGCAGCGGGGATTTCAAATCTGAATTTAACCTCCAGGAAGACATCGGGGTCGAGTGGGCGACAAAATACCTGGTCATAAACGCCAGCATCTTCAACAATATCGTCTCGAATTATATCTTTAACCAGAAGCTGACTGCTACCGGTGGCGGAGACTCGCTGTTGCAGAATACCCCGGTCTACAAATTCCAGCAGGGCAAGGCGCAGTTGTACGGCGGAGAGATGAACATCGACATCCACCCGGTCCGGGCGCTCCATTTTGAGAACAGTATTTCGGCAGTCTATGCCCTGAACAAAAGTATCGACGCAAAAGAGCGTACCGATAGCAACAAATACCTGCCCCTGATCCCGCCCGTGCACGGTCTCTCCGAACTGCGTTATGACATCCAGGCGCCTCATAGCCACCTGGTACACGGCTTTGTCAAAGTCCAGATGGCCTGGTACGCCCGGCAAAACCGCGCCTATCTCGTCGACGATACGGAGACGCCGACTGCCGGCTATACACTGTTCAACGCCGGTTTCGGAACGGGGATCACCAATAGCAAGGGCAAGGTATTCATGAACGTCTACGTGATGGGGAACAATCTCTTCGATGTCGCCTACTTCGATCACATGAGCCGGTTGAAGTATTTCCTGTACTCCCAAACCGACACCAATCCCGCACACGGGATCCACAATATGGGCCGCAATCTCAGCATCAAACTCGACTTCCCGCTGGACTTCCGGTTGAAGCAGCGGAAGGAGGCATCGGATAGCAACTAACGGGAAGGAGGCGTTGGATAGCAATTAACCATTGGATAGCAATTACCGGGATAGCGGACACCCCGGGTATGATACATAATAAGTATTACTTTTTCCCGTTCTATATATTACTAACCCAATTTCATAAACCTCGAAAGGCCGTCTCAAACCCATGAGGCGGCCTTTTTTTAGTCAAAGGTTCTTACCGGCGTATTCTTATAATCCGGGTCATATTGGATAAAGAAATAGAGGTAGATGACCCGGCTGAGCCGCATGATCCAGGGTTGCAGGGCGAGCAGCACCGCCGAATTGATGGCCATCCAGACAAAGAAACGGTTGTCATGCGCGGAGAGGCCGATCAGCACCCACCAGGCGACGAGACTGGCGATCGACATGGCGACGGTCAACCCATAGCTGACGTAGCCGGTACCATACCAGAAACCGACTTCGAGCTCGAAGGGCTGGGCGCATTCCTCGCATTTCTCCGGCATCTTCAGGGTCGTCTTCAGATTCCAGGCATTCTTTGCGGAGAACATGGCCCCCCTGCGGCAACGGGGACATTTCAAAGTAAGCAGGCTCCACAAATAGTTGGGTTTTTCCTTTCGCTCCATCGGGCAAAGGTAAGCTTTTGGCTTCTATACAGCCAGCTTCTTGGCCGCCTGGCTGGCTAATGCAGGCGAAGAGGTCTTCCTTTCCCCGATCTGCTGCCTCCACATCGCATAATAGAGCCCCTTTTCCGCGAGTAGCTGTTCATGCGTACCCATCTCCGCCAACTCGCCTTTCTCCAGTACATAGATCCTTTCGGCATGCATGATCGTCGAGAGCCGGTGGGCAATCAGAATCGTGATCTGGTTGCCATCGGCGGATATTTCACGGATAGTCTGTGTGATATCTTCTTCGGTGATGGAATCCAACGCGGAGGTAGCTTCGTCGAACAACAGCAGGGTAGGCTTCCGTAAAAGGGCCCGCGCGATAGACAACCGCTGCTTCTCTCCGCCCGACAATTTCAACCCCCCTTCCCCGATCATCGTATCCAGGCCCTTCTCGGCCCTCGAGAGCAGACCGAGGCAACTCGCCTTCTCCAGCGCGTCCATAAGATTTTCTTCGCTCGCCGACGGGTTGACAAAGAGCAGGTTCTCCCGGATACTCCCGGCAAAGAGCTGGGTATCCTGGGTGACAAACCCTATCTGGTTTCGCAGATCGTCAAAACTGATGGAATTTTCATCCAATCCGTTATAAAGGATACTGCCTTCCTGCGCACGGTACAAACCGACCAGCAATTTCATCAGGGTCGATTTACCCGAACCCGATGGACCCACAAAGGCGATCGTCTCCCCTTTCCTGACATCGAAGCTGATCCCGTCGATGGCCTTCTGCCCCGCCGTCTGGTGCTGAAAAGAGACGTTTTTGAATTGCAGTTCCCGGACGGCGCCCAGCGAACTCGGCGTAGCCGGCAGTTTTTCCGGTGGCTTCTGCATCAGGGTATGAAAATTCTGCAGCGAGGCTTCCGCTTCCCGGTAAGACAGAATGATATTCCCCAGCTCCTGCAATGGACCGAATATAAAGAAAGAATAAAAGGTCAGCGTCATCAGCTGCCCCGTGGTCAGCTTCGTGTGGAAAACCAGCATCAACAATGTAAACATGATCACCTGCCGCAGAAAGTTTACAAAAGTTCCCTGGATAAAACTCAGGGTCCGGATGCTCTTCACCTTTCTCAACTCCAACCCCAGGATCTTATAGGTGTTATTGTTCAGCCGCTTGACTTCCTGGTTGGTCAGGCCGAGACTCTTGATCAGCTCGATATTCCGGAGCGATTCGGTCGTAGTGCCCGCCAGCGCCGTCGTCTCCCGTACGATGTTCTTCTGGATGACCTTGATCTTTTTGCTGAGAACGCTGGTTAACAGCGCCAGGATCCCCGAACCCGCCAGGTAGATCGGCATAATGCTCCAATGCAGCGTGAACGCATACACACTCACGACGACGACACCGACAAGGATGGTAAACAACACCCCGATAAAATTCATGATGAATTTCTCCGTGTCCGCCCTCACCTTGGTCAGAATAGACAGGGTCTCCCCGCTCCGCTGATCCTCGAAATCCTGGTAGGGGAGGGCCATCGAGTGCTGCAACCCGTCCGTAAAGATCTTCGCCCCGAATTTCTGAATGATGACATTGGTAAAGTAGTCCTGGAAGGCCTTCGCTATCCGCGAGACCATTGCCACGCCGATCAGTATGCACAATACCTTCAGTACCGCCCATATATAATCGTGCTGGCTGCGGCTGTTGGGACCATTGCTGTGGAATATCCGGTCCTTGTCGTATTGACCCGTCTCATGCGGGTGGTTGGAGAGCGTGTCGATCAGCCGTCCAAAAAAGTAAGGATCCAGCATGGAAAAGACCTGGTTGATCGTGGCCAGCAATAAAGCAAGCGCAATCACCCATTTATAAGGCTTCAGATAGTGCAGTAATATTTTCATAATTGGTCATGATATAACCATCAAAATCCGTACAAGTTCGGAGAAAGTGACAAAATTACGCCTTTCTCCCGCCGGAGACGCCATGTACCCGGAACCGAGCCCCTACGGCCGGGCGGAGGGAGCCGGGGAGGCCGCCTTCCCCTTTTTGGGACTGTAGAACAGGAGCAGCGGCATAAAGACAAAGGCAAAGACGCCATGCTGCATGGTCAGGAAAGATTCGACCGTGAAGATCAGCAGCAGGCTCAGCACTGTAAAAGAAGTCTCCGCGGTCTGCCACTTTACGGCCATTTCCACGAGCAGCCAGCAGACATATAGTAAGATCGCCAGACCCAGCAAACCGGAGCGGACCAGGGTCTCGATATATTGGTTGTGGAAGTTGTAGTTCAGGAAGCCGTGCTGTTTGGTATTCGGGATCCCCGTATCCACCTGGGCATCTCTGTATTTCTGGTTCAGCAGGTCCTGGCTGTCCCCGCCGCTGACACCGGATAGCCAGGCATGGTGTTCCCGGAGGATCTGGTTGGCGAACCGCCATTGCAGCAGCCGGAGCTGGGCTCCGTTGAACTGGGTGCTGGGGGTGAATTTATCCTGCCGGATCATCGTGATATTTCCCTCGCCCAGATCCCGGTATCTCTTTTTGATGGGATTATCGGTGAACCCCAGCCAGATGATGAGCGACAACCCGACTATCCCGATCCCCCCGATGGCTTTATAATTCTTCCGGGCGATATAACGCCGGAGGATCATACTGATCAGTATCAGGAACAGGACGATCAGCAGGAGCTTGGATGACAGCAGAACGATCATCGCGATAAAAAAAACGATCAGGAAGACCTGCAGCAGCCTGCGGGTCCGGCGCGGGAGGGAGCCGGTCTGCAGCGGATGGGAGAGCAGGAAGAGGAGGCCAAAGATCATGAAAACGCTGAAGAACACCGCATTCTGGCCGATGGGATGGCTCAGGGCATGATAAAAGAATACGGAAATATTTTTCCCGGGCAGAGACCCGTAATCCCGCGCGGCAATGGCCAGGCAATACAGACAGGCGGCCAGCAGGATCCCGATATAGGCCGTCATAAGCCGCCCGTAACCCCGGCTGTCCGTGAAAGGCCCAGCGAAGAGTACAAACGAGAGGGCGACCAGCGTCGCTTCCTTTTCCACGATATGGCTGCCTTCATGCAGGTTATGTGTATACGCCAGCCCGGCGACATCGATAAGGAACAGGGCGAGATAGCCGATAAAATACCTGCTGTGAAAGGCTGCCCCGATCGCACGGACCGGCCCCCCGTCCAGTAGACGGCAGAACACCAGCAGCATGATAAACCAGCTGTTCAGGTTGTACAGCGAAAAAACAGTGGTGGCGATGACGCCCAGCATGACAAAAAAATGGACTCTTTTCTGGAGGAAGGGTTGCAGATATGTCGGGGAACTATTCATGTTTTATATAATCAGATCCGGGCTGTAACGTTATCGTTTTTATTGCAGCATTGCTGTTAACCAAAAGCCAAAAAATCACCTTCCCTCCGACGCTTTCACAGACCGCTCGCGATAGCTGGCCAGCAGGTATTGTTCATATTGATCGGCGATCTTCCCCCAGTTGAAATGTTCTCTTATTTTCTCAAGATTGTTGCCGATCATCCGCTCCCGGTCGCTCCCGGTCTCCTTCTTCGGAGCGCCTTCCCTGAAAGATTCGTCCCGGTCAATTTGTTCCACCAATACGCTGACCTCCCGGTGACTTGAAAAATAGAGCGCATCCGGCCCGAGGATGGCTTTGTTGAAAGGGTTGTCATGAGCCGCGATAAGGGCCCTGCTCGCCATGGCTTCCAGCAGCGACGGATTCGTGCCGCCTACGCTGTGACCGTGAAAATAGAGGCTCGAAAACGCCTTGAGGGCATGTATTTTTTTTGCGTCGTAGATCGCCCCGGCAAACACGATCCGCTTGTCGCCGCCGAACTTCTTTACGAGGTATTGCCCGAATGCGTTGCCGGTATTTCCTATGATCAGCAGTTTTTTCGCCGAATGGCTGTCCCGGAAACCCTCCGCAATCATCTCGATATTGTTTTCCGGCTCCATCCGCGCCATCAGCATGCAATAATCGCCTTTTTCCACCTTGAACGCCTGCAGCAGACCCTCTTCCTCGCCGGTGAACAGCTCCGCCCCGTAGGCGATATATTCGCTGTCCACGCCGTATTTCTCTTTCAGATAATCCCGGATGGCCGGAGAATCGGCAATGTACCGGTCGCAATAGCGGATAGCCAGCCCTTCCGCATACCGGAGGAACCGGCGCACCGGCTTCGAATATTTCGTGCGCTTCCACTCGAGACCGTCCATATTGATGACCGTTACACTATCCCGTGGCAGCAGCCGGCCCCATAAAGAGAAACTGGTATAGCCAAGCGCCAGTATCACATCGAATTTTCTTTTGCGTGCGTCGAGCAGACAATTGAGGTCATAAATGAATTGACCGGCCGTCCCCAGCTTCGCTTCCGGGTCCTTGCAGTGAATGAGTTGGACGCCCCGCCAGCCGCTCTCCCGGTAAGGGTGACGATGGGAATTGTATACGGTCACGGCATGGCCCTTTTCATAGAGGCGTACGGAGAGGTGCTCGGCCAGCTGCTCGAAACCACCGTAGTGGTTGGGGATCCCCCGGGTTCCTATGATGGCTATTTTCATTTACTTGTTCTTCGCCGTACCGCTGCCGAGCAGTAAGTTTTTTACTTTCACCGCGGGCCCGTAGATGGAAGCGATGGCCCGTTTGAGCGGCTGCCCGTCTTTGACGACCCAGTCAGTGGTCCTCGGCTTTTCAACGAGATGCTGATGTTTCGTATAGGCATAGGTGGCGACCGATGTCCTGTATTTTTGATCGGGGAAATTTGTCATATCGTATCCATGCAGGGTATAGGCGCGGGTCTGCTGGATGATCATCCTGTTAAAAGGTACATCGAGTTCCTTCTTCTCCCCGCTCCGTAAATCCTCGAGCTTTAACTGCCCCTTGTACTCCGGCTTCCAGTCCTTGTTTAGATACAGCAACAGGTTCATGTTCCGGTACCAGCCTTTCTGAAGAGGGTGATAATTGAAGTCCAGATGCATATCGAGGAAGCTGTTCTTCTTGCCCTGGTGCAGACCACCCCCGTGGTTCACGGGGTCCACGAAGACCTCTTCGTTGGCGATAAAGCTCAAAAAATCATTCATCTGTTTCGAACTGAGGTCCTGGTAGAGTTCCTGGAACTCGGCCCCCAGTTCCCGGTAATTCGATTTCTCGAACTTATTATTGGCAAATACATAATCGCGGCTTTTGTTGTTCAGTTCCGGGATCTGGTCGTAGAGCCTTTCGAGCTTTTCGGCTTCGCAAAAGTTATCGAGGATCAGGTAAGGGAAGGGTCTTGCAAACAGGTATTCGGATCTCAACCTTTCTTTGTTCCTTTCCAGGAATTGAAAATCGATCATAGTCAGGTTATTTTATTTTTGCAAAGGTAATATTTTATACAGAGCTTCTGCGGCACGCTCCCAGGAATATTCACGATGGATCAGGCCGGACAGACGGGCCAACTCCTCCTCCGCGGGCGGAGAGACCAGGTTCGCCGACAGGCGCGCTGTGAACGACGGGAAATCGAAAGGATCGATATGGTTTTCCCCGAAAAAAGAGAATTGCTCCATCGCCGAAGTGTTCGAACAGATGACCGGTATTTTCAGCGCCCCGGCCTCCAGGGGCGGAATGCCAAAACCCTCTGCCTTCGAAGGGTACACAAAGACGTCGGCAGCCCTGTAGAATTCGAGCAGGTCATCGTCTCCGACCCTGTCATCCCGGTAAATGAGCCGGCTGATCTCCGCGGGCAGATCGTTTAGCACCTTGTCGAAGTCCGGGATCGGGATACTCTGGTGACCCAGCAGCACCAGCCAGATCCCTTTCTTATACAACTCCAGTTCCAGCCACGCCCTTAATAAGAGTATATGGTTTTTCCGGGGCTCGATCCGGCTTACATACAAGACGAAATGACGGGGTCCGTATTTCCCCGCGACAAAATCCTTCGAGCGGAGTTTGTCATAGGGTTCGAAGAATTTCGGCCCCACGCCATTGGGTACGACATGCACGGAGCCGGGATCGATCCCGAGAAATTTCCCGATCGATTTTTTAGAATAGGCGGAAACGGTAGTCACGATATCCGCCATGCGGGCGGACCTGCCATACAGGAATCTCTTGCTCCACCTGTAGGGCAGTGAAAACTCTTCCGGGTATTCGCTGAAGATCACATCGTGTATCGTTACTATGTATTTGCTTCTTTTTGTCAGCGGGGTGATATATTGGAAATGCGCATAATCGATGGCATGCTTTTTCAACAGCGAGGGAATCTCCCATCCCAGCCTCACCAGGGAGGAACCGCTCTTATAAGACAGGAAACGGATATTGTCCTGCCGGGGGAAATATTTTTCCAGGTTCTTTGTATCGCCCGCGGCCAGGAACAGGCGGAGGTCTGTTTTTTTGGCAAGGAGGGCATAGATCTCCCTCAGGAAGGTCCTCGTCCCCTGGAACTCGTCGTCGAATACATGCGCGTCCACAAAGAGATTGAGGGTCTTGCCCGGTTTCGGAGAGAGGTCCCGGGATTGCTGCGTCGGCGGCGTGCTTGCCGGATCTGAATTCATAGCTTGTAGAGATCTTTGATGAGATAGCTCTCGCCGGTGACGACATCGACGAGCGGCAGGTCCCTGATGAGCGGAAGCCGTTCCGCGTGGGGGAGGAAACTATTCCTCCCTTTCTTCGTTCTCGAATCCCGGTTGGCTGATTCGCGGAAGTCCGTCCCGGGGCTGCACTTTTTAAACGGGTCCGAGAGGTCTTTGCGGACAAAAAAGGCATTCACGCCCGCACCCGCCGTCCCGATAAAGTCGTATCCTTTTTGCTCCGCAAGATGACAAAAGGCCGCAAGCGAAGCGCCGAAATAAAGATTCGAATAATGAGCCGCGGTCCTGTAGAAGTCCGGGGCATAGGGGATGGATACCTTAAGGGTGGACCCGAAGGCGGAATTGTACTCGCATACGACGATCCGCGGGCGGATCGTATCGATGGCCTCCCAGATCCAATAGTCGTTTCCGTCGATGTCGACGCTCAACAGGCCGATGTCCCCGGCAAGCCCCCTGTGCATATTCCCCGACTGCAGGAACCGGCCGATCAGCCTGTTGATATTGTCCTTCCGGATGAAGCTGTGCATGGCCGTGAGATCGTATTTCCAGTAGATATAATCGCTCCGGATAAAACGGATATTGTCCTTGTCGCCGTCGATCACCAGGCCCGACCAGTTGTTGTTGATCAGCAGGAAACGCGTATTCGACTCGGTATAGTTCTCGACCCCGAACTCGATAAAGATCTTATTCGGGATTTCTATCTTGCTGATGATATATTGAAGGATCCCGTCCTCGCCCCGCTGGGAGAACACCTGGAACTCGGCCTGCTCCAGCCGCTCTATGTTTTTTGACGCATTCGCTTCAGCCTGCATCCTCCCGATATTGACTAGCACTTTGAAGGTGTCGTAATGGAATTTCTGATAGAGTTTGTGATAGTAATATTTTAAAACCGAGCGAATTCTTGCCATGATCGAATTATAAGGTTAAAGATGGGCTTCCGGATTTCGATCCGGTTGCGGTTTCGGTTCCGGCTCAGGTCCGGTTCCGGATTAAGGCCGGTTCCGGATTAAGGCCGGTTCCGGCTCAAGTCTGCTTCAGGTTCGGGTCGCTTCCGGTTCGGGTCGCTTCAGATCCGGTTCCGGATCCTGTTGGACCGGGTTCAGCCTTTCGATTTTTTGTGAAGGTAGCGCAAAGTTCTTTCAGGCAGCAGCGACAGCAAAAAAAGCAGATAACCCCCCGGCAGAAAGGGCTTCAGCCCGATGGCCTTCGCGGAATGCCGCCGCGACCTTGCGGGGTTGTAGTTGTTCCACAAATATTTCTTGGCGACCAGGATATAATAACTGTAGTGTTTGAACGCGGAGAAATCCTGGCTTTTCAGGATGCGCTTCAATTCTTTCTCCTGGACATCCGTAATCGGCAGACCGCCGGTCAGGATCTCTTTTTTCAATTGGGAGAATCTCTTCCCGCGCAGTTTCTCATCGACGGTCACCGATTCGGGGTTTAGCCGGACGGCAATCAGGGCTTCTCTGACATTGAGCGCCTTTCCCTTTTTTATAAATTGCATCCATAACAGCCAGTCCTCGAAGGTGTGGGCCTTCGGCTCATATCCGCCCAGTTCCAGGACGATATCCTTCCGGTAAAAGACCGTCGAATGGACAAACGGGCAATAGATTCCTATCTTTTCCAGGATCTCTTCATAGCTATGTCCGATATTGCTGTAATAGAACAGGGGTTCTCCTTCCTGGTCGACATAATCGGCATCGGAGCCGATCAACACATAGTCCGGGTTCGCAGCCATGAAGTCATATTGTTTCCGGAGACGGTCGGGATAGCAGGTGTCGTCGGCGTCGAACCGTGCTATAAAGCGGCCCCGGGCCTGGCGGAGACCCGTATTCAGGGCGGCGGAGACACCCTGGTTCGCCTGGGTCACCAGGACAATGCGGGGGTCTTTGAAGGAACGGATGATCGCTTCGGTCCCGTCCGTCGAACCATCGTTTATAATCAACAATTCGAAATCGGAGAAATGCTGCTCCAGCACGGAGCGAATCGCCTCCGCGATATATTTTTCGGTGTTATAAGCCGGCATCAATACCGTTACCGCCGGAACGGGGGCCGGGATTCGTTCTATAATCATGTCTATACTCGGTTCCATACTTTGTTCGATCCTCTTTTCGATTCTTTTCAATCCTTTTTTCGATTCTCTTTCGCTTCTCTTTTCCTTACGCCGTTCGATGCCCGGTTCCATACCGGTTTTCCCTGATCGCCTGATGGCCGTCTCCTTGATCCGCTCAGTGCCTGCACCTTACAATCTGTTCGATGATCCCTTCCGCAATCATCCGGCTCCCCGCTCTGCTCCGTGAATCATTAATTTTCGGACCCGCTCTCCCGGATATCCAGGAACAGCAGTAGCTCGAAAAGGATCACGAGAGACAATTGTTCAAACCAGTAGTCTGCCACAAAAGCTACCGCCAGGATCAGCAGGGCGGGAATGCCATAGCTAAGTTTTTTTAGATGTCTCAGGAAATAGCCGAAGTACAGCACAAAAAGGGCGAGTAACCCAATGAGGCCATATTCTCCCACCAGTTGGTTATACACCGAATGGGGGACGTTGAGGATGGAATGATGCTCCGTCCCCTTTGTAAAATAGAACAGGTAGAGGGCCAGGTGGTTGCGCTTGAAATCGGGATCTATATAACCGTATTTGGCCGGATAGCTGCCTGCCACATCCAGGGTGGTGGCCCGGAAAGCAAGCTTGGAAGAAAAATGACCCATGCCGTCCCCTAAGAGGATCTTCGCCGGATGCGTCTGCATAAATCGCCAGGTCTCCATAAAAGAGATGACTTTGCCCGGTAGTCTTCTTTCCAGGCCTGCCGGTCTGAACGTATCGGCCTGCAGGATCTGCGCTGCGCGGAGATCGAATAACCGTTGTTCTTCGGACAACGCCTTCCGCTCCTTTAGCGTTTGCGCCCTGACGGTAAAGGACTGCTCTCCCGCGAGCTTCTCCAGGGTGACGGCGGCATAATCCTTGTTCTCCGGCGAAATGACCCTCAGGAAGAAGACCATCAGCAGCAGACATCCGCCGGCAAGGATCTTTTGCGCCTTGTTGCTTTTGAAAAAGAACAGCACAAACAGGATCGGGACCATCAGCATATTCGTAAAATTGCTTCCGGTCATCAGCAACACGCACATACAGGCGACCGCCAGGGCAAATTGCCTTCTGCGTGCAAAATACACAAGACCAAACGCGTTGATCAACGCATTGGTCAGGGAGAAGTCGAAGGTAATGCCCCTGATCTTGTCGCCGGTGCCGATAAAATATTGCTGGTCCATCCCCTGGAACTGGTAAGGGTTCAACGATCCGGTCACCCACATAATATGGACCAGGTCTCCGGCCGACACCAGGATATTCAGCAGGAAGAAAAAAGACAGCGTCCGGTGTATCCGGGCAAGCCCCCCCTGTTCGACAAATAACTTTAGCTGGTGGATGATGAGGAAGCATAAAGCCCAGAAAAACAGACCGTTTAGCAACAGGACGTCCTGGGAGACTGTCGACGATCCGATCCTGAGCAGCCAGTTCAGCACGGCGATCGCCGCAGCCGCACAATAGAATAAAGGCAACCGGGATTCCCGCAGCGGCCTCCATCGCAGACCGAAACGGAAATTGGGCCGCAGCAGAAAAATGGCGGCAACAGCAACGATCTTAACAGCCGTTTTTACATCCGTCACGAGTAAAAGAAAGAACAACAGCGTCCAGTCTGTTTCCCGGGCCCATGTGGTAACGGCGTTTTGAAAGGATTGTCTGTTCATGATCGTATTTTGGAGTCAGGTTTTGTTTTGTGCAGGAGTGCGATTTGGGTCGGATCGTTGCATCCTGGCCTGATAATTTATTATCAACTCTTCATAGAACCGGATATGGTCCTTGACTGATTTACGGATATCGAATCTTTCCAGGATCGTCTGCCTCCCATTCCGTGAAAAAGTCTTCCTCTTTTCCACATCCTCCAGCAGGGATAACATGGCTTCGGCCATCTGACCATAGTCGTCCGGGTTGATCAGTAAGCCGTTGACACCCGTTTCGATCAGTTCGGGACCGGAGACACGTTCCGTAAAGATGACCGGGCAGCCAACAGCCATGGCTTCCAGCGGGGCAAGCGCAAAACATTCTGTATAGGATGGGAAGATGGCCGCGGCGGCGCCCGACAAGGCCTCGTACAGACGGTCTTTCGTGACGAACCCTTCGAACCGGACCGAATTCCTGGCCTGTTCGGGGAGCCTTGCCAGCAGCGACGACGGCCTGCCTTTGCCGAATACCCGCAGGATAGCATCCGGGCGCTTCCTGAGAACAAGCGGCCACGCTTCCATCAGGGAATGGATCCCCTTTACCCGGGACAACGCCCCGGTATAAACGATGGTCCGCGCGGCTTCCGGAGAAGGGATCCCGGCCGGGTCGCTCGTTTGAGCGGATCCGCCCGCCTTGTCGTCTGTCGGGGAAAGTCCGTTCGTCCGGACTCCGGGGACTTCGATGGAATTATAAAGGACCCCGATCCTCCGGGTCAGGCCGTAAAAGGAAGCATAGTTTTCTGCGGTATTCCTGCTCACCGAGACCAGGGCATCGGCCCTCTCCATATGTTTCTTCTCCAGGAGAAAGGTGGTCTGATCTACGGGTTCCTGCATCTGGCGGTAGATATAAGACGCGGTTCCATGGAACTTCACGACCAGGGGTACCGGCAGCGCCGGCCAGGAGAAGGAGGCGGGCAGGTGGGCGAAATATTCATTGAAGTCGGGCCATTCGACCAGGTCGATCCGGAATTTTCCGATGAGTTCGCCGACAAAAACGCTAAAGGCGCGTACGCTCCGGACCGTATCGCGACGCGACAGTCCGCTTCTCCTGAACAATTCCAGCAGCAGGGTATCGGTCTTCGAATAGTCATTCCTGATAAGCCCGATGTCGAGCCCGAAACGCCTTCTCCAGACCCGGACCCCCTGGTCTTCTTCATAGTCAGCCTGGCCGTACCCGGGGGCATACAGACCCGCCACGAATACCTGGTGCCCCGCCGCTACGAGACTCCTGGCAAGCGCCCGTGTGATCGAGCCGATGCCGCCGCTTCTTCCGGGCGGGTATTCGTTACAGATGAAAAGTAGGTTCATATTCCAATAGCTTCATATTCCTATAGTCGTTTTTAAGGTCTTCCAGTCGGACGATCGCAACTGCCCCGCCAGGACCAGCAGCAAGATATAAAGAATGGAAGAAATGGCCACACGGGCAAGCGCATCCGTAAAGAAGCGGTTTGCCAGACACCCGGCAGCCAGTGCTGCGCCGGAACAGAGAAGCATGGATTGCCAGGCTTTGTGAATATGCGCAATCTTTGTGCCGCCAATGTAAAGGACGGTCTGCCCCGCGATGGCCGCCAGGTAGGCGATCGCCGCCCCCCGTCCCTGCAGGAAAGGGATCAGCACGATATCTCCCGCCACATTGACGCCGAAAGTGACCATGATGATAAAAAAGATCCTTTTCAGCTGCCCCTTTGCAAAGTTCACCGTCCACAGGAAATTATTCATATACAGGAAAGGCATGCAGGCCGAAAGGATAAAGATATTGGTGACATTCACCCTGCCGTATTTGCCGCCCGTAATTTGATCGACAAAAGGCTCCCATAACATGTTCAGCAGGAGTGCGATAAAAGCCGAAAGGATCATTTCGATCCGGAGCAGGACCATGAAACCTTTGTCGCCGGCGAGCAGGTCGGGCCGCGACCCGTCGTGAAAGAGCCGCGTAAATTTCGGCAGCAGGAGCGGGGCCAGCACCAGCAGGGGCAAGGTTGACAACTCGAAGATCTTGTAGGCAAAGCTATACTCTGCCAGCACCACGGCGGTCGAAATAAAGCCCAGCAATATCCAGTCGAACCGCGCTACCGCCGAATTGAAGATCACCGAACCCAGCTGGGGCAGCGATTCCCGGATGAGCTCCCGGTAATTCTTCCTGTCGAAAGGAACGGCGGCGGACTTTTTGAGCAGGGCCTTGCTCAGATAGGCGCACAGGATCAGCTCTACCGTGGCGCCCGCTATAAAGATCGCCAGGACAAGCCGGACCGTCAGGTGGTTCGTCATGACCAGCAGGGGCACGCCGATGGCTTTTACGATATTCGAACAGGTCGACATGAAAAGAAGCGTTTTGAATTGCTCCTTTCCTGTGGCCACCTGCTTGAACGGGGTCGACAAAAAAATAAAGAACTGACTGATGCCCAGCGCGATCAGCAGGGTATGGGTACGGAAGAAACCGGGAAAGCAGAGCGCTCCCAGCAACAGGCACAGATAAAAGATCAGCCCCGTAAACAGGACATGAAGCAGGTACAGCCGCATTAATGAATCCGGTGAATGCCCGGCGGCAATCTTTCTGACCGTCACCTGGTCGATGCCGCTGCCCAAAATATTAAAAGCCGTTATTAACAACGCAATGGACCAGTTGATCTCCCCAAAAGTCTGCTTGTCCAGGAATTTCGAGCAGAAATAGAAGATGAGAAGACCCGCCAGTTGATTGATCACGACCTGGAACGTATTGGCCGATATATCGCGGGTGAACTTTTTTTTCATGCGGAAACGCCTATTTTTGAATTTCTTTTTGCAAAGTCAACCTTTAAAACCATGATAGCTACCCTGGCCCGCTGGCTTATTCGCATGCAATGTTACTATTTGTCCGGAATTATTCTCACACTCGTCAGCAAATTAGCAGGCAGCGGATGTCAGATCAGCTATGACAGGAAAGGATACTGGAAACATCGTACCCGGACCGGTGTGATCATCAACGAAGCCTTCCCGAATATCCGGATGGATATGACCGCTCTCGAAAAATTTAACGACGACATCTATTTCTTTGCCTATCAGCCACAGGAAGGCGATCTTTGCCTCGATATCGGCGCGGGCATCGGGACAGAGACGATCTCTTTGAGCAAAAGGGTGGGCGCACTAGGAAAGATATATGCGGTCGAAGCATCCCCATTCACATATAAGATTTTAGAGGCCAACGTATTAGAGAACAACCTGAAAAATGTGGAACTCTTTAACCTGGCGATCTCCGATCGGGATGGGAAACTGACGATCAGCGATCATACCGAATCGCATATTTCCAATTCCGTGATGAACGCACGGACAGGGGCGAAAACCAACGGAAGCGCCACGGAAGTCGACGCCTGCTCCATGGATAACTTTATTCGCAACAACGCGATCGCCAGGATCGATTACCTGAAAGTAAATATCGAAGGAGCGGAACAATTGCTGATCAGGGATTTTAAACAGGTAGCCAATACCAGGCATCTTGCCATCTCCTGCCACGATTTCCTGGGCAGACGACAGGGAGACCCAAGCCTTTTTACGAGAGAAGCCGTTTCCGCTTTCCTGCAGACCAGCGGTTTCCGCATCGAAACAAGAAATACGGGGACGGACTACGCGGATGACTGGATATACGGGGTCAATGAGCGATAAGTCTGAATGAACGGTAATACCCAATCGCCCTGATCTCCAAATTCATCAAACCAGACTATGGAAAAGAATCACCTTCCTGAAAGACTGCCGGCAGAGAATCTTTTCCTGTCTTTGAGATATCTGTTTGCCGCCTGTATTTTTTCATGCTCGTTCTATTTTATTTTATTATATGTTTCCTCGGACTATGCCTCTTTTTTACAGGCCTTGTTATCTGGCGTGCGGAGGATGAGCGATTATGAGGATCACTACCGTGACCCGGTTTTGAAGATGATCTTTGTCGCGCTGAAATGGGTACTCGCGGGCTTCCTTATTTTGCTCTCCGCGTGGCTGTATGATTGGTGTTTTCTTCACAGGAGCCGCCTCTCCCGCCCGGCGGACAAACGGATCCGCACCGTTGTGTCCGTTTTTACAGGCAATCGCGATTTTGTCAGGGGGCTGGACCCGTTCACCCGTTGCTGTCTGGGTCTTATTTTCGGACTGCAGGCCGGCGCCCTTTTGTTTTTTTTGGTGCATACGCCTTTCCATTATGATGAGGCCTGGACCTATGTGTATTTTACGGGGAGGGGATTTCTCCAGACTGCCACCTTTTACCCCTTGCCGAACAACCATATTTTCTATAACCTGGTGGCAGGCCTGTTCACCAGGCTGCCGTTTGGCCCCGAGGTCTGCACCAGGCTGCCCGGTCTCTGCGCCAATTTCATCGCCACCTGGTATTTTTTTAAACTGGCCGCCGGTTATTTTCCGCGGACGATTGCGGTTTTGACCACCCTGGCTTTTTCGGCCGCCTACCCGGTAATCCTGTATTCGGTGGAAGCCCGGGGCTATTCCTTTCTGATCTGTTTTGCCGTATTATTGTGCTATGCGGCGGAAGGCCTCGTCCGCAGTCCCGATAGCGGGAGGCTCAGGCTTTTATTTTTTTTCTCGGTCGTGGCGGGTCTGTATACGATGCCATCCTTTTTGTTTGCCGTTTTTGTTATCAACATGATCCTGCTCATCTACTATGCCGTGAACGGGCGGTGGAGAGAAGGGGGACGGTTCTTACTGGACAACGTGATAGCCGTCGGGATCGTAGCATTGCTGTACGCCCCGGTCATTTATTTGAACGGGCTCAAAGTGCTGACGAACCCCAATGGTTCTTCGGTAACAAGCTACCATGAGGTTGCCAGGCTCATTCTTCCCCATCTTTCTTCCACATGGTCCTTTCTCCTGGGGTCCCGGCGAATACCCCTCGCGGCGATTCTCCTGCTGGTCATCCCGGCATTGCCGGGTAACCCCGCTAAAGGGACAAGGGGGCCCTTCTTTGTCCGTTTTTCGCTGTTGGTATTGCTATCGCCGGCGTTTATCCTCTTCTTATACCCGGTCATCCCTTTCGAACGGACCTGGGTTTACCTGGCCGGACCGCTGTTTTTTTCCATCGGTTTTTTTGCTGCTTTCGGGTGCCGGCATCTCGGGGATCTTATGCGGCGCATAGCCGCTCCCGGAAGATCTTTTTCCGCATTTGCCGGGTATCGTCAACCGGTTTTTTTCGGTCTGATTGCAGGATTACTGCTTTTGTCTTATGCAAATTTCAAAACCACGCATCATAAGCAATACGCGATCGACTATACGATCCGGGACCAGTTTGACAAAATGGGACACACGATCGATCACATAACGGGTATTGGCTACACAGGCCGGTCACTGGAGTATTATGTCGCGGAGGACCTCTTTTTTCAATGCTTCAAACGCAACCCGCTGCGGACGGTAGTCCTCGACGGACCCCAAAAAACGGCTGATCTGGACTATACGCAGAGTGTGCTCATCATAGCGCCCGATTCGGTAGTCGGCATGAAACTCGGCGGATACGAGTTTGTCGGCTCCTATGAAGATGTCTATTCCCTTTTTGTAAGACGGGAGCATCCCTGAGCCCCTTTCGGATGCATTCATGAACCGATTCAGGAGCATCGCCGGGCCGCTTCGGGCGATTCCGGGGGTGGTTTTTGAAATAACTTATTGTTAAGAAAATGAATATAAGGATGGTCGTGATAGACCGTTTATCAAAAAAAATACTGGGCTTATCAAAAAGTCACGGTCATTTGCAATAAATGGCGACCAAATAAGTTAGACATTCGTAAAATCAGAAAGGCATAGTGAAAATTTGTCCTGGAAAAAAAGATGGATCGATGCAACGCTGACGCTGTAATGATTGTCAAATCAGGATTTCGCCTGCAGGAAGACCAGGGAGGCAACGTGTAAGTGTAAACGATTAGTTAAGACGCGTGGTTTGGGTTTCCCGCTTTAAACTTTCAGGCGGATCCGGGTTCATAGCTATTCTACTCTCAGATAAAAACGATTCCTGCCGGTATTGGCCGGCTGTTGCGAGGGGCGGAAGCACCGCCCGGTGATTGATGCAAACAAGGTTAAGCACTGATTTGGTAAAGACAATGTAACACAATGAGTTACTGTCCAGGGACTTCCATTGCCCGGGGTGCTAATCTTTGGCATGATTATTTTACAATTCTATAGAACCGTCTGTCCGGCTCCTAAAAGGGAACAACGGGCGGTTGCAGGGTAAAACGGGCAACAAAGCCCCGGTGATTGGGTATCGGGCCCGGAAAGGGGAGCGATTGATGACAGTTCTTTAACATTTGTAAACGAATTTTAACATTTTATAGCAGGGCATTTGCTTCTTAACAATTGATTATGATTTTAAAACGCGCGAATGCTCTTAAAAATTTGTCAGGCGATTGCAGACTGGTGCCCTCATAACGAAATCCAAAAAAGAAAGATCAATGGTAGGACCCGTAAAAGAAGCTTTGTTCGTAGAAAGAAGCGCGACGATCAGAAAGGACTTGATAATCCTGCGGAAAAACGAGACAGAACGTTTCTGGTATCTTTTATTGAAAAGAAGTTTTGATGTCCTCATCTCTTCTTTAATCACTTTGCTCGTCCTGAGTTGGCTGATGCCTTTGCTGGCCATCATCATAAGGCTGGATTCAAAAGGAGGAGTATTCTTTATCCAGCATAGGGTCGGGTACAGGGGGCGTTCTTTTCCCTGTCTCAAACTGCGGACGATGTATGTGAACGCGGAGGCGCATTCCAGGCAGGCCGTGGAGAATGACGTACGGATCACCCGCGTGGGCAATTTCCTCCGAAAATCAAACCTGGACGAATTACCCCAGTTTATAAACGTATTACTCGGTCATATGAGTATCGTCGGACCACGACCCCATATGCATAAGGATTGTACGACTTTTAGCGCAATGGTGGCGACCTATGAATTCAGACACCTGATGCGCCCCGGTATCACCGGCCTTGCCCAGGTAAAAGGGTATCGCGGACCCGCCCAGCACTTTGAGAGCATCTTCCGGCGTTACCAATGGGATGCTTTCTATATCCGGAATGCCGGTTTTTGGCTGGATCTCCGGATCATCTACAGGACGGGAATCCAGACCCTGGGCTATTTCTCCGGCAAGATGTTTTCCCTGTTAGGCCTTACCCGTACCGAGCGGGTAAGCCGGTTGCGCATCGTCCGTTAACCGCCGCGGTACTTCATCAAGCACTTCATCAATTTACCTGGCGGCACTTCGTCAGTTTCTTTCCGGCTTCAGACCCCCCAATTTTCCCGGTCCAGGCTCCGGTATTGAATCGCCTCGGCGAGATGTTCGGGTTCTATGGCCCCGCCGCCCGCCAGGTCCGCGAGGGTCCTTCCAACTTTCAGGATCCGGTCGTATGCCCTGGCCGATAATTTGAGCCTCTGCATGGCTACCCGCAGGAGTTGTTGCCCTGCTGGTCCTATACGGCATACCTCTTCCATCCATTGACTATTCATCTGCGCGTTGCAATGGATCCCCGCACAGTCCTTGTATCGTGTTTCCTGGATCTCCCTGGCGCGGATAACGCGTTCCCGGATAGCGGAAGAAGAAAGGCCGGGGCGGTCGTCTGACAGAACCGTAAACTGCGTGGGCACGACCTCGATATGCAGATCGATTCTGTCCAGCAGAGGCCCGGAAATCCTTTGAAGATATTTCCGGACAGCCCCCGGAGGACAAGTACACTCCCGTTCAGGGTGGTTATAATAGCCACAGGGGCAGGGATTCATGGCTGCCAACAGCATAAACGCGGCAGGAAAATCGACGACTATTTTCGCCCGGCTGATCGTCACCCTTCGTTCTTCCATCGGCTGCCTCATCACTTCCAGTACGCCCCGGTTGAATTCCGGCAATTCGTCGAGAAAGAGTACGCCGTTATGGGCCAGCGAGATTTCCCCCGGTTGAGGGTTGGCGCCCCCGCCGGCAAGCGCCGCCTGGGAAATAGTATGATGCGGGGAACGAAAAGGGCGCCGGGTGATGAGCGTGGCCTGTTCCGGCAGCTTGCCCGCCACACTGTGGATACGTGTCGTTTCGAGCGCTTCCCGCAGACTGAGCGGGGGTAGGATCGACGGCATCCTTTTGGCGATCATGGTCTTGCCGGCGCCTGGCGGACCGATTAACAGGATATTATGACCGCCTGCTGCCGCTACCTCCAGCGCCCTTTTCAGATTGCCTTGTCCCCGGACCTCGCTGAAGTCGGGCCCGGCAGGATCATCGCCCGCATCGCGCACAGGCGCCCGCACGGGTTCCGGCACACTTTCTCCATTGAAGAAAGAGACCACCTCGTTGAGATGCCCGATGCCATATACCTTGAGGGATTCCACGACAGCCGCTTCACAGGCATTTTGCCCGGGGACGAAAAGCCCCCTGAATTTTTCTCTGCGGGCCTGGATGGCGATGGGCAACGCTCCCCGCAGCGGTTGAAGCAGGCCGTCGAGACCGAGTTCCCCCATCATCATAAACTCTTTAAGCAGCGCGGGAAAGGCGATCTGTTCGGTAGCGCCCAATATGCCCAGGGCTATCGGCAGGTCAAAAGCCGACCCGGTCTTGCGGAGGTCCGCAGGCGCCAGGTTTACGACCACTTTCGTGCGTGGCATATAATAGCCGTTGGACTTGATGGCGCTTTCCACACGCCGCATGCTCTCTTTGACTGCATCGCCGGGCAGACCCACGACGAATGTATGCAAGCCGTTCGTGACACTGACTTCCACGGTGATGGTGGTCGCTTCGACCCCGTATATGGCGCTTCCAAACGTTTTGACCAGCATGGAGACCCTCCTCGGTTAGGCGGGCAAGTTAGGATTTTCTGTTTTGCAACCACGGGCTCGTCCGGCTATAAACTTTTGCACATCTCGTCGTTTGCCGACAAGTGGCGGTTGTGCTGATTCCGCCTGCGGTCGCGTTGATCCACTTGTCACCCTGCTGATCCCATACTTCACCCATCCGACCCCACAACCTCCAATTCCTCTTTTTAAAAATGCATCACCGGTTATGCAATTGGTTATGCAATTCTCACATACACATCTTCCTGGTGAGGCCTGGCTCTGCCAGGTCATTCCCTCACTCCTCTAGGCTGTTCTTTCGCTCACAAACTCTCCGCAATCACCCCTCCTGATCCCGCCCCCCTGATCCACTCACTGACTTCGCCCTCACCAGCCCGCTCTCTCACCAACCCGCTGTCTCACCAACCCGCTGTCTCACCAACCCACTCACTGCTCACCCCTTACTGCTCTCTACTCAATGTCTTCATCCCACTCACTACTGACTACTGACTACTCACCACTCACTACTCACCACTCACTATCCCCCTCCCCGGCGGCTTAAAAAAAAGTTTTAATAGTAAGATAATCTTCTTAAATTTTCGCATTGGATTTTTGACCAGACCTTTGTCTAACTGCTATAAGCTACCAGTGGAAAACAAACAAATAAAGCAAATCAGGGAGGGTGACCGCCAGGTTTACTATAAAGTTTATGAGGAACACCACCAAAAACTTTACCGGTATATCTATAAGTATACTCAATCCGCCTACTACGCCGAGGAGACCGTCCAGCTCTCGTTCATAAAATTGTGGGAAAAAAGAGAAGGTCTGTCCGAACAATACAGCATCTCCACCCAGTTGTTCAGGATTGCCAAAAGCACGCTGATCGATTTGCTCCGGAAAGAGAAGATCCGCGACACACAGGCGCTTTCAGACGTTTTTGTCTCGCCGTCTCCCCTGGAGGAAAGGACTATTTACAAAGAAGAACTGCGCAACGTGCTGTCCGCCATCAATGAGCTGCCCGCTCAATGCAGGGAGGTCTTCACACTCAGTCGTTTCAACGATCTTTCGCACAAAGAAATCAGCGCACAGCTTTCCATCTCCCCCAAAACGATCGAGACACATATTTCCAAAGCCCTCAAATATCTCCGGAAAAGCCTTTCCGTTTTTTTCTAAACACCTCTGTTCGAAGGATCTGTCGGGTGGGCCCTTCAACCTTTCCCTTTTTTAAGAAAAATTTTCCCGGAGACTCAGGGATCTTCCATTTTCAAACGAATACGATATATGCGCATCTCAGATTCAATGATTGAGCGGTTTCTCAACGGCGACGCCACCGAAGAAGAAAAGGGGCTGGTCGCCGGTTTTTTCCGGAATCATCCGGACAAACTGGCTCAATACCTCACCGAGAAAAGCTGGGGAGATTTCAATCCCGATGCGGCAGATACAGGGCAGACCACACCCGCGCAAAAAATGCTTGCCGCCATAGAAGACAGGATAGGAAAGATCAGCGGAGTGGGGCAGGGAGAAGAAATCGGCGGGATGCAGGCGGACACCTCACAGCAGACCGAAAAAGGCAGCCGCGTGATAGACCTGGGAAAATGGCGCTTGGCCCGGATAGCGTCCGCCGCAGCAGTCCTGGTAGCGGCAGGAGTTGCCATTTTCTACTGGATGGAGACAGGTCGCCCTAAAAGGCCCCTGCCGGGCATTGAATATACGCAGGCGACCGCCGCCGGGGAACCGCCGCATAGTACCCGTCGGACGATCAGTAATACTTCTTCCCGGGCCCGGATTTACTCTCTGCCGGATGGAAGCACCGTAAAACTGGCTGCTCATAGCGAGGTGTCCTGTTACCAGCCTTTTGGCAATCATAGAAGAGACTTTCTGCTGCAAGGTGAAGGGCTGTTTACCGTCAAAAAGGATCCCACCCGGCCTTTTACAGTCCACTCCAACGGAATTGCGACGACGGCTTTGGGTACTGTGTTCAGTGTCGATGACAAAGGCAGACGGTTTGCGATTGTCCACCTGTTCAGCGGACGGGTCGTAGTAAAAAAAGAACAGGAAAAAGACCCAAACGCCCTGAACGGCGCGACAACGGCGGCATTCAGGGACGTATACCTGCTGCCCGGTCAGGAGCTGGTGCTCAACAAAGAGAATTTCTCCGCACAGGTCCGGGCGGCGGAACCGGCGAGCAGGATGACTGATACGGCAGCCACGCATTCGAAACTGCTGGAGTTTACCAGGCAGCCATTACCAGATGTTTTATCGTTACTCGGGAAGGAATACAAAGTGACTATTTCCTATGACACCGCCGGCATGAAGAACATGGATTTCACCGGCGTATTCAACCATGACAAGGAGACCCTCGAGTCTTTCCTGGGCACCTTGTGCGACCTGAACGGGTTGACACTTATAAAACAAAAAGCCAACCACTTTTCTATCCGGGAGAAATAAGCAGAACACATATTGATCAACACCACAAAACGCGGGCAGGCTCTGCGAAGGGCCTCCTATTATCCAAACTTAAAAATGAAACAAAATTAAGGCTTATGAAAAAAATGCTAACTGGACTGTTATTACTTTCATGGACCGTCTGTTCCCTCCGGGTGGCCGCCCAGGCCGGATCCCACGTGGCGACGGGCATCATCAGGAATGAAGAGGGAGAAGGCCTGCAGGGCGCGGCCGTCAGCCTGCAAAACGAAGGCAATGGGTTTAGCCAGATGGTCTCCACCAACAGCAAGGGTATTTTCAGCTTCAGCAATCTGCCCGTCGGCGGCGGATACCGGTTCATCGTCAGCTATGTAGGATACGCCTCCGATACCCTGACGGGTTACGAGGTCAAGGAGAACGGACGCATTTCCCTCAGCATCACGCTCAAACCCATCAACAGCAGCCTGGACAAAGTGGTCGTCATCGGGTATGGCAGCATGCGCAAGAAGGACCTCTCCGCAGCTGTTTCCGAAGTGCCGGATATGAAACAAATAAAAGAGAGACCGGTCGTGGATGTATTGAGCATGATACAGGGCAAAGTGCCGGGTGTCACGATCGTCAGCAATGGAGGTCATCCCGATCAGGGACCGACCCTATACATCCGGGGAGTGGGCTCCCGGAACGGAGACGTTCCCCTGTACGTAGTGGACGGCGTCCCCGGGGCGCCCTACAACCCTGCCGACGTGGTGTCCATTACCATCTTAAAGGATGCCGCCTCCGCCTCTGTGTACGGCGCTTTCTCCGGGGCCGCCGGCGTCGTGCTGATCACCACCCGTCAGTCTTCACAAGGCCAGCCCGGCATAGAATATACCGCTTTTGCCGGCGCCAAGACTGCCTGGAAACTGCCGCAGTCGCTGAATGCCGCCGACGAAGCCAAAGTCGCCAACCTGGCCTATGCCAACGCGGGCCTGCAACCGCTCGACGGATGGAATGCTTCCCTGAACCCCGACGCACAGGTGACCCGCACGGACTGGATCCACTCGATATTCAGGACCGGGCTGATCCAACGGCACAATATCGCCATCAACGCCGGCACGGACAAATTCTCCACCCTCTTCGAGGGCCGGTATGAAGAGAACGAAGGCACCCTCCTGAATACCTATGCGAAGAATATCTCCGCGCGTTTCAACGCATCTTACCAGTTCGACCCGCATATAAAATTCAGACAGGAGATGTTCCTGAATAATAATGACAACAGGGGGACCAGCACGGAAAGCGGCTACGATGGCACGATCCTGTCCGCCATTTATATGCCCCGTTCGGCCACCGTCTACTATCCTGACGGAACCTTTGGCGGCGTGGGTCCCCGCAACTCTCCCTACCTGGGGATCTTCGGGGACGCCGTAAACCCGGTGGCTACTTTGCTGCGCAACCAACCCTACAATAAATCACTGAATGTACTGTCGGTATCGGAGCTGAAGATTTCAGACTATGTCAGGGGCCTGTCTTTTACCTCCAGGTTCTCTTATAACCAGGGACAGTCTCTGTATAAGAACTTCCAGCCAAAGCGCACGGAACCGGGTAAGCCCAATAATATGAACCAATTGTCGTATTCAACCAACAAGACCTATAACTGGATCTGGGAGAATACCCTCAACTACGGCCGCAACTTCGGCAGACACAGCATCGGGGCCATGGTCTCGACCACCGCGCAGGAGAACGAAGGCAAAGGCTACAGCGCTTCCGCCAAATCTTTTGCCAACGAGGCCAGCTGGGCGCAGTTCTTTGTCAACGCCGCCAGCATCACGCCCGACAATGTCAGCAGCCTGTATGTCGCCTCATCCGACTGGGACTGGACGGACAGGAACCTCTCGTATGTTGGCAGGGTCACCTATAGCTGGGCCGACCGCTACTTCCTCACGGGCAGCTATCGCTATGACAACGCGGGCAGGCTCGCTCCCGGCCATCGCACCATCGGCGTCCCCGGCGTGACCGCGGCCTGGAAAATCAGCTCCGAACCATTTTTTCATATCGATGGGCTGAACCTCCTG
Source organism: Puia sp. (assembly GCA_031292515.1). Lineage (GTDB taxonomy): Bacteria > Bacteroidota > Bacteroidia > Chitinophagales > Chitinophagaceae > Puia. Next base: position 54,205 of record JARLGZ010000076.1, on the reverse strand, counting down.
AAGGTCAGGGGCAGCTGGGGCCGCATCGGCAATCTCAGCTCCGTACCGGTGAACTACGGTTATCCCGTGCTGAACCAGGACCAGACCTACCAGGTGGGCAACGGCGCCCCGCAGACGACAGCGTTGTATGTGGGCAGCTACAACAACCCGAACCTGACCTGGGAGACGGCAGAGCAAAAGGACCTGGGACTCGATATGAATCTGTGGCATGACCGGCTGTCGGTCACCCTGGACTACTTCAACAAGCTCACCTATAACCTGATCACCACGCAGGCAGCGAACTGGCCCAACACTTTCGGGTATGGAGCGCCGTTAATCAACCAGGGAAAGATCAGGAATACGGGTTTCGAATTCTCTGCTGCCTGGAAAGGCAAGATCGGGCAGCTGGGATATGAGGTCGGCGGCAACTTCGCCACCCTGAAAAATCGTGTCGCCTATATAGACAATAACCCCGCCTCCTTCTGGCCCGATGGCAGCACCTGGAGAGGGACCCTCTCTCCCTATCGCTCCACGGTCGGCCAGCCCTATCTGTCCTATTGGCTGGTGAAGACGGCAGGCATCTTCCAGAGCGACGCGGAAGCCGCCGCCTATGTCGACAAGAACGGCAACCGGATACAGCCCAATGCCCATGCCGGCGACCTGAAATTTGTGGACAAGAGCGGGGACGGCAAGATCAATGACGATGACAGGCAATACATGGGCAGCGCCTTCCCGAAATTCACCTATGGCTTCACCGTTAACCTGGCCTACAAACGCTTCGACCTCTCCATGTTCTGGCAGGGTGTGGCCGGGGTGAAATTATTCCATGCCTTTAAAGAATCTACGCTGAACGGGTCCGAACAGGGCTATGACCGTTGGGACAAGATCCTCGATGCCTGGTCCCCCACCAACACCAAATCGAATATTCCTAAAATCTCCGCAAGCGACGCGAATAACAACTTCCAGACCGCCTCCGACTGGTACCTGGAAAGCGGCAGCTATCTGCGGCTGAAGAGCCTGATCATCGGCTACAACTTCCCGCAGTTCCTGAAGAGGTCAACCCTCCGCGTATATCTCAGCGGGGACAACCTGATCACCATCACCAAATACAGCGGCATGGATCCCGAGGTAGGGGGCATGGGCTTCGATGGCGGCCAGTTTCCCGTATCGAGGGTGTTTTCCGCCGGTGTAAAACTGACTCTATAAAACCAGACATATACTTTATCATTCATAAAGAATACCGATATATGAAACGCACGATATTTGTTTACTTTCTTGGCTTCTCGGGGCTTCTGTTCAGCTCCTGTAAAAAAGACTGGGTGGATACCAAACCCAACGGCACCCCCTCGGCGGCCTATCAATGGAATGGCACCGATATGGTCTCCAAATCCACGGCCGCACTATATGTCTCCATGCGGTATGAGTCTACCTGGGGCAGAAACCTTTTCTGGATGCAGAATGCCAGCGACGACCTGATCGTAGGCAGGCCCAAACCCGCAGGGGAAAATATCAAGAACTTTGTCTGCACCGGCGCCGAAGACTATATGTCGGGGGCCTGGAATGACGTGTATTTTACATTGAATAAAGCCAACGAGGCGATTGCCGGTTTGCAGACCGCCACCAATATCAGCGACGACCTCAAGAACCGTTCCTTGGGCGAGGCCTACTTTATGAGGGGGTTCGCGCATTTCTGGATCGCTTATCTCTGGGGGCTGAAGAGCCAGGGCGTACCCTATGACGGGGTCGAAGACCCGAAATTCGGCAGCCGCATCCCACCTCAGCTGGCATCGGTTACCGATAACTACGCGATCATCGCAAACGATTTTCAAACGGCCGCCAACCTGCTTCCGCTCTTCAGCACCTACGCTTCCGGGGACCAGGGCCGTGCGCATAAAGCGGCCGCCTGGGGCTACCTGGTAAAGACCCTGGCTTACTGGGCGCAGTACGACAACAGCAAATGGTCCCTCATCCCCGCCATCTGCGACAGCATCAGGGACCAGGGCGGCAGATCGCTGATAACCGGTCAGGCCACCCCTTCCGACAACTACAAATCGGTCTTTAAGATCGCCAGCAACTGGAGCCCGGAATATATATGGTCTGTAAATTCAGGCACACAGGGCGGCTCCGAATTCATGGGCGTTGTCCTCGAAAACACCGGCTGGGGCCTTTATAACGGTTGGGGATACTTCCAGCCAACCGAAGAGCTCTACGACGAATATGAGGCAGGAGACCCCCGGCGGGAGGCGACGATCTTAAAATTCGGCGATCCTTTTGTTTATTTCGGCGAGAACTGGAACTATTATTCCACGAACAGCCTCTCCGGTTTCCAGATGAATAAATACATGGAGCCCTATAGCTATGGCACCAACGGAGATGCCGGCACGAACCCGATGGTCAACCAGGATGGCAATTATCCCACCACCTCCCTCAACCTGCCGCTGATGCGTTATGCGGAAATCCTGTTGTTCAAGGCGGAAGCGCTGATCCAACAGGGTAAAAACGGCGATGCGGCAGGACCACTCAATGAAGTGAGGAACCGGGTCGGCCTGAACCCCATTCCCAGCCCGACGATGGACGACCTGAAACACGAACGCCGATGCGAACTGGCCTGCGAATGGACAGACCGCTTCGAAGACCTGAAAAGATGGGGCGACTTCGATAAGATCAATGCTCCGCTTCACGGACGCATCCATACGAACAAGACCGATCCCAATTCCCCCTATACCATACAGACCGTCTGGCCCGCCCGCAGTTTCGACCCGACAAAGCATATGGCATGGCCCATCGACCCGGCCGTACTTTCCGCCAGCAATAACGTATACAAACAGACGCCGGGCTGGTAGACCGGCAGCCGTTGCTAACCATCGATCCGAAGCACCCGCAGGCCACGGCTTGCGGGTGCTCAACCACCAATCCGCCACTTCTTCCCGTACTCTCTTACAGGGGGCGTCTCGAAACAAAGAGACGCCCCCTTCTGTTTTGCAGCGCACAGCTGTACCCATCTCAAAATAGCGCATGGCTGTACCCATCTCAAAGCTGTACCGATCTCAAACAGGAGTGTATCGGAAAAATACACTTGTCTACATATATGTATATATAAAATATTGATAATCATTAATATAAAAGATGGCATTGCTTGTGCCATTTTTTAATGTAATTTTTTAATCCGTACTTTTTTAACCAATGTTTGAAGGGTATTTTTTTATTCGCGCTTTCTCAAATCATCTCTTAAATAGATTCGTATGGGCTTGACGGGACTTCGGATTTTTGTGATATTGTCCTTTTCGGTTGGCAGCCTGGCTAATATGGCCAGGGCGCAGGATACCGTGATGAATAGTACCTATAAGGGGAGGCTCGATTCGATACATTCGGACATATTGAAACAGGAGCGCTTTCTGGAAGTATTCACCCCGCCCGATTACAAGCCGGGGAGTTCAGAAAAATATGACGTGCTGTATGTACTCGATGGCGGCAACTGGAATACGGGTTTACTAAACCAGGTCCGGCACTTTGCAGAGGGGCAGGGCTATATCCCGCCGACAATCGTTGTGAGCGTGATGGGCATAGACCGGAACAAAGACCTTACGCCCACTCATTTAGAAAGTTGGAAAGCTTCCGGTGGGGCGGATAAATTTCTCGGTTTTATAAAAGACGAGCTGATTCCTTATATTAATAAGACTTACCCCTCCAATGGCGATAATACGATCTGGGGGCACTCGCTGAGTGGGCTGTTTGTGGTGTATGCGCTGTTAAATGAACCCGCCACTTTTAAATCCTATATCGCCGTCGACCCAAGCCTTTGGTGGGATAACTCTTATGTACCCAAAATGGCCGCGGCCAGATTGCCCGGCCTGACCGGTCAGCATGCCACCCTTTTCATAAGTGGCCGTGAAGGGCCGCCCTCGCAGATATGAAGATTGATACCATGGAGATCATCCTGAAGAGATCTGCTCCCGCAAATCTGATCTGGAAACTATCCGTCTACCCCGATGAGACACATAGTTCCCTCAGGCTAAAAAGCATCTACGACGGGTTGAAATTCACTTACGCCGGCCTCACCAGCCATATAGAGTTCCACCCGATGAATGGCATTGTTCTGAAAGACAAACCCATAAAAATATGGTATTTCGACGATACCACGAGGATGAGCTATACGCTTGATGGAACCATTCCTGACCCTTCCTCACCGAAAGTTCAGCATGAGATCACGTTAAACGGTCCTGCCACGGTAACCTACAAGCGCTTCACCAACAGGAGCAGCCATGACAAAACGGTAACCGGTCATTTTACCGCCGAAAAAATAGCGCCCCCTGTTCCACAGCCCAAAAATACAAAGCCGGGTGGGTTCCATTACGCTTACTACGAAGGAGATTGGGATCGATGGCCGGATCTTACAGGCATAAAACCTGTGAAGACAGGTATCACGGATAAGAATTTTGATCCCGATAAACTTCCGCGGGAAAACAATTACGCCCTGGTGATCGATGGATGGCTGGAATCAAAGGAAGAAGGCTATTACATCTTTTTTTTGCAGGCCGACAAAGATTCAAAACTTTACCTTGACAATAAGCTGTTAATGCAATGGGAGGGCAATTACGATCAGGGGACGTATAGCTGCATACTGCCCCTGTCAAAAGGATTTTACCCGTTCCGGATAGAATATCTTCATAAAAACAAAGACTTCAGATTGGGCTGGGTCTGGCTTACGCCCGGTATCATGAATACCAAAAATCCGATTCCCATTCCCGTGGAGGCACAATATAGCCAACCGTAGTTACTCGATGCAGAAATCAGCTCAGCGCGGGTAAGCCTCAGAGTTTCTCGAGCATCTCCACGACCTTTTCCCTTTTCAGGATCAGGTAGCCGAGCCGGTCGTTGCTGATACCTTCTTTCAACTGGTAGCTGAATTCGAGTTCGTCGTCTTCCCTCACCCGGGTCTCGAAGTAAGAGAAGACGATATTCGGGTACTGGCGAAGCTCGTCACCGATCTCGTAAAGATGGGTGGAGAGGATGAACAAAGAGCTCGGGATGCGGATCAACCCCTTGATGACCGTGGAAGAGCACTTCATGGCGTCCTGGACATTTGTCCCCTTGAACAGCTCGTCGATCAGGACGAGCCAGCGCTGGCGGTCGCTAATCTTGAGCAGCGTATTGCGGATACGTTGCACTTCGTTGAAGAAATAACTCTCACCCTTCACGATATTGTCGACGACATTGATATTGCTCAGGATGCCTTCGAACAGGCTGAGGCGCATGGCCACAGCCGGCACGCCCATCCCCAGATGCGCCAGGAATACGGCTGTCCCGACGGCTTTGATAAAAGTGCTCTTGCCGCCCATGTTGGCGCCTGTGAGAAACATAAAATTGTGTCGCTGGTCGAGCTCCACATCATAGGCGACGGGCTTCGGCAAAAGGATATGGAAAAGTCCCCTGGTCTCGATCGTCGGTTCGGCCCGGTCGAGGAATTCCGGGAAACAAAGCCCATATTTACGGTTGGCCATGGCCATCGAATACCAGGCATCCAGCTGACCATATATTTTGATCAGCTCGTGCGTCGCCGTCCGGAAGCGGTTGCGCAGGAAGTGTCCGTAATAAAGGGCTTCCGAAGGGGTCGGCTTCCTGCCGGGTTCTGTTTCCGCGAGAGACCGGATCGGGTCCGGCTCCAACAGCCTGGCCACCCTGCTCATCAGGGTTCGGAGACGCTCAGGGCTGTCTTCCCGGTCGAGCAGCTTTGCCAGTTTGCCCATGCCACGTACAAAATCGGCAAAATGACCGACGGAATATCTCACCAGCGAATAGTCCGGGGCGTGGAAGATCCGGTAAATATGGGTATAGGGGAAGACGCTTTGCGGGGGGATCTCATCGATGGCCGTCTCATAGAATTTCTCCATGACCATAATAGTGCCATTGCTGATCGACAGGGGCCATTGGTCCGCATCCCGCAGGATCTGCGCGAGAATCTGCTGCGTTTCCCGGATGGGGGCGATCCTGCCGAACGGCTCGTTGAAAAGCTCGAGCAGACAGTCCCTTCCGCCGCGCGTACGGGTGCAATCCAGCTTGTGAAAGATAGAATATTCCTCTTCATGGCTGAAAAGAGAAAGGTCTTCATACGTTGTCTTGTCGATATCCATATTCCGGCATGTCTTTTTTCGGGAGACCTCATTTTCGGGCGTATCTCTCTTTTTTATTTATTTGTATCGGCTATTTATCCGTATCGGCTCTTCTATCTCACTATTGACGGTCCCCGCCTCCCTTAAACTCATCTCACTCCCTGCTTACCACCCCCGGCTACCTGCTCACTATTGACTGCTCGCACTTCCAGGATCATCTCCCTACTCCCCACTCACCACTCACTATGAAACCTCATCCGCATGCCCCATTGAGACTCGTCGAACACCCCATTTCCATAAACCAGGTGGCCGTTGACAAAGGTATGGGTTACAGAATAGGGCAGGCGGAGGCCTTCCAGGGGGCTCCAGCCACATTTATAGAAGATATTCTCAGGCCCGATGGTATAGGGCCGGGACGGGTCGACGATGACCAGGTCGGCGTAATAGCCTTCCCGGATAAAGCCCCTGTCCGTGATCCGGAAACAGCGGGCGACGGCATGGCTCATTTTCTCGACGCATTTTTCCAGACTGATGACGCCCTGCTCGACATAAGAAAGCATCAGGGACAAAGAATGCTGGACCAGCGGCAGCCCCGCATGGGCTTTTACATAGGACTCGTCTTTTTCCGCCAGGGTATGGGGGGCATGGTCGGTGGCGATCAGGTCGAGACGGTCGTCAAGGAGGGCTTCCCACAGGGCCGCTTTATTGTTCGGCGCCTTGATCGCCGGGTTACACTTGATCCGATTGCCCAACCGCGGGTAGTCGTCACTGGTGAAATGCAGGTGATGGACGCATACTTCGGCGGTGATGCGTTTCTCTTCGGCCGGCAGCATATTGCTGAAGAGCTGCATCTCCCTGGCCGTAGAAAGATGGAAGACATGCAGCCGGCTTCCGTGTTTTTTGGCGAACTGGATGGCGGTCAGCGACGACTCGAAACAGGCTTCTTCATCGCGGATGATGGGATGGTCGGCCGCTACCAGCGGGCGGCCTTCCGCGACGACCCTCTCCCAGTTGCGCCTGATGATCTTCTCGTCTTCGCAATGGGTCGCGATCAGCACCTCGCTCTCCCGGAAGAGCCGGTCCAGGGTCAGGTAGTTGTCGACAAGGAGATTGCCGGTAGACGAACCCATAAAGATCTTGATCCCGCAGACATCCTTTTTTTTATCGTTGGTGCGCAGGGCCTCTTCCGCATTGTCATTGGAGGTGCCCATATAAAAGGAGTAGTTTGCCAGGGAGCTGCGGGCCGCGATCGCATACTTTTCTTCCAGCAGATCCTGTGTAAAAGCGGGCGGCAGCGTATTGGGCATCTCCATAAAAGAAGTGGTTCCCCCGGCCACGGCAGCCCGCGCCTCCGTGTAGATCGTCGCCTTATGGGTCAGACCGGGCTCCCGGAAATGTACCTGGTCGTCGATTACCCCCGGCAGCAGATATTTTCCGGACCCGTCGATTTCAGCCACGGCTCCCGATGAATCGATAGAAGGCGCGATTTTTGCAATCCGACCGCCACTGACTAAGAGATCGGAAGAGAAAATCCGGCCCTCATTGACGATCGAAATATTTTTAATCAGGTAATTTTGCATATCTTGTATTTTGATTGCCAGTCTGTTAATAAAAGCTATAAGCTGTTGACCAAACCAATCCGTTTCTAACAAAAAGCCAACATGACGCAATTTATTAAAACCCTGCTAAGAGACTCTATAATTTTATTCGTATCCCGCAGAAGACCGGTCCCATCGGCGATCGCGGGTTGTCGCTTTCCAGCTCTCGCCTCGATTACGCTGATCCTCCTGCTTCCTTCGACGATCCTTGCCCAGTCCACGACCCTGCCGCAAGGCTCGAAGTTCGATCATTTCCTGGACAGGCTGGAGATCCTGGAACAGGGCAACCACGACCTGAATCTCACCGACAAGCCCATAAGCCGCAAGCTGGCCGCGCAAAGCGCCGCCCAGGCGGATTCCTTCCGTACCGCTTCCGGGGCTTCTTCAAAGTACAGCTTCTCGAAAGTGGACGAGATCAGCCTGCAGGAAGTGCTGATGAACAACAGCGAGTGGGTGACCGGCGACCAATCGTCCTTTAAAAGCAAACATCCCATCTGGAATACTTTTTACACGACAAAAGCGAATTTCGTGCTCGTAAAAGCCCCCGATTTCTTCCTGACGGTGGACCCGGTGATCCAGGAGAACCAGTCGAAGGAGAGCGGCAACAGCCAGCGGGTATTCCTCAACTCGAAAGGCATCACCTTGCGTGGGATGATCGGCCCCCACCTGGGCTTCTCCACCTATCTCACGGACAACCAGGAACGCGGACCGCAATTCGTGATGGACCGGATCGCGGAATATTCGGCCGTGCCGGGCGCCGGGTATTATAAACCCTTTAAGCAGACGGCAGTGGATTATTTCGACGCGCGCGGTTCGATCTATTTCGATGTCTGGAAATATTTTACGCTGCAGTTCGGGTATGACAAGAACTTTATCGGCGACGGCTATCGAAGCCTCTTCCTTTCCGACAACGCCGCTCCGTATCTCTTTCTAAAGCTCAACACCCGGATCTGGAAGTTCAACTACCAGAATATCTTTATGGAATTGATCAGCGAACATGCGCTCGGCGATTATCAATACCCGAAGAAATATGCGGTGGTCCACCATCTGAGCTTCGACGCCGCCAAATGGCTGACCCTGGGCCTGTACCAGAATATCGTCTTCACCCGCTCCCAGTATTTCGACTTCTCTTACCTGAACCCGGTGATGTTCCTGGTCGCCGCGCAACAGGAGAACGGCAGCCCCGACAAGACGATGGCCGGCCTGGACTTCAAGGCCAATGTCGCGCACTCGTTCCAGTTTTACGGACAGCTGGCCATCGACGAATTTGTACTGGACCAGATCATTCACTACTCCCGCGGCTGGTGGGGCAACAAACAGGGGCTGCAGCTGGGCGTCAAATATATAAACGCGTTCAGCGTGAAGAACCTCGACCTCCGGCTCGAGACCAATATCGTACGTCCTTTCACCTATACGCATAACGACTCGGTGGGGAGCTTCTCGCATTACAACCAGCCCCTGGCCCATCCGCTCGGCGCCAATTTCGCGGAGGTCATCGCCATCGCCCGTTACCAGCCCGCCTATCGCTGGACCCTCGAGGGGAAGATCATCTATTACAAACAGGGGCTCGATTCGGCCGGCGTGAACTATGGCAGCAATATTTTCGAAAACTATGATACCCGCCCGCGCGACTACGGCTTCAGCATCGGCGGCGGTATTCCGGCCAAATGCCTCAACATCTCCGGGTTGCTTTCCTGGGAGTGCAAGGAGAATCTTTTCCTCGAGTTGTCGGCGATGTACCGGAAATATTCCGTCAACGACCCGACCGGGACCTACAAGCCTTCCAGTTCCACGACCCTCACCGCCGGCATCCGGATGAACATGTTCCGGCGGCAGTATGATTATTGAAGTGAGTGGTGAGTAGTCAGTGGTGAGTAGTGAGTGGTGAGTGGGGGGGGGTAACCAGTTATGCATTTTCAAAAGTGGAACCCGGTTGCGCGTATGGGTTCAACTTAAGTTAACACCCGGAGCCGGGCAAAGGCCTTACATTTGATGCCGATGCGCAATATCCTTTTTTTATCCATCGGCATGGGTTTCCCATCCCTATCGGGCTGGGCGGGTACGATCTCCTATTTGTCCGCTTATTTGCTGTTAAGCATGAACAGGCTGAAGGCGGATCAAAGGCTTTATCATGTACTGAATATCCTGGGCGCCATAGGCCTGACTTACAACGCCGTCTTTTTGAACGATTTCCCCAATATCATCGTGAATGTCGTGTGGGGCGTCATCGCCTGCTGGGCTATTTTCGCAATTGCGCGGAGGAAACAAAATTGAGATGGGTGAGGGCCTGCTTTTTGTACTGCAGCAGCTTGTGCTGGTATTCCTCCTTATCGTCGACCAGGCTCAGGTAGTAGTAGGCGCCGTCGACCAGCACGAAAATAATGTCGGCGGTAAGAGCAGGGTCCTCCGCGACGAGCGCTCCCTTGCTTTTGCAATCGACGATTAGTTGCTCCAGTCTCTTCCGCAACGCATCCAAAAGCTTTTTATATTTTTCTTTGATGATCTTGTTGCGAAAAGCCAGGGAGTAACAACTGTAAGAGACGCTGTCATCGAATAACGTATTCCATTTGCTGGAAAATATATTGTCGATGACCTTTAACAAGGTATCCCTCGGATGGGCAGCATATTCGGAGGGTATCTTATAGATCAATAAATATTTGTCGAGGATATATTCGATCAACCCATAGATCAGGTGCTCACGGGTCTTAAAATAATGCATGACGAGACTCGGATTGATTCCGATCGATTCCGCCGTTTTTGCGATGGAGGCATTCTCCAACCCCTCTTTTTTGGCGACCTTATAAAAGGCTTTGATGATTTCTTTCTGCCGGGGCTCCTTTAAACTTTTCCTTCCCATGTAGTTTGTCAGTATAGGTTTGCAGGCAAATATAAAGTTTAAGTTATTATATATGGCAAATATGCCCGGTGCTTTTCTACGGCCCGATCCATCCGCATGCCTTCGGGAGGAAGACGCGAAGTTATCTTATGGTGAAGTTTTCATTAACTTTAAATTAATTGAATGTTCATTCAATATAAATCATTTTTTGCGTTCGATAATTTGCCATATTTGCGGTGTCGAAAAAAGTCCGGCAGCTCCGGGTTGCACGGGTTATTCCGAAGGCAGGGCCCTCCCTGTCCGGTAACATTTTTAATCAAAACATTTTCTGATATGAAAAAGGCTGCTTTCGCCATCGCATGCTTCATGGCGTTGTATTGTGCCGGGTTTTCGCAAAAAACCGCTATCATCGGCACCGTTAGATCCGGAATCGACAGCACTGCGCTGTCTGGCGTTTCCATCCTGGTGAAGGGTTCACCGGGGGGAACGACGACCGATAAGGAAGGTCTCTATTCCATCCAGACCGCCGAAAATGCCGTACTCATCTTTTCTTTTTCGGGGTATTCGCCGCAGGAAGTGCGGGTAAACGGGAGCCACCGCGTGAATATTTATTTGCAGACGACCCAATTGAACGAGGTCGTCGTCACGGCGCTCGGGATCAAGAAAGAAGCCAAATCTTTGGGATATGCCGTCCAGCAGGTCAGCGGGGAGACGATGGAAAAAGTCAAGTCCCCCACGGTCGCAAGCGCCCTAACGGGTAAGGTCGCCGGGCTCGACATTGCCAATACGACGGATTTCTTTCAGGCCCCCACGGTCTCGCTCCGGGGACAGGCGCCTTTATTTGTCATCGACGGGATACCGGACCTAGAAGGCGATGTCTTTAAGATCAATGCCGACGATATCGAGAGCGTATCGGTGTTGAAGGGAACCTCCGCGGCGGCCCTGTACGGGTCGATCGGGAAGAACGGGGCCATCCTCTATACCACCAAGAGAGGGAAGAAAGGGAGATCGGGGATCGATATAAACTCCTCCACGATGGTGCAGACCGGGTATCTCCGGCTCCCCAAGGTACAGACCCAGTATGGGGATGGCTATGACGGGGTCTACGCCTATGTCGACGGCTCCGGCTCCGGCACGGAAGGAGGCGGATGGATCTGGGGACCCAAACTCGATCGGAAAGACCCTTCGACGCCGAGCGGCTATTTTGAGACGACCCAGTATAACAGCCCGGTCGACCCGGTCACCGGCAAACTGGTTCCGCTACCCTTTATATCGAGAGGAAAGAACAACCTGAAGAACTTTTTCCAGAACGGCGTCCTTGCCACCAACAATGTCTCGGCTTACTGGGGCGGCGACAAGGGGACTCTCCGTGTGTCGGTCGCCGATATCGACCAGAAAGGGACCATGCCGAATACGAATCTGCAGAATGCTTCTTTTTCCGTCGCCGGTAATTATAACCTGACCCGCAAGCTCAGCCTCGATGCCCGCGTCACCTGGAACAGGGAGTTCACCAACAATTACCCGACCGTTGGGTACGGCCCCCAGAACATCCTTTATAACCTGTTGTTATGGACAGGCGCCGATGTAGACGTCCGGGATCTGCGCAACTACTGGGTCAAGGGAAAAGAGAACGTCCAACAGTATAATTATAACAATTCCTGGTATAACAACCCTTACTTTGTCGCCTATCAATACCTGAACGGCTACCGGAAGGACAATACCTTCGGCTCTTTCAGCCTCAATTACGATATTTCTCCTTCCTTCAGCGTCAAGGCCCGTACCGGGATCAACTCGAATAATATCGACCAGACCACCCAGGAGCCGGTCAGCTATATCGCCTATAGTTATATTTCGCCGGGCAATTATTTTGATACCAAGTCGAGCTATTTCGATATCACCTCCGACTTTATCGTGAACTACAAACACAGTTTCGGCAAAAATGTCTCGCTCAATGTCAAAGCCGGTGGTTCCAACCAGTACAGCAATTACAAGTCTCTTTATTCCCATACCGATGGCCTGACCATTCCGGGCTTTTATAACCTTTCCAACTCCACCAACCCTCTTTATAGCCTCAATACGCTCAATGAGAAACAGATCGAAAGCCTGTATGGGGCGGCGGACCTGGAATTGTATCATTTCATCTACCTCTCGGTGACAGGAAGGAATGACTGGGTATCCACCCTGCCGGTCAGGAACAATTCCTTCTTTTATCCCTCTGCCAGCGCATCCGCGGTGCTGTCCGACGTGTTGCGGATGCCGGATCCGATCTCTTTCCTGAAAGTCCGCGGTTCCTTATCGCAGGTCAATAGCGGTAATATCAGCGCCACCAATCCCTATGCCGCGATCCAGACCTATGGGATTGGCGCCCGCTGGGATAATGTGCCCTCCCTCACCTGGAGCAGTTCTTCGATCTCCCCGAACCTGACGCCCTCTACGACCCGGTCCTGGGAGACCGGTCTGGCCCTCGGACTGTTCAGGAACCGGATCAATTTCGATGGAACCTATTTCCGGAACCTGGAGTTCAACAACTTCGCCAACCTGGCCGTCTCCAATGCCAGCGGATACCAGACGATCCTGGTCAACGCGGATGATTATGTGAGAAAGGGCTGGGAGTTTACGCTGAGCGGCTCTCCCATACAGACGGCGCATTTCAAATGGACGACCGGTTTCAACTTCAGCAATAACCATGTCTGGCTGACCAGGTCGACTTATAGCACCGATGGCTATGAAGGTAGTCTGAAAGTGGGCGACCGGAGAGACAGGATTTACACATCCGTCTATCAGAGCTCGGCGACCGGCCAGGTCATCTATGGTCCGGACGGGTTGCCGGTAGCCGATCCCTATCAGCGTTCGGTAGGTTATTCCGATCCGAAGTGGATCTACGGCTGGCAGAACTCCTTCACGTATAAAAGCTTTACACTCAATATTTCATTGGACGGCCGCCTGGGAGGCCTGATCTATTCCTCCACCAACGAGAAGATGTGGTGGGGCGGCTCCTCTCCTTATACCGTCAATCACTTCCGGGACGAAGCCTATCTCGGCGAAAATACCTATGTCGGCAAAGGGGTCACGGTGCTTTCGGGCAATGCCACCTATGACAACCACGGCAATGTGCTCACCGATGACCGGAAATATACTCCCAATACCACGGGCGTCAACTATGTCTCCTTCATGACATCCACCGGTGGCGATGAAGCGGATAATCATTACTTCTATTACAAAGGCACTTATATAAAACTGCGTGAATTGTCGCTGACCTATAATTTCCCGAGGAGATGGCTGGGCGACAAAAAGGCCTTCCAGGCCGGGTCCGTTTCCTTTATCGGGAACAACCTGCTGATATTCGCGAAAGTGCCGAATGTCGATCCCGATGCCCTGGCGGATAACCTGCAGACGCCGTCTCTCAGAAGCTATGGAATCAATATCAATCTTAAGTTTTAATTCCACCCTGAATGCCCATTCTCATTCCGAATGCTCATTCTATTCTGAATTTCCATTCTAATTCCTCAAAACGCATTATATGAAACAATTACGGGAACTACTCTTTATCATGTTTGCCGCCGGGCTCACCTTGCTGACAAGCTGCAAGAAGTTCGAGGACTATCAGACCAACCCCAACCAGCCCACGCAGGCCGATCCTTCCCTGGAGCTGACCAATATCGAGCAGACGGCTTTTGCCACCATCTCCACCGATGCGGCGCTGGCGAGTCGTTACCTCATCTATACGGAAGGGTCCAGCCTGTCCCAGTATTACGGCTGGACGCGCAGCGAGTTCACCCCTTACAGCAATATCTCGCAGGTCGTGAAGATGCAACAGGAGGCGATCCGCACCAGCCAGCTCAACTATTATTACCTCGGAAAGTTCCTGACGGACTACTATATCGTTCAGCTCACCGAGACCTTTGGTGATGTTCCCTTCTCCAAGGCCGAGCAGGCGATGAGCGGGGACCAGTCTCCCGCGGCCCTGATGCCGGCTTATGACAGCCAGGAATCCATTTATCTCCAGGTTCTCAACGACCTGGAAACGGTCAATGATTCCCTGAACGCGGGAAGCGCCATCAACGGCGATATCATCTATAGCGGCGATGTCACCAAATGGAAAAAAGCCATCAATGCCTTTTCGCTTCGCGTCCTGATGAGCCTGTCCCTCAAGACCGGGGATGCGCAGCTCCAGGTTCAGCAGCATTTCAATAATATCGTTTCCAACCCGGGCAAATACCCGCTTTTTGCTTCCAACGACGACAACGCGGAACTGAAATATTACAATCTCAGTGGCAACTACTATCCATATTACAATGACAACAGCCTGAAGACGGACTTCTATATGGACAGCAGTTTCGTTCACCTGCTCAAGGGGTTGCGGGATCCCAGGCTATTCACTTTCGGCAAGCCGACTACCGCTTCCGGTTTGCCTGTCGGGGATTTCAACGCGTATAGCGGTGTTCCGGGCAGCGCTCCTTTGTCGGATAATGTGAACGCCGTCTCAAACGGTCTCGCTTCGGCCATCAATAACCGATACGCATATGATCCCATCAACGAACCCAGCATCGCCATCGGTTATGCCGAACAGGAATTCACCCTGGCCGAAGCCGTCATCCGCGGATGGATCGGCGGTTCCGCAGCCAGTTATTATATGAATGGGGTGCAGGCCGCCCTCGATTTCTCCAATTACCAGGGGAACAGTTATACGGATGGACAGATCCAGGCCTACCTGGCGCAGCCCTCCGTACAGCTTCAGTCGGGCACCGGGCTTCAGCAGATCCTCACCCAGAAATACATCTCCATGTTCATGAACACCGGCTGGGAGCCTTTCTATAACCAGCGCAGGACGGGCATTCCGGTTTTCGAGACCAGCGGCGGCGGGATCCTGAACAACGGCCAGGTCCCCAGGAGATGGATGTACCCGACCAGTGAATACAATAACAACAGCACGAATGTCGACGCGGCCGTCACGAGCCAGTACGGCGGCAATGACAATATCAACGGCGTTATGTGGATGCTTCAGCCGCAATGATCTTTCAGCCGGAATGATCCGAAAAATCGTAAACTTGCTCAATATATTGTACCAGATGTTACAACTAAATACGCACAATAAAGCCTGGCGGACCTTCGGGGTCCTATCCGGGCTTTTCTTTTTTTCTCCACTTTTTTTCTCCACGCTGCATGCCCAGTCTCCCACGCATCTGCAGCCTCTCACGCACGACCAGCCACCCACGAATGCCCAGCCTCCCGCCATTCCCGTAGCGGCGGTGCCCGGCTCCGGCTCTGTCCCGGTTATCGTCCCCGGCCCGGCAACCTCTTCCGAAGGCGCCCGGACCCAACTGCCCAATGGCTGGTTTCTTTCTCCTGCCGGCGGCTCCATCCCGCTCAGCTCGGACCTTCCGCTCAACATGGCCCTGGCCCCCGACGGTGTCCACCTGGCCGTCACCAACAACGGCAATGGTCACCAGACGATCGATCTGATCGACCTGAAACGGCGCCGGGTGGTCTCCTCAAAGCCTATCCGCACAGCCTGGCTGGGACTGGCCTTCAGCAAAAAACACCCCTGGCTCTATGCCTCCGGCGGCAACGATGACATCGTGATCCGTTATCTTCTCGCGGGCGACTCGCTGGTCAGCAAAGACACGATCCTGCTCGGCCGCCCCTGGCCCGCCGATAAGATCAGTCCGACAGGGCTGGCGCTCGACGAAGCGCATGACCGGCTCTACGTAGTGACAAAAGAGGATGACGCCCTCTATATCTGCAATACCCAAACCGGGAAGCCGCTCTCCAGGATTCCGCTTGGCGCCGAAGCCTATACCTGTCTGCTCAACCCGGTGAAGAGGGAACTCTATATATCTGCCTGGGGCGGCCGGAAGGTTTGGGTCTATGACACGCAAAACGATACCCTGAAAGATTCCGTGGCGACCGGCGATCATCCTACCGATATGGCGATCACCGGCGACGGCCGATGGCTCTATGTTGCCAATGCCAGCTCCAATACTGTTTCCGTCATCAGCATAGCAGGACCCCGAACAGCGGAAGACAAGACAGCGGGAGGGAAGACAGCAGTGGAGAAGACAGTAGAAGGGACGGTAGTTGGGGAGAAGAAAGCAGAAGACAAGACAGCCGGAGAGAAGGCAGCCGGAGAGAAGGCGGCCGGAGATAAGACAGCGGAAGAGAAGACAGCGGGATACAAAGTGGTGGAAACACTGAATACAGCGCTTTCCCCCGATGCCCCCATCGGTTCGACTACCAACAGCGTATGCCTGGCGCCGGGCGGTAAGACACTCTATATCGCCAACGCCGACAACAACTATCTCGCCGTCTTCGATGTGTCCGAGCCGGGTCATAGCCATTCCCTCGGGTTTATCCCGGTCGGCTGGTATCCTACCTGTGTACGAATCCGGGGCCGGAATATCCTCGTCACCAATGGGAAGGGCCTGTCTTCCCTGCCAAATCCGGGTGAGCCCAATCCGGGAGAGCGTCGGCACAGCAATGCCTATAAGAAGAGCGGAGGCAACCGTGATCAATATATCGGGAGTATGCTGAAAGGGACGCTCTCCGTGATTCCCGCACCCCGTGCGGAAGTCCTGGCGCATTATACCCGCCAGGTATATGCCAACACGCCTTATTCCAGCGGGAAAGAGCAGACGGCGCATCCCGATGCCGGCAATCCCATCCCCCAAAAGACAGGCGGGGCGTCACCGATAAAATATGTATTCTATGTATTAAAGGAAAACCGCACCTATGACCAGGTGCTGGGTGATAGGGCCGGTGGCAATGGTGATACCAGCCTTTGCCTTTTCGGCCGCAAGATTACGCCCAATGCCCATGCTATCACGGAAGATTTCGTGCTGCTGGATAATTTCTATGTCGATGCGGAAGTCAGCGCCGACGGACACAACTGGTCGATGGCGGGTTATGCTACCGATTTTGTAGAAAAGAACTGGCCCTACAACTATGCCGGCCGGGGTGGCAACTATGACTTCGATGGAAGCCGGCCCGTAGCCAATCCCACCATGGGTTTTATATGGAACTATTGCCAGCGCGCAGGCATCCCTTTCCGCAACTATGGTGAATTCATGGACAACGGCTTTCCGACCCTGGACCTGCTAAAGGACTCCCTCAATTACTGCAAATCATATCCCGGCTGGAACCTGAATATCCAGGACGTCTATCGGGAATCAATATTTGAGCATGATTTCGATAGTCTCCTGCACACTGGCAACCTTCCCCGCTTTAGCACCATCTATCTTCCGAATGATCATACCGCCGGTCTGTCAAAAGGAGCGTATACGCCCATCGCCCAGATAGCAGACAACGATCTGGCCCTGGGCCGTCTCGTCGAGTATCTCTCGCACAGCCCCATCTGGAAGGAATCGGCGATCTTCGTCCTCGAAGATGACGCCCAGGACGGTCCCGATCATGTAGATGCCCACCGAAGCCCCGCCTATGTCATCAGCCCCTATGTCCGGCGGCATTCGGTCAATCATACGATGTACTCGACTACCTCCATCCTGCGCACGATGGAGTTGATTCTCGGACTGCCGCCGATGAGCCAGTATGACGCAGCTGCCACCCCCTTGTATAGCTGCTTTACTCCCCAACCGGATACCACCTCCTATACCACCCGCCCCGCCGGTGTCAACATCGATGCCCGCAACACGGTCTGGACGCCTTCAGCTAGTAAGTCCGCGCAATTCGATCTCTCCCGCGCCGACGCCGTCCCCGACGCCCAGCTGAACGAAGTCCTCTGGAAAGCCGTCAAAGGCGAGAACAGCGTCGTACCCGAACCCAGGCGCAGCGCTTTTGTGAGAGTTAACAAGAAAGTCGATGATGATTGAGTGGCGGTATAAAGCGGGAGTGATCCTCAATATTGTATTTAACCAGATACTAGGGGACTATTTCAAATTTTGGATCTTCAATAAATTTAGATCGTCCAATGGTGATCAAATTGCCTTTTATCCGCACCGCTTGCCCGTTTTTGTGAGCTTCGCAGGCTTTTAAGTAATCTTCAGCGTTTAGGATTACCTTGGCTTTTGACACCTTATCCTCATCACCTTGTATGTAATTGAAAATGATCTCTCCCTCATTCCTGGTATGTGGATCCGGATCTGCCTTTGTTTGAGAAATTCGCCCGATAAACATATCCTCGACGCCTTTCTCTGCGGGTCGGATTCTATTAATCAGGGTTTCTATGACAGGCATGTAGTCATTGCTGAATTTTATAACTTTGGATCGAACCGGTAATTCCTGGGCGAATACGGACCAATTGGCCATAATTTCAATCTCTGTGTTTTCCCTGGTGGAGTTCAATTCAATAATGCTCTCTAAAAAATTAGCGCTAATCATGTCATCGCCCTCGAGATTAGAAATTCTATCTTCTTGTCCTCTGTCAATCGAAGATTTTATAGTTTCAAGCGCTTTCATCATTTTTATAGTCACTTTTCTTGTAAATGAGCTTTTGAATTCATCTTCTTTGTTGAAAATATTTAGCTGTTGAGCTTTATCGTCTGGCGTCTGATTGACAAAGGGGCAGATGACAGATGCAGAAAAACTGTTTTTTTCTGTCTGCCCTAGCCTGCACTCTTCGATAAATTGTTGTGCTCCTTTTAGACCCAGACGTTTGTGATATTTTTCCGGATGTATGATATCGCACGCAGTCGTGAACAATGCCTTTTTTGCGCTTTCCAACAAATTGAATCCTTCCAAAAAGGAGATTGTTCCGCCGATAGTATCTTTATTGATTACCCTAAACCGAATAATATCGGCAGGAGGCAGCGTTAAATCTGTCAATACCTGGTCAACCTTCCTTTTTTCGATGGAAGCAATTGATTCCAAAACGTCGACAATTCTATATTTATAGTCAGCAAAATCCTTGTTCAGGGGTAGTACGACCTCTTCAAAATCATCCCCATTATTTTTTTGAAATAATGCAATTTCAGCTTTAGCCGTTTCAATCCTCAGCCAACCGGTATTACGCAAATATGCCTGTATTTGAGTGAATTTTAGTTCCGGGACAGCTTTGAGAATATCTGAGGCTATCATAAATCCTCCAATTTTGAAGACTTGATCATTAAATTCATGAGAGAAGCCGGTGTTAGCATATTGACGATTGGAATATAAACTGTCGGACTGTCGACGTCCGCTATTTCAGACATTCCCTTCAAATTAAGAAAATATGCACACTTTTGCATAATAAGTTTATCAGGATGCAATACCAACCATTCCATTTCATCGCGTGGTAGGGAAAATAGCACCAACAACCTGGGTAACACCGTATCGGCCCTTAATTCATCATAGTTTTTTAATGATATTTGAAAAGGGATTGTCCCATGCAAATTGGAAACGGCATTTATGCTTGCTTTTAATTGGATCTCAATCCGTGGTGACTTTTTTACTGAATCCACAGCAAGTTTACCCCTTGCAGACACAACTGCATCCACGCTGTCATTGTCGATGCGGGGGACATCAACGGAAAATCCTGATTTAGCTGCTACTGCATGTAAATAGGCAAGGCTTAATTCCGATTCAATTTGATACCGGGTCAACATATTGCAAAGTAAAATATTTTTTAGTACATGAAATTTTATATTAATTGACAAGATGTTGTTGGCCGTCATCTGCGTTTTGACGACGAGCTTGTTTCGGGGGATAGGTTTTTAAGTCCGGCTTACTGGCCGGGTATCGAGGCTCGCTTTGGGCTTTCGCCTGTAAGGCTTACTTCGGGGACCATGTGGTGTCCAACTTCATGCCGCAATTACAATCACAATTCTTAGGTTTCAGGGCCTCTATATCTCTCATTTGCCTGTCCGTCTGACGGATGCTGTCGGCATTATCCGAATCCATCGCCTGCAGCGTGATTTCCTGCCAGTCAAGCGTCCTGATGCGGGCATTAAATTGGCTCTTGTTAATAGGCGCAGGAGATAAATCGATTGACTGGCTCTCGATGGCGGAGAAAGACTCCATCGAGAAGACGAGTTGTTCGTCCTGTTCACCGGTCGCCAGGATCCAGCATGTTGCGCCTTGTGGTAAAGGAATTTTGCCATCTTCCATATAGAATCCGAAGCAGTCTTTTTTTCCGGGAATAGGGCCCCCACGCTGGAAGACCCGTACCGATGGGATCACCAGGAAGACGTTGATCTCACGGTGATAGGTTCCCTGCATTCTCACGATTAGCTCACTCTTTTTTACACGATCTGTATTTCTTAAAAGGATATCGATATTATACCATCCAAAACTCTCAATCTTAAATTGGTAATAGACGGATCGATATTCAGGGATGCCTATCTTGGAGAGCCGACCGGTGTCGAGGCTGTTGGAACCGGGAGGTAAGTGTCTTTTCAGCTTTATCCCGGTCCCATTTCTGGCGATCAGAGCCTGTCTCCGCTCACGCAGACTGTCCATCCGCACAAGGGCTCTACGATAGCTGCTACAGCTATCGTAGCATTTCTTGAAATGATCGTCGGGAACCGGCAAGCCTCTACGTACACTCTCCTGGTCGATATATGAGTAGAGGGCATCCAGGTCGGCGTCGGTCAATAATGGAAAGGAAGTCATGGGGGTCTTGTTATATTGCTCGAAGAGACATCTGGCATAACCGGCATTCATGTCAGCGCCATAACCCGCTTCCCCCGGATAGATCAACGACTCGTTATTACGTGTGAATGCATACAACCATTTTTTATCCCGAAGCCGTGAAATATAGGCAAGCGCAGGTCCAGTCACGGGCTTGTCGATACCATGACAGGACGCGCAATGATGCTGGAACAATCCGCCGCCTCTGCTAAGAACCGTTGCCTGCGGATTGGCCGGGAGCGGTTGAGGGTCGGTCCAATTGATCCTGCCTTTGTCGTCGACAGCTCCCTTGTATAACTGCATATTGGTATCGATAAAAGGGGTGGGAATACTGACCCCGATGGATTGGGTGATGCGCAGCGTCTGTCCCGCCGCGGCTTCTATATCGATCATCCCCCCGCTGCTCAGCGGCTTTCCATCAGAACTGGTAAACAGGCCAGCCCGCACGATCTCGCCCATACGAAAGGCCTCTTTGATGACGAGCCGGGCGCGAGGACCGCCACCCGTCTCGATGGCCCCGGCTGGTACATGCAGGATGGCGCCGCCCGGAGTATGAATGACTGTGTCTTTGGTGATATCGAGGTCTACTGAAAACAGGGGAAGACTATCGGTACCGGGTAGACTGGTTTTCAGTGCTCCGGGTGTGCCTGAAGCCGTTCCTGAGGCGGATCGGTCGATTCTTCCGCAACTGCTCAGAAAACCGCTTAAGGAAACGGTTATAAGTAAGGGCAGGTATAAATTTCGCATGGGTAAAGGGTTTATCGCAAAGGTTATTATGCTTTAAGATGCGAATATTCCCCGGTTTGCACAAACCCGCCTGAAGAATTTTTGAGGGAACGAGGTCTGGCGGCGAACCTTGCTCTGCTCAGGTAGGTTCATAACCTTCGCTTCGCTCGGTTAGCCCTCGAAGATCAGCGAGAAGACGATCATCCGGGATTTCAGCTTGTCGATGACATTGGAGTACTTCAGGTTCGGATCACGGGCATGAATATTCATGATGCCATCGCTGAATTTGAGCTCTGGAGAAAGGATAAAGACCGGGAAGAAGAATTGGAACCCGAGACCGGCTTCGATGCTGAGATTGGTCGGCTGCAGTTTCACCAAATCGCCGGCCTTACGGGCGCTCGCATTCGAGGCCAGGTCATATTGATAGTTCATGCCGCCCAGCATATAGACTTTGAAATTGTCGATACGGTCGGAGAGGAATTTGACCTGCACGGGAAAGCCCAGCAGGATCGATTCGATGCGTTTGGTGGCCAGCAGCTGGTCACCCTGACTAAGCGGGTAGTTGGGATTGAGACTGTATTGAAGATTCCGGTAGGAAAACTGCAACTCCGGGAAAACGATCCGGAACTCCCAATGTTTGCTGAATGTGAAGGTATGCATACCGGCTACCCCGAATCCGCCCGTATTCACCGGGTTGATCGACAGCACCGTATCAGTCTTTAGAAACTGGGGATGCGCACTGACTTGCAAATGAGAAGAATTATAGATCAGGGCCAGACCCAGATGATAGAATTTTTCGTCATGATCCGGCAGATTGACGCCATCTCTCAACTGCGCGGATGCCCCGGGCGCCGAGACCCAGCTTGCAAAAAACAAAAAAATGGAAAACACCCCTCCACCCTTCCGGGACAAAAACGTCCGGGACAAAAACGGCATCAATTTCATAAATAGTTAATAATCAAGAAATTAGAAATCTGAGGGTCGAATTTTATTCAATAGTCAAAGTATGAGGGTGTTGTACTAACGGAAAAGGGCGCAAATAATTGCAGCCCGAAGGGCCTATTTTGACTCCCATTCCCGGGTGCTTATCGAGGCGCGGGTGGGGAAGTCCACCGGCACGGGCGCCGTCACTTTGCCCTTGCCCAGCCATTCGGTCACTCTTACTACAATCGTTTGAAAGTCAACCGATTTATAGCTGATCGGGAAGGTTTGGTCTTTCCACAAATGACCCATGCTGGAGTTATACACATGCCCCCTGCCATACTTCACGATCCACTCGACCGGCCAGTTGATCCGGCTGGCGGAATCATAGGCATAAGACAGCACTTCGAGGCGTTTCGCCGGACCCCTGGCATACCGGTATATTTCCATATTGGCGGTCTTCCATTCATCGGGAAATCCCTGGTTGAGAGGATGACGATGCAGGATCCGGATCGTGGCATCCGTCCGGTCCCCGTGGTTGGTGCCCTCACCCTTCCCGGGAGGGATGCGCAGGATCCCGGGTCTCGCCCGCCTCCCATTTCCGGTGGCGACCGATCCTTCGCCGCTATCAATTCCGTTCTTCACAGTCCCGTCCTTCGCAGTTCCGTCTTCCGCGGTTCCGTCATCGATCTCCAGCGCATAACCCGTTTCCCGGGAACGCCAGCCCAGCCCGATCATACGGTCATACTCCTTCCAGTGCGGGAACGCATTGTTGGCGGAATGGAGGATATACAGCCCGCCGCCGCCGCGCACATATTTTTCAAGGGCCGCTTCCACCGGCCGGGGCCAGCGCAGCAGCGTATCCTGGATATTGTTCGTGTTTTGGATGACGACATCATAGTCCGAAAACCGGGGCCGCCAGGCCGCCCAGGCCGAATCGGCACGCCGGTCACCGATGCCCGCCGGGGTAGGAGGAGCCGTGGAAACATCGACCCGGAAAAGCCCCGACCTTTCCAGGATCTCCCGGATCATCCGGGTTGTCCGCTGCCAGTTATGATTGCTGAACCCGTCTACGATCAGGACTTTAATGGGGGGATGGGGCCGCCGATGCCCCGGGCCGGGGCGGAAGGACGGTTGAAAGCCCGGATAAAACAGCGACCGGGAATCGGCGTGAGAAAACCGCCCGAAAGGCTGCGGGTTTGACGCCATTCCCGCAAAAAACATTAGCAGCAGGACACCAGGCAGGAGTATGATTCTTGGGATAGCCATTACTTAGTGCCGGTATAAATCGAGCATATGCCCAGGCTGAGCGCCTTCAGGCGGGTATGGGTATAACCCGCACCGTCGAGAATGGCGATCATCGCCGCTCCTTCCGGGAAGGCTGCCACGGATTTGTTCAGATAACTATAGGCTTCCCGGTTTTTCGAGATCATTTTCCCGATACCCGGCGTGATGACCCGCATATAGAGGTTGCAGACCTGTCTGAAAACGGGATTTTTGGGATGCGAGAACTCGAGGATGACCAGCCGGCCCCCCGGTTTGAGCACCCGGCGCATCTCGCGGAGCCCTTTTTCGAGGTTTTCGAAGTTGCGTACGCCAAACGCGACGGTGATGGCGTCAAAGCTGTTGTCGGGGAAACCGAGCGCTTCGCTGTCGCCGGTAAGAAGCTCCACCCGGTCCGACAGTTGCAGCCTGGCCAGCTTTTGCCTGCCGATCTCCAACATGCCCGTGGAGATGTCGACGCCGGTGATCCGCACGCCGGGCAGCATCCGCGTCATCAGGATCGCCATGTCCGCCGTGCCCGTCGCGACATCCAGTACCCGGAGCGGGGGCTGAGTGGCGGGCAGTGAGGGCGCGCCGCCCCCATTCGCAATCTCCCGTATCGCCTTCTTGCGCCAGGAGAGATCGGTTCCCCCGGAGAGGAAGCGGTTCAGGAGATCATAACGAAAGGCGATCTTATTGAACATATCGGCGACCTGTTCCTTCTTCCCCAGACCGGAATCCTTGAAGGGTACGATCGAATCGTGCGTATATTTAGCCATAGCTGGGGCAAAGTTAGTAAATTGCCGATCATGGATATCAGATCGACGGAATACCTCATCAGCAGCCCGGATTACACCGGGTGTCCCAAGCCCGACAAACCGGAATACGCATTCATCGGGCGCAGTAATGTGGGGAAATCCTCCCTGATCAATATGCTCGCCAACAACGAGAAGCTGGCAAAGACCTCCGGTACGCCCGGTAAGACGCAGTTGATCAACCACTTCCTCATCAACAAGGACTGGTATATCGTGGATCTTCCGGGTTATGGCTTCGCCAAGGTCTCCCAAACGCAGCGCAGGAAATGGGAGATCATGATCGAGGACTATCTGCGCAAGCGCGAGAACCTGGTGACCGTCTTCCTGCTGATCGACAGCCGGCATAGTCCTCAGAAATCCGACCTGGAGTTTGCCGACCAGCTGCGGGAATGGGGAGTGCCCTTTATCCTGGTCTTTACAAAGTCCGATAAGGAGACGCAGCGGGTGGTCAGCCAGAATGTAAAGACCTTCCTCGAAAAGATGCGGGCCAGCTGGCAATTCCTGCCGCAGCATTTTGTCACGAGCGTGCTGAAAAAACTGGGGAGGGACAAGATCCTCGGGCTGATCGCGGAAATGAATAAAGAGTTCAGGGAAGAGAAGGCCTGAGGCCGAAAAGGAACAGGCAGCCGGCAAGCGGCCGCTTTAAAAAAACCACAACCCAAACCACCCACATCGAAGGAGAAAAAACGAACCCTATATGCAGCACAATGCCCGGTACCTGTCCAATCTTACCCCCCTGCGGGGAATAGCGGCCCTGCTGGTCGCCGTCTTTCATTTCGAAATGGTCGCCGCCCGGTTTGTCCCGGCCACGCAGACGCTCTTTTTCGAAAAAAGCTACATAATGGTGGACCTCTTCTTTATCATGAGCGGCTTCATCATGCTCCATGTCTACGGAGAGGGATTTGCAAAAGCCGTGACCCGGGAAGGGTTCCGGAAATTCCTCGTGGCCCGTTTTGCCCGGATCTATCCGCTGCATATTTTTACCCTGTTGCTGATGATTCTCTGTTTCACGGTGCTCATGCCCGGCCCCACGATGCCGGATGGGATCGAAAACCCGGCCGCCATCCCGACGAATATCTTCCTGCTCCAGTCTTTTGGCATCCACAAACTCTACAGCTGGAATATCCCCGCCTGGAGCATCAGCGCGGAGTGGTGGGCCTATATGATCTTCCCCTTCCTGGCCCTGTTCACCGGCCGGAAAAAATGGCTTTCGGCGATCGTCCTGTTTTGTGTGGTCGTGGCGGCTTATGGTTATATTATGTACCTCGCGCCGAGAAAGAACAACCCGCTTCACAACAATATCAACACTACTTTTGACTATGGTTACCTCCGCGGACTGGCGGGTTTTATAAGCGGGATGCTGGTATACGGGCTGTACAGATGGGCTTCTTTCAACAAGGTCGCCGGTAAGGACCTCGCTACCTTGCTGATTGGGATCCTGCTCGTGGCGGCACTGCATTCCGGAGCAAACGACGGCTTGATAGTGATCCTGTTTGCGGCCCTGGTCCTGAATTTCGCCACCAACACCGGCTATTTGCATAAGATATGCAATAACCGCGTTCTTCAATACCTCGGGGATATCTCCTATTCGATCTATCTGATGCAGATATTCCTCCAGGAGCCCTTTTCAAAAGGCCTGCGGCTGCCGGGGACCATTGGGGTAGGCAGAGGCAAACAGAATATTGCGTTTGCGGACGGCGCCTTGTACTGTGTCGCATATTTATTGGCTTTAGTAGCCATCTCTTCGCTTACCTATTATTTTGTCGAGCGGCCTTGCAGGAGATTCATCAACCGGAAGTGGAATGGGGAAAATAAAGGGGAGACAATGCCTCAGGCCGTGATTTTGACACAACCGCGTTCTTAGGGTTGGGGCGATTTCCCGGAGGTTCCGGCAATCCCGCCGGGAGCCGGCCGGAAATGCGCGGCGGCTGCGCCACCTGGTTCTAATTTACCACCTTATTCGCACAGCTGCTGCTGGCAAAGGCTTCCGGCTTGGCTTTAAAGGCAAACCCCATGCCCAGGATATAGCCCATGGCTTCCTTGAGGGCGTCGTTGCTTTTGAAGGAGGGGTTCGTATTGATGTCGGCATGGACTTCCATGTCTACATCGTACTTCGAAAAGAGATTGCAGAGCTCATAGGCGATCTCGATGCTCTTGGCCACTTCTACCAGCATCCGCTCCTTGATGCTGTACTGCTGACGGGTCTTCTCATTGTGGATGAACATGAACCCGCCGTGTCCTTCACGCAAAAAGACGATAACCGTTGCGAATTCTGTTTCAAGACCCTTGACCTGCGAGTCGGTTCCGATGCATACTTTGAGGTGATAGCCTTTCTCTGTTTCGCGACGGATCGCATTCTCCACAGCATCTGCGATGGGAAACTCGATCGGGTCGCCGTTAAATTTACGCCATAACATAAATAATGGGTTTTCCGTAATTTACCGAAAACCCGGGGACCGGCAAAATCGTATAGCGGTTAATGTTTTATTAAGCTTTTTCCACCCCCCGCATAAAGCGGGGGGCCGTGGAAAAAGGTTTTCATGTGTACGGATCACGGGATTCAGGAGGGTTTAGGGATTCCCGAATACATTTATGGTTTAGGGGTGTTGTTAAAAAGGGACTATCGGCTGTCGTTAAAAAGGGGCCACACGCATATGCCTGAGACAATAATCGATTACCTGCGTCAACGGACCACGGGCCTTCGTGCAACGGGATCGCGGGTCAGCCTGCCGAAGCAAAGGCACTCAGCGCAGGGGCTGGCGGCGTGAAATGCAGTCGGGTGGAATGCATGATACAGACGGATGCCGGCGTCAAATGCAACGGTTTAAACAGGTTGGAGAGGTAATAATGGATCAGTAACTTGAATGGATGGACAGGAAGATCGAAATACGCTGTTTGTAGGCCGGGAGAAGCATAAGGGCATGCCTGCAACCGTCCAGAGGAGGTCCTGCGGTCAATCATCGGTTAATACTGGTTTTAAATTTGAATACAAAGGGTACGATCAACACAATCCTTACCCTGCAGGGCTTTCAGCCTTCCCCGCAAGGATCTCTTTTTAATGGGTGCAACAGGAGCAAGGGCTATATCCGACCAGGGTTAGTACGATATAAAAACGGGAGGTCCGACAGAATATTGTATAAATGTTAAAATTGCCGGGCCTCTTCGGCTTCCGCGGCCTGACAGATCCGCCTGCGGAACCGGCCGGCATGCTAGAACTGGCCCGTGCTTAGCAGCACCAGCGTACAGGCATTGACCACTTCGATCCCTTGTGCCTTTGCAAGGATGGATAGTTCAGGATTCTCCGCACCGGGGTTAAAGATGATGCGTTTGGGATTCAGAGAAAGCAGGTAATCATAGTAGTCGCGTTGGTTTCCACGATTCAGGTACAGGGTCACGGTGTCTACTCCTTCGAGAGCGGGGGCTTCGGTTTGAATGTCTACATCGGCGACTCGCACTTTTTTGCGACCGATCGCAATGACGGGATGCCGCTTGTCCCGGAGCCGGTTAAGCGTGCGAAAACTATACCGGTTGGGGTTGTCCGAGGCCCCGAGCACGATCGTCAGTTTGTGATCGGCATCGGCGATACCGGAATAGGCGGCCGACGGTGCGGCGATAGGGGCATTGATGGTAGGGTCCATATTATATATTTTTATAATTAAATATACTACTATTCTATTTCACAGGGGAACGAACGGGTGCTTATTATTTTTAAGTTGATAACCCCTTCATTATTAATGCGAAGCAAAGTATATTTGGCAGGTGTAGACCCGCTTTTCGAACTGGCTCCGATTTCCGCCCCGGGGAAATCCGGAGGGAATAATGGCAGGATCGTCCCCTTCGCTCTTGTTCATTCGAAGGCTGGCGCCGGCAAGCCTTCCATCCACTCGCAGGCAGATGGGGCTTCCCGTTACCCGGCTAGGGCAGCGCGATCTGGAATTTGTCGTGGTAGACTTTCTTCAGCTCCTGCACATAATGAAAGGGCTCCGATGCGGGAACTTCCTCGTCGCCTTCGAAACCGATCAGCTGAAAAGTATCCAGGCCGGCTTCCGAATGGATGCGTTTCACGACAAAAATTTCCGGGCCGTGCTGGTTCTCATGCTGCCATTGGTCTTCGTCGAATTCATAAAAACCGAGTTTTTCCAGTTCATCGATCGTCAGCGGTATTTTTGCAGCGGTCTGCGCCATAAAAAAGATTTTCTATAAAATTAGGCTATTGTCGACGGGAAAGCTGTTTTGGCGGCAGCTTATTTCCCATCTGGCGTTCTGAATTCCGGTCCGTCCTCAGAATGCCCCTGTCAAAAGATACAGCCCGGTTTGCTAATCCCCGATCGGCCCGGGTTTATCGTTGGATTCCCGGGACGGCCTCAGGATTCCCGCGCCGGCCTCGGAACGGCCTCAGGATATATGTACCGGCAGATCGATGATGAAGACGGCGCCTTCGCCTTCCCGGGACTCCGCGCGGATAGAGCCGCCGTGATTCTCCGCAATTCTTTTGCATAGGGCCAGCCCCAGACCCGTGCCTTCGAAACGGTCACGGGAATGGAGACGCACGAAGGCCTTGAAAATCTTGTCGGCATAGGAGACCGGAAAACCGATTCCATTGTCCTCGACGCGGATGGAGACGCGGCTGTTTCCAACGATCGGTTTCCCATCCCCGTTATCAGGGCTGTCGTCCGCACCCGGGAGGGGACTTCCCGAAACGGCAGCGGAGGGGTTCCCGGTGACCACATCCGTGACGGGTATCTGCGTATCCTGTCTGGCAACGACCGATCCGCTGAGCTTGATGACGGGGGGGACTCCGGGTCTCGAAAATTTCAATGAGTTGCTGATGAGGTTGTAAAACAGCTGGTATAGCCGCAGCGGATCGCCCGAAACTTCAGGCAGATCGCCGGCCAGGATCGTGGCCCCTTTTTGTTCGATCGGCAATTCGAGGTCGGCCCGGATGTCCCGGATGATCTCGCCGAGAGATACGGTCTCTGTTTTCTGCGGTTTATCCTGCAGGCTGGAGTAGCTGAGAACGCCTTCGATCATATTGTTCATGCGGACGGCGGCCTTGTCGATCTTATCCAGGAATTGCCCGGCCTTTTCGGGGAGCTGGTCTTTATATTCCTGCCGGAGCCTGGCGTTAAAGGTCCTGATCTTCCGGAGCGGTTCCCGCAGATCATGACTGGCGACATGCGCGAATTGTTCAAGCTCATCGTTGGAACGTTGCAATTCGGCGGTGCGGTTGAAGACCGTCTTCTCCAGCCTGTCGGAGAAGGTCTTCTGGTCATGGATATCTGTAAAAGCGCCGATCCACTTGATGATGGCCCCCTGTTCATTATAGACGGGTTCTCCCTGGACCTGGTGCCATCTGTAATTCCCCTGTGTGTCGACCAGGCGTACTTCAGCCTTGTATTGACTGCCGGTAGACAGGCTGGTGCGCCAGATGGTCTGGATGAGCTTCACGTCACCGGGGTGGATGATCTTTTTCCAGGTCTCTTCGTCCACCGGGACCAGGCCGGTATAGGCTTCCCATCTTCCCGAAGCGAATAACTGGTTCCCCTTTTCATCGGTCATCCATACCAGTTGCGGGAGCGTTTCGGCTAGGGTCCGGAACAGCAGCTCGCTCTCTTCGATCTTCTTCCGGCTCAGGGCTATCCGGAGATTGCCGTCGATCTTGGCCAGCAGTTCCCGGGCAGAGAAGGGTTTTACGAGGTAGTCGTTGGCTCCCGCCTGTATGCCTTCGATCCGGGCCTCTTCGCCTGCGCGGGCGGAAAGAAACAGTACGGGTATCATCTGGGTACTTTTATTCCACCGGAGCCGGCCGATCAGGCCAAAGCCGTCCAGGACAGGCATCATGACGTCCGTCACGATCAGGTCCGGATTTTTTTCGATCGTGAGTCGGTAAGCCTCCTCTCCGTTAGACGCCTCGATGATCTCGTAACGGGGTTCCAGGAGACGCCGGATATATCCGCGCATATCGGTATTGTCGTCTGCCAGCAATACCCGTGGCCTGTCTTTTGCCGTTCCCGGCTCAGCGGATGCAAAAGGGGCGATTGTTTTGTCCATCGTTTGCGCCCATTTCATCGCTTCTCCCAGATAGGCGTCCACTTTCGAAAGAGGATAGGTTCCCAGCGTGCGGTCGCTGATCATGTCTGGCGGCAGATGGGCGGTTCCTAAAGGGATCCTGACGGTAAAGACGCTTCCCACGCCCACCTTGCTGCTGACTTCGATGGTGCCCCCATGCAGCTTCACGAGTTCACTGACCAGGGACAGGCCGATGCCCGTACCCTCCTGGCTGCGGCTTCGCATGTTTTGTACGCGGTGAAAACGTTCGAAGATACGTTCCTGTTCTTCGGGCGGAATGCCCACGCCGGTATCGGCGACGGCCAGCGTGGTAAAGCCATCCTGCTGCGAGAGAGATACGGTTATCGTTCCTTCGGGGGTGTATTTGAAGGCATTGGAGAGCAGGTTTACGACGACCTTCTCCCACATTTCCAGGTCTGCAAACACGGGTTCCGCGGCATCGCAACGGACGACCAGCGTGATACCCGTTTTTTCGATGGCCGACCGGAAAGAGCTGGCGAGATCTTTT
This sequence comes from Puia sp., assembly GCA_031292515.1. Taxonomy (GTDB): domain Bacteria; phylum Bacteroidota; class Bacteroidia; order Chitinophagales; family Chitinophagaceae; genus Puia. Next base: position 22,820 of record JARLGZ010000076.1, on the reverse strand, counting down.
GTCAGCACAGCCAGGTCGGCCGGTTCGAAGGCTGCCTGCATCCGGCCCGCTTCTATGCGGGAAAAATCCAGCAGGTTGTTCACGAGCTTGGATAAGCGCAGGCTATTCCGGTAAGCCACCTCCATCCTCGACCGGGTCCTCTCCGTAACTTCGGCGTCTTCGAGGGTATCCCGGACGGGTCCCAGGATCAGCGTGAGAGGGGTCCGGAACTCGTGGCTGATATTGCTGAAGAAGACCGTTTTGGCCCGGTCCAGTGCAGCCAGTTCTTCGATCCGGAGCCTCTCCTGCTCTAACCGGCCCGTCGTGATCAGGCTGGTGGCAATCTGGTCGCCGACCAGGCGGAAAAATTGATGATATTTTTCATCCAGCAACTGATAAGGATTCAGACCCACGACCAAAAAGCCAAAACATTCGGTCATACCCGTCTGGGCGATCGGCAGAAGCAGGGCTTTGTCGGAAGAGAATTGCCAGGCGCCGGCAGGCATGGGCCCGATCCGCTCCTGCAGCCGGTCGAAGACGACAGTCTCCTGCCCGAGGGCTGCTTTTGCCAGGGTGACCGATAGCTCGTCGTCTCCGGCCAGGTCGATCTCTTCGGGCCAGGCGGCCATCAGGTCTTTGTCCACATATTTTATTCGGGTAAGCCGGCGGGCGCCGGCGAATGCGTACAAGACGCCGAATGGAAAGTCATGCGTATTTCTGGCAAGCACATCCAGTACACATTGAAAGACCTGCTCTTCCGTTTTCGATTCGGACAGTCCCACCCCCAGTTCCGTAAGGGTCTTGAGATGCCGCTCGCTGATGATCCGTTCCGTATCGTCGGTATTGGCGCAGATCATGCCGCCGGTCTGGCCGTCGTCGCCGGGGATCGGGGTATAAGAGAAGGTGTAATAGGTCTCTTCCTGGTATCCGTTCCGCTCCATGATCAACAGCTGCGATTCGACATACGTGCCCTGGTCCTTGTCCATAACCTGGCTCAGCATGGGGCCGATGTCTTTCCAGATGTCTTTCCATACGACGGAAGCAGGCTCGCCGAGGGCGCCGGGGTGCTTGCCGCCCACAATGGCGATATAGGGGTCGTTGTATAGCTTGATCAGGTCTTTGCCCCAGCCGATCCAGATCGGTTGACGGGACGTGAGCATGATCCGGATACAGGTGAGCAGGCTCCTGGGCCAGCCATCTACGGGCCCGAGCGAAGTACGGGTCCAGTCGAAGGCACGGATGCGCTCACCCATTTCGCCGCCACCCGACAAAAATTCCGGAGACGTCTCCTGCTGCGGATCTTTTGGCTCACTCATGGCTGTTAAAAATCGAAGTATATAGCGATAATGCTGTATTTTACAGAAGATTGTCGAATAATCAAAAAAAATGTATTAACGGGGGCGATTATGATTTCTGTACCAAAAAAGATCCTTTATGCCGACGATGACATGGACGACCGGGAGTTGATCGAAGAGGCACTTTACCAGGTAGACAAGGATCTCATAAGGGTGGGAGCAGCTTCGGGTACGGAAGCCCTGGAATTGCTCGAGTCCCCTGTCACGGAAAATCTTTCGCTGATCCTGCTCGATTTCAATATGCCGGACCTGACAGGCGCGCAGATATGTGAAAAGATCTCCCCGATGCCCCGCTACCGGAATATTCCACGGATCATATGGAGTACCTCCAGTTCCTCGCTATACCGGCATATTTCGGAAATCAGCGGCGCCACGCATTATTTTCAGAAGCCCGACACTTTTGACAAGATCGTGGAGCTGATGCGGTATATTTTGTCATTGGGGTAAACTTCGGAAATTCGGGGGCGCCCGGAAGTGAACCCGGCAGTCCAAAAAAATCCCAAAAAACAAAAAACAAAAAAAATTTGCCGAACTATAAAAATAGTTTTAATATTGAACTACAAATGTAGTTTTACATGAAAGCCCTGACAAAAGCCGAAGAACAAGTCATGAAGACAGTCTGGAAACTGGGTGGTGGCTTGTTGATGGAGATCGTCGGCGGGATGCCCGACCCGCAACCCCATAAAAATACGGTCGCTACGATCCTGAAGACCCTGGTAGACAAGGATTTTATAGCAATCGAAAACCTCGGGCGCATCCATCGCTATCTGCCCCTTGTCTCCAAATCGCAATATTCCGGGAGTTCGTTGAGCCATCTGGCGAATGGATATTTTAACGATTCCTTCCCGGAGGTAGTGTCCTTTTTGGTAGAGGAGAAGAAACTGACCGTCAGCGACCTCGAGTTATTGCTCCAACAACTGAAAAAGAAATAGCGCATGCACCCCCTGCTCCTCTATATGGCCAAATCGTTGCTGGTAAGCGGGATCCTGTTGGGCTATTACCGTCTCTTCCTGCGGGACAAACCCTTTCACCGGTTTAACCGGTTTTTCCTGCTGGGGATCCTGGCGGCCTCTGTGCTGATCCCCCTCGTGAAGATGCAAGGATATAACTACAGGCTTCCTGACTGGTGGGCCAACAGCGGGCTCGCGAACGGAAGACCTGGCGTCGGCCCGGCTGCAACCGGCCGGTTATCAAATGCCTCTAAAGCAGGGTCGGCGCATTTTTCCGCCATATGGGCGCCGGTGTTTCAGGGCGTTTGCAGTGTTTTGCCGGCTGTGCTCCAATGGGTCTATCTCTCAGGTCTTATTTACTGTATCGTGAGGTTCGTTCGCAGATTCTTACCGGTCAGGCGGATCTTGCGGACGCATACCCGGATCCGTCACGAAGGATTCTATCTGATCGAGACCTCGTGTCAGGGCGCGCCGTTTACATTCCTGCAGTACCTGTTTTGGTTGAAGGGGCTCTCTCCCGAAGGAGAGGCAGGCCGGAAAATATGGGAACACGAACGGGCGCATATCCGGCAGGGACATAGCTATGATCAGTTGGCAGCCTTGCTTGCCGCCTGCTTTTTCTGGTACAATCCTTTCTCCTGGATGATCCGCCGGGAACTCGATATCGTCCATGAATTCCTGGCTGACGAACAGTCGATCGCACCCGGGGATACGGCTTCGCTGGCCACTTTACTGCTCACTGTATATAGCGGCGGAACTTACCTGCCTCCGGGGCATGCGTTTGGCACTTCGCCCGTCCATCGCCGGCTCGCCATGATCAGGCTGGAAGGAGAGCTGTCAACGGTACAGGCTGTCCGAAAACGGATGAGACGTATGCACGGCCTCCTGATACCGGCGTTGATCACCATCCTCACCCTGTCGCTGGCTTTTTCAACGATTTCCGGCGCGCCGCCAGGAGCCGATTTTCCCGCTGTGCCGCCAAACGATCGTTTTGCGGAAGCCGGTTCGAAAGATCAACAGGAAATCCCTGGTCAACAGGAGACCCTCGATCAACAGACGGCTTTCGATCAAAAACGAAAGGCCGAGCAGGAGTTTAGCCGGCATCACCCGGCCCAGACAAACAACCTTACAATGCTTCCCCTGAGAGCAGAGCTTCCCCGGGAAGCGCCATAGGAATTCATCATACCGGAAATCTCAATAAAAAGACAGTATGTTTATTCATTACTGGAAGGCAGCGATCCGCCATCTGGTCAGGGATCCGCTTTTCTCCGCCATTCATATGACCGGGCTCAGCCTCGGGCTGGCCTGCAGCATCCTCATCCTCCTATACGTAAAGGACGAGTGGAGCTATGATCGTTTCCATCAGAAGATACACCGGATCTACCAACTGACGGGTGACCGGATCGAAAAGGACGGGGCTGCCGAACATTTCGGCATCGCCGCTATGGTGCAGGGGCCTGCTTTTACACGCAGCATACCCGAGATCGAAGCATTTACCCGCGTGGACCCGCAACCGATAGTCATGAGGCAGACGGGCCGGCTTTTCCGCGAGACGGTGCATTGGGTAGACACCGGCTTCTTTTCCGTCTTCTCGTTTTCGGCTCTCCTGGGAGATCCGCACAGCGCCCTGAAAGGGAATCATAGCGTAGTACTTACCGAAGAGGCAGCCCAAAAATATTTTGGCAGGACCGACGCGATAGGCAAGACCCTGGAGCTGCAGGTCGGCGGACAATTTGAGACCTTCCTGGTGACGGCCGTGATCAGGAAGCCACCTCCCAATTCGAGCCTTCGCTTTACCATATTGGTTCCTTTTTCATACCTCGAAAGGATCAACCCCGACAACGGATGGATGTGGGTCTCTTATCCCACCTATTTCCTGCTGCATCCCGGCTCTCGGCAGGAAGCCATCGCCGCGAAAATGGCGGCGGTATATGCATTGGCGGCGAAGGATGAGATCGATATGAATCATGAAGCGGGGTATGACAACCGCTTCGTCTGGAGCCTGCAACCCTTGGAGAGCATGCACCTGAATACCCGCTTCGAAGGCACGCCGGAGGCCCGCGATCCTTTCTATACCTATATGCTGACCGGCATCGCCGCCTTTGTCTTGTCGATCGCCTGTATCAATTTTATAAACCTCACCATCGGCCGTTCGCTACGAAGGAGTAAGGAGATCGGCATCCGCAAGGCGATAGGGGGTAGAAGGGTCGAGCTTTTTATGCAGTTTCTGGGCGAGTCGCTTCTGTTATGTCTGCTGTCATTCCTCCTGGCGATCGTCCTGGTGGAATTGTTCCTGCCTGTCTTCAATAGCTGGACACGCAAAGATCTCGGTCTGGGCTACCTGCTGGATGGGGCGCTCGTCGTCGGTGGATTGGCATTGCTGGCTTTCACCGGTCTGCTGGCGGGGTTCTACCCGGCCCTCGTCCTGTCTGCCTTCCGGCCGGTAGAAGTGCTTTACGGCCGCGTCCGCCTGGTAAGCAGGAGCGGGCTGATACGAGGCCTCGTCGTCCTGCAGTTCACGCTCTGTACGCTGCTCGTCATCGTCGTTTTTTTTATGGCGGCCCAATTTCGGTTCCTGACACGGGCCGACCTGGGTTATCAGCCCGGAGGGCTCGTGGAATTCGTCGCGGAAAAAGCCGTCATGAACAAGACGATGATGGATGCGCTCAGGACCGAACTGTCCGGTCTGTCAGAAGTCTCTTCGGTGTCCTATCATAATATCGGCCGGTTCGGAGGCAAGACAATCGCGGGGGGGCAGGAATTTGCGGCAGACTATGAACGCGTCGACCCCGGCTACCTGCCTACGCTGGGGATCTCCCTGGTGGCCGGCAGAAATTTTTCGGCCGACTATCCGGCCGATTCGGTGCAGTCCGTCATCGTGAACGAGGCATTTGCCACCGCGGCGCATTGGCAGCAGGCTGTTGGAAAGACCGTGGACTTCATGAACCTGCCCGGTTGGGGGAATCGGAAAATCACCGTAGTCGGTGTAGTCAGGGACTATCATTCGGGCTCGCTCAAAGAGAAGATCCGTCCCCAGCTCTTTACGATGGAATCGCGTCTGCCAATGGGCCGCTTCGTCGTCAGGATCAGACCGGGATCCGGGCCCTCCGGCAGGGCGCTGGCCTCCCCCGGGAGCGGCGACGGCGCGCTCGCCTCTATCGAAAAAGCCTATCATCGCCTCTTTCCCGAACAGCCCTTCGAATATACGTTTACGACAGACCGGATCAGGAGCCAGTATGACGAGGAGGCCCGCTGGAAAAGCGTATTTACCGGCGGCGGCGTGCTGACCGTTTTTATCTCGTGCATCGGGTTGTTTGGCCTCGCGTTGTTGTCGGCGGAAAGACGGAAAAAGGAGATCGGCATCCGGAAAGTGTTGGGAGCCGGGGAAGGCAGGTTGCTGCGACTGATCGCCGGCGATTTTCTGGCACCCGTATTCGTCGCCATCGTGATCGCCATCCCGATAGGTGGCTATGCCGTGCACCAGTGGCTGCAGAATTTCGCCTACCGCGTGGACCTTTCGGTATGGGTATTCGCCTTATCGGGCGGCTTGTCGCTGGGGATCGCGCTGATTACGGTAAGCGGGCACGCCTGGCATGCCGCCAGGGCCAATCCCGTCAAAGCGTTGCATGAGCAGTAAGGCAAGCAATAAGCGAATAAGGAATAATTGCAGGAGAAGCAAGCGCACGAGAAGCAAGTGAACAAAAAATAAGCGAACAAGGAAAGCGAACAAGGAAAGCGGACGAAAAATAATCGGGCAAGAAATAAGTGAGAAAGAAACAATTGAGCACAAAATAAGTGAGCAAAAAAACAAACAAAAATCAGACAATATGAAAAAGATCTTCCTTTCTTCTTTTTTCTTCCTGCCTTTCGCCACCCTCCACGCACAATCGGATACTCCTGCCCAACCCGTAAAAACGGGCAATGAGTGGCGTTTGCCGGCCGACGTCTTTAAACGTTCGCGCATTTTCTCGGATAGCCTGCAGAAGAGCCTGGGCCTCGACGCAACCCAGACAAAAAAAGTCTATGAAGCCTATCTGGCCAACACGAAGTCCGTCGACGAGATACTCATGCTACCCGTCTCCGCCGACGAGAAAAAGGAGAAGATGAAAGCCAATCATGACGCTTTTAACGCGACGTTGAAGGGTATCTTCACTCCCGCCCAATTCGGGAAGTATATCCGCCTCGACGCCGCCCGTGCCGGTAAGACGAAGGCTGCGGGAAATTAATCGACAAGATCCTCCCTTCATCCGTATGGTTGGTTGTTTAGTCGTAATTTTAAACACCCGGTCCTTCCACCGGCGGTTGTAAAAGTAGTAGTAAACATATGAAGACAGAACTGCAGAAGATGCTCGCCGGCGAGCTCTACGAAGCCTGGGACGAAGAGTTGACCCTCATGCGGGCCCGGGCCAGGGTGCTTATGCAAGAGTATAACCAACTCACTACCGCGCCGCGGGAAACTAGGACCGCCGTTTTAAAGCAGCTTTTGGGACAGTGCGCGGAAATCAATATCGAACCGCCCTTTTATTGCGACTATGGCGCCCATATCTTCGTCGGGGACAATTTCTTTATGAACTTCAACTGTGTGATCCTGGATTGCGCCCGGGTGACCATCGGCGATAATGTCCAGATCGGCCCCTCCGTCCAGATCTACACGGCCTACCACCCGATCAGGGCCTCGGAGCGTATCAAAGGACCGGAACTGGCCGCCCCGATCATCATCGGCGATAATGTGTGGATAGGAGGGGGAGCCATCCTGTGCCCGGGTATCACGATCGGGAAGAATACCACCATCGGCGCAGGGAGCGTCGTGACCCGCGATATTCCGGATCATGTCTTTGCAGCGGGGAATCCCTGCCGGGTCGTCAGGACGATTGAATAGATCAGGAAAAGGATAACTCACGGCCCTTCCAACCAACTGGGCCCTGCGCTCCGTAGCAACAAAGTATTAAGGGCCTGCCGATAGTGTCAGCTGATAAAAAATTCGACCCTTATCTTGTCGGGATCATCGAGCCAGATCTTCTCCTTCTTGCTGTGTTTGTCGATATGAATGCCGCTGTGCGGGATCGATCCGCTGTCGAGGATCTGCTCAATCTCTTTCAGGTCGTCGATCGTTTTGAGGCCGATCGCGAAATGTTCCAGCCCGACCCGGTTGGCATCGAATCGATCATGGGGGAATGGCGTCCCGTGCGGCAGCGTGAAAAACAATTTCGTCTCTCCGATCAGATAAAGAACGGAATCCGCATCCTGGTAATCGGGAGCGCCGAATATTTTTGTATAGAAGTCTTTTGTCCGGCCGATGTCCCGGATGGTCAGCACGATGTGGTCGATAAAAAGCCTTGATTTTATATTCATACTCTATCTGATTGAACGGTAGCTCTTTTCCTCCCCGGCGGCGAGTCGCGCTTCCGGTAGCCCATCGCACCCTTGCTGAGCTCTATCTGCGGCACTATGCGCGGTGGGTCCGGTATCAAGATAGCAAATACTCGTAAAGTCAAAGTCTTTTCTGAGAAACTCTTCGTTAATATTTGAAAACCTCATTTTTATTCATTTACTTTGTAATTCAAAGTGCTTTTAAATACAGAAATCTTGCTCATTTATGGCATCTGATAATCCCATTCTGCCGCTGAAACCAGGCGGTTCCGGAAAAGCGCGCCGATCGAGCCGGCTTCCCCACCCGGTGCGGACCCCCTATTCCCCGGAACGCAGCCGCTTCCGGAAGATTCTCCGCTTTCATAAAGGCTATTTCCTGATCAGCGCAGGGTTGGTCGTTATCGAGGTCTGCATCGGCGCCTATGCCCATGACGATATCATCCGGCCCTATGGGGGCGATTTTCTCTGTGTGATACTCATCTACTGTGGGGTCATGACGGTTGCGAATTTCCCCATGTTGCCCACGATACTGTCGGTGCTGGCGTTCGCCTATATCGAAGAGACCCTCCAGTATTTTCATATCGCCGACTGGCTCGGGTTGAAGGAAGGGTCGCTGGCCCGTATCCTGGTGGGAACCTATTTTACCTGGGGGGATATCGGGGCCTATACACTGGCCATGGGGCTGGTACTCCTCATCGAATGGCTTCGCAGACGCGGGTGTTCGCTACAAACCCTGCTTTAAACCATGACCTTACAATAAGGTCATAGTCAGGGCCTGAAAAATAATTAGCCGCCCGAAAAATTAACCGTTAAAGCCGGACCTTAAGATTCTAAAAACCGGCCTTAAGAGCCGGCTTTACGATGGACCTCAACAGTTAACCTAAAAATCATCCGGATGGAATATTTCGTCCCTGAGCAGTCCATTGTCCGCCGCATCTGGGGCCGCGCCGATACGGTCCTCCTCATCTTTGCCGGCGCCTCCGCGGAGTTCGCGCTCAACGAAGCCGTCGACTGGTTGTATTTTACCGGCCGTCTGCCCGCGGATCCCCTGGGCCGGTTGTTTACCACCGTCACCTATGCGCAGCAGATCGTCTTCGCCTCGCAGCAGGACGCCCATGCCGCCATCGACAGCATCACCGCCATCCATCGCGGGGTGGAACAGGCGAGGGGCAGCCGTATACCCGTCGAGGCTTATTTGGAGGTCTTGTTTATGCTCATCGACTATTCCTTCCGGTCTTTTCAACTTTTGGAACGCCCCCTGACCACGGCAGAACGGGCCGAAGTCTTCGATGTCTTCCACCGGGTCGGATCCCGGATGCAACTCAGCGGCCTGCCCGCCGATTACACGTCCTACGAGCGTATGCGGGCCCGTTATTTGGAAGAGCGCCTGATCTCCACCAACTTCTCCATCGACCTGTTTCGTCAGTACCGCAAACAACTTGGCTTTGTTCGTTATTGGATTCTCCGGGAGGCACAGGCCTTGCTGGTCCCCGGACCTGTGCATGGACTTCTTTCCCTGCCATCCGTTCCTCTCCTCGGACCGGCCTTTCGCATCTATAAAATTCTGCACCACTGGCGTCTCGATTCTTTGCCGAAGAAACTGCTCCTGCCGGTCGCCTGGCAGCCGCAGATCCGCGCCCTCGACAGGTCCCGATCGTTGTCCGACTTTCAACCGGAATAGCCGTAAGAAATTTGGTGACTGATTCCTTCAATCTGAAACCTTGAAATATCAAGGCGCAGGAAGTGACCCGGGTCACAGACTGGTTCGCGGTCTATCTTTCACTCGGCCCTCAAACTCTCGACGGGATTGCTGACCGCGGCTTTGATGGCCTGGAAGCTGACCGTGATCAAGGCGATGAGCAGGGCCGCGAGACCGGCCAGGACAAAGGTCCATCCGCTGATCGTGATCCGGTAGGCATAATCCTGCAGCCATCGATTCATGAGGAACCATACCAGCGGCGTTACAAGGAGGATAGCCAGCACCACCAGCTTGAGAAAATCTTTGGAAAGCATCGTCGTGATGTTTACCACGGAAGCGCCCAGCACTTTCCGGATCCCGATCTCCTTGATCCGCTGGCTGGCGGTATAGGCCGAGAGACCGAACAAACCCAGGCAACTGATGAGGATGGCAAAGAAGGCGAAGGTGGTGAACAGCTGGCCGAACTGACGCTCATTGGTATATTGCCGGTTAAAATAGTCGTCGAGAAAGAAATATTCAAAAGGGTTTCCGGGAAAGGCTTTTGCCCAGGACTCTTCTACATGTCGCAGGGTCCGGGCAAGATGACCGGTATGCAGCCGGACCGAAAAATAATCTCCTTCGTACCAGTCGCAGGAGAAGAGGGTCGGTTCCAGCGGCTTCTTGAGCGAGACCTGGTGGTAGTCGTTGACGACCCCCACGATGATCGGGTTATAGCCCTCCCAGGCCTGGATGGTTTTGCCGATGGCATCCTCCGGTTTCTGAAAGCCGAGGAGTCGTGCAGCCGACAACGTGATGATCGCGGAGGTGTCGGGGTCTTTTGGAAAATCCATCGAGAAGGTCCGCCCCGCCAATAGCTGCATTTTGAATACCTTGAGGAAATCGAAATCCATGCTGTTTGTCCGCACGGTGATCGAATCATTTGACGGGTTTCCCAATACCTTGATGGTTGATTTATACTCCCGCTGTTTGCCGGGTATGGTGCTCGAGTTGGAAACGGCTTCTATGGCCGGATCTTTCCTCAGCTCATCCCGGAACAGGTCGATCCCTGCCCGGAAGGCGCCCAGGTTTTTGTCGTGGTTGGGTGCGATAGCCGGGCGATCCATGACCAACACCTGGTCGATATTCATCCCGATACCCTGGTTCATCATATAGTTCAATTGGCGATAGACGATGATCGTACCGGCAATCAGCGCGATGGATGCCATGAACTGGGTGACCACCAATCCCTTGCGGAGGAGAATGCCGCCGGAAGCATTTTTTAGTTTTCCTTTCAGCACGGTGACCGGTTTAAAGGACGACAAGATCCATGCGGGATAGAAACCCGATAGCAAAGAGCCGACGATCCAAAGCCCAGCCAGCAGCTCCAGGAACCAGCGCTGCAACAGGTAGCTGGCATCCAGCGAAAGGCCGGAAATATGATTGAAACCGGGCAGCGACCAATAGATCATTCCACAAGCGATGAGCAGAGACACTCCGTTGATGAGCGCCGCTTCCGCCAGGAACCGGGCGACCAGGTGAGCCCTTGAAGCCCCAATGACCTTCCGGACTCCTACTTCCTTCGCGCGGCTGATGGCATTTGCCGTGGAAAGATTGACGAAATTGATCCAGGCGATGACCAGTATAAAGACACCGATCACGCCGAGAAAAAATACGATATGGGCGTTTGCATTTGTCTCCAGTTCTTCCGCCAGGTCGGATTGCAGATGAATACCGGCCAAGGGCTGGAGATGTCCTGTCTGGCTCTTGTTTTCCGCCCGGAGCTGCGGTTCGTGGGCGTTGAAAAGGGCGGGAAGCCGGGCTTCGATGGATTTCGGGTCGGTTCCGGGTCTTAGCCGGATATAGGTATAGATCTGCGGTCTTGTCCGCGCCCAGTTTGGATTGTTCTGCCCCGCTCCGGCCCCAAACGCCGTCACAAAGGAGAAGAGGATGTCGAATTTCAGGTGGGTATTGGCGGGAAGGTCTTTGAATACGCCCGTCACTTTCGCCAGTTGGTCATTGCTGTCGTCATCGTGCATATGGAGCATTTTTCCGATAGGGTCTTCCTTGCCGAAATAGAGGCGGGCATATTTTTCGGAGATGACGGCTGTCAGGGGTTCGGCCAGGGCCTGCGAAGCGTTTCCGCTGATCATTTTATAATCCATCATGGGCAGGAATCCGGAATCGGCATAGAAGAAGCGGTGTTGCTTCAAGCTGACGGGGCCGCCCTTCGCCTGTTCGTTGGTGATGATCACATTGTTGATATAGCTCAGATTGTAGAGGCGGCCAAAGCCGGTGACCTCGGGGACCTCGCTGTGGAGCGCGGGCCCCAGCCCGGGATAGTTTTCGGCGCTGGCCGATCTCAGCTCGTTGTTGGCATATGTTTCCAGGCTGACCCGGTAAATATTCGTCCGGTCCGGAATGAAATCTTCATAACTGCGTTCGAATCTTACGTATTGGGCGATCAGGAGGAACAGGGTCATCCCGACGGCCAGCCCGATGATATTGAGCAGCGCATAGCTGCTGTTGCGAACGAGATTTCTGAAGGCGGTGACGAAATAGTTCCGGAGCATAGCGAGGTTTTAGTTTTTCCTGCCAAGAAGATGCCATTCACACATATTTGTAGGAATCAATTGTTTAGCCCCCCGGCAGTCGGGAAAAGTGTCCGTTTTTATTACACCCGCTGTTCGTTTGAGGGGCGTGCTGACTCGTCCGGCAAAAGAGATACGGATGTCTTGTTCTGAAATCGCGTAGATATTATTCCTACATTCACTTCTTCAACCTGTTAAAGATGGGAAAAGAAATAGAGAGAAAATTCTTAGTCGATCACGGAAAATGGCAAAGCCTCGAAAAACCCATTGGAGAACGATACCGGCAAGGTTATTTGGTGATGGATCCCCGAAAGACAATTCGTGTGCGACTCACGGAAACGGGTGGTTTTTTGACGATCAAGGGGCTTTCAGCAGGTGCCACAAGGCCCGAATATGAATATGAGATACCTGTTTCGGATGCAGCGGAGCTACTGGACAGTTTTTCGATGGCAGAGCTGTCGAAGATCAGGTATAAAATCAGTTTTAGAGGCCATTTGTGGGAAGTTGATGAGTTTTTGGGAGACAACGCGGGACTTATCGTGGCGGAAATTGAGTTGGAAAACGAAAGCGACCCGTTTGAACTTCCCGGATGGGTGGCCGGGGAAGTTACGGGGGAAGAAAAATATTACAACTCGAACCTGACCGTCAGACCCTATAAAGCCTGGGTTTTATAACTGGAACGAAAAGTACATATTTTTCGCCAGCCTGTCCGGGTAGCCTGTTCCCCCGGAACCTATGCCCGCGTCTTCGCCGACAGTTTGTGCCTCACATATTTTTCCAGGTGATGGTGCATGGGGTTTCTTCTCCTCGTTGTCGGCCCGTCTGCCCGTGCAACCGGACAGCAATAGAACCAGCAGGAGCAGCGTGTTCAGATTTTTTCTCATAGATAGTTTAGTAATGGGGGCGCTGTTGGCTGTCTAAATATATCGAAACAAACGCGCAGAAAAAAGCAAAACCTTGCTTCGCGGTTTTTTCGGACCGCTCCTTTACTCCACCAGGTCCCATTTCAGCGTCCTCCCAAAAAGAGGGACGCCCTTATACACACGCATGCTCATGACCTTGCCCTCGATCTCGATCGTCACATCGTAGCTGTTGCCGTCCTGGTAGTTATAGATCTTCCCATCGGTCCATTTGCCATCCCGGTAGACAAGCCCCGAGATCAGGGTATAGTCTTTCAACTCCCGGGACCGGAGCGCGGGGTCGGGGTTGTGGATGTCTTTTTTATAGGTCTTGCCATCGGCTTCGAAGAGTTGCTTGCCATATAGCATCTTTCCATAATAAGAATTGCCGGATTTCAGCACTTGCATTTTGCCGTCTTTCTCCCGCGTCTCCCAAACGTGCAGGATGCTGTCGGCTTCTGTCTGCGGGATGCTGTCGGACCCGGTAGGAAGCGGTTCGCCGGCCGGCATATCCCGTTGACTACCGGCTGGCGTCTGAAGTGTATTGCCGGCTCCCGTCTGCCGGGGGGATAGCGCGTTGTCATCCCTGGTCCCGGGTGAATAGAAGATGGGTAGGCCGATCGGATCTCCTTCGGACACTTCCCGCTGATGAGACCCGGCCGCCTTGACCGGAGGGTTGTCGGACGATTGGATCGGATGCGCCGCAGGCGAGGGAGGCGTACTGGTGAAAGGTGAGGCGGCCGTACACGCGACAGGCGAGTGGATCTTACGGGCGATGGGTAAAGAGATCGTACGCGCGATAGACGTCCCGAAAGCGAGGCCGCCGGCGCAAAAGAGGACAAGGTGTAATAAGCGTGTCATGTTCAGTTTACTATAGAGCTTACCATAAAAAAGGGAATAATATTCTCCTGTCCGGGGGGTAATCGGGGAACTGTTGCCGGTACCACCGGTGGTTGGACACGGCGCGGGGTATGAGGTTGGCGCAGGTCCAGATAAAGAAAGCCAGCGCGGGCAGGCTTCCCGTCAGCAGGGCGTAGCCGCCCCATTCGACGATTTCCCCCAACAGGTTCGGCGAAGATACGTATTTGAAAAGCCAGGATCGTGGTATAGTATAGCCGGTTTCCCCCGGCTTCCGTAAATGGATCAGGATATAATCGGAACGCCAGTTCACCGCCATACCGGTGAAGAACAGCACGACACCGGCGACGAAGGGGGGCGATCGGAGCCATCCCTCCGGATAATGCGCCCACCGGCCAAACCAGTTGCCCAGCAATGTGCCGTTGACGGTATTGAAGAGCATCGCGCTCAGCATGATCACGGCGGGCATCCGCTTGCCACGGGTGCGGATCATCAGCGGGTAGACAAGGCTTCGGTGCAGGTAATGCAGAAAGAAGAGGGCGACCATTACCCCCGAGGGCGTTTTCCAGTCGAAATGCTGCAGCGGGATCCGGGAAGCAAAGGCGACGAGAACTGTGGCTTCCATGAGAAACCAACCCCACCGGTTGCCGACCGTCGGCCCCCAATCCTTGTTGCTGAAGCGGCCGTAGGGCGCCTCACGACGAAGAAGCCAGCAGCCGGCGCCGATGCCGACAGCGATCCAGCATATCAGGAAGACAACATACCCTTTTTCAGGAACCATGCGATCGTATCTTTTATTTTGTCTGGCTCACGTAGCCGTTTGGGAGACTAAATATATCGTTAAAAACCCCGAAAACAAGCGGCTCCCGGTTCTGCCCCTGTTCATACGTCAGCTATTCAGATCATCCCGCTGATGGGTGGAGGAGATCCGCCTTATTTGAAAATCAAAGGTAATACCCTGTTTTCAAAAGATTTGTATACCCCTTATTCATTTTCTTTGTTTGCAGAGCCGATTTATTCTATCACATCAAAAACCAAACAATGACCCTCGTATCAACTGCAGTCCGATCCATCAAAAACTGGTGGTGGTTTATCATCAAAGGAATCCTGTTCATCATCGCCGGCGTCGCCGTACTATCGAGACCGGTGGAGGGCTATCTCGGCCTGAGCGTGCTATTCAGCATGATCATCCTGGGCATCGGGATCTCTCAGCTCGTCTTTTCGATCGGCAACCGGCAGTCACTCCCCGGATGGGGATGGACGCTGGCGTCGGGGATCATAGATATTGCCATCGGCGTATATCTGTTGCTGTTTCCGATCCTCACCATGGCGACGCTTCCCTTCTTTGTCGGCTTCTGGCTATTGTTCCGCGCCTTCTACATCATGGGCATGTCCTTTGACCTCAGCAACTTGCAGGCATCCGGCTGGGGATGGCTGCTCGCGGGAGGCATCCTGCTGGCAATCCTTTCGCTGCTGATCCTCTACTACCCCGCCGCCGGCATCATCGGTATCGTGGGCTGCTCCGGATCGGCCTTTATCGTAGCAGGTATCGCGACAATCGCGATGGCCTTTAAATTCCGGGACATAAAAGAGAAGGTGAAGGGCCTAGTGTGAGACATCCGTCCAAGGGAGACACCCGTCCGCAAGAGACCGATTCATGTATGTCCAATCACAAAAAAACAATCACAATCAAAAAACCAACAAATGGAAAATCTTGTCTTCACGACATTTTCGGATGAGAAAAAGGCCACCGAGGGTCTGCATAAATTGAAAGAGCTGGACCAGATCGGCGATATCGTCATCTACCATATCGCGCTCATCAAAAAGAACGACGACAATACCCTCTCCCTGTTGCACCAGGAGGGACCGGACGGTTCGGGTCTCCCTGCCGCGGGGGCCGTGGCAGGTTCATTGATAGGGCTGCTTGCCGGCCCCATCGGCATGGCTATCGGGATGATGACAGGGGTGATGCTTGGCGCGGCGGATGAGGAAGAGACGGGGGAAGTAGGACAGCAATTCCTGGACAAGGCGGGGAAGCAGCTGTCGCCGGGTGGTTTTGCGCTGGTGCTGGATGTAGAGGAGGACACTGGCTTCATGATAGATACCTACATGGATCCCTATCAGGGAGTCACCCTGCACTCACCCGTCACGGACGAATATGACGAAAACGACGACAGGCAATGGAAGGAACTGGATGCCGAAATCGACGGGGAAGAGAAGGCGTTGAAGACAGCCCTTGACAAAGACAAGACGACCATAAAGGCAAAGATCACTGTCTTAAAGGAGAAGAGGGCCACGCTTGCCGGCCAGGTAAAGGAGAAGGCGGCGATCAGGAAGAAGCACCTGCATGAGAAGATCCGGGTATTCGACAAAAAGATCGGCCAGGCGAAAGACAAAGCCTTCGAAAAGCTGAAAGCACAGCGGGTGAAACTGAGCAAAGACCTGGACGATTATGATAAGGCCGTGGCTTATGCATTCGACTAGCATCCAATGGTGACCGCCATGAGCAGATCGGCCAGCAAAAATATTTTATCGGAAAATGACCGGACCCTTAAAAAGTCCGGTTATTTTTGGCCTGACCGAAACCAATCATAACAAGCCCCCAAAAACGACCTTTCTTTGAAAAGCGAAATTACCGATACCGCCATCCTGGAGAAATACAGGGAGGTATTCCAGCGGTTTACAAAAGACGGCATCATAGACCTGGACAAAAGGCTGAAACATAAGTTCAGCTACCAGGTCCACCGTCTCGAAAACGTCATCCGGAAGATCAATGGGGTCGTCCCGCCGAACCGCCAGTCCGTTTATTATATCACCCTGTTTAAGCGCGGGTCGGCCGACAAAACCGTCGGGTTGTTTAAATTTCCCATCGTAAACAATACCTTGCTGATTATCCCGCAAAGGGTGATCCATTCCACGCGCTACCGCTCGCTGCGGTGTTCGGGATATGTGCTGAATTTCAATATTGACTTTTTCCTGAACCATGCATTTCCCCGGAAACATATCATAGACAAGAAGGTATTCAAATTTTCCCTGAGGCCCTATCTGACCGTTTCCGCCGCTCAACGGGGAAAACTGGAGGCGATCTTTGAATACCTGTTAACCGAGAACGCCGACGGGCACACGGAAAAGAATGAGATGATCGCCATCAAGATATTGGAGCTGCTGATCCTGTGCGACCGTTTTTTTTCGGAAGCGGCGGCCGTGGGGAAGGTGAGCATCTACCACCCGACGATCGAGAAATTCAACGACCTGGTCGAAGAGCATTTCACGAAACAGCGGTCGGTCGGATTTTACGCGGAGGCACTGAACGTACATCCCGGGCACCTTAATTTTTTAGTGAATAATCATAACGGGCTGAATGCAAAAAGACTCATCGACAACAGGATCCTGTTAGAGGCGGAATACATGGTGGCAAACTCTTCCGATTCCATCAAGGAGATCGCGCACAAGCTCGGTTTTTCCGATACCAATTATTTTTCGTCCTTTTTTAGAAAGATGGCGCAGGTCTCCCCCCGCGAATACCGGGCAAAGCTGACAACGGGGTAACAAGGCAGATGACGGGGTGACGAAGCAGACAACGGGGTAACGCAGACGTTGGGCTAACGATGCGATCCTGATGCTTGCAGGCGCCAAACAAAGCAAGGGCCTGCGTGGCCGGAAAATCCGTTGCCCCCGATCCGGACATCCGCTGTATCGCCAAGCCGCCATTCGCTTTGACGATTCACTTTTAACTGGCTCTTCACGCCGGCAAGATACTGGCTGGCAAGATACTATAAGATGACCGATTCCGACACCCGGAAACTCCAACCCACTCTTAATCAATCTCTAATAAAAATAGTAAAATGCTGCTAATAAAATTAGTAATTTAGGAGTATCTTTATTTGTCAATAGGTTTTAAGCACTGTACATGAACTCCTCTCTTCGCACGATCGCGCACTTCGATCTCGACAGCTTCTACGTGTCCGTGGAACGGCTGAAGAATCCCGCTCTCCGCGGGCGACCCATCGCCGTGGGTGGTCATTCCGGCCGGGGTGTTGTGGCTTCCTGCAGTTACGAGGCCCGCAGGTTCGGGGTAAGGAGCGCCATGCCGGTAGGGCAGGCCCGGAGGCTCTGCCCGGAGTTGCTCATGGTCAAGGGAGACATGGAGAGTTATTCTAAATATTCCGGGCTGGTGACCGATATTATCGCGGATGGCACGCCCTTGTTTGAAAAAGCCTCCGTCGATGAGTTCTATATCGACCTCTCGGGCATGGACCGTTTCTATGGCTGTTCCCTCTTCACGCGGGAGTTGGGACGGAAGATCGAGAAAGAGAGCGGTCTCGATATATCCTATGCGCTGGCTACCAACAAGCTGCTGAGTAAGGTAGCCACCAACGAATGCAAGCCGCATGGCCGGCTGGAGATTCCCCCGGGCAGTGAGAAGGAATTTCTCGCACCCCTGCCGATCGAGAAGATGCCGATGATCGGGAACAAGACGGCGGAGCGGCTGCGGGGCGTGGGTATCGGGACGATCCGGGTGCTCTCGCAGATACCACCGGAGCGGATGATCGAACTGCTGGGCAAGAATGGGCTCGAACTGTCGCGGCGGGCGAACGGCATCGACGATACGCCGATCATCCCCTATCATGAACAGAAGAGCATTGGCACGGAGAATACCTTTCATACCGATACCGTCGATGTTTCTTTTCTGCACCGGGAACTGGCACGCATGACCGAATCTATCGGGTTCGAGCTGCGCCAGCACGACATGCTGACGGGCTGTCTAACAGTGAAAATCCGCTATAGCGATTTCCAGACGCTTACCAAACAATGCACCATCCCGTATGCGGCTTCCGATCACCTGCTGCTGGCCAAGTCACGGGAGTTATTCGATAAACTCTATGACCGGCATCTGGCGGTGAGGCTCATCGGCGTCAGGTTCTCGCATCTCGTCTCCGGCAACTACCAGATCCACCTCTTCGACGATACCGAGGAAGACATCCGGCTCTACCAGTCTATCGACAGCATAAAAAAAGAATTCGGAGAGGGCCTTCTGGTCCGCGCGTCCGGGTTTGTGCCCGATCGGTGGACAAAACGATCCGCTCCTGGCGGGAATGGAGACAGTGATGGAAACGCAGGTCCGGCTGCCCCGGCAGACAAGGAGCGGGGCGCCGGCTTTGGTAGAAACCCGGTACCCAAGGCTTTCCGCTTTATTAAGTGAGTGGTGAATGGTGAGAAGACGAAGATAGTGAGTGGTGAGTGGTGAGTGGTGAGTAGTGAGTGGGATGTTGTCAGTTGTGAGTTGTCAGTTGTGGGTGGTCAGGGCGAATCAGTCCCTGATCTTTGTGGTACCCCCCTTCTCTCCCGAGATATCGACCGGTGTGTTGGTCTTCCAGTGGCCGCCGGTGAAGTCGGGGACATCGACAGCGGTGGATCGGTTGGCTACGGACGCTTCGCTGAGCGGGCCGATGGCGCTCCAACTCGCCGCATCATAGACATCCATGTCGAGAGGCAGGCCATTGCGCAGGCAGTCTATCGTCCGCCAGTCCATTAGGAAGTCCATGCCGCCGTGGCCGCCAACCTGTTTGGCTTTTTCGCCCAGCTTTTTTACGATGGCCGGGATATGGGTCTCTTCGAGCTGCTTATATTCTTCGGGGCTTAGCCAGTCCTCCTTCGTGGCGACAGACAGTTTTCCCGGCAGCGGGTATTTCAGTGCGGAGCCTTTGGTGCCACTGATGCGGTAGATACGCGAATAGACGTTGGGGAGGTCTCGTCGTGCTGGATCAGGATGGTGCGTCCCTGGCTGCTGCGGATGAGGCTGGTGTTCACATTGCCGCCGAAGGACCGGCCGGCATAGGGTTTGTAGAAGTCGTCTTTCGCCGCCAGCTCTTTTTCCATCGCGCCCATCATAAAGTCCCTGCCGGAGAGGGATACCAGGAAATCCATTTTGTCACCGCGGTTGATATCCATCACCTGGGCGACGGGACCGAGCCCGTGGGTGGGGTAGAGGTTGCCGTTCCGGAAATTCTCTTTCAGCCGCCAGCAATCATAGTATTTTGTTTTGGAGAAATTGCCTTCCAGCAGATTGTGGTTGTAGGCGCCTTCACCGTGGATGATCTCGCCGAAGAAACCGGCCCTGGCGAGGTTGAGCGTGAGCAGTTCAAAAAAATCATAACAGCAGTTTTCGAGCATCATACAATGCCTGCGCGTTTGTTCGGAGGTCTCCACCAGCTGCCAGCATTCGTCGATCGTCTTGGCGGCGGGCACTTCCACGCAGACGTGTTTTCCCTGGTTCATCGCATAGAGGGCCATCGGGGTATGCAGGCTCCAGGGGGTGGCGATGTATACCAGGTCGATATCCGGGCGTTCGCACAGTTTTTTCCATTCTTCTTCTCCGCCCGTATAGACGACGGGATGATGCGGTCCCCCTTCGAGCTTCTTTCGCACCGCCTCTGTTTTCTCCGGCCGCAGGTCACAGAGGGCGTTGATGGCCACCCCTTCGATATGCGTCATCCTTTCCACGGCTGCAGGACCCCGGTTGCCCAGCCCGATAAATCCGATCCTTACGGTCTCCAGTCTCGGGGCGGCATAGCCGCACATATTGAAACGGTCGGGGTAGGGGATTTGAGCGTGCAGCTGACCGGGTGTCTGAACGGACGAAGCCCCACCTGTGGCCCCTGTATATTCGGGAGGCCCCAAGCTGCCGGTGACAGATGGGGCTCCTGACGGTCCGGGAGAGCCTGACGGTCTGGGGGGACCTGTCGGCCCGGGAGTGGGCGATGATGCGGGGAGGGCTGACTGCCCGTGGGAGCCTGCAAGAGGGTTTGTCATGGTGGACAATCCGTTTATTCCCGTCAGGACCAGCCCCGTCATACTCAGGCCGGTCAAGCCGGAAACCCTGATGAAATCCCTGCGGTTGCTTTTCATCGCTTTTTATTTCAATGTACCTCTTTTCTTTCTCTCTGCCAGCAGTTCGTCTATGATCTGCGCGGTCTTCAGAAATTTCCCGGCGAGATCCGGGATAACGGTATCGAAATCGTCCAGGTTGGTTTCGACCCAGCCCTGCATCAGGGTCAGCGGTCCAAAATCCAGATCGACATTCGGCCAGTCTTTTGCAAAGGGTTCGGACCGGACTTGGAAGTCCGCGGCAAAGTCCCTGCTTTGGATCGAATAGCCGGCAAGCTGCCTCAGTTTTAGTGCGTGTATGTTGTAATACAGTTGGCCTGCCTGGATGGCTTCCTCGTTTAGCCAGACCGGGAAGAAGATGGATTCCTGGAAAGACAGCGGGGTCGTCGTCGGGTTCACCCAGGATTCTTTCTGCATCTTGAAGGCCACGGATCGAAGCCATACGCCTGCCTTGCACTCCATCTGATGCTGAAGGAGAAGCCGCCGGTCCAATTGAGCGGCGGCTCTCTCAAATTTATCCAGATAGTAAGGATTGTCCATATAATTGTCCGTGTTCACAAAAAATCAATTCTTCAGGTTGATCAGGTTTACGACG
Source organism: Puia sp. (assembly GCA_031292515.1). Taxonomy (GTDB): domain Bacteria; phylum Bacteroidota; class Bacteroidia; order Chitinophagales; family Chitinophagaceae; genus Puia. Next base: position 1,660 of record JARLGZ010000076.1, on the reverse strand, counting down.
ACTTTCTTGTCGAACTGTTCGGAATTTCCGAATAGTTGAATCTTGCTGCAATTCTCCTGACTTAAAAATCTTTTTAATAGCTCACTAATATTGGCTTTTGCTCGATTCCGATTTCCGCTGGACGGATTGTCTTGTCAAAAGATTGCAGTTTCTGAGTTGTTGCAAAAAATGCAACAACTGAATGCCGTCCCGTTTTGAACCGTTGCATTTTTTGCAACAGTTGGATGTCCTCCTCCATGACAGATACCTTTCTCGATAAGATTCACTCATACGCCCTGAACAGCGTATACAGAATCTTCTCCTCCGGGCCGCCCCAGGACCGCAGCGTATCCTGTTCGAAATGACGCTTGAAAGCGAGCGCCGCGGCGCTGCTGTCTTTTATATCGTAGCCGACTATGCGAAGCGCCGTCAGCGAGCTGAAGCCATCGGGGATAGACACCCCGGTCGTATCAGGATACCATAATCCAAAGCCTTTATCCGACAGCTCTTTCCAGGGGAATAGGTAGTTGGGATCGTTTTTGCGGGTGGGGGCGATATCGCCATGACCGATGAAATTGGCGGCCGGTATGCCATAGCTCGTCTTCAGGGTGGTCAGCAGGTGCAGCAGGCTATTGATCTGGGCATCCGGGAAGGCCTCGAATCCATTATTGTCGAGTTCGATGCCGATCGAGATGGAGTTGATATCGGTGATATTCCCCCACTTGCTCTTGCCGGCCTGCCAGGCCCGCAGGTAGTCGTTCAGCATATGATGGATGGTGCCGTCCTTGCAGATCACGTAGTGCGCGCTGACCTTCGTGGTGGTATCGGTAAAGGTCTTCAGGGTCTGGGGGCAACTGTTTTGCGCGGTATGGTGGATGATGACGAAGTTCGGTTTGCGCAGGTTGAAATTGACCGTGCCCACCCAGTAGGGCGCCGGCGGCACCGAGTCGGTACCCGTTGTCAGGGGATGTTCGTCGATGATGCGGGCCAGCCGCCCGGCCTGGCTTTTATAGGATTTGTTGGTCGCCTTATAGGGATTGACCGAACAGGCCCAAAAGAGGACCAGGGGCAGCAAGACCCCTGCCGGCCCGAACAGGGACGGCAGGATCCGGGACGACCGGAAAAGAGGCGAGGGGCGAGCGGCGCCGGTAAACAGACGTGACGATTTCATCATTAAATATAGAAAATTCAGACCGCTTTAACGGGATGCCGATTGTTTTTAAATGGGATGCCGATTGTTAATTTGTGGAAGTCGTCCTGGTTCTTTCGCGGCGCGTCACTCCGCCCGCAGCCGCCGGACCGGGTTGTCGAGGGCCGTGCGCAGACATTGCACCGTCACCAGCAGCGCGACCGTCAAAAAGACAAAGACCAGCACGAACAGGTAGGGGACCATATCCTGCGGAGCACGGTAGACAAAGCTTTGCAGCCATCTGCCCGTGAGCTGGTAGGCTACCGGCCAGCCGATGCCATTCGCGATCAGCACGCCATCCCTTTGGTTTCCTGAGAAACCATCCTTTTGCTGTCGAGGCTTTTTTGAGCGGACGCAGGTGCTTACCTTCGCCGTACCGGCAGGGTTTTTGACAATAATCGGACGATGGAAACCTATAACAGAAAACAGGAAATCGTAAACGGGCTGATCCATGGCGTGGGCATCCTGTTTGGAGTGAGCGGCCTTCCCGTG
>JARLGZ010000075.1 GCA_031292515.1 Puia sp. | reverse complement strand
CCAAAACCCCAAAACCCCAAAACCCCAAAACCCCGCAGACCCGCATATTCTGAAACAAAAAGCAGAAGCCAAAATAAGTAAGAGAAAGATGGGAGGGATAATGTTCAGAAGAATTGTGGAAGGACGAGAGTTCGAGGAACGGATGGACAAGGCCCGCTGTCTGCACGCGGTACATGTCGGTCAGCCATGGGCCCCATCCGTGCGAGCTGCGATACATCCGGGCTGAGCTGGTCGAAGTCGCCAAGGATTTCAATACACTCAGATCGTATGCCGTCGGATACTACACGGGCTCGCCGGAAATCCTGAGACTGGAGCGGGTAGAGGCCGAACTGGATCTGATCTCCGGCGCGAAATCGGGGCAAGACTTCGTGAAGAAGCTGTTCTCCCGCCTGCTCCCATATTTAGACATCGAGAGCTCCACGCTGAAGCTCTTCTACATTGATCACGACCTCATATATCAGCATAAACAGCATCTCCCTTGGACAAAGTCTGGAGCTATTCAGATGATAGATTAGTGGGCTGGCCGACCGCGATCATGATGCAAGATTTCGTGTACCTCCTTGGCGGGTTCAACGGGAAGGCGGCCTTAGCCGGCTGCCTCCGAGTGAAAGTGCTCCCCAGCCTGGAATTCGGCCCGTCGAGTCGCATCCCCGATATGAGGGTCGCTAAGTACGATATCGCGGTGGCCACATTGCTCGGACGCTGGGTCTTTGCGATCGCCGGGACCTGCTTCGATAATCAGACCGAAACGCACATGTCTGACTGCGAGCGCTTCGATGCCCGCACAAATCGCTGGGAAAGCGTCAGTCCCGTGCTCAAACCACGTTCTGGCCCCGGCATCTGCGTCTTCCGCGAGCGCTACCTTTACATCTACGCTGGACAGGTCGATGCACACTCGCAAGCAGAGAGCACAATTGAGCGCTACGATACCACGGATGATTCGGCAGGGTGGATAGCATTAAACATAGTGCCTTCGGACGAGAGGAACGGCGCGGTGGGCGCGCAGGTATCGGACGGGGAGATCTTAATGATTGGCAGCAAAATCGAGTGCTATATCAACGTTGGACAAGAAGTGGCGGCAAAATTACGTGGGATCCAGACCTTCCCTCAGGGCAGTACCGTCCCCGATATGGGCTACTTGAAGATAGTGGTGAGCAGGCGCACGATGTACTCCAGGTTTGCGTGTAAGAGCATTTCGCTTGTCTAATACGACCTGTGACTGCTCAGGAATTCGCTGGGCAACAGCTTATACTGATCCTGATATTTTGCTTGTACATTCTTCGTGCCAGGATAATAAAATGAATATTTGGGATTCTTGCATTGCGTCGGAATACAGTTCCGCCGGAGGATAAATCATTTCCAGTTCGATCAAAAGAAAAACTCGAAATTCCTGGCTTCAGTCCTAGCGCTTTTTGTCACCGCAGTTTTGCTTGCATGATAGTGTGCTTTCGCAGTTTGGCCCGGGGTTTTGGGGTTTTGGGGTTTTGGGGTTTTGGGGTTTTGG
>JARLGZ010000074.1 GCA_031292515.1 Puia sp. | reverse complement strand
TGCTTTTTGACAAGAAACATTGCCCATGCGATTCTCACCAAGCGGAATGACCTCCAAACGGATGATCGATGTGCTAGCGGCCGATTTTGGCAGAATTTTCGTTGCGTCGATGTTACGCGACATCCGCACGCGCTTTGGCCGATCGTATCTCTCCTATATCGTCGCGATCGGCTGGCCCCTCACGCACATGCTGCTCATGTTGGGCGCCTATATGCTGGCCAACCGGCTGGCGCCCTTGGGCGACGATCCCGGTATCTTCATCGCCACGGGCATCGCGCCCTATATTTTCTGCCTGTACCCGGCCCGCTTTACCGCGATGGCCGTGCTCCAAAACAAACCATTGCTACAATTCCCCATTTTGAAGCCGATCTATTTGATCTTTTCGCGCGCGGCGCTGGAAATCTTGTCGGCCTGCATTGTCTTTTCAATCTTCATCGGCATCTTGAGCCTGGCCGATATGGCGATCATGCCGATCGACATTTATGAAGCGGCAACAGCGATCGCCCTGACAATTTATCTTGGCGTTTCGATCGGAATCTTTGGCGTTATTCTTTGTTCGTTGTCTCCGATGATCGGAATTTTGTTCGTCGCGTTTTTTATCTTAGGTTTATACATGGCGTCCGGGGTCTTTCTGCCTCTCTCGTTTTATTCGGAAACCACAAAAGAGATTATGGCTTATAACCCGCTCTTTCACGTCGTCGGACTCCTCAGAAGCGCTTATTACAACAGTTACGGTTTTGAAAATTTCAGCGCGTTCTACGTCTTTTTCGTCGCGAATATTTTTTTATGTCTCGGCCTGTTGGCCGAACGCTTTTTGCGAGGGAAAATTGTTGTGTGAGGTGGCGCAGAAAGGACGCCGATCTGCTTTGAAATCGGCTGGATCCGAATGGGACCGATGCGCACAAAAAAATTAAGTAGGCTCCCTTTTTGTTGTATCGAAATATAAATATAATATTAAAGCGCTGACCTAATTATGCCAAAAGGCGGTTCGGAGGGCACTTGCCCTCAAGTTCCGCCGGAAGATTGATAGCAGGCTCTCCAAGAAATCCAGCCGCCATGAGCTGAAATATGGGCTTGTCTGTATCTGGCTTCCCCCATGGACCGGCCATGATGACGCAGTCGCAATCATCGGGCACATGCAAGTCCGGCCGAAAACGTATTGAAACATTACGCACGGCAGCCGAATGAGCGAGATACGGCACGCTTGACGCTTTTCCTAGAACTAAGCAATTTTTGTAATGATCGAAAATGAAGTCTACCATGGCACGGTTAACCGGCCACGAACACCAATGCGGCTGGTCATTCCAATTAATATTTTCCCGTGCAAATTTCTCTAGAACCGGTGCCAAGGCAGATCGGAGCGCTTCGAGCAATCCACCTCGAAATCCCGGAATATCTACTCCCATGTTATTACCAAAGGCGGCAACGTCCTTCACATCCTCAGCGCTTCCTTGGACGTCCCAACATTCCGTGATCGCAGCATTACTGTTGCCATATGCGACTTTAATAATAGGTACGCGCAAATAGCTCTGGAGCCCAGAAATGAGGGAATTGACGTCGCGCACATCCATCTCGTCTCGGCTTACACACGTACAGGCAATTTTATCGTGCGCCTCCGTATAGCGCGCCCACCTAACCGCGATCAACTCACAAAGACTATCCGCTTGAAAATCATGGCTAATTTGTGGGTAAGTCATTACCACGGGACAGTGAAATGGCCAAAATATAGCTGACGCCTCGTCAATTATGATGACGTCGGCGCCCTTCAACTCAGATAAAACGCCAGCAACACTGTCGTAAGGATCCCGCCCCCGATGATCACGGCACATAAAATAATCTAAAAAAATAAGATCAGAAAATAAAACGTGAAGAGGGGGAACGCACAAATGTTTCACTTGGACTTGAGGCGTGTCCCTAACTAAATCTCTCAATACGGGCTCTGCGAGGGGTCGAAAACAATTCGCATCACCCAAAAGAACAACATTAACCGCACCTTCTATGCGTGCACTAACCGCATCAAATACTGCATCTAACTTCCCGTCAATTCCAATATTTCCGTTTAATCTATACTTAGTCAATATAATATTGACGTTGACCAGACCAAGGGAGTCAATCTGTTCACCAATGGGCACCGAAAAATCGACCCACGGAAACAGGGCTTTCAATTCCAATCGGGCCTTGGAGGTTTCGGAGACGTCTTTATTGTCGGAAACGCTTATCGAATCCTGCAAAAGTAGCCAGTTTTTCTTTGTTTCTTTACGATTGATCTTGCCAGACGACGTTTTTGTTATAAAACGTGGCGGGATAAATTGAACGCGTGCGTTTTCAATACCTATGCGCCCCACTATTTTCTGCTTTAATGCAAGTTCTCGATCTTTCAACCAAAACTGTGCATGTTCGATGAGGATTAAAGGATAATCCGTTCCGAGATTGCCATCCAACACAGAAACTGATGCGATTCGCCCTGCGGATTCAGGTACTTCTTCCGCGACAAGAAAATCAATGTCGCTCGCGAGGGCTTTCCTGCCCGCGACATTGATGATGTCGTGTTTGCGGCCGAGGAGGTAAATTTCTCCGTCTTCTATTACGCCAAGGTCGCCGGACCCATAAAAGCCTTCGCCGTCCAAGGATAACGGAAAACCTATATACTCTTTTAACGAATAATCACTGCGAACATAGATCTCACCGTCAACCTCCTTGACTTGCACGCCCGGAATCGGCCGTCCGCAGCTCACGACGTCGATACCGTTGATCGACCTGGTTCTTATGCCGTCAGAACAGGAGACCGCAAAAATATTCTCCGCCATACCCCAACAATTAACAATCGAGTTGTCGAGCGCAGACGTTGCTTTCCGGAAGCGCTCCATTGTCTTTTCGCGAGTTGGCTCAGAACAAGAAATCCATTTCCTCATTCCGGGACAATGCCGCCCGTTCGTCGACATCACCTCAAAGCCGAAGTTCGGCATATAGCAAATTGTTCCGCCATGTTCTTCAATTGCCTCCCACAGACTCTCGGGACGCCGGATCCAGTCAACTGGATCGAGCATGACTATCTTACAACCGAGTAACCGCGGCATTATGAATGCCGCAATAAATCCCATATCGTGATAAAGTGGGAGCCACGAAACCACGCAATCATCCGGTGTTAGATTGAGAGTTTTATTGAAGCTATGAATATGCCGTTCTATATCTCTGAAATTAAAACGAATTCCCTTTCGGTATCCGGTAGTGCCAGAACTCATTTGAATAAGCGTGCCTTGATCTGGCAGCTCGTAATCTCCATTTTCACAGCCCACAGGTGTCAGCTCGTCGAGTAAAATAACTGGCAATTGATTGTCCGGTGGAACGCAAGACCTTGTCTCGCAAATCAAAAGTGAGATTCCGGACGATTCAACCGCGTAATTTATTTCGTTTTTCCAATATACTCGAGAAAGTTTCGGTGTTGGATAATGGAGAATTATCGGGTCGCGACCGGCGTCGAGGCACGCTTGCCACGCTTGAATCAGCGGCCAATCGGTACGGGCAATGATTCCAACAACCAAGACGGACGGAAAATACTTGATGATCTCATCTTTAACAATAGGCTGAAGTGTTAAATTTGTAACAGACATCGACTGTGAAGAGTAGCTACGCTCAAATACGATCATCTTCCGTCCCTTGTAAAGCCTGTCCTCAGTGCGACGATATCGCTAGCCGAAACGTTGTTTGTTTACGTCGACGTATCTCAAGATAATTAGTTAAATAATAGAGCTTTACCACGAAAAGCGTCAACCTCGGAAACGGCCACATGCGAAATTTTGAAACTTTCAGGACATTCCCGAGCGAATTGAAAGAATATCGATAAATCGCCATCGGGTGCGTCAAAAACCCATCGATGGGTGAAGGCGCATAGACTATCCGAATGTCCGTGATGGCGCATCAACGGCTCGCCCCGCATTGAAACGCCACAGTACATTTCTTGTCTGTCTTCACTCGCGCCGCTGAAGAGCGCTTGAACGATATATCGGCCTTTTGTGACTTTGAAGGGAGCGGTCTGAAAAATTAGGTCAGTACGCTCAAAATCTTTTGCATCGAATGACGCGACAGCCGTCGTGCCCGGCCGGTATGGCGTTCCTTCGAGCTTGCTGGATGGCGCGTACAATATATCCGTCACGACAGTCTCGACGGGAAGCTGAGACACATCGTCGAGCCCGGTATAAGTCGACAAGTCGAAGGCGCTGTAGCCGTGTTTCCGCAAAAATTCGAGACATTGATTGTCGGTGCGAATCTGCTCGAGAACAAGCACGGGCTGGTACGCGCGGATGGTCTTCTCAAAACCTTCGAGCGCATCAATTTCCGCGCCTTCAATGTCCATTTTGACGAATTGCGGAACCAGTTTCGTCTGATCGACAAAGTCGTCGAGCGCCAAGGTCGGAACATCGATTGTACGATCCGAAACCTTATAGTGGATACTATCCGCGACCATGTTGTCGCTCAGATAAAGCGAAATCGATTCACGGGACCGGCTATAGATCGCGGCATGATAAACTTGAGAATTGCCGCAGCCGCTCTCGTTCAAGGCCGTCTGGCAACGCGCGGCGATTGCCGGATTAGCTTCGAAGGCACAAACGGCGCCCCGGGGGCCGACCGTCCGTGACATCGCAACCGAAATGCCACCGAAGTTCGCGCCCACGTCGAAGACCGTCGCATGCGGCGCGCAGAGGTCGCGCACCGCCACGATCACACGCGGCTCCGTGAAGTTTGTATTTAGCCAGGGCGGACGGGCGGTCATTTGCAGCTCCAACAACGCATAAAGGCTCCTTGTCGAAATCCAAGGTCGGGAATTGGATTACGTAGCCGCAACCGGTGGCTCACACAAGAGAACGTGCCCCTGCATTTCAAACCGATACCCGAGTGGAGCGAGAATATCCTTGCAATCCGTCTCCGTGGTCCCGTCGCCGTGAATCCTTGCGTGAATGTCGATTGCTAGATGCACTCTGTTGGAGCGCAGGAGATTTAGACCTCCGGACAAGGCGCTGGCTTCGTATCCCTCGATATCGATTTTCATGACGATATCGCGATCTTTTAAATCACGCGCCGCCGCAAAGGTATCGAGCTTGATTGTCTGAATTTGCGAAACAACGCCATCGTGTGGCGAGTCGAGCGAATCCGTCAACGACGACGTTTCGGGTAGGAAAGGAGTCTGCCCCGACAGATCCAAATTTCGTTCCCGGAACGCCGCGGAACCATCCGCATCGGATACGGCAAACCCAAAAACCTCGACGTTGGAAATCGAATTCCGCTTGATCGTTGCCTGAAGCAGATCTCGCGCCCGC
>JARLGZ010000073.1 GCA_031292515.1 Puia sp. | reverse complement strand
GGGAATTTCCTCTATCGTTGGGATTCGTCGATTAATAGGTATCGTATAAAGCTTTCGGATTTAGGATTGGTCTGTAACAGTGACCCCAATATGCGCGACAGACTTTTAAAGCATGCTCAAAGCCGTCCAAATCTCATTGATGTTAGGCAAGTACTGGCTTTGATGCCTCAACAAATGCATTGTGTCACTGTCGGGACTTGGGACTACATGTCGCCAGAGATGAAAGCCCTGCAGGACCAAAGGGGGACTGGAGCTTTGGTGGATGATATACTGGATAGTCTCAAAGAGAATGATCTCTATGGAGCCGAAATGTCGTTGAAGAAACTGGGCTCTATGATGCATCTCAGCTCTGACGATCTTGCTCTCGACGCATACAATGGAACCATCGTGCAAAAAGCGCTCACGTTCGCCGAAAAGGATAAGGCTATTGAAAATTTCAACCAAGCTGTGTTGTTCTTTGTCAACAGGAAGGCTTCACTGCCCTATGTACCGTCGTTCATCACCGAAGAAGAATCGCAGTTGCCATTTACACCTCAACCTCCTGATGTTGAGATGTTGAGTTCAGAAACTGAAACTCAATCTTCTGAATCTCTTTGATCAAGGGATCTCTCGTATTTTTTTGTTTCAAAGAGCAGGTTGGGGGGGGGATCAAGGGCAAAAGGTGATGGCCCTGTTTATAATTGGCATATCAACTTAGTCCCAATAAAACTTGGACAGGTTGTAAATATCCCAAATCAAAAAGCCGTAAGGATGGGTGCTGGCCATCGCATCCTTGATCGATTTGTCGGCTTTGTCGGGAAAAGCCTCTGGTGCGCGACAGGACAGGGCGATGTAGCGGTACGGCCTCGAAGACGGTACGTCAGTGACACATGTTCCGAAAGTATCACCAATGCGACGTTTGTACGACTCGACTAACGTAGTTTTGCCGCTTCGGGGGGGCCCACGTACCTCTAACCATTTACCGCTGCGAACCAACTCCTGGGGGTCAAAGCGCTCGATGTGGATTTCTGGTTTCGTAGGAAGAGGGTCTGCAGCAGCAACATGGGTGATTTTGATGGGGACGAATGACTCTGTGGTAACAAGACCAACTGGCGGCTTGTCTGCAACAACGTAATAGAGCTTGCGGGCTTTGCTAGAATCCTCCTTCCAGATCAAAAAGGAATAGGGGTCGATTGCAGCAGCCTTGTCAAGTGCCTCGCGGAACCTCGGAGGAATGGCCGGATATACCCCCCTTTCACGGCATGACATAGCGATGAAAGAGGGGGCGTAAATGTCTCCCGTGGTGGTTATGTGGCCGCTGTAGCCCTTCAAAGCAGATTTCATGAGGTGTGCTTTGAGTGTCTTCTTGCCACTGGCCGGTGGCCCGTAAATCGAAACGCCGCGTGTCAGTCCAAGCTCGGACGCAATGTCAAAGGGCTCGATAAGAAGCTCGGTCTCAACCGGAGGAGGAGCGTCTGCAACCACATAGTAGAGTTTGGTCGGGTCGGTCGTATTCCAGACCAAAAAGCTGTACGGAAAGATATCGTGGAGAGTTGCAATAGCCTCGTCAAACCTCGGGACATCAGAGTATCTGTTTGTTGTGCGTGACGAGACCGCAATGAACCAAGGGCCAAGAACAGAGTACTCGTCGATTAACATGTCGCCCTGGTATGCCTTTCCCGAGATCTTCAGGACATTGTCGCAAAAGTACTTTTTCAGCGTCCTCTTTCCGCTTCCTGGCGGGCCGTTGATCCTGACATGGGTGCCATCCGGGATGAGACGTGCTAGCTCAAACGGCTCGATGTTCAAATCCTTCTTCTTCTTCAAATGAGCCATATATTCCGGAGAACATGCCAACCAGTAGAGCGTTGACGGCTTATCGACCTCCCAGATCAAAAAGCCGTATTTGTCGAGAGAACGGATGACTTCTAGAGCCTCGAGGAAATTCGGAACTGCAGGAAATACGTTGTCCTTATTCTGGCAAGAGACAGCGACATAGGTAGCACACCCAAGTACGCGGGATCCAATGCTCCACCTGCTTTTATCCACCGGTTTGCCGGCCAG
>JARLGZ010000072.1 GCA_031292515.1 Puia sp. | reverse complement strand
CCAAAACCCCAAAACCCCAAAACCCCAAAACCCCGCATCCTGAAACTTCTGTTGGCGAACGGGAGTAATGAATATCATCATCTCATCCATATAATAAGCGTAAATCGGCTATAAACATAATGGATTTGAAAGTCTACAAGAGGTTCGCAAAGCAAACCAGGGAGCCCCCGCTTGTCGTCAGGGTTCGTGCGAGAAGACAATGTTCGGGGTAGGGGACACACAATCCATCCCTCGTGCGGCGCATCGAATATGCACAGATACTGTGAGCAAGGACGAGTCCACGACCAAGATCCGCAAGCTCGACGGTCGAGCGCCGCTAGACCAGCTGTCCAACCTGATACGCGCAATGGAACACTACCCGACGGAGATGGAGATAGAGAACATGATGAACGATTCCACGCGAAAGACGCGGGAACGAGGTCAAGTACGACAATTACGAGCAGACCGAAGAGTACAAGATCGCGGTCGACCTTGACTATTTTGTAAGACTGTTCGCGAACCACAGGCTGGTGTACGGGATCAACAACGAGAAAATCAACGAGGCCTTCAAGGTGCTCGCAGGGCCCGAGGGCATCAAGAAGGGTAACCACGTGGCGAAACAATGCGTAGCGGACCTGATGGGCATGCTGCAGAGCGAAGGCGAGAAACTCGGGAAGGAGGAACTTGAGAGTAAGCGCGCGATAAGAACCAGGGGGATAGAAGTCTTTGCGTATCTCGTGGAGGAGGGACGAGGCAAAGACGCTGGAAGAAACTGTAAAAGCGAAGAACTTCGCAAGGGGCATACTGGGGTTCGAAGAGATCGAAGACGAAGAGGGAAAGCAGGAACAGGAACAGAAACAAATAGCAGGAACAGGTGGCGTACGAGCAAGAGTCGGGGTCGATACCGGCGGAGGAAGAGAGCGGACAGCACGAACCGGGGAGCGAGATAAGGAGCAGCCAGCAGGACGTGCAGGCACAGTAGAGTATGATTAAGAGGAGTGCGTGAAGAAGGAGCAGAACTCGATGGTCCCGGACTTGTTCGCGTCGAGTTTCTTGAATAGCTCCGTGATGTACCTTCGTTCGGCCGGAACCTCTAGCCTGCCGAGCATAGCCTCAAACTCATCGATGGTGACGGTTCCGCTCCTGCTCTTGTTGAATTCCATGAACAAGTTCCTTATGACCCCTTCGTCCCACTGCGGCGCCACCAGCTCCTTCAGCTTCCCATCATCTTTCCCGCCAGTGTCGCCATCTCCGACTTCGTCGTCTCTCCGTCCTTCTCTGTCACCATCTGCACGAAGTGCTCATTGCTTGCTATCTACATGGATAGGTCCGTGTATTAATCCACAAACTCCTGCTTGGCCACCCTGCCCTCCTTTGCCCCCGCTGGAAATTCCCCAGAAACTCCGCGAGCAGCTCTTCTTTCCAGCCGCAAACTTCTTGTTCTTCTCCACCGAGTACGCCTTCTCTACTCCCCCAGTATGATCAAGCCCACATCAAACCTATCTCGCCCACCGCGACTTTCCCCGTCCCCGCCTTGTCCATCCCCTTGAAGATCATCTCCACCATCGAGATCCTTCGCTCGTTCATTGGCTTTCTTACCCCAAGCACAAACTCCTCGTAGCTGATATATCCGTCATGGTTCACAGCGTAGTAGGCATGAGTATGCCATCAGCGCCTGTAGCAAAACCTTGCTGGGGAAACATCTAGCCTTGTTATTCGATGGGAAGATTAAGTACCTTTGCGAACCTCTTGTAGACTTTCAAATCCATTATGTTTATAGCCGATTTACGCTTATTATATGGATGAGATGATGATATTCATTACTCCCGTTTTCGAGACGCAGTTGCGCACACGTTGGGGTTTTGGGGTTTTGGGGTTTTGGGGTTTTGG
>JARLGZ010000071.1 GCA_031292515.1 Puia sp. | reverse complement strand
GCGAGAACAGGTGCGCCGTCCTGGAGCTTATGTTCGGAAACGGGAACCGTTTTTATACTGGGAACCGATGCGAACAATATTTCAGCAATGATCCCGATCGAAAACATAAGGGGAAAAACCTGATCGACGAACAGATCAAGCTTCTGTTCGAGCAAAACATGGAGCCCGATGGTGAGCCCATCCTCACCTATGGCATACCCCGCTGCCTGAACATGTACGAAAACTTTCCCTTCTGGTCGGCTTTCTTGACCACATGCGGGTTCAGGGTGGTTCTCTCCTCTCCTTCCAACCTGAAGCTCCACGAGAAGGGCGCTTCGACCGTCATGTCGGAAAACATATGTTTTCCAGCCAAGCTGGCTCATGGCCATATTCTCGATCTTATTGGGAAGAAGGTGGACAGGATCTTCTACCCTACCGTGGTTTATGAGCAAGAGGAATATCAGGATTCACTGAACACCTATAATTGCCCAGTGGTGACCGGCTATCCCGACCTGGTAAGAAACGCCATAGATCCTGCGCGAAGATTCGGAATCCCGCTAGATAATCCTGCCATAAGCTTCAAGAACTCAAAGTTCTTAAGGGACCAGCTTTATCTGTTTTTTATGCAGTTCGGAATAGATTACAAGACGGTGGCCAGAGGCGTGGAAAAGGGGATTACTGCGCAAAAGGATTACCGGGAAAAGCTGAAGGCACAGGCGCGATCTCTGATAGCCGGAGCCGAGAAGCAGGGACGGACACTCGTTGTTCTTGCCGGTCGCCCTTACCATGTGGATCCGCTCATCAATCACGGCGTTCCCAATCTTCTGGCGGACCTGGGCGTGGATGTTATCAGCGAAAATGCAGCGTTCTTAAACACGCACCTGCCATCCCTCAGCGATGTCAACGTCCTGACCCAGTGGAGCTATACCAATAGGCTGTATGCCACGGCCATGTGGGTAAACGGAAGGCCCAACGCCCAGATGGTTCAGCTGAACTCCTTTGGCTGCGGACCAGACGCCATCTCCGCCGATGAAGTCAGGGATATTCTTCGGAGCAGGGGCAAGATCCATACCCTAATCAAGATGGATGAAATCGCCAACCTGGGGGCAGTCCGGATCCGATTGCGTTCGATGCTGGAGGCGGGAAAAGAGAATAAAGGCAACAGACAGGCCACGGGGAAAGTCCGGAGGAAAATCAACAACTCAATCATGGGCAAAGGCAGCAAGAAAACGCTGATCGTCCCTTATTTCTCACCATTCTATTCGCCGCTGATCCCGTCGGCTTTCAGACCCCTTGGCCATAAGGTGGAGGTGCTTCCGCCTCAGGACAAATCATCGGCTGAATTCGGACTTAAAACGATCAATAACGACATGTGCTACCCCGCCATCCTGATTGCCGGCGACATTATCAAGGCTTTCGACTCAGGTCGCTACGATCCTGAAAACACCGCGATTATTCTGACCCAAACTGGCGGCCAATGCCGGGCATCCTCATACGTGTCCCTCATCAGGAAGGGACTGGCCGCAGCGGGTCTGGATAATGTCCCTGTAATCTCTTTACTCGCTCAAGGGATCGATCCCCAGGCTGGATTGATAATTGACGCGAAGGAG
>JARLGZ010000070.1 GCA_031292515.1 Puia sp. | reverse complement strand
ACAACACAAAACGACGGCATTCTTACCTTGGGTATCTCAGCCCAAAAGACTTTGAGAAAATGATGACTTTGAAAAAAGCAGCCTAAGAAAAATGTCCATTTTTACTTGACCACATCAGTAGTAAGCTTTCCTTTTGCAAATTATGTTTGCTGTCTGTTGTGGCCTTGAATTTCTTCTGCTGTTTTGAACAACCTCCGGCTTGCATAACCGTTAGAGAGGCGCAGGTTTGCCAGGCGAAAAGCATCCTGAAGCGATTTTTCCTTCTCGGCCTGTTCCTTCTCTTCATCGTGCGTGTTCGTTTGAACCGAGAGAGTATCTTTGACCTTCCGGAACGCCGTGAGGATGGTTCCTTTTATAGCGGGCCAACTGTTCCTTGGGCCAACTGTTCCTTATTTTTCGCAATGGCCAAATCTACACTGCTGTGCGTTCTGCCGAAATCGATCACAAGGTCCGGCCGCCATACCCATCATCACATAGTCTGGTAGACGCGTACAAAATCAATCAGCATTACCTGTGGAAAAACTGTCGTTTCGTCTGGAGCGCCTGGCCACTCTCCGCCTACGGCCACATTCAACAAGAGGAAGAAGGGTTGATCGAAAGACCAAGGTGTTCCTTTCGGGAGTTGATCTTGCCTGACCTCAGCATACAGGCGATTATCCATGTACCATCGAATGATTCCTGGCTGCCACTCCACCGTAAATAAATGGAACGCATCCCTGACTTCATACCCTTCCTGCAATACGTACTGGCCACCGATACCATTTCCGCCCGAATAACCCGGCCCGTGAAGGGTGCCATGCACAATACAGGGCTCTCTGCCAATGTTTTCCATGATATCGATCTCACCGCACGTCGGCCAACCAACCTCACCAAAATTTCCACCGAGCATCCAAAAGGCTGGCCAGATTCCTTGCCCATACGGGACCTTAATGCTGGCCTCCACAATACCATACGTAAACGAAAATCTTCCGATCGTAAGAAGGCGGGCAGAGGTAAAAAGGCAAGGACCATACCAGCACATGCGGTTTGCAGTGTCGGTATCTGCAACCGCATTTGCCGTGATAGCCAGACAGCTGTTACCATCCAGCATCGCATTATCCGTTTGATCAGTATAGTACTGCAATTCTCGATTTCCCCAACCTTCTCCACCTTTATCATAACCCCATTTCAAAGGGTCTGGTGGAAAGCCTTTTGGTCCCTCAAACTCATCACTCCAAACAAGTCTTGATTTACCGGGAGATAAGCGTGTAAAAATGTTCGAGGATGTGGCGGAAGATATCGCTGGCATAATATTATTCCTTCGGTGACTGAAGAAGTGAAATATTTTAAAAAGAGAAAATGCTAATAAGCTATTTTACAACACTTTCATTGAAAACGTCTGGTTTGCTTTAAGTGTAAATGGTTCTTTGCGTTGGTGCTTCGTTCATATTACAGCGAACCTGTTTAGCATCAAGTTCTCATCCATAACCATTAGCACACTCAATGCCTACACCTGTTGACAAATACGGTTGTCCCTGCCAAGCTGGAATGGCAGACAAAACTGTTAAGGTGTTCCGCTCCTAGTGATCAGGCCGGAAACGGTAATTCCGAGCAGCCGCACCTTACGTCGGCCAGCCTCTGTATCGCGTAACAGCCTGGGCAAAACAGAAGGATGAGAACCTGCGGGCTTCATAAGATGCAGGCGGCCACAACACCACGGCTGTCTGGCCTACCTCCAACGATAAGCTTGCATTGGCGATCGGGGTTGTCGCGCTCCTATTCAACAGAAGCAAAGAACGCGACTATGTCGATTTGCACGATTTTTCTATTACTCTTCATGTAAATTGCGTGGACGAATCTGTAAACAAGCGTGAATGGTTATCGCGCTACAACCCTAAATGGCACAATATTATTTATTTCACTAACTTTAAGACGGTCCAAATAATCAGCCCAGGCCTGCATCATCTTCTTTCTTTCTGGAAGGTGAGACGTTCTGTTGTATGCCCTGCCCAGTGGATCACGAACCGTGTGTGCTAATTGGTGTTCTATAAAGTCAGGTCGAAAGCCTAGCACCTCGTCAAGTATTGTCCTTGCGACTGCTCGCCAGCCATGGCCAGTGATTTCCTGAGTTGTATCAATGCCCATTCTTTTCATTGCAGCATTAATAGCCATATCACTCATGGGCCGATTGTTGCTTCTCTGCGAGGGGAAAACGTAAGGTGCGTTTCCCGTCACAAGATGAAGTTCATTCAGAATGTCAATTGCTTGGGAAGCAAGTGGGACAATATGCGGAGTTTGCGTTTTCGTGACCAGATAGTTCCATTCTGCTGTTTGAAAATTCACAGACTCCCACTTCATATTTCTGAGTTCCCCAGGGCGACAAAAGAGCAGCGGTAGTAATTTAAGAGCACACGCCACGACAAATGTACCGGTATAATTGTCCAACATTCTCAATAAAGCCCCAACTTCGGTCGGGTTGGTAACAGCAGCCCGGTGCGTTGTTTTGAAGGCTGGAAGCGCCCCTTTTAGATCACCGGTGGGATCTCGCTCACAACGGCCAGTGGCAACCCCATAGCGCATCACTTGACCGATAACAGTACGCAACCGATGTGCTGTATGAAGAACACCGCGGCTTTCCGCCCTACGAAGTACCATCAGTACATCTGGGGCCTTGATGTCCGCGATTTGGTGCTTGCCAATGTACGGGAAAATATCTTTTTTCAAATAACTGATAATACGCTCGGCTGAGTCAGGTTTCCATTGGTCAAGAAATCTCTCATGCCATTCAAAGGCAATATTCTGAAATGTCGCCCCACCTTCCATCTGCCTGGCTTCTTCCCGTCGCTTCCCTGCATTACTCATTGATTTAGGCGCAGTACCTTGAGTTAGTTGTTCTTTTGCTTTGGCAAGGATTGCGATTGCTTCTTTAAGACTTGTTTCTGGGTACTGGCCTATGGCCAAGGTTTTTCGTTTCCCTTCAAATTTAAAATCCCATCGAAAAAACTTCTTGCTGTTCGGCATGACAAGTAGGTATAGTCCGGCACCGGAAAGTTTATATGGTTTTTCTTTTGCTTTAGCATTACGTATTGCGATATCAGTAAGTTGTGCCATACAGACATCTCCTTCAATATTGAATGTAACCAAAAAATGAATGTGGCCGTTTTCCTCTTTTCACATACCCAACGCGACCAAACGTCACAAAACCATGAAACATAACAACTTGTTTCCACTTAATAAAAATGAACAAACACGGTATCAAAGACGGTATCAGCCAAGACCTACTTTAAAAACTGATACCGTATATTACGCTAGAAATTGCTCTGAAACCCTTGTAGAATCACAGCAAGAGGGAAAACACGGTATCAGAAATCACCAATTAGTTGATACCGTGTTTAATACCGTGTTTATCCTGCGGATGTCAATGAATTTGTCCGGACGGTGTCGGACGCTAAAAGGAGAAAACCCCAGAATTACGGGGATCAGACGGGACGTAACAGGATGTTGCCGGATGATGTATGGCGGAAGTGCATGGGAATCGAACCCACCCGAGAGGCTATTAACCCCACACACCGGATTTGAAGTCCGGGAGGACCACCAGTGTCCTATCCACTTCCATGAAAATCGGAGAATCAAAAACAGGCGCTCATACTAATAGGTGTTGACCATGAAAACAACTCTTTATTATAATGCCGAATTCAATTATTGAAAATGGAGATAGCCTGACACGGCACTCGGTCTCTCGAAAATCTTTAAATAAAATCAAACTATGCAGTGTGATAGACTAATAAAACTTATTAAAACGTGGTATGTGAGCGTCCGGGACGAGACGATGGCACCGGCCCGCATGGTTTCTTTCATCGAACAGCATGTCGCCAGTTGCAGTGTCTGCCAGCAAGACCCCGTGATTCGTGACGAAGTCACCAAAATAACCGAAATCGTTTTGCCGGAATCAAAGATTCCCAAGGCCATCCGCTCATCTCAGTTGGATGACGAGAATCTTGATGATGACGATCTCGAAGATGACGATGTCCTTGACGACGAGGATGACGAGGATGAAGACGATGATGATCTTGACGGCGACGGACTGGGTGACGACCTTGCTGAAGACGACCTCGATGAAGAGAACGACCTGCTGGAACCGGACGATCTCTAAGTACCACACCAGAGCGCTCCTGAAATGCTCCCTCTTGCTCCGTCTCAGAGCAAGAGGGGAGGATAAAAACCTTCTCCTCGCAGACTTCTGTTATTCTGTGCCCCACTCGTTCAAAGTGTCTTCAATGAACCGGGCGACCGCCTGATGTTCGTCAGCACCCTTGCCTTGAACGCGCAAGGGTGCTCCAAAGGAGAACCTGACACTCTCTGATACATTTATAACACCGAAATCTTTAATTATCTTTCCATTTTTCCAGGCGCTTGTCCGTAAAGCTAACGGGATAATGGGCACACCCGCCTTCTTTGCGAGTTTTACCCCTATGGTACTCATCTGTTCCGGATCAAAGGAAGAGGAACGCGTGGTCTGGGGAAAAACGATTATTGAAATTCCTTTTTTTAATCTATCGACACCCTCTTCCATCACAGTTTGAAAATCATGTCTCGGGTTGGTTCGGGTCACCGCGATAGGGTTACGCGACCGCATGATATGCTGAAAGACGGGATACCTCAGCAGGCCCTCTTTGATAATGAAGGTGATCGCCTTGACCGGACCGATAATCACCGGCAGCACGACACTCTCCATGAGGCTCATGTGGTTGCCGATTATTACACACGGACCTTCCACCTCCCGGAGATGATCAATCCCCGAGATATGGAAACATATTCCAATCTTCTCCAGTTCTTTAAGAACATCGAAACTGCTCTCGTACCATTTCTCGTTGTCATAAAGCCCCAGTCTGGCCATTTTGCTGGCCCTGATAACGATTTCAATAAACCGGCAATAAAACCCAAGAGAAGGCAGCAACCGTGCCGCCAAGGAAATCTTTTCAGGTTTGGTCAGGTAATTTGAGTTGGTATAATCGAGTTGTTTCATAGACCTGCCTCCTCTGCGTGTGCGTGATCCTGCATATGAAATGAGGCAGGGTATACCGAATGTGCCAATTTGTAAAGCAATGACTTAAGCAGCGCAGCCGTTATCGTTTTATATGAAAGTCTCTTCATAACCTGGCCGTTCCATACTGAAATGACAAGCTTTCATGTTTCGTTGAGCCTGGTCATTCTGGTCCAGCCATGCTGGTTAGAGGAAAGTCTCATCATAATCCGGCCGTTCCATACTGAAATGACAAGCTTTCATGTTTCGTTGAGCCTGGTCATTCTGGTCCAGCCATGCTTGTGCTTGAGAATCGGAATTCCGATCCCGTTGAATTATGTATCCCGCCGTTGACAAGCGGGCGGAAAGGCAATAAATAAAGGGTACCTTGAAAAATTAGAATTTTCGTTTGAGATCAAGGCATGCGAAAAATTTTACCGCAGGTATATACAGGATCTCGGAGTCTCCGCTTACCTCCGAGGATAAAATTTTGAGCATAACGTCGAGATCGGGCGAAAAGGCAATTTTTCAAGGTGACCTAAAGATAGCATTCGATCGATATCCCTATGTGTGCTCCATACCGATGCCATCAGAGAAATACCATGCCGGAACACTTTTCCCATCATCTCATTTATGGCACCCTTTCCGATTATCTCACAGGGGAGGAACTGACTGATACCGATGACGAAAGACTCCGGCAGGGTATCTATCAGATGATGGTGGAAGAAAAGGGCTATCAGAAAGAAGAGTTGATCGCAAGAGCCACTATTGACACCCTTTTTACCCGCTGCTTTGTGCGATCATCCATTGATCTCACGGTCAGGCTTGGGAATCTGTCGTTCATGATCATCCGATACGGTCCCGGTTCGCTGGTGAGCAGGGAACGTGCGGCCGTTGCCGCAGCCAGGGTGCTTCATCCGGAATATCGCATTCCCCTGGCGGTTGTGACCAATGGCCGTGAAGCTGAGCTGCTTGATACTGCGACTGGCAAGATTCTTGGAAATGGATTAAGCTCTATCCCTGACCGTAAGGCTGCGGCCATCCTGCTGCCCTCTCTGATGTTCCTGCCCAAACAGGAGGCCTGCAAACTTGAACGGGAAAAACGTATCCTCAATGCCTTTGATGTCGAACGGTGCTGTCTTTAGGCGACAGTTGCAGGATCCAGAATATATCATTACATACTGAGAAAAGGAAGTCACCATGACCAGCAAGCAGAATACGTGGACGAAATCAAGTTGGAAGGAGTATGTGGCCCTCCAGCAGCCGAATTGGCCTGATCAGGGCGAAGTTGACAAAGTCCTTGCGAATCTCGCCCAGTTGCCTCCCCTGGTCTTTGCAGGTGAAATTCGCTCCCTGAAGGAATTGCTGGCAAAGGCGGTCACCGGAGACGCGTTTCTGCTGCAGGGTGGCGACTGCTCCGAAGATTTTTCTCAGATCACCGCGCCGAAGATCAGAGAGGCTCTGAAGGTGCTGCTGCAGATGTCCATTATCTTAACATACGCAGGCGGCAAACCGGTGATCAAGGTCGGCCGCATAGCCGGCCAGTTTGCCAAGCCCCGCTCCTCGGATACGGAAACGATAAACGGCATTGAGATTCCGTCGTACCGGGGCGATATGGTCAACCGGCCGGAACCGACCCTCGAAGCCCGTACCCCGAATCCCAAATACATGCTGAAAGGCTACAATATGTCCGCGGCCACCTTGAACCTCCTGCGGGCCTTCACGCGGGGCGGCTTCGCGGCCTTAAGCAGGGTCCATGCCTGGAACCAGGAGTTTGTGGTGCAGTCCCCCATGGGACGCTCCTATGAACGTCTGGCTAAACACATCCAGCAGGCCATTAAATTCATGGAAACCATCGGCATACCTGCCGATAACCCCCAGCTCAGGGAAGCGCAGGTGTTCACATCCCACGAGGCGCTTCTGCTCGGCTACGAAGAGGCGATGACGCGTCAGGATTCGCTGACCGGAGGCTGGTATGACTGTTCCGCCCACCTGCTCTGGATCGGCGAACGGACCAGGCAGCTCGACGGGGCGCATCTGGAATTTTTCCGCGGAGTCCTGAACCCTGTCGCGGTCAAAGTCGGCCCTGATTATGATCTGGACAATATTAAACGGCTCATCGACAAACTGAACCCGGAAAACGAGGCCGGACGCCTGACGCTGATCACCAGGCTGGGCATGAAAAAGATCGAAAAGGTCCTGCCGCCGCTGCTCAGGGAAGCAAAACGGGAAGGATACAAGATCGTCTGGAGCTGCGATCCGATGCACGCCAATACCTACACAGCCGAGACAGGGCATAAAACACGGAATTTCAACGATATCCTGTCGGAAATCACCTGCTTTTTCGAAACCCACTGGGCTGAAGGAACTGTTCCCGGCGGCCTGCATTTCGAGATGACCGGCGAAAATGTAACGGAATGTACCGGAGGAGCCAGGAACATCATCGATGAAGAGCTGCACCAAAACTATCTGACCACCTGCGACCCCCGCCTGAATGCCGAACAGAGTCTGGAAGTCGCCTTTCAGATTGCGGAAATGATCAGGAGCTGACAAGCCCCAATCCGCCCCTCCCCGCATGCCGCCACGGTCTTTCCGTACGGCATGCGGCATCTTCACAGCCTGCCGTTTTGCCCTGCCCGCTTGCCCTTGCCTGAGCGCCGGTTAGATTACATTTCAGTAATCTTTCTTGACGAAAAATTGTTCGGTTTTACCCTTTTGAGTATCGAAATGACAGACTTGTCTTCCCCAACCGGTCGCAGGGAGAAGACATCACCTTTACTTTGGAGGCAGAGCAATGCAGAAGCAACCATCTTTCATTTTCAGGACATTGGCATTTTTTGTTCTCGGCATGTTGTTCCTGACAAGCACCGTCCCATTGGCCTCGGCTGATGAGGACAGCGATTTTTTGAGCCGTTCATCTAAGGCCTTCACCAGCGTGGTGAAAAAGGTCATGCCCGCCGTCGTGCATATCCGGGTCGAAAAGACCGTCAAAAACACCGGGGGCTTCGGCGGCGACGACGATTTTTACAACAACCCCTTCTTTCAGCAGTTTTTCGGTCCTCAATTCCGTCAGCAACCCCGCCAGTTTAAGCAGCAGGGCCAGGGGTCTGGATTTATCATCAGCAAGGACGGTGAGATCCTGACCAACAATCATGTGGTGGAAGGTGCGGACAGCATCACCGTCATCCTCTCGGATAAGCAGCAGGTGAAAGCAAAGCTTATCGGGGCCGATCCCGAGACCGACATAGCCTTGCTGAAGATCGACGACGGCGATAATCTTCCCGTCGTCCCTCTTGGGGATTCGGATGCCCTTGAGGTCGGAGAATGGGTCATCGCCATCGGCAACCCCTTTGGTCTGAGCCAGACGGTAACCGTCGGTGTGGTCAGCGCCAAAGGCAGGAACCAGGTCGGCATCAACGATTATGAGAACTTCATTCAGACCGACGCCGCCATCAATCCTGGAAATTCGGGCGGACCGCTGCTCAATATCCATGGCGAGGTTATAGGCATCAACTCCGCCCTCTATACCAAGACCGGAGGCTACATGGGCATCGGCTTCGCGATCCCCATCAACATGGTGAAGACGGTCGAAGCCCAGCTTAATGCTAAAGGGAAGGTGACAAGGGGCTGGGTCGGCGTTGCCATACAGAACGTGGATGAGAACCTGGCAAAATCCTTCAATCTGAAAAAGGCGGAAGGAATCCTGATCAGCGAGGTCCAACATGGCTCTCCCGCAGACAAGGCGGGCCTGAAACAGGGTGATGTGATTCTTCGTCTGAACAATACGCCGCTGGACGACGCGAACGATCTGCGGAACCAGATCTCTCTGCTTCCTCCTGGCTCCAAGGCCGGACTGCAGATCATCCGTGACGGAAAAACACAGGATATTGAAATAACAATCGGTGAACAACCGGCGAATTTCAGCAAATTGGCAAAGGGAGGCTCCGCCGACACAACAGGCCTCAATCAATTCGGGCTTTCAATGCAGAATCTTTCCCCGGAGTTGGCGGAACGATTCGGTTACAAGCAGGATCAGGGAGTTATCATCAAGGGCGTTGAGCCTGGAAGCACAGCGGCTCTGGCCGGTCTGAAACCTGGGCTGCTCATAGAAGAGGTAAACAGGCAAAGAGTGCATACCCTGCAGGAACTGGATACGGTGCTCCGGAATTCCAAAACATCAAAACGGGTCCTGTTGCGGGTGCAAAATGGAGAATTCAGTCAATATGTGGTATTGACCACGGAATAAGGAACAATTATTCACTGTTCCCGGGCTCTTGTCCGGGAACAGTCTTGCATTTCAACTGCGGCCCGGCATCAGTTCGATTTTTTTCTCTTGCTGGCAATCTTCTTGAATATCTTCTTTATAACCGGAAGCGTATCGAATTTCTCACTGGAAATCCGTCTCACCACCACATCGGTATTGGCGACAATTGTGGCGTTACGCTTTTTGTTTCGGGTAAAATACGCCATCTCTCCAAAGACATTTCCGGCAACAAGGGTCGCAATGACGGTTCCATTTTCGTCCAGCGCGTTGACACTGCCGCTGTCAAGATAGTAGACCCCGTTGGGCGACTCGTTTATCCGCACGATAATGTCGCCTTTCTTTTTCCATTCCAGCTTGAAATGCCTTTCCCAATCGGTATCCACAACCAACGCGTGATAAAATTCAAAATCCATGGCCCGCAGCAACTCATTCGAGAGATGCAGGATGCGGGTCCCCAGGGAATCTCCCGAGGTTTCCTTCACCTTCATCCCGATCTTTCTGAAATCTTCACTGGGATAGGGCATGTTCCTGATATATTCCAGGATGCGCTCCGAGGCGACATCCTCCCTGCCGGTCATCTCGAAAAAAAACGTCTGCGCCTCTTCCAGCTTCTCCCGCGCCAGGGGAAAATCAGGACGAATCCCCTGAAGGGAATTTCCGCAAAACAACTCAATCGCCCGGTTTTTCTTTGAAATAAACTGCAGGAGCCGTTTTGCATCGATATCACGGGGACAACCGTGAATCCCCGGCTTATAGACCGTATACACATGAATCGGATGATTGAAATTCTTCGGGGTCACCTTGCCGATGCAGACCAGGGATCCGGACTCATCGGTCTGCCAGAAGGCAACCTCCTTATCCATAAGAAAAATTGTGCCGAAATAGCCGCACAATTCTTCAAGACGGCTGGCGACGGCAAAGCTCGCTCCGAAATGCATCGTCTTCCCGTCGAGACAGACTTCAATGATATCACCGGAAAAAAGTCCGATACGCGTGGGAGGGATACGCCCATCTTCAACCGCGAAGGCAATATTGATGGCAGCCTTCAGGGCCCTGATGCACATGCCGGATTTGCCGCATTCGTCTTCCTTTTTTTCAAAGATCGCTATGGCCCCATCGCCGGCGGAGGGCTCTATTTCCTGCAGGCCATTCTCTTCAGCCTGAATGATTTTCCGCAGATTCCTATGATACTCAACAATAAAATCACGAATCTCATTGGGGCGCATATCCTCAGTAATCTGTGTATAGCGGACCATATCACAGAGAAGAATGACAACCTCTTTTTCTGTGTCACCCTCAAGGCCTGATGCACATGTCGAGCCGTCCTGTATCATCATGGTTCAGTTCACACCCTGCAGCAAACAACGTTTATATGAAAGTCTCGTTTTGATGCTGGCCAAGCCATACTGCAATGATGAGCTTTCATGTTTCGCTTGAGGCTGGTCATTCTGGTCCAGCCATGCTGGTTTGAAGGAGATTGAGCCAAAGGCATGCGCTTGATACTGCACAGATTTCTGGCTTGCCCCTGGGCTCAGGTCTTCTTAAAACGGACCAGAACATTGCCCGACTCAACCGCATCCCCCGCCTTCACCAAAATCTCCTCTATAACGCCGTCTCCGGGAGAAGAGACCGCACTTTCCATCTTCATGGACTCCAGAATAACCAGTTCCTGGCCTTTGAAAACCTGATCGCCTACGGCACACTTCACATCCACGACCAGACCCGGCATCGGACATTCGAGGATGTTGTCGACAACCTTCATCGACGGTACCGGCATATAGTGAGCCAGCTTCCATTCCCGGAGATTGTAAATCTCATAGAGAAGGGATACGCCGCAATAGGCCGCGACAATGAAATTTCCCTCATAGTTCAACCGGAAATGATATTCCTGTTCATTGATGCTGAGCTTCAGCCTGCGGCGGTAAAATTCCGGTTGCGGAGTGATGACCCGATAGATATCATCGTTCACCCGGATCCGCCACTGAAATTCCGATCCATTCTTGTCCAGCCGCATCTTGAAAACGTTTCCCTCGGTCCTGGCCACAAACTCATAGGTATTTTTGGAAAAATGGCTGGGGCCAACCCGCGATTTCAACGGCCGGAGGGCATGCTGCACCAGGCTCTTGCGCAGATGGTGCATCAGCGTGGTGGCGATCGCCATGGCGTGGAGAGAAGACAACGGCGGTTCTATCTTCTTGCTCTCATCAAAAATATAGGTGGGGATGAAATCAGTGGAAAGCTCACCCTTGATGAATACCGGATGATTGAGAATCCGGTTGGCAAAATCGATGTTGGTGAAGACGCCTTCGATATGGTAGCCGTTTAAGGCCTGCACCATGCGCTGGCGGGCCTGCTCTCTGTTTTCTCCCCAGGTGATGACCTTGGCCAGCATGGGATCATAAAAAACGCCCACGGAACTGCCGGCATCCACCCCGGAATCAACCCGGACGCGCTTGCCCTTTGGGGCCGCATACCGGGTGATCAGCCCCACCGAGGGAGCAAAATCCCGTGCCGGATTCTCGGCGCAGACCCGCACCTCGATGGACCAGCCCTTGAGAACAACATCCGTCTGGGCTATGGGCAGGACCTCACCTGACGAAACGCGCAACTGCATCTCCACCAGATCAAGGTTATTGACCAACTCGGTCACCGGATGCTCCACCTGCAGACGGGTATTCATCTCAAGAAAAAAGAACTCCTGATTTTCATCCAGGATAAATTCCACAGTACCGGCGTTGGTGTAGCCTGCCCTTTTGGCCAGGGAACACGCCAGACTCCCCATCTTCTCGCGCAGACCGGCATCCAGAGCGCAAGAGGGCGACTCCTCGATGATCTTCTGATATCGCCGCTGAATTGAACACTCCCTTTCTCCAAGATGCACCACATTTCCATGGCTGTCCGCCATGATCTGGATCTCAATATGCCGCGGCCGTTTTATATAGCGCTCAACGAAGATACGCGCGTCACCGAAGGACTTCAGGGTCTCCTTCTGACACAGGCTCAGGGCCGAGGCCAGATCATCAGGACCGTCCACAGCCCGCATACCCTTGCCGCCGCCGCCGGCAGCAGGCTTCAGCAGCACGGGATAGCCGACCTCATCGGCCACCTTGACCGCCGACTCCAGATCGGCCACCGGCTCGATATGCCCCGGCACCGTCGGCACGCCCGCTATAATAGCCAGCTTTTTGGCCTCGATCTTATCGCCCATGGCCGCAATAACCTTGGCCGGCGGCCCGATGAAGACCAGACCGGCGGCCTCCACCTTTTCGGCGAAGACGGCGTTCTCAGAGAGAAAGCCATAGCCGGGATGAATGGCCTGACAGCCTGTTCCCAGGGCTGCCTCAATGATTTTGTCCATATTCAGATAGGATTCTGCAGGCCTGGCTCCGCCCAGAAGGACAGCCTCATCGGCATTGATAACGTGCATGCTCCTGAAATCAGAATCCGAGTAAACAGCCACGGTTCGAACGCCGAGGCGTTTGCAGGTGCTGAGTATACGTACGGCAATTTCACCGCGATTGGCTATTAGGATTTTCTCAAACATTCTCTACCTCACAGGGGAATATTACCGTGTTTACGATCAGGCCTGCCGCCTTTCTTGTTCTCCAGGATCTGGAGAGTTCTGATAAGCCGATGTCTTGTATCTCGAGGGAAGATAACGTCATCAATGTACCCCCGCTTGGCAGCCAGAAACGGATTCATGAAGTGTTTGCGGTAATTTTCCATTTTTTCATTGAACAGGGCTTCAGGATTCTCCGCCGCTTTGATCTCCTTGCGGTAAATGACCTCCGTTGCGCCTCGCGCTCCCATCACGGCTATCTCCGCCGTCGGCCAGGCATAATTGATATCACAGTGGATATGTTTGGAATTCATGACGATGTAGGCACCGCCATAGGCCTTGCGCACAATCACCGTTATACGGGGAACCGTGGCCTCGGTAAAGGCGTAGAGGAGTTTGGCGCCGTGACGGATGATGCCTCCGTGTTCCTGTTCCGGTCCCGGCATGAATCCGGGGACATCCACCAGGCAGACCAGCGGGATGTTGAAGGAATCGCAGAAGCGGACGAAACGCGCGCCCTTGGCGGAGGCGTTATTGTCCAAGGCCCCGGCCAGGACCGCAGGCTGATTGGCGACAAGGCCGATGGTCTGTCCTCCCAGGCGCCCGAGGCCGCAGATGATATTGGGGGCATATTGGGGCTGGACCTCCAGGAACTCGGCCCCGTCCAGGATGCTTTTGATCAGGACGTTCATGTCGTAGCTCTGGTTGGGATTGGAGGGGACCAGATAGTCGAGAGCCGGGTCGGTACGCTCCGGCGGATCGTTCAGATCAAGGATCGGCGCCTTCTGGCGATTGTTGGAGGGCAGATAGCTGATCAGCTGCCGCACCGCACGGAGGCAGAGAATATCGTTGGGATAGACGAACTGCGCCACGCCGCTCTTGCTGGCATGGGTCTGGGAACCACCCAGTTCCTCGGAGGTGATCTCCTTGTGAATGACCGTCTTGACCACATTGGGTCCGGTCACGAACATATAGGAAGTCTGTTCCACCATGAAGATGAAATCGGTGATGGCGGGGCTGTAGACCGCTCCGCCCGCACAGGGTCCCATAATGCAGGATATCTGGGGAATGACGCCGCTGGCATTGACATTCCTGTGGAAAATTTCCCCGTAGGCAGCCAGGGCATCCACACCCTCCTGGATCCGGGCTCCGCCGGAATCGTTGAGACCGATGACGGGAGAGCCGACCTTTGCCGCCAGATCCATTATCTTGCAGATTTTTTGCGAATGCCCCTCGCCAAGAGAGCCACCGGTAACCGTGAAATCCTGACTGAAGACAAAGACCTCCCTGCCGTTGATCGTGCCATGGCCGGTAATGACCCCGTCTCCCGGATATGTCTCACCGGCGCTGACTGCGTTGCGCCCCACCTTGAGGATATCCAGTTCTTCAAACGATCCTTCGTCCAGCAGCAGATCTATCCGCTCCCTGGCGGTAAGCTTCCCCCCCTTGTGCTGGTGATCAATCCGCTTCTGCCCTCCCCCTTCAAGGGCATCTTCGCGTAACTCATAGAGTTCCAGGATGTTACTGTGCATTATTTCAACCATGAACTTCTCCTCTTAACAGACAATAGATCATATATTGACACAAAATCTCAACATCATTCGAGCTGCTCTTCGAACGACCTGTTATTTCAACATTGCGATAAACACGATCATACCGATGACCGCGATAAAAAACACACCGACCTTCATGCAGATCGTATGATCCTCTTCATGGCCGTGGCCGTGATCATTTCCTTGTCCACTCATGATTTCCCTCCTTACGCCGTATACTTCATTAAAAAAGGAAGCCCGTCAGATGGTAAAAGCCGGGCGAGAAATAGCCGGAATCCATGCAACAGCTGCCGTGCGCCGTCACCCTACACTCATTGCGCTTAGCCGGAATCGTTGGCTAATTCAGCGTATCAGAGGACACCTGATTGATCAATCGTCCTCGTGAAAGTCATTTTCCATGGGGCCTTCAAGGCAGCATTCCTAAGGGATAATCCACGCGCAGAGATACGGTGAAAGGCCTGCTGGAACGGTCAAGGCCGACAAAATAAAACCAAGGATAATTGAATACATAAATCCGATGCCGATTGCAATAACTATTGCGCGCTAAACGCGTCAAGGGAAAGGGAAACGGCCTACCGGAACAGAGTTCTGCAGGCCGAACGCCCCCGCCGCCAAAGCCGGGATATCGTACTCCGGACGGGATAACCGTTGTAGGTTTCCACCAAAAACTTGGAAAAGAGCTGAGACGATGCATGCAGGATCTTGTCCGTCCGCATACCGGGCGGGTCTTCCTTTCCGGCTCTCTTTTTCCCCGCTTACTTTCGTCCCTTTCCCATGAAAAGATGGCGGAAAACATCTTGCACAGTGGAGACGCACAGGATCTCCATCTCTGATTTCCACCCTCCCCGGTCCCGGTTTCCCTTGGGCATCATGAATCGGGTAAAACCGAGACGCTCGGCCTCCCGAACCCGCATATCCATCTGACCGATGGCCCGTATCTCGCCGGCCAGGCCGACTTCGCCGCAGACCACGGTTGTGGAGGAAATAGGCTGATCAAGAAGGCTTGAGGCTAAAGCACAGATAACGCCCAGATCCAGCGCCGGCTCGTCGATACGGATGCCTCCGGCAATATTAAGAAATATATCATGACCATACATATCCTGTCCTGCTTTTTTTTCCAGGACGGCACAGAGCAGGGACAAGCGCTGCGGATCGGCTCCGATGGCCGTACGGCGGGCTGTTCCCAGATTTGTCGGGCTGACCAGGGCCTGAATCTCCACTAAAATCGGCCGCGTGCCCTCAACACTGGGCAGAACCACAGATCCGGGCGCATCCAGAGGCCTTTCGGCCAGGAAGATCTCGGAGGGGTTTGTGACTTCCACCAAGCCCTCGCCCTTCATTTCAAAAACGCCAAGCTCATTGGCCGAACCGAACCGGTTCTTGACCGTCCGGAGAATGCGAAAGGCATGGCTGCGGTCGCCTTCAAAGTAGAGCACGGTATCCACCATATGCTCCAGGGTCTTCGGACCTGCCAGCGCCCCGTCCTTGGTCACATGCCCGACCAGCATCACCGGGATATTTTCCTTTTTCGCCATCTTCAGCAGACGAAACGCCGACTCCCGGACCTGAGTCACAGACCCCGGCGCCGAGGGGATGTCATCGCAGGTCAGCGTCTGGATAGAATCCACCGCCAGCAATCCCGGCCGCATCTCTTCAGCCATCGCGATTATCCGGTCGACATTACTGGCAGTAGCTATAAATTCCTGGGGATGCAGGGCGTTAAGCCGTGTGGCCCGCATTTTGATCTGACGGGCTGATTCCTCACCCGAGACATAAAGAACCTGATGGCCCTGCCTGGCAATGGCGGCAAGGGTCTGGAGGATCAGGGTCGATTTCCCGATACCCGGATCGCCGCCGATCAGGACCAGAGAACCGGGGACAATGCCGCCGCCGAGAACCCGGTCCAACTCCCCGATGGAGGTGACGATACGCTCTTCATCACCGTCGGGCGCCAGGTACAGCGGCACGGGATGGCTCCCGGAATCCTCCTTGCCGGTCTTTACGGCAGGCCGTACCGTCTCTTCAACAAAACTTTCCCAGGCATGGCAATCGGGGCAACGGCCCAGCCATTTGACACTCTGGTAACCACAGGAACTGCAGGAAAAGACAGTCTGGTTCTTCTTTTTACTTGTCATGGCCATTTTGCAATCACTGGAGGTCTTTATAAACAGGGGATGCAAGGGCCGCCGCCGATGCCCTATCCGCGAAAATCAATATAATAAATAACTGGAAGATCAAAGCCATGGGATATTATAACACAATCCCCTCCCAAATGGCTCTCCTTTTCCCGAGTCATGGCCTTGCATATCGCCACCCGGCAGAAGGCTGCGAAACTTTCAACAGACACTTCCCTGTTTCTCAACACTTTTTGCTTTGAAGCAACCGGGGGATCCGCAGCCGCCATGAGAAAAATTTATCTGCAAGCCTTTACGATTGCCTCAATATCCCTATTATTACAGCACGCCATTGCTTTTTCCATGAAAGTCTCTTCATAACCTGGCCGTGCCATACTGAAATGACAGGCTTTCATGTTTTGATGAAGCCTGTATGCTGGTCCGGCCATGCCGGGTAGAGCGCATATTTTTCCCGGAGCAGTGATCAGTCGCCTCCAACCCCTTAATGACCCGGTTGCCAAATCCATGTGGATCCCGCTTTCACGATCGGCCTTTTTTCTCATTTCCCATACAAAACTCCTCATCCTGAGCCTGTTGCTTTTTTTAATCACCCTGGCCGTAACTGCGCTCTTCTATGAGATGAGCATCCATTATTTCGACCAGTTCGCAGGCAGCCATTTCATACAGGGTCCTGAAACCGCGACAATCTGGGGATGGATCAAGCATCAGGGCTGGCTTATCCTCACATGGATCTCCCTGATTATCTCGCGGATTATTGCCTTTTATGTCGCCTTCCTGGCTGCCTACAGCCTGACTATGCCCGGTTACTGCCTGCTCAGCGCCTCTGCTGAAAAAATTCACTCCGGCAGCGGCGAGAGCGGCGAAGCGTTTTCTGTCCATGGTCTTCTTGTCGATATACTCGAGGGCTGCAAAATCGGTCTCTTCGGTCTGGCGGTCACCGCCTTTGCCTTGGCCCTCAACGTTATTCCAGGGGCTGGCCAGATTCTCGTCTTTCTGATCTACAGTTTTTATTCCAGCCTGATGTTCATCGACTATCCGGCCTCCCGTCGCCACTGGTCTCTGGGAAGCAAGCTCTTCTGGCTCGGCAGACATCCCTTGACGGCCCTGCGCCTGGGTGTGCTCCCTGCCATCATCAGCATGATTCCGGTGGTGAATATCTTTCTCATGGCCCTGTTGTTTCCGCTGTTCACGGTTCATTCCACCTTGAATTTTTTAGCGCTTGCCCCGGCACCGGACCGGAAGCCTGCGCCAAACCTGTAACCTCTTACACAGTGGAGAGACTTCCTGGCATGGGCAAAGAGATCGAAAGAAAATTCTTGCTGGCAAGCGAGGAGTGGAGGGAAAATGCCTCAGGGCAGCTGTTCCGCCAGGGCTACATCAACACCCGGCCTGGCCGGACCGTCAGAGTACGAACATGCAATGATGCAGGTTATGTAACAATTAAAGGAAAGACCAGCGGCATCACCCGGCTGGTATTTGACTATCCGATCCCCGTGGACGATGCCAAGACCCTGCTTGACCAGCTGTGCGAGCATCCGCTGGTGGAAAAGATCAGATATCTGGTGGATTATAAAGGGTTTCGATGGGAAATCGATGAATTCCTGGGCGAAAACGCAGGATTGATTGTCGCCGAAATAGAACTGGACCGAGAAGACCAGCCCTTTCCCCGCCCCCCCTGGCTTGGAGAAGAGGTGTCCGGCGACATCCGGTATTACAATTCCAACCTGAGGGAAAACCCCTTTAAAAACTGGGGGGGAAAATAATCGGGAACCTTTGGTCCCAGGCGGTTTTTTCTTTTTGCGGTCAGTGTATCCGGACAGAAAATTCAGGCAGAGTCACGTGACAACGGCCGCAAAACAAAGGGTCGCCGGCACAGCCTGATCCGCACTGTGCAAGCGACCCTTTGTTCTCTCATGGGTTGAACGTTATTTAAGACACCTTCTCCACCCGGACTGCGCAGGCCTTGTATTCCGGGGTCCCGGTAATCGGATCCCGGTGCTCCGAGGTCAGCACATTGGTCAGCGCATTCTGATGGTGGAAGGTCATGAAGACGCTGCCGGCCTGGGAACGGTCGGTGACCTTGGCCCGGACCTGCACCTCCCCCCGGCGCGAGGACACCTTCACCCAATCCATATGGGCAATGCCCAGAGACCCGGCATCCTCCGAACTGATCTCGACCAGCTCTTCAGGGACCACCTCGGCAATGCCTGCACACCGCCTGGTCATGGAGCCGTTATTGTAATGCTCGCGGATCCGGCCGGTGATCAGCACCAGCGGATAGGTCTCATCGGGCACCTCGGCCGAGCCCTGATGATCAAGGGCCATAAATTGCGCCAGACCGCCGGGACGCGAGAACAGGTCGGTGTACAGCGTCGTCGTCCCCGGATGGTCCTTGGTCGGACAGGGCCACTGGATGCCCTTCTGCTCGATGCGGTCATAGCTGATACCGCCGTAGATCGGGACAAGACTGGCTATTTCATCCATTATTTCAGAGGGATGAGAATAGGTCATCGGATAGCCCATCAGTGTCGAGATCCGGGAGATGACCTCCCACTCGGCCATGCCGGCGACGGGCTCGATGGCCTTGCGGATACGCTGAACCCGGCGTTCGCCGTTGGTGAAGGTCCCGTCCTTTTCGGCAAAGCTGGCGCCGGGCAGGATTACATCGGCGTATTTTGTCGTCTCGGTCGGGAAGATGTCCAGGACCACCAGGAAATCGACACTCTCCAGGGCCTTGCGCACATGAACCAGGTCGGGATCGGTCTGGGCCGGATCCTCGCCCAGGATAAAGATCCCTTTAAAATTCCCTTTGGTGCATTCATCAAGCATCTCCACCGATTTCAGTCCCGGCTTATCCTTGATGGCAACGCCCCAGGCCTTCTTGAATTTCTCCCGGCATTGAGGATCGGTGACCGACTGATATCCAGGCAGCGTTGCGGGCAGCGGCCCCAGGTCGGAGGCCCCCTGGACGTTGTTCTGACCGCGCAGGGCCATGATACCGGTGGCCGGCCTGCCGATATGACCGCAGACCAGGGCCAGATTGGCGATGGCCATGGCGTTTTCGGTGCCGGTCTGGTGTTCGGTAACCCCCAGCCCGTAGACGATCATCGATTTTTCGGCCTGGGCATAAAGCCGGGCCGCCTCGATGATCTTGTCGCGATCCACGCCAGTCAGCGCTTCCACGCGTTCCAGATCATATTCCTGGACCTTGGCCCTCAATTTTTCAAGCCCTTCAGTCCGTTTGCTGATAAATTCCGCGTTTTCCCAGCCGTTATCCAGGATAACCCGGATAATCCCGTTCAAAAGGGCGATATTGCTCCCCGGCTTCAGGTTCAGCCAGACATCGGCCCGGCGGGCCATCCAGGTCTTCCGGGGGTCGGCGACGACGAGCTTGGCCCCGTTGGCCAAGGCCTTTTTCAAATGGAGCGAAACAATGGGATGCCCCTCGGTCGGGTTAGAGCCGAAGAGGAAAAGGGTATCCATATCGGGCATCTGCTCAAGCGAGTTCGTTGCTGCACCTGCACCAAGACTTGTGGCCAGACCGGCCACGGTTGGAGCGTGTCAGACTCGGGCGCAGTTGTCCACGTTGTTGGACCCCACTGCGCAGCGCACCCATTTCGACAGAAGATAGTTTTCTTCGTTGGAGCATCGGGAGGACGAAAAGCCGCCCACCTTGTCTGCTCCGTGTTCCTTGATCAGGGCATTAAATTTGCTGGCCACCAGGGTTAAGGCCTCATCCCAGCTGGCCTCCCGGTAACCCTCGCCTTCACGGATGAGCGGGGTCTTCAGGCGTTCAGGACTGTGGATGAAATCGTAGCCATAACGGCCCTTGATGCAGAGATTGCCCTTATTCACCGGGGCCGTCAGATCCGACGTGACCCGGACAACCTTGCCGTTTTTGACGTTAAGATAAAAATTGCAGCCGGTGCCGCAATAAGAACAGGTGGTCTTCACCTTCCGGACATCGCCAATCCGTCCCTTGCCCCGGCCTTTCTTGTCGGTCAAGGCGCCGGTGGGGCAGGTGGAGACGCACTGTCCGCAGAACTCGCAGTTCTCAAGGCTGCGGGGTTTGCTGAAGGCCGTTTCAGGGATGGCGTTGAAGCCGCGGTTGACCAGATCGATAGTACCGGCCATGACCACCTCGTTGCAGATCCGGGTGCAGCGGCCGCACACTATGCACTTATTGGGTTCAAAGGTGATAAAGGGGTTGTCTTCCCTGATGGGAAGCGTCCATTGCTCGCCCTGAAAACGATCCAGGCTGGCGCCATACAGATAGGCCATCTCCTGAAGGCTGCAGTCTCCCGAAGCCTCGCAGCACATGCAATCGTTGGGATGATTGGAGAGCAGGAGTTCCAGCACCGTCTTTCTGAGGCGGGTCAGCTTCGGGGATTCGGTCGCGATCTCCATCCCTGCCTCACCCGGCGTGGTGCAGGAGGCCAGGGGGACAGGCCTGCCTTTGATTTCCACCAGACAGAGCCGGCAGCCGCCATAGGGTTTCAATCGTTCGTCATGACAGAGGGTCGGAATATAAATTCCCGCATCCCTGCAGACCTCCAGAATGGTCTTCCCTTTCGGGAAGTGCACATCCATTCCGTTGATTTTCATCTTGATCAGTTCGTTCATTGCAATGATCTCCAATTCCAAAAGGGCCCCGAAGGGAGGAAGAAGCGCAAGAAGGGGATCGCCGGCAAGTCTCCAGCAGGCAACCGCCCGAAAACTCGATGAAGCAGCATGGAATCTAGAACGTCATTAGCGTTATAGGAGATTTTTATAAAGAGTCAAACATATTTCATCATGGACGCATCTTGTTCCTCTTACAAACGAAGAATAACCCTCGATAACCACCGGAATGGAAACTCTCATGGAATCGCCGATCAGGACCGGCCCTGACCGGAATTCCAATGGACAGCCTGATTGCAAATGGCTATAACAAAGGGATGGATAAAAAAATGAGCGGGAATTATAGAGTGTCGTAAAATATTCAGGATATCAGTATGAAAGTAAACGTAACCGGCAAACAGCCGAATGCAAGAATGTGTTTTGTCTGCGGGCTTTCGAACGAATTCGGGTTAAAAAGCCGCTTTTACGAACTGGAAAACGGCGAGACCATGGCCCTGTTTCAACCGGCTGAAGAGCATCAGGGGTATCCGGGACGGCTGCACGGCGGGCTGGCCGCAGCTATTCTGGACGAGACCATCGGCAGAGCGATTATGGCCTTGTATCCCGACAATATATGGGGAGTGACAGTGGATTTCACCATGAGCCTGAGAAAACCCGTTCCTCTGGACCGAAAAGTCCGGGTAATCGGCAGGATCACCAAGGACAGCAAGCGATTTTTTGAGGGAAGCGGCGAGATCCTCCTTGAGGACGGGACCGTGGCTATCTCGGGGAAGGGCCGATACCTGAAGATGCCCATCGACAAGATCGCCGATATGGATATTGAAGGCGGAGAATGGAAGATTGTCAAAGAGGCGGAAGATCCGGCTGTTACTGATTTTCCGCAGCAGGCGTCTGAGCGGGACTGACTGGCAGGCTGACGGTGAAGGTTGTCCCCTGCCCCGGTTTGGAGGAGCAGGTGATGGTGCCGCCATGTCTGGCAATGATGCCGTACGAAACGGGCAGACCGAGTCCGGTTCCCTCCGCGGCCGGTTTGGTTGAGAAAAAGGGTTCGAAAAGATGGTCCAGGTCCTCCGGCCGTATGCCGCTTCCCGTGTCCTTGATGCTGATGAAGACCTTCTCCGCATTCCCCGAGGTCGAGACGGTGATGCAGCCGCCCTCCGCAGGCATGGCGTCCACGGCGTTGATGGTCAGGTTAATCAGGACCTGGGTGATCTGATCCTCCACCGCCACGATCTCCGGGAGGCTCAGGTCATAGGCCTTGACGATGGCGATTTTCTTGTTCTTCAGGTTTTTTTTCTGAAACAGCAGTACGTTGTCGATGGTGTTGTGAATGTTGAATCGCTCATGTTTTCCGGACGACGGCTTGTTTATCTGCTGCAGGTCGTTGATCAGATGCTTCATCCTGTCGCATTCCTCGAGCCCGATCTCAAGCAGGTCCCGATCCTCCTTGCTGAGGGTGGGGCGGTTTTTAATATCTTCGATGAGATACCGCACTCCGATCAGAGGATTGCCGAATTCATGCGCGATAGAGGCAGACAACCGCCCGAGGGCCGACAGCTTTTCGGCATGGAGGAGCTGCAGCTGGGCCGCCTGCCGTTTGTCAATCTCTTTATGCAGCTGCTCAACGGTGCTGGAAAATTGCTCATAGAGATTGGAGTTTCTGAGCGACAAGGCTGCAAGGGATCCCAAAAGCCGGATGAGCTCCTGGCAGGAAGGCGGAAAGGCTGAGGATGTCAGGTTATTTTCCAGATACACCATACACAGGATTTCATCCTGGTAGACGATAGGCGTGCAGAGAACGGATTTCGGCTTATGGCGGACCAGATAAACATCACCCGCAAAAGGCCCCGTCTCGCCCGGATCATGCAAAACGACGGTCTTCCCGGTCTGCGACACGGCCTCGACAATGCTTAATTCCATTTCTAATTCATAAGTGAATTTATAATCCATGGCCATCCGACAATTGAATGCACTTTTTTCGTGTCAGCCTCCATTTCTCGAAGTGATGTTTCAAGATGGTCTTCAAGAGCATCAAGGCTGTCAAATACAAGATTACCGAAACTCTTCTCGCGCAGCTCATCCCAAATATGCTCGACCGGGTTAAGCTCCGGCGCATAGGACGGCAAGGAAAGCAGTCTCATATTGTCTGGAATAACGAGTATCCCGGCCTTATGCCAACCAGCACCATCAAGGATCATAACGATTCTGTCCTCACGGTGGCGTGAAGATACTTCGTCAAGAAACACTTGCATGCAGCTGCTGTTGACATGTGGAAGTATCAGTGTGTCAAGAACTCCATCGGCTACGGTAACTGCAGCATACGCGTAGGAATATTCCTGAGTTACCATCGCCCGACAAAGTGGGCGGGTCGGTCTGGGGCACCAGCATCTTCGTGTATCGGAGATGCGACCAAATCGTGCCTCGTCTTGAAACATCACCCGGATCGGCCCAGAACCCGGCCAATTGTCGTTTATCTGGCGGAGATGTCCCGGGAATTTTTTTTCCATTCTTCCTGGACTTCGGCATCTGATTTGGGGTGACTCTTGTCTGGCGCAAGTTTTCTCCAATTGTGCCGATGCAAAAGGTTGTATACAGAGGCAAGAGCTGTGGTCCGGCCCAGATGCTCATCCAATGCTTTCTTGATCTCACCGACAACCAAAATGCCACCTTTTGCTGCTTTTTCAAAAAATGGCGCAAGGAATAAGGTCTCTTCTTCTCTGCTCATATTTTCTCTCCTGCGCCCACCTCGTTGAGGTTTCTCTCGGTCTTCACCCCCTCCTGAACGAATGAAATCTATTCGCAACTGGCAAGCCCATCCTTTGGAAACACCTGTAATCGCGGCCACTTGATCCATGGTGAAACCAAACTCCAGCGGTAAAATCACCGCTTGAACTTGCCGAAGCTCGCCAATAGTCCGGGCCTTTGCCAAATGTTCCTTTGCACGGCTCAACATTTCTTTGCCACTCGCTGGTCTCGCCATATGTCTACCTCCTTATTGGGTAGACATATTATAACATATTTGATTTAGAAATGGAATTACTCTGATAGAAATTTTGTATGCAATGGTCATAATAGCGATCCTTTGCGGGGTGGCTGCTCCATTTTTCAGACACTGGCTCGCCGATATTGAGTTGCGCAGCGTATCCAGGCAGCTTCAATCGGATTTGATGTGGGCCAGGAGCAAGGCGATTAGCTTAAATACCAATATTGTCGTGGATATGCATCCAGTTGGCGATGTTGCAGGATGTATTGGTTCGGGAGGCGGATACACGATTTTCGCGGATAACGGCGCCGGAGGCGGAACCGCTGGAGATGGTGTCAAAAATGGGAGTGAACCCGTCCTCAAAACGGTCGTCTTTCCCACGACAGGAGGACCGTGCCTGAATATGAGTACAACGAGTCCTGCCGGTCAACCGGTCGGATTCACATCAAGAGGATTGCCTTTGGCCGGGTTGCAGGCGTTTCCCGACGCAAGCGGCAATTCGATTCTTTCGAGCATCCAGGTTGCAAGTACACGGACAACGACAAGACTATCGACCTGCATACGGCTTGCAGGCAGCGTTTTTACTCAGACTCCATAATCACGTATCGGTTTACAGGAATGAATATATTCGGATTGGCGCTCAGAGCAAACTGGCGCAAGGGTTTTACTCTGATTGAACTCTTAATGGCAATGATGATTTTTGCTCTGGTCATGTCAGCTGTATTCGCTGCCTATCGATCGCAGCAGAGGAGTCAGACCGCTCAGGAGGCCCTGGTTGAAATGCAGCAGAATATACGGGCTGCAATGCTTGTTATGACACAGGATATTCGTGAAGCCGGTTGCGATCCGACCGGGCAGGCGGGAGCGGGAATTGTTAAGGCAACGGCAGGTGTATTTCAATTTACCAAGGATACGGCAGGAGATCCCAATCTTCCGAACAGCGCAAATGGAACGGTCACAGACCCTAACGAAAATATAACATTCGGATTTTCTCCCGCAAACGATCCGGAGCGCACCGGTGTTATCGTGAATGGCGGCGCTGCAAATCTGGGCAGAAATACCGGCGGAGAATTTCAGCCGATAGCCGAAAACCTTGGCGCAATCGAATTCAGATATCTCCTGCAGGATGGAACTTTTACCACAAACCCCGACGTATCGCAGATTACCGGGATTGTCGGTGTTCAGATCTCCCTGCTTGCCCGGGTCGGGAAGGCGGATCCGGATTATACAAGTGCACAAAGTTTTACGACAGCCGCAGGAACGATTTGGGGACCCTTTGCAGATCATTTCAGGAGAAAGCTTGATATTGTCACCGTACATTTGAGGAATAAATTTTAAAATGAAGAACGATAAAGGTTTTACCCTCCTTGAAGCAATGATAGCGGTTTTTATTTTAGCCGTCGGAATTATGGCAGCCGCAGGGATGCAGATACGGGCTATAGATGCGAACAACAATGGAATGGCGCGAACAATGGCAAATTCAGTGGCGCTCTCGGTTATGGAAGAGTTGAAACGATTACCCTTTGACGATCCGAACCTGATTAATACTAATGGCAACGGGCTGGTTGGACTCAACAATGGCTCCGATAGCGGCGGGAGAACCGTTAATCCGGCACTTGCGGATCATCAATTTTTACCTGCGAATTTCCCTAATTTCCAAAACACCTATGTCCTTGCAGGTGGAAAAGTTGTCGACAACAGCGGAAGGTCCTATCAGATTTTCTGGAATACCGATAAAAGTCCATTGGTTGTGGGCAGTACTCCCGCCTTTTGCAAAATATCAATTTTCGTGTACTGGCGAACTGTAATGGGACAGCAGCATCTTACCCTGACAAGTTTGAAGTACAATAATAATTCAATTTGAAAGATACCTCTATGACACATCTTTTTTCACCGTCTTCTGCAGGCTGCAGGAAACGGTCTGGGGAGGCAGGTTTTGTCCTCGTCTTCGCCCTGGTCATACTTGTTGTTGTGACCATGCTCGGGCTCTGGGCCTTAAATACCTCAACCATGGAAAACATGATCGCAGGAAACGAGCAGGTCTATGAGCAGAAATTCAATATCGCAGAAGGCGGAATTTATACTGAAGCCGGAAAGATCGGATACAGCACTGTTTCCTGGTACACAATTACTGACACGAATCAACTGAAACAAGTGCTGGTCCCCCCCCTTGGCTCGGCAGCGTATGATCCGGGGCGCGACATAGCGAATGAAAATCTTCCTGCCAGCGTCGCCGATATACTTCCCGGCGACGCCACGCGCTGGCCGCGAGAAAATCTCGTCGGTAATTATACCCCGGGAAATACCGAAATGGACTATTCCTACCTGGTGACATACCTGTATCCGGACACTCCGCCCAAGGGATATTCGGCAACTGAATTTTCAAACTATAAATACCAGATTAACAGTCATCGAGATATTGATATCGAGGCTGGCGGCGGCAAGGTCGGAGTGAAAAATTCCTTATGATGCGAAACTGAATGCAATGCCCGGAGAGTTCAGATGAAAACCATCAGCTGTAAAATTCGAAATATTGTCACCCTTGTCCTTTTACCGGTCTTGGCATTTCTTATATCCGTTCAGGTCAGCCCCGCTAAGGATACGGATGTCTATAATGTCGTTACAAAACAGAATTCGTATGTCCTTATGGATAATTCTGCGAGCATGGACTACGGGGTCTATGAGCAGAACGTGGATTATGGGGCAATGTTTGATTATCTGATAACCCTGAACGATACATCCACCGCTCATAACAAATATATTTATGATACGGTCACGAATAGTTCGCAATTTTATAACAATCATAATACAGCCCGGAAAATTTACCTTCAGTCGGGTAATATCGGACTGACCATGGCGACGGTCAACGGCAAGACGATCGCGTTCACCGGAGATGCCGCCGATCCAAGATATATATGGTACAGCGGCGGTTCGAACACCATTGATACCCATACGCTTGTCGATGCCATGGGAAACCTGTCTGATGACGGAACGGGAAAGAGGAGAATTACCGTTGACAGTCAGGGACATATCCTCTTCGATGGCAGCAAATTGCCGGGAAGCCAGGATATCCTTCTGAACGATCCAAAAGTACTCTATGACGGATCCATCATCGATCAAGGCTTTGGCGGTATAATAAACGCCCCCGGCTATTATTTCAGCGGCTATGGCATTGTATCCGATACGGTGCACAGTGCGGTTACGGCAGTAAGCGGCACGTCGAATATCTTTTTCTTCATGACCGGCAATTGGCTCAACATGCAATGCATGTATAATCTCCAATATGTCGGGAATCCCAATCCCTATCCAGCCGGTGCAACCGTCGGAGCAGATGCCTGGCGATTCGAATATTTCCCGTTGGCGCAAAGTGCCTGGGCGCCTGTCGCGTATAA
The DNA here is from genome assembly GCA_031292515.1 of Puia sp. GTDB lineage: Bacteria > Bacteroidota > Bacteroidia > Chitinophagales > Chitinophagaceae > Puia. The sequence goes on along the minus strand of JARLGZ010000070.1, from coordinate 4,471 downwards.
CCTTATCTATCCCAACCCGAACCCTGTCGCTCCGGCCGTTGCCGACCCGTACGACACGGTCGGTTCCACCGTCTATTATAAAGCCAATGTCACGGAGGCCAATTCCGTCAAGATGATCGTTCCTTCCGGTGCGGTGCAGATTCAGGTCCATTTCAGTCACTTCGATATTGATGCGACCCAAACCAATTCAACCAATGACGCGGCGGACACCCTCAAGATATACGACCAGAATAATACCCTGAAGGCGACATATAATAATGCCAGTCCCCCCAATTATAACGGTGAAAGCGGCTGGAGTGCGCCGATCGCCGGAGGAAAGGTCTACCTGAAATTGACCTCCGGTGCAACGCATCAGGGGACCGGCTATGTGGTGGATCAAATCAGAGTGACCTATTATCAAGACGCCTACCTGATGCAGACCCGTCTCAGTGTTGCCAAGGATGCGATGACCTATGCGTTGAATGCATTATCGGACAATATCAACTGGGGCCTTGCCAACTTTGCGTATGATACAAGCGGCGCAACCCCCAAATCAAACGGCGCTGCAATCGGGACATTGATTAACCCCTCAGCCGACCCGGCTGTTCAGCAAAATTCCATTATCAGCAAATTGCAGGGATTGTCCGCCGTCATCTTTAATAAACTTCCTGCCGGATTTAAGGCAAATTCAGATAATTCCTATGATATCTCCCCGTTGGGAGAGGCTTTGCAGGATATCTTTCAAAAGGGATTTTACGAAAACAGCAATAAACTGAGCGGGAGTCTGTGCAGCAAAAATTCTGTTATCGTTGTGACTGACGGGTATGAATCCGGGGATACAAACTGGAGCAAGATTAAAATAAACGGAATAACAACCTCAATTACAGGTAGTTATACTTCAAAATTTACACAGGATCCGTATCAGTATACGGCGCCGCCGCCCAGCTATTATGACGGTGTCGCCGCCTATCTCTATACGCACAGTTGGATGGACAACTCCGTGGTTCCTGATCCGGCGAATTCCACCGTCAATGTAACCACCCATCAGATTACTTTTGGCGGGGTGCAGCCTCTTTTGATGAATGCGGCGCAACAAGGGGGAGGGCAATACATTACGGCCTATAATAAAGCGCAACTTTCCGCAGCGTTGTATTCGGTGGCCCTGCAGATGTCCAATACAGTTTCCTTTACGGCTCCCATAGCCTCTGTCGATTCCAACAATAAAACCCAGAATGGAAATGACCTCTATTTTTCCTATTTTCTCCCTCAAAACGGCAAATCCTGGGCAGGTAATCTGAAAAAATTTGAAATGGGTGACGGCAGCACGCAACGTCCGGATAGCATGATGATTTATGACGGTGCGAATAAGCCGGTCTTAAACAGCAGCGGTACGTTCATCAATACCATTACCGATATGTGGATCAACACTGTCGGACCAATTGATGTCAAAAATAATGGGGCTGGCCAGATTTTACTGACAAAAGTTCAGAATGATTTTTCCTCCTCCAACTTTTGGAACCGGAATATCTATACCTCCATAGGGGGGACACTGACAAAGCTCACGAGAACAATAAGCCCGGCTCAATTGTCCGTTACCGATACAGCCACCAGGGACAAAGTTATTAATTACACCTATGGGTATACCTATGATGCCGACGCGGCAGGCAATCCGATCGCTGTCCGGGATTGGGTCCTCGGCAGTATCGTCCACTCCAAACCTTTAATTGTAGATTATTACAACCCTTCGAACAGCAGCCAATTAACCACACGGTATATTGTCGTGGGCGCAAATGACGGAATGCTGCATGTTTTTGATGATACCCCAGGCAGCGGCAAACAGGGAGCAGAGGTATTTGCCTTTGTGCCGGGAGATCTTTTATCAAAGCTCCAAAATGTTGCCGCAAACGATTTTTTGGAGATGGTCGACGGCTCAAGCGTTCTCTATCGTCAGGCTGGGAATCCCAAGTATCTTATTTTCGGAGAACGGAGAGGGGGAAAATATTTTTGGTGCCTGGATGTTTCCAACAGCAATCCTGCGATGTGGTCGGTGAAATGGCAATACGGCAACGCTGAAATCCAGCAGTCGTGGTCGGATATTCAGATTGCCAGTCTTCCTATTACGGCAAATCCGGCTACGGGCGCGCATATGTTTCAGGATGTCCTGGTTCTTACAGGCGGATATGACGCTTTGGAAGATGGATTTCCCGAGCCCTTTAATGACCCGAACAGAAGCGGAACGCCCTACAAAACAGGCACCGTCATTGACCCGGTCAAATGGAGTCCCGGCAATCCGAACCAGGACATCAACGGAAATGGAGTCTACGATATCTTTAATCCGGATGTCGACACCGCAGGCCGGGGCATTTTCATCGTCGATATCGACGATCCCGCAGCCATCGTTCAGGATGGAACTGGAAACGCGGTCCTGCCGTTCAGCGTGAGTTTCGGCACTGCCGATAGGAATACAGTCAACGCCACCGTGAATACGCAGACACGGACGGATATGAAGTACTGTTTTCCTGCCTCTCCGGCGCTTGTAGTCGGGACATATAACTATTTTGAGGCTCCCGCAGGCAAGGCGCTGGTCTCAAGTTCAAAACCTGACACGCTGGCTGTCGTGTATGGTGTCGATATCTACTCCAACGCATACCGGCTTGACTATAATTTTAACGAACAGATTATAAAGGATCCCACGCATCCGGAAAATACGAAGCTCTGGCGCTGGTCGACTGCAGGCAACTGGTCGGTGAAAAAAATATTTTCGGGTAATCCCGGCAGCACCAGGGGCAGTGGCGTCATTACGCCAGGGGCGGACAATCCTGCAGATCAGGGAAGAAAGGCCTTTTATCCGCCTGTTATCTCCTGGGGCGGCTCATGCTCGTTTTTCGACAAGAGCAATTACAACTTTCCGAATGTGGCCTTCAGCGGCACCGATAAGATTGCAACGCTCCTGTTCGGAACAGGTGACCGGGAGCATCCAACCTATAATCTGGTCCGGGACAGGGTATATTCGGTCTATGACGATAGTCCGGTCACCGCACAACAGTTCGATGACAACGGCAATTTCCTGAAAAATATTATTGTTTCCACTGCAAGTTATACGGAGAAGAATCTTCTTAATCTGACATGCAATGAACTCGGCGCAGGTTCAGCAACGTCACCGGATCAAAAAACCAAGCTTCTGGCGTATCTGACGGATGATGTAACCCGGCTGGATTCGAGCAATCAACTCGTTTTGGAAAATGGAATCGAGGACGATGCAAAGGGGTGGTATATCGTTCTTCAAGATCAGGAGAATTGCACGGTTCCTTCCGGAACCTTAAATGCTGCTACGACAGACTCAGCCGACAACCATGATGGCGAGAAGGTTTTAAGTCAGGCAAATCTCTATGCAGGTATACTGTATTTTACAAGCTTTCAACCGACCCTGAATGATCCCTGCAATCCCCGGGGTAATGGTTTTGCCTATTCCCTGGATTATTGCACGTCCGATGCCGCTTACAATCTTTCGACTGCAAACGGGGATAAACTCGAACTTACCGACCGATATATGAAATATACCGGAATTTACGGAATCCCTTCCGGGTTTGCCATCCTTATACGAAACGGGCAGGCCAGTGCCATGGCAATGATGGGAAGTGAAGTGATCGGACCCAAGGGGCCGGGGACGTTTCAGATTAACAGCCCCGGTCTTGGATTGAATCTTTATTATTGGCGGGAAGGCAATAGCCAGAAGAAGTAATTGCAAGCCCCTTGATTGTATCCATGGTGCAACTGCAATTTTTTTAATAAATTTATGCGTCGAAATTCTGCAAAACGGAGAGATCCATGATGAAAACAAGATTTCATATCCTTCAGTGTATAACACTCCTTATCATTATCGGAGTTTCAGCTTCTATAGCGTCTGCGCGTATGATGCCGCAGGTACGAATTGAAAGCGGAACGGTATCTTCGGTCACCAATAATGAGATCCGGCTGGAGAATGGCAACAGGTTCCAGCCAGCCTCTGGAGTCCAGGGGATTTCCTTGCAGAAGGGGGATAGCGTGACGTTGCGGTATTATGTCAGTCCGTCAGGGGAAAATATCTTTCTTGAATGTGCTCCTGGAGTCAACAGCCTCAGTGCAGGCACACCGGTATCTCCGCCGGACAACTGACCGGTAAAACGTACCTGTCCGGTATCTTTATCACAACCTCCCGATCTTAATTGACCGGGAGGTTTTTTTACGCCCTGCAGCCTGTTATTTGAGGGGAGTTGGCCGTACCAGCCGCAAAGCTGGTTTGTCGTAGACAAGTATGAATCCATCTTTGATATCCGGAATTTCGGGGATGAATTCGGGCGCGAGCTGTTTGAGCTCATCAGGCGGCGCGTTATATTTTTTCTGGTAGGCGATCAGGGCATCATTCACCTTCAAGGCCTGTTCAAATATGGAAATCTCTTTATTATAGCGAGAACGGACCTCTTCGTTCTTTTCAGAAGCCTGCATTGTTTTT
>JARLGZ010000069.1 GCA_031292515.1 Puia sp. | reverse complement strand
GATCACCGGCCCCAGACCTGTATCGACAGCCCCGCCCGCCGATGGAGGCTTATACCCTTGCAAGGGAAGGATCTCCCTTTGCAATTGCGCGATAATATCTTTTTTTGTTAATGACACGGCTGGCAAGATAGGTTGAATAATATCAAAAATACTAAAATATTTAGTATTTAGGCATTATTTCTTTGGCAGCTGAAATGCCATCGGCTTTCTTCTCAGGGTTGTCTCGATTTCCTTTTTTTTTCTATAAAAAACGGGGACTTTCAAAACAGGAAGTGAAAGAAATAGAAAAAGTGCAGGCACAATATTATATCCTGCTTGGAGTAGTTTTTTTGTTTGCCGCCGCTTGTTTTTATCTTCCGTTCGACCGGAGCACGGTGATGTCTTTTTTGTCATCGTCGTCGTAGGTCTTCTTGACGATATAGTGCCATTGTTTGTCGGATACGTCCACAAAAAAAACATCTCCTTTTTTATGGTTCTTGACGGCCTCCTGGAACTCTTTGGGCATCATTTCTATGCCGAAGAACCAACCGGTGTCGCCGTGCGTGTTATTTCCGTCCATCGTATACTCATCGGATAGCTTTTCAAAAGATTCTCCGGCGGCGTTCTTTTGCAGGATGATCTTTTTAAGACTGTCTATCTCTGCATTGGACAGCGATCCTCCGTCAAGGAAGATATAATTGGCCCGGTAGTTCACTTTTTCACTTGCTTCCATGATCCTATAGGTGACATAACCCACCGAAAAGACATCTCCCTGGTTCTGCTTCATCAATCTTTTCAGGATGAGGCTGGTGTCCGTGCCGGTCTTGACATGCAGAATGACGGGCTTCAGGGTCGGATTGGCATCGATGTACTGCTGCGCCTGCTGCATGGTCGTGATCTTTTGAAATTGTTCGTACACGGTCAATTGGGCAAAACTGGGTACCGAAATGATCAGCAGGAGACTTACAAGACTATTTTTCATATCTGAATGTTGCTTGAATAAATTACGGGCAATGAAGATACTAAATTTTCAGAATGCCGACGCTGCCTCATAACTGTTAATGTTTTACTAACGTTCTATGAATCAATAGAATCAGCCAGTTACCATCTGTTTTTTGTAGAAATCTTCGGGCAAAGGGAAGAACAATAGCTTGTATGCCGGTAAACTATAGCTTGAGCTTGTATGCGCATCAATCCATGTCAGGCCTTAATCGCTTTCGGTCTCACCCCAAAAACGGAAAGCACCTGGAACCGGAAGATCCACGCAAGTATGACGCTGCAGATGAAGACAATGGCCGCGTAGGTGAAGAGGCTGTAGTCGCCATACCATTTCAGCCCCAGTGTTCCGTTGAGGTGGAAAAAGAGCGCCCCGGCCATAAGGCCTGCGGCCAACCCGGCTCCCCAGCCGGTAGTTCGGGGAAAGAGAATCAGGATGGAAGCGATTAATTCCAACGCACCCGTTCCGATCCGTCCCCAGGGCTCCATGCCGAGTTTTGTAAACAGGGCGACGGATTCAGGAGCTGCCGAGAATTTAAAGAAGAGTGTCTGTAATAGGATGACCGCGGCTACCAGCCGTAATACCCAGATAAGAAGGATGGTGACTTTCATATGTGCTTTTTTCAATTAGACGGGCAAGCCTCCAAATTCTTACAAGGAAAGGGGTATTTTATTCATCAACACGGCTTTGATCTCATCGTAATGCTGCCAGGGTATAAAATGATTGGCGCCCGCAATAATAGTAATGTCGATTTTCTTCGAATGCACGAAATGGGTTTTCATAAAAGCTACATTTTCAACCGGCACCAGCGGGTCCTTGTCTCCATGCAGGATCCAGACGGGAGCCGTGATGGTCCCCAGTTCGGGCTCCATCTGTTTCAAATCATTCTTTAAATACCAGAGTTCCTGGTTAGCCGGCCGCAGGGCGCCCGGAACGAGATAATTCAGAGGTGTTTTGAAGAGCAGGGGTCTCCATCTCTCCGGCTTTTCCAGGTAAGGAGAGAGAGCTGCGGAAAGCAGCACCAGCCCTGAAAACAGGCCTGGATGGTCGAGAGCCAACCGCACCACCACCGGGCCACCCATAGAATGTCCGACGGCATAAATGGGTTTTCCGTTCCGGATTTTCTCCAGTAACGGGGCTATCAATTTCGACTGTTCTTCCAAATTCCTGGCTTTGCCAAAGCTGCTGAATCCGAAACCCGGTCTGTCCAGGGAGATCATCCGGAACCTGGCCAGCAGGTCTTTGTCCTGCATATACCTGCTGTAGACGTCCCAACTGCCCGGCGAACCATGCACAAAGAAAAGGGTGGGAAATGTATCGCTGCCTGTCTGGGCATAATGCATGGTATAGCCTTCTACAACATACGTGTGGATGGACAACGGCACACCGTGACTGGCAAAGTTTCGCGTGGCTTTAACGTCGTCTATCCTGAACTTCATGGTGCATTGGGATAAAAGCAGTGAGCATACCAGGGGCGACAGCAATAGAGCCCGTAAAATCTTGCGTCTATGCCCCCGGTTTTTCATAACAATTTACGTAATGTCTTTTTGATCTTCCCCTGGGCGAGCACTTCTCTTACCCCTTCGCCAAAGCCCAGATACGCGATATCTTTATGGATATGATTGTAACGGGCGATCCGGTAGATAAGCCGCCAGTGCCTTGCCATCTCCTTCCAGGCGAACAGGATGGAATGCCCGGGGTCATAGATATGGGTTGGGTTGCTGCCACTGCCATTCAGTTCGATGATGCTGAAATTCCTGCCCTCCGACAATTCCTCCCAGGTGTTATATTTTATGTCCAGCCGGCCTATATAGAAACCCGGGATCCGGACGCATATCTCATTGAGAAGATTTTCCAGTTTGGCATTTATCAAATGGGTTCCGTCGGTAAATTTCGAACCGCGTGCATGGTTGCCATAGTCCAGCAGCTTCATGGTCTCTCCATCCCGGAGGACGATATGCACCTGGTCTCCGAGTTCACGCGCTATGCTCTCCCAGTAAAGCTTATAACGTTTGTTTTGCCTGACCAGGGTCTCGACGGTATCCCGGCCATTGCCGGTGACAAAGGCGAATTCCTTTAGCGCGATACCGGATATTTTCCCCCTTGCTTCATTGGGATGGCGATGATAGAAAATCCCTGCCTCGTTCGGATAGTCGATATAGGATTGTATCAAAAACGGGAATGGCATGTTTTGACAATAAAGCTGCAGCTCTTCTTCGTTCCGGATCTTTTTGACACCCAGCCCCTGCATGCCGATGTCGGGCTTTGCCACACAAGGGAAGCTGATATTTTTACGGTAGGCCGATGACAATCCGGCAAGCGAGACCAGTCCGGGATCGTCGTTTCTTTTGTCGATATACAGCGTTTCCGGATAGAGCCGTCCGGGCAGTAAAGCATAGACGTCGCGTTTGCTCTCCATGACAAAACCGCCGGTGTGAATACCCGGGTTGGCGGCTGACATGAAATAAAAGCTACGGGCCTTTAAGCCCATCCATACCCAATACAAACCCAGCGGCGCAAAAACCAGGCTGGTAGGCCAATATTCCCAGTGCGATATTTTGATGATCCCGATCGATAGAATCCATTTTATCCGTTGCATGATTGTATACATTTCAGAGCAGTGTGATGATTTTGGCCGGTCACGAGATCGGAATAGTGAAACAGGGAATTTCCCGGGCCCGTCTCTATACATGAAACGCTGACCGTAAGCATTTTCCCATCGCGGTTTATGCGGATCCTGCGCTTGTCGTCTTCGTTTTGCCCGGCAAATAGATGGAATTTCAGGATTTCATCCACCGAATATTCTTTCTGATCCAGGCACCATTGCTCAAAATGGGCTTTCCTATGCCGGATCTCTTCATCCGTATAGAGTGTGCAACTCGACCAGATATGAGGCGAACCGGCATCTTTTTGGAAGAGTGATTTTCCGCTGCCGTCCCATCGCATCTCGGTTAATTCTCCGTTTTGCCAAAGTACCAGGGTAAAGGGCTCTATATCGTGCAGGGCGATATCGGCAAAAGTCCTGACAGAATATTCCGGCATGAAAACATCCCAAAAGATCCGACCCCGGCTCATCCGGTAGGCAGGCTGACGCTCATGTTTTTCGGAGGCGCCGTTTAGCAGCACCATCGCCGATCCGTCGTTTCGGGTGGCTATCCAGGTCCCGCCGGCCAAAGGGTCTTTTGGACACACAAAGGAATAAGGACCGATATCCTGTCTCGCCGGGATCTCTGCCGGGGGACGTTTGGTGTTCTCATCCCGATTCGAGGTGATAAATATCTTGCCGGAACCGGGGAGAAAGCTTACCGTGCACATTCCGCCTGGTATTTCAGGGTGCCGGCGGCAACGCCGAATTCCTTTGGCAGCAGGATCTCCGAAACTTCGTGAATCCCGATCCGCATGAGAGCCATGTGGTGGATGGCGTGTTCGATATTGTATACAATTTCGCGGAAGTAGGTAGTGGGAATAGCCAGGGGCTTCTCTTCTTTCCCGAAGCCGACATACAGCGACAGTGGCTTGTCGGGTTGAGCGATCTTGCCGGTAATGGCTTGCAGACATTCTTTTGCAAATTCCCTGTCCATTGCGATGGCCTGGTTCCTCCGACGGGAATCATAATCGATTTCGCCATTTGGATAGCCGTTGAGCAGGCATTGAAAAAGTTCCACGATATGGCGTACATGCTGCCCTATGCTGCTGCCGGAGAGGGCAATACAGGGCTTTGTGTACTGTGAGTCGCTTAGCTGGTCGATGGTATCGGTTAACGTTGCGGCCGTTTCCCGGGTGGTTGTGAAGATCATTTTGCCATTTTCTTAATAGACGGGGGAGAAGGCGTTTCCTTACAGAAGACAACAAATTTTTTTCCCTCTAAACGACCCTGTGGTTTTCTCTAGTCTTTCTTCAGGCGCTCTTCGATCCGATCCTGCAACTCCTTTTTGAATGTATCGTCCAGTCCCGGCCGGGGCGATGGCGGATTTTGGAAGAACTCTTTTGCCATCCGGGTAATCAAAATGCTCTGACGCTGAAAAATCCTGCATACGGAACAGCCTGCCAGGTGGATCCAAAGCCGTATTTTCTCGTAGAATGTCAGCCGTACGATCTGCTTCTTCTCGATCAGGTAAGTGGCTTGTTTGCAGTCGTACTGTATTTTCTTTATACCATTCATAACAATTCCTTTAAAGCCAGTTTCGCTGGAGACATTCCCGCAGGTTGACTTTGGCGCGATGAATGATTACCCAGAAATTGGAAGGCGTAACTTTTAGTTCGCTGCAGATGATGTCCGTGGAATGGTCTTCCATGTGCTTCATCGTAAAAACGGCCAGCCATAACGCGGGAAGTCTCTGCATGCATTTCTTCAATATGCCGTTAAGTTCCTTGTTGAGAACAGGATCCCGGTCTTCGATCCCGAAGTACTGAGGTTCATAGGCCTCCGTCCAATGCCCGTCGGCAGGGTTAAAGAAATCATGCTGTTCTTTCAATCCATTTTGTTCGTCCGGCAGATTTGCCAGGCCGGACGATCTTTTACGATAGACATCTATGATCTTGTTCTTCAGGATGGCCGTAAGCCATGTCCGCTCCGTGCTTTTCCCTTCAAATTTGTCGACGCGTTGCAAAGCGCCTAGAAAAGTCTCCTGTACCAGGTCTTTTGCCAGTTCTTCGTCATTAATCCTCACGAGGGCATAGGTATACAGATAGTCCGCATAGGTCTCCACCCATTTGTGGGGATTAACGGGCTGAACGACAGTCAGCGCCGCTTCCGGGGTTTTATCTCTTCTCATAGATCTGAAAAATCGACGTTACCGTTAATGATTTGTATGCTTGGTCGTGTCGGACCGGTTATCCTTACAAATAGCCGAATATTTTTGTAAGGATTTGGTCAGCTGCCAGACAAATCAGGAAAATCATCATGTTATGGTAAAGTTAGCATTATTGGCAAGGCTGGAAGCCAGGCCCGGTAAGGAACAGGAAGTGGCCGATTTCATAAAAGGCGCGCTCCCGGTCGCGGAAGAGGAACCCGGTACGATTCAATGGTTTGCGCTGCAACTGGGGCCTTCGACTTTTGGGATTTTTGACACTTTTAACGACGAAGGAGGCCGGAAGGCGCATCTTTCAGGAAGAATCGCGCAGGCCCTGATGGCTAAGGCGCCGGAATTACTGGCTAAAGACCCAGTGATAGAAATGGTGGATCTCCTGGCTGTAAAATAGAACCGGGTTTATCTGATAGAGCGTCGGGTCCTGTGATTCATAATAAACTTCTTGTAGAGCGAAACCAGCCCGGTCATCAGGAGGGTAAGGCTTACCAGGACGTTGATTACGACCTGGCGCTCTTTTAAGACGTCTATCAGCAGATGCCCTGCCAGACCATAACAAAGGAAGGCCAGCGAAGTGCCCGTCCCGATGGCGGTCACGTAGAGATTGTATGAGCCGGCTGATTCCGGCAGCACTTTTTTGGATTTCAGCACCGCCGTCCAACCCATCCAGAAAGGCAGGTGGAGCGGGTTGAGGATACTTAGCAATAACCCGGCTATAAAGGGCCGCCGGCCGGTCAGCGGCATGACGGCTTCCGGTTTTTGTATTTGAAAGGCTGCCCGCAACCCGATCCCCGCCAATAGGAATAATACCACACAGGCGACCGCGTTAAAGAATTTAAACAGGCGTTTCATTTTTTCGAGCCTTTTTAGGATTACCACCGTTGCCCTCACCAACGCTACCTCCACCAGGATAGTGCCCAAAGCGAATTGTACGGCTCCGGCCGTATCCATGTGTATCACCAGGTTGGCAACGCTGACGTTTAACGTCCCGATCGGCAGGGTGCCGAGGAAACTGATTCCAAAAGCGAGGAAGAAGAGATGGATGCGTGTTGACATGATTTATAGTATTGGCATTTGGCCGGTTTGTCTAGGGTTTGTCCTTCAGGGTTGTCCAGTTTTGATCTGCCTTCTCGATATTCGTCTGTTTATCCTTCAGCCATTGCTCCTTCACCTGCTTGCTATAATTGAAATACAGCTTGTCGTTTGAAACGCTCCAGGTGTCGGTCTCGGTGGGAGCCTTGTGGCCCAGGGCAGCGCCAAACGCACAATAACCCCCATATTGCGGAGCAAATTTCTCCGGGTTAGCCTTAAAAGCTTCCAGGTTTTCACGGGTTGAAAACAGCCATGCAACGTCTTTCCAGGTATAAGACAGGCTGTCCTGTCCCATAACCGGTTTCGATACGGTAAAGAACGCCACGGCGTCATATCCTTTAATGGCCTTTCCGTTTACGGCAAATACCTCTGCTTTTTGCGCCCGTATGCTGCAGACCGCCGTCAGCATGATCAGCGCCAGGATGAATGTTTTTTTCATTTTCTTTAGTTTTTTTGCTTTATAAAACGCTTACAGACAGGATGGGTAGATCCGTTCCGGGCCCGCGATGACGAAGGCACCAGGACGGATGCATTCTGATGGAAGCTTCGTGACGGAGGCATCCCCGCGAAGGCATCCCCGCGAAGCAGGCCGTTCGAATCAATGATAGAATTTTGCCCAATTGGCATCGGCTTTTGCTTTTAAATTTATCTCGTCCTTATTCCAGGATTTCAGGGTATTATTAAAGAATTTATTATAAAACAGGTATAGCTTACCGTTTATCAGTTTGAATGTCTCCGGGTCGATGTCTACTTTTTCACCGCTGGAGCCGAGTGCATACGCGCACCAACCACCGTATTGGGGCTCGTATTTGGAGGGGTCAGCCTTAAATAGAGCCCTGTTTTCCGTGGTCGAAAAGCGATACGTGATCCCCTCAGCTGTCAGCGTTATATCTTTTCTCCCCTCGGCAGCCTTTCCGGCCGTGAAATAGGATACCGGGTCGTAGCCCCCGATGGCGAGGCCTTCTTTGGAGATATTAAACTGTTTTTTCCGTAAATCTGCCGGGTTTTGGGCCGGCGTCGCATGAATCAATGTGAACGACAAAATGAGTAAAGAGAATAGCTTTTTCACTGGTTACTTTTTTAGAATTTTTAAACTTTTTAATAGACCGGCCGGCCGGAGCCCGGGGGATTATTGGAAGTTTAGTCGTTCCTTTGGGTGTAACCTTACAGGGACTATTTAATTATTTTCCCGAATTTTTAACGGGGAAGTAACGCCCCGGGGGGCCGCGAAGCGAAGTCCGGGAAGTAATCTAACCGGGAGCATTTGCCGGCTTTCAGCTTACAGCATCATGAAAGATAATACCCATGCTATGGCGATGACCGCTATGCAAAGGGCTTACTCCGTGTTTCATATTCACCCGGTAGTAGCCTTTACTACCTTTTACCGGTCTGAAGTTGGTAGTGAAGAGGATCATATCACCCCTGTCGGGGGTCAGCACGTTGGCTTTTGACTGGGCGCGGGGAGTTTGTTCGGTAATGACGAATTCTCCGCCGGTATAGTCCTCGTTGATCTGATCGAGTAGGAAGACCATTTGAACGGGGAAAAAGACTTCGCCATAGAGATCCTGGTGCAAGGTGTTGAAACCGCCCTTGCCGTATTGCAGGATGAGCGCGGTGGGCTTGGTTTGGCCTTTGTCGTGGCAAAGTTGTTTCATCTGCCGGTGCGTTGGCGGGAAGCGGGTGGCGAGGCCGAGTTCTTCCATCCAACTGTTGGCGACGGAGACAATATAGGGATATACGGCCTCCCTCAGGAGGGTGATAAGTTTGGGCAAAGGATATTGGAAGTATTTGTATTCACCGCTGCCGAAGCGATAGCGCTCCATGTTGATAGTCTTCCGGTAGGTATCTTCAGCACCATAAGAGTCGACAAGTTGTCTGCATGGCTGAGCCGTCAGCACCTCTTTGACGAGTACAAAGCCTTTGTCATGGAGCGCCTGGCCGATTTCAGGCCATGGGAGCTTGTCGAGGCGGTCGGTTAGATTCTTCATAATCGTTTGCGTTGGATATTGGGCCAGACGGCCATTCGTATTCGGGAGTTAGGCCTATCCGGCGAGGGCTGCTTCCCAGCCGATAATAATATTTTTCCGTTTGGCGCCCCAATGATACTGCCCGATTTCGCCGGTCGCCCTGATCACCCGGTGACAGGGAATAAGATAGGCGACAGGATTGCGGCCCACGGCGGTTCCTACTGCCCGGGAAGCGCCGTCATAGCCTGCCTGGTGAGCCAGATCGGAATAGGTGGTGAGGCCGCCTGCGGGCACCTGCAACAGGGTCTCCCAGACTTTTAGCTGGAAGGCAGTTCCTTTCAGATGTAGTTTGATCTCGTCGGGCTTGCTCCAGTCCCGGGTAAAGACATAGAGGGCGTTTTGTTGGATAAGGTCCACAACCTGTTGATAGCGGGCATTCGGAAAATTCGCCTGTAATGTTTCCAGGGCCTGTTCCCGGCCTTTGTCCGCGAAAGCCATATGACAGATGCCTTTGGACGTAGACGCGACGATGACCTGGCCGAACGGCGTGTCAGCGAACGAATAGTTTATGTCCAGGGCTTTACCGCCCTGTTTGAATTCTCCGGGTGTCATTCCTTCTACTTTTATAAACAGGTCGTGCAGGCGTCCTGTTCCCGAAAGACCGGTTTCGAACGCCGCATCGAATAAGGTTGCCTTCGTGTTTCTCAACATCTCTTTGGCATGCTCTGCGGTCAGGTATTGCAGGAATTGCTTGGGCGTTACCCCCGCCCACTGATGGAACATCCGCTGAAAATGAAACAGGCTGAGATGGACATGGTCCGCGGCTTCTTCCAGTCGAGGTTGATTTTTGAAGTTCGTTTTCAGAAAATCGATGGCTTCTACGATCCGGTTATAATCTATTTCTAATTGCGTCTCCATGACAGGTTCGTTTGATGATCTCATTTTTTGATGATTTCATTGATTACAAAGTTATCCCCTTGCCGGGACGGGCAAAACCCGTTTTTTGCTGAAATAAGGGGACCGGTTACTGGCCGGTCCCTTTTGTCTTCTGCTTAGGCTTTTTTGATCAGACCGAGCTGAGATAAGGCCGTCACGCCATCGTCCAGGCCGATTTCTTCCACGATCTTTCCGTTTTCGAGCCGGAGGACCGTGGTGCCGGTGAAGTGCATCCTCCTGCCGGTGTTCGCGGGCAAGGCCCCTGCCAGGAAATCGTTAAAAGCAGGACCCGTATGAGTGCCTCCGCCTTCCCAGCGGCCAACCACAAAGTCGCCTTCGGCAATCAGATCGGCTGCTCCCCAAAAGTTCAGGTCCGGGAATGCGGTCCGAAAACCGGTCATAAAAGCCTTGAGTTCTTCGCGGCCCTTTCTGGGTTCGTGCAGGGAATACTGGAGCAATACGTCCGGAGCAGCCAATTCGTCTACGATGCCGAGATCGACGGTCTCGCCCCAGAAATTTTCAAACCAGCGGCCGACGATGGCCTTGTTGGTTTCCTCTTTTGTTTTGCTTGCCTGTTTGGTGTCGATGATGTTGTTCGTGTCCATGATGTCGTTATTTATATCCCGAAATTACCGCCATCATGTACGGTAGAAAACCCGTTAATTGCTTTTAATTTGTAGTATTTTGGTACTCGGACGGATATCGATTACTCACAAAAAGACCTACATGGACTTGCCTTTTTTTAATACCTGGGTTGAAAACAGGAGAGAAAGACGAGTAGAAAAAAATACGCTGACTTTGTCGGAAATAGGCTGGACAATACAGGTTCCCGTTAATTGCAGGCTGTTGAAAGCGAGGGAAATGAATGAGAGATGCAAGCGGGGAGTGAAAATAATGCAGAAATTAAACAAGGACTATGTACCGGGTCCGGCTGCTGTAAATATGTTTTACGCAGTCAATGAACGATACAATTTGATGGCCTGTACGTTAACACCTGTTGCGGGTCTATCGGAGTTTGAAAAATATACCGTTTTGGAGCCATTTATTTTCGCTGGAAATAAATGATCACACCCTGGGGATTAGTCTTTTTTTTCGAGATGATAAGGTAGGACAGGGAATGCTTCAAGCCTTAAAAAACTCAAAATTTGCCTGATGCAGCAGATAGCTTTGTCGGCCTATTCGTGAAAAATATAAATTTCAACTCTCCTGTTTAAATCTTTGGTAGGGTAGTCCCTCGATATTCCCCTGCCTTCCGCCACTATGAGAGCGGGAGATATGTCAAATTCCGACGACAGCAGGCGGGCGATTTCAAATGCTCTTTTTTTGGAGAGGTCCAGGTTGTAGGCTGCTGGGCCGGTATCATCCGTAAAACCCACTACTTGTATTTTCTTTACGCCCGGCCTCGTCAGGAGGCTCCGGTATCGTTGTAAGGTGTCGGGGTTTTGTACCAGGTATTTGTCGAAATCAAACTGGATATTGTGGATGACGATCGTATCGGTTGCCGGCGAAGCAGGAGATGATACTGGCGCATCGATCTTCCGCCGGGGCTCGGGCCCGAACAGGGGATCGTCGATGGGGTTGTACCTTGGGTGCCGGACACTGTCGATCGGGTGCTCGGGGGCTTGTGCCGGGAACGGAATGTCTTTCCCGCCGGTGTCTTGCAGGGTATCGGGGATGCCGGCATCGGGGTCCCCGGGTCCGCCGTCGGAGTGTCGCCTGGTTATTGAATAGAGCGAGTCTTTTATCTTCTGATAATTCGTACAAACCGACCCCTTTTCGGGAACGATGGATAGGTCGTCCACGAGGATATCGATCGTTGGTTTTAGCCAACCCCTTTGCGCCATGATATCGTTGTTGTCGATCCGGACAAAATTACCTACTATCAGCGTGGTGGAATTGGCGGTGGCGACGAATTCTTTTTTGATCTCAAACCAGCCGTTTTTCAGGTCCTTCGTGGTTGCACCCGTTAAGGAAAAGTAACTTCGTGGCTGTAAAAGGGAATCCCCCTGTACAAAAACGAAATGGGTAGTAAACCACAGACCTATATCCCGCAGATTGGGACAATGGGTGCTAAGTGCCGTTTTATTTTCCGGGCTGGCGATCTTCAGGCTGATCGCATATCGCTCTCCAGCCTGCAGCGGACATAAAAGCATGGTCTCCCAATATTGCCGGTTTACGGTTTCCCGGCTGACGGCAACTAGCTGGAGGTGCCTGCTGCCTGTGGCAGACGTGTACAACGGGAAATAGCCGGTTGTCAGCTTCCGGCTCAAAAAGAACCAGGCGGAGGGACTGCAGGGCTGATTGAACTCCTCGCAGATATTGACATCCTCGAAGGAAGGGTTCGGCACGAGATTCTGGCCCTGTATCCGCTGACACCAGAGGAGTGCGAGGAAGATCGGCAAGGCTGCATGACGAAAAAAAGATTTATAGATCGGGCACATAGAAATAGAGACTGAAGATATGGATTTTCACCCGTTCTTTTCGGACGTGTCCGGAGCCACGGGTTTTGTAGAGCGCTGGTGTTAACTTTGATGTCAATGAAGACTGCTTCTTATCGATTTTAAACAAATAAGGAAAATTATGAAAAAGCCGTTTGTGATTTGTCATATGATGTCTTCCGTGGATGGCAGGATTTTGTCAAAGAACTGGGGGAGTCAGGAATTGGTTAAAAAATTTTCGGGCCTTTACGAAGAATGTCATGAAACATTTGGAAGCCAGGCATGGATGTGCGGAAGGGTAACCATGGAAAAGGATTTTTCTAATGGGGCAAAACCTGATCTTGTAAAGCCCGACAAACCCATCGCGAGAACACCGTTTATTGGAGACAAGGAGGCCGTCTCATTTGCCATAGCCGTGGATGCTCATGGCAAACTGGGCTGGGAGAAGAATGAGGCCGGCGGCAATCATATTATCGAGATACTTACCGAAGAGGTCAGTGATGAGTATTTGTACTATTTGCAAAGAAAGGGCATATCTTATATTTTTGCGGGAACAATGGAGCTGAATTTCAGATCCGCATTGGAGCAGCTGGCCAGATTATTCCCGATTAGGACTATTATGCTGGAAGGCGGGGGTAATATAAATGGCTCACTGCTCAACGAAGGGCTTATTGATGAGTTGAGCTTGTTGATTGTACCTATCGCCGATGGTACGCCGAAGACGCCGACGACCTTTGAAGTCGGTGAATATCTCTCCCAAAGACCGTCTGCTCTCCTGGAGCTCATTGAAAACAGGCAATTGGAGCAGGATGTCCTATGGCTGAGATATCGGTTCAAAAGCGATGGAATGTAGATAAAAGTGGTTCTCCCGGTTTATGTCCAACCTGCTCCGGGAGTGTCAAATATCCTATCTTTATACCATGCTTGATATCGTTATCGAAGCCCGGAATGCGGCTATCAGTCAGTCCATGAAAGTCAAACGCATCCTGCCCTTCAGGTTGCGCAGGATGGTAGGTCCGTTCATCTTTATGGACCATGCCGGACCGGTGAACGATGTGCCTGAAATAACATCCTCTTTGGATGTCCTGCCGCATCCGCACATTGGTCTGTCCACCGTAAGTTATCTTTTTGGCGGACAGGTGACCCATCGGGATAGCTTGGGCGTCGAGCAGATCATCCGGCCGGGTGAAGTGAATTGGATGACAGCAGGAAGCGGCATTGCTCATTCGGAGAGGTTTGAAGACCCTTCCGCCCTGGCGGGCGGCCAGCTCGAAATGATACAGACCTGGGTCGCGCTTCCCGCCCGGGATGAAGAACGTGCTCCCTCTTTTTATAATTATACGCCGGACCGGCTCCCAGTATTTACCGACAAGGGAATATGGATGCGCCTGATTGCCGGTAATGCGTTCGGCTTGACGAATGATGTTAAGACAAATTCACCGCTGTTTTACCTGCACGTCATACTAAGCAAAGGCGCCATTTTTGGGTTGCCTAAAGAACATTCGGAGCGGGGGTTCTATATTGCAAAAGGGAGCGTCGAAATAGCCTCCATCACCTATCACGCGGGACAGATGCTGGTTTTTACAAAAGGGGCGGATCCGCTGATCACAGCCGGGGAGGATACGACGCTGATGTTGTTGGGCGGGGAGCCGCTCGGCGAACGGTTCATCTGGTGGAATTTTGTCTCGTCCCGTAAGGAACGGATCGAACAGGCCAAAGAAGACTGGAAGCAGGGCCGTATAAAATTGCCGCCGTCCGATGACAAGGAATTCATCCCATTGCCCGATGAGAGGACGGGCCCCGCGAGTAGTGCGCCAAGACCGGAGCCGCTATCGTAAGACGGCCTGCGGCTTCAAGTGCCTTTAATCAGATACGAAATAATCACGACTGGAAATTTCCGGAAATTTTTGACGTTAGGGCCAACAATTCGATATAGAAAATTGTAAGTGTCGCGGCCAACTAACCCAAAATGGCCAACCCGACGATGAGAACCCTTACAAAAATGCTGTTTTCGACGCGAACGATGGCGGTACTGCTCCTGATTTATGCGGCTTCGATGGCGGTCGCGACCTTTGTAGAGAATGACTATGGTACCCCCGTCGCCAAGGCGCTGATCTATAATGCTACCTGGTTTGAAGTCGTCATGGTCCTTCTGATCCTCAACTTTGCCGGGAATATTGGGAGGTATCAACTCTATCAGCGTAAAAAATGGCCTTTGCTGGTTTTTCACATTGCTTTTATTTTAATATTTATCGGCGGGGCGATCACCCGATATATCAGTTTTGAGGGCAATATGGCTATCCGTGAGGGAGAGGAAAGCAACCAGATCATCTCGGAAAGGACTTTTTTTAAGGTCCGGATAGCAAGTGATAAGGAGAGCCGCAGCTATGATGATATTCCGTTGATGATGGTTCCAAAGGACGTTCCCCGTTTTTTGCATCCTTTCAAGTCGAATTTCCATGCCGCCTATACTTTCAGGAATAAGCAGGTAGACATGCGGGTGCTGGATTTTGTGCCGATGGCGCAGGACTCCCTCGTCCCTTCTCCAGGCGGTGTCCCTGTCCTTCACCTCGTTACCACTTCCGGCGAGGGTAGAAGGGATGTCTTTATTCCTTCCGGCAAAGCCAAACAGATCGGGGACGTGATGGTCAGTTTTGATAAACCCGCGGAAGGGGCGATTAATATCAGCCGGGACTCCTCCGGCAGCGGGCTGTCGATCTCCTCTCCGGTGGCGGGCAGTTACATGACGATGGCTACCCGGCAGCAGGGGCAGTTGGCAGGGGATGGCAAGACGGAGGAATTCCACTTGCGGAGCCTATATGTATTTGGCGGGATCAGAATAGTCGTGCCTGCGGGTCCGGTGGTTGGCCAGATCGTAACCTACCCTGGCGACAAAATGAAAAACCAGGCCGATCCGGACCTCATCTCTCTTGAATTGGAATCTGATAAACAACGGGACACGGTTATCTTTTATGGCCAAAGGGGGATAACTGGCTACGAGGCCCACACTCTGATCAACGATCTGGCGATTTCCATCGGCTATGGCTCAAAAGTTTATACCACTCCTTTTGCCATTAAACTGCGGGATTTTCAGATGGACCGTTACCCCGGCAGCAATAGCCCCTCTTCCTACGCTTCAGAGGTCTCTATCGTTGAAAGAAATGGCGAGACCCCATTCCGCATATATATGAATCATGTCCTAAACTATAAAGGATATCGTTTTTTTCAGTCCAGTTATGATCCTGACGAAAAAGGCACCATTCTGTCGGTGAATCATGATTTCTGGGGAACAAATATCACCTATCTGGGCTATACACTTTTATTCACCGGTTTGCTGGTGACACTTTTCTGGCGTGGGACCAGATTTTCAAAACTCAACCAGGCCCTTAAAGACCTTTCCGGAAACAAGAAAAAAGCGCTTCTCGCGGGCCTGCTGGTTTTCTCGCTGGCCGGTTTTGGTCAAAAAATCGATATGCACGGGGGAAAGACGGACAATGACCAACTGAAGGTTGAGCCCGGAAACCGGGACCCGGCAGCCGCCGCGTCCGGAAATGTATCTCGGCACCGTACCCTCTCCGATACGGTGGAAGATCCGAAACAATTTGCTTCGACGGTGATGATCGACAAAGCCCATGCGGAGAAGTTTGGTTCGCTGCTGGTGCAGGGCATCGATGGCCGGATAGAACCCGTCAACACGCTGGCTCTGGAAATTATCCGGAAACTCTATCGTCATGACAATTTTTACAACCTGGATGCGAACCAGTTCCTGTTGGCGATTTCCTCCAATCCGATAGCCTGGGCGCAGGTGCCGTTTATAAAAGTGGGTGTCAACGGGGGGGCTGAATTGAAAAAGGAGACCCGCGCGGATCAGAACGGATATACGACTTTGATGAATCTGCTGAGGATCGATGAGAGCGACCAGCAGACACATTTCATCCTGGAGAGACAATATCAGCAGGCATTTGCCAAACGACCGGCGGATCAGAACAATTACGACAAGGAAGTGATCGAACTGAATGACAAATTGCAGGTCATCCAGGGGCTGATTACCGGCCAGTACCTCCGGTTTATACCCGTGCGGAATGATCCCTCCAATACCTGGGATTCGGGACTGACCAATGATTTCAAGACGGATAGCGTGGGGCAGTATTTTATCGGCGGCTATTTTGCGCAGGTCCAGGGCGCCGGCATCAGCGGGGATTGGAGCAAGGCGGACTCTGGCCTGGCAGCCATCGCGGGCTATCAGCAGGTCTGGGGGAAAGCCATCCTGCCTTCTTCAGCCAAAATCAATTCAGAGATCCTGTATAATAAATTGAACCTGTTTTTTAAGCTGATGATAGCCTATTGTATACTGGGTACGGTGCTGCTGGTGCTGGCCTTCTTCCAGCTATTAAAAACCTCTAAGGCGATCCGGGCCATCGAGACGGCTGTGCTCGGCCTAATCGTTCTTTGTGTGGTGCTGCATGGATCCGGCCTGGCATTGCGCTGGTATATCTCAGGTCATGAGCCCTGGAGCAGCGGATATGAAGCCGTCTTATTCATTAGCTGGATCGGGGTATTGTCGGGATTTCTTCTGTATCGTAACAGGAATACGTTTATACCCGCCGCGGGTTGCCTGATTGCCGTGATCCTGATGGGCTTTGCGCTTGGCGGTTCACAGATGAATCCGCAAATCACGCCATTGGTGCCGGTATTGAAGTCTTACTGGCTGATGATCCATGTATCTATTATTACCGCGAGTTATGGCTTTTTTGGCCTGAGTGCCATCATGGGTATGGTCGTGCTGATTCTATTTATCGTGAACGGCGGGAAAACAGCGGCACGGATTAACGAGTCGGTGAAAGAACTGACAATCGTCAATGAAATGTCCCTGACCGTTGGTTTGTTTCTGCTGACGGTCGGCACTTTTCTCGGCGGCATCTGGGCCAATGAAAGCTGGGGCCGTTACTGGGGCTGGGATCCGAAGGAGACCTGGGCCTTTATCTCGGTGATTATCTATGCTTTTGTCCTCCACATCCGACTGATACCCAGGATGAGAGGGAAATATATTTTTAACCTGCTTTCGACGCTGGCTTTTTCGAGCGTGATCATGACTTATTTCGGCGTGAACTATTACTTATCGGGTTTGCATTCCTATGCAAAAGGGGATCGCGTGCCGGTGCCGGGATGGGTATACATTACGATCTGCATCGTTGCAGTCATTGCAGGTGTTTCTTACCTGAAATATAAAAAGGCAGCAGTAAAATTTATGGCGGACAGATAGCGCATTTTCCGGTGTCATCTTTGCAGCCCACACCCCCGGTCTCTCCGGAAGCAGATCTTTCAGGATCGAACGTAGCTATGATTTAATAATTTATATTTGATTATGAATCCGATTCTGACTCGACCAGGACAACGGGGATGGCTGTCATCTGCTCTCGTGCTAAGTTTATCCCTTACGCTTTGTAAGGCTCAAACCGCGCCTACCTCTATCACCGAATGGCAATATGGAAAGAACGGTGCCATATCCATCACGTATGACGACGCCTCCCGCCACCAGTTCACCCGCGCCCTTCCGCTCATGGAAAGGCTGAAGCTGCCCGCCACTTTCTTCGTGATCACCGGACCCATCAAGGGTTCCCGGTATCAGGGTAAATTCGTAGGCCGCCCGGTGCAGGAGATCATAACGGAATCGGCTACTATTCCTACCGATGAACACAATTTCCTGGAGCGATGCTCGGCTGCAGGCTATCTCGGTTACCAGGGGACTATTTCCTATCATACCCGTTCAGGGAGCTTGTATTCTTCGGGCAAAAAGCAGGAGGCTTTTCATTTGATGGACGGCCTCTATGCCAAAGTGCGTCATGGAGATTTTCCGCAGGGATACGAACCCTGTCCCGAATACAAGGAAGCCATTGGCTCCAGCTGGGACGACTTCAGAAAGGATGTCGCTGAAGGCTATGAGATCGCCAGCCATTCCGTGACCCATGCCACCATGCCGGGCATGGACGAAGCCAATATACGCTATGAACTGGAAAAAAGCAGGGAAGAGATCAGGGCACAGTTGGGTGACAGGTACACCTTCTCGGCCGAAGTGCCTTACGGCTATGAAGACGACCGTGTAATGCAGATCGCCTATAAGATCTATCCGGCTTTACGCAACCGGATGCCCGAATCCTTTTTAAAGGAAATAGACCGGGCCGGCCGTCAGCAGCCTCACCCCACAGACAAGGACTACATTCAATGGCAGCGCGGGCCGCTCCACAACACGCCGCTCGATCTGATGAAATCCTGGGTCGATTCTACCTGCGCCGGCAAGGATCTGTGGCTGGTGCTGGTCTTCCACGGCATCGACAGCCTGGGCTGGGAATGGACATCCATCCCGAAACTCGGAGAATATTTTAACTATATCAAGGGACGGGAAAATCAACTTTGGATAGCCACTTTTGGCGATGTCACCAAATATATGCGTGAACGCGAGCATGCCGACTTGCGGGTGGAAGAGAAAACCGGCGCCATCGGCATATATCTCACTCATCCGCTCGATCCGGTGATGTACGATCTGCCGTTAACGCTCAAGACCTATATTCCCTCCAGTTGGAACAAAGTCAGCGTAACGCAGGGCGCCACCACGATAGAACCCGATCTTCAGCGCGATGAAAAGGGCAGATATGTGCTTTACCAGCTAAAACCAAATGGTAAAACCGCCTTCCTCCGGCCGTAAAAAAAACAAAAAAACAATATAATGGTTACAAAGGTTATTGGCATCGACCTCGGTGCTACCAACATCCGCGGTGCGGTGGTAAACGGGAACAATCTGTCCGATATCATTTCGGTACGCATCCACAGCGATGGCAGCGTAGAAGACGTGCTGGGCGATATTTACCACGTTATCGACGCGCTCATCGACGATGGCATCGCCGGAATCGGCATCGGCGTCCCCAGCGTGGTGGATGTGGCCGAAGGTATTGTCTATGATGTACAGTATGTCCCGTCATGGGTTGAAGTTCCGCTAAAACGGATACTCGAGAACAGGTATAGAAGACCGGTTTTTGTGAACAACGATGCCAATTGCTTTGCGCTCGGCGAGTATTATTTCGGCAAGGGTAAGGACGTGGGGTCTATGATCGGGTTGACCCTCGGCACCGGCCTGGGCGGAGGTGTCATCATCAATCATAAATTATTTGCAGGCTATAACTGCGGCGCCGGAGAATTTGGTTTGCTGCCCTATAGGGACAATATCCTGGAATACTATTGCAGCGGATCTTTTTTCAGGAATGTGTATGGTCTCGACGGCACCGAGGTCTTTGCCGATGCCCAAAAAGGCGATTCACGCGCGCTCGGACTCTACGGCGAACTGGGTACGCACGTCGGGCAGGCCATCAAAGCGGTGATGTACACCTACGACCCGCAACTCATCGTCCTCGGCGGTTCGGTCAGCCAGGCTTATGATTGGTTCAGCGAAACGATGTGGAAGGAGATAAGGACATTCGCCTACGTCAAGTCGGCCGAACGAATCCGCGTCGAGGTGTCCGGCCTGAAGAACAGCGGCATACTCGGCGCCGCCGCTCTTTATTTTGATGCACAATAATAGAGCATGGGTTGATGCACAATAATAGGGTATGAGGCCATTCTTCAGGTATTGCCTGTGAGGGTGGCATCCTCCTTTTATTTGCGATTTTTTGATTTGATATTACCAAAATACAAAACATTTGTAGCTTCTGAGCGGGCAGCAGCGATGTCAGGGATCCCGTCTTCATTGAAATCACCCACTGCAAAACCATATACAGTACCCTTTGAATCACCAAATGAGACTGGTTTAAAGTTCCGACCCGTACCGTCATTGAAAAATACTGTCGACGGCGCTTCTATGTGGCCCACTATAATATCCATTTTTTTGTCGTTATTAAGATCGGCTACTGTCAGTGCATAAGGGACTATCTTGGAATCAGCCAGGAAAATGCCTGTGGAAAAAGTGTGATCCTTTTGTCCAAAATAGAGATTTACTCCCTTGAATTCGTCTATAGTCACAATGTCAGGTATGCCGTCTCCGTCAAAATCTGCTGCTGCCGCCACGCGAATCGTAGCGTTGGAAGGCCCGAATGGAATGCGACGGGTATCTGAATAAGCCATATCTGAACCGCCCAGATATACATAGCTCTGCCCCCCGTCACGATGCGGCACAACAAGGTCGATAAAGCCATCTTCATTGATATCCACCGGGTATATTGTTGTGGCGGGGTAGGGGGCAAATGCGATGCAATTCGCGCTAAACTGTCCTTTTCCGCCGTTTAAACAGATATAATTGGATGTTTTTCCTGAATCGCCCCTGTTCGCCAAAATGAGATCAGGTAATCCATCGCCGTTAATATCGGCCACCGATAGATTCCGTGTCGGCCATTCAGGAAGCCCGAATTCGGACCCGACAGTAAAATTGCCTTTCCCGTCATTAAAATAAACCAGTTTCCGATCCGGTGCATCATTGCTAATGGCAATATCAAGGAAACCGTCCCCATTGAAATCAGCTACCCCACCGGTATATGAGCGGTCAGATACCCTCCCGAGGTTATAAGCCTTTCGTATTCCGCCCGACCCGTCACCAAGCAGAATCCGGTCAATAATTGGCCAATGTCTTCCCTTCACCAGCAGAATGTCAAGATGACCATCGCCATCGAAATCGCCAAAACTCACGTTCGCTGTCGTATCAGAGGTCGTCTCAAGCAGTAAACCATGATCGAAGTCGGGAAAATCATTGATATACTTTTCCTTTTTGTTTTGCATGTGATTAGAAGCATAAATGTTACTCTGAGCAATAACTTTCTGAGTCATAGTACCTGCAAGGCACAAAACAAAAAAGTAAATTTTCATGACGGTTATTAAAAATTGAATTTATTATTTCAATGTAGACGGGAAGTTCGCTAAAGTTGCGAACAACTCAAAATATGTGAAACTTTACTAAATTACCTTAAACGGAATGACAAAAATAGGATGATTTTAACGGCGATCCGATCATCTATCAATTGAAACGATGGTTTTCGGGGAGTGCTTTCTGTCTGATTTACCGATCAGAAGCCTTGCCGGAACCCGACCGGAGCCGGATTTTTCAGCCGGCTTTAGTATCCGGGATATGGAACGGATGCTTCCCGGAACCGACAGGGTCCAGGAGCTTCACCGGCGCGATTTCTGATACGGGTCAGTTAAAACGGTTTGATTTTCATAATTTTGCCGAATGGCAACACGAAGCATATCCGGCGTTCCGGAATCAATTACAAAGGATCTGAAGCTGAAAGGATTTAAGATACACACATTGCCGGAAACCGTAAATCTATCAGTTGCTCACGCAGTTGCTCACGGCAGGCGCGATTTTTATAAAATGGGCCTGGTGACCGGTAATATGACTATTTACTATGGGGATAAGTTACTGGAGATAAAGGATACCGTTCTGTTTTTTGTCAATCCCAATATTCCTCATTCCATTGTGCGTACTTCTAAAAAAAGAAAAGGGTATGCATGTCTTTTTACTGAAGCTTTTATAGCAAGCCGGGAGCGAAAAGAGATCTTTCAAAATTCTCCCTTATTCAGGTCTGACGGTACGCCCGTGATCCGGCTGAATAAAGAACAGGCTGCATTTATGACCGGGATTTTTCAAGAGATGCTCTCCGTACACAACAGTAATTATGATTATAAGGACGAATTGCTCAGGAACTGTATAGCACTTGTCATTCACGAAGCGCTAAGAATCCAGCCGCCGGAAAATGGACTGAAATACAAAAACGCGGCCACAAGAATCGCCGGGTCGTTTATGGAATTATTAGAGAGACAATTCCCCATAGACAACGCAGGACAGCCGCTCACGCTGAGGACGGCCCAGGACTTTGCCGGGAGCCTCTCGGTGCATATTAACTACCTTAACCGATCGGTAAAGGCTGTCACCGGCAAACCAACTTCTGTACACATCGCGGAACGTATTGCCACAGAAGCGAAAGCCCTTTTGCTTTATACCGATTGGAGCGTGGCTGACATCGCCTATGGCCTGGGTTTTGAATATCCGACCTATTTTAACAACTATTTTAAACGGGTAACCGGTTTCACTCCCCAGTCTCTCAGGAGACAGAAAGTTTGATAATCATACTTTATGGTTTGATTCCCGTTAGCATGGAGCAGGTTCTATACGGAACTTCGTATCATAGATTTTAAATAAAAAATTATGAAGATTTTAGTAACGGGCGCTACCGGAAAAGTTGGCAGCAGGTTTGTTTCGCGCATCCTGGCAAAGGGCTATGACGTTCGTATCCTGGTGCGCGATGCTGCAAAAGCATCGGCATTGGCCGCGCTCGGCGCTAAGGTTGTTACCGGGGATTTAAATAGCCCGGATACTTTGCCTCCGGCTGTAGAAGGTATTGACGCGGTGATACATATAGCCGCCTTCTTCCGTAGCTTTACTGACAACGAAGGCATTATTAAGACAAATCATGCAGGAACCGTATCGCTTGCGAATGCATCGATTGCCGCCGGTGTCAAGAGATTTATTTTCACGAGCACAGGCAATGTATATGGCTCAGACAACCGACGGCCTTCGAGGGAAGATGACTTGGTTGACATCAACGACCCCAGGGCATACTCTTCCAGTAAAGTCGCAGCAGAGAATGAACTCATTTCGCTTTATAAAAAAACGGGTTTTGACGTACGTGTGCTGCGTTTGGGTTTTGTTTATGGGGACAGAGACCCTCATATAGAAGAGATAATACCTGTCATGAAAAAATGGAGGCGCCACTCCGGGTATCGAATGCATATGGTGCATCATTTGGACGTTGCCCAGGCGCTGACCATCCTTCTTCATACCGACGGGCTAAACGGCGAAATATTCAATGTGGCAGATGATGCGCCCGTCAGCCTGTATGAACTTGTCGATTCTTTTGGACTGGCAGCCGATACATTCGACCCCGCAGAAGGACCATTGGCGAAGCCATTTGAAGGGGTAATGGACATTTCAAAACTCAGAAAAAAGACCGGCTTCAGGCCACTTGTGCCCAGTTATTATGTAGCACGTGATCTGGATATTTTGTAGAGGATCTGTTAGTGCCGTCTTTTAGATTGTGAGCCTTTGTTCCCGCAAGTATGTGTCTTCCGGGAATTTAGACCTGTTGATGGAAGGTCTTTTGGTGAAGGCCTTTTATAAAATTTCCTGAGCTCGATTTAATAAATCTTAAAAGACAACGATATTTCATAAAATACAGGGAAGTTTGTCCCCCGACGTTTTTTTGCAATTCAAATACCTTCGAAAATTCCAAATCGGCGTGGTTTATTCTAATGCCCGCCTCCAAAATAAAACCCGAATTTTTTAATCCCCCCGTCTCCTGTAGACGCAAAGTTATAATGGATCATCAACGGCAGATCTCCCAGCTCCAATTTAGCGTCTAAATTCCCATTTTGTCCAAGAATCATCAGGGAACCCAAACCATATGGATTTACATATCCTAACTTTAAATTTGTCCCAATGGACAAGGAAGACTTATTGATTCTAAATAAATTGCGATCTACGGACATGGAGATCCCACTCGCAAAACTATTCCTTGCATTCAAGAATCCGAATGGCAGCCCGAAACCTCCTGAGGCCTTATCCGTACTATCATATTCCTGGGCCCGGGAGCAGACCGATATGAGTAGACATGGAAAAAACAGGGAGATTCTCATAAGATTTTGTATAGTTCAAAATAGGTCTAATAAATAGACAGTGCAAACTGCAGATTGTTAAATATATCCCAACTTGATCAACCTGCGCTATGCCAGGGCACATCATTTTATAGCCGCCCCAAAGGCAAATAAAACAGTACATTTATAATTATAACAATAGCCATATGGGAATAGGAAAGGATCAAAATACCTACGACGCCATCGTCGTCGGCTCCGGGATCAGCTAACCATGCGGTGGAAGAGCTGAAAAAGGGAGATTTGTAGCCAATTGCCGGTCTCTCGTATTTGGGATTTGGCCCGGGTTTAATGTTACGACGGTTTTTTGAGGCTGCAAGCGGCGACCTTGCCATGTTTTCGGGAGGGAAAAGGAGAAGGCATGGTATATGGCCCGGTATCGTAGGTGCCATTCTCCAAATCGACCGTTGCCGTATTATCGCCTGGCTGTCCACAGGTGAAAATGAACCGGTCGTTGAAGATTCCTTCCGTCTAGTCTAAGATCACTCAGCGCCCCGGCTACTCAGCGCGTAAGCTACGCACCGGGTTGGCCATTGCAGCCCTGACCGTTTGAAAACCAAGTGTACACAAGGAAATGATGATCATTAGCAGGCCGCCCAGTACAAATATCCACCAGCTGATGGCTGTCCGATCAACAAAATGCTGGAGCCATTTATTCATAAAGATCCAGGCTATCGGGGTTGCAATGACAAATGCAATGATCACGAGCAAGAGAAAGTCTTTTGAAAGGAGGGTGATTATATGCGGGACGGATGCACCCAATACTTTTCTGATACCGATTTCCCTCATTCGCTGATGGGTGGTGTATATGACCAGGCCCAGTAAGCCCAGACAGCAGATGAATACAGCGATCCCCGTGGTCCAAACCAAAAGGCGCGAGAGGCGCTGCTCGTTCTCGTAATACCTGGAGATGTTCTCGTCAAAAAAATGATAATCGAAATCATCTTCCGGATATAGCTGCTTAAAGGCTGCCCGCATTTTGTCGATGGCTGCCGTCCAATTCGGAGCGGTTCGATCTCTGGGGCGGAGGGCTACACTGACAAGATCCTCTTCCGAATATTTGGTGGATATGATAAGGGGTTTGATGGGCTCATGAAAAGAGCGCTGGTTGAAATCCGCCACCACACCGACAACAGGTGTATTCCTGCCCTCCCATTGGATCTGTTTTCCAATTGCCTCCCGCGGATCCTTGAAATGCAGCATACGGGCATAGGTCTCATTTAGGATCAACCCTTTTACCGTATCGCTGTTTTCAAGATTTGCGCCCGCCAATAATTTCAGGTGGTACAAGCCGATATAGTTGGTGTCCGCATATTTAACATAGACCTGGGCTTCGGTTTCCTCTTTTTCATCGACGTATTTCAGGGCTCCGATCCGGTTCCTGTCGGAAGAAGGAGGATTGTTGGCAAGGCTCACCGTTTCAATTTCAGGCATGGCTTTCAGCCTATTGACCAGGGCTGTCTTATTGCTGCGGCCGGTATTGTCCGGGACGGCCTTATGGGTCGTTGCAGTATCGGCCAGGGCTGTACCATGTATCGGAACGGCAGGCAGGTGACCGAAATTAAAACAAATAACGGCCTCTTTTCTAAAGCCCATGTCCTTGTTAAGGGAATAATTCATTTGCTTGCCTACTAAAATGATGGCCAGCACAAAAAACTGCGCGATAGTAAATTGTGAAATGGTCAGGAATTTGCGCACCCAGGAATGGCGGCCCTTGCCGTCGCCGGTATGCGCCTGGTTTTGCAGCACGGTCGCGGGGTTGAAACGGGATAGGATCAAACCGGGATAAATGCCGCATAGCAGCGGGACGACGATGACCAGACCGATCACGAACAGGACAATGGCGGGTTGACCTATTTCGCTAAAATGCAGTTCTTGCGGAATAAAGTCCGAGAAAGCCTTCAGGATGAAGGGGATGAAGCAAAGAGATAAAAAAATGGCCATCAACGTTAGTAGAAATGTTTCCGAGAGGAATTGCAGCATGATCCGGGTCTTCGAGCTACCCATGGCTTTCCGAACGCCGATCTCCTTTGCCCTCCGGGTGCTGCGGGCAGTAGAGAGGTTGATGAAGTTGATGCAACCCATGATCAACAGAAATGCGGCAATGGCGAGCAGGCTGTAAAGTGTAGGCCTGTTGGCTACAGGAAGGCCATAAGCCCCATAATCCCCGTTAAAATGAATATCGGAAAGCGGCTGCAGGACATAGGCCTTTTTCCCGTTATCATCCGCTCCATGGTTCTTCTCGTATAACGTGTATATTTCTTTTTCGATCCCGGCCGGCCGGCTGCCCGGCGTCAGTTTGATCAATAATTGCGAGGCAGGGTCCGTGCTTGTCCAGCTTGTCCAATCATCGGGTTGCAGGCTGGGGCTCGTCAGGGTAATTTCCGATACGAATGCTTTAAACGTGAAATCGGTATGACGATCAAGATCTCTGACGATACCTGTAACCGTCATGGTCAGCGAATCGTTGAAATATAGTTGCCTGCCAATCGATTCCGAAGGCGTCAAACCCGGGAAATAGAGCTTTGCTTTGTCTTCCGTTAGTACAAGCTGGTAGGGTTGATTCAACGCCGTTGCCGGAACGCCCGCCAACCATTGATACCCTAAAAAATGGAAAAAAGAAAGATCGGCAAAAATAAAACTCTTTTGCTTTTTAAAAACGACCGGATCCTTTTGGCCTCCCGAAGGAATGGATATTTTCAGGTCACGATCCCAGAGCCGGAAGGGCGCCGCCTCTTCGATGCCGGCCAGGTCTGTCCTGATTGCGCGGCCCAGGGGAGATAAAATGCCGGAGCTATGATAGGTTTCACCGGAATTTGTAAAATTGGACACCACCCGGTAGATCCGGTCGCCGTCCTTTTCGAATTTATCAAAGTGATGGTGAAAATGGACCAGGACATAGATGACCAGGACCGTGCTCAGGGCAACGCTCAGTCCCAGGACATTGATACCTGTAAAGACCTTATTGGCCTTGAAATTTCTTCCTGCAAGGACGAAGTAATTTTTGAGCATGGCTAATTCGGTTGTGAAGGTTATTGATTTTTTAGCAGGCGTCATGGCTGGGACGAGACCGGGTTCGGATTTTCTTGCGGGTTGGTCTCGAAAAACAGGCGCCATGGCAGCCAGACGAGTATAATATTCATCCACCAGCGAGCGCTCGTCGGGAGTGGCCGTCCAGGTATTTGTCGAGCAGTTCTATAAAGTCTTCCTTCCGCATGGAACCTTGCTGGCAGTTATAAATTGAACGATTGGCTATTGGGACAAA
Source organism: Puia sp. (assembly GCA_031292515.1). GTDB lineage: Bacteria > Bacteroidota > Bacteroidia > Chitinophagales > Chitinophagaceae > Puia. The sequence continues at coordinate 140,532 of JARLGZ010000069.1, read as the reverse complement.
CGGCAAGACCGGCTGTCATCTTTAACGACAAGGGCCCTAATCGAATGTTGCATCCGGGCCAGCATATTATTTATATGGCGTACCTTGAAAATATTATTTGGAATTTTCCTTCCAGGTTGTGCCACGTGAACTTCAATGATTTGTGCCACTGAGCTCTGCCCTGCTCAAAGAAAAAAAACACCTATTTTTATGCATTATGACAGTACTGCAGCGTATATCCGCTTATCTTTTCTATCTGTTATTTTTTTGTTCCGCGTCGGCCTATTCGCAGCCAGCCCGCGACTGGTGGGATTTACTTCATTACGACATCGAAATAAGACCCAACTATGATAAGCAAACGGTTTCCGGGTCCAACAGCATCCGGTTCCTGGTATTGAACCCCGGTCAGGAGATGCAGATCGATCTGCAGCAGCCCATGACCCTCACTGCCGTCAGTTGGCTTGGGACATCTTTGCCGTTTCGCCGGACGGGCAACGCCTGGTTTATCCGCTTTCCCCGGCTATTGCCAAAAGGCGATAGGGAGACCGTAGAACTGCGGTTTGGCGGAAATCCCCGTACGGCGGTTCATCCTCCGTATGATAATGGATGGATATGGACAAAAGATCGCCAGGACAGACCCTGGGTCTCCGTCACCTGTGAGGGCTCGGGCGCCAGCATCTGGCTGCCCTGTAAAGACGTCCTGCGCGATGAGCCGGATAGCGGCGTTTCTATGGCTATCACCATCCCGGATTCATTGACAGCCGTAAGCAACGGGAGGCTGAAGACAAGGACGGCGAACAAGGATAGTACGACTACCTGGCGGTGGGCCGTCGTCAACCCGATAAACAATTATGACATCATCCCCTACATCGGGAAATATGTATCGTGGCATGAGACCTACACAGGTGAAAAGGGGCGGCTGGACTGCGACTACTGGGTGTTGGATTACGATCTTGCCAAAGCAAGAGATCAGTTCAGGCAGGCGGACTCCATGCTCCATTGCTTCGAATACTGGATGGGCCCGTATCCCTTTTACGAAGATAGTTACAAACTGGTAGAAGCTCCACATCCGGGAATGGAGCACCAGAGCGCAATCGCCTACGGCAACGGGTTCATGGACGGCTTTGGCGGAAAAGACCTGTCCGGGACAGGGTGGGGGCTGAAATGGGATTTCATCCTTGTGCATGAGAGCGCTCATGAATGGTTCGGCAATAGCATCACGGCAAAGGGGGATGGGGATTCATGGATCCACGAGGGTTTTGCAAAATATCTGGAAACCATTTATACTACCTGTGTCAGCGGGACGGAGGCTGGCAACGACTACGCCATCGGCATCCGTAAAAGGATCCGCAACGACGAAAGCATCATCACTGGCAATACGCAGGACAAATACAACAAGGGCAGCGCCATGCTCCACATGATCAGGCAGATACTCGGGGATGAGGGTTTCAGGACCATGCTACGCGCTCTAAATAAACGATTCTACCACCAGACGGTAAGCACCGGGCAGCTCACGGACTATTGCAGCAAGATTACCGGCCGCGATCTCTCGAGGATATTCGATCAATATCTCCGGACAACCCAGATCCCGCTGCTGGAATATTCCATTCAAGGCGACATGCTGCGATACCGTTGGGCAAACTGCGTCAAAGGCTTTAATATGCCCGTAAAAGTAACGCAGGAGGGACAATCTCCCGTCTTGCTCAATCCTATCGACCGGTGGCAACGGTTGCCCTCCCGAAAGTGGACAGGGAAAAGTCTATCTGTCGATAGAAACTATTATGTTGGGCTCAAATCAATTAAGGCATAGGCAAAAGGTTTTCATTCCCCATCGTACATGGTTATGGTAATATCCTTCTTGCCAGAACCCTATTACTTTCTTACCGCAGAAGGAGAATTAAAAGAAGGGGCTCTTGCATGGAGAATCCATGATCTTTAGGTAAGGAACCCAATCATAGTAAGGGATATTAAGTGTGTTCAATCTATAATGACATTCACTCCTTGTTCCTTCGCTTTTTGAATGCCGTCTTTCATGGCCTGTATCTGTTCAGGTGAATGGGCCAGCCAAGTCCTTACTTCTCCGATGACTTTGAAGGAGTGAATTGACCGATAAGACATCGTTGGATTTCCCGGAAATTTTTTGTCTGTGAGATTTGGATCGTCTTCTATTTCACCTGTGGCTTCCACTAAATAAATTCTTTCCCGCCCGTTACCCAACGACAATTCAGCACCCCAAATAGCTGCGGTGATTGTGGCCGTTACATAAACATGGTTTAGCTTTCTATCGGCAAAGTTGCTTTGATACCCCGGTGAAATACAATCGCCAATTTTCAAGTCTGCCTTTGTTCCATGAAAAAAGGTTTGTGCAAAAGGATTATGGGTAACAGTACTGGATGTTGTTTCGTTTTTAGGATTATCCATTTGTTATATGTCTTTTGTTTTCTCTTTTATCGTTTCAGTTGTTTTCTCCATTAATTCAATCGCCTTTAGAAAATAAGTCTCGATTGTTTTGATTTCGGGCGTTGAAAAGGATCTAATCAATTCCTCTGAACAAGACTGGTAGTCTTTATAAAAAGGAGTTATTAATGCTGTTATTCTTTCTGAATCCGGAATTATGACCACCTTACGGCGGTCATTCTCATCAAAATGCCTTTTCACTAATTTTTTCTTCTCAAACCTGTCGATCAAGCCTGTGACTGCACCCGTTGTTAAGCCCGTGAGGTCAGCAAGTTCCCCTGCTGTCATCTGACCTTTTTGCAATATAAAACCGAGGTATTTATGGTCGGTTCCGGAAAATCCAGCCTTCCGGGCAACCGTTTCATGCATTTTGATAGATGTATAGGCATAAAGCTGGCTTAGCTTCCTGACTTGTACAATTAAGTCTCCGCTCATTTGTCTTTTTTAATAAGAATCTTAGTTGAAAAGATACATTTTTACCCTGTATTTCTGAAATTTTTGAATGTTTATTTCCGCAATCTATCGTGATTTTCCAAAATCGATCGGGTAGACTCCCGTGTCTGGGGCAGTATGGCTTTGTGGATGCAATATCAATGAAAAAGTCTATATTTATCCGGTAACTATCAGGGAAATATGTTCCCCTTTTTCCGTCTAACTTCCCGCTTAGCCATCATGAAGTAAATCTTTTAAATTCAAAAACATTTAAAATTTCAACTATCATGATGAGAATTAAAATTCACTCTGGCAATGCTCCTTGCCATGACAGGAAGCAAGTATGCACTAAGGTCTTTTTCAATAGCGTCAATGGAGCTGAATCATCGACAGGAAATTTCCTGATCGGCGAAGCCTATAAATTTTAATTGATACCTATTCGTTAAAACTGCAAATCATGAAAAAAATTGAAGCAATCATCAGAACTTCCAAATTCGAAGAGGTCAAAAGCGAATTGAAGAAGATCGGCATTGATTTTTTTTCCTATTGGGAAGCCGCAGGCATCGGTAATGAGCATCTTCGGGAACATCACACCTATAGGGGAACTATTTTTGACACACAGTACATTTCCAGAATTTTCATAGCTATCGTGCTAAAAGATGCAAACGTTCAGAAAACGATCGATTGCATCGAAAAAGCCGCATATACGGGAGAGATCGGGGATGGTATGATCTTCACTTATAACATCGAGGAGTCCGTAAGGATAAGCAACGGCACCAGGGGTGAGAATTCCACTGCCGGCCCCGGAGACGAAAAACTTTGACCCATCAACCAAAACTAATTAATTATGTCTCGTAAAATATTATCTATTCTTTTTATCATAGTCTCCGCGTTATCATCGACGGCTTATGCTCAAAAAGCCCCGGACCCCAATGGCGGAAATACCGGAACAATAGCAGATCTGGACTCAACGGCTGGCAAAGTGATCGACTCCGTCGCGAAAGCAAAAGACACGACAGTGGCAGCCGTCAGCGCCTCAGTGAGCAAGTTAGCTAATGCAGTGAGCACGCTTGCCAACGGAGACGGGCACAACAGGATCTCTATCAATTTTGTTTGGCTTATGATTGGCGGATTCCTCGTATTCTTCATGCAGGCAGGGTTTGCCATGGTTGAAACAGGCCTGACACGTGCAAAAAACGTTGCAAATACAATGGCCATGAATTTATTTATTTATCCCGCCGGCGTGATTGGCTTTTTTATTTCAGGGTTTGCCATTATGTTCGGCGGCATGGGGGCCTTAGGCACTTTAGGTGGGTTCGACGGCTTAAATCACGAGGTGACCGTTACCCTATTAGGGCACTCATTCGGCCTGTTTGGAGCAAAAGGCTTTTGCATGAGTGGTGTATATGATGTCGGCGTCCTCGGATTCTTCGTGTTCCAGGTGGTCTTCATGGATGCCACTGCCACCATTCCAACGGGCGCAATGGCAGAAAGATGGAAGTTCGCCTCATTCGCGCTGTCGGGATTATTTGTCGGCGGGCTGATCTACCCCATCTACGGTAACTGGGTCTGGGGGGGTGGATGGCTTTCGCAGCTTGGCGTCAATTTCGGGTTGGGCCATGGTCATGTCGATTTCGCGGGATCATCGGTGGTGCATATGGCTGGCGGTGTCCTGGCATTGGTAGGCGCAAAAATGATCGGTCCCCGATTGGGGAAATACAATAAAAACGGTTCTATCAACGCGATTCCGGGCCATAATATTCCAATGGCCGTCTTGGGCGCACTGATCCTTGCATTTGGATGGTTTGGCTTTAACGCAGGTTCGACTCTTGCAGGGACTGATCTCCGGTTATCGGTTGTTGCGTTCAATACGTTGATCGCATCCTGCATGGGGGCGGCAGCATCGACCTTATGGATCTGGTTCGTTCGCGGTAATAAACCGGACGTTACCATGATGGTGAACGGGTTGCTGGCGGGCCTCGTGGCTATAACGGCGCCGTGCGCCTTCGTATCGCCGGTGGGGGCGGTGATCATAGGCCTGGCATCCGGATTGATCGTCGTCGAGGTGACCTTGTTTGTAGACAGAAAGTTAAAGATCGACGACCCTGTTGGTGCCGTGGCGGTCCATGGAGCCAACGGTTTGTGGGGGATTTTGTCGCTCGGCCTGTTTGCAGACGGAACCTATGGGGATGGGCTCAATGGGGTAAAAGGAGGAGTCAGGGGCCTGTTTTACGGAGACGGTGGGCAATTCGTCGCGGAATTCATCGGCGGCGTAGTTAATTTCGTGTGGTTTGCAGCGGCCGGTTGGGTCCTGTTCAAACTGCTCGATAAGATCGCCGGCAACAGAGTTAAACCCGACGTCGAATTGTTCGGTCTCGATCTCCATGAAATGGGATTGGATGGCTACGCAGGTGTCAAGATGGATAAGAACGCCGAAACACCCTTATCGAGATGATCATAAAAAATACAAGCCTGTTCTGCTCGGAAAAATGTGCTACAATTCAATCAATACTTTGCTGGGTTGTGGCTTTGTTTGGTTTGCCTTTTCGTGACATTTGTCAGGATTGTCTCCGGCGTTTACCAGCGCCAGCGATGAACCTCTTATGATGGCCTTGCCCAAAGCCCCTCGTACCGACGACAGTCGGTACGAGGTTTACAGGAAGACCGCCAACGGCTTAGGCTACGGCGAATCTATTTACCGCCATTGCATTAAGGCTGAATTCAGCGCTTCTTCGACCCTCCGCCGTGGTCGGTGGAAATAACTCATGCCATGACCGGGCAGCATTACATCCGTATCTATTTTGGAAAAACGAAGTAAAGATTGGGTATAGATCTTTTTATCGAAATCTATAGAGCCGCTCCAGCCGAAATCGCCGCTTAACAGGGTGCCGATGACATCTCCGCTGATCACTACCCTTTTATTATCCCAGGCAAAGAAAAATGCCGTGCAGCCCATGCTATGGCCCGGCAGATGCATGACTTCCAGTTCGAGACCCAGTAAGTTTAACTTTTCGCCATCTTTCACGATCTGGTCGGCCTCTGTCGGCTGAAAGATTTTATGATACAAATAACCACAGCAACGTTCGTCGCCGGAAGCGATGGAATCGGCGGTTTCCTGTATGGCTATTAGTTTGATGCCTCTTTTTTTGAGGATATGCGCTCCACCGGCATGATCATAATGCGGATGGGTAAGGATACAATACCGAATATTATCGGGATCAAGCCCCCAATAACGCATGTTGGTAAAAATCTGATCCATGGTGTCCCCGCATCCGCAATCAAACAGGAGTAATCCGTTCCCCGTATCGACCACGAATGAATTGGCATCATTCCAAAGCGCCCCTGGCTGATCGAATGTTATTCCGTTGAGATCACCGCTTACCTGGTAGATATTCTTTAGTAACTGCATGTATGCTATGTTCTGGGTTTGTAATTCTGTAAGGGTTCAATGATACTAAATATCAGAGAATCAGGCAAATGTTTGATTATCTTCGAGCAAATCACCAATATTGTTATTCCAATCCCCCCTGCCACAAAACACGCTAAAATAAGAGTTGTTGCTTTGATCGGGAGGAAGGAAAAGAAACTGCCAGCGGCATTCTGCTGCTTCGACAAAGAGTTCGCGATCTGTGAAGCGCTCCCTGCCAGTCTCTTTCAACCAATACCGCTTTGTTAAACATTTGAGTTTGGCTGCTCCTTAAATAGAACTAACCACATAGATCAAAAATAATTCGCCGATCATTCGCTGCGGAGAGAATTTACGGGGTTAGCGAGGGCCGCGCGGATGGTCTGAATACTGACCGTCAACAAGGCAATGGTGAGGGCGACGGCGCCGGCCACGAGGAAGATCCACCAGCTGATCTCGGTACGATAGGCAAACGTTTCGAGCCATTTGTACATGGCCCACCACGCGACGGGGAAGGCGATAAGTGCAGCGATCCCGACAAGGATCGTGAAGTCCTTGCTGAGCAGACCGACGATGCTGATGACCCGGGCGCCGAGGACCTTGCGGATCCCGATCTCCTTGGTGCGTTGTTCGGCAGCATAGGTGACGAGGCCGAAAAGCCCAAGGCAGGCGATGAGGATGGCGAAGACGGCGAAGACGATGAAGATCTGGCCTGTCTGCTGCTCGGCGTGATACAATTTATCAAAGTCGTTATCCATGAAGGTGTAGCTGAAGGGCAGCCCTTGCTTAGCGGCATGGAACTTACTTTCGACTTGCCGGACGAGGCTGGAGACATCATTCGTGTGGAAGCGGACGGCCATGCTGGCCCAGTAAGGGTTGACATCCAGGACGAGGGGCTGGATCCTCTCGTGCATAGAATTATAATTGAAATCTTTTACGACGCCGACGACGTGACAGGCGCGGGCAGGGAACTCATGATCCTTATACCAGATAATCAGGTTGAGGGGATCTTTCACGCCGAGCATCGCTACGGCGGCTTCATTGAGGATGATGCCGGTAGAGTCGGTAGGAAATTGCGCGAGGTCGAAGTTGCGGCCTTTGACGATCTGCATGCCGAGGGTGGGAACATAATGGTCGTCGACGGCAAGCGTGGTCAAAAAGATCGCTTTCCTGGCGTCACACGAGGCATCCCCGAACCAGCCTGGCTGACGGTACTGATCGCCGCCGACGGTAGGGAGGTCGCCGGTGACGGTGGCGTCGGTGACCCCGGCAAGGGTGAGCAGGTCCTTGCGCAGATTGGTCGTGCCATCCTGGCCGAGCGGCCCGGTATCATGGATGACGAGTACCTGATCCCGATTAAAGCCTACTTCCTTATTTCGCATATAGTGCAGCTGTCGGTAGATGACGAGGGTGCTGACGATGAGCCCAATAGAAATAAAAAATTGAAAGACCACCAGGCTGTTACGGAGCCAGCTGCTCTTGAAGCCTGCGGCCACAGACCTTCGGCGGGGCTGCTTCGACACGCCCCACCTCGTTCGCAGCCTTCGGTTCCCTCGGCTGTCTTTCAATACATGAATCGGCTGAAAGGAGGAAAGGTAGAAGGCTGGATAACTGCCCGCGAGACAACCGACCAGCAGCACCAGGAGGATGAGGATGGGCAGGAACCGGCCGCTGAAGAGCACGTCGGGCTGAAGCGATTTTCCGGCAAGCTGATTGAGCATCGGCAGCAGCAGGACGGCGATGGCCAGGGCCAGGACGAGGGCAAAGAGGCTGAGCAGGATGGACTCGGTGAGGAACTGGATAATGAGGTGTCCTTTTGTCGAGCCGGAGACCTTGCGGATGCCCACTTCCTTGGCGCGGTTGGCGGAGCGGGCGGTGCTGAGATTCATGAAATTGACGCAGGCGATCAGGAGGATTAGCACGGCAATGACGGAGAAGATGTAAACGAACTGGATATTGCTGTTGGCTTCGAGCTCGCTGGACTTATTGGAATGGAGGTGGACGTCGGTGAGGGGGGTGATGGGGCACCGGAAGTGATTTCCTGCTTTCTCGAGGTCGGCGACCGACGCGTGGACCATTTCCTGGAGGGCCCGGCCGATATTGAGGTTGACGACTGCGTCTACATCCTTCTGGACCTCGGCTCGCGTGGTGCCGGGTTGGACAAGGATATAGGTATAATAATTACTACTTAGCCAGTTGTTGTCGTCGGGGCTATTAAAGTAGTAGGCTTCGCGGATGGGGCGAATGAAGCTGAAATGGAACTGGGACTGTTCCGGCATGTCCCGGATGACCCCGGTGATCTTGAGGGGTGTATTATTAGAACCTATCTCCAGCGTCCGGCCAATGACGTCGGTGCTGTTGAAATAGCGGCGGGCGGCACTTTCATCGATCACGATGGAATGAGGGTTGTTGAGGGCGGTATTAGGGTCGCCGGCGATCATGGGCAGGGTGAAGACCTTGAAGATCGTCGAGTCGGCGAAGGTGAAGTGATGGTCGAGGATGTGGTCATTGCCCTTTCTCACCAGCAGGTCGCCAGGGTTGCGGAATCGAACCATCTGCTGGATCTTCGGACAGGAAGCGACGAGAGCGGGGCCGAGAAATTTGGAGATGGTGGCGGATTCGAACCTGGTGTTATTGAGGTAGACATCCTCATCGATCCGATAGATGCGGTCGGCGTTGACATTGTAGCGGTCGTAACTGAGCTCATCTGTGACGTACAGGACGATCAGCAGGCAGACACCGAGGCCGGCGGCGAGGCCGATGATGTTGAGGGCGGTAAAGTCCTTGCTTTTCCTGAGGCTGCGGAAGGCGATCTTGAGATAGTTCCGGAACATGGAATGGTCGGGTTTTGTGACGAGTAAGGCGGCCAAATCATTAGGACGGTCCCAAAAGAGTGCCGGATATATAAAGTATTGAAGACCACTCTTCTGTCAAGGCCTGCGAGAGACCATGATGTTCGGTTTCGATACAGTAATCGTGCAGGAACGAGCATCGGCGGGGGATGCGGGGAATTTGTAAAATTCGCGTTGGAATAGGTGAACTATCGTATCTGTTAAGTAGGTGAACTATCGTATCTGTTAAGACAGCCAAAGAATGAGTAGGCATGAATGTTATAAAAATGATTGGACATCCAACGAGCGCCCAGGACTCAAACCTGTACGGCCGTAGTAATTAACCATTTAAGGGACGGATACAGTTGGCAGAAAGCTGTGTCGAGCCAAAAAAACCGCTGCCAGAGCGGGTCTTAAAGCGTGGAGATAAAAAAGTGACCTTGTCAGGATTATCTCCGGCGCTTACCAGCGCCTGCGATGAACCCCTTATGGTGGCCTTACTCAAAGCCCCTCGTACCGACTATGTCGGTACGGGTTTCTGCATTCCATCCGTTTAGTCGAGCGAACTCGACACACTTCTGAAATGCAAATCCCCCGCGATAGCGGGGGATTTGTGAACCAGGGTGGAATGTTTTCAAATCAGCTGAGGGAGGATTTGATAAGGACCGCCAGACTTAACCATTTGATTTACAGCAATCAGTCCTAAACTCCCTTTACCCCACCATCGATCACCAGTTCCGATCCCAGCATGTAGGTACTGTCGTCAGACGCCAGGTAAAGAAAACCTGCGGCGATCTCTTCCGGCTTACCCATACGTTTCTGCGGAGCATAGTTTGAAAAATATTCGAGCGTCCCGTCGAGCTCTTCCCTGGAACCAACGCTTTTTTCAAAGATCGGCGTCACAATCGCGCCCGGAGACAGGACATTGACACGGATACCTTTTCCCGTAAGCTCAGCGGCAAAGCTCCGCCCCAGCGAGCGAATGGCAGCCTTGGTAGCGGAATAGGCACTGGCAGGCGCTAAACCTTTCTCATTGAGCGCCGTGCTGGTCAGCACTATGGAAGCACCGGAATTCAGATAAGGGAGTGCCTTCTGAACGGAAAAGAAGGCCCCCTTGAAATTAACGTTGCTGATCTTGTCGAATAGCTCCTCCGTAAAATCGGCCAATGCCGCGCCGAAATAAATCCCGGCATTCACGATCAGGACGTCGAACTTGCCAAAGCTGTCATATATTTTTTTATAGCCCGTTTCTATTTCGCGGATATTGGCGACATCGGCTACTATGCCGATCGATCCAAGGCCGATTGCCTTGACGGCCTCATCGAGGGCAGCGGAATTTCTACCGGTTATCGCTACTTTGGCGCCTTCTTCGGCAAAGAGTTTTGCCGTGGCCAGACCGAGACCACTGCTACCGCCTGTAATGACGGCTACTTTGTTTGCTAACTTTTTCATTTTTTGGATTGTGATGTTTTTTCATCACGATACAAAGTTCTATCGCCATTGCCCGAAAGGCTATAGGAAAAGGACAGCGCTTTATATGATTTTCAAAGAAAGCCGGATAGTTGATTTTAATATAAATAACTGCTCTTTTCCTATAAGGTCCATCCGCCTTTTGGAAGAGCTTTGCGTCCTTAATTCGAATTATGAAGAAAGGAAAGGTATGGGCGGTTCTCGGCGCCGGAGAAGGACTTGGACCCGCCACTATCAGATATTTGTTATCGCGGGAACAGACGATTTTCGCGGTGAAAGAGGGCGATCCTATCAGGCTTTGCGACTCGCTGAAGGTCTTCACTGGCCGTTACGGTCCCATCAACATCCTTATCGATAACCTGGCCTATAACCTTATCGATGGTCTTGCAATGACTACCGCCCACTACCTCGAATTCCAAATCGAAAAAAGACTCCGGGAAGTGCTTGAAACCATAAGACTGATCCTCCCTTATATGGTCCCTGGTCCCGAAGGACAGATCATCAGCATCCCCCCCAAACCCTACCTGTTCATGGATTCCGGCGAGCCGGTATATGACGAACGCGCCGATGCCGTGCAACAGTATTGCAGCTGGCTAAAAAAGGAACTGCTGATACTCGACAACAAAATAACTTATATAACTTATCTTGCACCTAAAGGCATTGGCTCGTTATGGCGCGAATAATTCCAGAAAATAAGAACATCGATCTGCATCATAATATCCCGGATATCCTTCCGGTAAAGAACGAAGGATTCGAAGAGTGGTCCATCCGGATCATCCCGCGTGCGCCAACGACCTGCAAGAACTATCTTTCCCCCAACCGACGAGATTTCTATAAGATCATGTACGCCACCAAAGGCGTAGGTGTTTTTACCATCGGTCTGAAGACCTATTATATCGACCAGCCGACCATCCTCTTTCTGCACCCCAACGAGATCATCTCCTGGCAAAAGCTGAACGCCGAGTCGGAAGGCTATATCGTCTTCTTTAAACGATCAATGGCGGATAACCACCCACTGCTTAAAGCCCAGATCGATAAATACCAGCTATTTACCGACAGCAACAAAAGCGTAATCCGCCTCTCTCCCGAAGACATTCCCGAAATGGACGGTATCTTCCGGCAGATGGCTGCCGTGGACATGATCCATAGCGACACGTTGGCCGAAGACGCCATGCAGGCCTACCTCCTCCTGCTGATGATCGCCGCCACCAAAAGCGCCCGCTATGCCCAGCCCGACGCCATCACCGACGAGTTCAAACATATCCACGATTTCTTTCACCTGCTGGAGGAAGAAACAGCCCGCTTAAATTACGACACGCCCATCCAGATCAGGACGGCGAAAGAATTTGCCGATAAATTATTCGTGCACCCCAATCACCTCAACGCTCTCTTGAAAAGACATACCGGTCTCAACGTCAGCGCGCATATCAAGAACCGGCTCCTGGAAGAAAGCAAGGTGCTCCTGCTACGGACGGACTGGACCCTCCAGAACATCGGCTACGCCATTGGCTTTTCCGACCAGCCCAACTTCAGCCAGTTCTTTAAAAAGAACACGGGTATGACGCCTGTCGAATACCGCAAGTCGAAAGGACTTTGATTTTCATATAAAGGACTGTTCTTTTCCTATAGCATTCCACCTCCGTATTGATGAGCTTTGTGTCGTCACAATTAAATCAATACACAAAATGGAAGAACAGATCATCGCTCTCCTCCGGAACGCCTGGAAGACGCAAACGAACGCTGTGAGCGAATACTTTAAAAAGAACGCCGACGACTTCTATGACAAGGAGATCGCTCCGGGTCGTAACAAAGCAACCTATATCCTCGGTCATCTCATCGCCACGAATGACGGATTGTTGCCACTCCTCGGTTTCGGTGACAAATTGTACCCTGACCTGGATCGGTTTTTTATACCTAATACGCCCTGGCATTATGACGATTTTCCTCCGGTTGCCGAGCTGAAAGCTCGATGGGATAACCTAAATCATTACCTGGAAGAAAAATTCGATACGTTGACGCCGGGCCAATGGCTCGACCGTCATACCAAAGTGTCGCCGGAAGATTTCGCGCTCGATCCGAAACGCAACAAGCTCAATTTGCTTACTGGCCGCACCAACCATACCGGCTATCACCTGGGACAATTAAACCTTTTAAAAAATTAATTTATGTCAACTGTAAACAATAAGACACTCGCTGAAAGTGTCGTTCTCATTACCGGAGCGCTCACAGGCATCGGCCGCGCGGCCGCCATCGCCTTCGTCAAAGAAGGCTCGAAAGTCGTTGTCTCCGGCAGAAAAGAAGAGGCCGGCCAGCAACTCGTCAAAGAATTGCAGGCCATGGGCGCCTCCGCCACCTTCATCAAAGCCGACGTAAGCAAAGAAGAAGAGGTCGAGGCGCTGATCGACAGCATCGTTTCCCGTTTTGGACGGCTGGATATCGCCGTCAACAATGCCGGAACGGAAGGCAAACCAGGCCCTATCGTCGATCAGACCCGTGAAAGCTACGAGGCCACCTTCGATACCAATGTCCTTGGTACCCTTCTAAGTATGAAACACGAGCTTAGGATCATGTTGAAACAAAAAAGCGGCAGCATCGTCAACATCTCATCGACATTCGGCAAACGGGCAGCCGCTGGCGCATCGATCTATGTGGCCAGCAAACACGCGATAGAAGGACTGACTAAGGCTGCCGCTCTCGAAGGCGCTCCCCATGGCGTTCGCGTTAGCGCCGTCGCCCCCGGCCCAACTGACACAGGCATGCTGATACGGTTCGCCGGATCAGCCGAAAATAAACAACAGCTGACCCGGGGAGTTCCTATGAAGCGGCTTGGCTTACCCGAAGAAGTAGCACAAGCCATTGTTTTCCTTGGCTCGGACAAATCACCCTTCTTAAGCGGGCAGATCCTGGGTGTCGACGGCGCTAAATCGGCCGTGGACAGTGGGTCGCTCAAATAATTACTTTCTTGAGCTTATGATCCAAAAGGATTTTCTGGTGATCGCACTCTTCTCCGTAAAGCGGAATCCTCTTATAAGATTGCGCTGCTTATAAGGAGAGCCTATCCTGGCTCCCTTTGATTAAAATCTCTCTTGCGGCGCATGGTTTGAATTCTCTAAGGTGCACCCGATAGGTTTCAAACCGTCAAGCCCTGATAGTAAGCTCCTTAAGATGAGTAAAAAAATAGACAAAATAAAAAAGCCTTCAAATCCCGCGATTTGAAGGCTTCGTGACCTTGTCAGGATTATCTCCGGCGCTTACCAGCGCCTGCGATGAACCTCTTATGGTGGCCTTACCCAAAGCCCTTCGTACCGACTGCGTCGGTACAGGGTTTTTGCATCCCGTCCGCTCAGGCGAACGAGTTCGCCCCGCTCCCGGAATGCAAAACCCCCGCTATCGCGGGGGCTTTGTGAACCAGGGTGGAAAGTTTTCAAACCAGCTGAGGGAGGATTTGAAGCAGCTATATGCATTTAGATCGCTGATAGTTAATTTATTGCATTGAAAGCTCATAGATTTCCGAGCTCTTCTATCATTGCTTTTCGTGCTTTATAGCGAAGAATGAATTCGTCTGTCAATTGTTTTACCATTACTTGCCCCCCATTCCATCCCTGCATTTTTTTTAATACTTTCCGGATGGTGACATAGTAAGTACGACCGGTATTTTGTTCCGCATAGTTGATCAAGGTTTCTTTATAAACGTGCAATAATTCTTCCGGAAATTTATCGGTCAGCAGCCCTGAATAACTTTCAATAAATTCCAGCCGTGGATTTTGTTGAAGAAGTTCAAGCAGCCTGTTCCAGTATCCTTCTTCGATAAAAACAGCCGCCAGCGCCTCCCCGTTAATAGTACCCCGAAAACCGGGAATTGGTTTATTTAGCTTTTGAAGATCTTTTATCAGATCTTCTGCAATTGCAGGCCATTCCTGTGCATTGTAGGTCTGTTTTATGATCTTGTAATATTCCATGTTTCTGCCTGCATAGAGTTCTCGCGCAACGGAACGGATAGACGTAATATCTTTAAGTTCCCTGGCTATTCGAAGTAACCTCTCTTTGTAGGCGACAACCGTTCCCGGATGGTCCTTTTTTGTTGCCATCCCAATATCTTCCTCGATGAGCTGCCTGGCAGCGCTATATTCTTTTTTTTCCAACTTTTCTTCGATAAGCTCCATTCTGAGATCATCTATATCCAAATGCCGGAGGCGCAAAGCATCAGCTTCGGCATTTCGGTCCATTCGGCGCAGCAAGCTTATTTTGTGCCCGAGCAACCGCCTGGTATTGAACTCCTTTGTCCAGTCAGAAGCATCCCGGGCCAGGCCGGACAGCATCTTGTCAATCAATTGCAGCAACTGCTGTTGTTTATTGGAGTCGCATGCTGCATGTACCAGGATGTCAAGCCAGTAATCATCAAATCCGGCATAATCATATTTTTTATTTTTTGCTTCTCTTTCAGCTTCCTTGAAAATTTGTTCTTTCAGGTCGAAAGGAATATCAGCCTGGCAGAGCCTGGCTAATAGCTCAAATCCGTCTTTAATGCAATCGCCGGCGCTTCCGCTGCTGTCATCCATCCCGGTCATCATATCATGTACGTTTTCTATCACGGCAAATGCGATATCTGCCACGACCGAATAGTGCCCTTGCCCAAAAGCAGTGTCTGCTTTTTGTAGCAACAGGTACACGGGCTGGATTGCTTTGGCTGCATTGTAATAGTCGATAAACCCATGCCGGTCTCCGGCAGTCCTTGCTGCATTCTTAATTATTTCGGCATATAGATGAGAACCACTTTCACTAAAGCTGCTTGAAAAATGAGCCACCAGCATGTTCCTGAATTCGCAATCTGTCTCCGCATGGTCGACGACAAACCGGCGAAGGTCTTTTTCCGGAATTTTGTTTACCATCTCGCCAATGGCATCTTTGAGTTTTTTAGCTATACCTTTGGCGGATGTTGATTTTATATTAGTTTTATCAGGAAGAACACCCCTCTCTTCTTTTATGGCATATAATACTGCAATGATGTGCTTACAGTATTCAGCGTCATGCGGGCAATCGCAGTAGCTTTTTTCGATGGTCCCTTTTTTCAACGCTATTTTGACGTGATAATCTTTCGATCCGGCTACTATAGCGTTCCATACACCTGTTTCCCATTCTTCCAGTTCGCTGATGCACCCGCTTTCGAAATAGTCCAAACCTTTAGTAAGTTGAACTTTATTTAGCTGTTGCTCAAAATTGTTAAGCGTCATAATATATTTCTTTGAGAAAAAGATTAAGCCTTACCATTGCCCAGAATAAAGTATGCACCCAGGCAGGTCAAAGGGCAATGACATTACGGTCGATGGACAACTCTTTCACCCGGGTCAGCACACCTTCCCAGGCCAGTAGGTCGATGGCCTTCGCGATCTGGAGGTGGTCGTTGTCAAAGTAAGCAGCCAAGGGCTTGAACTGTGGGGTTGTGGCCATATACTGGTAGAAGAAGTAGCTGTCCAGGAAGCCAAACTCCGGTTTAGTAATGATAATAATCTCTACGATCTGGCCAGTAGCAGAGTTTGTGAACTGACATTCAGCGCCATGAAGATAATAATTCCATTCGGCGTTCGTCGCTCCGCGTTGCTTCTGACTCTTCTTATACTTTAATTCATGTAAGCCATCGAGCGTCTGCAGATCGATGCCGAAGGTTGTCGCCATGTGCTTCATCAATTGATGGGCGTCCGCACGGAAAGCCGCCGCGCATTGTAATAGTTCCGCCTTCTTTTGCAGTATCTTTTCACTGGCCACGCTGGGGTAGATCGCCAGGTTCCTATCCCACACTCGATGGCTAACATGATGGTCGGGAAAGGCATACGTTACGGTCGACAGGTATTCGTCGGATATGGTCGAGTAGGTAAACTGGATCGAAGCGTGCTGTTGCAGCAGGAACTTGAGGCCTGCCAATGTTGGAAGTGAATTGCCGGTGTCGATGATGATCATTCTACTTTGAAAATAAGGAAAGTTCCTGTTGCCATATAAGAACCAAAAAAACGAGCAAAGCAAGCTTTTAAAGGAAGGGAATAAAATCGTGCCCAAATGTAATATTTTCAAACCAGCCGAAAGAGGATTTAGACAGTTTCATACGTTTAAAAATTTGATTATCAACATATAATTATTGAATTAAAATCCAATTGGTTCTCTGTTCTCGATTTACAAACAGAGAACCAATGCCTATGTTTACTCCATAAAAGCCCAAATGGCATGCGCCCGCAAGATATAATATGAATCTACCCTTTCCAGGCCGCCTTGAGCCCAATAAGGGCCACTCCACGGGTGCCATGCCTGATAGCCGGAAAAACATTCATTAGCACAGCAGGGATCAGTGCACAATTTGTTGAAAAGATAACCGTCAACGGCAGAGGATAAAATATGAAATTGAGCGTAATGGAACATATTTATATTGAAGCATTCAAAAGACATTTGTTATGACGAACGTAATCGCAAGGCGGCCGCCGCTGACCGCCGGAGTTCTTGAAAGTATTTCCTTGGTGTTGGCGGACACAACATCTGGGCTTACTGGCGCTCAGATAGGCAAGCTCTTATTAGACAGTGACTTGGTTGATGTCGATCCCACGAATTCGAAGTGGAAACGCCTATTCAATTCATTTGTACAGTTCCAGAATAAACATCAGTGTTCCAATCATATACTGAAGTTTATTCAAAAGGCACTCGATCCGGTAAAATACCTGGGGCGCCAAGATGTATTTGAAGATAGGAGGCTTAGAATCAATCAAATACTGTCGTTTGCTGGATATGAGTTGTCTGACGCCGGAAAGTATCGCGAGGTGATGCGGTCAGAGACAATCGATCAGGCGGAACAGCGGGCCAGCCGTCTGAAGAACAAGCTGGAAGCCCGGGGTACGCATCCGACGATACTGCTGTATTGCAAACCTGAACTGCTTTTCGATAACTATTTTCATTCTGTCTTTGAAGCTACCAAAAGTATTGCCGAACGCCTCAGGGAGCTGACCGGGTTAACGTCCGATGGGAGTGACTTGGTGCAGGAGATATTCTCAACCAAAGCCCCCTTGCTGAAAATCAATGGCTTGGCGACAGAGACCGATCGCAATGAACACATCGGGTTGGCGAATATCGTTAAGGGAATGTTCTCAATGATGCGAAATCCAACGGCCCATACGCCGAAGCTGAAATTTGTCGTTCAGGAAGAGGAGGCTCTGGATCGATTGGCGGTAATTTCGTTCATCCACAAACAGTTAGATAAAGCAAAGCCTTGAGGTTCCCGGGGGTAAGATAGCAAACGGGCGCTAGTGAGGCGCCCGTTTTACATAACGGATAAGGAAATATCCGATTGCAATGTATACGGCTAAGGAAGGGCGGCGGCTCCTTTCAAAGCCACTTTGCTTTTGCTTTTTCCATGTCGGCTCAGAAAAAGCTGGTAGAATAATTATTATACCTTCGCATTCCCTAATATTTTGACTTGCCAGCCGACCCTTATTCAGGTCGGCTGGTTTTAATCCCAAATGCCTGAAGATGAGCACGGAAAGCAATGTATTTTCCCAAGGCGGTGGAGGCACTGTGTTTGAAATCAGCATTCAAACCGCCTATTTTATATCCTTTTTACTGGGTGGGCAAGTGCCTGGCCTGCCCGACTCCCACATCACCTATTTCCGCCAGCAAGCCGGCTCCCTTGGATATGAGACCGACGATGTGCTGATGCACTGTGAAGATGAGACCACCCAGCGCCGTCTGCTGTTCCAGGTAAAGCACCAAGTCACCATTACTGCCGATAATGACACCTTTAAGGAGGTGGTAACGGCCGCCTGGAAGGACTTTAATAATGCTGCGCTGTTTACACCCGCCTCCGACCGGGTCTACCTGGTAACAGCGAGTCTGCCCATGAAAGTAAAAAAACACCTGCTGGCCGTCTTATCTTGGGCCAAGTCAAAAGCAACGGTGATAGATTTCTTAAATGAAGTAAACCGTATCGCGGCTAAGAGAGCCTACTACGACATCTTTAAAACTATTATCTCGGCCACCACATCCGCGCTTACCGACGAAGATCTATTTCGCTTTTTTAAATGCTTTGAAGTGCTTGATTATGATTTGGACCAGCCGGCCTCGATTACCCGCGCAGGGCTGCTCATGCAGGTAGGCCTTGCCAAAGAAACCGAGCATTCGGCCCTCAGTATCTGTAATGAGGTATTTGTGCTACTGGCGGACAGTAATTCTAAGGGCGGAGAATACACCCTGGATACCAGGCCTACCTCCATTATGGCAAAACTCAAGAAGGCCTACCTGTCTAACACTCAAAAGACCCTGCTGCGGCTCAGCGCCAGATCCCAGGAACTGCTGGAGGCCATCACCGATAAAATTGGGGCCTTTCACCTCAACCGCACTGACCTTACCGATCAGGCAACGTTAAGGCTGGCTACTTCCCCCGTATTGCTTGTCACCGGAGAGGCCGGCGCCGGAAAAAGTGCCCTGGCCAAAGCACTGGTCGTCCAGTTGCAGGCCCGTGGCAACGGGTACGTGCTGGCCTTTAAAGCCGACGAACTGCTTACCGGCCAGCTGCGGGATTGGTTTGACAAGCAAAACATCACCCAAGACATTAAAGAAATTTTTGCTCACTTCGCGTTACTGCCCAATGCCGTTATTTATGTAGACAGCATGGAGCGGCTTTTGGAAGATGAGGCCATGGCCTTTAAACAACTGCTGGTAGCCCTGCAGCGCAACCCTTCCATTAAGCTAATCGGCACCTGCAGAAAAAGCTTGCTGAGTGTGATCAACCTTAAATTTTTTTCCAGCACGACCTACGTTGAACAGGAGGTCCCTTACTTATCTGGTCTTGAGCTGGACCAGATCTGCCAGGCGGTACGTGCCTTAATACCTGCGGTACGAAACACAGAACTTCAGCAGCTGGTGCGCATTCCCAAATACCTGGACTTCGCCTACCGGGCTATCCAGGTAGCAGGGGGGGACTACAGCAATATTACTGAGGTACAGTTTCAAGAGGCACTATGGAGCGCTATCGTTGAAAATATTATCGATAGCGACCACCATGGGTTACCGATGCGCAGATCGGAGTCCTTTGTGGATATCGCAGTAGTCCGCTCCCGCAAAATGCAGCAGTATGTAGCCCCCACCAATCCGGATCCGGAGGCCCTGGATGCGCTCCAAAAAGAAACCGTTCTGTTGCAGTATCAGCACAAACCTCTTTATGCACCCGCCCACGACGTGCTGGAGGATTGGGCCCTGACCCGCTATACGGACAAACTTTTTGTAGCCAGCGGCGGTGGACCAGCCTTTTTTGCCGCATTGGGAACCGAACCATCCATGCGCCGGGCCTACCGGCTGTGGGTGGCCCATGCTTTAAAAGAACAGGACAAAGGAAAGATTGCTTTTTTTACCTCCAGTCTCACCGACACAACGCTGGATCCTTTCTGGCATATTGAGTCGCTGATCGCCGTACTGGCATCCCCACATTGTGAGACCTTTTTACAAGGTAACCTGGCATTGCTCAAAGCAAATGATTGGACCCTGCTGTTTCAAATCATCCAGATTATGCGCACCGCCTCCAAAGTAAGCGGCACCTACCAGAATCAAAAAGTGTTCATACCCGTTGGTAATGGATGGGCAGCGATCTTTAAAATACTTTTTGAAGATCGCGCTTCCATCCCCGTTAAGCATCATCCAACCCTACTTGCAACTCTACAGGAATATAAACTGGCGGCTTTTACCAGTGAAACCCTAGCTGTCGGGACCCGGCATGCCGGTTTACTCACGCAATTTTTCCTCGGCCTTTTTTTGGCGGCCCCCGGAAGACTGAGCCGCCGTGATGATGAACTCAAGGATTTTATTTATCTGCTCTTTGCCTTTGCAGGTGGTATACCCACGGAGCTGCGTGCAGAATTTGACCGGGGGCCGGCCCTGGCTGCACTGGACTTCACCGACGAAAACAATGATCGGCTCATTCGATATGGCAAGGTTTTACCCGATCTGGCCTTAAAAGGACCTGGCACCTCCCAACTGGCCCGACACTTGCCCGACCTGGTCATAGCCCTTGCCCAGGACCAATGGTACAGAAAGCCGCGGCCGGCACTTGAAGGCTTCGAGGAACAACTTGCCCAGATGCATGAGCGCTCGGACATGGACCGCACCTTCCGGTTTGGCCTTTCTTCTCACCGTCACATCGAAGGAACAGAAAGTGCGCTATCAACCCCAATATACTGGCTGCTTCAATACAATACTGACCTGGCGCTGAATTTTGTTATCAACCTGATGGACCACGCGACCAGTCATTTCCGGATGCACGGTAAAGAAGTGGAATCGGTAGAAGACATTCCCCTCACCCTGCCGGATGGGACCACTACCATGCAGGCGGGTAGCTTTTCGCTCTGGAATCTTTACCGTGGCCAAGCAGGCTTTGGCAATCCGCTGTTGATGTCGGTGCTGATGGCCCTAGAAAAATACCTGCTGGACTTAGGAGGAGCTGGTGACGAGGAAACATTCCAGCATGTGCTAGAAGTCCTCCTCACCAAAAGTAAAACGGTGGCTACCACCGCGGTAGCCAGTAGCGCCGTGATGGCCTACCCACATTTGGCAGGCCCCTGGGTGCTTCCGCTGCTTGATCAACCATCCTTTTATAGTTGGGATATTTCACGGTACACGCAAGACTTGGGCAACCTCTTTATCATCCAGGATGGATCCCTGGACGTAAAAGAACGCATCGCCTCCCACCACCTGCCACACCGCAAAAAGTTTTTTGCAGGCCTGCGCGGGTTTGTAACGCATTATTGGATAACAGTAGGGACCTACAATAAAGAAATTGCAGCCCTGATAGACCGGGCCATGGCTGCCGCGGCCCCCGCTGATCTGCAGTGGAAAAAAACGCTGGAAGAAATTGACGGCCGCCGCCTGACGCTGGGTAAAGAAGTTGAGCACGAAGGAAAACCTGCCATTGAAGTCCATACAGATTATAGCCCAGAAGTGCAAGAAATGATGGACGAGCAAAAGGTGGAACAGGCCAAACATGAGGAGCAATCCGCCCAGGTAAACCAGTTAAAGCAGGCCTATGAAGCAAAAGCTGGAACGTCTTTTGAAGACTGGGTAAAAATTTATGACCAGTATAAAGACATAACAGAGTTTACAGTCCTGAGGCATGCACCAGGTCTATTGGCTGCAACCGGGGTCCGGGATTTTTGGTCCCAATTAAATAGTGAGCAACGCGCGTGGTGTATTGACAGAATGGAGTCGCTGGCAACCGATTTTGTATTGGCCGGTCTGACTCACAACCGGATAGGCTTAATGAACGCTATGTGGGACGGGTCAGCGGTAATGGAAACCTATGCAAGCATGCTTTCAATGCCTGCTTTAGATCTTACCCCAGAACAAAGAAGTGCCATAGAAGAAACGATATTTTTTGCCCAGGTGGCCTATGATGAGTATAACGGCACTGACTATAAAAAATTTATTGGAGCGCTCCACCAGCATTTTTGGCCCAACTATCCCCAACTTGCCACTGAGATGTGGTATGGCGCCCTGGCCCTTGGGCGCAAAGACGGCGGTTTTCCTGATCGCCGGGGTTTTGACACTGACGAAGACTATGTACAGGCGGTGAGTAGGCTTCTGGAAGACCTTTTTAAAAAGGTTCGTGCAGGCGAGCTCTGTGTAGACTTAAAAGCCATTGAGTTTAAGGAGTATCACCCATGGGGACTGGTGCGCGCCATCAACCTAATACCGGATCAGGATCCACCGCCAGACACGCGCCTGTTTATAGGCAGGGCCATTGCCACCTATTTAGCAAAATTGATAGTTCCCGCAGGCACGAGGCGAGACAATCTCCATGAAATTGAAGCGCCACTCCAGATAAAGCTGGCCCGGATATTTTTTGAAAGTGCTCTAGGCGAAGGAGCCGCGCTCATGGAGTTTTTCTGTAAACTCGCCGTTTCCGATGCCGTGGTAAAGGCTATGCAACGAGACCCGGAAAACTATAATCTGTATTTATTCTTTTATGACACGGTTAAACAGACCATCTTGGAAGCTGACCAGGCCCTTACCAAAGATTCTGTCCATAATAAAACGGTCGCTGAAAAGTTCCAGGCGGCCTGGAAAACCTTAGATAAGATTAGCACCGAAATAAATAGGGTCACTTACTGGACTCTGCTGCTGCTGGATATCAAATGGGATGAAGGTCACCGCCACTGGCCGCCCATAGAAGGTATGGAAAGCTTCTTTATGAAATATCTGGCGGAAGGAACTGCCATCTTTCCCCGGTCGGCCATTAACCTGTTGGCCTCCATCGGCGATCAGACACTACTGCCCGATGGGCTGGAAATCCTTGTCGGTCAGCTACAGGGGAGAGATAAGGCGAGCCCTATTACGCTTTATAAAAATACCAAGGCCGAGCAACTCGTCCACCGGCTATACGACTTTCACCTGGAAAAAATCCGGCAGGATCCAGCCCTGATGAAAGCATTCCGGTGGCTATTGGATAAACTCATCAGCGAGGGATCCACCGATGCTTACTGGATCAATGAGTTTGTGATTTCCTACCACCGTAAGGTGCAGGATTGACGCCGGCGCGGGGGGGTATAGCTGAGTACTAATTCATTACCTCAGAACGGCTTGGATTTTTCAGATTTGATGAGCGATGAGGTAAGCGCGCTATTATAAAAAATTTCGTTAGCTTGTATTAAATCAGGGGGCGTGGTACTCCCTGATTATCTAAACCTCAAATATGGAAGAAATAAAAATTGAAGACAAACAACAATACCTCAACGATAACTACCCCTTTGAGGAAGCCCCAAAGCTCACTGACAAGAAAAAATGTATCCATTGCGGCAGTATCATCACTGTAGGAGACTATAAGGTGTTTAAAGACGAAGTAGGAGAGGAATATATTTATTGCCCAAACGCACCGAAGTGTGACGGTACGGTCATTGATTGGTTCGACGCCGATTAATTTTACGCAACCGGTACCATCGAGCTGCCTTGATGTCGCCAATTTGCGCAAACGGACATGAACAAGTGTATCTTAGCCATAGCCTGCGTTTCCGGACTTAAACGTCGACCACATCCCAGCAATTTAGGTCCAGCCCTGCCAAACGTGCAGCAAAACGGTCCTGGTGAACTGCAAAACATAGCAAATGGGTAGGACGGGAAAAACCCACGTAGGCCATCCGTAGCGATTGCTGCGTATAAGCATGGATCTGGGCCGGTCTTGGCTGGCCGAGCAAAAAGCCCGCCAGCCGCTCTGACTCATGGTTTCCCGAACCCTGCACGGTTCGTTGATAGCAACTCTCCAGGTATAAGGTTGCTGTATGCGTTTGTCCTTTGACGGAATGGACAGTGCCTACTTGTACTTTGATAGCGCCAGATGTAAAGACGTTACTTGCCGGCGCTGGTGGTGGGACGGCGGCCGCAGGAGCAGGGGCTGTGCCATTAATAAAAGTGGCACTAGCCGCAACCGGCTTATGAAATAAGGTAAGTAGTTGGGGGATATATGCTCTTAGCGTTGCCAATGCGCCCGCAGTGTCCCCGGCCATCACAGATCGGCATATGGTAAAAAGGGTTCGCCGCAGTGTATCATATTGGGTCCCTTGGGTACCTTTTATATGTTCCAGCAAAGAGGTTTTTGTAAAATATCGGCCGGAGCTATCATGAACCCCTTCCAATCGTAGCACCTTGAGCAGACCATTAAGTACATTTATATTTACGGCCCGCATCGAGCGACCATCTGGAAATATCGACAGGTAATCCTCCAGGTTCCCATGGTTGACCGACGGTGTTGTGCCTGCCTTATTATAGGTCGGATAATAGGTGGGCAATCTCGTTTTTGGGGAATCCGGCTGTGCTACCCAACAAACCGCATGATATCCATCAGGGCCACCAGCCGGAAGATGACCGGATTGCTCCAATTGCTGAATATAGCCAGCAAAAGCTGCAATTACCTCGTGGGCATTACCGTCCTGATACCTAAAAATACGCGGCTTAATATTTATAGGACTGCCGTCAAGATTTACCCCATGTCCGTGAACTGCGATGGGAACAAGGGCCAGGCGCTCCACGACCGCTGCAATGGCTGGAGAGAGCCGATGACTGCCTGTGATAGGAAGGACCATTGGTCTGTTTACCCAGACAGAGGCACCACCGTCATCAAATATTGACTGGTTATTGTCTCCGATTCTTTGAAAACGGCAGTGGGCGGCCGCCCCGAATAGGTTCTCCAGTAGTTGATACTGGTCAGGATTCATATCCTGCATTTCATCGACAAACACCAGTGCAAAACGCTGCTGTAAGATTGGGATGATCCTCGGAAACTGAGCTAAATATTTTTCAGCCATTAAATAGGCATCATCAAAACTCAGGTATCCATCAGAGAGCAACCGCCTTCTAAAGGCGACAATCCAGTTATATATATCCTGTTTTTCCTGCGCTGTCCAATCGGCGCCATTTCCCGGTTTTCTGGGCGCCACAACATTACCCTTATATCCCCTTGTCAGGATGTCTCCAGCCGCATTCGGAGAGAGGCGAAACGCCAGCCCTTCCCCATTGGCGCGCAAATACCTTATAGCATTATTCTGGATGGGACGGGTAAAACCCTGCAAGACGGAGAGTGGAAATTTTGCGGCCCGCTCCGTAAATATTTCGTCGTCGATCCTGGCCGGCTTTCTTTTATACACATGAACGTAGTACGGTATAGCCAGAAACTTATCGACAAAGGCCTGAATTGTCCCGATGAAGTGGGGAGCAGAAAACAGCTTTGGGCAATATGGGCCAATGCGCTCTTTTATTTCATCGATGGCTGCATTGGTGTGAGAGATGACTAACACCGCCCGGTGATCTGGAAAGGGGAGCCTTTTTTCTAGGATCAACAGCTTTGCCAACAGCACGGTTGTTTTTCCGCTACCAGGCACCGCCTGGAGATCGCAGGTTTGTAGCTCCTTAATAAACGTCGTTCGCTCTGGGTCAAAGACACCGGTACGACCGAAAAGGATGTTTTCCGCATACTGAATTTCGGCATCAGTTACTGGCTGCATAACGAATGGCATCAAAAAGGTAAGTTAAACTTGTTTCGGTAGTCAAATCCGTAATGGCAGTGTCCGAACTTAGATTACTGGCAAAGCGCTGGGCGATGATTGATTTTGATATTTTATCCTGCGCCACCCCCACATTATTAGTGCCCTCCAATATTTGGACCATGATGGCATAAGCAATATGCTCCACAGGGTCCGTCCAGTTATTAAAATGGCTATCAATGTTCGTGATCGCATTCTGATAAGCTGTGAGATTCTGTACACCATCGTCCTGCTTTTGCTCCAGCAGCGCTTCTAATACAGATTTGTAAAAAAGCTTTCTTAATTTGAGTGACATAGCCAAACAGTATTCCAAGGTCCATAGCGCACTGACGTAAGTTTGAACGACCTGACCATTGTATTTTGTAGCGACCGCAAGCCTTTTAGCTGCTATTTTGGCTGTTACATCCGCAGCGGTAATAGGCCTGGTTATGTCGGCACCCGGGTTGGCAGGATCCGGCTCGGTCACATTTCCCCCCGCCTCAACAGGCTTCACATCTACATCGGTGATCAAAGCCACTTTGCAGGCCATTTGCCTCGACCCCCTTCGCTTGAAAATATTGGCATATCTCAGAAAGGCGGTGCTAGCAATATTTATGACCGATACTCCCTTTTGTGTAAGATTTATGTCGATTTTTCTTGCCAGCTCCGGCAGCAATAACTCCTCAGCCCATCCCTCTACCAAGACGACTCCCCGGGCAAAAAACAAATTTGCTTTCGTGGTATCTAAAAACCGCTGTAAGAACGTATAGTCAGTAGCGTCCAACATTGTAGCGGCTTTGCCCATGGGAAAGACAGCACCGCCTTGACAAATAATGAGATTTTCCAGATTTATTTTGGAGCCGATGTTAGGGCTATGGGTGGTAAAAATCAGTTGTACTTTTTTGGCCGCCGCATCCTTTTGCAGCGCCTCAATGACCTGCATCTGGATTTGTGGGTGCAGATGCGCCTCAATTTCCTCAACTAGACCCAGGCGAAGCCCGTCCCAGCCGACTTTTTCCAGGTGCAATAACTCGGCTGCAATACAGAGTAGATTATGGCTGCCAAGCCCCAGGTTGACAGCCCCATCAAAAAGCAACGACAAGGATTCCAGAATATTTTTTAGATCCTGACTCGTCATCGTAAAATGCGTCTTTTTGCCGGAGAACTGCTCAAGATAAGTATCCATCACCGTCTTGAGTTCCATTCCTCCTTGATCGGCGGCGGCAAGGGCGGTACCATCGGCTTTCTGGCCTTTGAAATAGGCAGCTACCTCTTTGTTTAATTCTTGCGACAGGGTTACCAGCCTATGGCCTTGTTTATCCTTAAATGCCTCGTGACTGTGCAAGATCTGGGAGAGGCGGGAATTCCTTCTGGAAGAAAGTTCATTTTCCGCATCGCGCAAGGGTCTTAAATAAATGGTCTTTATTTTATCTCGCACCTCTGCACTGAGTATATGCCCTTCATCATCTGCCCCAGCCTTCACGTCAGCCGGAAAAATCCGTTCTGCAGACCGCGAGACATCCAAAAAGACTTTTAAAAATGGGGCATTCTTTACCGCGTCCCATCCCAAGAATTCGGTGAAATTTTTGGCTTCCTCATCGGTGAGGCCTTCAAAATAGCACTCAATCCGTAGCTGGGTGGCATTGCTAAAGAAGTCTTCATGTTCAATTTTTATCCAGTCAACACTATGGGTTTTAAGGACCAGCTTTATAGCGTCAATAATGGCTGTCTTACCCGAATCGTTCTCGCCGATCAGCAAGGTCAGTCCTTGGTTAAACAGGACTATAAGGTGAGGGTTCGTAAGATCAAAAGCCCCGGCATTTCCAAACTTTCGAAAATTCCAAAGCTGCAACTGCGATAGAAACATAGGAGGGGTTATTTCTGTAAATATAGCCAAAATCAGAAAGTCAGCTTTCCGGCCGCGCATTTCGGGAGTAATTCTCGCAGGCCGCCTTTGAAGCCTAGCATGTATGTGATAGCGCTCTTTGTCTTTCCCTATGCGTCCAACTTAGGAAATATGCCACCCGTTCGTCCCACCGACCTTTTGACGAGCAAAACGCCCTCCAACTCAATGAAATAGCTAAATTTATTAGTATATTTGTCTATATGCAAACATTAACGTTAACAGGAACCGATCTTTTTCTCGGATGGCTCGCAGATTCAGATCAAGAGCTTTATTCACTTTTTCGCAAGCAAATGAGCGTTGAGACCTACGACGGGCAAGAGTCGTGCGTCCTTCACCTCTTCGTAGAAAATGAAGATTTTTCAGACAAAGACCGAACGGCCTTGTCAAACAGGTGGAAGGAGTATTGCGAATTGTTTAACGTCCCGGTCAATAAAGAAAGCTTGAAAGATCTGTCAGGAACCCCTCTAAAGGAGATATTCAATAAATATTCAGGTCAGCTAGTCAAATTCATCTTCACTGACGATCGCAGTTTCTTCGGACGTTTTCAGCAGCTGTATTATTGGCATTCCCCCACTAACCCCGCCCCACCGACTGAGACAATATGCGTCGATCTAATCAAATATCCCAATTTTTATTCGGATCAAAACCCCACTTCAGGTGCAACAGAGGCTGTGGTCGTCTTTCAAGGTCAAATAAAGCATGTAGTACCCGTTAAACTTTGATTGCGAAAATACCGTTAACATTTTGCCCTGATATTTCCTGCTTTTTTAAAGAGTCAGTCACGAAGATTTGCGAAGCGCTTCGCAGCCGTCTATTTCTTTTTTTTCGGTTTTTTTGGGGTTCTTTATTCTTCAAAACTTCGCATAAATTGACATCCAAAACAGAATCGATTGCTATCGGAAGGAGCTAAGATAGCTAAATGTGTGTTCTGGGTGAGAGGAGGAGGAGAGATGTGGCTCTTATAAGAAAGGCCTGTAATGTGATCCGGCCTTTCTTGTGGTGTCGGAAGGGGCAGTCGGAACACTTTCTGACTTCCTTTAGCTTGTCCCAGTTGGCTGTGACGGTGGGTAGGAGACCTTTGGCCACGATGTCCTCCTGAAACATTGTCGAGTTTTAGAGGCGCATGTATGTGTGGTCCTGGTATACGGTAGGATCGACTGCCGACGTGAGGACAGGTAGTGTGGTAGAAGGTCTGGATGTACTGCTGGAGGGGGAAGTCCAGCAAGTCGATGATCTCTATCATCCAGTCATGGGTTACAGACTCCCATATATTTCCTTTCAGAACTCGGTCTTGAAGTAGAATATCAGTTCGTTGAGGTATAAGGAAGGTTTTTTACAAACTGGGCTTATGCTAATCACTACAAAAGTTTTAAACAGAATAATTTGACATTCTTTTCAAATTGACTGTAAATCAACTTATTAATTCAATAAGTTTAATATATTTCAAATAATAGCCAATAACATAGAATATTGGCTTATATTTAATTTCAAATAAACACCATTTTATTTATAAAATGGCTAATTTTTGATGAAACAAAGAATAAAAAACCAGTTTATAGATTACTTTAAGGGGAGAGCACCATTTTCCCGACAGGAGCTTTATGACTATTATTTAGATACGGAAGGAGAAATGAAAGAAGGTACCCTTGGTTGGCGGATATATGATCTCAAGAAAAAGAATATCCTCCGTGAGGTGAGAAAGGGATGGTATACTGTGGATGTACACCCTTTTTATAACCCTATCATTGACCCTACCGTAAAAGAACTAGCCCAGCTATTTACCAAGAACTTCCGGGATACCCGGTACTGTGTGTGGAACCTTACTTGGCTCAACGAATTTACAGTCCACCAATTCAATTTCGAGCGCATTATTTTTGAAATCGAAAAGGATCTCCAGGAATCGTTTGCCAATTTATTAGGTGATAACGGTTATAACAATGTCGTTTGGGACGTGAAAGGTCCGCTACCACGAAATAACTTCAAAGAAATACCGATAGTCTTACTACCTTTAATTTCCAGAGCTCCTGTACAGGACATTACAACCGATGATGGACAGTCCGTGGTTGTTCCAACACTAGAAAAAATATTGGTAGACATCTACGAGGGCAAGAGCATATTCCGCTTTCTTCAGGGAGCAGAAGTGGAAAGGGTGTTCGAACATGCCGTTGAACGCTACGCCATTAATTATGCCACCTTGTTCAACTATGCCAAACGTCGGGGAAAGGAGCCCGAACTGAATGCATTGCTCTCGAAATATGTCCCGGACACCCTAATAAAATGATCGATGATCGGATTGCATTGCTTTGAAAAAGAATGGATCGACAGTTTCCGCAAGCAGAAAGGTTATGAAAAAATAAACCCGCCATTGCTGGAGAAGATGATTCATGCCCTTTCCTTACTCCAACACCTGCAAACCCAGAGTCTTCATTTCACATTCAAAGGAGGGACCAGCCTTATGCTGTTATTGGATAAGGCTACACGGTTCTCGGTGGATATCGACATTATCACAGAAGAGAGCAGAGAAGAAATAGAGAACGTATTGGATAAGGTTATAGAGACGTCTCATTTCGTAAGGTGGAAGTTGGACGGAAAAAGGAGTTATCAGCCAGGAATACCTAAAGCGCATTATGAACTAGAATATGACTCTCGGGTCAATAAGAATTCGAACTATATTTTATTGGATATTCTATTCGAAAAAGCTCACTATCCAACCACGCAGCAACGGCCCATACAAAGCCTCTTCATCGAAACAGCCACATTGATCCATGTCAATCTCCCAACAGTAGAAGGCATCACTGGAGATAAATTGACCGCCTTCGCTCCAACCACAACCGGCATCCTCTATGGAAAAGGAAAAGAGCTGGAGATGATCAAACAGCTCTATGACCTGGGAAACTTATTTAACCATATCCAGGCGGTATCGGAAGTAGCCAGTAGCTTTTCCTCCTTTGCCGCCCAGGAAATAGCTTATAGAAACCTTACAATTGAACCCGATGATATTCTCCGGGATACCGTCAACGCCTGTCGGCTAATCGGCTTCCGGAATCGTAGCACTACTGAGCCGGATAAGTCGCGGTTCCTGGAGCTTCAGCGGGGAATTGCCAATTTCGGTGAGTTCCCGGTGTTAGAAAACTTTCGGATTGATGAGGCGATTACTGCTTCCGCCAAAATCGCCTATTTATGTGCTAGGCTATTGACTAAGGATCATACGCCTCTGGAACGTTATAACCAGCAGGATCATTCGGAGCTGGTAATTAAAAATCTCCAATGGAACGTCCTTAATAAGCTGAAGCGTCTCCCTGATCAGGCAGCCTTTTTTTATTGGTATAAGTGCCTAGAATTATTGAATTTGATTTCTTAATAGAGAACAGGAAGACCTCTGTAATAACATATTTCCCTATTCTTGACTATCATTTCCGCCCATTCTGTTTTCAGCTAGCGCGAATTTCAGCTCCTCGATTTGCTTATCTTTCTTTGCCAACTCCTCCATAAAATAATCGACCATCTCTTTGGAAGATGGGAAAATGTCTTCCAATTTAACCCCGGCCGCGAGCTTCAGCAGGCTGCTTTCATCGAATTTTTCAAAGACATCCACCGGGATATTCAGGATCTCCGCTGCTCGTTCCAGCTTCGCTTTAGGAATCTTTTCCTGCTTCTCCCATCGTGATATTTGTTGTTGCTTTACACCCATTTTCCGTGCAAAGAATTCCTGCTTCATTCCGCTCAATAAGCGAAGATAACGCAGGCTTGTACCTTGGTGAATAGACTCGGACATAGGTTTAAATTGTTGATGACCGTAATAAATGGTTGGAAGTCATTTTATTAAAAACACATCCAAACAAAGTTATAAATTATTGATAATCAATAAAATAAATCTATTATATTCGCAGGAGTAAATAACGCCATTTCTACGGCGATCAATAAATAGTATTTTTGACGTTCTTCATAACTGAAGGACTTCGCTATAAAGTCTCGAACAGAAAACCGCCAATTTTTCAAACAAACGAGATGATAGTGAAAGCCCATTCTATATCACATAGGGTGGGCCCCTATCAGCTTATCGTTTGTGGGCGCTTGGCGGTGCCTCTGTTCGGTAAGACGGGGCCCGCCCTATGTTTTTGTATCGCGACTCGGCTTACAGCAGACTTACATTTCATAAACTCTAAATGTAAGTGTCTATGCACGTTTCCATGTCTCCTACCATCGGTATCTTGCCACGGTCGCTCCAACAGCTGCTTGCAGAAGTGGTCCAGAAGATCGTCCTTGCCGTACAACCAGAAAAGATCATTTGTTATGGCCTTCGATCTGTTCATTATCAGGATTGGGGATGTTTCCTGGATGAAGGAATAATGAGGAATAGTTCCCGGCTGAAACTGGACTTACTGATCATTGCGCCTGTAACAAGGGGACAATTGGAACAGGATATCAGCTTTGCTGCCGAACAACAGTGTAAGATCCTGGCTGATGTCCACTGCATCACCCATAAGGTTCATTCTGTGAACGACAATTTGATCAAAGGCAATCCTTTCTTTTCTTCCCTATACAACAAGGGCTTGCTCGTCTATGATTCCGGACAGACTGAGTTAGAAACCCCTTTCGAGATGGCAGGGGCTACAGTAGAACGACATATTATACAGGCCATCTGGTCCCGGTGGTATGGACTGGCCCAACATTTCTATAAAAGCGCTGTCGATTCTCAGGATTTTGAAAGGCCGGACCTTACTGCATTCATGCTGCATCAGGCAATGGAACATACCTGCGGGGCATTGATTCGCGTTTTTACCGGCTACCGGCCCAACACGCATAACCTTAGCCGCCTACTTATGATGGTCGAAAACTTCACCGATCAACTAACCAAGCTATTTCCGAAGAGCACAAAAGAAGAGGAAGCCATCTATGCGGTATTACAGCATGGCTATTTAGATGCCCGGTATAAGGACGAATACATCGTTCCAACTGGAGTCCTAAACATTTTAATCCAACGGGTGCAGGAAGCTCAAACAATTGCCGCGATTTTATACCAGGAAAAACTGTCCCTTTATTCTCTTCCAAAGGTTGGTTAAATAAATGCAACTAAATCCGACAGGACTTAACATGCGGGCAATGATTTTCTAAATGGCGGGCAAATGGTAAGTAATGAGAGCTGAGAAAAGTACCATTGTGCACAATCGCTCGATTTTTGGAATTGTTCAGAACAATCCGGCCAAACAGGCCCTAACTTGGAAACCAGTTTTTGAACTTGTCGCACCTTTGTATTTTAATCCGTTACCTCATGACAAAGACTGCAAGACCAAAAGCACAAAGTCCTCTGTCTCTTGAAGCCGCTATAAGACCAACTTTTCATATAGAGAAGACTAAAGCCATCCTCAACCAGCACGGCATCAGCTATACCGACGAAGAAATAACCATCATTCAGGACTTCATTACCCGCCTAACCGAAATCACTCTTGCCTTCCACGAACGGGCAAAATCCAAACGAGTTATTTCTATCACCCAAATAAACGACCATGAATCAGCAAAGAGCCTACCTCTACATCCGTGTCAGCACCGACGAGCAAGCTGATAAAGGCTACAGTCAGCGCAACCAGGACGAACAGTTAAGGAAGTATTGTGATCATCACAATATCGCCATAGCAGGTGTCTATTGGGAGGACTATTCGGGTAAGACTTTCGACAGGCCGGAATTCAACATCTTCCTCCGGCACATCAAGAAGAACCGAAATTCTGCGGAACTACTGCTTTTTCTAAAATGGGACCGCTTTTCAAGAAACGTGGCAGAATCCTACGCCACGATCCATCAACTGAGAAAGCTGGGCATCGAACCACAGGCAATCGAGCAGCCACTGGATATGAGCATCCCGGAAAGCAAGATCATGCTGGCTATCTATCTGGCTGCTCCAGAAGTAGAGAACGATCGGCGAGCCTTGAACGTCATCGCGGGTATGAGAAAAGCCATGAAAGAGGGAAGGCATGTCAACATGGCTCCGAAAGGCTATCGCAATAGCCGGGACGAATACAACAACAAGATCATCAGCCCCGGCAAGGACGCGGAGATCGTCTCCTGGGTCTTCCAAGAAGTCGTCAGAGAAGTCCACAACATCATGGACATCTGGCGAATGGCAAAAGGGAAGGGGCTTAAAGTCAGCAAGAGCCAGATATGGAACATACTCAGAAATCCCATCTACTGTGGGAAGATTTATGTGCCCACCTACAAAAAAGAAGAAGCGATGACTGTCCAGGGCAAACACCAGCCTTTGATCAGCGAAAACCTATTCAACGAAGTACAGGACGTACTCAATGGCAGAAAACGAAAGCCACTGGGCCGCAGATACGGGCAAAAAGATGAGTATCCACTCCGAGGCGCCCTGATCTGTCAGCAATGCGGCAGAATACTGACCGGCAGTTCCGCCCGAGGCAACGGCGGGCTGTATTTCTATTACCACTGTGTAAAGGGTTGCAAGGAAAGGGCAAAAGCCGAAGACGTTAACAACACCTTCCTAAAGGAGCTTAAAATCATCAACAGTCAAATCAACCAGAACACCATCGACTATCAACGGGCCGTCTTGCACCACCACCTCAACATCGAACCCCAGGATAAAACCAAAAGAATCGACCAGCTAAAAGCAGCCATAGAGAAGAACGAACAAAGCCTGAAAAACGCCAGGAAAAAGCTCTTCGACGGAGAGATCGAAGTAGAGGACCTGAACGAAGCCAAAAACATCTACCAACCCGAGATCAACCGCCTGCAACAGGAACTGACCAAGTTAAATGCCGCCGACGACACCCTAACCGACCAGGTCGAAACCTGCCTGCAGATCGTCACCAACCTCCCCAACTTCTACACCGCAGGCGACCTGCTCCTCAAACAACAGCTCATTGGTTTGATCTATCCCGAAAAAGCCGTCTTAAAAGAAAATGCAATTCAAACCATCCGACCCAATCGTGCCATCGAGCTAATATGCAGGCCCAGCGCCGATCCCGGCGACCCCCAAAAGAAAATGGTCTTCAAAAATGAAGACCATTCCAATGTGGTGACCTTGTCAGGATTCAAACCTGAAACCTTCTGATCCGTAGTCAGATGCTCTATTCAGTTGAGCTACAAGGCCGGATTAAAATGCGGACCAAAACAGGTCCTTAAGGGGTTGCAAATATAGTATAAAATCTGAAACAGGAAAAATGCAACCGCCCGCAATTATGATTTATTCATAAATTTTCATCGCGGTGCGTTCCACAAAGGTCTTGGGCAGCAACCATGCCATAAAGGCGCCGGCTTTATTGACAAAACCCGTGATAATTTCACCTTTTCCGGCCAGCATGCCTTTTACGGCCAGGAAGGCCACGGCTTCCGGCGTCATATTCAGCCGGCTGGCCGCTTTCATCCCCTTCTCGCCGATATTTGCGCGGTTCGGGAAATCGGTGTCCGTAGCTCCCGGACAGACACAACTGACCGATACGCTGCTTTTTGCCAGCTCCTGGCGAAGCCCGCGGCTGAAAAACAAGACAAAGGCCTTTGTCGCCGAATACAGGCTTAGCAACGGAACGGCCTGGTAGGCGGCAGAACTGGCTATGTTCAGGATATAGGCTTTCGATTGCCGGTGCAGTTGAGGCAGGAACAGACGTGTCAGGTGAACCAGCGCCGACATGTTCACCTGCATCATGTCCAGGTTTTCGGCGGCACTGTATTTTTCAAAGGGACCACTCAGCCCATACCCGGCATTGTTGACCAGTGCCTGGACGGAATAGCCCTTCTCCCCGCACCAATCGAAGACTTTTTGCGAAGCTCCGGGAACTGACAGATCCAGCGACAGCCAGTCTGCTTTCACCCCAAAGCGTTCCCGGATACCGGTGGCCACCTTCCCGAGTAGCTCCGGGGAACGGGCTACCAGGATCAGATCAAATTTTTCCGCAGCCAGCTTTTCTGCGATCGCTTTGCCGATGCCCTTGCTGGCGCCGGTAACTAATGCATAACCCATAAAAGAGTTTTTAGATCGGATGATGTAAAGAAATGATTTCGGGGCAAGTTAAAAAAAAGGTCAACAATCGTTGACCTTTTAAATATTGTTGGATCAGTTATTTGTCTACTTCGGCGTTGAATCCGGAGCTTGTTCGCGTCCGGATCGCGGATTAATTCGGCGCTTTGCCTTAGTTCTGCACCTTGGAAGCGAAACGATGATAGAATGGCGTCTTGCTGTTCGCATGCTTTGGCATGTATTTGCCTGTAATGATAGGCACATACAGCACACGACGACGGCTGGCTTCCCCATAAAGAGGAGACTGCTGCGCCCGGTGCCAGATCCGTCCGTCATGAACGGTCAGGTCGCCTGCATTCACGTCGAAACCAATCTCCCTGGGATCGGGGTTGTTGTCGATGAAATACTTCTTTCCGAAGAGCAGACGGATCATGTTCTGCTTGTGGGTGCCCGGCAGTACACGCAGACCCCCGTTTTCAAAAGGAGTGGTATCGAGATGGATGCCTACGTTTAGCATCGGCATGATCTTCTGTCCGAGGAAAAGATCCCGGGGGCTGTCGGTATGCCAGCCCATCTGGGTAAACGAGCTGTCCGGCATCCTTACATAGCTGTTCAGGATCAGGCCATCCTTTTCGTTTTCGGCGATACGGCCTTCATAAGGATATAACAGGCCGATCAGGGCCACTACACGGGGATCCTGCAGCAATTCGTGAAAGGAATCGCTGAACAGTGACAGGAAACACATCCGCTGGATCATCTTGTTGCCGTTCTCATCCTTACCAAATTTCAGTGGTATACCGTTTACCTTTTCCCGGCCTTCATCCAGCCACTGTTTCTCTATCCGCCCAATCTCCCGTATGAATAACTGAACACTCTCCGCATTCAGAAAATTTTTAAATTTGATCACTCCAAACTTGTGAAAAAAAGCCAATTGTTCTTCTGTCAGTGTATTTCCTAAAACAAAATCGGGACATTCAAATTTTTTCATAATGTGCTAGCTTTATTTTAGAAAGAGAGGAGGTAGGGGTCGCCCTTCTCCCTTTCGGAGCCATTAAATATATTGGATGAATTTAAGTTTAACAAATTGTAAATTCTTTATTAAGGAGCAAAAGTAACGAAAATAGAATTTTCTCTGTTAATTTGCACGCCTTTTATTAACGCGAATTAAGATTATAATTGTAACATTATCTGTGCTTTTGCTTAAAAAAACACCTTTCGGCGGCTTTTTGTTGTCTGCACTGCTATCCTGTTCTTTTTCGCTTCACGCACAGAAGGATACTATCGTAGTCCCGCATGCCCAAAGCGATACAATAGGCATAAAGGTAAGGCATAATACGCTTGTTTTTCCAATCATAGCCCGATCTATCGAAACAGGATGGTCCTTCGGTGCGGCAGGGTCCAAAACCTTTCATCTCAAATCTCGTGATACCACCACGCTGACGCGGACTTCAAACATGCAGGCGCTCGCGCTTTACACTGTGCATCAACAGTTTGTGGCGGCAATAAACGGCTCCATCTACTTCCCGGGCGAGAAATTCATCCTGAATCAACAGCTTTCCTATAGCTCTTTTCCGGATGAATTCTGGGGCCTGGGCAAGGTGGCTCCCGACAGCAACAAAGAGGACTATAAATTCAAGCAATATTACGTTTATCTTCATCCCCAGCGAAGGGTGGGGAATAATCTCTTTGTAGGCGTCGTATACCAGTTTCAGCGTGTGCTGGATGTAAAATATCAGGCCGGCGGTCTCTTCGACAAAGAAAACGTTCTCGGACGTTATGGATACAGCATCTCCGGCCTGGGCCTGAGCTTTACCTATGACACCCGGAACAATGCCTTCGCCCCAGACCGGGGATCCATGTTCCAGTTCTACTTCGACCATTTCGCTCCCTATTTCGGCTCGGACTATCATTATACCAACTACGTCATCGACCTCCGGAAATTTATCCGGCTATATGCGCAGCAGGTCCTGGCCCTCCAGTTTTACGGATTTTTTAACGCCGGAGAAGTACCGTTGCGCAGTCTGGCAACGATCGGAGGTTCCAACAGTATGCGCGGTTACTATGCCGGTCGTTTCCGCGACAAGAATGAGACTGTTCTGCAGGCCGAATACCGCTTCCCGTTGTTCTGGCGGTTCGGCGCCGTCGCATTCGGCGATCTCGGGAATGTCAGCGGCGAATTGTCCAACGACTATCTCTACCACCTGAAATATTCTTATGGAAGCGGCCTGCGCTTCGGACTCGACAAAACCGAGCGACTCAACCTGCGCCTGGACTATGGCATCGGCCGTGGTCATTCCCAGGGTTTCTATTTCCAGTTGGGGGAAGCCTTCTGATTGACTTTTATGGCCAGCCGCCAGACCAGCCAGGCGAACAGCGGCGCCGTCAGCACATCGAGCGTGTAATGGACATGCTGTATGAGCAGCAGCACACCTACGGCAATCGTGGCCAGGATGGCAATCATCTTGTCAAT
The DNA here is from genome assembly GCA_031292515.1 of Puia sp. GTDB lineage: Bacteria > Bacteroidota > Bacteroidia > Chitinophagales > Chitinophagaceae > Puia. The sequence goes on along the minus strand of JARLGZ010000069.1, from coordinate 102,579 downwards.
CCTTCCCGGCAGGCAGAGCGACATCAGGAAAAGCGTCGACGTATGTCCCGAAAAAAAGAGATCCCGGGTGACGAATTTCCGGCCATAGAAGAAATTACTGAGCGGATCCGCCAACAACACCAGGTGGGTGGGGGGATCCAGGGTGACGAGACTGATGGTGACCATCCGTGTAAGGCAGAGAAACAGGTAGGCCCAGGAGAGGATCAGCAGTCTGTCTGGGTTTTGCAGACAGCGGAACAGGGTGAAGAGGACCGTACACCAGATAATAAAAAAGATCGGTACCGACACGTCATAGGCGGGAAGCCTGAGCAGCAGCCAGTCATTGATTACGATTCCCTCCCTTTTCTCTATGGTCTGAAAAAAAAGCGGAAAAGTTAACAGGATTGCGGTAATGGCGATCAGCGAACCGAGCAGCATGATCCGGAACCGGGTCGACTGCCAGGCCGATTGCCATTCCTGGCGTAAGGTTAGTAGGTTAGAATTCATCATGCAGGTCTTGAAAATCACAAAGTTACATAGTTGTCAATAAAAAAACGCGAACGACCACCAAATTGTGATAATTCGCGTCTTTTCATAAACGCCCGACCCCTCTTATTTGTTCTTCCCTTCGCCAGGTTTGCTCATTTTCAGCCGTTTGGCATCGCGTATTTTTCATGCCTCATTGATGTCTAATCAATCCGCGTACTTGGCGTTCCTCTTTTCGCGACTATTCGTGACTAATCAATTCGTGTGCTTCGCGTCCCGGTTTCGCGTCCATTCGTGTTTTATGTCTTAATAGTGCCATCTCACAAATGCCTCCATCGCGGCATACCTGGTAAGACCCAGCTGCGCATAGAGGCTGGCCGTATTAGAGTTGCGGTCTTCCGCCCGCTGCCAGAACTCCCTGCTGTCACTCCCCTGGAAGGGGACCGCATCTTTCTGCGACTGATGGATAAAGATGCCGAATCTCTTCTTGATTACCTGGTCGGGGCTCATCGGGATGGCCATTTCAATCTCGCTGATATCCCATTCCTGCCAGGCTCCCTTGTACAGCCAGACCCAGCAATCTTTTAACCAGGGCTCCCCGGCGGCTTTCAGCCTCCTCATCGCTTCAAATATGATGTCCAGGCATACTTTGTGGGTTCCGTGCGGATCGGCAAGATCACCGGCGGCAAAGATCTGCTGCGGTTTCAGTTCGCGCAGCAACGCCATCGTCTGCAGTATATCGGCTTCCCCCATCGGCTTTTTCTCGATCGTACCCGTTTCGTAGAAAGGCAGGTTCATATAGTGGATATTCTCATCCTTGATACCTACATACCGGCAGGTGGCCCGGGCCTCACAGCGACGGATCAATCCTTTGATGCTGCGGATCTCCGCCGTGTCGACCTGGCTGGGCTTTTTGGCCTTCAGGAAGGATGTGGCATCCTGTAATATCTGGGAGGACTTCTTGCTGTCGATACCCGCCAGTTCTTCGAAACCGACGGCAAAATCCAGGAACCGCGTCACGAATTCATCGGTAACGGCGATATTTCCCGATGTCTGATAGGCGACATGGACGTCATGGCCCTGATCGTGAAGACGCATAAACGTGCCCCCCATCGAGATGATATCGTCATCGGGGTGGGGAGAGAAGATCAACGAACGTTTGGGATAGGGGGTGGAGCGTTCGATCTGGACCGGGCTGGTGTTATTGGGCTTGCCCCCGGGCCAGCCGGTGATGCTGTCGCGCATCAGGTAGAACACCTGCAGATTGATCTCGTAGGCATCTCCCTTTTCAACCAGCAGGTCGCTGAGGCCATTGTCGTTGTAATCGCTGTTGGTGAGGCTCAGAATGGGCTTGCCCAATTTTAAAGCCATATTGACGACCGCCTTGCGGACGATCGGGGGAGTCCATTCGATCTCCCCCGTCAGCCAGGGGGATTTGAACCGGGTCAGCTCGGAAGCCGCCATCTCGTCGGCTACGAAAAGACAGTCATTGTGCTGCTGCAACAGGGAGGCCGGGATCTGCTCGGTCACATGCCCTTCCACCGCTTTTTGGATGACGGGAGCCTTGATCTGTCCCCAGGCCATCAGGAAGATCTTTTTGGCCTTCATAATGGTGCTGATACCCATCGTGATCGCCAGGCGGGGAACTTTGGAGATGTTTTGGAATTCATGCGAATTGGCGATCCTCGTGGAATTATCCAGGGGAATCAGGCGGGTCTTGGAGAAGAGGCTCGACCCGGGTTCATTGAACCCGATATGGCCATTGTTGCCGATCCCCAAAATCTGCAGATCGATGCCGCCGGCGTCTTCGATCATCTTCTCATATTCCACGCAGCGTTTTTTTATGTCTTCCTTTTTCCATTCCCCGTTCGGGATATGACAGTTCTTCTGATCGATATCGACTTTGTTGAACAGTTGCTCCTTCATAAAGCGATTATAGCTTTGAAGGGCATCGTTATCAAGGGGATAGTATTCGTCCAGATTGAAGGTCACTACGTTCTTAAAACTCAGCCCTTCTTCCTGGTGAAGCCGGACGAGTTCGGCATACAATGATTTGGGAGAAGAGCCGGTCGCCAGCCCAAGGACGCATTTTTCGCCTTTGGCGGCCTTTTCGCGTATCAGCCTGGCTATTTCCTGCGCCATAAAACGGGAGCCGTCTTTCAGGGAACCGAAAATCTTGACCGGAATTTTTTCAAACGAGTCAACCATGTTCATAGATCTCAATGTTTTGATGTATTATAAAAATATGCGTGAAATTAATCCCAATTTCTCAAATGGAGCAAATTTCGGCAACCGTTTGCGTGGCAAAAACGATTTTCAGCCGGGATGACAGAGGCGGTGGCAGACGATAGGATCCGCTCCGGTAAGGCATTTCAAAGGAAAACGAGAAATACTTCCAGGGAATTGAGAAGAATATTTTTTAATGATTTGATAGCCTGGTAGAGCAGGTTGCGCGCCGCCTGATAGTTGATATTCATAATCTCGCTGACCTCTTCATAGCTCAGGTTCTGGTAATATTTGAGGTAGATGATCTCTTTTTGCCGGTTCGATAGCCGTGCCATCGCTTTTATTACCTGCTGTCTTTTTGCCTCGCTCTCCATTTTTGCGATCAGGAAGGTCTCATGGCTCCACTCAAACCCGCCGGGGGGATTTCCCGCGGCGTCGGGGTTAAAAGGGACTGACCGCCCGGTTTTCCGGAAGGTCTTGAGCAATTTGTATTTCACGGATTTTAACAGATAAGCCCTTACGGAGAGTACCGGGATCTTCGACCGGGACTGCCATAATTCAATAAATAATTCCTGGATGCAGTCTTCCAGGATCTCCGTATCGCGGGTAAACTTGTTCCCGAACCGGAAAAGGACCGGGTAGTACTCCCGGAAAATGAGGGCAAAAGCTTCCTTATCGCCGTTGCGGAAAGCTTCCCAATGGGTGATATCCTGATCGGCAGTATTCAAGGCAGTTGTTTTTGATATTCAGTTCAAAGCATTTCAGGCGCTGCTTCAATCGGTTAGACTTCGGATAAGGAGTGGGTAGCGATCTTTAAAACTAATAAAAAAAAGCCCTCTTTGGGCCGAACTGTTAAAGAAAATAAAAAAAAGTTGGCCAGATCCCATTACAGAATGACCGGTTTCGGCACCCGGAACAATGAAGAAATCTCCTTCAGTATGGAAAATGTATACATGGAACCGGAAGATCTGTTGTCGGATGAGACTTTTCTTTCCTGGCATTTCAAGACCGATCCGGTGGCCGAAAGGCGTTGGGATCGATGGATGGCATCAAACCCTGAGAGATATGAACTTGTGCAACAAGCCGTTGAGCTATTGGAAAGCCTGAGGATGGAAGAAGCGGAGTTTTCGGAAGAGCGGGTCCGGTCGGTAGAAAAGACCCTTTTTGCGAAAATAGAGGAGGCGGATAGGGAAAAGCCGGGAGCGGGTGTCTTTTCCCTTTTCAGTGGCGGTCGCTGGATCGCCGCAGCCGGTGTCGTCTTATTGGCGGCAGCAGCCTTCTTCTTATTCCGCTCATGGGTCCCGGGCAAACCCGAATTAAAGACTACTTACGGTGAGATCAAACAACAGAAATTGCCCGATGGCACCGAAGTATTTATAAATGCAAACAGCAAAGTCTCTTATTCCGGCGAATGGACCGATGGCAGGGACCGGGAAGTATGGATCCGCGGAGAGGCTTTTTTTCATGTTCGTAAGACACCGCTGAAAAGCCGGTTCATCGTGCACGCCGACCGCTTCGATATCATCGTTACCGGTACAAAGTTTAATGTCGTGAACAGAGCTGGCCGGGCGAGCGTGATGTTGCAGGAAGGCAGTGTCACGATACATACCGCCGGCGGCAGAGAAATCCATATGGTGCCCGGGGATTTTGTACAGATCGATGCCGATGAAATGCGGAAAGCCCCGGCAAAAAACGACAGCATCCTGGCCTGGAAAGAGCGTAAACTCGTCTTTGACAATACCCCGATCAGCGAGGTGGTTCGCATCATAAAAGATCACTATGGGGTGAATATAGAACTGGCGAACGGAGCAATCGGCGATAAGACGATTTCCGGGATTCTTCCGAACGATAACCTCGACGTATTATTACAAGCCCTGGATGCAACCATGCAGTTTGCCGTTATTCGTCAGGGGGATAGGATAACGATTGCTGACCATTGAAGCAGACCGGCCGGCGGATAAAAATGCCGGAGGACCGGAATCAGGCACGCCATTGAAAGGAGACAACCCTTTGAAGCTAACAGACGATTCGATATCCGTTGAGAACCGCTACTACTCACTTTTTAACCAAGCTATTTTTTATCTAAAAACGCTGCAAAATGAGAAAAATCGATTTCCTTCGTTGTGCACTCTGGGGCCTCCTTTGTGCACAGTTATTCTGTTTTGAAAGAGCACAAGGGCAAAGTGCATATGCGTATGCCGGAAAGAACGGCCGGTCATTGACCCACCTGAATACGACCGATGACAAAGACGCAGAAGCTACACAGAAACAAAAATTACTGGTAGTCCTCAAGGAATTAAACGAGACAAAAGGAGTCTATTTTTTATTTGCCGACCAGTCGCTGGCAGATAAACCCGTCAACCCGGTCGAGACCAGCGAAGGCGTGACCGTCGAAAAGATCCTGGAAAAGGTATTGAAGAACAGTGGTCTTCAATTCAGGAAGATCAATGACAATACCTTTGTCATTCTCGCAGCGAATGCCGGGAAGACGAGTTATGATACAAAACCGCTGAATTTTCAACCGGGAGGACCCCTGCTCTCCGAAAGCGCGGTTCATTTTGAAATGGTCGGCGACATCATCACCGGCAAAGTGACCGGAGAAGACGGACGCCCGCTCGCAGGCGTGAGTGTCACGATCAAGGGCAGCCGGAAAGGGACCTCTACCGGCTCAGACGGCGTTTTCACCATCCCCGCAAAGAAAGGCGACGTGCTCGTGTTTTCTTCCGTGGGTATGGCCACAAAGGAAATGACAATCGGCAGTGAGACCAATATCGCTATCGTGCTGACAGAAGATAAGAAGGCGCTGAACGAGGTGGTGGTCACCGCGTTGGGGATCAATAAACAAGCCAAATCGATCGGTTACGCTACCACCACTGTTGACGGATCCAAATTTACCGAAGCCCGTGAAACAAATATCGGTAATGCCCTGACTGGCCAGGTCGCCGGTGTAAGCGTTTCCGGTGTTTCCACAGGACCTTACGGAAGCAGCCGCGTCATCATAAGGGGAAACTCTTCGCTGACGGGGAATAACCAGCCCCTATATGTCGTAGACAATGTCCCCTATGACAATAGCAACCAGGGAAGCGCGGGTATGTGGGGAGGCGCTGACTACGGCGACGGTCTTTCAAATATCAACCCGGATGACATCGAATCCATAACCGTCTTAAAGGGATTGGCCGCTACCGCGCTCTATGGCTACCGGGGCGGAAACGGAGCAGTATTGATCACGACAAAATCGGGAATGCGGTCGCATGGGGTAGGAGTGGAGATAAATAATAACCTGACCGCCAGCAATTTTATCGACGAACGGGATTACCAGTATCAATACGGCCAGGGTACCACGGACGCCACCACCGGTCTGGGCACAAAACCCACCGATATAGGCGTCGCCAACCAGACCGCCGAATCGAGCTGGGGGGCTAAGATCGACGGATCTACCGCCGTGAACATGCTGGGGAATAACTACAGCTATACCGCCCAGAAAGATAACTGGAAGCATTTCTACCAGACAGGATTGACGAATCAGTCGTCCATCGGCCTGGTCGGAGCCAACGACAAAGGGCATTTCCGACTCGGCGTATCCAACCTGTACCTGAATTCGAATATTCCCAATTCCTGGATGAAACAGCAGGGTGTAAACTTTAATTCGGTATATAACCTGACGCCCAAGTTCTCGATGTCCATGACTTTCAATTATCTGCTCGAACAGGTGCAGAACAGGGCTTCCTTTTCGGATGCCCCCGGAAACCTGATCGCGAGCAATAACCTGATCGCCAATACTTTTGATGTCCGCTGGCTCAAACCGCGGGTACAGGCAAACGGCAACGAACTTTTGCCCGGTAGCAGCGATATCTATTTCGAGAATCCCTATTTCATCGCGTACAATGACTTCAACCAGACGAGCCGTGAAAGGTTGACGGGAGGCCTCACGGTCAAATATAATATCCTGCCCTGGTTGTACGCACAGGGACAGGTTACCCGTGACGGATATATTTTTGATACAAAGGGTATTACGCCGAACGGGGTCACTTATTCGAATTCAGGAGGCGGTAATATCAACATATCCGACGCCAACCAGCACGAGATAGACGGGAATGCAACGATCGGGGTCAACAAGAAGATCAACGAGGATTTCAATTTCAATGCCAGTGTCGGTGCCATCGTTCAGGATAATTTATATAAAAGCTATAGCGGCGGGGGCGGTCCTTTCGTCATCCCGTATTTCTACAGTATCTCGAATGTTTCTTCAAGGCCTTTCAACTACGGCTATTCTCATTCCAGGGTCAATTCCCTCTTCGGGAGCGCGGATATCGGCTATAAGAACTTCCTGTTCCTGACAGTGACGGCAAGGAATGACTGGTTCTCCGTGTTGAATACAAACACCGACAGTTATTTGTATCCTTCGGTTTCCGGTAGTTTTGTCTTCTCCGATGCCTTCCGGATGCCCTCCTGGATCAGCTTTGGCAAACTGAGGGCATCCTGGGGCGGGTCCTCCAATACGGGCGCCGCGACCCCTTATCAAAACATCCTGACCTATGGCCTTCAGGGTTATACGACCAACGGTCAGTCCGTAGGCTACGTGAACGGCGGCGGCACCATTCCGAACGCGAACCTGAGACCGGTGAGCATCAAGGAGGATGAAATTGGTTTCAATATGGAGTTCCTGAATAATCGCCTGGGAGCCGATGTGGCAGTTTACGACAAGACCACGACCGATGACATTGTCGACGTGACGGTTTCCGACGCTTCGGGTTATACGACACAAGTGGTGAACGTAGGAAGACTTCGGAACAGAGGGATTGAAGTCCTGCTGACCGGTACGCCCGTCAAGACGAAGAACTTCTCCTGGAACGTATCCTGGAATTTTGCCTACAACAATAACAAGGTGTTATACCTGGGAGGCCCTTCCTACCTGACACTGGATCTTCCGAGGAACGGAACGGCCAGCATCCAGGATGTGGTAGGTCTTCCTTATGGCCAGATCGTAGGATACAAATTTCAGCGGGATGCGCACAACAATATTGTATATGATACATCGGGGATGCCGCTGTTGTCCTCGGGGCCTGTGCCCATGGGATCGGGCCAATATGATAAGACGGGTGGTATCACCAATGAATTCCATTACAAGAACTGGTCGCTCTCTTTCCTGATCGACTATAAATTCGGCGCCAAGATCTATTCCGGCACCAACCTGATCCTCTATGGCGACGGCTTGCAGAAGGGCACGCTCGACGGAAGGTCTACCGGCGGTTATATCGGTAAAGGGGTAACGGAAGACGGTCATCCCAATACCCATCCCGTTATCACCCAGACCTATTTTGGCAATATTACGGGAGCGACAGAATATACCGACGAACTTTGGACCTACGATGCCAGCTTCATCAAGCTGAGGTCGCTAAACATCGGCTACCGGGTCCCGAGCTCGCTGTTGAAAGGGAAATTTGTAAAGGAATTCTATGTTTCCCTCGTAGCCCGCAACCTGGCCATCCTCATGAAGCATACGCCAAACATAGATCCGGAGTCTAATTATAGCAATTCAAACGCACAGGGTCTGGAACTGTCCGGGTATCCCCAGGTAAGAAGCTTTGGAGTGAATGTAAATGTCAAATTCTAAATTCTTACCCATTTTCACCTTATTAAATCATTCGATCATGAAGAGCAAAAATATTATAATAGTCATCTTACTTGCAGGGCTCTTTGCCCCTGCGTGTAAAAAGAACTTCATAGCCATCAATACGGATCCCGAACATCTCGACTCGGCTACGATAAATTATAAATACCTGTTCACGGCCGCCGAACTGATCACTTCGGGCAACAGCGATGCCAATGCTTATGAGGACTGGCGCAACAACCTCATCTACGGGTCGACCATGCTGCAACATCTCTCCTCCACCCAGAGCTATTGGAACGGGGATAAATACACCTATAACGCCGGGTACAATTCGGCCTACTGGGAACAGAACTATACAAGTCCGGTGCAGAATATCACGGAGGTGATCTACCATACAAAAACGGATACCGGCCTTACCAATTTCTACAACATCGCGCGGATCTTCCGGGTATTCATGTTCCAGCGCATAACGGATATGTACGGTGACTGTCCCTATAGCGAGGCCGGACTGGGCTTTATAACAAAGAACGTGACCCCGGTTTATGACAAGCAGCAGGATATCTATACGAATATGTTCAGCGAGTTGCAGGATGCCGCCAGCAAACTAAACGCCGGAGAGCCAAATACCGTTGGGGCCGCAGACGTCGTTTTCGGCGGGGACGTGGGGGAATGGAAGAAATTCGCCTATTCGGAAATGTTGCGCCTGGCTATGCGGCTCGTAAACGTAGATCCTGCAACTGCTCAGAGCATGGCGAGTGCGGCGGTCTCCGGCGGTGTCATGACCAGCATATCCGATAACGCAGTCTATACGCACCAGGATTTTACCCAGGGCCAGGTGACCGTGGATGGCACCGGGCTTGTACTGGATGGTGTCGACGCCGATGCCAGCAGGGTGAGCGAGTTCTTTATCAATATGCTGAAAAGCACGAGCGATCCGAGACTGACCTATATCGCAACAGTGGCTTCGGATCCCACCGACCTGTCCAATCTGGGCGACACGACCTCGGCTATCCAACTTGGCCAGCCCAACGGATATGACAACAACGGGGGCGCCACGGATATCCGGAATGCCCCCAATTGGCCGAAGATACCCAACGATCCGAATTCCGATTCCCTGACCGTCTACCAGAACAGGTATTCCATCGTGAACCGCAATACCTACGCGAGACTGGATGCGCCCACTTTCTTCCTGACCTACGCCGAAACGGCATTGCTGGAAGCGGAAGCCGCCTATCGCGGATGGATCAGCGGCGATCCGGCTACTTTCTACACCGCGGGTGTGACGGCGGCAATGGACCAGTTCGGCCAGATGAGCAGCCTGGAGTCGGCCACCTCCGCCACTCCTGCAACGTACCCGCCCATACCGGCAGGAGCTATCGCTGCTTACCTGGCTGCAAATCCCTATAGCTCGGGGACCGCCCTGGAACAGATCAATACGCAATATTGGATCACGACATTCCTGGACGAATATGAAGCCTTTGCAAACTGGAGAAGGTCCGGATTCCCCACACTGACACCGGTAAACAACTATATCGGGAATGTGACGAACGGAACGATCCCGCGTAGGTTTACCTACAGCGTCTCTGAACAGACGGCCAACGCGGTCAACTACCAGGCAGCGGCATCCCGGATGACAGGCGGCGATAAAATGACTTCCCGCGTTTGGTGGGACGTAGCACCCTAGTAAAAAAGGATTGACGATATTCCCTATCGCAATCCCCGGACAATTACCGGACAATCATTTTTGCTTTTGATACGGTCACATGACAAAGGCCGCCCGGAAAGAGGCGGCCTTTGTGTTATCGTTATCAACAGGATCCATCATAGACGATCAGCGGCTGATAAGGAAAGCGATAGCCGGCTGTCCCGTCAGACGGGTTTGCAAGCCGGCGGGAATTTCGATCACCCATTTGTCGCCGTCTTTCTTATAGCCCAGTTTCTCCTTGAAACCAAGCAAACTGATTTTCGGCTTTTTGCCGCCGGCGACGGATGCGTCGATCGTGACCCGAGCCGGATAAGTATTCACGCCTTTCCCGGGAAGATAAAAAGCATACGCTTTCTTCCCATCCTTGGACTGGGTATAAAATACGTTGCCGTTCGAATAGGGCGCGGCCGGTTTGCTGTTATAGATCCCTTCGCCATTCGCCTTCATCCAGGCCCCGATCTCTTTCAGCCGGCTATAGGCGGTGTCGTCCCAGTCTCCTTCGGGAGAAGGTCCGATATTCAGCAGGAGATTGCCGCCCCTTGAAACGATCTTTACCAGCAGGTCGACCAGCTCGGCGGCCGATTTATAATGATCGTGGGGAACATAGCTCCAGGAATTGCCCATGGTCAAACAGGATTCCCAGGGATGCATGACCGGTTCCGACAGGATGGTCTGTTCAGGGGTAGTATAGTTCTCGTATTCTCCTTCCACGGTCCTGTCGACGACGATCAGACCCGGCTGATGTGTCCTGGCCATCTTTGCGATCCGTGGCATGTCGATGTCCTGGTCATAGGGGATGTTCTTCTGCCAGTCGACCTTCGCATCGATGGATTTATAGGGACGGACCCAACCTCCGTCCAGCCACAGGATATCGACCTTGCCATAACCGGTCATGAGCTCTTCGATCTGGTTATAGGTATAGTTCTTGAAAGCCTGCCATTTCGCGGGATATTTTTTGGGGTCATAATCGACATTGCGGTCCTTAGGCGGGAAATAAGGCCACCAATAGTCCGGGGAATGCCAGTCCGGCTTTGAGAAATAGGCCCCGATCATAAAATTCTCCTTCCGGAATGCGTCGAAGACTTCCTTCGCGATATTGCTTCTGGGATTCGAAGAGAAAGGGGTCCTGGGAGAGGTGATCTTATAATCCGTCTGTTTGGTGTCGAACATGCAGAATCCGTCGTGATGCTTTGTCGTGAAGACCACGTATTTCATACCGGCTTCTTTGGCGGCGGCGGCCCATTTATCCGGGTCGAATTTTACGGGATTGAAGGTCGTCTGTAGGTTCTCGTAAGCATGGACATAGTCATAGTAGCTGTCTGCGTAGGGGCCTCTTCTTTGGGTCCAGCCTTCGTCTTCCGGGCAGATGCTCCAGCTTTCCACGATGCCCCATTCGCTATAGGTCCCCCAATGCATCAACAGACCGAACTTGATATCCTGCCACTGGGATAACTTTGCCTGTACCAGGGTGTCGGACGGCGGGATATAAGTGCTGGAGGTATTATGCTGCTGGGCATGGGACAGAGTCGCACCCGTCAAACCAAGTATCAGCGGAATCCCCTTCAGCAGGGATTTTCCGGCGGAGTTTTTTTTCAATGAGATCATTTTTGTCTTTTCTTTTTTTGTTGTAATTCCATTTCGATGGTTGTTCAGGTCGTCGCCGGTTTGTTCTTTCAGCGGGTTTTTGTCGTGTTCGCCGGCGTCCTATGCGCTTACATCGGCTTATAATAGTTCACCTTCCACAGGTCATACCGCTTGTACTGCGTCTCCATCCGCTTCTGGAAGTCGGTCCAGTTGCGGTCGTTTTTCTGGCTCCAGAGGACTTCGCTGAGCGCGCTTAAACGGGGGAAGATCATATATTCCACTTTGGGGATATTGGACATATACTCGGTCCAGACGTTTGCCTGTGCGCCCCAGACATGCGTGGCCTGGTCGGCGTTGAGGACCGCAGGCACAGGTTCGTAGTTATAGACCTTGTCGAGGGGCAGAAAGCCGCCGATCGTCAGCGTATCCCCGTTCTTGACCTGTGCATGGTCGAAATAGACATAAGCCCCGGGCGTCATGACTACATTGTGCCCCTGTTTGGCGGCATCGATCCCGCCTTCTTCTCCACGCCAGCTCATGACGGTGGCATTGGGCGCCAACCCTCCCTCGAGGATCTCATCCCAGCCGATGATCTGTTTGCCTTTCGAGTTGATATATTTTTCCATACGCTGTATGAAATAACTCTGCAGCTCATGTTCGTCCTTTAAGCCGAGGTCCTTTATCCTTTTCTGACATTTCGGGCAGGTTTTCCAGCTGTCTTTGGGGCATTCGTCGCCACCGACATGGATATATTTTGCAGGGAACAAAGCGACGACTTCGTCGATCACATCCTGCAAAAAGGCAAAAGTACTGTCATTGCCGGCGCAGTATACGTCCTTGAAGACACCCCAGGTCTGTTGGACCTGGTAGGGGCCGCCTGTGCATCCCAGCCAGGGATAGGCCGTCAGCGCGGCGGAGGAATGCCCCGGCATTTCGATTTCGGGGATGATGGTGACATAACGGTCGGCTGCATATTTTACCACGTCCCTGATCTCGTCCTGGGTATAGAAACCGCAGTAACGGATATTGTCATTTCCGGTGCCGGGATGGTGACCGATGATGGTGCCGTTACGGCAACTGCCGACTTCCGTGAGCAGGGGATATTTTTTGATCTCGATACGCCAGCCCTGGTCTTCCGTCAGATGCCAGTGGAAATAATTCATCTTGTGGAGGGCGATATAATCGATATATCTTTTTACGAAATCGACGGGGAAGAAATGGCGCCCTACATCCAGCATCAGGCCCCTGTATTCGAAACGGGGATAGTCCTCGATCGCGACGGCCGGGATTTTCAGATTGTCGGAAGGGGTGGACGGGAGTAGCTGGATCAGCGTCTGCACGGCGTAGAAAGTGCCTTGCGGATTTTCTCCGTTGATTGATACGCTTTTGGCCGATACCTTCAACTCGTAACGTCCTTCCTGGGGCTTCGATACGGTTGGCCTGGTGGTGAGCAGGACATAATTGGAGCCCGGTTTTTTCCCCGTTGCCAGCCGGAAACCATAGATTTTTTCCAGGTAGTCATTGAAGAAATCGCCGGACGCGGGTTCGGTCCCTTCCCCCAGGACAAGGACCGTGTTGTGGTCGATGGTGAAACTTCCCTTTAGCCACTCTGTCTTTACGGGCTTGGGAATGATGGCCGTCTCCTGGGCCTGTGACCGGTAGTACATGCATACAAAGAAGAGCAGAATGACCTTTCTCATTAAATGGTGGTTTATTTTAGTATGTAAGTGAAAAGCAATAGCCGGACAGGATAAAGTTGGGCGGTAAGATATGAGTTTTTTGATTTACGGGTCTCATTTAGTGGGATGAGCGGAGCTATTCAGGGGCAGACTCCTTCAGCTCTTTGCCGGTCCGGGCAAAGTCTTCTTTTAAAGGACCAGGGGGCGGTATCCGGGCGGGGTCTGTGACCCGGGGCCGCCGGGTTGGGGCGGGTCGTTGACGTGCGCTCGTCGTTACATCCAGTCCGACCGGAAATGTTTGAAATCCTGTCTGATCTCAGTATAGATCTTACGGAATGTCCTCATCCTTTCGTCCAGGGCGCCGTGCCGGTCCATCTCCTCGCCTCCCCGGTAAACAGGATGGGAACTGATAAAGATACTTTCCACTTTTCCACCGGAATCGGGGAGGTCGTGGCGGAGTTTGTCGATCACCTCTTTCTGGCAGATGAAGCTGTTTTGGAAATGCTCTACCAGCCCTAGTAGTTCTTTTGGTAGTTTCTTCGAAGCCATTTTTTCGAGCTGGTGTTCGAAATGGCGGATCTCTTCTTTAATCGAGGAGAGCTCATGCTTCCATGACTGCAACTCCTCCCGGAACTGTTCGATGGAGACTGTTGATTCCATAAGCTTGATTTGAGTGAGAGAATAAAAAGACTGCGGTAACTAAATGTAAGTAATGCCGTGGAGCGGACCAAAAAAAATTAGTCACTACTTACCGCTGACTGTTCACTACTGGTTACTCACTTAATCACAGGCAATTCGATATTCGACGGATGCGCCGCATCATGATAAACCCTGATTGTCACCCGTTGAAAATCCTCTTTTGAGCAGGTGGGGATGTCCACAAATTGCTGGGGATTCCGGTCGACCAGCGGAAACCAGCTGCTCTGGACCTGTACCATGATCCGGTGGCCTTTTTTGAAAGTGTGGGCCACCTCGTTCAGATCGAAGGCTATTTCGGTGGGCTGGCCGCTTACCAGCGGGACGGGGCGTTCGAAGCTGTTGCGGAATTTACAACGAAAGACCTCGGCGCGGACCATTCTCTGCATGCCGGGCGTCCCCTCGTCGTTGTCGGTATGGCCCGGATCCGTCTCATTACCGGGGCAGACGTCGATCAACTTGACGACCAGGTCCGCATCCGTTCCGGAGCAGGAGATGAAAAAGTCGGCCCGGAGCCGACCGGTTACTGTCACAGGAGCTTCCAGGGTTTCCGTCTGGTAGCTTAGCACATCGTGCCTCCCGGAAGCAAATCGCTGGTCGGCAACCATATATTCATTGTCCCGTCCGCCATGAACCCCTTCGACATAGGGCACAGGCAGGCTTGGATCGCTCATGTATTCGTCATAGGCCGATGCCAGGACCTTTGAAGACCTGCCTGACGGGGCTGTCATCGACAAAACCTTGTCTCCCAGGGTATAGAATCGGACAGGGCGGGCTCCCGCGGGCGGCCAGGTATCATAGTGTTTCCATTGGTTGGTGCCGGTTTCGAAGACGGTGGCTTCCGACAGGCCGAAGGTCCCCTGGTCCTTCAGGTAGAAGTCGAAGAAGGCGGCTTCTGTCTCCTGGAACCAGGCATTCAGATCTTGTCCGAAAGAAAGGGTGCCGAACTTCGTCCAGGAGGGTCTTTCCCAGGCTCCGTGCGTCCAGGGACCCATGATCAGCCTGCAGTCGTTATGGGGGGATTGTTTTTCGATGGCTTCATAGGTTCGCAAAGCCCCAAACTGGTCTTCGGCATCGAACCAGCCCCCCACGACCAAAATGGCCGGTCTGATATTTTTGAGATGAGGACGGATGTTCCGGGCTTTCCAGTAATCGTCGTAAGTCGAATGCCGGAGGTATTCATCCCAGATCTTGCTTTGATGATTGAAATAAAGGCTGCCATTCGTATTCTTCAGGGGACCCAGATCGAGAAAGAAACGATAGGCATCACGGATCTCCACGTGGAAAATAGGCTTTTCATACTCCCTGACAGGGCCGTCTCTTTTAATGTCGAAACGATTGTTGAAGCCAAAATTATCGAGCAGGAAAAAGGCGCCATTATGGTTGGCGTCATCGCCGATGAATTCGTCGGTCACCGGGGCCTGCGGAGAAACGGCTTTGATGGCCGGATGGGCGTCGGGAAGGGAAGCGGAAGCGTAAAAGCCCGGATAAGATACGCCATACAAGCCCACCCGGCCATTGTTGTGCTTTATATTTTTCAGCAGCCAGTCCACCGTATCATAAGTGTCGGTACTCTCGTCGGTATCCTGCGGGGTCTTTTTGTCTTCCCGGTGCGGGGTCATCTCTTCAAATTGGCCTTCGCTCATATAGCGGCCGCGGACATCCTGCTGTACGAAGATATATTTCTCCTTACCGAGTATCCGGTTGGGGCCCAGAGAGGTCTCCCAGTCGTCTTTGCCATAAGGGCCGGAGGAGTAAGGCGTCCTTTCCATCAGGAAAGGGTAGGACCCGGTCGTATCCTTTGGTATGTAGAGGACGGTATACAGTCTCACCCCGTCTCTCATGGGGATAGCAGCCTCTTTTTTTATGAAGTTGTCACGGATATACCGCTCCCCGGTTTCCAATGGCTGGCCGAAGCCGGTCAGGGGCAGCAGCAGATACAGACCTGTCGCGACAAGAAGTGCGCGGCTGCAGCGGCTCATATGACAGAATACTCCGAAAATACACGGCAGGCTGTTCATGGTGTTCGTTTTGGGATGGGTTGTTTTTATCGTGAGATTGTTTTTGTCGCGAGGTCCCTTTGATCGCGAGGTCCAAACGCCTGCCTATTTTAACACGGGCAGTATGATCCCGGAAGCATGCCCTTCGTCGTGATAGACGCGGATCACCGATTTGCGGAAATCCTTGTCGTCACAGGTATATATATTGACGAATTGCTGGGGGTTCCGGTCGGCGAGAGGAAACCAGCTACTCTGTACCTGAATCATCAGGCGGTGGCCCTTTTTGAAGGTATGAGCCACATCGGGCAGCGTATAGCGTACGGTCTCCACTTTCCCGGGTTTAAAAGGGGCAGGCGCCTCAAAGCTGTTGCGGAAGCGTCCCCGCATGATATCGCCGCGGACCAGCATCTGGTAGCCGCCCATCGGGTAGGGATGGGTGGTGGTTCGGGGTCCGGCGATTTGGGCCGGATCATAGCGAAAATCATCGGGGAATACATCGATCAGCTTCACGACAAAGTCCGCGTCGGTGGTGCTGATACTGACTTTGAGGTCTGCTGTCACTGGGCCGCCTATCGTAAGGTCGTCTGTTAACGGGCCGGTTTGGAAAACCAGGACGTCCGGCCGCCGGGCGGCAAAACGCTGGTCGTCGGTCATATATTCCCGCGTCCTCCCGAAATGGACGTCTTCGGTATAAGGCACGGGGTGTGCCGGGTCGCTGGTATATTCGCTATAGGCATCTCCGCCGCTTCCCGCCCTGACCGGCTTCTCCCAGGACAGGCCGCCTTCAGGCTGAAAATAAAGGGTTTGCTGCACAGCCTCTGCAGCCGGCCAGACCGGGAAACTCCTCCACTTGTTCTCCCCGCTGAAGAAGATATTGGCGCCCTGGGTGGGAGGCGCCTCTCCCTTGCCCTTGAGATAATAGTTGAAGAAGGGGATTTCGATCGAGTTCTGGTACCAGAATGAGGTATTGGAACCGAACTCGATATTGCCCAGATGAGTGCCGTCGCTGCCGGCCCATTGTCCGTGGAACCAGGGTCCCATGACCAGTCTTGCGCTCGTTTCCGGGCTCTGTTTTTTGATCGCCTTGTAGACATTCCAGGCCCCGAAACAGTCTTCTGCGTCAAACAGGCCGCCTACCACGAGGATGGCCGGCCGGATATTAAATAACGCGGTCCTGGCATCCCGCGTCTTCCACCATTCGTCGCGATTGGGGTGGGCATAGAGGTCCTTCCAGAAGGTGATGCTGTCGCCCGTCAGTTTCATGATATTTTTCAACGCGCCGGTAGAGAGATAGTATTGATAGTTGTCATCAGAATGGAAATCGAACCCGGAAGGGCCCGTCATCGTGGGTTGTGGCCGGGGCTTGCCGAAGGAAGAATAAAAGCTCCAGCCGTCCATCGCAAAAAAAGCCCCGTTATGATGGAAGTCGTCACCCTGAAACCAGTCCGTGACCGGGGCCTGGGGGCTCACCGCTTTGAGGGCGGGATGGCCGCAAGCTGCCGCCATCGTCGAATAGAAGCCGGGATATGAAATGCCGAATACACCGACACGGCCATTGTTGAAAGGCAGATTTTTTACAAGCCAGTCGATGGCATCGTAAGTATCGCTCGCCTCATCGATGTCGCCGGCTTTTTTTTCTTTTATAAACGGGCGGACATCGGCGAACTGTCCTTCGCTCATCCACCGGCCCCGAACGTCCTGGGTGACCATGATATAGCCCTCACGCAGATAGTACCGGTAGTAGCGGTCGTAGAAGTTCCTCCATTTGCCTTCACCGTAGGGAGCACAGGAATAGGGCGTCCTCGTAAGCAGGATGGGATGCTGTGTGGTGGTATCTTTGGGAAGATAGATGGAAGTGAATAACCGCGCCCCGTCACGCATGGTGATCGTACGTTCGATCTTATAGTAATTATCGCGTATCCAGGCGCTATCCTGGCTGTAGCTTTGACTGTATCCGCTGTGACAGGTGGCGGAGAGCGCGAATAAAAAGAAGATCTTTTTTAGCATGTTGATGGTTTTGTACAGGCGGGTGCCTGATGAATGCCTGAAATCCTTAATTTCGTCGCAATATATATAAATGTAAAGTATGTTCAATCGTCGCAAATTTCTGCAATCATCTGTATTCAGTTCACTGGGCCTTGCCTTAGGCAGGAAAGCCTGGGCAAATGATCCTGGCGCCGGCCACCTGGTCACCGGCAGCCCCATCGTAATTTCTACCTGGGACGCGGGAATCGCCGCCAATAAAGGAGCCTGGGAAATACTCGGACGCAACGGCCGGGCCCTCGATGCCGTAGAGGCCGGCGTAATGGTGACGGAAGCCTCCCAGAACTGTTGCGTGGGCCTGGGCGCCAATCCCGACAGGGACGGCTTCGTGACCCTGGACGCCTGTATCATGGACGAGTTTGCCAACTGCGGAAGTGTCGCCTTTCTCGAACGCATCAAGCATCCGATCTCGGTGGCCAGGAGGGTAATGGAGAAGACACCTCATGTAATGCTGGTGGGGATCGGTGCCCAGCAATTCGCCGTTTCCGAAGGCTTTCCCCTGGAGGAGCAGAAGCTCTCTGACGGCGCAAAAAACAGCTATGAGAATTGGCTCAGGAAGTCTGAGTACAAACCGGTCATCAATATCGAGAACTCGAAGATGAATACGGAAACGCCCAAAAGCGGTCCCGGACCTTTTGCGCCCAGCCGGTTTGACAACGGGGAGTGGAATCATGATACGATAGGAATGGTCGCCATGGACGCGATGGGCAATCTCAGCGGCAGCTGTACCACTAGCGGCATGGGTTTTAAGATGAGGGGCCGCGTGGGCGACTCGCCGATCATCGGGGCCGGCCTGTTCGTGGACAACGAAGTGGGCGCCGCCACGGCGACGGGACAGGGAGAGGATGTGATCCGTATGTGCGGCACTCATACCGTCGTGGAACTGATGCGACAGGGATATTCGCCGGAACAGGCCTGCAAGAGAGCCGTGGAAAGGATCATCAAAATAAAAGGCGACAAGGCGAAGGCAATACAGGTGGGCTTCCTGGCGCTGAATAAAAGGGGAGAGATAGGCGGATATGCCATCCAGAAAGGATTTAGCTATGCCGTGAAGAGCGATACGCAGGAGAAGATGGTCCAGGCCGGAAGCTTCTATTAACCGGCAAGTAATTTCATTTCAATTCCATCACATGACCCACCTGCTCGAGATCTGTTCGTATAACCTGCAGTCGGCGCTGATTGCCCAGGAGGCGGGCGCCTATCGTGTCGAATTATGCGCCGATCCCGCCGACGGGGGCACGACACCGAGCGCCGGCCTCATCCGGACGGCCCGGGAAAAGTTGAATATCCTGCTGTACCCGATCATTCGCCCGCGGGGAGGAGATTTTCTCTATACCGATGACGAGTTCGCCATCATGCTGAAAGACATCGCGCTTTGTAAAGAGACGGGTTGCGACGGGGTCGTAATAGGATTACTCGAACCCGACGGCAGCGTGGATAAGCGGAGAGCGGCAAGGCTTGTCGAAAAGGCTTACCCGATGGGAGTGACCTTTCACCGCGCCTTTGATCGCGCGGCCAACCCGTTCGAAGCATTGGAGGATATCATCGGCATCGGGTGCGAGCGGATCCTGACTTCCGGACAGCGCCAGACCGCGATGGAAGGAGCATCCCTCATCAGGGATCTTATTCGCCAGGCCGACGAACGCATCGTCATCATGCCGGGATCCGGTGTCCGGTCCTCCAGCATACTCGAACTGGCCGCGCGTACCGAAGCCGTGGAATTCCATACCTCGGCGCGCCTGCTTGCGGCGAGCAGCATGCGATATGTCAATGGGTCGATGGAAGAAACGCTGACGACCGTACTGGCCGACCGGCATGATATCGACCTCATGCTCGACCGCCTGAAGTCGATCGGGGGATAGCTGGAGAAATAGCAAAGAAATCATCTTTTATGAGATATTCCTTGTTTTTGTGCATGACACTACTGGCGTGTTTTAATCCCTCCATTTTAAAAGCTCAGCAAAAGACTTTCGCAGACGGACAACTGGAAGATATCGTCAGTATTGCATCCGTCGATCCACTGGAGAAAGTCTTTAAGGAGACGGCTTTTTTTCAGGAGACGGAGCCCATCGCCGATGTGGCGAGAGGCGAACATGCCAGCTTCCAGTTCGCACTCCGGAGCACCCGGACTATCCGGCATCTGTCTGCCGGTGTTCTCCAACTATCCCGGAATACCGGGCTGCTTAAAGGAAACAGTTTCGTGGGCTTTGTAGGGTATACCCACGTGGGCCGGATACTGCCCAATCCCCCGCGGGATCGCCTCGGCTCCCCCTCCGGATTTTATCCCGATCCCATCCTGGACACGGATTTTATCGATCTTCATAATTTTACGACCCAACCGGTCTGGGTCACCGTGGCCATTCCGGCGGAACAGCCACCGGGAGACTATACAGGTTTGCTGACACTCAAGGGAAGCATCGACGGGAAAGCCTTCAGCATCAACCGCCGGTTTACGATACGGGTGTACCCGGTCACCATCACCCGGACCAGCCTTTGGGTCACCAATTGGTTTTGGCTTGACAAGAGCCGCCTCCTTCAATTGAGCGGCGGAAGGGATTCTGTGCCTTTTTCGGACGGCTACTGGAAACTGCTGAAAGTGGCAGCGCGGAAAATGAAAGAATATGATCAGAATGTCATACTGGCCCCCCTGCTCGAAATGACGAAGATCAGCGCCGCCGGCAATAGTTTTCGGTTCGACTTCTCTGTTTTCGACCGCTTCGTACAGACATTCATCGACGAGGGGACCCTGGGCAGGATAGAGGGAGGCCATATCGGCGGCAGGATGGGGGATTGGTCCTCCCAATTTGGCGTCTTTGTACCTTACTGGTCACAGGATACGATGCATTTGAAGAATATTCCGGTCGGTGACGCGGAAGCACAGCAGTTCTACAGACAATTTATACCCGCCCTGGTAAGCCACTTAAAAGAGAAAGGATGGGACAAGATCTACCTGCAGCATATATGCGATGAGCCGGAGCCAGGCAATGAGAAAAGTTACGCGGACATAGCCGGCTTTATAAAATCGCTCGCCCCGGGCATCAAACTGATTGATGCGGTTCATTCGCATGGATTGAACAATACGGTGGACGTATGGGTGCCGCAGTTGGATTTCTTCCATACTGATTATCAATTCTATAAACAAAGAAAGGAAGCGGGGGATGAATGCTGGTTCTATACCTGTTTGTCTCCCCGGGGGGAATATGCGAACCGGTTCATCGAGTTGCCGCTCATAAAGACACGTATCCTGCACTGGATCAATTTCCGGTATGGTGCTACGGGGTATCTTCACTGGGGTTGGAATTACTGGAATGACCATCCCACGGAAGAGGCATCCGGCATTATCACGGAGTCCGGCAATATCATGCCCGGTGGCGACGCTTTTATTACCTACCCCGAACAGGGCCGGATATTGAGCTCTATCCGGCTCGAAGCGATGCGGGACGGGATTGTGGACTATGAGCTGCTGAAAATGCTGGCCGTCAGACACCCCGACGAGGCCGGCGAGATCTGCAGAGAGGTAGTATACGATTTTGACAGATACGATACCGATATCCGCGGCTTCAGGATGAAGCGCAGACAAATCCTCGAATTGCTGAGCCGGTAAGGCCAGGGCACGCTATTATACGCTATTATCCACCGCGGGAGCTGCTTATCCCCGGAAACGGGCTGCTAGTCGATCGTCGAAATCTTCAACATGTTTGTGGGAAGATGCTGCTGTATGGGCAGGCTGCCTGTATTGACCACGACGTCTCCTTTTTTTATGAATCCCCTTTCTTTGAGGATCTCCTGCTGGTCCAGGATGATATCGTCCATGCTCTCTTCCTCGGCATAGTGGAAGGCTCTCACCCCCCAGCTCAAGCTGAGCTGGTTGATCAGGCTTTTCTCTTTGGAGAAGATATAGAGCGGGGATTTCGGCCGGTAGCTGGACAGGGTAAAAGCAGTATAACCGCTTTGGGTCATGCCGATCAATGCATCGGCATTGGAGTCCTTGGCAAGGCGACAGGCGTTATAGCAGATGGCATCGCTGAGGAAAGACGGGGAATGCGGCTGCGGTTTCAGGTCCTCTTCGCGGTTATACCGGTATTCGGTCTTTTCCACTTCCAGGATGATCTTGCGCATCGTCTCGACAACCAGGGCGGGATGTTGACCGGTGGCCGTTTCTGCGCTCAGCATCACGGCATCGGCGCCTTCCAGTACGGCATTGGCGACATCCGTGATCTCGCTGCGGTTGGGCTTCACCCGGTCGATCATGCTTTCCATCATCTGCGTGGCGACGATGACGGGTTTGCCGCGGTGGATGGATTTACGGATGATGTCCCTTTGGGCCATCGGTACTTTTTCCACCGGCAGCTCGACACCCAGATCTCCCCGGGCGACCATGACACCATCCGATTCGATGACGATATTGCGCAGATCTTCCAGCGCCGAAGGCATTTCAATTTTGGCAATCACTTTCGAAGTGCTGTCCTTTTCGGCAAGCCTGCGTTTCAGATCTACGATGTCTTCCGCCTTGCGCACAAAAGAGAGCGCAACCCAGTCCAGTTTTTGCTCGATGATGAATTCCAGGTCTATGATATCTTTCTCGGTCATGGAGGGGAGGGATATCTTTGTATCGGGCAGGTTGACACCTTTTTTGGGCAGCAGTACACCCCCATAGGTCACGGCGACTTTAACGTCCCCGTTCGGGGTGATATCGACGACGACGACTTCGAGTTTTCCGTCATCGATGAGGATCTTGTTGCCCTTCTGCACATCCTCGTGCAGGTTGGGATAGGATACATAGATCTTCTCCTTCGTGCCGATCACCTTTTCGCGGGATGTAAAGGTGAGGATGTCCCCCGGGGCGATCGTGAGCGCGCCGTCCTTGATGTCGCCGACCCTCAGTTTTGGCCCCTGCAGGTCACCGAGAATGGAGATATTGTAAGGCTGCGAAATATTGATATTACGGATATGCTCGATAATCCTCGCCTTGTCTTCATGCGATCCGTGAGAGAAATTCAAACGGAAGACGTTGACGCCCGCCTTTACCAGTTCAAGCAATTTTTCATAGGTATCACAGGCGGGGCCGACGGTCGCTACGATCTTCGTTCTGTGAAAAGTATGCTGCAGCCCGGCTTCCTTATCCATTTGCTGGTACAGGTATTTTGAAAGATTCTTTGACATGAATGAGTTGTTTTTTGTTGACGCGAATTTTAACCGCGAATTGTCGCAAATATTGAGTACTAATAGACGCTATATAATAGAACAAGAATGAACCCTAATGAACAAGAAAGAACCCGAGAGAACGCTGATATAAGACGCGAAGGATCGCGAATGGTCGCGAAATTCGCGCCGGGTTAAGATGCCAGTATTTTGACGATCTTAAGCCAGTCATCGCTGATTTTCTGTTTGGCCTTTACCGCTTTTTCAAGCGGGGTATAGTGCATTTTGTTGTTAACGATGCCCACCATCACATTATGGCGACCTTCAAGCAGGCATTCCACCGCCGAATAGCCCATTCGGCTGGCGATCAGGCGATCCATGCAGCTGGGGGCTCCTCCGCGTTGTATATGTCCCAGTACGCATACCCGGGTATCCGCCTGGGGTAGGCGCTCTTTCACGACTTTTGCAACCATATCGGCGCCACCATAATTGTCTCCTTCGGCGACCACGACAAGGTTCACCAGTTTTTTCCGGCGCTCTTTCTCCAGCAGCGAGGCTACCAGTTCTTCGATATCCGTCTTTCTTTCGGGTATGAGGATGTTTTCCGCGCCGGTGGCTATGCCGCTATGGAGAGCGATATAACCGGCATCCCGGCCCATTACTTCGATGATAAAAAGTCGGTCGTGGGCATCGGCAGTATCACGGATCTTGTCGATGGCTTCCACGGCGGTGTTGACGGCCGTATCAAACCCGATGGTGAAATCCGTGCCTGCAATATCCTTGTCGATAGTACCCGGCAGACCGATACAGGGTATGTCGAATTCTTCGCTTAGCTTGTGGGCCCCGCGAAAAGATCCGTCTCCGCCGATGATGACCAACCCGTTGATGCCCAGTTTTTTCAGATTGGCGTGGGCCTTTTTCCTGCCCTCGAATTCGAAAAACTCTTTGCAGCGCGCAGTCTTCAGGATCGTCCCTCCCCTTTGTATGATATTGGCAACGCTGCGGGAATGCATGGGGACGATATCGTTCTCGATCATGCCGCTGTAGCCACGCATGATGCCAAAAACTTCGAGACCATAATAAATACCGGTACGAACAACAGCACGGATGGCGGCATTCATACCCGGCGCATCGCCGCCGGAAGTGAGTACCCCAATTTTAGTGACCTTGTTTTCCATCTAGAATATAGTTCTTTCGTTTATTGTTTAAAAATTTTTTAACCAATAATAAGGATTATTGAAAAATTTCTATCTTAATAAAAAGACAGCCCCAAAAATAAGGATTTGATTTGATTCGGCAACGGCGAAGGTATAACCTATTGATTAATTCGCCCGGCCGGCGTCGGTGAATAGACGGTCCGCTGAATGCTTCTTACTTTTACGGGATGAAAATAATGATCACCGGAGCCAACGGCTTACTCGGCCAGCACCTGGTAAAAGAGTTGAAGGAAGCTGGGTATGCGATCCTTGCAACGGGAAAAGGAGAAGACCGGCTGCCTTCTCTCGGGGGAACAGGAACTTATCGCTACAGTTCCCTGGATATTGCCGATAAAACAGCCGTCGAAGCGACTATGAGCCGTGAAAAACCCGATGTGGTCATTCATGCCGCCGCCGTTACGCAGCTAGATGAGTGCGAATTGGACCAGGACAGGTGTTTTTCCGTTAACGTCGGGGGAACGTCAAATATCATTGTCGCCGCCGAAAATCATGCCGGTCACCTCGTTTATCTGTCGACCGATTTTGTATTCGAT
This sequence comes from Puia sp., assembly GCA_031292515.1. Classification (GTDB taxonomy): domain Bacteria; phylum Bacteroidota; class Bacteroidia; order Chitinophagales; family Chitinophagaceae; genus Puia. Next base: position 77,678 of record JARLGZ010000069.1, on the reverse strand, counting down.
GGGGAGCGGGGAAACTATGCGGAAGACGATCCGCTCAATCCGGTCAGTTGGTACGGCTTTACGAAAGTCCGGGCAGAGACCACCGTGGGGGCTGCAAAGATCCCCTGGGCCATCGTGAGGACCTGCCTGGTATATGGGAATACCCTCCAGGGCACCCGCAGCAATATCATCACCTGGGTAAAAGAGAAACTGGAAAACAAGGAAAGGATCAAAGTTGTCAGTGACCAGGTGCGCACCCCAACCTATGTCGCCGACCTGGCAAAAGGCATCCGCCTGATTGTCGGGAAAAGGGCGCAGGGGATCTTTCATATCTCCGGTAAGGACACACTGACTCCTTATGAGATCGCGTTGAAGACCGCGGATTTTTTCTCCCTGGACAAAAGCCTCATTGAAAAGGTCGATGCCTCGGTCTTTTCCCAGCCGGGCAAACGACCACCAAGAACGGGATTGTTGATCGGCAAGGCCAGAAAAGAATTGGGTTTTGAACCATTGGGTTTCGAGGAAGGGTTAAAGACGATGTGGGGTTGAAACAGCTCCGGGATATCAGGGCCGTGTCGACGGGGGCTTCGGGGATTCTGTGCCTTTATCCACGCCCGCGCTCCGGCAGATGAATTTCCGCCATCATGCACCGGGCGCTACCTCCGCCATTGGTTTCGATGGTATCGAGCGGGGAATGGACAATACGATTGAAGCTCTCCAGTTTCCGTCTTTGATCCGGATCCAGGGAGTGATAAGCCTGGCTGGATAAGACGAGTAATTTTTCCCCCCGGTCATTGTGTACCTGCAGCATGTTGCCCGCAAAATGGTTCATCTGGTCATAGTCAATCGGGACGACCTCTTTACCCGAGGATTTGAGGGTGTCGGCAAGCGCGTCCCTCTCCCCGGGAACGGGCAGGGAATCCAGGCAGACCACCGCATATCGGTCGGCTACACACATCATGACATTTGTATGATAGATCGCCTGTCCCTTTGCATCCGTTGACCGGAACGTGAAGGGGCGATATCCCATTTTTTCACAAAAGTCCAGTAACACTTTTTCATCGGTGCGCGGAGAGAGGCAGGCATAGGCTATTTTACCGACCCTGTCGAGCACCATGCTGCCGGTCCCTTCCAGGAAGCGGCCCTGCTGTTCATAGTGGCTGAAATCCAGCACGCCGGAGCTGATGAAGCGACGGGAGACGATGTCCAGCACGTGCTGCTTCCGTTCCAGCCTGCGGTTAAGCGCATACATCGGGTACAGGCATACCCTGCCGTCCTCATGAAAAGAGACCCAGTTGTTGGGAAAGATGGAATCGGGCGTATGGGGTTCGGGCGTGTCGTCGACGACGATCACATCCACCCCATTGTCACCCAGCAGGGAACAAAAACCGTCGAATTCCGCGAGGGCCTTTTGCTGGGTATGCGTATCTGTTGCGGCCGTCTGGAACGCGTTGTTGACGGCGGTCTCCGCATTAAAGCCGAAATTTACCGGCCTTATCATGAGGAGATGACGGGTCGTTTGCACAAAGTCTTTTTATTATTTACAATTCGTCCTTACGATTCGTTTTCAGAATTCGTTTTCACAATTCGTCCCTGAGCAAAGGCATGCTCATACAGTGAAATCCCCCGCGGGCCCGGGACAGTTCTGCGGAAGGCATCAGGATGAGCGTGTTTTCGAGCTTGTCGGGATCGATGCGGCCGCTTTCCAGCTCTTCTACCAGCTCATGTACATGGATGACGGCAAAGCCATTCTCCCTGAAGGCCTCCACAGTCTTGTCATTGCGATCGTATCCCAGCACGACACCTTCTTTAAGGGCCAGCAGGTTGCAGGAATCCGTCCATTGTTCACGGGCGTCGAAGGGGAACTCATTATTGCCGGAATAAATGAACCTGACTTTTTCGTCGCATTCCAGGTCATTCCTGCTGATATCGGTTAACAGGTCTTCGAGGTTGTCAAAATATTCGGGCTTCTCCAGGTCCTTTTTCCGGAACTGGATGATCTTCAGATTGTCTTCTTTCCGGTTCCCTTCCAGGATACGCTGAACGGCATCGGCATCTTCGTGCTTGATGGCCTTTTTCGAAAAGACGCCGAGCATGACCCACACATTTCGCTTTACCTGGGTAAAGACGGTATCGATATGCATGTAGTCCCTTTTTTTCGGGATTTTGACGATCGTGATCTTCTTTACGACATTTCTTTCGAACAGCGCATTAATTGTCTGGTGAGCGGCTTCCATGGAAGTACGCTCACTAACCCCCACCAGCAAGTGATCTTTCGTCACGACCATCACGTCGCCGCCTTCGAGCGTCACTTTTTTGTCATCCCCGTCGCGCGGCAGCAGGAAATGGTGTACCGTATCCGGGAGCTCGATGATGTTCTCCTGGTATTCGGCAAATAACGGGTGGTTGAAGAAGATGTATTTTGCCAGCAGGGCTTCCCGGGTCCGTGCTTTTTTCGCGGGTTTGTTGAGCAATATAAATTGGTTGATCACGATGCCGATGTCCCTCGTGAAAATAAAATTAGGAATCGGGGCGAACAGCATTTTGTCGTCGTTGATCGTGCCGCAAATAAAGCTCTTTGCCAGCTGGACGGGAGAGAGTTTCTGCAACTCTTTCTGCGTATCGTAAGAGCAGGCTTCTATGGCGCAGACGGACGCGACCAGCTTGAGCTTGATCTCGTGATCCGACAGGATATCCGCCAGGAGCCATTGAAGCTCGACAACTTTCTCCGAGCGAAAAAACTGCTCGTCGCCGGGTTTGTAGAATTTCCGGTTGTTTTCTTCGGCGTCTACCTGCGCCAGTTTTCCCCTGATCTTTTCGGGGTCCAGAAAATACAAGAGGATCTTTGTGTAGAAATCATATTCTTTCCGCCGGATCGTATCCAGGTGCACGATATCCTCGAACAGCCAGTCCTGTGCCTTGGAGGGAACGACTTTTCCTAATCCGCTGTCCGGGCTATGAACGAGCAGGCGACGAAGACGACCTACCTCGGAAGAGACTTTTACAGACTTAGGCATCCTGCAAAAATACGTATTTGATACAAGGCGTGGAAATTAATGAAATCTGCTTATTTTCTCTCATAAATCTTTTAATTACCGTACGTTTGGAAAAAATACCCGATGCAAAGAATTACCAATGACACGATTGATTATGTCAATGCCCGTATACAGGATATGGAAGAGACACAGGTCGGAAACATATGGGATGGGTTTGCCCGGGAACAGCCGGCGCTGGTGGGTTATGTACTGGGAGAAAGTAGCGAGCTGGAGGAACCCGATGCACGCGAAGACATCGCTTATATCCTGACGATCATCCTGCTGTCTTTCCGTGAGGTGCACAACGATATACCGGCGGTAACCGAAGAGGAATTCGAAGTGGCCTTCAATACCGAATTCGATAAGATGGAGGCCGTATTCCAGGAGGGTTTCGATGAGACGGAAGCGATGAATATGCTCGAGGCCTTTAGCCAACCCGACCTGCTTCAGTTTGCGGCGGCCGTTATCTATGGAGAAAGCGGAGATGAGACGGAAAGCAATTTCACCGAAGAGGAAGCCGGTCTGTTTATCGTCATTTTCCGCACAATCATTGAGCTGCTGAATGCAAAAGGAAATGGCCGTTGAAAGGACTTGCAGGATTTGCTTGCCGGAAGAGCTGGCGGCAAAGACCGGCAAAACTTGTAACTGCCGGGATTAGTAGTTGTTTCGTAGTGCTCTGTTGCGCCTGATAATTACTGAGATTATGGATTGCAGATTGCCTGATACCGGACCCCGCCCGTCAGGGTTAAAGATGCCCGTTTTTATCTCTTTTTGCTTCGCCGCTTTGCTCTTCTCCTGCCGGCGGCCTGACAACAGGGAACTCATCGTACATTATACGGAACCGATGTTCGACCGGGCACTCAGCCTTGCTAATGGCGGGAGCCTGTCTGAGGGTTTGAGAGTGACGGATTCCGCCTACCGGTCATTCCCTTTTGTAAGCGTGGCCGACAAGTTCCGGCATAACAGCTTCCTGTACGATGTCTATTGCTCCTATTATTCCCCTCTCAGAAACTACGACTCCGCCCTGGCCTACGCGGACGGCAGTTTAAAACTTTTGGAGAATAGCGGGCTTACCGGCCCGATGGCACGGGAGTACGCGTTGGCGTATAGCCAGAAGGGCGAGATATTCATAGACAGGAAAATCTATGACAAGGCCTTTTATTGTTACTCCCGTTCCCGGTTCATCGCAGAAGGCATCCATGATCCCCGTCTCATGGCAAAGTATAATTCGACACTGGGCCTCGTATCGTATTGGCAGGGGAAGGTCCCTGATGCCATCGACTACTATAAACGGGCGCTTGCAGGCATCCGGAACGTAGATAACAGCCCCGGGAACTACCACCAGATGCAGGGCTACCTGGATGACCTCGGCATATTCTACACGAAGCTGGGGATGCCGGACAGCGCACTGGCCTATTTGAAAGAAGCGGAGGGTTATATCATCAGCAATAAGGACCAATACTCCGTCGACCGGAAATTCCCTGAAATTGCGCTGGGGGTGGTCTATGGCAATGAAGCCCAGGCCCTGCAGGCCAAAGGAGACTATCCCGGGGCCGAAAGTCTTTTCAGGAAGGCCATCGATATCAACAGCAAACCGGGCTATGACAACAATACGGCCGTGCTGACACAGTTGAGGATGGCCTGGTTCTACATCGGATGGAAGAAGCCGGAGCCCGCCCTGGCCCTATTGAATGAAGTCAGCAAAGTCCTGCCGGAAAACGATGACGATACAAGACTCCTTTGGACGGAGACACGCTGGAGATATGACTCGGCTTATGGGAGCCCGCCCGAGGCGGATCATTCCCAGATCGCTTATCTGAAATACAAGGATTATGTGGGGAACAAGAACCGGGACGTGCAACAGGTCAAGGTCGACGAGGCCCTCGACCGCCTGGAAAAAGAATATGTCATCAAGCTGCTGCAAAAAGACAATGACCTGGAAAAGGTCTACCTCGCCGCCAGCGTGATCTTCGGAATCCTGCTCGGCACAATCGGGTTGATGATCCTGAGAAATCTTCGCCGGACAAAAAGAACCGTTAAGACGCTGAGAGACCTTAACGAAGGGATCAAGGGATACGGGTTGGAACTGAAGCGGCTGCTGGCCGAACTGGAAATAAAGAATAAGCAGAAAGACCGCATATTGCGGATCGTTGTGCATGACCTCCGCAATCCCGTCTCGGGTATCAATACGATCAGCAACCTCCTGGCAAACCGATATCCGGATGACGGTCAATACAGGCATCTAATGAACCTCATCAGGACCGCCTGTTCCGACTCTCTGGAGTTGATCGGAGAGATTTTGTCGGTGACGGATACCCAGCAACAGACCGTATTGGAAAAGAAGTCCGTCCGGATCGACACGCTCGTCATGGAGAGCGTGGACCTGATGCGATTCAATGCGCTGGAAAAGCAGCAGCATATAACCGTATTGCCGTTAAACCGGCCGGTGAGCGTCATGGTCGACCCGGAGAAAATACGCCGGGTCATCAACAACCTCATCAGCAATGCCATCAAATTCAGCGCGGCGGGAAAGGAAATAACGGTCTTGGTAACCGAAAAAGAGACCTTTTTTCAGATCGCGGTGCAGGACCGGGGTATCGGCATCGCCGAAAAAGACCGGGACAAGGTCTTCGATATGTTTACCGTCGTTCGAAAGTCGGGAACCGGCGGTGAAAAGTCCTTTGGGCTGGGTCTGTCTATCTGTCTTCAGATCATGGAGGCCCATGAAGGGAATATTTGGTTCGAGAGCGAACCCGGCGTGGGTACTACTTTTTTTATCGGGTTGAAGAAGGATTCCCGATAGCTTTATTGTCGGTGCCTGATTGTCGGGGCCCGGCGCATAAAAAAAACGAACGGTTGTTAGTTCTTCTTCGGATTTCCACTATTTTTGGCCCACAAAAAATCCAAGGTTGTTATGCAATTCCAGTTGTCCGAAGAACACCTCATGATTCAAAAAGCCGCCCGGGACTTCGCGCAGAACGAGTGTCTGCCGGGTGTCATAGCCAGGGACGAAGCGCAGAAATTCCCGAAAGAACAGATCCTGAAGCTGGCGGAACTCGGCTTCATGGGGATGATGGTAGACCCTCGTTACGGGGGCGCCGGCATGGATACCATCAGCTATGTGCTGGCGATGGAGGAAATCAGTAAGGTGGATGCCAGCGTCAGCGTCTGTATGAGCGTAAACAACAGCCTGGTCTGCTGGGGGCTTGAAAAATTCGGAACCGAAGAGCAGAAACAAAAATATCTCGTCCCCCTCGCCCAGGGTCGTAAAGACGGGGAACTCTATATCGGCGCCTTCCTGCTGAGCGAGCCCGAAGCGGGCAGCGATGCCACTTCCCAGCGTACGACGGCCGAAGACAAGGGCGACCATTATATCCTGAATGGCACGAAGAACTGGATCACCAACGGCAATTCAGCGTCTGTCTACCTGGTCATGGCCCAGACCGACGCGTCGAAAGGCAGTCATGGCATCAACACCTTAATCGTCGAGAAGAATTCGCCGGGAGTAGTGGTCGGCCCCAAAGAGAATAAATTGGGCATCCGGGGCAGCGATACGCATAGTATCCTGTTTACAGACGTGAAAGTCCCGAAGGAGAACCGGATCGGTGCCGACGGAGCCGGCTTTGGCTTCGCGATGAAGACCCTTTCGGGGGGACGGATCGGTATCGCTTCGCAGGCCCTTGGTATCGCCTCCGGCGCCTATGAGCTGGCGCTCAAATACTCCAAAGAGAGAAAGGCATTCGGCAAGGAGATCATGCAGCACCAGGCCATCCAGTTCAAACTCGCCGATATGGCTACGCGGATCGAAGCGGCGCGTCTGCTATGCCAGCGGGCGGCCTGGGAGAAAGACAACCATCTCGATTTTACGTTGAGCGCCTCTATGGCGAAGGTCTTCGCCTCAGAAACGGCTATGTGGACGGCTACCGAAGCGGTCCAGATACACGGGGGATATGGCTATGTCAAGGAGTACCATGTGGAAAGGATGATGCGCGACGCAAAGATCACGCAGATCTATGAGGGGACCAGTGAAGTGCAAAGGATCGTGATCAGCCGCTCGATCCTGAAATAGAAAACCCTTGTTTAGGCGGACGGAGTGCTTGGGGCGCTTGGCTTTTTGCCAAACCTGTCTTTTCCAAAGATATAAGTGAAGTTGATTTTCAGGACCCGGGTAATAGGCTTGTTGATGACGTCCTGGAAGAAGAGATTCTCCGAATAGGTCTGTGTCCGCTCTCTCTCCGTGTTCAGGACATCCGACAAGCTGATGACCAGCGTGGCAGCTTTGTTCTTCAACAGGTCCTTTTTTATGGCCGCGTCCAGGCCGCCGGAAGCCAGGGTCTTTCCCTGCGCCATCACCTCGGGACCGGAATAAATGCCGGTCAGTTGGAAGGTGAAAAGTTCCGAGACCTTCATGTCCGAATTGAGTTTGGCAAACCAGCTAAACCCGGAATTGGAGAGCCCCTCAGACAGGTTGTCGGCGTTTATGGAGGTCTGAAACAGGTTGACATTGGTAGTCGTGCTCCACCATTTGACGACGGGGACTTTTACCACGATCTCCGCTCCATAAGTATTGTTGCTGTTGGCATTCTTGTAAGTACCGAGCAAAGTATCCTGGGAGAGGGGTATCGAATAGGAGGTGATGGCATTCAGCGTATTCTTTATAAAGAAGGTGGTGGCCACGCTCGTGTTATTGAACAGGGTGTTATAAGAGAGTTCCAGGAGGTTGGTGTTCTCCGGGCGCAGGTCGGGATTACCCTGTTGCGGGTTCTGCGGATTGGAATAGTCCGTCCTCGGAGAAATCTGCCCGAAGTCCGGACGGTTGATCCTTCTCGAATAATTCAGGTGCAGTTCGGACCGGCTGTCCAGTTTTTCGGTAAGAAAGAGACTGGGATAGACACCGGTCGTATGATAAGCAAAATTCAGGTTGGTGTCGATCATGACACCCTTGTAATTGTATTGCTCGAAGCGGAGACCCGCCATATAGCTAAACTCCCCGATCTTATCGCTGTAACTGCCATAGGCGGAATACGTGTTGTCTGAATACCGGTAATTATAGGAGGTCGGCAGATCGCGGATATAGCTGTTTGAGCTGCTGTCGTAATCCCCGATAAGATTGTAACTGTGGTCCCGGTGGAGGATGGCTTTTATGCCCGCCTCCAGCTTTGCCTTGCCATCCCTCAGCGGGTCGGTATAATCGGATTGCAAGGTCACCGTCGGCGCACGAACCAGCGAGGAGTAATTCTGAAGATAGGGACTGCCCGACGGCATGCCGCTTTTGTCCAGGTATTGCATGCTATAATTCCCCGGTGTCGGAGAATAATAGTTTTCAAGAGCGCCGCTGGCCGTCCACTTCTCACCTGTCTTGTTGAACTCGTGGGCATAATCGAAATTCACGTGGGCGAAGGTGAACTTACGGCCGTCATAGCTTCTTCTGAAGCTGCTGGAGTCGGCCTTGCCCGTGGGATCGAGATAGCTGGTCTGTTGGGTCGTCGTCGTAGGATGAGAGCCAAAACCGATGTCCCCGGAAAGGCTGAAGGTATTGTGGTCGTCCATAAAGAAATCGGCGCCCATATGGACCTTGTGAAAGGGGCCCGTCGTTTCGTTCCGGCTATGCTGTAGCAGGGAAGTATGATCCGTCAGGTCATCCCGGGTTGTCGTCGTGGTCCCGGCGTTGCGATGGTGATGGGTCATCAGGTTCAGGTTGAAATTCCATCGCTTCTTGTACGCATTCAGATTAAAGAATCCATAGTTTTCTCCGAGACTGTTCCATACCCCGGTCACGGATCCATTGATGCCCGGCTTGCGGTTTTTCTTCATGACGATATTTACGATGCCGTTGTTGCCCTGCGCATCGTATTTGGCGGAAGGGTTGGGCATGACTTCCACGCTCTGGATCTGGTCGGCGGGGATCTGATCGAGACTGAGCGTCGTGCGTTTGCCATCCAGCAGGATGACAGGGGCTCCGTTGCGAAGACTGATATTTCCGGAAGCGCTCACGTTGAGGGTGGGCACCTGGCGAAGCGCGTCTACAGCCGTACCTCCCTTGCTGGCCAGGCTCTTGTCGACGTTGAATATTTTTTTATCGGTTTCCACCTTAAAAGCGCTTTTCTCCGCCGATACCACTACCGTCTGCAGTTGGGATGCGTCCGCGACCAGGCTGATGGTCCCCAGGTTCAGCGGTAACTTCCGGGGCGAGGGGATATTCCTGAAAAAAGATTGATAACCTACGAAGCTGACCTTCAGAATGAGCGGTTCGTCAGGCAGCTGACCGATGGTAAACCCGCCGTCTTCCTGGCTTTCGAGCCCGGTAACGGTGGTCGAGTCCTTGCGGAGCAGGGTGACGGAGGCGAAATGGATGGGCCCCTTGTTGTCCTTGTCGACGATCCTGCCTCTGAGGGCGGAGGAAGTATTTTTTGCGGCGGGTGTTCCCGTATCGTGGGGCGCCTGTGCCAGGGTCAGAAAAGGGGTCAGCAAAAAAGGGGTCAGCAAAAACAGGGCTGATAAAAACTTTGGCATACTATCGGTTCTTTCCAATCTGTTGAGTAAGAAATGGGTTATAATACTATATCCGGTGGTGGATCCGCAAAGTTAATCCTAACTAAACCGATTGCAAAGCAGACACAAACCGTCTGTATAGTTATCTTCGCGTTTAAAATATATAATATGCTATGCCGGTGAACGTCGGGAAATACAGGGAAATACTGGCGGGGTTGGGCAACGTGACACTGGTCGCCGTTTCCAAGATCAAACCCGTCGAAGACATCAGGACGCTCTACGAACTTGGACAACGTGACTTCGGAGAGAACTATGTGCAGGAACTGGTCGACAAGCATGCGCAATTGCCCGCGGATATTCGCTGGCATTTTATCGGGCATCTTCAATCGAATAAAGTCAAATACCTGGCTTCCTTTGTCCACCTGATCCAGGGTGTAGACAGTGCAAAGCTGCTGAAAGAGATCGACAGGCAGGCTCAAAAATGCGGACGGGTGATCGACTGCCTGTTGCAGGTCCACATTGCACAGGAAGAGACAAAGTTCGGCTTCGACGAAGAGGCACTCGACGAACTTTTTAAAGGGCAGTCTGGCGCTACGTTAAAAAATGTCAGGGTCAGAGGGCTCATGGGAATGGCTTCTTTTTCAAAAGACTCCACGCAGGTCCGCAGGGAGTTCCGGTATCTGAAATCGCTATTCGATAAATATGCCCTTGTTGTTTCCGTCGCCGGGGTTGGCGGTGGAACTCCAATAAAGGGTGGGGGAGACGGCTGGTCATTGCAGATCCTGTCGATGGGGATGAGCGGGGATTATCAGATGGCGATAGAGGAGGGGAGCAATATGATCCGGGTTGGAAGCCTGCTCTTCGGGGAAAGGGTCTATCCGGCAAAATAACCGCCGGGGATCACCCGGTGACCGGATCATCGGACTGCTTTCTGCTCCCGCACTTGGCCGACTGCCCCGCAAGCCGTAAATTCGCAGGTCCGGGCACTAGCTCCGGTTTTGTAATCAGATACTTACCAGACACTTATGACAGAGATCAAGAAAGAAGAAGAGAAGTCCCTGAATTTTATCGAAGAGATCGTCGAAGAAGATCTCCGTGCAGGGAGATATAAGAATATACTGACCCGCTTTCCGCCGGAGCCGAATGGATATCTGCATATCGGACATGCGAAGTCCATCTGTCTGAATTTCGGCCTGGCTTTGAAATATGGCGGGAAAACGAATCTCCGTTTCGACGATACCAACCCGGTGACGGAAGATACGGAATACGTGGAGAGTATAAAAGAGGACATCCGCTGGCTGGGCTTCGAATGGGCGCAGGAGCTTTATGCTTCGGACTATTTTGACAAATTATACCAGTTCGCCGTCGCATTGATCAAAAAAGGGCTGGCTTATGTCGATGACAGCAGCAGCGAAGAGATCGCCGCGGGGAAAGGCACTCCCACGGAGCCGGGCCGGGACAGTCCTTACCGCAGCCGTAGCGTTGACGAGAACCTGGAATTATTCGAAGCCATGCGTGCGGGAAAATACAAGGATGGCGAAAAGGTCTTGCGGGCGAAAGTAGACATGGCTTCCCCGAATATGCAGCTTCGTGATCCGATCATGTACCGCATAAAAAAAGCTCATCATCACCGCACCGGCGATGCCTGGTGTATTTACCCGATGTATGATTTCGCGCATGGTCAGAGCGATTCGATAGAAAATATCACCCATTCCATCTGCACATTGGAATTCGTCTCTCACAGGCCGCTGTATGACTGGTTTATCGAAAAGCTGGAACTATTCCCCTCCCGCCAGTATGAGTTCGCCAGGCTAAACCTGAACTACACTGTGATGAGCAAGCGGAAACTGCTGCAGCTTGTCAACGAAAAGCTGGTCACAGGCTGGGATGACCCGCGGATGCCGACGCTTTCGGGTCTCCGGCGTCGGGGTTATACACCGGAGAGCATCCGGCTCTTTGCGGACAAAATTGGCGTTCAGAAACGGGATAATATGATCGATGTCTCGCTGCTGGAATATTGTATCCGGGAACACCTGAACCGCATCGCCGCTCGCCGCATGGTGGTCTTCGATCCGTTAAAAGTGATTATTACGAACTATACCGGCGAAGAGAGGGTGAAGAGCGAAGACAACCCGGAAGACCCCGGGACAACGCATCGTGAATTGCCTTTCAGCCCCGAATTGTATATCGAGCGGGAGGACTTTATGGAGATCCCTCCGAAAAAGTTTTTCCGTCTCTCGCCGGGAAAGATGGTGCGGCTGAAAAGCGCTTATATCATACAGTGCGATGAAGTGGTAAAAGATGCCGATGGCCGGGTTACCGCCCTGAAGTGTTCCTATATCCCCGGCAGTAAGACCGGCGGAGAAAACGCAAATATGAAGGTCCAGGCGACTATACATTGGGTGAGCATCGCACACGCCATAACGGCCGAACTGAGGTTGTATGACCGCCTGTTCAAGGCGGAAGACCCGTCCCGGGAGGAAGGCGATTTCAAAGACAATATCAACCCGGATTCCCTGCAGGTGATCGGGGCAGCCTATGCCGAACCCTCCCTGAAGAAGGCGACTTTCAATGAACGCTTTCAGTTCATGCGGAAAGGTTATTTCTGCCTGGACAAAGACACGTCCGAAGATAAGATGGTATTTAATCGCACCGTCACCCTCAAAGACACCTGGGCGAAGGTCCAGAAAGCCTAGAAAAATCGGGGTTTTGTATAAAGCCAACCAGGTCAGATCAGGTCCTTTGTATAAAGGCGACCAGGTTGGCGAGGTCCTGGTCGATGGAACGGATGGTCGACTGAAGCTGGTTGAGCATCGCCGCGCGGGTGTGGAGATCATCCGAATGATAATTGCCTCCGCTTCCAAACAATAAGCGTTCCTGCGTTTTGCTGATCTTACCGTCGAACTCAAATTGAATCCACCGGTTTTTGATGCTTTGAGACAGCGTGATCCGGCCACTGTTGCTGAATGCCTGTTCATGAAGCATTCTCCAAACGAAAAAAGGATATTCGCCATTGACGGCCTGGTCCTCCCAGATATTTTTCAGCAGATTCCGTTCATGATAAAAGGCTATTGCCCGTCCCCGGGGATTGATCGTCATCAAGGCGAAAGCCGCGCTCAGCAATCCGCCACTCACACCGGTGACCGTTTGGGCGTGTTTCCCTGAAATCAGGGCCGTGGCCACCGTCGTCAGAGCCCCCGTGACAACCGAAGTGATCGTTAGCCGTTTATTGGTTTTGCTGTTCAGGTTGTCCAGATAAATGGCGGCCAGGTTCGATCGTTCGCCTTCGCAATCCAGCTCGGCTGCAACCGCATCCAACTGCGTCCGGGCATCCTGGATACGCCCGCCGATCCGTTGTTGTAAGAACAATCTTGTATAAGGAGTAAGGCTATCTGTACCACCCGTCGACGACTTGCTGCCGGTCAACAGATTGAGATCGCTACCAATGCCCAATACCTTGCAAAGCAGCCGGTCATGCGGGGACAGCGGAGATGCCGGCGAAATAGCTGTCAGCGTGTCCTGCCAGCCGGTTTCCATATAAGCGACGGTAGGCGTGCAATAACTATATTTGAAACCCTGTAGTTGCGCCTGCCCGGTTTTTTGGGTGGTGCGGCAGGAGGAAAAGATCAGGAGAAATGACAGGCAGAGCCCCGTCAGAACGGTGTCGAACGTACATGGATAGGTTCGGGATAGGTATGAGGAAGGCGTTTTGCGAATATTCACCGGTCGGCTTGATTAAAACGCGAAAATACTACAATACTTCTTGTCCCGCATATTTGCGCAATGGGTCCGGCCGTCGTAAAAGCCGGAAGGGTGTCAAAAGGAATTTTGACACCCTCTCACGCTGTATGGAAATGGAATACGCCGTATGGAAATGGAATCGGATCAGCCGTTACCACCTCTTCCTCCTCCGCCACCTCTCTGGGGGCGGTTCTGCTGCATCCAGTCCTGGTATTTCTTGAACAGATCATTGCCCAATACCGCCTGGATCCTTTTGTCCCTCGCTTCGTTAAGGGGGGCAATCTTGGCTCTTTTGTCATCCATGCCCAAGGACTGATCCATGAATATTTCCCTTACCTGGGGCTGAAATTCATGTTGGATAGCGGATATGGAATCGGCCTGAACATCGGTGAGCTTCAGATCGCTTTTCATCTTTGCATTCATGGCTTCCATCCGCTGCCTCATAGCCGCGGTGTCTCCGCGTTGGGCATAGAGCGAGGATGCGGAAAATACCGCTATGACGATAGCTATGCCCGTGATAAATTTCTTCATTTTTTTTGTTTTTGATGATTGATTGACAGACATCTTCTCCGACAAGGGGAAATCGAAAGGTTGATATCAATCCGATGGCGTCCGCAAATCTTCGAAGAGAGCCTGCATTATAAGGGCTAAATTGATGCCAAAGCAGGCTCTGAAAATTGACTTTTATGTAGAAGGCCGCCCGGCGGTCCGGTCGGTCAATCGTCGATTTTGGGACCCGAATGCTATTTGGTATTATTATTGCACAAATTTGTTACTTTTACAAGTACTTCTGATATTCGTTTGACAGAACCCCGATTTGTCGACATCTATTTTGTCAACAGCGTTTTTTCGCCAGGCCTTCGACCGATGTTATCCATTCCCATGATCAGGCTGATCCAAAACATCCTTTTGCATAAAAGTCTGGATATCAAATTGATATAATTTTACTCTAAATTTTGAAACATGGTTTTCTTATCCTTCACGCTATTGACTTTCGTGCAATTCCTGTGGATCCTGCTATGGGTTGGCATCTCTCTGGTCGTTCTTTCTGTCCTGGCCGGCGGCTACCTGTATTACCAGAACAAAAAAACGGCAGAGGGGGAGGAGATCGTCGCCGCGGGTGGAGAGACAGCTACGGACCCGGGTTCGGAACAGGATGGTGGTTCCTCTATTCCCGGCGAGAGGGCTTATCAGGGCTTGCTCTGGCTAAAGGGAAAATATGAGGAGGACATCCAGCAGGCCGATACGAAATACTTCGAGCTAAGGGAGGAATTCAAAAAATTGGAGAAAAGATATATCGACCTTCGTGTTCATTCGATCAACCAGGAACAACAACTGCAAGTTCTCCGGGAGGGAGCGTCCGCGGGGAAATCCGGGAAGGAACTGCAAACAAGCAAGGAGCCGTCGGAGGTGAATGGGTACCTGCAGGGAAGCAATCACGCACGGGCCAATCATGAACAGGATAATCATGAACAGGGGAATCACAAGCAGGATAGTCATGAACAGGATAATCACGGACAGGGCGATCACCTGACCGGCCCCCCCCTTATAGGGCAGGACCAACCATCAGAAAGCCATGAGCTAACGGCAGCGGATAGTGATTTTGCAGCAGCGGAACTGTTATCCGTGAGGAAGGCCGAGTGGGAGAACCTGAACGACAAGCTCGTTGCCGAGACACTGAAAGTAAAAGACCTGGAGAGCCGTCTCGCTTCGAGCAGCCAGTTGCTTATGAAAATGTACAAAGAGTTGGCCAGTTCCCTGCAGGCCAGTAATACGCTCTATAAAAATAAAGCCCATGAGAACCGTGTAAAAGGGCTGGTAAAAGAATTCGATGCAGTCGCCGCCGCGTCAGGGACAGAAGAGCGTAAGATCAGCTCCTGGGTGGAATCCCCGGCAGTAGACGAAGACGGGCAGTTCGAACCGCTCCAATAGTTGGAATTTTTGTCCCGATATGGGAAGTATAGCGGATATATATTTATTTAAGTATCTCATTTTCATTTGTTTAGTGCTTGGCAATACAATTGGATAGAAAAGCGTTATAAGTACGATACCCGATAAAAATATCTTATGAACGCGTCCAACAGTATCCGCCAGACAAAACCTCTTTTTGCCGTCAAACTGGAAACTTCCTTTAAATCGGCCCTTCCCGTAAAGTTCAAGCCGCGGAGGAACCCCACGCTAAAAAGCATTGTATTACTCGAAAAGATCAATTCCTTCAGGAGGGAAAAGGATGATCTGCCAGGAGCGCATGCCCGTTTCGGCCTCTGATATCATTTGATTATTTGCACTCCACCAAATGATTATTTGTACTCCCCAAAGACTTCCCTGAGGGTGTCCGCGATTTCGCCGAGGGTGCAGTAATTCTCCACCGCCTCGATGACCACCGGCATAATATTCTCATCGCCACTTGCCTTGTCGTTCAGATCCTGCAGGATGCTGTCGCATTTTGCAGGGTTTCTTTTTTTGCGCAGGGCCGCCAGTTTCTCGGTCTGGACCTGTCTTATGGAATCATCGACGCGGAATACGGGAATGGAACCCTGTTCCCCGGCTTGAAACCGGTTGACCCCTACGATGATTTTTTCGCCTCTTTCCACCTGTTGCTGGTAGGCATAGGCACTGCGGGCAATTTCTTCCTGGATAAAGCCCTGTTCGATGGCGCTCACGCTGCCTCCCATCGCTTCGATCTTTTCAATAAGCTGCCAGGCGGCCAGTTCCACTTCGTGGGTCAGGGATTCGACAAAATAGCTCCCTGCCAACGGGTCCACCGTATCGGCCACGCCGCTCTCAAAAGCGACGATCTGTTGCGTGCGCAGGGCAATGCCGGCGGCTTCTTCCGTCGGAAGGCTCAGGGCTTCATCATAGCCATTGGTATGTAGAGATTGAGTGCCTCCAAGGACCGCCGCCAGCGTCTGGACAGTGACGCGGCCGATATTGTTCAATGGCTGCTGTGCGGTCAGGGTGCTGCCTCCTGTCTGCGTGTGGAAGCGTAGCGCCATTGCTTTCGGGTCTTTTGCGCCAAGGTCTTTCATTATTTTTGCCCACATCCTGCGCGCGGCCCTGAATTTAGCCACTTCTTCGAACAGGTTGTTGTGCGCGTTGAAGAAAAAAGACAGGCGTCTGCCGAAGACGTCTATATCGAGCCCTTTGGCGAGGGCGGCCATCACATAGGCCTTCCCGTTGCTAAGCGTAAACGCGATCTCCTGAACTGCCGTGCTGCCTGCCTCCCGAATATGGTACCCGGAGATGGAAATGGTATTCCATTTCGGCAGCTCGTGACTGCACCATTGGAAGATATCCGTGATGATGCGCATGGAAGGCTTTGGCGGATAGATATAAGTGCCTCTCGCCGCATATTCTTTCAGGATGTCGTTCTGGATCGTTCCGGTTATTTTTCCCAGGTCTGCGTTCTGTTGCCTGGCTACCGCGACATAGAGAGCGAGCAGGATGAACCCGGTCGCATTGATGGTCATGGAAGTGGATACATCCTGCAGGTTGATTCCTTTGAATAAGGTTTGCATATCATCCAGGGAATCGATGGCTACTCCCACTTTCCCAACCTCTCCCTCGGACAACGGATGGTCGCTGTCGTAACCGATCTGGGTCGGGAGGTCGAAGGCCACGCTAAGGCCCATTACGCCTTGTTTGAGCAGGTAGTGATAACGTTTATTGCTTTCCTCGGCTGTGCTAAAACCCGCATATTGCCGCATGGTCCACAACTTGCCCCGGTACATGTCCGGCTGCACACCCCTGGTGAAAGGATATTCTCCCGGCATTTCCGCAGGCATCTGCGGGCCGGCTGTCGCAGCGGTATAAAGTTCCTTGATTTCGATCCCGCTGTCCGTGTATATTTTTTTTTCAGGCATAATCGTTTTTGGCCCCGGGCGCTTCGTTCCGCTGTTATATCGACCCCGCTCTACTATTGCATCGACTTTTCTCCACTCCGTTATTGCATCAGCTTTTTTGCCTCGAAGCTCAATGCCTCGGCCACGATCAGCTGCAGGGAAGCTTTTGGGTTCTGGGCGACGAGTTCCAGGAGGCCTTTGTTCAGATCCATTCCGGTTGCATCGGCTGGTAGGAAAGAAGCAATCTGGTTGATGATAAGCAGGTTTTGTTCCTTCAGGTTACGGACGGCTTCCCAAGCCTCGGCGGATACATAAATCTGCTGGGTGGTATTGTATTCGAATTCCTGGCGGATATGCTGCGTAAGAAGGGTCTGCATCTCCTTAGCGTTCAAACCCGGCTGGTTGACCCGGTTGATCAGGTTGGGCAAGGCGATCCGGTTGGTAAGCAGGATCAGGCGTTCATAGGCCTGTAACTGAAGAGACCGGGAGGAAGCAGCAAGGGCCGCGGCGCCGGCGCTGTCTTCTTTTTCCGGCAATTTACTATTCTGCTGCGGCTTCTGCTTCCAAACCAGGTATACCACGATGATCAGCAGGAGCAGGCCCAAAAAAATTGCCAGGATCAGTTCAATGTTGGACATAATGAGACGGTGGGGTTTTTGTTAGGGACAAAAATACGGAATAAAAGATTCTTAACCGATCATCCCGATTGTCGTGGCCCTCCATCTCACGACCCTTTCCCACGGAATATCAGGCCTTAATCGTTTCTTCGTTTTCTCCCTGGTGTCTCGTGTCGACCTTTCGGTAAGCCAGGAAGAAGACGAGCGGGAAGATCAGCAGCGAAAAAATGGTTGCGCAGATCAGTCCCCCGATCACTACCCTTGCCAGGGGACGGGAACTTTCCGATCCGATGCCGCTGGAAATAGCCGCCGGGAGCAACCCGATCGTCGCCATCAGGGCCGTCATCAATACTGGACGGATCAGGTCGTTGACGCCGATCTTGATAGACGTATAAAGCGGGCTCTCCACGCCCCGGATGCGTTCGAGATTGTGTTTAAAGGCCGAGATCAGTAATACGCCTTCCAGGATACAGATACCGAATAGCGCGATAAACCCGATGCCCGCGGAAATACTGAAATTGGTTCCGGTCACGAGCAGCGCTAAAACTCCTCCGACCACGGCGAAGGGTACGTTCAGGAATACCAGCCCCGCATCCTTGAGATTGCCGAACATCGTGAACAGGAGCAGGAAGATCAGCAGCAGGCTGATGGGGACCACCTGGGTCAGTCTCTTGGAAGCTCTTTGTTGATTCTCGAAGTCCCCCTGCCAGACCATGGAGTATCCTCTTTTGAGATGGACTTTTTCCTCCACTTTTTGCTGAGCTTCCGCAATCGTGCTTCCCATGTCGCGGCCGCGGACAGAGAACTTGACGGCCGAATAACGCTGATTATCATCCCTGAAGATCAGGCAGGGGCCTGTCTTCATGGTAATATTGGCTATTTCCCGCACGGGCACCTTGGATCCGCTCAGGGTGGGAACCAGCAGGTTACCAATATCCGTCTCCGACTCCCTGAAGTTTTCCGGGAAGCGGATGCGGATGTCGAATTTACGGATATTTTCGTATAGCTGACTGACGGCTTTGCCACCGATAGCCATCTCTATCACCGCGTTGGCATCGCCGGCCGATACTCCGTAAAGACCCATTTTCGTTTGGTCAAGGTCGATATCCAGTTCAGGCTGGCCGATATTCTTGATTACACCGAGGTCTTCGATCCCGTTTACCGTTTTTAGGATATCGTTTACCTGTTTTGACCGATCTTCCATGTAGTTCAGGGAGTCTCCGTATATCTTGACGCAGATAGAACCCTTGACCCCGGATACGGCTTCTTCGACATTGTCCATGATCGGCTGGGAGAAGTTCAGGTCGGCTCCCGGAATGATGGATAGCTTCTGTCTCATCTGCTCTATGAGTTCTTCCTTTGAGATTTTCGGGTTCCATTCCTCCTGGGGGTACAGGGATACGCCAAATTCGTTATTGTAAAAACCTGCCACATCGGTGCCGTCATCCGGCCGGCCTGTCTGCGACATGACCCTTTTGACCTGGGGGAATTCCAGCATGATCTTTCTCATATCAGCGGCCTTGGCCACCGAGGTGTCCAGGGATATGCTATAGGGCATCGTCGCGCGTACCCAGATAGAGCCTTCATTCAACTCCGGCAGGAACTCCGATCCCAGGAACCGGAAGGCATACAGGCCTGCCACCACAACCACGCAGGCGACAAGGAGGGAAGACCTTTTGTGATGGAATACGAAACGGAAGCCGCCCATGACCCTGGCCGTTAAGAAATGAGTAAAAGGGTTGTGCTTTTCTCTTACGTTCTTTCTCAGCAACACGTTTACCAGGACGGGGACTAGTGTGAGCGTGAAGATCAATGCGCCGAGCAGGGCGAAGCCCAGGGTATAAGCGAGCGGCGAGAACATCTTGCCTTCGACCTTCTGGAAGGAGAAGATCGGGAGCAGGGCCGTGATGATGATCAGTTTTGTAAAGAAGATGGCTTTCCCCAACTCCGCGCCCTTTTTCCGGATCATGCCCATCTTTGAAAGCCTGTTGAAGCGCTCCACGCCTATTTCCTTCGCCTTGTGGTCGAGCAGGACGAACAATCCTTCGACCATGACGACGGCCCCGTCGATGATGATGCCGAAGTCGATCGCACCCAGGGAAAGAAGGTTTGCTGACATCCCCATTAGGTTGAGACAGATGAATGCGAAGAGCAGGGACAGCGGGATGATAATCGATACGATCAGGGTCGTCCTCCAGTTGAACATAAAAAGAGATACGATCAGGGTTACCAGGAGGATCCCTTCCACCAGGTTATGCAAGACCGTATGGGTTGCGTATTTGATAAGGTCTTCCCGGTTATAGAACGGAACGATCTTCGTATCCGGCGGCAATACATGATCATTCAGCTTGTTTAATTTCTGTTTCAACCCGTTGATCACATTATCCGGGTTCTCCCCCTTGCGCATCAATACGATGCCTTCCACGGCATCGGGGTTGCTGATCAGTCTCCGGTGTCCCGCGCTATCGACGGCGTCGATCCTTCCGACTTCCCCGAGACGCGGCAGATTGGATATCTCCACATCCGCGATATCTTTGACCAGGAGGGGGATTCCGTTGTTGTTCTCTACGATGATATTTTTGATTTCGTTGATATCGTTAAGAAGTCCAATTCCTCTCACGACGTAGGCCTGCGCATTTCTCTTGTTGATGACATCCCCGCCGATATTGATATTGCTTTTGCTGACGGCATTGGATACGTCCAGCGGCGTGATGCCTAGCCCCGCCAGCTTTTGTGGATTGACCCTGATCTCATAGGTCTTGACCATGCCCCCAAAGCTGACGACGTCGGCAACGCCGGGCACGGACCGTAACTCTCTGTCGACCACCCAGTCCTGGAGGGTCTTCAGTTCCCTGGGATCCCGGAACGTGCTTTCGATGGAATAGCGGAACACTTCTCCCGTCGGCCCCGTCGGCGGCTGCACCTGCGGCGATATATTGTCCGGCAAGCTCACATTGGGAAGGAGATTATTGACCTGCATACGCGCATACGTGTCGACCACATCGTCTTCGAAGATCAGCTTGACCACGGAAAGCCCGAAAATGCTGGTGGACCGCAGACTGGTTTTTTTCTGGACCGGGTTGAGCGTGATCTCAATGGGGATCGTTACGAATTTCTCCACTTCTTCCGCGCTTCTGCCAGGCCATTGTGTGATAATCGTGATTTCCGTATTGGTCACATCCGGAAACGCCTCGATGGGCATTTTTTTAAAGGTGAAGAAACCGTAGGTGGCCAGCAAAGCCGTTGCAAAAAAGATGAAATATTTATTCTTGAGAGAAAATGCGAGGATCCCCTTCAATAATTTGTTCATATGGTAACCATTGTTTTCGGCTATGTTAACCGACAGTTAATATTCTGTTAATGCAATTTAGGGGTTTCCCTTCGCAAAAACCGCAGGAATATGATTGTCTCCGGATGGTTCCATGATCTGCTAAATATTGAGGGCTAAAATATTATATGTTTTATTGTTTATATGAAGAATCAGGTCCGAAGTGGCCAGGCAGCCGTCAACGGGCGCTTGATCTTTACGGGAACGCTCGCTCTCCGAAAAAAACGGCCCCTCAGTTTAGTAATAGATCCAATGCCATTTGAGCCCCTGTTCGTCATTCCATTCCAGGGTGGGAGAGGGCGTTTTCAGGGTTCGGTTGACTTTTAACAGGGTAGTGGCCAAAGGAGACAACCCGTCTGTGCGGTAGAGATCCGTATCGAAAGAGAAATAAAATTTGCGATATCTTTTGAATGACGGGACGGCCTTTCCATTGACCTCCTTGGGATTGGTGACGCCGCCGATCATTCCCGTGGCGCCATAGCCTGCCGACAGGTTGAGCCATTTGGGGAAGTTCGCGGATGCGGGCAAAAAGGACCCGATATTGAAGGACAGCCAATAGCTTTGCCCGTTATAGTCCTTTAGCATCCGCTGTGGCAGATTGCTGCCGAGTTCAGCGGGATGGTATTGAGGGAAGATGGTGCCATGGTAAGAATATTTGAGGCTGATCCGTTGCTCTCCCCATAAAAGCTGCTGCCCTTCAAATAAGGCGCATCCTGCGAGGTTGGCAAGCATATCTCCTTTTGAGAAACCCCATTTGACCGAATGGCCGTCCATGATCTCGATCATGGTCATGAACCCCAGCGCCGTAAAGGTCCCGATCAGGGCGGCGGTTCCCGACTTGACCCCACCCCAGCGCAATAGATCGCTTTGGATCGCCGAGACGTTATAAGCGGTGGTGGCGTGGCCCATTTTATCCATATTGAGCCACTCGTTATTGTCATTGAAGAAGTGAAAGGGGCTGCGGGGAAATTTCTTATACCAGAGATAATTCAACCCGATCGTGATGGCCGTGCCGAGAGCCGACTCTATGATAATGGTTCCGTTGACCCGCCCGGGATTGTAGGTGGGTGAGGGCTTAAAAAAATCCTGGGCCGTCAGGGACATGGAAAACAGGCACAACGCAAACACCGTTAAAGACAGATTGCATTTTTTCGGCCGTTTCGTTCCTTCCGTTGGTAGATAATTGCCGGATCGGGATTTCATGTGAAAATAAAAGTAAATATAGCGACTTTATTCCGACCTGATTATCAAAATGGGAAGACGCTCCCTTAACATATTGGGAACACTTAATGTCGGAAAGGGGAGCATGCATGCAGATTAATACAAAGGGACACGAATTTGAAGCCACTGACAAGTCTTCACGATTCGCGTCCCTTTGCGTCCGTACTATTCTATTTATACTGATCGACGTCTAAATTTTCTCATCGATAGCTCCCATGTGCTTGGTATCCACGTTCCGGTATGCCCAGGCAAAGATGAGGGGGAATACCAGCAGTGAGAAGATCATCGCGCAAAGGATCCCTCCGATCACGACCCGGGCCAGGGGACGGGAGCTTTCCGAGCCGATTCCATGGGAAACGGCGGCGGGGAAAAGACCGATGGCGGCCATCAGCGCCGTCATCATCACAGGCCTGATCCGCGAGTTAACTCCCAGTTTAATAGCAGTATATAGGGTATGGCTTTGGTTCCGGATACTTTCCAGGTTATGTTTGAATACGGTTATCAGCAGTACGCCGTCCTGTATACAGATTCCGAACAGGGCGATAAAGCCGATCCCCGCCGATATGCTGAAATTGGTGCCTGTGAGATGTAAAGCGGCAACGCCACCCACGATGGCAAACGGCACGTTCAGGAATACCAGCCCGGCATCTTTAAAATTGCCGAACATGATAAATAACAGCAGGAAGATCAGCAGCAGGCTGATGGGCACAACCTGTTCCAGGCGCTTGGTGGCTCTTTGCTCATTCTCGAAATCGCCCTGCCATACCATGGAGTAACCTTTTTTCAGGCTGATGACTTTTTTGACTTTCTCCTGGGCTTCGGCGATGGTGCTACCCATGTCGCGGCCGCGGACGGAAAACTTCAGGGCGGAATACCGCTCGTTGTCATCCCGGAAGATTAGGCAGGGGCCCGTCTTCGAGGAGATTTTCGCGATCTCCTTGATGGGTACTTTCGATCCGCTGGCGGTCGGCACCATCAGATTGCCTATATCGTCTACGGAAGCCCGGTACTGTTCCGGGAACCGGACCCGGATATCGAATAGTTTGATGCCTTCGTATAAGGTAGAGGCTGCTTTACCGCCGATGGCCATTTCGATAACGGCATTGGCATCGGCGGTGGCGACACCGTAGAGCGCCATTTTCTGTTGATCGAGGTCGATATCCAGTTCCGGCTGCCCGATATTTTTGATGACACCCAGGTCTTCGATGCCCCTTACGCCCTTCAGGATATCATAGATATCGGTCACCTTTCCCTCCATATAACCGAGCGAGTCGCCGAAGACTTTTACACAGATGGATCCTTTTACTCCCGAAACGGCCTCTTCGATATTGTCCATGATGGGCTGGGAGAAATTCAGGTCCACACCTGGCAGCACGCTCAGCTTCCGGTTCATGGTATCGATCAGTTCTTCCTTGGTCAGCCCGGATTTCCATTCGGCCTGTGGGTATAGCAGCACATCGAATTCGTTGTTGTAGAAACCGGTCACATCGGTTCCATCGTCCGGACGGCCGGTCTGAGAGGCGATGACCTTTACCTCCGGAAACTCCATCATCATCTTGCGAACCGCGCGGGCCGTTTCTACCGACTTGTCCAGTGATATGCTATAGGGTAGCTGAGCTCTCAGCCAGATGGCGCCCTCGTCGAGTTCCGGCAGGAACTCCGTACCCAGCAGGCTGAACGCATAGAAGCCGACGCCGATGATGATAAAAGAGACCGCGATGGTGGTTTTTTTATGTTTCCAGTGGAACATGAATCCTTTGACCATCATCCCGGTCAGGAAATGCGTAAACGGATTGTGTTTCTCATGGACATTCTTCCGCAGTAGCAGGTTGATCAGCACCGGTACCAGCGTAAGGGTGGTAATCAGCGCCCCCAGCAATGCGAAGCCGAGGGTATAGGCCAGGGGTGAGAACATTTTCCCCTCGACTTTCTGGAAGGCGAATATGGGCATGAGACCCGTAATGATGATCAGTTTCGCAAAGAAGATGGCTTTCCCGAGAACGGCTCCGTTCTTCCGGATCAGCCCCATTTTGGCCATTTTATTGAATCGTTCCATGCCCAGATCCCGCGCCTGGTGGTCCAATATGACGAACATACCTTCCACCATCACCACGGCCCCATCGATGATGATGCCGAAGTCCACCGCTCCAAGGGACAATAGGTTTGCCGACATGCCCATCAGGTGGAGACAGATAAAGGAGAAGAGCAACGCCAGCGGAATGATGATGGAAACGATCAGGGTTGTGCGCCAGTTGAACATAAACAGCGAGACCAGCAGGGTCACCAGCAGGATGCCTTCCACGAGGTTATGCAGTACGGTGTGAGTAGCGTAGTGGATGAGGTCTTCCCGGTCATAATAGGGAACGATCTTCGTATCCTGCGGGAGGACCACGGAATTAAGCTTCTCGATCTTCTTTTTAACGGCCTGCACGACGGCGGAAGGGTTTTCTCCCTTACGCATGATGACAATCGCTTCCACGACATCATCCTGGTCGACAATCGTCCGGTGGCCTGCCCGGTCAATGGCCGGCTTGCCCGTAGAATCGGTGACGGGGTCGGCTCTCCCGACCCGTCCAAGCCGGGGCATGTTGGAGACCTCTACATCCGCCACATCTTTTACCAGCACCGGGATATCGTTATTATTGGTGACGATGATGTTTTTGATTTCATTGATGTCGTTGAGCAAACCGATGCCTCTCACTACATAGGCCTGGTTGTTTTTTACGATGAAGTCACCCCCGATATTGATATTGCTTTTTTGAATCGCCGAATAGACATCCAGGGGGGTAATTCCAAGATTGGTCAGCTTGCCGGGATCCACTTTTATTTCGTAGGTCTTTACCCGGCCTCCGAAACTGACGATGTCCGCTACGCCCGGCACCGAACGCAACTGCCGGTCGATCACCCAATCCTGCATGGTCTTTAATTCCCGGTCGTCCCGGATATCGCTCTTCAGCGTATAGCGATAGATCTCCCCGGTGGGGCCGGTGGGCGGCTGCACCTGGGGCTGTATGTTTTCCGGCAGTGTGACATTGGCCAATAACGCATTCACCTGCATACGTGCGTCTTTATCCACGACCCCATCTTCGAAGATAAGTTTGACATAAGAGAGGCCGAAAATGCTGGTCGAGCGCAGGCTGATTTTTTGCTGCACCGGGTTCATCGCGATTTCCACGGGGATCGTGACGAACTTTTCTATTTCCTCCGCACTGCGACCCGGCCATTGCGTGATGATACTGATCTCCGTATTGGTGACATCCGGGAATGCCTCGATCGGCATGTTTTTAAAAGTGATGATACCGTAGACTAGCAAAATACCCGTGCAAAAGAATATGAAATACCTGTTCTTTAACGAAAAGGCAATAATACCTTTGAGAAACTTGTTCATCTCCTGGCGATTTAATTTGTTTTCGCCAAAGGGCTCCTGGTAATTTGGACCTTTGACGATAAATGCTAATGAAGTGTATTAACTGTTCAGGGCATCATAGATCAGGATGGCCTGGGATGAAATGATCTTATCGCCTTGATTCACTCCGGCTTCGATAAAGGTCTTTTCCCCCACGGCATTCAGCACTTTTACAGGAGTTATTTTTACGTCGGATTTGCTGTTGAAGACCAGCACATAGTACTGGCTATGGTCAAAGATGACAGCTGTAGAAGGCACGCTCAGACATTGCCTGTTCTCCTTGTCACTGACCGTGATGCTGGCATACATCTCAGGTTTTAGCGCATAGTCTGCATTGGGCAGCACCACCCGTACTTTCATCACCTTGCTGGTAGGGTCCAGCACATTCATGACTTTGTCGATCTTACCCTTGAACACCTTGCCCGGATAGGCGAGGGTGGTGACATCCACGTTTTCACCGGCGTGGATCAGACTGATATTGGATTCGTATACATTGGCCTGTATCCAAACGTTCTTGAGGTCCGATATGGTGAACAGGCTCGTGCTGTTGTCTCCGCGGATCGTCATGTTGTTGGTAGCGGACTTCTGGACGATAAAGCCGCTGATGGGAGCCCTCACGACAAAATCCCCCTGGGTGTTGCCGCCGTTGATCTTTAAGACTTTGCCCACCCGGGTCAGTTCCGCCCTGGCCTGTTGGACGGTAATTTCAGCAGTGAGGGAATCCGTCATGGAAGCCAGCCCGCTCTTATACATATCTTTTGTCTTCAGCAGGTTTGTCTCGGCGATCCGCAAATTAGTCTGGGCGTTCAGCAGGTCGCTGCTGTATTGCGCCATCTCCTGGCTTTTCACGACCGCCAACACCTGGCCGGCATTTACATAGTCTCCCAGCAGCACTTTAATATCCTGCACGTTTCCGCTGACGAGGGAATAAACCGGGATGACATTATCGTCATTGGTGCCAACCTTACCGGTCAGTGTGATGGCGTTTATCAGCTGGGAAGTGCTCACCGTATCGATCTTCAGGCTCTGCATGACCGTATCGGGGATCACATATTTGCTTTTATCGTCTGTGGGTTTTTTTTCGGTTGTCTCACAGGCTTGTAACAGGAGCGAGAAAACCGCGAGGAACAGGATGAGAAGCTGGCTGATGGGTTTAAAACTCTTTTGCATATTGAATCTGTTGAATATCAGTGGTTGGTTGTTTTTATACAGGTAGGTTGTCTAGTTGAAGAAATTGGTTCCCGTATAGTAATTGATGTCTTCGAAAGCGCTGACCCTGTTGAACCGGATGGAGTTCAACTGCAGGGTCGTCTGTTTATAGGAATCATAGAAATCCAGGAAATCCAGGATGCTGAGATTCCTCTTCTGGTAGTTGATCAGCACCTCGTTCATCAGGCGCTGAAAATCCCCGTTGAATTTAGGATCGATATTCTGGTAAAGCTTGTCTTCCGCAAAGGCCTTTTGCAGGGAGCGGGCGACGTTCTCTTCCACGGTGGCCTGGGTGCTTTTCTGGGTAGCTTCGTTGAAGGCGATCATCGACCTGGCCGATTTGATATTCCCCTGGTTGCGGTTGAAGAAGGGCAGATCGATGGATGCACCGATACCATAATAGTTATACAGGAAGCTGCCGGCTTCGTCATAACCCAGCGAAAGGGTCAGGTCCGGTACGGCCAGCGATTTCTGATAGGTATAGTTCAGCTTGCTGATATCGGTATTCGCCCGGGCGATCTGGAGGTCGGTGCGGTTGCGGTAAGCCGAATCCACCAGGGTGGCGATGGGGTATTTTGAAGGATCCAGGCTCTTTACCGCGTCTGAATCCGGGACGGGATTTATGAAGAAGCGAGGTTTGACCTGCAGCAGGAGCCTGATCTCGGACTGCTGATCGTTTATCTGGTTGATCAGGTCGTTGTATTCGCTCTGAAAACTATAGAGCTGTGCCCGGATACGAACTACCTCTTTTTCGGCGATATATCCCTTGCCCTGCTGTTGGGCGAAGGCGTCGACAATCTGCCGGAGAGCCCGGATTTCTGTGTCATAAACGGAGGCCGACTGTTGTAAATAGTAGATATTAAAGAAATCGGTCCGAAGCGTATATTTCAGTGTCCTCAGCAGATCGAAGAACTGGTATTCGGTAAGCGTGACATTCGCCTGGGCGAGTTTGATTTGCTTGTTCCGCTTTCCGGCCAGTAAAATGAGCTGCGAGAGACCGGCCGTCGTTTCGTCGTTGACACCCAATGGGAAGAACTGCTTCAGGGTTCCGGAATATAAAGTATGGCCGATGCTGAAGTTTGGGTTCGGCCAAAGACGCGCCTGTATGATCAGCGCCTTGTTTGCCTCGATATTGTATTTCTGCGCCAGGAGCAGCAGGTTGCTGTCCAGGAACATTTTCTCCGCATCGGGTAAGCGTAAGCGCAGGGTATCTACGGGCTGCTGCGCCTTCGAAGACAGGATCGACAAACAAACCACGATCAGGATAAGCAATTTTTTTTGCATAGGTTTCTCTACTGTTTTTGAGTGTGCAAAAGTATTCATTTTTGATGTTAAACAGGGGTTAAGCCATACCCGCACACGAATATCGGGCACTCCTTTCTATATCCGGGTCACCGATGCCAAAGGATACCCGAAATATCGGCTATTCACGGCTCCGTATGACCGGATAATACTGTTAACTGGGCACCCGTACTACAACGAGGCGTCCCCGTTCTTCTTATCAATATGGCAAACAATAACGGCGTCGGGTAGAAAACTAACCGTTCGACTGCTCCGGGGGAGGAGAAAAACCAGCCGTCGTCGGGGATGGGAGCCGGCCAGCCGGTCTGGCAAAATGGCAGTTTTTGGCTTCACTAACCTGCCGGACAGGAAGGCGGACCTCTTCAAGGCCTATTTGCCAGTGAAGGGATTTGAAGGTGTTCTTGTTAGTATCCGTGCGGTCATTATAGTTGAAGGCTGATTGCTGACCGCAATTCATCTCTACGATCCATTCAACGGCTGTTTCCGTGGGATCGTATTTGCTATTATAAGCATATGAATAGTCATAGGCATTGTCCCAATAGGTCTGGCTGGCGATGCTAAGGTTTAAAACCTGCAGGGCCAGGATCAAAAAAAGGACCGATCTGGATATATATAATACTTTCCGCATTTGAACTATGTAAAGCTATCCCAAATAACTCCCCTTTGCTAAAATTATTATTAAACAAATTGTTAAGGCGCTAATTTATAAGGCGATAGGGCGGGGTAAATACCGATATCCGCCAAAATGATACCGTAAACGGTAAAATGCAGGAATAATGGCTGTAATCCTTTGCCGGCCTGGGACGCCGGTATTCGGAAAGATCCGGAACCGCCGAAGGAAGGCGCCCGGATGCTTCCAATATGGAAAAATCCCTCTCAAAACGGGGTATGCCGCGATCTGGCGCAGGGGCAGTGA
This sequence comes from Puia sp., assembly GCA_031292515.1. Lineage (GTDB taxonomy): Bacteria > Bacteroidota > Bacteroidia > Chitinophagales > Chitinophagaceae > Puia. Next base: position 48,590 of record JARLGZ010000069.1, on the reverse strand, counting down.
GCGGTCAATATCCGCACTAGGCCACGGGGGTGTTAAAGCGGAATCCAACACCATGTATCGTTTCGAGGTTGACATCCGGATCGGCCTTAAAATATTTCCTGAGCTTTGTGATAAATACATCCATGCTCCGGCCCAGGAAATAGTCATCCTTGCCCCATACGTTCAGCAGGACTTCTTCCCTTTTCAGGATACGGTTGGAATGTTCGCAAAGGAATTTCAGGAGGTCCGCCTCTTTTTGGGTAAGGTTAAAGACCTCTTTTTCGATGACGAGCTTCAGGTCGGTATAGGAGAACTGGAGGTTGCCTATCTTATAGGAGAGCGTTTTCTCCGAGTGCATTTTCCGGGTCCTTCTGAGAAAAACCTCGATGCGCATGATCAGTTCCTGGATGCTGAAGGGCTTTGTGATATAATCGTCGGCTCCGCTTTGAAAGCCCTTGATCTTGTCCTCTTCCATCGACTTCGCGGTCAGGAAGATGATCGGAACCATATCGCTCTGCTGCCGGATCTTTTTAGCCACTGCAAATCCGTCCTTGTTGGGCATCATTACGTCGAGCAGGCAAATGTCGAATTCGTTTTTATCGAACTTGTCGATTGCCGTCTGCCCGTCGGGACAGAGGATCACGTCATAACCTTCGTCCGACAGGTTGTCCTTGATAACATAGCCCAGGGAGAGATCGTCTTCGGCTAATAACACTTTTGCTTTACTTGCTTGCATAGAACGTTTTAATTGTTAGGGATAAATAATCGGAATTCGGTGCCAATGCCGGGCAGACTGTTCACTTTTATCTTACCATTGTGCGCGTCGATGATTCGTTTTACAAAGTTCAGTCCCAGACCAAACCCTTTCACATTGTGCACATCGCCAGTCGGCACGCGATAAAATTTCTTAAATATATTCTTGAGGTATTTCTTTTCAATCCCGATGCCGTTGTCTTTTATAGAGATGAAGAAATCGTCCTCCGCCTTGCCCGTCTCGACCACTATATGCGGGTCACTGGAATATTTCAGCGCATTTTCGAGCAGGTTCACCACCGCGAGTTCCAGGTGAGCCCTATCCGCATTGATAGCGGTCAGTTCATCGTCCATCTTTAGTTCGACCCGGGCATTTTTCTGGTCTATAAGCGGCTGCACTTTATTGAGGGCTTGCTCGATGAGTTGGTGCGCGCCGATATTCTCCTTTTCGATGGGGAGGTCTCTCGATTGGGAGGCAGCCGCTTTCAGAAGCCTCTCGACCTGACTTTGCAGGTGTTCGGTCTGGTTCTTGATGATCGCCGAATATCTTTCCAGCCTGTTAGGCTGATTGACGATATTCTCCTGGGCCAGCACATCGGCGGCTATCTTCATGACGGCAAGCGGCGTCTTGAATTCATGCGTGAAATTGTTTACAAAGTCCTTTTGGATCTCCGAAAGGAACTTCTGCCGGTAGAAATAGAACAGGCTCACGGTCAGCCCGATCAGGGCAAGGAAGAGGATGACGCTGCTGGTGATCCAGAAGTCCATTTGTTCCAGGATGTATTTCGAACGGTGGGGAAAGTATAAAAGGATATGGTCGGAATTGTCTTTGTCATGAAACACGGGAAGATCGCTGATTTCTTTGGTGCCTGAATACCGCGACGCTGGGCTGGGGATGAATTCCTGGTATACGTATTTCTTTTGCGAGGTGCTGTAGGCGCCCAGTTCACAATCCGTCAATACGTCGAAGTCGGCGAATTCCTGGCGTACCCAGAAGACCAGCGAGTCTTTTTGAGGGATCGTATCGGCTTCAAAAACAAAATAATTGGTGCTCGGCGCCTTGATCAGGTCGGCCAGGTTTAAGCCCGGGCTATCGTTCATGGCCAGGTCCTCGAAAACCCCCCGGATGCTTTTTATCACATTGGTGTTAAACTGCCGCTGTTCAAACGAATAGACCTTCTGCAGCCAGTATAGCTGGACACCCACGATGATCGTCACGAGTAAAGTAGCGGATAAAACGATCCATTTTAAGGTTTTTGAACGCATGGATGGCAAATATTATGGCACATAAAGGTATATGAACGGTATATGACGACCTGCAAATACTCTATAAAAGAATCTCAAAAATGCAATTGGACAGGTACTGCAAAATTGCTATCCTTTATCTTCCGCGATGAATGAAAATGGTTAAGTGGTCGTTAAGGGGCGTATAAAGATTTTGTTCCTTATTAAGATACAAATGATTGTTAACATTTGGTTAAGAAAAAAATATATTTTTTGTACAGGCGGTGTATTTGAATAAATTCATGGCGTATTTTACCATTCTAAACGAAAATCAACCCAAACATGAAAAAATTTCTCCTGATTGCCAGTTTGATGCTTGCGCTGACCGGGTTCAATTTTGCCCAGACTACACCGGCAAAAACGACTACGACTACGACGGCGGGTCCAAAAAAGAAGGACGGAACGGCCGACATGCGCTACAAGGCCAATAAGAATGCCGCCAAGCCACCTGTTCACACCAAGAAGGACGGAACGGCCGACAAACGTTTTAAAGAGAACAAGACCCCTAAATAATCCGGTAAATATCCGGACGGAACAATCTTCGCAAATCATAAGGTTCCGGTCACCCTTCAGGGGTAACCGGATTTTTTTTTGGATTATACCCTTGGGTGATTTCACCCCGGAATTCAGTGGTTAAACAGCCATAGTGTGGGAGCCGGACAGCCATATGGCGGTGGACCGGATAACACAGTAGAGTAGAAGTCGTAGCCAGATAAATACGCTGCTGGTTAAAAAGGGGTTAACGGTCGGTTTTTAGCCTCCGGACGAGTTTTTTTTGGTAATTTATAGAGACGATTCTATTTTATAACTTAAAGAAAACCGTTTATGAAAAAGTATTTATTGTCGATCGCCCTGGTGGTCGCATTCAGCGGCCTCGCGGTGGCTTCGACGACGCATGCCCCGCTTGTTCACGGGCATCATCATCATGGACACCATCATCATCGTTAATCGCCGACGATTCGTTTTTTGCGATGCCATTCGTTACTGACGGTTGCTATCTATAAGGAGACCCGATAAAAAAACCCGCACGATCCGTGCGGGTTTTTTTTATGAATTCACTTCTATTGCTGTTGCTCATTTATTACTGTAGCTCATTCGCATCTCGCTAGGCAGCCTGGTTATTTTGCTTTGACCGTGGCTGTCGCTACGGCTCTGGCTTTTTCTGCGGCGGGATCCTGCTGACCCAATGGCTTGTCTTTCACAAAATCCACCAGGAAGGGAGCTGCCACAAAGATAGACGAATAGGTACCGGTGATCACCCCTACCAGCATGGCGAAGGCGAAACCTTTTGTCACTTCGCCGCCGACCAGGAACAGGATGAGGATTGTAAGGAACACGGTCAGCGAAGTCATGATCGTGCGGCTCAGCGTATCGTTGATCGATTTATTGATGATCTGTGCATTGCTGGCGCCCTTCATGAGCCGGCTGTTTTCGCGGATCCTGTCAAAGACGATCACCGTATCGTTCATGGAGAACCCGATCACCGTCAGGACCGCCGCGATGAAATGCTGGTCTATCTCCAGGGTGAAGGGCACAACGGCCGGCAGGAAAGAGAATACCGCCACCGTTACGAGCACGTCATGCAGCAACGCGATGATCGTGCCCAACGAATATCGCCAGTCGCGGAACCGTATAAAGATATACAGGAAGATAATGACGATGGCAAAGATGGTCGCCTTGAAAGCGCCGGCCTTCAGCTCTTCGGAGATGGTCGGGGTGACTTTCTTGGACTGTTCTACCAGCGGGCCGCCTACGACTGCAAATTGTGCAGGCGTCGCATCCGCAGGGAGGAAGCTCTTCAGCCCGCCGTATAATTTGACAAGCACCAGCGAATCGGTTGCCGGCCCCTCTTCGTTGATCAGATAGTCAGTTGTGATCTCCAGCTTGTCATTCGTGGCATAGGTCTTTACTTCGGGTTCGGATTCCGTAAAGGTCTTTCTCAGCGCCACGCGAACCTCTTCGGATTCGACGGGCTTCCTGAAATTGACGACAAAGCTACGGCCACCCTTGAATTCCACTCCTTCCTTAAAGCCATGAAAGAAAGAGCTGATACCCAGCACCAACACGATCACCGATATGATATAAGCCACTTTCCGGTATTCGATGAACTTGAAGGACGCATGTTTGAAGATGCGGCGGGAGAGAGGGGTGAAATATTTAAAATGCCGGTTCTTATTGGTGTAGAAATCCGTAATCAGTCTGGACACCAGGATTCCGCAGAACAGGGATAGCATGATACCCAGGAGCTGGGTGGTAGCGAATCCCAACACGGGTCCCAGCCCGAAATAGAAAAGGATCAGGGCGGTCAGGAAGGTCGTTACGTGGGCATCCAGTACCGGCGCCAGGGAACGTTTATACCCATCGGATACCGCGATCTGGTAGCTTTTCCCGCGCGTTAGCTCCTCCTTGATACGTTCAAAGATGATTACATTGGTATCCACGGCCATCCCGATCGTGAGTACGAGACCCGCAATACCGGGCGCCGTCAGGGTGGCATGCATTGCGCTCAGCACCCCGATGGTGAACAGCAGGTTCAATATCAGGGCCGTATTCGCCACCCATCCCGCAGTATTATAATAGATCAGCATGAGGGCAAAGATGACGAAGAACGAGATGGCAAAGGCCATCGTCCCGCCATGAACGGCTTCCTGACCCAACGTAGGTCCGACGACCTGTTTCTGGACGATCTTGGCAGGCGCTTCCAGCGGTCCCGATTTCAGGATATTGGCAAGATCCTGGCCTTCTTCCACGCTCTGGGCAGTATTTCCGCCGCGGCCCATGGTGATCCTAGATTGTCCGCCGGTAATCGGCTCATTTACGAGGGGGGCGGAATAGACGATATCGTCAAGTACGATTGCAATCGGGCGGTTGACATTCTTGGTGGTCATCGCCGCCCAATCTTTTGCTCCCTGTTTGCGCATGCTCATCTCTACGATCACCTCACCGGTGGTCGGATCGAAATCCTGGCTGGCATCTTCGATGGCGCCGCCTTCGATCTTTGCCTTGTCGGTACCCGGGAGCGTCTTGATTGCATAGAGTCTGAGGGCGGGGATCAGCTTGCCGTCATCATCCCTGTCCTGCTTGCCCCAAAGGAATTTTACGTCCTGTGGGAAGCTGTTCCTGACGACCGGGTTACTCAGGTAGTCGTTGACCGTGCCGGTATCCTTTAATGCCACCTGGGCGATAGCGTCCGAATATCGCGGTTGTCCTGTTTTCGGATCCTGGGTCGGCGGTATAAAGCGAATGACCTTAAACAGGGGATTCTGGTTGGCGGTACTGGCCGAAGTATCCTTTTTGGCCGCGATGCCGGTATCGGTCTTTGCGAGACCGGTGTCTTTCACGCCATTTAAATAGTTCTGCAGGGCCTTGTCGGCATTCTGGATGGAGTTTTGCAGTTCTCCGATATTATAGACTTCCCAAAACTGGAGGTTGGCAGTCGACTGGAGAACCCTGCTAACCCTTTCGGGGTCGGTGGCGCCGGCCAGTTCCACGGAGATGACGCCGCGGTTCTCGTCCAGGCTGATAAGGGGCTGAGATACGCCGAATTTATCGATACGGTAGTGGATGATCTTATAGGTCTGATTCATGGCGGCCTTCGCCTGATCGTGTATATAGGCCAGGACGGCGTCATCGGACGCATCGAATTTCAGCTTATTACGTCCGGCATTGGCAAACAGCGGCGCCAGCTTGCCACCGGGATTGACTTCCTTGTAAGCCTGGCCGAAGAGGTCGATAAAGTTCGAGGAGTTGGTTACTCTCTTCTGGTTTGCCAGCGCGATGGCCTTTAATAATTGCGGATCGCGTGGGTTATTGGCCATTGTCTTTACCAATCCGTCCAGGGAAATGTCCAGGGTCACGTTGATCCCGCCCTGCAGGTCGAGACCCAGCAGGAGTTCGTTCTCTTTTGCCTTTTGGAAGGTAGTGCCCCAGGGAGTGACCTTCGTATCCTTTGTGCTGTCGAGCAAACGGTCCAGCCTGGCTTTATAAACGGCATCCAATGTATCTGCCTGGTAGAGAGCCCTGGCTTCCTTATCGGTCGGATATTTTTTTTCGGCAGAAGGGTATAAGTTGGTTACATACCGTTTCGCTTTTGTCTCCATCTCCGACTTGTGTTTGTTCACAAACCAGGTAAAGGAAAGCTGGTACAGAGAAATAATGATCAATAAAGAAGCAAAAATGCTTACCAGTGCTCTCATTGGAAGTTTCGTTTATTTTTTTTAAGAGTCGCAAAGATAGGTTTTACAATTGATAATATGTAAAGATCAAAACCATAATATTTAAGGCCTTAAATGCTTGATAGTGTTGGCTTTTGTAATCATCCGGCGCCTGGTTTTGAATCGATGAAAGGCCGTTGTTTTGCGTTCCCGGCAGGGTTCTCCGGTTTATCGCCCGCAATGGCCGCAACGGGTTGTCGCGGCTTCGACCGGTCGCCCGGCAGACCCGGCTTGCCCGGGCAAGTCTATCATTGAAGTCAATATTAGCCGTTTGCGGCTTGCCGCTTTTTCTTACCTTTGCCGCCGCCCAATTAATTAAAAACTATGCAACTATCATCCATTCTGAATCGTTTCAGCGAGCCTGAAACCCTGAAAATGGCCAAACTAGGCCGTGAATTAAGAGCAAAAGGAGTTGACGTCATCGATTTGAGCTTAGGGGAACCCGATTTTGACACGCCTCAACATATAAAGGATGCCGCGAAGAAGGCGATCGATGACAACTGGAGTCATTATACACCGGTATCGGGTTATGCCGATCTGCGGGAGGCCGTCTGCACCAAATTTAAAAGAGACAACGACCTTACTTATAAGCCCGAGAATATCGTCGTATCCACCGGCGCCAAGCAAAGCCTGGCTAATGTGATCCTGGCCCTCGTCGACGATGGGGAAGAAGTGCTCATCCCGACCCCTTATTGGGTTACCTATTCGGAGCTGGTGAAGATTGCCAGGGGGAAAGTGGTGGAGATCCATGCCACGCCGGAAAGCGGGTTTAAGATCACCGCGGCTCAACTGGAAGCCGCGATCACGCCGAAGACGAAATTATTCATGTTCTCCTCTCCCTGTAATCCCTCCGGCGCCGTCTACAGCAAAAAGGAACTGGAAGCGCTGGCCGCCGTATTCAGGAAGCACCCCGAGGTCTTTATCATTTCCGACGAGATCTATGAATACATCAATTTTGTCGGCAAACACGAGAGCATTGCCCAGTTTGCAGACCTGAAAGACCGGGTGATCATCGTCAACGGATTAAGCAAGGGGTTCGCCATGACGGGCTGGCGTCTGGGGTATATTGCCGCCGATCCGGAAATCGCGAAGGCCTGCGAAAAATTGCAGGGACAGTTTACGAGCGCCACCAGCTCCATTACCCAGAAGTCCGCCGTGATCGCATTGACCGGCGATCTGACGCCCTCTTTTGAAATGGTAAAGGAGTTTACCCGCCGCAGGAAAAAGACGATGGAACTGGTCGCCGGCATCCCGGGGATCACCTGTGTGGAACCCGAAGGCGCGTTCTATGTCTTCCCCGACGTATCTTCTTACTATGGGAAATCCGATGGAGAGACCGTCATAAAGAATTCCGGCGATTTCTGCATGTACCTGTTGAACAAGGCACACGTATCCTCCGTGATGGGAGATGCTTTCGGAGAACCCGCCTGCGTGCGATTCTCTTTTGCGAACAGCATGGGAAACATCGAAAAAGCATGGGGACGCATAAAAGAAGCGCTGGCAAAACTGAAGTAGTGAGTAGTCAGTAGTGAGTAGTCAGTGGGGTGAAGACATTTTGGTGAGTGGGCGGCGTATAATGGTGAGTCGCCACTCACTTTTTTTTCGGTAAACTGGTAGCAGGCAAACCGATAGCAGGTAAACTAATAAGACTAAAATAGATGTCTTCCGGCAGCACTCACTACTCACTACTGACTACTCAATACAGATAGCTGCAGCAGCTTATCATGCAGTTCCACGACCTGCTGAAGGAGGGATTGCTGCTCGTCATTGCGGAGTACAAAATCGCAAAGCCTCATCTTGATATCCTCTTCGATCTGGTTACTCATTCGTTTCAGGACCTCTTCGCGACCGACGGAGTCGCGCTTCATCGTGCGCAGGATACGCAGCGGCTCGGGCGCATAGACACCTATGACATAGTCCAGGTATTCCTGGGTGCCGCTCTCGAAGATCAGCGCCGCTTCTTTTATGGCGTAGGGAGTGGTCTGTGCCTTCATCCACTGTTCGGCCATGCGGATGGTGGCAGGGTGTACCAGCGAATTGAGCAGATCCAGCTTCGCTTTGTCGCTGAACACCTTTTGGGCGAGGTAGGAACGGTTAAGCTTTCCGTCGGTATAGGACCCGGGGCCAAAGTGGTGGATGATTTGCTCCTTCAGCCCCGGGTCTTCGTTCATAATGAGCCTGGCTGCCTGGTCCGCGTAGTACACGGGGATCCCCAGCACTTCGAAAATCCTGGCAGCCGTGCTCTTGCCGGACCCGATTCCACCTGTTAGTCCAACTTTCAACATAATAATGGTTGGCTGTTACTTCTTGTCTGTAACCGCAACGGCCTTGTTGAGATTCTGGCTCCATTCGATGGAGATGGCGCTTTTTTCTATCTTCAGATAGCTGCCGGGGCTGGTCTCGATATCGATCGTCGAATCGTCATTGACTTTGTTCACCTTACCGTGGATGCCTGCAATCGTTACGATCCGGTCTCCTTTTTGTAAATTTTCCTGGAAAGTTTTCGCCAGCTTCGCTTTTTTGGCCTGGGGACGGATCATGAAAAGCCAGAAAACCAGGATCATGCCGCCCAGCAGGATGAATTGCAGGGAACCGCCTCCCGAAGGAGCTTGTAATAAGACTACTGATTGGGTCATTTTTGTTATTTTAATGTTCTGTTTGCAGTGATTGTTCGCTATTTCTTCTTTTCCACTTCCACCTGGAATTGCAGCGAATGGGTCTGTGAGCCCTTTGTATTGGCGGAAACAAAGAGGGTCTTATGATTGATCCCCGAGCGGCCTTCGCTGTTGAAGGTGGCTTTGATCAGGCCTTCTGCGCCGGGGGCGACGGGGTCCTTTGACTGTTCGGCCACCGTGCAGCCGCAGCTCGGTTGAACCCGTTCTATGATCAGCGGCTTATCGCCGGTATTCTTAAAGCGGAAGGATACTTCCAGCTTTTGGCCTTCTTCTATTTTACCGAAGTCTTTTGTCGAATCGATCCACTGGATCGTCGTAAAGTTGGCGGTGTCGACTTTCGATGCGACCTGCTGGCTCTTGCCGGCAAGGGCTGAACCCGCATCGTTATTACTGCATCCGGCGAAAATGCCGGCGGCCGACAAAAGGAATAATAGTAAACGCATCGGTATTGTTTTTTGCAAAAATACGGGTTTCAGGAAGTCTTAAAGTTGACTTTATGCAATTTGTCGTCGTTCAAAAGATCCTTATGGATATTGTCCAGGATCCCGTTGACGAACTGACCGCTTTGCGGGGTACTGTAATCCTTGGCAAGGTCTATATACTCATTGATCGTGACCTTGGGCGGAATGGTCTCAAAGAACAGGAACTCGCAAACGCCCATTTCCATGAGGATCATATCCAGCGTGGCGATCCTCTCGGAATCCCAGTTCTTCAACTTTGGCTTGATAAGCCCCATGGTGACTTCTTTCTTCTCCACCACGGTCTGCAGCAGGCCCCTGCCAAAATCCAATTTCTCCTTGCTGATGATATCCTGGAAATTGATGGACTGAGGTTTGTGGATAAGTCCCAGCACCAGTTGGCTCATCATCTCGATATCATCGTCCAGGTTTGTGAAAACCTCTTCCACGTGTGCCTCGAAGATCTCGTTGGGGAGCATCAGGTCGGTGAAAATGAACTGAAGGATGTCCTTCTCGGATTTTTTGTCCCTGCCCGCTATGCTGATGTATTTTTTATACTCGTCGGTGCCGACCAGCTCCTGGTACATTTTTTTGATCAGCTCTTTGTCCTCATGGAGTTGCGGTTTGTCGGTACTGGCAGCCTTTTGCCAGGATGGATCTTCCAGGATCTTCCACATGGTCTCGTTGCCGGCCAGCTTAATATTGACATTCAGATCCTGTTCGGTCGGCAGGTGTTTGGAAGCCCGGTTCCTGGAATCGGTTTCGGCGTACCGGGCTACTTCGGTCAAAAAATAAATGAGATATACTAATAACTGCCTGGTCTGGTCAAAGTGCTTTTGTAAAATCCTTACGGGTTCTCCCGGCTTCACCGCCTGTTCCTGCGCTTCCAGGGTATACAGGGTTTGCATCACTTTAACCCGGATATTTCTTCTGCTGATCATGTAGTAAGAGCTTGTTTTAGCGGGTGCGAAGATAGGGGATTTTGGGGATAGTGGGGATGACCGGAAACACCGTATTTCGAAACGTCGCCGAAAGATATCGGGCGACCCGCAATTCCTGCTTATTATATAGTGGCCGAGGGAAGTGAAAAATTGGCATGCCTGCCCTCTAACCGGGAGTGTGCGGGCGGTCCTGACTGACAACTTACTCATTCTGACTGCCAAGTGTTCACTTTTTAGCCTTTTCCGCCATTTGGTATGAAATTGGTTGACCTTTGCAAGCCTGCTTGGAGCAGGACATAAGAAATCTTTCATTAAACAAAAATCAATACAATTATGGCTAAGAAGTTAAACGTTATCCCCTTACAGGATAGGGTAATTGTGAAACCAGCCCCCGCTGAAGAGAAAACTGCCGGTGGTATCATCATACCGGACACTGCAAAAGAAAAACCTCAACGCGGTACAGTCGTAGCCGCCGGCCCCGGTAAGAAAGATGAGCCTGTAACAGTAAAGATCGGCGATACCGTATTATATGGCAAATACGCCGGAACGGAGATCCAGATCGAAGGCGACGATTTTCTCATTATGAGGGAATCCGATATCCTCGCAATCGTTTAAGTTTTTCATCTATTTATTTAACAATAATCACTACAATAACAATATTATGGCAAAACAACTTTTCTTCGACATCGAAGCCCGCAACAAAATGAAAAAGGGCGTTGATATTCTGGCCAATGCCGTAAAGGTGACTTTAGGGCCTAAAGGTCGTAATGTGGTCCTGGAGAAAAAATTCGGCGCTCCTTCTATTACGAAGGATGGCGTGACCGTGGCAAAAGAGATTGAACTCGAAGACCCGATCGAGAACATGGGTGCCCAGATGGTAAAAGAAGTAGCTTCCAAGACCGCTGACATCGCGGGGGATGGTACTACTACTGCTACCGTACTGGCTCAGGCCATCATCGGCGAAGGGCTGAAAAACGTGGCTGCGGGCGCAAACCCGATGGATCTGAAACGCGGTATCGACAAAGCTGTCGCAAAAGTCGTCGAGAACCTGAGCGCACAGTCTCAGACGATCGGTAACGACAGCAGGAAGATCGAGCAGGTGGCTTCTATATCTGCCAATAACGATAGCACGATCGGCAAACTGATCGCGCAGGCTTTTGGCAAAGTGGGCAAAGAAGGTGTTATCACCGTTGAAGAAGCAAAAGGAACCGACACAACGGTGGACGTTGTGGAAGGTATGCAGTTCGATCGCGGTTATATCTCCCCCTATTTCGTTACGAACAGCGAAAAGATGGAAGCCGAATTGCAGAACCCTTATATCCTGATCTACGATAAGAAGATCTCGGCTATGAAGGATATTCTTCACATCCTCGAGAAAGTTGCACAGGGTGGTCGTCCTCTGCTGATCATCGCCGAAGACCTGGAAGGCGAAGCATTAGCTACCCTGGTCGTCAATAAATTACGTGGCACCATTAAAGTGGCTGCCGTGAAGGCTCCCGGATTCGGAGACAGGAGAAAGGAAATGCTGCAGGATATCGCTATCCTGACAAAGGGTATCGTTATCAGCGAAGAACAAGGTTACAAACTGGAAGGCGCTGACCTGAGCTATCTCGGTTCCGCTGCTTCCGTGACCATCGACAAGGATAACACCACTGTCGTAGGCGGCAAAGGCAAGAAAGAAGATATCCTGGCTCGCGTAAGCCAGATCAAAGCCCAGATCGAATCCACTACTTCCGACTACGACAAGGAAAAATTGCAGGAGCGCCTCGCTAAGCTGAGCGGCGGAGTGGCCGTACTGTATGTAGGTGCTGCTACCGAAGTCGAAATGAAGGAAAAGAAGGACCGTGTGGACGATGCATTGCACGCCACCCGCGCAGCCGTCGAAGAAGGAATCGTTCCCGGCGGTGGAGTAGCTTATATCCGTGCCATCGAATCCCTGGAAAAGCTGAAAGGCGCCAACGAGGATGAGACGACCGGTATCGCGATCGTAAAACGCGCCATCGAAGAACCCTTGCGCCAGATCGTGGTGAACAGCGGTATCGAAGGAAGCATCGTCGTACAGAAGGTGAAGGAAGGTAAGGCTGATTTTGGCTTCAACGCCCGCACCGAAGTATACGAGAACCTGTTGAAAGCAGGTGTTATCGATCCTACTAAGGTGACTCGTATTGCACTGGAAAATGCAGCTTCGATTGCCGGTATGGTATTGACAACCGAGTGCGTCATCGCAGACAAACCCAAGAAAGAAGAAGGACATGCTCACCCCGGCGGTGCACCCGGAATGGGCGGCATGGACTACTAATATCGAAAGGTTCTCCAGATAATTGAACGGCCCCGCCATCGCGGGGCCGTTTCTTTTCAAAGGGCCTGGCCGGAAGACCGGTCTCCGGCGACGGATCTTCCTTTTGTCCGGCAAATCTGTGATTTGGGGGTTGTTTGCTGTTTTGGGCTTCTGGAAAATTTAGCCCAAAACCGTAAAGCCGTATTTGATTGGCCTTCGGCCGGCAAATCTGTGATTTGCCTTGGCTCGTATATAAGATGTAATACCCTAATACCACAGGCCCTGCTCCAGGTTAAGCACATACAACTGATCGTAGCCCTTCTTTTTGCCGGGGGATTTTCGCCGGGGGTGACCGGCCGGAAAGGCAATAGTCCCCCGGTCATCGCCCTTTCTGAGGGCCGGCAGCTCGCATTGCGATTGTCAGGGGATACTGCTAGCCGGTCGTATCTGGCATTGGGTGACTCCTACACCATCGGGCAGTCCGTCGAGCCCGCCGGGCGTTACCCGGTCCAGGTAGTAAAAGACCTTGTTCTCTCGGGCTACCCCTCTTTCAAAGCGCCGGAGATCATAGCTGCCACCGGCTGGACCACAGGAGACCTCGTCAAGGCGCTGAACGCGATACAACCCAATCCTCCCTACGAAATTGTGACCTTGCTGATTGGCGTCAATGACCAGTTCCAGGGTCGCGGCATGCTCGCCTACAGAGATCATCTCAGCACCCTTCTTCAAAAATCCATTATCCTGGCCGGTGACAGACCTTCCCGCGTTCTCGTGTTGTCCATTCCGGATTACTCGGTCACACCCTTTGCCCGCGACGCAGACAGGATTTTCATCGCGGCGCAAATCGATTCTTTCAACGCCTTGAATTGCGAACTGGCGTCGAAATATAAGGTTCGGTATCTGGACATTACAGCGGAGAGCCGCAAGGCCGCGGAGGATCCCTCCCTCATCGCCGCCGATGGGCTGCATTTTTCGGGAAAAGAATATGCTATATGGGCGCGGATGATGGCGCCGGTGATCGGAAAAATGCTGAAATAGTGTCAGAATTTTATTCCAAATGTCATGATCACCGTGCTGCTGTACTCTTTCAGACCGGCAAAGACATTTGCTTTGTCGCCAAGCCGATAAGGGAAGTCTGTGTCCCTGGAGAACCCCATCACATAGGCGAGATCCACAAAGAATCCACGGTTCCGATAGCCGACCCCGGTGCTCGCAAAGAGACGATCGGCTTTTAGCGATTTGTCCGTATAGGGACTTGTGTAGTAGGCCAGTCCGGCTCTCACCATCATCGTATTGAATTTCAATTCTCCCCCCAGCCTGAAATCGAAGCTGCCTTTGTAGGAGTTTTTGATCGCATTATTGACCTCTGTGAGATAGCTGTTGTCCGAGGTATTGTCAGGCGGCTGGAAATGGGAGCCACCGTTGCCGGTATAACCGATATCGGCCGTCAGGAATCCCTTTTGCCGCCTGGTGTTCTGCGTATTGCCAAATACATATGAGCCGCTGGCAAGAAATCTCCAGGGCGTGACAAGATTGTACTTTACCTCGCTGGCATTGGTACCGGCCAGTTGATCGAGGGTTTTCGAATCGATGGAAACTTCCGGGAGCGAGGTGTAATTTTCCGTGCGGGTCGTCATCGACGCACTGATATGGTCCGTCAGGCTGTAAAAAGTGGGGGTGTGAATCGCCAGGCCCAGCCTTAAGGCAGCGGTGGGCCGGACGATCATCCCGAGTTTGAGGTTGAAGCCGACGGCTTTGGAAGAATAGGTTTCATTGTAGACAAAGGAGCCAAAGTCATTGTTGGTATTGCCTGTGGCATCGGTCTCCGTGAAGGTCTGAGTCCGCGTATAATTCATGATGGGAATCCCCAGGGTTCCGCCGAAATACCACTTGTCCCGGACACTGCCCCCCAGCGCCAGGGCAATTTCGTTGATGCCCCCGCCCGTCCGCACGGCATTCTGCTGGTTGAGCAATCCCGCCTTATTGGCATTGCTGATGATTTGCGGCTGCCCCCCGATGGTGGCCGTATCGATCAGCGAAGTATAGATAGCCATCCGGGTCCCATAGCTCAGGCCGGGGTTGATAAGCGCCTCGTCGATCGTGTTTTTGGAGGCCGAAAACTGCTCCGCATATTGCTCGGAAAAAGAGCTGTAGTCGTTCTGACCTTTATAAAAGAGATTGTTGTTGAAATTGGCAGAGCGGTTGACGGCAATACTAAATGCCGTGCTGTTGCCATTGTCGCTGGGGATACCGAAGACAAAGCCGGTGGCGCCCAGGTTAAAATTGCCAACGGCACCGCCATTGGAGGAGTTACCGAGATAGTTCGCCCCGGTATGCTGAAAACTGAATCCGGGGCTCATCACGAATTCGCTGGTCTTATACATCCCTATACCGGCCGGATTGGTAAAGCCTGCGGAGATATCCCCCCCAAGCGATCCGATGGCGCCTCCGATGGCCTGCTGCCGCGCCGTGCCGGATGGTGTCACCCAGGAAAGTCTCAGCGCGTCCTCGGGTAATTGGGCCGATAAGTCGGTGGTATACAAAAAGGCTGCCATGAGCAAACTGCTCAAAGAGAGGAGTCGGGACATACAAATAAGTGTCAGTTAAGAGAAAAGGAGCGGGAGTTCACTCCGGGCTGTCATTCTTAAAATCTGCCGGGACGGCTGATTCCACCACCGCCACCGCCGCCGGACGAAGAAGGCGTAAAGGTTCTGACCGGCTGGCTGGAAGGCTGGTAGTTGGTGTTGTTGGTATTATTGGGTCTGTAATAAGTGTTGTTGTTGACTTGGTTCGTCCCCCGGAAATAGGTGTTATTATTGTTGTTGCCGGATCGGGAAGCCGCCGGCGAATAGAAACGGTTGCCGCCGGACGAAGCACTGGTGGCAGGCCGGTAACTGCCCGGGCTAAAGGTACGCAGTCCCGTATAGGCAGTCGTACCATAGGGAGAGTATTTCGGGTTTGTCACAATCATGCCTCCCCCGTAGTATGGGTTGTAGAAGTAAGGGTTATAGTAGCAGTTCCATGCATAATAACCGTTCCAATAGCTATAGGGATTATAAAAGCCAAGACCGGATCCCAGGCCGATAAATGAACCGATGCCGTAGTAGCCATATGCGCTTCCCCAGTAAGGGCCGCCCACCGGAGAGGCATAGTACGAGTCGTAATAGTTGTAGTCATCGAAATAAGACCATCTGGCCTCATCCTGGACCTTCATCTGAACATACTGGTCGCTTGGATTCGTGCTGTAGTACTCGGGCTGATCGTCAGCCGAAGAAGAGTTCGTGCGTGTATTTTTAGAAGAAGGAGAATAATATACGTCGTCGGGTGTCTGGGCTGCTTTATAAGCAGAAGAGCAACTGCAGGTCGCTATCATGGTTGCCGCAGCCAGAGACAAGAGGGTGATTTTCATGGCGAAAGCTTTTAAGAAATTTTCAGATCGAAGTTCCTACTTTTGCAACTTCTCGTATTAAAGTTACGACAAATATTCAGCCGGCTAAAAATATTGGCTGCAAATTGTTTAAAATCTGATTAAAATCAGGAAGAGGGAAAAACTCAAATTATGAGCAAAGAAATTACAAGCAGGGAACAGGATTATTCGCAATGGTATAATGATCTGGTGGTTAAAGGAAGCCTGGCTGACCATTCGGCTGTAAAAGGCTGCATGGTCATCAAACCGCATGGGTTTGCCCTTTGGGAAAAGATGCGCGACCAGTTGGATAAGATGTTCAAAGATACCGGCCATGTCAATGCTTATTTTCCGCTGTTCATTCCCAAGAGCTTTTTAAGTAAAGAAGCGGCGCACGTGGAAGGATTTGCCAAGGAATGCGCTGTCGTAACGCACTACCGGCTTAAAAATGATCCCAACGGGGGAGGGGTGATTGTAGATCCGGAAGCAAAGCTGGAAGAAGAACTGATCGTCAGGCCCACCAGCGAGACTATTATCTGGAGCACCTATAAGACCTGGATACAGTCTTACCGCGATCTCCCGCTGCTGATCAACCAATGGGCCAATGTGGTCCGCTGGGAGATGCGTACCCGCCTGTTGCTGCGAACCACCGAATTTCTCTGGCAGGAAGGACATACGGCCCACGCCACGGCGGAGGAAGCCATCCGGGAAACCCTGCAGATGCTGGATATTTATGCCGAGTTTGCGGAGAAGTATATGGCTTTACCCGTTATCAGGGGAGTGAAGACCGCTAATGAGCGCTTTGCGGGGGCTGTCGACACCTATTGTATCGAAGCCCTGATGCAGGACGGCAAGGCGCTTCAGGCCGGGACTTCTCATTTCCTGGGTCAGAACTTTGCAAAAGCCTTCGATGTCAGATTCTCCGATAAGGACAATAAGCTGGAATATGTCTGGGCGACGAGCTGGGGCGTAAGCACACGGCTGATAGGAGCGCTGGTCATGGCGCATAGCGATGACGAAGGCCTGATCCTCCCTCCCAGGATTGCACCCCTGCAGGTGGTGATCGTTCCCATTTATAAGGGTAATGACAAAAAGGAGCTGCTGGATGCCAGGGGCAGGGAGCTGGCTGCACAATTGAAGGCAGCCGGCCTGTCCGTAAAATTCGACGACAATGACAATAGCCGTCCGGGATGGAAATTTGCCGAATATGAGATGAAGGGGATTCCCGTCCGGATCGCCATGGGCCTCCGGGACCTCGAGAACAATACCGTGGAGATCGCCCGGAGAGACACCCGGGAAAAGAGCAGCGTGAGTATGGACGGCCTCGCCGGAACGGTCGTGCAGCTATTGGATGCCATCCAGCAAAATATGTACGATAAGGCGCTGGCCTACCGCGACCAGCATATTACCCGGGCGGATACCTGGGACGACTTTGAAAAGCTGCTCGATGAGAAAGGCGGGTTTATTTCCGCTCACTGGGACGGGACATCGGAAACGGAAGAGGCGATCAAGGAAAAGTCCAAAGCGACGATCCGCTGTATCCCCCTCGACAATCCCCCTGAAGAGGGGAGGTGTGTACTGACGGGCCGGCCGAGCAGGGAGAGAGTATTGTTTGCAAGAGCGTATTGACCGGTCCAACTATTTTGCATATTTTGAGAAATATCTTCCGGCCAGGGGGGATACTCCTGATTGTAAGGTAGGTCGTTCGATTTTGAGGGATATCTCCGTTAGTCGCTTCAAACGTTCAATACACTCAACTAAAACCCAAACAGGTCATGGAACAAAACACCCCTTTTGAACAAACTGGAATTGCGCAAGGTCCGGAAAAGAGTCTTTTCGACCTGCAGGTCGATCATGAGACAACCTCTTATCTGGGCGAGACGGCGCGTTGGGCGAAATTTATTGCTGTCGTCGGCTTTGTTTCGTGCGGTCTCCTTGCCATTTTCGGTCTCTTTGCAGGCTCGATCTTCGGGGCATCCTCTTTCGGGAATTCCAACCTGTTTGGCGGAAGCGGAATGGGAGGAATGATCGGCGTCTTTCTGACCGTCGTTTATGTCGGACTGGCCGTGCTCTATTTTTTTCCCTGTCTTTATCTTTTCAATTTCGCTTCAAAGATGAAGGTCGCCTTGCACAACAACGACCAGATCCAATTGAACACGTCCCTGAAGAATCTTAAGTCCTGCTTTAAGTTCATGGGAATCATGTTGATCATTATACTCGGTCTCTACGGACTGATACTCGTCGGAAGCATCATCGGCGCTGCCTTTCGTTAATTGATAGGGCAGTAGCCTAATTGGTAGAGTAGTAGTTATAGTCTTTCAGCAGCGTCTCGAGGAAGTCCAGCGAGTCCTGGTCACTTTCTATATCCAGTTTCGACTTGATACGGTCTGCGATCCGCATGGAAAGGTCGTAATCACCTTTCTTCCGCACCGTGTTGATAATGCTTTTCAAGGTGTTGATGTCTTTGTCGCTCAGTTGCATGACTTTTTGAAATCTGGGCTGGTAGCCGCTGTCCAGTTCAGTGAAGACCGTGTCTTCCCAGGAAGTGGAAGTTTTTGTATCGATGACGATAGTCCCGGCCAGCACATCTCCCAGGCGCTGGGACTTTTCGGTGATGATAACGGAAGCGAGCCCGGCAAAAAGGAAGATGGCGCTCCACCAGGGCAGTTCCATGCCGGCGATGGCTGCGAGTATCCATCCGGGAAAGTCGGCCAGCCGGAACATCCACCGGATCAGGTACTGACTGAAAGACGGCTGGGCGCCATCGGCGGAAATGACTTTGATCTGCATCGCTTTTTTGCCCACGCTTTGGCCATTCATCAGCGTTTCACATGCGAGGTGATAGAGCAGCACGGGGAGACCAAACAGGGTAGCCAACCCCATCGACGTGTACCACTCATCCCCAAACACGGTGCTGAACAATTTCCCGAACAACCAGCCATAAGCCGTCAGGACCAGGTTGTCGAGGATCCATGCGAACATTCTCCGGTGAAAGGGGCTGATTGGAAAATCCACTTCTATATTAAAACTCGTATCCAGTCTTACCAGGGGCATAAACGGCGGATTTCTGTAAAAAAAGGAAATTCAATCCAAATAGTATCATCTTCGGATTTTACCTTTATATTTATTGGTAAATATAATTTTTTTGGTTGATGTTTTTCACCCAATTTCCTGTTTAAACCTATTTTGTGAGAGAAGGCTTATTTATTAAAAAAAATATTGATAAGTGGAGGCAGTATCAATACCTCGAAGCCACTGATCCCGATGAAATGGCCAGCGAATTTACGGAGCTGGTAAATGACCTCGGTTATTCAAAGACCTTTTACCCGCACAGCAAAGTGACCCAATACCTGAATGGGTTGGCTTCGCGGATCTATCTCGGCATTTACCGCAATAAAAGGGAACAGTCTTCCCGCATAACCGACTTCTGGAAGAAGGAACTGCCGCTGATCGTCAGGAGATACCAGCGCGAGATCTTTTATTCCTTCCTGATCTTCGCAGGCTTCTCGTTGATAGGCGCTTTTTCTGCGGCCCATGATGAGACCTTCGTGCGGGGCGTGCTCGGCAACAGCTATGTGGAAATGACGGAAAGGAATATCGCCAAAGGCGACCCTTTCGGGGTCTATAAAAGCGATGGCCGCTGGAGCATGTTCCTCTGGATAGCCGTAAATAATATAAAGGTCTCCTTCATGACTTTTATATCGGGGATCTTTGTCTCCATCGGATCGGTATGGAACCTGTTCAAAAACGCCGTCAGGCTGGGAGCTTTCCAGTATTATTTTTTTGCAAAAGGGATGGGGCTCCGTTCGGTACTCGTCATCTGGATACACGGCACCCTTGAAATATCATCGATCATCATCTCGGGAGGGGCAGGCATCATACTGGGAAACAGCATCCTTTTCCCGGGTACGCATAAACGCCTTCATTCCCTCATGCGCGGCGCCCGGGACGGTATCAAGTTGATGATCGGGCTGGTGCCTGTCTTTATAACGGCCGCTTTCCTGGAAGGTTTCGTGACGCGCTATTCTTCGATGCCCGTGTTGCTGAGCGCTTCGATACTCCTTGCCTCGCTGGCGTTTATCATCTGGTATTTCGTGATATACCCGATCCGGCTGGAACGCAAAATGAAAGACCAGCCTTCAACCGCAAAATTTTGAATGCCCCTTTTATAATGACCGGCTCCTTATCCGATATAAAGAAGAGAAATTTCAGCAAGATCCTTTGCCTGTTCGGGTTGCTGATGATTACCCTTTTTTCGCAAGCCCAAAGGCAACAGGCTTTGCCCGATTCCATCTCGGTCGATACCACCTTTAGGGAAAGAGCCGCCGCCCCGCCCGCCGATACGACCGCGGTCTCCGATGGAGGGAATGCCGCAGATACCGTCAAAACGGACACTGCCGACCGGTCGCGGGACGACGGATCCCGGTCGCAGGTCGAATACGCGCCGGATTCCGTCATCTTCAGGTCTATTCCCGCTGACCGGCTGGGCAAGTACAGATCCGATCCCGATTTCGAATATGCCAACGACCCCCGGTATTGGCAAAAGGAAGAACCCGATCAGCCTACTGCCTTCGACCGCTTTCTGGGCAGGTTGCTGTCTTCAGCCTGGCTTAAATGGTTTGCCTATGCCTTATTGATTGGCCTCATCGTGTTTGCCATTTATAAAATCGTGGCAGGAAACCGGCTCTACCTGTTTTACAAACCCTCTAAAGCGGTTGCCGGAGCCGTCGAAGAAGAAGGGGGCGATATCTACGATGAGGACCTGGAGGTGAAGATCAACGAGGCCATAGGCCGAAGCGACTACCGGATGGCAATCCGTTATCTTTTTCTGAACGCCTTGAGGTTGCTGAATGACAAAGACCTTATCCGTTTTAATGCCCAATCCACCAACCAGGAGTATGCCGACCAGTTGAACGATGATCCGCGGGGAAAAGATTTTAAATTCCTGGCTTATGCTTACGAGCACGTCTGGTATGGGGAGAGACCCCTGGCGGAGGAGCAATTCAGAAGACTGATGACAGACTTTAGGGATTTTTACTCGGCAGTGAACGGCAATCACGGCCGGTAAGCGACTATCATTAAACCATTCTTCATTAGTTATCGTTTGAAAACAAGGAAGATATACAAGACATTTGGAGTGCTGGCGGTTCTGCTCGCAGTGATGTTGTCTGCCTGCCGTTCCGGCAACCATAAATTGAATAAACGGGTGACGCTGTGGAGAAAGGACAAGATGGCCTATGGTACCTGGTTCGCTTATGAAAACCTGAAATCCGTTTTTCCTGATTCCCGGATCACTCTCAGCGAGATATCTCCCACATCCTACGGTTTTGATTCAAGCAGCGAGGAGAGCTACAAGGATATCGTCTCAGAAGTTCCCCATAAAAAGGCTTATATCATCGTGGCTCCTTTTGTCGTTCCGGATCAATCCGAGTGGAACGCGATCATGGATTTTGTGGGCAGGGGAAATCATGTCTTCATCTCTGCGCTGTATTTCGGAGATTCATTGCTTGGCAGCCTGAAGATCAGCCAGCACCAGCCCGGACCCGCGCTTTTTCACGACATGGATTCGCTGCGGGTGAGTGTGAATGCCCCGGTCACCAATGACTCCTTGTCTTTTGAATATCCCGGAAGCGGGTTGACGTCCTATGCCACTTCGATAGACTCGCAGTATACGACGATATTGGGCAGGGACCGTTCGGGACACCCCAATTTCGTGAGGCTCACATACAAAGGGGGAGGCTCTCTCTACCTGCATTTTGCTCCGCTGGCGCTTTCGAATTTTTTCCTCCTCCACAAAGACAATCATGCCTACTACGAGAATATATTTTCTTATCTTCCATCGTCCGTGCGGGAAGTGAAATGGGACGATTATTTTCGCTACCACAGGTTCGGAGACAATGGCGGAGCTTATTCGGCCCTGCAATACATTCTGAGTATACGGCCGTTTCGCTGGGCTTTCTGGCTCATCCTGCTTCTGCTTCTGTTGATTTACCTGATTGAATCCAAACGCCGACAGCGCCTGATCGCAGCGATAGCCCCCTTGCGTAACAGCTCGCTGGATTTTGTGAAGACGATCGGCCGTCTGTATTTCCAGCGAAGGGATAATCAAAACCTGGCATTAAAGATCGTCGCTCATTTCCTGGATCATGTCAGGACAAGATATAACCTTCCGACCAATGCGCTGGACGATGAATTTACCGACAGGCTCTCCTATAAGAGCGGCGTGGATAAGAAGCAACTGACGGAAATCGTGGAATCGATAAAAGATATCCAGCTGGGCGGAATCGTAAGCGACGAATACCTGCTGGCGTTTAACAGGAAGATGGAGCAGTTTTATAAACGCGAATGATACGAATAAGACGCGGACAAAATGCGGATCGAAGGAGGCAATAAAAATGAAGTAGACATTAAAAATAACCGACAAACACGACCGACAAACACTAACAACATGGATGAAGACTTATTTCAGCAAAAGACGGACCTGGACGGGTTGCAGCAGGCAATTACCCAACTGAAGAATGAGATCGGGAAAGTGATCGTGGGGCAGGAGAAGATGATTGAATTGCTGTTGGCCGGCATACTGGCCGATGGTCATATCCTGATCGAAGGAGTCCCGGGAGTGGCCAAGACCCTTACGGCCAAGCTGCTTAGCAGGGCCATCTCTACCGGGTTTTCGCGTATCCAGTTCACGCCCGACCTGATGCCGAGCGACGTGATCGGAACCTCTGTCTTCGACCCCAAGGAAACCAGTTTCCGTTTTAAGCCGGGGCCAATTTTCAGCAATATCGTATTGATCGATGAGATCAACCGGGCTCCTGCCAAGACGCAGTCGGCGCTTTTCGAGGTCATGGAAGAGAGACAGGTCACCGTCGATGGGCAGACCTTCCGCCTGGCTCTCCCTTTCATGGTGGTGGCTACCCAGAACCCCATTGAGCAGGAGGGGACTTACCACCTGCCGGAGGCTCAGCTGGACCGTTTTCTGTTCAAGATCAATGTCGACTATCCGACCCGGGAGCAGGAATTCCAGATCGTGTCCAATCACCATCAGTTGAGTACAACCAATATGATCGACCTCATCCAGCCGGTCCTCACGGTTCCGCAGATCGATGCATTGCGGGCACAGGTCAGGACCCTGCATGTGGAAGAGAAGCTGATCCACTTTATCACGGCCATCGTTTCGGCGACACGAAACAACAAGGCCATCTACCTCGGCGCCTCACCCCGCGCCTCCATCGGCATCCTGAATGGGGCCAAGGCGCTGGCCGCCATGCGTGGAAGGGACTTTGTGGTTCCCGATGACATCGTATACGTAGCTCCGGCAGTCCTGCGGCACCGGCTGGTGCTGACGCCGGAAAAGGAAATGGAAGGCGCTTCACCGGACGAAGTCGTTACAGGTATCATTCAATCCATTGAGATTCCCAGGTAGCTGTTGCATCCGGGTAGCTGTTATGATAACCTGAAAAGGCTGGCGACCGGTCGAAAAAAGAAAGTCCACATGCTGAAACGATTCTATAAATCACTCTTCCTTACGCGACGGTTCTATTGGATATTCGTAGCGATCATCGGGTTGTTCATCCTGTCTTATGGAGCGGCCTTCCTGTTTCCGGTCGCCCAGTTATTGCTGCTGTTCCTGGGCATCGTTTCTGCGCTTGATTATACGATCCTGTTTTCGCGGCGTTCCCCGGTCCCGGTCAAAAGGGTTCTGTCAGAGCGTTTCAGCAACGGGGACACCAATAAAGTCAGACTGGAAGTGAGGAATAATTACCCCTTCAGGGTCTGGGTACGTATTATCGACGAATTACCCGAACAGTTTCAACGGCGGGATTTCTTCCTGGACTGCAACCTGAATGGCAACGAAGAACAGGCGCTGACCTATGAATTGAGACCCACCGAAAGGGGAGAGTATGTTTTTCATTCGATCAATGTCTATATCAGGAGTCCGTTCGGGATCGTGAGACGGAGATCGATCATGGATGCCGAAACAGCGGTGAAAGTATTACCCTCCTGGTTCCGGTTGAAGAATTTCGAACTGCTTGCTTATTCGCATAACCTGGCCGAGAGTGGAAATAAAAAGATACGGAAGCTGGGCCACAGCCTCGAATTCGAGCAAATCAAGGAGTATGTCAGTGGAGATGATATCCGTAGCATCAACTGGAAGGCTACGGCGCGGAAAGGCGGTCAGCTCATGGTGAACAAATATACTGACGAGAGAAGCCAGCAGGTCTACTGCATCATCGACAAGGGCCGTATCATGAAGATGCCCTTCGATGGGATGAGCCTGCTGGATTATGCGATCAATGCTACCCTGGTGCTGTCGAGGGTCGCGTTGATCAAACAGGATAAGGCGGGATTGATCACCTTTGCCGACCAGATCGGCAGCGTGCTGCCGGCTGACAGGAAGGCCATGCAGATGAGCGGTATCCTGGAAGTCTTATACAACCAGCAGACCCGTTTCCTGGAGACGGACTTCGAAAAGTTGTATACGCTCGTCCGCACCCGGATAACACAACGGAGCTTGCTGGTGCTGTTTACTAATTTCGAGTCCCTTTCCGGCTTACAGCGCCAATTACCCTACATCCGGAATATGGCGAGAAACCATCTGCTCCTGGTCGTCTTTTTCGAGAATACCGAATTGCAGCAGGTGAGGGAAGCCGATGCAAAAGACATTGAAGGGCTTTATACGAAGACTATCGCCGAACGGTTTGCCTTTGAAAAAAGACTGATCGTAAAAGAATTGCAGAAACACGGAATCACTACCATTTTGACCGCTCCGGAGAGTCTTACCGTGGATGCCGTAAATAAATACCTCGAGATAAAGACCCGGCTCGCGATTTAGTAGTGAGTGTTGAGAAGTCAGTGCTGAATAGCCGGCAGTGAGCCGTCAGCAGTGAATAAGCGGAAGTGAATAGCCGGAAGTGTATAACCGGGATTGAGTAATCGGGAGTGAATAATCGGCAGTCCATATAGAGTGGTGAATAGCTGGCTGGCAGTGAGTAGTCCGCAGTCAGTAGTAAGTAGGGAATAGTCGGTGGCGAGTGCTCTGCAATCCGCAACAAGTGTGAATAGTCGGTAGGGATCGGTCAGCAGCCAGTGGCGAACCGGTCGATAGTGGGTAATGAGTTGTCAACATATAGTATCTTTGACCCATGGAAAAAAGCCCCGG
Source organism: Puia sp. (assembly GCA_031292515.1). GTDB lineage: Bacteria > Bacteroidota > Bacteroidia > Chitinophagales > Chitinophagaceae > Puia. The sequence continues at coordinate 23,439 of JARLGZ010000069.1, read as the reverse complement.
GAATGTTTTCGATGAAGGGAAGATGTTGCTTATCGATAAGCCTTTGAACTGGACCTCTTTTGACGTGGTCAGGAAGATACGCAACCTGGTAAGGACCAAAAAGGTCGGCCATGCGGGAACCCTCGATCCGCTCGCTACAGGGCTGCTGATCCTGTGCACGGGCAAATTCACCAAGCGCATCAACGATTACATGGCCAGGGAGAAGGAGTATACAGGGGATTTCACCTTTGGCGCCACCACCCCCACCTATGATCTCGAAAGCGACCCGCAGGACCACAAGGATTTCGGCATGGTTACCGCGGAGAGCCTGGCGCAGATCCTTCCGCGTTTCACGGGCGATTTCCTGCAGGTACCTCCCATGCATTCCGCTATAAAAAAAGACGGCAAACGATTATACGAGCTGGCCCGCAAGGGAAAAGATATCCGGCCCGAACCCCGCAAGGTATCCATCAGCGAATTCGTGATCACCGGCGTGGAATTGCCCGTCGTACATTTCCGGGTGGTCTGTTCTACGGGTACCTATATCCGAAGCCTGGCAAAAGATATGGGCGACGCGGCCGGTTGTGGCGCCTACCTGAGCCGGCTCTGCCGGACCCGCATAGGTGATTTTACCCTTGACCAGGCGATGAGCATCGGGGATGCCGAAGCCTACATCCGCGAGGAATTGGGGACAGTCAGTCATTCGTAATGGAATAGTCTGTATGCCGATCTATATACCGGGCGGATTGCTGCGTGCTCTAGAAGGGATAGCCGATGCCCAGCTGAAACTGGCCGCTTCCCAGGGACAGACCGTAGAACCACCGGTTGCTGTAATCCAGGCGTTGGGGATCCCTGATTTTATAGGCCCAATCGAACCTCAGTATAAACCAGATGAAGTCCACCCGCAGGCCGGTACCGGCATCGACCGCTATCTCCTTGTAGAAACGGTCGAATTGAAAATCGCTGCCTTTATAGGCTGCTGCCGTATCTATGAGACGCCTGTTCCATATATTGCCGGCGTCCACATAGAGTGCGCTCAATAGCTTAAATCCGAAGACGGAACCTACAGGGAACCTGTATTCGATATTTCCTTCCAGCTGTACATCCCCGAACCTGTCGATCTGCCCGTTTTTTGCTGTGTCATAGTATTTGGAGGAGCCCAGTCCCAACTGCCTTACCTGCCAGCCTCTCATGGTATTGGGTCCTCCGGCGAAGAAAGCTTTGTAGAAGGGGAGCGCCTCTTCCCCTATGGAGGTTTCTTTCCCATAGGCCCAGCCGGCGCCGGCATAGACACGCATGGCCAGTTGCGTGCGCTTGAAATCGATATGATGGCGGTAGTCGATATCCCCTTTTATAAACCGCCAAAGCGCCCCGTCGTTCAGGGCCTTTATCAGTCCCAATGTGGCGCCGCTTTCTTCCGCGCTGATGCGGAGGAGGTTGGTACGGTTCTCCTTCTTTTTGACGGAACTGAAGATGAATTGCTGACCGATGACCAGCCCACTTTTAAAGGCCAGGTTGAGTGAGGGAATGCTGTCCAGGTAATGCTGAAAGCTGTCGGTCTTTGTCAGCAGCGTATATTCGATATTCAGGGGGGTATAGATAAAGGATTTGTTGCCCCGGCTCCACTGGTATCCCCAGGAACCGTTCAGGGACCGTTCGGTGAAAAATTCGCGTCTTTTGGTATACGACCCGTTGAAGTTCTGGACGGTTTGAATACTATCGGATTTGAATTTGCTGGATATGATCGTCGGCGCGATCAGCCGGGGGAAAATAAAGGTGTGTGAAATGCTGGCTTGCTTCGTCTGGATAAAATTCGATCCGAATTCCAGGCCTCCCCGGAGACTGGTGGTGGACTGTACGGATTCCTTGAATGTGTTACGGTTTGTCAGGGCCAGCGATAGCCCTATCCCCAATAGGTTACTGGCTGTAACGATATCATTGGTATTCCTGGAGGCTTCGAGGTCTACATTCAGCTTTTGTTTTTTGCCGGGTGTGAGCAGCAAGTTCACGTCCACCGAATCCGGGCTATCGGAGGGGATCAGGTTGATGGTCGACTGTTGCCAGGCGCCCATCTGGGTAAACCTGTTCAAGGTCCTGATATAATCGTCCTGCGTGAACAGGTTGCCTGGCCGGAGGTAAATATTGTCGGCGAGGAAACCCGGATGGAATTTATTGGTCTGGCTGATAATCGTAATATTCCTGACGACTGACGTGTCGATGTGTTTTGGGAGCGTGGTGTCATCCTGCAGGAGCCTGTCGGGGTGAACGGTGACCTTCCCGACATAATATTGGACGATCCGGCTGCTGTCCTTAACGGGGCGTTCCTTGATCACCACATTGACGGTGGGGTGTTCTCTTTTCTTTTTCAACTCTTCCAGGAGTGCAAACTGCTGGAACGGGTCCAGGGTCGGATCGATCAGACCGGCAACCACCGTGTCGCGTTCTACGACCATGTCATCTTTCGAGAATTTGTAGTAGCCATTGTTCCTGAAAATCCCCACCAGACGGTCCAGTTCCGATGAAATGACCTGCTTTGAATAAGGTTGCCCCTTTTTTAGAAGCGATTGCTGCCTGTATTTTACCGCCAGCGTCTGCAAGGCGGGGGTGGCGAGGTCGTATCCGATGGAATCGAATTTTAGATTCTTGCCGGGGTTCACCCTGAAATAGGTTGTCACCCGGTACTGGTTGCCCGCGGTGTCTATCCTGAACGTATCTTTAATGGTGGGCGAATAATAGCCCAGTGAATTAAGCAGGGCAACCATGAAGCCAAGAGAACGGCGCATGTTCATCGTATCGAAGACGGGCGGGCTGATCAGTCTTTTGTACACGCCCGCGATGGAGACGATCTGCGTCCGGAGACTGTCATCGAGTTGATTCGATAACCGCAGGACCAGTTCTTTTTTTTCACTGGCCTTCATATTGCCTTCTATCTTTATATTATTGCTATAGACGAAGGGCTTGTAGTGAGGATATTTTTTGGGAACGACGCAGGAGAAAACCAATATCGATAGCGACGTTACGAGTGCAACTGCAGGGTTGAAGAAAGATACAGTAACTTGCCGCCGGTCACGCATATGTTGGGTTAAATTAACAGTTGCTACGGATTAACTTTTTTGTGTAAACGATTTATGTAAACAATTTTTTTATGTAAAAGGAAAAAAATGCTGGTGAAATCGCAGGTCAAATATATTCAAAGTTTAGGCCAGAAAAAATTTCGTGATCAGGAAGGCGTATTTGTGGCCGAGGGACCCAAGATCGTCAGTGAATTGCTGACGGCCTCAAATGTTCCGCTTGTCACCTTGTACGCCGTGAAAGAGTGGCTGGAGAAGAACCACGAAAGCCTGGTATCCTTTTCTTCCCCGCAGGTTGTGGAGGTCAGGGACTCGGAGTTGGAACGCCTTTCTTCGCTGGCGACCCCCAATCAGGTAGTGGCCGTGTTCGGACAACCTTCGTTTACCGCTTTGCCTCCAAGGGACAGCGGCCGGATCAGGCTCTTGCTGGACAGTATCCAGGATCCGGGCAACCTGGGAACGATCGTCCGGATAGCAGATTGGTTTGGTCTGAGGCATGTCGTTTGCAGCCCCGAAAGCGCGGACGTATTTAATGCCAAAGCCGTTCAGTCGACGATGGGCAGCATCAGCCGGGTCCGGGTCACTTACGAGGATCCTGAAGAACATATCGGGAGAGATGACCTGCCTGCCTACGCGACGACCCTGGGAGGGACCAGTCTTTACAAAATGGAACGGATAGATGCCGGCATCATCGTGATCGGCAATGAATCGAAAGGAATCCGGGATTCCCTTCTCCAAAAGATTTCTCACCACATCACCATTCCGCGCATCGGTGAAGCAGAGTCTCTAAATGCGGCCGTGGCCACGGGAATCGTATTGTCGCACCTGGTGAGTAGTCAGTAGTCAGTAGTGAGTGGGATGAAGACGTGAATAGGAGGGAGTGGGCAGCAGGTCTTGATTAGGGTAGATTTGGGCTGGGTAATCAGTAGTCAAAAGTAAATAGTGTCTTCTACAATACTCACCACTGACTACTCACTAAAATACCCACTTGCCTTAGTCGACGACCCCGTCAGCCGCCCCAGTCGACAACTCGCCGACTCTCACCGAAATTGGATGGCTTTTGCCGGCTGAATATTCCGGATGATAACGGTGGGGATCATGAGAACGGCGAAGCAGACGAGGAATGTGCCTGCGTTGACCAGAACGAAATGCCACCATTCCAGTTTTACAACGGCTTTCGATATAAAATAGGCGTCTTCGGGCAGGCTGATGAATCCGTAGTGCTGCTGGAGCCCGCAGATCAGGAGCGCTGTCAGGTTGCCGAAAAACAGTCCGCTGAGCGTGATGATGGAGCCATGATAAAGGAAGATCTGGCGGATAGAGGCGTCGGGAGAACCGATTGCCTTCAGGATCCCGATCATACGGGTCCTGTCGAGCACCAGGATGATCAGGCAAGTCACTAAGTTGAGCGTGGCAATGACGATCATGATGATCAGTGCGATGGCGATCGTCGTATTCTGAAGGTTGAGCCAGTCGAAAATATTCTGGTTGGCTTCCTCGCTGGTACGACAGTTCCAGGTGGGAGGAAGGGCCTCGGAGAGAGCCTGGCTTACACTATCCGTCCGGCGGTAGTCTTTTACAAAGATCTCGTATCCTCCTATCTGATCGGCCTGCCAGTTGTTCAGTCTTTGGATCAGTCTGAGGTCGCCGATGGCAAATTTATCGTAGTCTTCGATCCCTGTTTTGAAGATTCCGGCAATCCGCATGGATCTGACCCTGCGGCTTCCGTCGGGCTGGATAAAATAAATCAGCGCTTTGTCATTTACTTTTAGCTTTAGCTGCTTGGCTGTGTAAGCCGAAAGGTCGATCTCATCGCTGATGCCGCTGTCGGGAAAATGGAGCCATCTGCCTTGTTTGAGGAATCCATCCAGGTTGGAAAAGTGATAGGTGCTTTCCACCCCCTTCAGCATGATCCCATCTATGCCTTCCTTGCCTTTTATAATGGCGGTCTTGTTGGCATAGGCCTGGATTGCCGTGATCTCGGGGTTGGCATGGAGTACCTTCAGCACGGTGTCATTGGGGGTAATGGGAATGTCTTCCGCAATGAGGCTCTTGGTTGCCTGGTAACGCTGAACACGGATATGTCCCCAGAAACTAAAGACTTTCTGACTGATTGCGAATTGAAAACCATTCGTGAAAGCCAGGGTAAGGAGCATGGCTGCCACACTGATCACGGTTGCCACGATCGCCAGCCTGATGATAAACCGGGAAAAAGAAGGTTGCTGGTTAAAAGCAAGGCGACGGGCTATAAAGACGGCTACATTCAATCGGCATGGTTTTAGTTGTCAAAGTGGATTGTCGGCAGCCATTTGGCACCCGCAAAAATATACCGGGAAACCATAGGAATGAAAGTTTTTTGCATTTTTGTCTTAACATTGTAGGCATTCCGTTCAAATAATCATCATAAACAATGCGCCGTCTGCAGCTCCTGCGCCACTCCCTGTTTGTTTGTTGCCTGTTGGGCGTTGCCGGAAAATCCGGGGCGCAGGATATCATTTATTCGAACAATATAGCCAGTCCGCAATTGTATGTTTCAGGGAACCAACTGGCTTATCCTGTTCTGCATTTGAATAGCAGCGACAAACTGGAATTGCATTTTGACGATCTCGACGCGGACGTCAAAAACTATTATTATACTTTTCAGTTGTGCAATGCCGACTGGACGCCTGCCATCGTCAGCCAGTTCGACTTTATTAATGGATTCTCACAGATACAGGTGAGCGATTACCAGTTCTCGTCGGTCGCCCTGACACACTATACCCACTACCAGGCGGTTATTCCGGATCGTAACTGTATTCCCATTCATTCAGGCAACTATCTGCTAAAGGTCTTTTTGTATGGAGATACCAGCAAGATGGCATTTAGCCGTCGTTTCCTGGTGCTCGATCAAAAGCTGGGTATCAATGCCCAGGTCCTGCAGCCACTTGATAACAATCTTCTCCGGACCCATCAGCGCCTGCAGTTCGAGTTGAATACCGCGGCTGTCAACCCGGCCAACCCCCTGGAACAAATCAAAGTAGTCGTCTTGCAGAATTATCGCTGGGACAATGCATCCACCAATGCCCGCCCCACAATCTATATCAATAACAAGCTGCAATATAACAGCGAAGACGCTTTCCTTTTTCCGGGAGGCTCGGAATGGCGATGGGCGGATCTCCAGAGTTTTCGTTTCCAGAGCGACCGCATACAACGGGTGAACAATACGAAGAATGCGACGGAAATATTCCTGAAACCGGATGCGGACAGGTCCCAGGGAATCTATATCCGTTACCAGGACTATAATGGGGGGTATTTTATCCAAACGACGGAAAGTATCAACACGCTTCTTCAAACGGACTATGCGACGGTTCATTTCTATTTTGTACCGCCCGCAAATAGTCCGTTCCCCGACAAAGACGTATACCTTTTCGGCAGTCTGACGGGTTGGGCTACGGACGACTCCTCCCGGATGCATTTTAACAAGGACCGGGGCGCCTATGAGACTTCTCTCTTCCTGAAAATGGGATACTACAGTTATGGCTATACCACTATCGCGCGGGATGACCCATCCCGGAAATTCTCAATGGATTTCACAGAAGGGAACCATATGGAGACGGAGAATAATTATACGATACTCGTTTATTACAGGGCACTCGGTGGCCGGGCCGATGAATTGGTCGGCATGAGCACGATCAGTTCGATTACCGGAAGACCGGGATTTTGATGGTGAGTGGTCAGTGGTGAGTAGTGAGAACGTCGTAAGACGGTCAATTGAGACCGATGAGAAGACATGGAGATCGAGATAAATCGACGAAGGAGATTCATCGAGGCCAATGGAAAGACATTATGGTCGAGGTAATGGTCTGTGGTGAGTGGGGTGAAGATTTTGGATATGTTTAGGAACGATGTAAGCTGGTTGTGCTTGAATGTGAGGCTGTTAAAATGAGTATTTTGTTTTTCAATCCGATTTATATGGCGGATAGTTGAGATAAATGCCCTATATTTGCAGCAGGCAAGTCTTATACGACCAGCTCCTGCTGAATCCCCCCAGGGCCGGAAGGCAGCAAGGGTAGGCGGTTGAAGCGGTGCGATGTAAGTAACTTGCCTTTTTTTGTGCCCGGAACTTTCCGGGATCTCCGGAACTTCCCTCCCGCCATGAACTTTTCCCCCATTTGTGAGGTTTTTATTAAGTAGGACAGATTACGCTAAATACAGCGGGAAAGAAAAGCCGTTTTCGTTATCTTCGTGATCGATTTCCTATATCGATTTGACATTTTTTTACCATTCAAGTATTCCTGGTCCTTCAAGGCCGGGGCAAAATTTATTCTTTATGAAATTTTTCATTGATACGGCCGATCTGGCGCAAATCAAAGAAGCAAACGACCTGGGTATTTTAGACGGTGTGACAACCAATCCTTCCCTGATGGCCAAAGTAGGCATCAAGGGGGAAGAAGCTGTCTTCAATCATTACAAGACTATTTGTGAGTTGGTGAATGGCGATATCAGTGCTGAAGTGGTGTCTACGGATTTTGACGGAATTGTCGCTGAGGGCAGGAAGCTGGCGGCCATTCATCCCAATATTATCGTGAAGGTGCCGATGATCAAGGACGGCGTGAAAGCCATCAAATGGTTCACCGATAACGGAATTAAAACGAATTGTACGCTGGTATTCTCCGCCGGGCAGGCGATTCTCGCCGCCAAAGCCGGGGCTGCCTATGTATCGCCTTTTATCGGTAGGATCGATGATAGCGGCTGGGATGGTGTCCAGCTGATCGAGCAGATCGCAGGCATCTATTCCCTGCAGGGTTTTGCGACCGAAATCCTCGCCGCCTCTATCCGCAGCCCATTGCATATCATAAAATGCGCAGAAGTAGGTGCCGATGTCGTCACCAGCCCGCTGGAGTCTATCCTCGGCCTGCTGAAGCATCCGCTGACCGATATCGGGTTGGCCAAGTTCCTGGCAGACGCAAAAGCATTCAAATAACCGCGAGATAACACAACAGGCTGACGGCTTATGATCAGGGATTCTAAATCGATGATTACAGGCCGTCAGCCATATTTACGACCTGCCCGATGACGACGATCGACGGGTGCGTCAACTGGTGGAGGCTGGCCATGGCAGGAAGATTCTGCGCTGTGCCTTTCGCCGTTTTTTGTTGAGGCAGGGTAGCATGCTGAATGATCGCAGCCGGCGTGTCTCCCAATCCTTCCGCCAGATACGCTGCGGCTATTTCGGGTAGTTTTTTCATCCCCATATAAACCACCACGGTGGCTTTGCTCTGCATGGCGAGCCTCAGATCGTCGGATAATCGGCCGTCTTTTTTCGTCCCGGTTACGACCCAGATACTTTCGCTCACTTCCCGATGGGTGAGTGGAATTCCTTCAAGACCGGCACTCTGCATACTGGTTATGCCCGGCACAAAAATGACCCCGATCCCGTGCTCGCGGGCATACAGCACTTCTTCGAAACCTCTTCCGAATACAAAAGGATCTCCCCCTTTTAAGCGCACTACTTCTCCCTTTGAACGCGTCTTTTCCAGAATCAATGCATGAATGGCATCCTGTGAGGTATAAGCTCCATAAGGCGTCTTCCCGACATAGATCTTTTCACAATCGGGGGGCGTAAAATCCAGCAATTCCTTGTTAGCCAGGTTGTCATACAGCACCACCCTGGCCTCCCGGAGAATTTTGTAGCCTTTGAGGGTTATCAGTTCCTTGTCTCCGGGTCCCGCACCGAGCAGTATCAGCTTCTTTTCCGGTCCGGCTTCCTTTTCGATTTCCGGTGTTAGGCGACTATTCATAATTAAAAATAATAATATTATATATACGAGTTAATTTAGGTGGTTTTTTCCACAAATTTGATTAAATATGATATAAATAATAAAATGTATAAATTAAATCAGTATAATTGTATAATTATATTATATGTGATATTATCGTATGTGTTTTGTCTTACTAATGATTGCTGCTATTCAACTGTAAAGCTCCTTTTATGATAGCCGCAAAAAAGCCTGTAATTGTTGTAATTGGCAATGGAATGGTAGGCCATAAGTTTTGTGAGAAACTGATGGCGAAGATCTCCGCCTTCCAGCTGGTCATTTTTGGGGAAGAACCCCGTCCGGCCTATGACAGGGTTCACTTGAGCGAATATTTTAATAAGAATTCAGCGCGTGACCTCGGTCTCTCGATGGCCGGTTGGTTTGAGGATGACCGGGATGTCATACTGCACATCGGGGATCCGGTCCGGGAGATCGACCGCGGCTCCAAAACGGTGCATTCTCTTAAAGGGGTCAGCCAGCCTTATGATTTCCTGGTTTTGGCAACGGGCTCTTCCGCATTCGTTCCGGATATCCCCGGAGTAGAAAAAGAGGGAGTATTTGTATACAGGACGATCGATGACCTGGAACGTATCAGGCAGTATGCGTCCGGGGCCAGGCACGGGGGAGTCATCGGAGGGGGGCTGCTGGGGCTGGAGGCCGCAAAAGCCTTGCTGGATCTGGGGGTAAAGGCGCCTCATGTAATCGAGTTTGCTCCCCGCCTTATGCCCAGGCAGATAGATAGTGACGGCAGCCATACCCTGGAATCAAGGCTCCGGGAACTGGGTCTGCAGATTCACCTGAATAAGAATACGGCATCCATCTCGGGCGATGGCCGCATAGAAACTATCCGGTTTACGGATGACACGGAGCTTCCCCTGGATATGCTGGTCATTTCAGCGGGGATACGTCCACGTGATGAGCTGGCCAGGCTGGCAGGTCTCCAGGTCGGAACCCGGGGTGGGGTCGTCGTCAACGACAAGTTGGAGACCAGCGACCGTTCCGTATTCGCCATTGGGGAGTGCGCCCTTAGCGGCGGGATGGTCTACGGGCTGGTGGCGCCCGGATACGAAATGGCCGAAGTGGTGGCCGCCAATCTCGCCGGGGGAAACAAACGTTTTACGGGATATGACATGAGCACGAAGTTGAAGCTGATCGGCGTAGACGTTGCCAGTTTTGGAGACGCTTTTGTTGCCGAGCCGGATTGCCGTGCCATCGTCTTTGAAGACAGGTACAAGCGGATCTACAAGCGAATCAATGTCAGCAATGACGGAAAATACCTGTTGGGGGGAATCCTGATCGGCGATGCCTCGGCTTATAATATCCTGTTGCAGACTGTCAACAACCGGCTGCCGTTGCCGGCTGATCCTGAAGACCTGATACTCGGCAGCCGGGGTGGGGGGGCGGAAGGCAACAGCGTCATGAGTCTGCCCGATGAAGCGCTGGTGTGTTCGTGTGAGTCCGTTTCGAAAGGTGCTATCTGCGTCGCGGTGACCGATCAGGGAATCGAAAATATCGAGGGGATGAAGGCTTGTACCCGGGCAGGTACGGGCTGCGGGGGATGTATCCCCCTTGTAAAGGACCTCATAAACGGCACCCTGAAGGCCGGCGGCCGCTACATAAAGAACGCTATCTGCGAGCATTTCGATCATTCCCGCCAGGAAATTTTCGACCTGGTCAAGATGGGTGAAGTGAGGTCTTATAATGAGGTCCTGGGCAGGTTCGGAAAAGGAGACGGCTGCGAGGTGTGCAAACCCGTTGTCGCCAGTATCCTGGCGAGCCTGTGGAACGACCTGATCCTGAAACAGGACACCATACAGGATAGTAATGACAGGTATCTGGCGAATATTCAGAAAGGAGGCACCTACTCCGTCGTTCCCCGTATCCCGGGCGGAGAGATCACGCCCGACAAATTGATCGTGCTGGGCAAGGTCGCCAGGAAATACAATCTCTACACGAAGATCACGGGCGGCCAGCGGATCGATCTTTTCGGCGCGCATATGAACGATTTGCCGGAAATATGGGAAGCACTGATCGCCGCGGGTTTTGAAAGCGGTCATGCATACGGGAAGGCCCTCCGGACTGTCAAAAGCTGCGTAGGAAGTACCTGGTGTCGTTTTGGCCTGCACGACAGCGTTAGTTTCGCCATCGAAGTGGAGGAGCGATACAAAGGGATCAGGGCCCCTCATAAAATAAAGGGTGGCGTCAGCGGCTGCGTCCGGGAATGCGCGGAAGCCCGGAGCAAGGACTTCGGCATTATCGCCACAGAAAAGGGATGGAATCTGTATGTCTGCGGGAATGGCGGCTCCAAACCGCAGCACGCGGAACTGATGGCTTCAGATATAGACAAAGAGACTTGTGTCCGGTACCTGGACCGGTTCTTAATGTTTTATATCAGGACGGCGGACCCGTTGACACGGACGGCTGCGTGGCTTAACAAGATGGAGGGGGGGATGAGCTACTTGAAAAACGTCGTCGTCAATGACAGCCTGGGTCTGGGTGAGCAGCTCGAAGCAGAAATGCAGGATTTGGTGAATAGCTATCGTTGTGAATGGAGGGAGGTCGTGGAAAACCCGGAACTACGCAAAAGATTCCGGCATTTTGTAAATGCTCCCGGCAAAAAAGATCCTACCATATCTTTTGAACGTCTCAGGGAACAGGTAAAGGCAAAGACCTGGTGAGCCTGGTAGCCCTATTGCCCAGCGCAAGCCTGGTTTCGCGAAAAATATATTGCAATTATCCTCAGGAATAAAACATTCGAATATGTCCGAAAATTTTTTACCCGATCCGCAGCTGGCAGACGTTTCTCCGGAGGCATTCCCGGATCCTAAACAAACGGTCCCTAACCAGTCGGATTCCAGGCAGCCGGACCTCAAACAGCCGGACCCGGCAAGGCAGGCAGATCCTGTCTGGAAGATGGTTTGCCGTGTTTCCGACATCCCTCCCGATGGTGGGGGTTGTGTGAGCCTGGGCGATGAGCAAATCGCCATCTTTCATTTTTCCCGGCGGGGTCAGTGGTATGCGACGCAGAATGAGTGTCCGCACAGACATCAGATGGCTCTTTCGCGCGGCATGACCGGGAGCGTGGGTGAAAAATGCGAGCCGAAGATAGCCTGTCCGTTTCACAAAAAGACTTTTTCGCTGACGACGGGAGACTGCCTGAGCGGAGAAGAGTACAAGATTCGCACTTATCCCGTCAGGGTGAAAAATGGGAAAGTGTATATCGGTACGGAAAAATAATCGAAACAGGTTTGCCGGAAAATCATCATTTTTGAAGGATTATGCGCGATATCACCCACAAACAGGTCACGCTGCGGACTGCCAGGGCCATCGGAGTCGTCTTCTGTTCGCAGGCTGCAATAACGCTTATCCGGGAGAATGCCCTGCCAAAGGGAAATCTTTTCGACGTAGCCAGGGCGGCAGGGTTTATAGGAGCGAAAGCTACTCCGCAGCTTTTGCCGCATTGTCACCCGGTGGCCATCGATGGCATGGAGATGCAGTTCGATTTTCTGCAAAACGATCTGCATGAGGGATGGTTTTTTCCGGAGATCTTCCGGCGTACGGGTATCGTCATTATGGCCGAAGCCAAATCCATCGGCCGGACGGGCATCGAAATGGAAGTATTGACAGCTGTGTCGGTTGCGGCCCTGGAAATATATGATATGCTGAAACCCGTCGACAAAGGACTTGAGATCGGCAATATCCGGCTGCTTGAGAAGAGGGGGGGGAAGAGCGACCGGGATAAAATCTTTGTAACTCCCCCTGTCTGCGCCGTGCTGGTCTGCTCGGATTCTACGGCATCGGGAAAACGGGAAGACAAAAGCGGTAAACTGGTGAAGGAGATGCTGGAGGCCGTCGACGCCCGGGTAAAGTATTACCAGGTGGTCCCGGACGAAGAGGAAGACATCCGCAGACAAATACAGGAATGGGTATCCAGAGACGTGCAGTTCATATTCACTACCGGAGGAACGGGGCTTGGTCCCAGGGATCGTACGGTCGACGCCATCAAAGGCATCCTGGAGCGTGATGCCGAAGGCATTGCAGAGGCGATGCGGGTTTATGGGCAGATGCGGACTCCGATGGCCATGATGAGCCGCGGGGTGGCCGGATCCATCGGACATACGCTGATCGTAACCTTGCCAGGCAGTTCGGACGGCGCCCGTGAATCGCTGGAGGCAATTCTTCCGGCGGTATTTCATGCCCGGGAAATGATGAAGGGCGGCGGCCACTAGCCTCCCGTTTCGGTCTCTTTTGTAAAGCCGGTCAATTTATCGATATCCAGGATCGCTATGTTTTTATCCACGATTCCGATGATGCCGTTCTGGACCCATTCATTGATGATCCGGAAGACGGTTTCATAGGTGGTGCCCGCAAAGGATGCGAGGTCTTGTCTGCTGAGCACAATGCCGATCGCCCCTTCGGGGGTCGTCTTAAATTTTTCCTGCAAGGTGAGTAAGGCCTTTGCGACCCTCCCCTTTACCTGCATATGCGCCAGGTTGCGCATCTTTTCTTCCGATTCCTGCAATTCGTCGGCGAAGAACAGCAATAGTTCGGAAATGAATCCGTAGTTCACTTTCAGCGAGGCCTGGAAAAAGGAAAGATCGATGAAGCAGGCTTCCACCGGTTCGATGGCGGTGGCCGAGATCGGGTATTGGTTGTCATGGCCCAGGCCGCGGTGGCCGAACAGGTCTCCTTTTCCGGCAAAGCGGATGATCAATTCCTTTTCGGCTCCCCATTTCTTATGTACCTTGACTTTGCCGCTGTAGACGAAATAGACGCCTGTTACGGGATCGCCCTCCGAAAAGATCTGCTCTCCTTTCCTGTAATGATAGGTTTTTCTGCTTTCCGCAACCGCAGGAATCCATTCCGTTAGCGAGTTCCGGCACAAAAAGCAGCTTTTTAGGTCACATCCGTTTTTGTTTTTCTTCATAGCACAAATCTTATGATAAGAGATAGTATACAGGATTATATCCTTTTTGCTCTTTGTAAAAATTAAATATATTTCAAATATTAATATATTTGTAAATCATATTTTATTGTGTGAAATATGGACAAATAGGCATATTTTTATAGTATACACAATAATTATATCTATTTTATAGGTTTTTTTCTTGTGAAAGTGCTGTATATGTATTTATATTATATATATGTCACAGTCTGTCTAATCTTGCCTGCCATACAATAACCCGGGTCGAAAACGGGCCTCCTTTTTCACAGATATGCCGTTTACGATTGCCTGCCATTCTTTAACGATCAACAACCTTTCAGGGGGTAAACCTATTGTTCACTAAAAGCACGCTATGAATAGAAACACGCCCGCCAGCCTTTAAACCAAAACCCCGGAAGATGGCAGTCTATCCGGGGAGTGGAATGTTAAAATGATTACTCATCGTTTGCACCCGGAGGATGATAAAATGTAACTCCCGGCGCAAAACAACAAAACCAAAACAAATGTATGAGGAAAAAAATTGTTTTCATCGCCTGTATGGCGCTTGTTTGTCTGATCGGTACCCCCCTTTGCGTCCAATCGCAGTTCTCACTCACCGGGCAGATCAGGACACGGACGGAATTTCGTAACGGTTATGGGACGCTGGAGCCCATCGGAGACAAACCCGCTTTCCTGACGTCACAACGGTCCCGTCTCACCCTTCATTTTCAATCCGCCAGGGTGATATTTCATGTCTCAGTCCAGGATGTCCGGGTATGGGGCGCCGATGCCGCCACCATCAGCAATGCCGATGGAAGCCGGTTAAGCGTCCACGAGGCCTGGGCCGATCTCGTACTGGCTAACGCGAGGGATAGCGCCTTTCCAAAATCCGCCATCGAATATTTCAGCGTGAAGATCGGTCGCCAGGAACTGGTCTATGATGACGAGCGGCTGTTAGGCAACCTGGATTGGCTCCAGCAGGGCCGCCGTCACGACGTAATCGTCTTTAAGTTGATCCAGCGCGGATGGCAGGCCGATCTTGGGGTGGCCTTCAACCAGAACACCGATGCTATCAACTATAATGGCACCTACTACACGCCGGCAAATATTCCCGCTTATGTAAAGGACAGCAAAGGCGACCTGGTACCCACACCGGCGGGGATGCTGCCTTTAACGAATGCAACGGGTATCAGCGCCAAAACAGGATCTCCCTTTGTGACGGCAGCTCCTTCCACCGATGGAATGAACCAGAATTACAAGGCGATGCAGTTTCTCTATGTGGCGAAAAAGTTTAACCGTACAAAAATCAGTGGGTTGTTGTTTGCCGACGAGTTCGGCAAATATATGACGGATTCCATAAAGACCGTCGCCGGCACGGACACCGGGTATGTCTATGGGAGACAATTCAACCAGAGTGGGGTCAACACCCGCGTCACGGGCGGTTTTCTGCTGAACAGCCAGCTGGATAGCCGAAAGGCATGGGCATTGACGGCAGGCTTCTACTACCAGACGGGTAAGGACAAGGACGGGTTGACGCTCGGCGCCTATATGTCGACGCTATCCCTGAGCTTGACCCGGAGACATTTCTCCTGGACGGCGGGATGGGACTATCTGTCGGGCAATGACGCCTTTTCCTCTTCGACTACCAATCACCGTTTCGATCCGCTCTACGGAACCCCGCATAAATTCTGGGGAGCCATGGACTATTTCTACGCTGCATCGGGTTCCGCAACCGGGGGGCTGAACAACCCCTTCCTGAAATCGAAATATGTTTCGACTAATGAACGCCTGACCATCGGACTGGACTATCACTATTTCGGTCTTGCCGGGGAACAAAAGGATGTGAAGGGTGCGGCTGTCCGTAAATACCTGGGTAGCGAGGCGGACCTGATCGGGAGCTATAAACTAAATAAGATCACACAGGTAGAAGCCGGTTTTTGTTATCTGGCCGCCTCCGGAAGCATGGAGTATGCCAAGACGATCACGCCCGGAAGCAGCCGGCTTAACGCGACCTGGGCTTATCTGCAAATCAATATCAGACCGGATCTCCTGGGTAAATAGATTTCTTCCGGCCGGCAACAGCTGCACCGACAGCGGGTGCGTCAACATCAGCTGCATCGAAAGCAGCTGCATCAGCATCAACTGTATGAACATCAGCTGCATTAACAACAATTACGATATCAAACATTCATATATCAACTTATTCATATGACTGCTAAAACGAAGACACTGCTCCCCGCACCTGTTTCCGGCCCTCCCGGACCGCTGCAGAAAATAAACCTGTTTTCCCTGGGTACGATCCAGATGCGTACCTTCCATATCACATGGCTGATGTTCTTTGTTTGTTTTTTTGGATGGTTCGGCCTTGCGCCCCTGATGCCCACTATCCGCGCAGATCTGGGTTTGACAAAGGCCCAGGTCGGGAATACCATCATTGCATCGGTTTCTTCTACGATCCTGGCCCGACTCATCATCGGCAAATTATGCGATAGCTGGGGGCCTCGTAAAACGGCTATACGCCTCCTGCTTACCGGCTCCATTCCCGTCTTTTTGGTGGGTCTTTCGAGAGACTACACGAGTTTTCTCCTGTTCAGACTGGCGATCGGTGTGATCGGCGCTTCTTTTGTGATCACACAGTTCCACACTTCCATGATGTTCGCCCCCAAAATAAAGGGGACGGCCAATGCGATCACCGGTGGCTGGGGCAACCTCGGCGGCGGCGTCACCAATATGGTCATGCCGCTGAT
The DNA here is from genome assembly GCA_031292515.1 of Puia sp. Taxonomy (GTDB): domain Bacteria; phylum Bacteroidota; class Bacteroidia; order Chitinophagales; family Chitinophagaceae; genus Puia. Next base: position 6,920 of record JARLGZ010000069.1, on the reverse strand, counting down.
TTTTGGAACGATCGTCACCTTTGGATACACCGCACACCAGGCCTGGCGTCTTTCGATGATCGTACCTGGTCTGATGATGCTGATCCTGGCGGCATTGTACTACCGGTTCACAAAAGATACGCCGGCCGGGAATTATGACGAGACCGGACGCGTCCATTCCGCCCGGAAGAAGACGGATTGGTCGGTTCTGGCCGATTGGAGGGTCTGGGCTCTCGCCATAGCATACTCGATGTGTTTTGGCATGGAGATCACCTTTGACAATGTCGCCTCTCTGCATTTCGTGGATACCTTCAAACTGTCTCAAAGTAATGCTGGGTTTTGGGCCGGCATATTCGGCTTCATGAATATTTTTGCCCGTGCATTGGGAGGAATCGTCTCCGATAAAATCGGCGGTCGTTGGGGCGTGCGCGGAAAGGGATTGCTGCTGGCCGGAGTCCTCTTTCTGGAAGGTCTCTTCCTGATCGCTTTCGCAGGAGCAGGCAGTTTTTCGACGGCCATTCTCTTCATGCTGTCATTTGCCCTATTTCTGAAAATGGCCAACGGCGCGACTTATGGGATCGTCCCTTTTATCAACGAAGAAAATGTCGGCCTTGTCAGCGGAATCGTCGGCGCCGGGGGAAACCTGGGGGGGATGATCTTCGGTTTTCTTTTTAAGTCGGCTTCCCTGACCTACGCCCGGGCTTTCGAATACATCGGCTATACCGTCATCGGAGTGGCTGTGATCATAGCGGTCACGCGATTTGCTTATCCGCGGAGCCGCAAAAAAATGGATTTTTCGGGGGATGAAGCATTGGCTTTGACGCCGCAGCCTGTAGCCAGGGTCGCCTATGCAAACGAGGAAAGCAATATACTGCGATGATAGAGGACCAGACCAAAAAGACGATTTGCTGTTACTGCGGGGTGGGGTGTGGGATCGCAGTAAAAAAGGATGCAAAAGGAGACATTACCGTTCAAGGGGATCCTTCTCATCCTGTTAACAGGGGCATGCTATGCAGCAAGGGAATGAACCTGCATTATACGGTCAACGACCGCGAAGACCGGTTGTTGTACCCTGTCATGCGTTACAACAGGCACATGCCTTTGCAGCGTGTGGGCTGGGATACCGCTCTTGAGAGGACGGCTGCCGTATTCAGGACATTTATCGATAAGTACGGGCCCGATTCGGTGGCTTTCTATGTTTCCGGTCAATGTCTGACGGAAGAATATTATGTGATCAACAAACTGGTCAAGGGGTTTATCGGGAGCAATAACATCGATACCAATTCCCGTTTGTGCATGAGCAGCGCAGTGGCCGCTTACAAAATGGCCCTGGGCGAAGACTGCGTGCCCGTCGGCTACGAAGACATCGAACTGGCTGACTGCTTCCTGGTGACCGGCGCCAATCCCGCCTGGTGTCACCCTATCCTGTGGAGAAGGGTGGAAGCACATAAGGCCGCCAACCCGGGTACACGGATCATCGTGGTCGATCCCCGGCGGACGGACAGTTGCGCGATAGCGGACCTGCACCTGCCCATCAACCCCGGTACGGATATTACCCTGCATCATGCCATAGGAAGGGTGCTGATTGAGAACGGCAGGATCGATCCGGGTTTTATAGGCGATCATACTGAAGGGTTTGAAGAATATCGCCGGAAAGTATTTATTCGTACCCCAGCCGAATCGGCTGCGATATGCGGTATCCCGGAGGAGGATATACGCCTCGCCGCGGAGTATATTGGAGATGCACAGGGCTTTATCAGCATGTGGACGATGGGACTCAATCAAAGCGTGGACGGTGTCTATAAAAATCTCAGTCTTATCAACCTGAACCTGATCACCGGCCATATCGGCAAACCGGGTTCGGGTCCCTTCTCGCTGACGGGTCAGCCTAATGCCATGGGGGGACGGGAAGTAGGGGGGCTGTCAAACCTCTTGCCCGCCCATCGTAACCTCGCCGATCCCCGGCACCGGGAAGAAGTGCGACAGTTCTGGGGTGGGACGGTGATTTCGGAGAAACCCGGACTTACGGCGACCGAAATGTTCGAAGCCTTGCATAGCGGGAAATTGAAGGCGATCTGGATTCTCTGCACCAACCCGCTGGTGAGCCTCCCGGACGTTCGTCTGGCGGAAGAGGCCCTGAAAAAGGCAAAATTCGTCGTGGTCCAGGAGGTCAGCAATAAGCCGGAGACTTTGCAATATGCGGACGTGATCCTGCCGGCAGCCGGATGGGCGGAAAAAGAAGGCACCATGACCAACTCCGAAAGAAGGGTCAGCTACCTGAACAAGATAGTCGATGCGCCGGGTGAAGCGCTGCCGGATGCGGAAATCATCTGCCGGTTTGCGCAGAAGATGGGATATCATGGATTCGACTATGCGAATAACGCTGAGATCTATGCGGAACACACGCGTCTTACGGCAGGCACTCATATAGATATTAGCGGCCTTAATTATGAGATCCTCCGTTCGGTCGGCTCCGTTCAGTGGCCTTATCCCACCGGTCAGCGAGGAAAAGGCACGGTAAGGCTGTTCGAAGACAGGAAATTTCATACTCCTTCCCACCGGGCAATCCTGCATGCGGTGCCGGATTCCGTGAACAGCGAAAGGCCGGATGCAGACTTTCCCCTGATTCTGACCACGGGTCGTATCCGTGATCAATGGCACACGATGACCAGGACCGGTAAGGTGCATAAATTGAACCAGCATATTGCCAGGCCATTCCTGGAGATACACCCGGAAGATGCACGGCGTCTTTCCATCGCCGGGGACGATATCGTCCTTGTACAGTCGAGGAGAGGTGAAGTCAGAGTCAATGCCAGGATCTCCGGCGATATCCGGCAAGGCGTCGTGTTCCTGCCTATGCATTGGGGGAAAATGGGTGACAACGACCTGAGCCGTGCCAATAACGTCACGAACAACCTTGTGGATCCCATTTCGAAGGAGCCGGACTTTAAATTCTGTGCCGTCAGGGTCAGACGGTTTAAGAAACCCAAACAACGTATCGTAGTCGCAGGGGCCGGAGCCGCGGCTTTTGCATTTATAGAATCCTACCGCCGCCTCGACCGCGAGGATGAGATCTTCGTATTCTGCAAAGAAGAGTTTCCCTTTTATAATCGCGTCTTGCTGCCGGATTATGTCAACGGCTCCCGTGATTGGGAAGGACTGGTCAAAATGCGGGAGAAAGAACAGGCTGCCTCGGGGATCCATCTGCAAAACAATAACGGCATCGAAGCGATCGACCGGGAAAATAAGACCGTCACCGATTCACTTGGGAACCGGATCTCTTATGATACATTGATCCTGGCCACTGGCAGCCGGGCTGCCTTTCCCCGACATCTGCCTTCGCTGCCCGGCATATTTACGATGCGTACGCGCCCGGATGCCGATGGGCTGAAGGCTCATCTTTCGCCGGATTCACACGTTGTGATCGTTGGCGGGGGGTTGGTCGGGCTGGAGATGGCTGCCTCGCTCAGGGAGATGGGTGTCAGGATCACGATCATCCATCGCACTTCGCGTTTTCTGAATAAACAGCTGGATTCCCTCGGCAGCCAGCTGCTTCATGAACAGATGATCGATATGGGCTGCGACATCTACTATAATGACGAGGTACAGTTGTGTTACGGTGAGAGCCGTTTACAGGGGATCCGGCTGAAAAGCGGGCACTATATCTCTTGTGATGCCATGATTCTGGCCATCGGTACTATCCCGAACATCGAGCTGGCAAAGGACAGCGGGCTGTCATGCAGGCATGGCGTGATCGTCAATGAGCGACTGCAGACCAGCGATCCGGCGGTATATGCCATCGGGGAGATCGCCGAAAGGGAAGGGAAGTTGTTCAGTATCACGGCGGCTGCGGAACAGCAGGGAGAGGTAGTTGCGAAATGGCTGGCGGGTGACATGAACATACGCTACGAAGGCACTTTGGCGATGAACATTATAAAGATACCGGGCTTCGATCTTTGCAGCCTGGGTATCCCGGAATGTCCCGATAACAGGGAATACGAAGAGATCCTCTTTATCGACCGGTCAAAGCGCTACTATAAGAAATGTATTGTTCACCGGGACCGGCTGGTCGGAGCCATCCTGATCGGCGACAAAAGCGAATTCGTCGAGTTCAGGGATCTGATCGCGAATAAAAATGAACTCAGCGGGAAGCGTCTTCAATTATTACGGAGCGGTAAGAGCGCAGAACCGTTGATGGGGACGCTGGTGTGCAGTTGCAATAACGTAGGCAACGGGAATATAAAACACCGGATAGCGGCCGGATGCCGTGACCTGGCCGGTCTTTGCGCGGCAACGGGCGCCGGTACGGGTTGTGGCTCGTGCAGACCGGAAGTGAAAAAGATCTTGGAAGAAGAAATGAAAGTCTATGTTTCGTAAGAACTATACCGTAAAGGTGAATCTGCCCGGAGGAATCGTCTCCGCAGGGGATCTTTACGCGATCGTACAGGCCGCGGAAAGAGCAAGAGTGGCCGACACGCAATTGGGAACGCGGCAGCAGCTGTTTTTTACCGTCGCCGACAAATACGGCCCCGGCTTTTTACTGGAGCTTGAGAAGGCCGGCATATCCTTTGAAACCAATGAAGAGAGATTCCCCAATATCGTCAGCTCTTACGTCACGGAAGACGTCTTTGAAAGCGCCGACTGGGTGAGCGAGGGGCTCTATAAAGATATCCTGGATGCCTTCGATTTCAGACCGGGCTTAAAGATCAACCTGGTGGAGGGAGGCCAGACCTTTATTCCTTTTTTTTCGGGCAACCTTAATTTTATCAGCTCGGGAACAGGAAATTATTGGTATTTATATCTGCGGTTTCCGCGTACGAACATCCTTTATCTTTGGAAGGAACTGATTTATTCACGGGATATCCCACGTCTCAGCCACCTCATCGAAGAAGCCGTTTTGGGAGACAGGGATTTGTTCTGCGATCGGCCGTCGATTGACGGTGACCTGCTTTATGAACGTATAACCGCCGGGGAACATTTTGCAACCCAGCCAATCTCCGGGGAGTTGAAGTTGCCTCCCTTCAAGCTTCCCTATTATGAAGGCTTTAATAGTCACGGTAATAAACTCTGGTTAGGCATTTATCGCCGGGAGGAGTTGTTTCCGCTGTCTTTTCTCAGGGAGCTCTGCCTGATTTGCCTTCAGACAAGGATCGGACAATTGTATACGACCCCGTGGAAGTCTCTTATCGTCAAGGGGATAGAGTCCGCGGACAGGAGCTTATGGGACTATGTGCTGGGGAAATACCGTATCAATGTCCGGCATGCTTCCAATGAATTGAACTGGCAGGTGGAGGATCTGTGTGAAGAAGGGCTCAGGCTGAAACGTTACCTGGTGCGGCAATTTGACAACGAAGACACCCGGACCTACGGATTGAGCTTCGCCATCAAGACGCGTCCGAAGACGGGATTGTTCGGTTCGGTCATCATACGGAAAAGGGAAACGCGTCGGATGAATCAGAAAAAGGCATGGGATCGTTACGATTTATTACATACCCGTGATTTTAACCCCAACTCTAAGGACTATGTGCTGTATCGGGAAGACCTCGAAAAAGAGAACCTGGGCACTTATCTTATATCGCTTTGCAAGGATTTTTATGCATTAAGGAGCAAAGAGAACCTTTTTGGCGAAACTCTTGGGGAGACTGTGCCCCATGATGAAGCAGCCCCGCCGGAAAAATGGGTACTGCAGTGTTCTTGCTGTCTGACCTTATATGACGAAGATTACGGGGATCCCCCCAATAAGGTGGCGGCGGGCACAAAGTTTGAAAATCTGCCAGCTGACTATGAATGTCCGACTTGCGGGGCGACTTTACAGGAGTTCCTGCGGGCTGAAAAATCCAGGTTTCATCATTGAGCATCTCATCGTACCTTTACGCCATGCAGGTCATCGAAGACAAATATGGGCGAACGTTCAAGACCTTGCGGGTGAGCCTGCTCAGCACCTGCAACCTTGGATGCATCTATTGTGTACAGGGGGATGAATCGCTGAAGCTTACAAACGGTGCTCATCCGGCCACCTCCCTGCCCCTCTCGGAATTGCTCGATACGATCCGGCGGTTGCATGCTCAACTGGACCTCGATACCGTTCGCCTCACGGGCGGCGAGCCTCTCCTTTATCATGATCTTATCGGGATGATCGCCGGAATCCGCGATCTGGGCATCTCTCATATAAAATTGACGACAAATGGTTTTCTGCTTCAGCGGTTGGCACTCCCCATGAAGCAGGCCGGGATGGAGTCCGTCAATGTCTCCCTGGATGCAATCGGGGAGGAGGTTTTCCTGCAAATGAGCAGACGCCATTCCGTACAACGAATACTGGACGGGATCGATGCGGCGCTGGATTGCGGATTAGAGGTAAAGCTCAATGCCGTGATCATGAGAGGAAAAAATGATTCGCAGATCCTTCCCCTGTTGAATTTTGCATTCTCCCGCAATATCAGGATCCGTTTCCTGGAGATCATGGCGATGGGACATTTGCATGACCAGGCTGACAAATACCTGTTCACCAGGGATGAGATCCTTCGTGAAATTGGGCGGCAATACCGGTTTACTCCCCTGGATCGTTTGCAGTCTTCCACCGCCGGCTACTGGAAGACCGGGGACGGGCACGTTTTCGGGGTCATCGCCAATGAGTCTCAACCATTCTGTCATGATTGCAACCGTCTTCGCCTGGACAGTCACGGTAATATTTACGGTTGCCTTAGCGACAATCACCCCATAGCGCTGGACAAGACCGATGATGAAAATGCCTTGCGTCTGAAGCTGGAGGAAGCGCTGTCTCGCAAACAGGCACTGAAGTTTACCGGCAGCGAATTGAGCATGTTGGAAATCGGCGGGTAGGGAGTTGGTAGTGAGTAGTGAGTAGTGAGTAGTGAGTAGTGAGTAGTGAGTAGTGAGTAGTGAGTAGTGAGTGAATTTGTCAATTAGTAAAGGTAAGAAAG